>NZ_SCRH01000057.1 GCF_004298145.1 Mycobacterium sp.
CGGGCGGTGTGTACAAGGCCCGGGAACGTATTCACCGCAGCGTTGCTGATCTGCGATTACTAGCGACTCCGACTTCATGGGGTCGAGTTGCAGACCCCAATCCGAACTGAGACCGGCTTTAAAAGGATTCGCTTAACCTTGCGGCATCGCAGCCCTTTGTACCGGCCATTGTAGCATGTGTGAAGCCCTGGACATAAGGGGCATGATGACTTGACGTCATCCCCACCTTCCTCCGAGTTGACCCCGGCAGTCTCTCACGAGTCCCCGGCATTACCCGCTGGCAACATGAGACAAGGGTTGCGCTCGTTGCGGGACTTAACCCAACATCTCACGACACGAGCTGACGACAGCCATGCACCACCTGCACACAGGCCACAAGGGAACGCCTATCTCTAGACGCGTCCTGTGCATGTCAAACCCAGGTAAGGTTCTTCGCGTTGCATCGAATTAATCCACATGCTCCGCCGCTTGTGCGGGCCCCCGTCAATTCCTTTGAGTTTTAGCCTTGCGGCCGTACTCCCCAGGCGGGGTACTTAATGCGTTAGCTACGGCACGGATCCCAAGGAAGGAAACCCACACCTAGTACCCACCGTTTACGGCGTGGACTACCAGGGTATCTAATCCTGTTCGCTCCCCACGCTTTCGCTCCTCAGCGTCAGTTACTGCCCAGAGACCCGCCTTCGCCACCGGTGTTCCTCCTGATATCTGCGCATTCCACCGCTACACCAGGAATTCCAGTCTCCCCTGCAGTACTCTAGTCTGCCCGTATCGCTCGCACGCTCACAGTTAAGCCGTGAGATTTCACGAACAACGCGACAAACCACCTACGAGCTCTTTACGCCCAGTAATTCCGGACAACGCTCGCACCCTACGTATTACCGCGGCTGCTGGCACGTAGTTGGCCGGTGCTTCTTCTCCACCTACCGTCAATCCGAGAAAACCCGAACCTTCGTCGATGGTGAAAGAGGTTTACAACCCGAAGGCCGTCATCCCCCACGCGGCGTCGCTGCATCAGGCTTGCGCCCATTGTGCAATATTCCCCACTGCTGCCTCCCGTAGGAGTCTGGGCCGTATCTCAGTCCCAGTGTGGCCGGACACCCTCTCAGGCCGGCTACCCGTCGTCGCCTTGGTAGGCCATCACCCCACCAACAAGCTGATAGGCCGCGGGCCCATCCCACACCGCAAAAGCTTTCCACCAAAAGACATGCGTCTGAAGGTCCTATCCGGTATTAGACCCAGTTTCCCAGGCTTATCCCGAAGTGCAGGGCAGATTGCCCACGTGTTACTCACCCGTTCGCCACTCGAGTACCTCCGAAGAGGCCTTTCCGTTCGACTTGCATGTGTTAAGCACGCCGCCAGCGTTCGTCCTGAGCCAGGATCAAACTCTCCAAACAAAAACTCCTCGACAAACGAGGTGAATTTACAATCAGAGAAAATCTGACCTAACAAAAAGACACCAAATAACTGGCATCAAAAATTACCATACCCACACACGGGGGGTGTTAGGTATGGCTAAAAACAACAACAAATAATAAACACCAAACACACTATTGAGTTCTCAAACAACACTTGTTTCGCCCGTTTTGGGGCAACCCTGCCAGCTTAATACAAGTCAGGCAGTGGAGTCAACTCCCAGTTTTGGTCTTCCAGAGACCGTGTCGGGAGCAGCCGTGCCAGGCTAGTACCAATCCAGTGAAGGAGTCAAGGCCCCGCTTTCGCTCACCTTCGCGTTGGTGACCGCGCTTGTGGGGCACTGACTTTGGTTACTCTACCCGCTCGATCTCCGCTCCCAAAATCGCCAGGTTCTCCACGAACAACGGGTAGCCGCGATCGATGTGGAAGACGTCGTGGACCTCGGTGTCGCCATCGGCGACAAGCCCCGCCAACACCAGGCCCGCGCCGGCCCGAATGTCCGAACACCACACCGGCGCGCTCGACAATTGCGGCAGCCCGCGCACGACGGCATGGTGCCCGTCGGTGCGGGCGTCGGCACCCAGACGGATCATTTCTTCGACGAACCGAAAGCGCGCCTCGAATACGTTCTCGGTGATCATCGACGTGCCGTCGGCGATCGACGCCAGGGCGATCGCCATTGGTTGCAAGTCGGTGGGAAATCCGGGAAACGGCAGGGTCGCCACATTGACGGCCTTCGGGCGCTCGTACTGAGTCACCCGGAAGCTGTTCTCCGTTTGGGTGACCGTGCCGCCGGCGTCGTGCAGCTTGTGCAGCACGACCTGCAGGTGCGCCGGATCAACGCCGGTCACCGAGATGTCTCCGCGGGTCATCGCCGCGGCGATGCCCCACGTGGCGGCGACGATGCGATCCCCGATGACGCGATGTTCGGTCGGGTGCAGCCGCGGGACGCCGGTGATGGTCATCGTCGGCGAACCCGCGCCTTCGACCTGAGCGCCCATCTGGTTCAACATCGTGCACAGATCGACGACATCGGGTTCGCGTGCGGCGTTGTGGATCGTGGTGACGCCCTCGGCCACAACAGCGGCCATCAGAATGTTCTCGGTCGCCCCCACCGACGGAAACTCCAACTGGATCTCCGCGCCGCGCAACGTATCAGCCTGTGCCACCACGCATCCGTGCTCGATGTTGCATTGCGCGCCCAGCTGGCGCAGGCCGGCCTGGTGCATGTCCAGCGGCCGTGACCCGATTGCGTCGCCGCCCGGGAGGGCGACGCGGGCCCGCTTGCACCTGCCGACCAGCGGCCCCAGCACGCAGACCGAAGCCCGGAACTGTCGCACCGCCGCGAAGTCGGCATCGTATTTCGGCTCATCAGGAGAGGTGATTCGGGCGACGTCGCCGTCGAGTTCGACGGTTGCGCCCAGGCCGCGCAGCACCTCCGCCATCAGCGGCACATCGAGGATGTCGGGGCAGTTGGTGATGGTGCTGGTGCCTTCGGCCAGCAACGTCGCTGCCATCAGCTTGAGCACACTGTTCTTGGCGCCCCCCACCGCGACTTCGCCTGACAACCGGTTGCCGCCGGTCACCACGAATCGCTCAGCCATCCGCGTCAGTCTAGTGAAGCGGTATCGGCTTGTCAGTCGGCCAGCTTGGCGAGGATGCGCTCCGCGCAGCGGAGTGAGGAGGAGCCAAGCAATCGAGCCAGCTTGGCGACGACGCGCTCCGCGCAGCGGAGTGAGGAGGAGCCAAGCAATCGAGCCAAGTCTCACCCCCTTCACGCCCCGCAGTACCGTTTGCTCATGGCAGTACACCTGACTCGCATCTATACGCGGACCGGCGACGACGGCACCACGGGATTGAGTGACTTCTCGCGGGTCCCCAAAAACGACCCCCGCCTGGTCGCTTACGCCGACTGTGACGAGGCCAACTCGGTGATCGGCGTCGCCGTCGCCGTCGGTCAGCCCGACGAACAGCTCACGGCCGTGTTGCGCCAGATCCAGAATGACCTCTTCGACGCCGGCGCGGATCTGTCCACTCCGGTGGTCGAGAACCCCGAATATCCGGCGCTGCGGGTCACCCAGCCCTACATCGATCGACTCGAAAACTGGTGTGACACATATAACGAGTCGTTGCCGAAGTTGAATTCCTTTATATTGCCCGGTGGTTCGCCGTTGTCGGCGTATTTGCACGTCGCCCGCACCGTGGTGCGTCGAGCCGAGCGCTCGGCGTGGGCCGCGGTCGATGCCGCGCCGCAGCAGGTCAACACCCTGCCCGCCAGGTACCTGAACCGCCTTTCGGATCTACTTTTCATCCTGTCGCGCGTGGCCAATCCCGATGGCGATGTGCTCTGGAAGCCGGGCGGCGGGGAATCCGTCACGAGTTAGCCGAGACGGCAAAGCGTTTGGTGTACGTCCTAGATGGTGCGCCGGCGTGAACGCGGCGACGGACGCGATTCCAGCCAAGACAAGAACGCGGTCAAAGCGCCCTTGTCGAACGCGATCTCATAGCCGGACCTGCGATCCTGGGTCGCGTCACGCAGTTCGATGACGACAATCTCATCGGTCATGATGTCGAACTCGTCGCCGCGGGGCGCCCGCCTGGCCACGATCTCCACGCCTCGCCGGCTCAGCCGTCGATCCGGCCACAATCTCAGACTGGAGAGCCGGTAGAACGCGGCTTCGCCGCCGCGGTAACGGATCACCCCGTGACGCCAGCCGTGACCACCCACGGCGGGAATGTCTCGCATGATCCCCGCCGTGCCGCCCTGGCGCAGCTTCCACAGCCGATAACTCAGCGCAACGACCGCGGCCGCCAGGACGACGACGAGCACGACCATGCCGGCCATGGGCGCGCTCATCGGCGGTTAGTCGATCGCGCCAACGGCGCGCAACCTCGCGCGCCCTCTGGCGGCGATACGAGGATCGTCCGACTCAGAAGCCTCTCTGGCGGCGCTCTCGTCGATCTCCGACTCGAACTCGGCGGATTCGGCGAGGATGGTCACCGTCTCCTCGGTGACCGACAGGAATCCGCCATCCACCGCGATCCGTAGATCGTCTTCGCCCTCTCTTTCGACGCGCACCATTGCGTCGTCGACCAATTGCGCGACCAGTGGGATGTGGCGGGGCAGGATGCCGATCTCACCGACGGTGGTGCGGGTGAACAGAAAGGTTGCCTCACCCGACCAGATCTTCCGGTCGACGGCGACGATCTCAATGTTCAATTCGGCCATGCCACAGACCCCTTCGATAGCTCGCGACCCCGTTGCGGCGCAGCTGCAAGTTAGAGTTTGGCGCCAAGGGTCTCTGCCTTCTTGGCCAAGTCGTCCAGGCCACCGATCAAGAAGAAGGCCTGCTCGGGCACATGGTCGAACTCGCCCTTGGTCAGGCGGTCGAATGCCTCGATGGTCTCCTTCAGCGGAACCGTCGAACCCGCCTGACCGGTGAACTGCTCGGCCGCCATCATGTTCTGCGACAGGAACCGCTCGATGCGTCGCGCGCGCTGCACGAGCTGCTTGTCTTCTTCGGACAGCTCGTCGATACCGAGGATCGCGATGATGTCCTGAAGGTCCTTGTACCGCTGCAGGATCCGGATGACCTCCTGCGCGACGGCATAGTGCTCGTCACCGACTACCCCCGGGTCGAGGATGGTCGAGCTGGACGCAAGCGGGTCCACCGCGGGGAAGATGCCCTTGGAGAAAACCGCACGCGACAGCTCGGTGGTGGCGTCCAGGTGCGCGAAGGTGGTCGCCGGCGCGGGGTCGGTGTAGTCGTCGGCGGGCACGTAGACCGCCTGCATCGAGGTAATCGACCGGCCGCGGGTCGAGGTGATGCGCTCCTGCAGCTCGCCCATCTCGTCGGCCAGCGTGGGCTGGTAACCCACGGCCGACGGCATACGACCGAGCAGCGTCGACACCTCCGAACCGGCCTGGGTGAACCGGAAGATGTTGTCGATGAACAACAGCACGTCCTGGCCCGCCTCGTCGCGGAACCACTCGGCCATGGTCAGCGCGGACAGCGCCACTCGCATACGGGTGCCGGGCGGCTCGTCCATCTGACCGAACACCAGCGCTGTGTCCTTGAGAACGTCGGCTTCCTGCAGCTCGACCCAGAGATCGTTGCCCTCGCGGGTGCGCTCCCCCACCCCGGCGAACACCGAAGTACCGCCGAAGTTGCGGGCAATACGGTTGATCATCTCCTGGATGAGCACCGTCTTGCCCACGCCCGCACCGCCGAACAGCGCGATCTTGCCACCACGCACATAAGGGGTGAGCAGGTCGACGACCTTCAGGCCGGTCTCGAGCATCTCGGTGCGAGGCTCCAGCTCCTCAAAGGGCGGCGGCTTGCGGTGAATCGACCAATGCTCGAAATCCTCGCCGTAGCCCGGCTCGTCCAGGCAGTGCCCCAGGGCGTTGAACACGTGTCCCTTGACCTCTTGGCCGACGGGCACCGAAATGGAACGACCGGTATCGGTCACCTCGACACCGCGCACCAGGCCATCGGTGGGCTGTAGGGAGATGGTGCGCACCAAGTTGTCCCCGAGGTGCTGGGCGACCTCGAGCGTGAGCGTCTTCGCCAGTTCCTCGAAGGTGATCTCCGCATTCAACGCGTTGAACAACCCCGGCACGGAACCCCGGGGGAACTCAACGTCGACCACCGGTCCGGTGACCCGTACCACCCGGCCGCTGGTGTCGCTCTTGGCCGACTTCGTGGACTTCTCGTCGGTTGCTGTCGTAGCAGGCATAATTTCTTTCGCTTCCTCGTGGTGCTGCCTAGCGGGCGTCGGCGAGCGCGTTTGCGCCACCAACGATTTCGCTAATCTCCTGGGTGATCTGGGCCTGCCGCTCGCGGTTCGCCATCAGCGTCAGGGCCTTGATGAGGTCTTCTGCGTTGTCGGTGGCCGACTTCATCGCGCGTTGGCGCGAGGCCAGCTCCGATGCCGCGGATTCGAGCAGCGCCTCGTAAATGCGGGTGGTCAGGTAACGCGGCAGCAGCGACTCGAAAAGCGTTGTCGCATCTGGCTCGAACGAATACAAGGTGCGCACTTCGGGCTGTTCCTCGACGTATTCGACCACCATGGGGGCGATTCGGTGGGCGACCGCCGACTGCGACAACATCGACTTGAACTCGCTATAAACGAGGTGCAACTCGTCGACGCCCTCGACGTCAGACTGGCTCTCGTCCCCGTCGCCGGTGCCCAGCATGAACGCATCGACCAGGGTCTCGGCGATTTCGGCGGCGTTCTCGTATTGCGGTTGCTCGGAGAAGCCCGTCCAGGATCCGATGACGTCCCAGTTGCGGAACTTGTAGTAATTCAGGGCTTTACGGCCGACGACGTACAGCACGGGTGTCTTTCCTTGCTCCCGCAGCAAGGAAAACAGCTCCTCCGCGCGGCGGAAGATGCTCGCGTTGTAGGCGCCGCACAGACCACGGTCGGACGTCACCACCAGCACACCCGCACGCTTCGGTTCGGCCCGCTCCACGAGCAATGGATGATCCAGGGCCGCCTCGGCGGCCAGCGTGGTGAGCATCGCGGTGACCTGGAAGGCGTACGGCCGAGCGGAGCCGAGCCGAGCCTGCGCCCGCCCGATACGCGACGTCGCGATCAACTCCTGGGCCTTGGTGATCTTTTTGATCGACCCAGCCGAGCGGATGCGTCCGCGCAATTCACGAAGTGTGGCAGCCATACGTTGCTACTTCTTTGCCTTCTTTTGCGGCGCAGGCTTCTTGACCTTCACCGATTCCTTTTCCAACTCGCCCTCGTCGAGCGCCTCGACATGCTCGTCGGGCACCACCGATCCACCGCCGGTCGCGGCGAAGCCCTTCTTGAAGTTCTTGATGACCTTCTCGAGTTCTTCGGTCGCCTCGTCGGAGAGCTTCTGGGTGTCGCGGATCCCCGACAGGATCTTCTCTTCGGAGGCCCGGATGTGGTCCAGCAGTTCGGTTTCGAAGCGCCGAACGTCCTCCACGGGCACAGAGTCCAGGTGACCACCGGTACCGAGGAAGATCGAAATCACTTGCTCTTCAACGGGCATGGGCTGGTACTGCGGCTGCTTGAGCAGCTCGACCAGCCGTGCACCGCGGTCCAGTTGGGCCTTCGACGTCGCGTCGAGGTCAGAGGCGAAGGCGGCGAAGGATTCCAATTCGCGGTATTGCGACAGGTCCAAACGCAGCGAACCGGCCACCTCCTTCATCGCCTTGATCTGCGCGGCGCCACCTACGCGCGACACCGAAACACCGACGTTGATGGCCGGCCGCACACCCTGATTGAACAGGTCGGACTCCAGGAAGCACTGCCCGTCGGTGATCGAGATGACGTTGGTAGGGATGTAAGCCGAGATATCGTTGGCCTTGGTCTCGATGATCGGTAAGCCGGTCATCGAGCCGCCACCGAGTTCGTCGGAAAGCTTGGCGCAACGCTCCAAAAGCCTTGAGTGCAGGTAGAACACGTCACCCGGGTAGGCCTCGCGTCCGGGCGGGCGGCGCAGCAGCAGCGAGATCGCGCGGTAGGCCTCGGCCTGCTTGCTCAGGTCGTCGAAGACGATCAGCACGTGCTTGCCGTCGTACATCCAGTGCTGGGCGATCGCCGAACCCGTGTAGGGCGCAAGCCATTTGAACCCGGCCGAGTCGGAGGCCGGCGCTGCGACGATGGTGGTGTAGTCCATCGCGCCACCCTCTTCGAGGGAGCGCCGGACCGAGGCGATCGTGGTGCCCTTCTGCCCGATGGCCACGTACACGCAGCGCACCTGCTTGCGCTCGTCGCCGGTCTCCCAGTTCTGGCGCTGGTTGAGGATGGTGTCCACGCAGACCGCCGTCTTGCCGGTCTTACGGTCGCCGATGATCAGCTGGCGCTGGCCACGGCCGATGGGGGTCATCGCATCGATGGCCTTGATCCCGGTCTGCAGCGGCTCTTTCACGCTCTGCCGCTGAACCACCGAGGGAGCCTGGATCTCCAGTGCGCGCCGGACGTCGGTTTCGATGTCGCCCTGGCCGTCGATCGGCTGACCCAACGGGTTGACCACGCGGCCCAGGAACCCGTCGCCGACGGGGACCGAGAGGACCTCGCCGGTGCGCTTGACCTGCTGCCCCTCTTCGATCTTCTCGAAGTCACCCAGGATCACCGCGCCGACGTTGTGCTCGTCGAGGTTGAGCGCGACGCCGAGCACGCCGCCGGGGAACTCGAGCAGCTCCTGGGTCATCACGGACGGCAGGCCTTCGACGTGGGCGATGCCGTCACCGGCATCGACGACGGTACCGACCTCTTCGCGGGAGGTGTCGGAGGTGAAAGAGCCTACGTACTCCTCGATGGCGCTCTGAATGTCATCAGCGGAGATTGTCAACTCGGCCATGGCTTTTCGTCTTCCTACTTGATCTTCGTATCGCGTGTGTCGGAATAAGTTCGTGATTGCTCTGTCTTGGTCAGTCGGGCAACTGAGCCTCGGCTGCGGTCAGACGGGATGAGAGTGTCCCGTCGATGACTTCGTCAGCCACGGCGATGAGCAACCCACCCAGCAGTTCGGAATCGATCTGCAGCTGCACCGACACCGGGTGACCGTAGATGCGGCTGAGCACATCGGTGAGGCGGGTGCGCTGAGCGTCGCTCAGTTCGGCTGCCGCACTGACTTGCGCGACGACTTCGCCGCGGCGCGCCACCGCGACCTCTGCCAGGAACTGAATCGCCTCTTCGGCCGGCCGGCCCCTGAGCAGTTCGACCGTCTGGGTCAGCAGTGCGGCCACGATCGGGTTGACCCCGGTGTTCGCGCTGTCGAGCACCTTGCGCAGCAGCCCAACCCGGCCTTCCACCGGAACGGCGTAGTCGCCCAACAAGATGGCCAGTCGCGGTTGCGCGTCCAGAATGCGCGAGAACCGGAACAGCTGTTCTTCGACCTCGTCGACCTTGTCCTCACGTTCGGCGACTTCGAGCAACGCCTGCCGCGACACGTGCTCGAGGGCGGCGATGAGGTCGGAGTTGGCCGACCACCGCTCCGAGGCGGCTGAGCGCAGAATATCGAGGGCGGGGTCACCGACGTTGCCGGTGAACAACCGCTCGATCAATCGGGCCCTGGGAGCCCCGTCCTCGGCGGGCACGGTGAGATACCGCGTGATGACGATTTCGCGATCCAACATCTGAGCCACCGCGACCAGTTCACTGGACAAGGTGGAAAGTCCTTTGTTGTCAAGGCCTTTGGCGATGGCGACGAACCGCTCCGACAGGTTGGTCAGCGCGAGACGGCTCGACGAGCGCATCTCGATCATCAGCGGATATTGGACATCGGTGATTGCGGGCGCCATCGCGTCGAGATCGGCCAGGAATCGATCCACGGTGGCCGATTGCTGCGCGGTGTCAGCGACGAAGTTACGCACCAACTCGCCGGCCTGGCGCACCGCTTCGTGACCGAGTTCCAGACGGAGCTGACGGGTCAACTGGGTACGCAGCAGGTCGACCTGGCGGCCGCCCTGTGATTTGATGCGTTCCGCCTCGACACCGGCCTGCGCCCCCAGCTGCTCGGTGATGCGTTTGGAGTCCGACTCCGCCTCTCCGACAACCCGTTTCGATTCCGCCGTGGCGTCTTCCACGGCCTTGCTATGGGCGGTGGTCGACTCGGTCAACCGATCGCTCGCCGCGGCTGCGTCCTCCAATTGTTGGCGCACCGTGGCTTGCCGCGCGGCCATCAACCGACGTACCGGCGGCACCACGAAACGCACCACCAGGAACACGATGGCCGCAAAGCCCACCAACTGGCCGATGAAAGTCGACATACGTAATTACCGTCCGGATGTCTTGGTTGCGGATGTGGTCGCTGCAGCGGGGGCGACGTCGACACCCAGGATTCGACTGGCCAACGTCGCCGACATGGAGGCCACGTTGGCACGCAAATCCAGCTCCACGGCGTCCCTTTCCCGCTTCAATTGCTGGGCGGCCACCTGCAACGTCGACATCACCTCTTGGTCGGCCCGGGCGCGCGCGTCTTCTATGACCTTGCGGCCCTCGGCGCGCGCGTTGTCGCGCAACGACGACGCCTGCACTCGGGCCTCCGTCATGGCTTCTTCGTAATCGGCCTGGGCGGCTTCGAACTGCTCGGCCGCCTTCTTGGTGTCGGCAGCCGTCTTGGCGACCATCGCGTCGCGCTCGCGCAACACCTTCATGACCGGCGGCACGACGAATGTACCGATGACGGCCAGCACGATCAGGAAGATGGCCAGCACGAAGAAGAAGGTGCCGTTGGGAACAAGGAAGTTGTTGCCTCCCTCTGCCACCACCTGGCTGGATGCCAGAACACTCAGGCTCGCGTCACCCATCACAGCGAACTAGGTGCCGACGGGCGTGGCGAAGACGAACAGCGCCATGAAGGCCAGGTTGATGAAGTAGGCCGCCTCAACCAGACCGACAGTGATGAAGAACGGCGTAAACAACCGGCCTTGCGCCTCGGGTTGCCGGGCGATCCCGGAAACCAGCGCGTTACCGGCGATACCGTCACCGATACCGGCACCGATCGCGCCGCCGCCCATGATGAGTCCACCGCCGATGAGTGCAGCGGCAGCGACTTGGGGGTCCAGAGCCATTCTTATCCTCCTTGATATCTGGTAGGGGTCTACCAGGCCTCTGTAATGGTGCGTGGGACAAAACAATTCATGGTGGCTTTAGTCATGGTGATCCTCGATCTCCATGGCCTGGCTGAAGTACAAGATGGTCAGAATCGCGAAAATGAAGGCCTGTATCGCGCCGACGAACAGGTCGAACGCTTTCCAGATCGCGTTGGGCGCCCACATGATGTAGGGCGGGAACAGTGCGATCAGCGCGACCAGGATGCCGCCGGCGAAGATGTTGCCGAAAAGTCGGAGTGACAACGAGATTGGCTTGGCCAGCTCCTCGACGAGGTTGATCGGCGCCAAGAAGGCCACGTGGCCTTTGAGCACGGCGAGCGGGTGCCCGACGACGCCGCGGCGCCAGATGCCGGCCACGTGGTAGCAGACAAAGACGAAAAGAGCCAGCGCCAGAACGTAATTGATGTCCGCCGCCGCCGACTTCAGCAACTCGGTGGTGTGCCCGGAGGCGTCGGTGTATTGCAACGGGAGCACCGACAGCCAGTTGGAGATCAGGATGAACACGAAGATCGTAACGGCCAGCGGCAACACGAACGGCGCGATCCGCATTCCGACCGCGGCCTCGATCTGATCGCGCATCTGGACCGTGATGGCCTCCCAGAACAACTGAACGCCGCTCGGGACGCCGGTCGACGTGATCTTCGCCCGCAGGAAGAAGGCCAGCGAGAGCACGATCAGCGCAGCGATCCCCGTCGACAGGATCGTGTCGGTGTTGACGGTCATGCCGAGCCAGGTGGCGTGGCTGTGGTCGCCAACCTCGATCGCGGCTTCGGCCAGGAACGTCGTCTCAGGCATCGGGGGTGTTCCTTCCTTCCGTTCCTTCCGATCCTGCGATGACGCCGCCGCCGGCACCGTCCGCGGACTCCGCCCAGTCGCCGGCGCGCAGCTTCTTCCACACCGGAAGTGCTGTCGATGCCACTAATAGGACCTGGAAAAGCGCCAACCCGAACACCACGCCCAGCCCCGCGGGCCGGAAGACGTAGGCGATGATCAGCCCGACGACCGTGATGATGGCCAGCCGTGACGCCGAGTTGACCGCCATCGACCTTTTCAGCGGGTGATCCTTGGCGGTTATCGACTCAACGGAGCGACGCACCAGTACCGCATTGAGCAAACCCAGGAGCAGCCCGATCCCGAAGAAGACACCGACCATCAGGTGACCGAACAATCCGCCGGCGAGCACCGCCACCGCTGTGATGCCGATGCTGATCGCAAAGAGCCGAACCGGACGGAAAGCAACAGAGGGAAACACCAACGGCGCGTCCTGCGCTGGTGTCGTCACTGCAGCACCTCAATCCCAGGTTGGTGAAACGGGAACCCCTCGACCGACTGATCGGTGGCCCGCCGAGCGTATCGCACGTCACAGCCGAATCACCCAAGGGGTATCTCCCGAGGCCGGTCTTGAACCAGCCCGATCGGATTCGCCTCCGATGGACCAGTCGCCTGTGCGGCTTTTTGGGGTTCTACCTGGACCGTACCACAGAACAGACCCCTACTACTACCCTTCGTCGTAGTAGTCGTCGCGCCGGCGTAAGAGCGGGATCGCCGTCGCGATGCCGGCGACCACGATGGCACCCAGCATGACCGCCGCGGTGTCGCGGGGGCGGAAAAAAATCGTGCTCGCAGCGCCGAACGCGACGATGCCGACCCACAGATAGATCAGCAGAACCACGCGGCGATGCGAATGGCCGATCTGCAGCAATCGGTGATGCAGGTGCATCTTGTCGGGGCTGAATGCGCTGCGGCCCGCGCGGGTGCGACGCACGATCGCCAGCAGCAAATCGAGCATCGGCACGAAGATGACCGCGACCACCAGTAGGAACGGTGACAGCAGGGCAAACACATCGCGGGCGCCGTAGGCGTTCTGCGAGACGGGGCCGGCCGCGGTCGTGGAAGCCGCGGCGAGCATCAAGCCGATCAGCATCGAGCCGGAGTCGCCCATGAAGATCTTCGCGCGATGAAAGTTGTGCGGCAGAAATCCCAGACACGCCCCGGCGAGCACCACCGAGATCACAGCGGGCGGATAGAACAGGACGTCGCCGCCGTGGTCACGGAGCAGCCCGACCGAAAACATGCAGATCGCCAAGGCGGTGATGAGTCCCAGCCCGGCGGCCAGACCGTCGAGCCCGTCGACGAAGTTCATCGCGTTGACCACCGATACGGTCAGCGCCAGTGTCAGCAGGATCGACGAGGCCTGGTCGAGCACGATGGTGCCGACGCCGCCAATGGGGATATACAGGACGCTCCATGCCACACCCATGGTGACCAACACGCTGGCCGCGGTGATCTGGCCGGCGAACTTGGTCAAAGCATCCAGCCCCCAACGGTCGTCGATCAGGCCGATCCCCATGATGACCGCGCCGGCCACCAGGACCGCGGGCATGCCGGTCGAGTATACGAAGCCGCGGGTGAGCGCCGGAAGCTGAGAGGCCAGGAAGACGGCCGAGACGACGCCTAGAAACATGGCCAGACCGCCCATGCGCGGGGTCGGCGTCACATGGACATCGCGCTCGCGCGGATAGGCGACGGCGCCCAGCCGGGTCGCCAGCACCCGAACCGGTCCGGTTGCGAAGTAGGTGATGATCGCCGCGGTCAATCCCACCAGCGCCAGCTCGCGCAGCGGAACACCGGCGCCGCGGTCAGAAAGGGCGAGCAGACCACCGGCAAGGTTGGTCACATCGCTGGACACCAACGAGACCGTACTGCACAAACCTGGGACCTCGACAACCGCTCCAGTCAGGCCTCGGCGGTCAGGGTTTCCGGATCTACACCGAGCACTTCGGCGATCCGCGCCCCGCTCACCGGACCCGGCCGCAGGATGCGCGGCGTGGCACCGGTCAGGTCCACGATCGTGGAGGCGGCGCCCTGTTCGGGCGGCCCCGCTTCCAGGTAGACGTCGACGAGATCGCCGAGCTGACTGCGCGCCTCGTCGGCGTCGACGGCGGCGGACCGGCCGGAGACGTTGGCGCTGGACACCGCCAGGGGACCCACTTCACGCAGGAGCTCGATGGCAACGGGGTGCAGCGGCATCCGCAGCATCACGGTGCCGCGGGCATCGCCAAGATCCCACTGCAACGACGGCGCCTGTGTCACCACCAGGCTGAGCGCACCCGGCCAGAACGCACGGATCAGATCGCGGGCGCCCTCCGGCATGGTGTAGACGAGTCCCTCGATGGTGTGCCAGGAGCCGACCAGCACGCCCACCGGCATGTCCCGGCCCCGCCCCTTTGCCGACAGCAGCGCCGACACCGCCGCGCTGTTGAAGGCGTCGGCGCCGATGCCGTAGACGGTGTCGGTCGGCATGACCACCAGCCGGCCGCCCTTGAGAGCTCCTGTCGCTGCGGCGATTCCGAGTGCGCGCTGGTCGGGATCGGCGCAGTCAAAGACGTCAGTCATTGGCGCCAATCCTCCTGCGGGCCGTCACGAATCGTGGCCGGCCGGTCAGATCTTGCCGCGCCTTTACGTCCTCGAAAAGTCCTGTGCGGTCGAACAATTCCACTGTCTCACGTGAGGTGGTGTCGTCATGCTCGATACCGATCAGTCCTCCGGGGCGCAGCCAGCGGCCGGCGAGGCGGACCATCGGTGCGATCACCGCCGAACCGTCCGGCCCGCCGAATACCGCTTGGTGGGGATCATGTTGGGCGACTTCAGGGTCCAGCACCGCACCGTCGGGAACATAGGGTGGGTTGGCCACCACCAAGTCGACCCGTCCGTCCAGTTCCGGAAGAAGACCCGGCTCCGTGACGTCGGCCCGCACCACCTCGATCGCCGTGCCCTCGGCGTTACGGCGCGCGTACTCGAGAGCGGCATCGGAGTTGTCGACAGCGACGATGCGCGCCTCCTGCCCGAGCTCGGCGCGATGGTGGGCCAGCGCCACCGCCAAAGCGCCGGACCCGGTGCACAGGTCGACGATCACGGGCCGTCGCGCAAGTTGTTGCGCGGCAGCCCATTCCAGCATGGCCTCGGTTTCGGGACGCGGTATGAATACGCCAGGACCGACGTGCAGCAGCACCGGCCCGAATGCCGCCGTCCCCAGCAGATGCTGCAACGGCACGCGTCGCGAACGAACGGCCACCGCGTCGCGGTACCGTCCGAAAAAATCCTCACCGAGCGATTCGAGCAAGGCCAGACGACCACGGTCCACGCCCGCCAGGTGCGCGGCCAGTTGCTCGGCATCCCAACGCGCCGAATCGATTCCCGCTTCGGCGAGGGTGGCCGTCGCATCGTCGATCGCGCGCCGCAGACCGGGCTGGATTGTCCCGCTCTCCCCCGCAAGCGGGAGGTGCCCGCACCTCATCGCTTCACTCTGCATCGTCGCCGGGACGTCATGCTTGTTGCAGCCGGCTCTGCCTGTCGGCCGCGGCCAGCGCGTCGAACAGGGCGTCCAAGTCGCCATCGAGCACCTGATCGAGGTTGTGTGACTTGAAGTTGATGCGGTGGTCCGCGATCCGGTTCTCCGGGAAATTGTAGGTGCGGATGCGCTCGCTGCGGTCCACCGTGCGGATCTGGCTGGCCCGGTCCGCCGACGCATCCGCCAGCGCCTGCTCCTCGGCCAGTGACTGCAAGCGAGCCGCCAGCACCTGCAGCGCCCGTGCCTTGTTCTGCAGCTGCGAGCGCTCGTTCTGACAGGTGACGACGATTCCGGTGGGCAAATGCGTGATCCGCACCGCGGAGTCGGTGGTGTTGACGCCCTGGCCGCCCTTCCCCGAAGAGCGGTAGACATCGATGCGCAGGTCCGACTCGTCGATCTGGACCTCACCGATTTCTTCGGGTTCGGGATACACGAGCACGCCCGCCGCCGAAGTATGAACGCGGCCTTGGGATTCCGTCACCGGGACCCGTTGCACCCGGTGCACCCCGCCCTCGAACTTCATCCGCGACCAGACCCCGTCGGCCGAATCGCCCTTGCTGGCGATGGACAGCGTCGCGTCCTTGTAACCGCCGAGGTCCGAGGTGGTTTCGTCCAGCACGGTGACGGTCCAGCCGTGCCGCTCGGCGTATCGGATGTACATCCTGGCCAGGTCGGCGGCGAACAATGCCGACTCTTCACCGCCCTCACCGGATTTGACCTCGAGCACGATGTCGTCGGCGTCGTGCGGGTCACGCGGTGCCAGCATGTCGGTGAGTTGAGTGTCCAATTCGGCCACCCGCGATTCCAGGTCGGTCGCCTCGGCGGCGAACGAATCGTCGTCGGCGGCCAGCTCGCGTGCGGCCTCGAGGTCGTCGCGGGCGGCCATCAGCTTGCGGTAGGTGCCGACGATCGGGGCGAGCCGGGCGAAGCGCCGTCCGGCCTTGCGGGCCTCGTCGGGATTGCTGTGCAATTCGGGGTCGGCCAACCGTTGCTCGAGGTCGGCGTGTTCGGCCAGCAGCACGTCAATGGTCTGTACCGGCTTCGTCATGCCGCACCTCCTGCCCCGCTGTCGCCTGTCACTACCGCAAACGCAAACCGACGCCCGGCCTGTGCGACGGAGCGCACAGTTCGGGCGTCGGTAACCGAGCTATTTGTCGGCAGCAGCTCCGGTGTTGCGCTTGCCATAGCGCTTCTCGAAGCGGGCCACCCGGCCGCCGCTGTCAAGGATCTTCTGCTTGCCGGTGTAGAAGGGGTGGCACTGCGAGCAGACCTCAACGACGATGCGGCCACCATCCTTGGTGCTGCGCGTCTGGAAGGTGTTGCCACACCCGCAGAGCACCGTGGTCTCCGCGTAGGCGGGGTGAATGTCAGCTTTCATGATGTCCTCTTCGATCGTTTGTCGCCCGCCCCCGTCCAGGAATCAGACGGTCGGGCGTGAACTCCGAACCTCAGGCGGTTGGCGGATAATCGAGCCCCGATTATGCCAGGTCAACCACCATCATCCCAAACAGAGAGCTGCGCCCGTACATTCCCGGGTGCTCTCGGGTTGTTCCGAATTTGCTAGTCGTTGTCCATCCCAGGCGTCGTCTTGGACACCTGGACCAGGAACTCGTAGTTGGTCTTGGTCTTGCGCAACTGCGACATGAGCAGGTCGATGGCCTGGTGAGAGTCCAGACCCGACAGCACGCGACGCAGTTTGTGCACAATCCCGAACTCGTCGGGCGACAGCAGCAGTTCGTCCTTACGGGTACCGGACGGGTTCACGTCGACCGCCGGGAAGACCCGCCGCTCGGAGATCTTGCGGTCCAGCTTGAGCTCGGCGTTACCGGTGCCCTTGAACTCTTCGAAGATGACCGTGTCACCGGTGGACCCCGTCTCGACCATCGCGGTGGCGATGATGGTCAGCGACCCACCTCCCTCGATGTTGCGGGCGGCGCCCAGGAACCGCTTGGGCGGGTACAGCGCGGTGGAGTCGACACCACCGGACAGGATGCGGCCCGACGCCGGCGACGCGTTGTTGTAGGCACGCCCGAGGCGGGTGATCGAGTCCAGCAGCACGACGACGTCCTTGCCCAGCTCAACCAGCCGCTTGGCGCGTTCGATGGCAAGCTCCGCGGCCTGGGTGTGATCCGACGGCGGGCGGTCGAACGTCGAGGAGATGACCTCACCCTTGACCGAACGCTGCATGTCGGTGACCTCTTCGGGCCGCTCGTCGACGAGCACAACCATCAGGTGGCATTCCGGGTTGTTCTGGGTGATCGCGTTGGCGATGTCCTGCAGGATCGTCGTCTTACCCGCCTTGGGCGGTGACACGATCAGGGCACGCTGCCCCTTACCGATCGGCATGATGAGGTCGATGACCCGAGTGGTCAGCCGATCGGGAGTGGTCTCCAGGCGCAGCCGCTGGTTGGGGTACAACGGCGTCAGCTTGGAAAAATCGGGCCGCTTCTTGGCGTCCTCGACCGAGCCGCCGTTGACGGTGTCCAGGCGCACCAGCGGGTTGAATTTCTGCCGCTGGTTGGGCTGCTCGCCTTCCTTCGGCACGCGGACCGCGCCGGTGACGGCGTCACCACGGCGCAGGCCGTTCTTGCGCACCATGTTCATCGACACGTAAACGTCATGCGGACCGGCCAGGTAACCGGAGGTACGCACGAAGGCGTAATTGTCGAGGACGTCAAGAATCCCGGCTACCGGCTGAACGACGTCGTCGTCACGCAGTTCGGCATCGCCGCCCTCCCCGGAGCGCTCGCCCCGGCGCCGGCGGTCGCGGAAGCGGCGTCCCCGCCGGCCCCCGCGTCCTTCGCCGTCGTCATCCTGCTGGTTCGACCCGCCACGCCCCTGCGGGCCGCCCGAGCCTTGATCCTGGTCGCTGCCGCCGCCTTGGCCGCGCTCTTCGTTCTGGTTGTCCTGCTTGCCTTGATCGCGGCTGTCGGCCTCGCCGGCTGCTGCGCCCTCTCGGCCGCCCGCGCGCTCGCGATCGGCCTCGTCGTTGCCGCGCGCGGCTGATCCCGCGTCGCGGGAAGCGCCGCGTCGTTCGCGGCGGGGAGCGCCGGTTGTTGCGCCGTTCTGGCCTTCCTTGGCCGCCGGCGCTTCAGCGCTGTTGTCGTCCTTGTTGTCTTTGGTGTCGGTGTCTTTGGTGTCCGACTTGCCGCTGCCCTCAGCGGACTTCGCGCCATTGGCGGGAGCGCCGTTGGCCTGTCCCCTGGCTTCCTTGATCGCGGCGATCAGTTCGTTCTTACGCATACCCGACGTCCCTTTGACGCCGACCTGGTTAGCCAGCGCGCGGAGCTCGGGCAGCACCATGGTGGACAAGGCACCGCCCGAGGCGTTTCTCTTCGCGTCGGGAGTGTCTGCGGTCACGGCATTAGACAGTTGATTGGCGTCAGTGTTTTCGCCAGCCGTGAACAGGTCCGTATCAGTCACGGAGTTCCTTTCTTCCCCCGCTGATCACGTCATACGGGGGGTTCGTTGCATTCAGGCAAATCGCCGAGTGCGCCCAATCATCGACTCTGCAACGGTGATCGCCTGGATCGGCGGAGTAAACGGCGAACCTCGTCCACAAGAAGAATTGGTGTTGTCCTAGCGGCAAGGCAGTATGGATGCAGATGCTGCGATTGCTGGACGGCTCCGAGGATAGCCCCCATCCCTGCCGGAAGCAAGCAAACCCTCCGGCCACGCTGTTGATCAACGCGCGACGCTGACTCCCGGGCACCAGCGAACTCGTTCGCCGGCGGCCATCTTGACGAGGGCAAATCCATTCGTGGCCCCGTACTCCACCGCTTCCGTGGGCAACTGGGCCGCCGTGGTCATCACGATCAGCGATGGACCGGCCCCGGAAAGCGTCGCTGCCACGTTATGACGCCGCAGCAGCCGCAAATATTCCGCCGAGGCGGGCATGGCCGGCGCCCGCTGCGGCTGGTGCAACACATCTTCGGTGGCCGCCATGAGCAAGTCCGGGCGTTCGGTGAGCGCTACCACCAGCAACGCGGCGCGGCTGACGTTGAAGCGTGCATCGTCATGGCTGACCTGTGCGGGCAGCAGCACGCGAGTCTCCGCGGTCAGCGAGCGTTCCTCGGGGACCGCGCAGTACAAGTGGATATCGGGGTGAAGCCGCAGCGGCACCGCCGCGTACTGGGGGTGTTCACCGCTGCGGTCGACCCACGAAACGATGGCACCGCCCAGCACGGCGGCCGCGGCGTTGTCGGGATGACCCTCGAAGTCCGACGACAGCTGAATCAGCTGGGCATCGTCGAGTGGTTTCCAATCCGTCTGTGCGACAAGACCATTCGCGGCCGCAAGGCCGCCGACGACCGCCGCCGCGGAAGAGCCCAGGCCGCGGGAGTGCGGGATGGCGTTGCGGCAGCGCACCACCAGGCCCGGGGCGCGGACCCCGACAGCTTGCAGGCCGCGCTCGAGGGCGCGCACCACCAAATGGTCGGGGCCCACCGGCAGCTGGCCGGCGCCCTCCCCCTCGACCGTGACCACGAGGCCGGAAGAAGTTGTCTCGACGGTGATTTCGTCACAAAGACTCAATGCCAGGCCGATGCTGTCAAAGCCCGGGCCGAGGTTAGCGCTGGACGCCGACACCACGGCGGTGGCCACCAGCCCGGCAGGCAGCATCGATGTCACCAACAGCCCTTCGCCGCCGCCACCAGCCCCAACACGTGGCGACCCGCCGCGCCCGGCTTCGCCGCGCTTGCGATCACCACTAGCCCCAACACGTGGCGACCCGCCGCGCCCGGCTTCGCCGCGCTTGCGATCACCACTAGGCCAGCCCCAGCTTTTCGACCACCAAAACCGGATCAACAGGCAGCGCAGTCACGGTGGGCATATCCCGCAGCGCCGTGTCGGGATCCTTGAGCCCGTTTCCGGTCACCGTGCACACGACCGTCGACCCACGGGCCACCCAGCCGTCGTCGACGGCCTTGAGCAGACCCGCGATGCTGGCCGCCGAAGCGGGTTCGACGAAGACACCTTCGGACTCCGCCACCAGGTGGTAGGCGGCCAGGATCTCCTCGTCGGTCGCCGCCAGGAAGCGGCCATTGGATTGCTGCTGCGCGTCGACGGCCGCCGTCCACGACGCCGGCGCACCGATGCGGATTGCGGTCGCAATCGTTTCCGGGTTCTTGACCGGCGCGCCGTACACCAGCGGGGCCGCGCCGGCCGCCTGGGTGCCCAACATCCGCGGCAGCTTGTCGATCAGGCCTTCGTGGTGATATTCGGTGTACCCCTTCCAGTACGCGGTGATGTTGCCCGCGTTGCCGACGGGAAGGGCGTGCACGTCCGGTGCGACGCCCAGCGCGTCAACGATCTCGAAAGCGGCCGTCTTCTGGCCCTCGATGCGCACCGGGTTGACCGAGTTGACCAACGAGATCGTCGGAAAGTCAGCGGCCATCTTGCGGGCCAGTTCCAGGCAGTCGTCGAAGTTGCCGTCGATCTGGACGATCTTGGCGCCGTGCATAACCGCCTGCGCCAGCTTGCCCATCGCGATCTTGCCCTGCGGGATCAGCACCGCACAGGTGATCCCGGCGCGGGCCGCATAGGCCGCCGCCGATGCCGAGGTGTTTCCGGTCGAGGCACACAAGACGGCTTGCTGGCCGCGTGCCACCGCATCGGTGACCGCCATCGTCATGCCGCGGTCCTTGAAGGAGCCGGTGGGATTGAGGCCCTCGACCTTGAGATGAACTCTGCAGCCGGTCTTTTCCGAGAGGCGGGTCGCCACGATCAGCGGGGTGCCACCCTCGAGCAGGGTGACCGGGGTCCAGTCGTCGCCGACGGGCAACCGGTCCCGGTATGCCTCGATGAGGCCGGGCCACGGCTGATGGACGGTGGTGCGCGGCGCGCTCATAGGGTGGTCCCTTCCAGCCGCAGCACGCTTGTCACGCTCTGCACGGCATCCAGATCGGCCAGGGCATCGACGGTTTCGGACAGCGCGGCATCCGTGGCGCGGTGGGTGACCACGACGATCCGGGCCCCCACCCGTCGCCCGCCTTCGTCCGCGACACCCTCCTGGCGCACCTCGGCGATGCTGACCTCGCGCTTGGCGAATTCGGCCGCCACCGAGGACAACACACCGGGCTTGTCGGCCACGTTCATGCTGACGTAATAGCGTGTAGAGATGAGACCCATTGGGGCTATGGGAAGTTGGGCGTATTTGGATTCCTTCGGGCCCCGGCTGCCCAGCACCCGGTTGCGCGCGGCCATCACCAAGTCGCCGGCCACCGCGGATGCGGTCGGCGCGCCGCCGGCACCCTGACCGTAGAACATCAGCCGTCCGGAGGCCTTGGCCTCGACGACGACCGCGTTGAATGCGCCGTTGACCGTGGCCAGCGGATGCGACAACGGCACCAGCGCCGGATAGACGCGAGCCGAAACCCGCTCCTGGCCATCGTCGCCTGCGATGCGCTCGCAGATGGACAGCAGCTTGATGGTGCAGCCCAGGGCCCGGGCGGACTCGAAGTCGGCCGGGGTGACTTTGGTGATGCCTTCGCGGTAGACGTCGTCGGCAGTCACCCGGGTATGGAAGGCGATGGATGCCAGAATCGCCGCCTTGGCCGCGGCGTCGTAGCCCTCGACGTCGGCAGTGGGGTCGGCCTCGGCGTAGCCCAGCGCGCTCGCTTCGGCCAGCGCGGTGTCGTAGTCGGCGCCGGTGCTGTCCATCGCGGACAAGATGTAGTTGGTGGTGCCGTTGACGATGCCGGCGACCCGCAACACCGTGTCCCCCGCCAGTGACTGGGTGAGCGGCCGGATGACGGGAATGGCGCCCGCGACCGCCGCTTCGAAATACAAGTCGACATGCGCACTTTCGGCCGCCTGCGCCAATTCGCCGGTGGAGATGGACAACAGCGCCTTGTTCGCCGTGACAACCGATTTGCCGTGCTCGAGGGCGCGCAGAATGGCCTTGCGGGACGGCTCTACCGGCCCCATCAACTCCACGACGATGTCGACGTCGTCGCGCGCGGCGAGCCCTTCGATGTCGTCGGTGAGCAACTCGATTGGAACGCCGCGGTCGTCGGCGATGCGGCGCACTCCGACACCTCGCAGCACCAGGGGCGCACCGACACGAGCCGCGAGGTCATCGGCGCTGTCCTCGATGATTCGGACAACTTCGCTACCGACGTTGCCCAACCCGAGTACCGCTACACCGACCGGCTTTTCGTCACGGGGCACAGTTCACCTCACTTCCAGACCCAGTAGATCGTCGACAGTCTCGCGGCGCAGGACCAGACGCGCGCGCCCATCACGCACCGCGACCACGGCGGGACGGCAGATCATGTTGTAACGACTCGACAACGAATAGCAGTAGGCGCCGGTAGCGGCCACCCCGATCAGGTCGCCGGGGCGCAGGTCGCCGGGCACCCAGGTGTCGCGCACCACGATATCGCCGCTCTCACAATGCTTTCCGACGATGCGCGCCAGCTCCGCCGGCGCATCGCTGATCCGCGAGACCAGCCGGGCATCGTATTGGGCGTCGTAGAGCGCGGTGCGGATGTTGTCACTCATGCCGCCGTCGACGCTGACGTAGCGCCGGTGTGCGGTGGCGCTCACGTCGACGTCCTTGACGGTGCCCACCTCGTAGAGGGTGATGGTGCCGGGCCCGGCGATGGCGCGTCCCGGCTCGACCACCAGACGTGGTGTCGGCAGTCCGACGGCCGCTGACTCGTTCTTCACGATCGCGCTCAGCTTGGCGGCCAGTTCACCCATCGGCGGCGGATCGTCCGCGGCCAGGTAGGAGATACCAAGTCCGCCACCGAGATCCACGGTGGAGATCTGTGCGGTCTTCTCGACACCGAACTGCTCGACGGCCTCGTGCAGCAGGCCGAGGACACGACGCGCGGCAAGTTCGAAACCGGCGACGTCGAAGATCTGTGAACCGATATGGCTGTGCAGACCGACCACCCGCAGGTGTTCGGTTTCGAATACCCGGCCGACGGCGGCCAGCGCCGCGCCGCTGGCCACGGACAGCCCGAACTTCTGGTCCTCGTGTGCGGTGGAGATGAACTCATGGGTGTGCGCTTCGACACCGACGGTGAGACGAACGAAGACGTCCTGGACGATGCCCGCCTCGCCCGCGATGGCATTCAGACGCTCGATTTCGATCATCGAGTCCAAAACGACGTGGCCGACACCGGCTTTGACCGCCGCGGTCAACTCCGCGACGGACTTGTTGTTGCCATGGAAGGTGATCCGCTCCGGCGGAAAGTTGGCGTGCAGCGCAACGGCCAGCTCGCCGCCGGTGCACACGTCGAGTGACAGACCTTCTTCGTCAATCCAGCGCGCCACCTCGCTGCACAGAAACGCCTTGGCGGCATAGTGCACGTTGTTGCCGCCTCCGAAGGCCGACGCGATCTCCCGGCAGCGGGAACGAAAATCGTCCTCGTCGACGACGAACAGCGGGGTCCCATACTCCTGGGCGAGCTCGGTCACCGCGACTCCCGCGATGCTGGTGACGCCGGCTTCGTCGCGAGCCGTGTTGCGGGGCCATACGTTTGGCGCCAACAGCAGCAGTTCCTCGGGGGATTGCGGCCGTGGCGGGCTGTCGGCGTGGCGGGTCTCTTCGGCATGCCGAGGACCGGCGGGATGAACGTTCACATTCGCTCCGGGGCAGTGACGCCGAGTATCGCCAAGCCGTTGGCGATCACCTGACGGGTCGCCTGGCACAGCGCCAGGCGCGCGGTGTGCAGATCGGTGGGTTGCTCGTCGCCCTGCGGCAGCACCCGGCACGAGTCGTAGAACCGGTGGTAGTCGCCGGCGAGGTCTTCCAGGTAGCGGCAGATTCGGTGCGGTTCACGCAGGGACGACGCCGTTTTGAGCACCCGGGGGAATTCGCCGAGGGTGCGCAGCAGCGTCCCCTCCTTGTCGTGGCCGAGCAGTCCGAGGTTGCCGGTATCGGGGGTCAGGCCGAGCTCGGCAGCGTTGCGGGCCAGCGCCGAGAGCCGGGCGTGCGCGTATTGCACGTAATAAACTGGGTTTTCGTTCGACGCGGAGGACCATAGCGCCAGATCGATGTCGATCGGGGTGTCCACCGAGGAACGGATCAGGCTGTAGCGCGCGGCGTCGACACCGATCGCCTCGACCAGGTCGTCGAGCGTGAGCACGGTGCCGGCGCGTTTGCTCATGCGGACCGGCTGGCCGTCGCGGACCAGGTTGACCATCTGGCCGATCAGCACCTCGACGGTGGCCGGGTCGTCACCGAGGGCGGCGGCCACGCCCTTGAGGCGGGCGATATACCCGTGGTGGTCGGCGCCGAGCATGTAGATGCACAGGTCGAAGCCGCGTTGCCTCTTGTCCAGGTAGTAGGCGATGTCACCGGCGATATAGGCCGGCTTGCCGTCGCTTTTGATCACGACGCGATCCTTGTCGTCACCAAAGGCGCTGGCGCGCAACCATGTTGCGCCGTCCTTCTCGTAGATGTTGCCGGTCTCGCGCAGCCTGGCGAGGGCCTGGTCGACGCGACCGCTGGTGTGCATCGCGTCTTCGTGGGTGTAGACGTCGAAGTCGGTGCCGAATTCGTGCAACGAATCCTTGATGTGGGTGAACATCAGGTCGACGCCGATGGCGCGGAAGGTCTCGTGCATCTCGGCCGCGGGCAGGCTCAGCGCGTCGGGCGCCTTCCGCAATATCTGGGCGGCGATGTCGTTGATGTAGCTGCCGGCGTAGCCGTCTGCCGGCGTCGGTTCGCCTTTGGCGGCGGCGATCAGCGAGCTGGCGAAACGGTCGATCTGGGTGCCGTGGTCGTTGAAATAGTATTCGCGCACCACGTCGGCGCCCTGGGTGGACAGCAGCCGGCCCAGCGCGTCGCCGACCGCGGCCCAGCGGGTTCCGCCGATGTGGATCGGTCCGGTCGGGTTGGCCGAGACGAATTCCAGGTTGATGTTGTGGCCTGCCAGCGCGTCGGAGTGACCGAAGCGATCGCCGGCGTCGATGACGTTGTTGACGACCACCGCCTGTGCCGACGCCTCGAGGCGCAGGTTGATGAAGCCCGGCCCGGCCACCTCCGCCGACGCGATGCCGTCGGCTTGTGACAGCGCCTCGGCGAGCCATCCGGCCAGCTCGCGAGGGTTGGCGCCCACCTTTTTGCCCAGCTGCAGTGCCAGGTTGCTCGCGTAATCGCCGTGCTCGGGATTGCGGGGCCGCTCCACGGTGACCGTCTGCGGCAGCGCGGCAGCATCCAGCCCACGCTCGGCCAACACCGCGGCGGCGGTGGTCTTGAGCAGCTCAGCCAGGTCAGCAGGTGTCACGAGCGTCCATCCTATTGGCTGGGGTGGCCTCGCCCCGAATCCATTGCGGTGGCAGGGCGGCCGCCTCGATGCGCTAGTCTGTGCGTGCTTGTTTGAAAGCCCCATGGCGCAACAGGTATGCCGGTGCGCCCCCGTAGCTCAGGGGATAGAGCGTCTGCCTCCGGAGCAGAAGGCCGCAGGTTCGAATCCTGCCGGGGGCACCAGCGTTGTAGCAGGTCAAGCGCAGTTTTTGACCTTAGCAGACGACCTTGATGCTATCTAGCTGTGATTCGGTGCCACTCCAATGGTTTGCCCGCGACGGGCACAGCCAACGGAAGGAACCGCATGTCCGCACCCATTATCCCCACCGAAGCACACACCGCGCTAACCCACACGCTCCAACATTTGCGGCACGCGATGCGGCTCATCACCAGCACCGACCGGCTCCTCGTCGCCGGCGCCCCCGATGGCCCGGCAACGCAACGCTGCGCGGTGCTGTACTCCGATATCGCTGCGGCGGCCCGTTCCTGCGCGAACCTGCTCGACCACATCGACGGCTACAGCACCCCCGCGCTCGACGATCGCCGCCAGGCGATCGCCGCGGCAATGGAACGCCACCCCGCCGGAACCGCTTTGGGCGGTGCCCTGTGAGGCGCATGGGCTGGGGTGAACGGGTCGCCCTCGCCGCGACACTGAGCGGCCTCACCGGATACGTCATCGGCGGGGCTTCGCTCACCGGACTGTTGATCGCTGGTGCCGCCGCGGTGTTCGCGGCGGGCGTGCTCGGCGCGATCTGGCTCGGGGAGAAGAAGTGACCCGCCGTCAGATCGTCGCCGCGGTCGTCTACGGCGTCGCGGTGTATGCGCTCGGGTTTCTGATGCTCGTTGGACTGCTCGCCAGGGGCTGCGCGCCGGCCCACGCCGACCCAGGGCCACCGCCCCCGACGCCGCCGGGATACGTCGAATGCAACGGGCAGCTGATCCCTGCGGATCCTCGGCTAGACGTCCAGAACCCGCTGGGCGCGGTCATGTATCGCTGGTTCCTCGAGCAGATGTGTGCGGCCGGGACGCCGGGTGCGCCTCCGCAGCCGTTCCAGGCGCCCCAATGACCGGCGACGACGACACCATGGTCGGCGCCGCAGCCGACCCCACCACCAACATCCCCCAACCGGCGCAGGAAACCCCTGCGCTCGCCTGGGCCGACGACGACTGCGACGAACCAGCCACACAATCAGCGCAGGCCGCGGCCGACGGCTGGGAC
>NZ_SCRH01000058.1 GCF_004298145.1 Mycobacterium sp.
GATGTTCATCGACGACGCCCACATCTTGCGGGCCTCGTCCTCGACGGTCTGGGCGTGCACCTCGAAACGGCCCGCCATCGCCCGCATCTCGTGCGGGTCGGTCATAAAACGTGTTGCCATCTCGGCTGTCTCCTATCTCGATAGCTTTCAGTTGGCCGAAGTCTTAACAGTTGTAATTGATGATGTTGTGGCCGCGTTGTGAATAGATTACGGCCTGCCGGTTAATTGCTCGCCGCACACGGGCGACATGTACGCCCTTACATCCCGCATCAGCGGCCGCTTGTCAGACGACAACCTGCTTGGGCATGACGATCGGCTTGAAGCCGTACCGGGGTCCGGTGCCGTAGCCGCCGGCGCCCTTGGCGGCGGCGGCCATTCCCGGCATGCCGGGCATCGCCGTGACCCCTTCCGCTTCGGCGGCGGCCGTCCAACCCGAGCCCCCGAGCGGGGCGGTGGCCGAAGCCAACGAGCCCGGGGCGGCCGCATTCCAGCCGGCCGGCACCGACAAACCGCCGACCGCGGACGCCTCGCCCAAAGCGCCCGACACCGAGCCCACCATGGTGCCGGGCGTCACGGCCGCACCGGTCGCCGGCGCGACCGAGTCGGCCAACGAGAACGGAATCGCCTGCACTGTCCCAAGGGTGCGTCCCAACTGCACCGCGTTCGGGATGGCGTTCATGGTGAACCAGGCCCCCGTGTTCACCCCGCCGTTGATGGCATTGAAGACGGACGGCGTGCCGAGGAAGTTGTCGACCGAGGACAGAAGGCCATCGGTCGTGAAGGGGAGGGTGGGGGCGGCCAAGGCCGGCGCATTGGTGAGGGGAGCTGTCAACGCCTGGGCCGTACCGCCCGTTGAGTCCGCGGCCAGCGCGGCGCTGTCCACGGTCGCGGCGGCCGCCGGGTTGGTGGTCGATGTCAGTGGCGTCACCGGGGTAAGGACGCCGGCCGCCGCCGAGGCGGCCTGATAGGTGGCCATCATGGTGGCGTCCTGGACCCACATCTCGGCGTACTGGGCTTCGGTCGCGGCGATCGCGGCCGAGTTGACGCCCAGGACGTTCGTCGCGACGAGTGTCGCCAGCAATGTCCGATTGGCCGCGATCATCGGTGGGGGCACCGTCGCCGCAAACGCCGCCTCGTAGGCAGCCGCCGACGCGGTGGCCTGAGCGCTCGTCTGCTCGAGTGTCGCCGCCGTCTCGGTCAGATAGGACACGATGGGCTGGGCCGCGGCGGCCGCCGCGGCCGACCCACCCCCGGTCCACTGTTCGGTGGTCAGCAACGAGATGATCGACTCCCACTGGGTGGCCGTGGCGCTGACCTCGGCGGCCAGGTTGGCGTATGCCGTCGCGGCGGCCATGAACGGAGCGGAGCCCGCGCCCGCGTACATGAGCGAAGAGGTGACCTCTGGGGGGACCGCTGAAAAGTCAAGCACCATTTGTGTATTCCGCTCCCTTTGTCTGTTCGAATTCGACGTCTATCCGGGTGACCGTGGCTGCCTAGACGGCCGTCGGTTTCGGCATGACGATCGGCTTGATGCCGTAACGCGGCGCGCCGAAGCCGGCGCTGTTGCGCCCCATCGCCCCCACTCCGGGCATGCCCGGCACCACCGTTCCCGTACCGGCCTGCGGCGCGGCGGCGGTCAAGCCGACTGTCTGCAGCGGCGCGGCGCTCGATCCCACCACCGGGGTGGAACCAGCCCAACTCGGCGGCACCGAGAGCTTGTTGACCATGGTTGCTTGGCCCATCGCGGCCGCCGGCATCGCGCCCATGCCCGTCACGCCACCCGCACCGGCACTGACCGGCGTGGTCGAGGTGGCCAGGTCCGCCGCGGCAGCCGCACCGGCGTCGCCGGACGTGTCCAGCAGGCCACCACTGGCCAGGCCGAGCAGGTCGGAACCCGCGGACGCCCAGTTCCCAAAACCGATGTTGCCGATGTTCGCGCTGTTACTCGACAAGCCGAATATCCCGCCAAGCATGTTCGGGTTGGTGCCGTTGCCGGTGCTACCCAGGAGCCACGAAAGGTAGTCGAGCGGAGTGTTTGACGGCGTGGCAGCGGCAGCGGCGGCGGGAGATATGGCACTCGCAAGTGTGGCCTGGCTCGCGTTGACGGCCTCGGTGTCGCCGTAACTGTTGGAGCTGATGCCCAGGGTTTGCGAATACTGTTCCAGCAGCGTCTGCGCCTCGGCGGCGATTGTCTGGTACTGGGTGCCGTACACCGAGAAGATCGCCGCCTGCTGGGCCGATACCGGGTCGGCGGCGGCGGGAGCGATGACGGTCGTCGCCGACGCAGCGCCCGCGTTCTGCGCTGCCAGATTACTGTTGATTCCTGACAGCAACATCTCCGCCGCTAACATTTCTTCAGTCTGTGTTGTTAGAAACGACATCTGTTGCTCCTATGTTGAACGAACCGGCCCCGGTGTGGATCGCTGTGTGTTCACGTAACGGCCGCTGTGCGTTGGCGTAACGCTAACGACCCACAACTCCACGTTCCCCATCCAATGAGCTGGGATTACAGTCGTTTACGGCTTCTTAACGACAAGGGCGGCAGTTTTAACAAGACCCTGTCGGGCGACATCGGGACGTCATCTGAGCGCGGGCGCCGAAAGGGAGAAATCGCGCCGGCGCGCGGATACTAATCGCTGCGCACCGGGCCCGCACCTTGGACGTCTGGCTAATTTCGGGCGGGATGCGATGCCGCGTGTTCCGGTTTCACGCGCTAGATTCGCCGCCGGGCCCCCATAGCCCAATTGGCAGAGGCAGCGGACTTAAAATCCGCACAGTGTCGGTTCGAGTCCGACTGGGGGCACGGGAAAAGACCTGATAGAGGCGTTATCGGGCCGAATGTATCGGCGAACGAGGCCGCCCGTCGCGGCGTCGTCGCGGTGTTGTTCATCGATTCGGTCGGTTCCACATCGCGGAGTGATCAACAAGCTCCAAGGTGACGCGGCGCCGGCGGTTTTCGGCGCGCCTCCGGAGCACCCGGAGACATCGGTGCGCAGGGGCGGCCCGAGTACACGGTTATCGGCGACCTGGTCGGGCTGCGCGACCGCGCGGCACCGACTCGAGTCGCGCGGTCCGTCCTCCTGTTGGCCACCGGCGTGCTCGTGACTTCGCGCACCATCGCCTAGATCCCAGTTGTTCTGCGAATGATGTGTTCGGGTACCTGCACCACGTGCGTGTCACATTCGATCGGCACGCCTCGTCCTCCTCACTGCGAATGTGGGTACGACTACCTGCGCACCGGCCAATCGAGGGGGGCGGGCAACGGCGCTTACCTGCGTCTGTCAGCCGAAGGAGGACCACCATGTTGCAGCCAGACAAACAGATCGCCGTTGTCAATGGCCACCGGATGGCGTACCGCGAGCTCGGTGAAGGCCACCCGATTGTTTTCGCGCACGGCAACCCAACGTCTTCATACTTGTGGCGCAACGTCATTCCGCATCTGGACGGGCTCGGCCGACTGATCGCCTGCGACATGATCGGGATGGGCGACCCGGACAAGCTGAGCCCGTCCGGGCCCGACCGCTACAGCTACCTAGCACACCGCGACTACTTGTTCGCGCTGTGGGAGCAGCTGGGTGTGGACCGCAATGTGGTTCTGGCGCCGCATGATTGGGGCTTTGCGATCGCCCGCCGGCCCGGCTAGGAGCTGCGCGCCTCACCGACTTCAATCAGATGGCCGTCGGGATCGCGGATGTAGGCCCGAATTTCGTAACCGTGGTCGATCGGGTCGGTCAAGAATCGCGCGCCTCGCGCGCTCCACTCGCGGTGTGCCAGGACGATGTCGGCGACACGTAGGTTCAGGAAGGCGCTGACGGTGCCGGGGTCTGGCGGTGTTGTGAGTGTGACGGTGGGCTTGTCATCGGTGGGTCCCCCTCCGGTGTTGAGGATCACCCAACTGTTGGCCAGCTTCAGAATCACGGGGTCGCGCTCGCGCAGAACCTCGGCACCGAACACGTCGCGGTAGTAGTCGCGCGACCGCTCTTGGTCGGCGACGACAAGGAAATGCGTGACGACGAAGCCGTCGCGCGGCGGAAGCTGAAATCCTGTTGCGCTATTCATCGACAGGCTCCTTCACACGGTCTTTCGTTCAGACATCGATCTCGGTTTGCGCGTAGTTCAGGAAGTACCCGGTGAAGACGGTCAGGCCCAAATATGCGAACGCCTCGGCCAACTGCTGATCGGTCCAGCCCGCGGCCTGTGCGGCCTTCCACGTGGTGTCCGTGACGGTGCCGGCGTTGGTGGCGGCCTCACGGATGAGATCAGTCAACGCATCGATATCGTTGTCGCCGAAGGTATCTCCCGATCGCAACGCCGCGACCTCGTCGTCGGCCCAACCGAGCATGCCGGCAAGCCGGCTCGTGATTCCGACGACATAGTCGTTGCCCACCGTTGTCGCGGTAGCAAGCATCAGCGCGGAGCTGACCTTCGGGCCGACCGTGTTGTGCTCGGCGGTGGCTTGGCGTATCGCGGAGTACGCGACGAGCACGGCGGGGGAGTGCGCCATCTGCGCGTGCAAGTTCAGCGGCCGTCCGGTCGGGGAGAACTGGATGGCGTGCTGCAACAGGGCACGCGATGCTTCCGGCGCATTCTCGACAGTGTGGGCAGGGATGCGGCTCATGTGTGTCACCTCATTCGGTTGATGGGCGTGTAGTGAGTAGTAGGACGCGGGAGCCGCGCGAATTGTGACGGTGCCTCCAAATGTCACATTTCGTGGCGGCGATTCGTTCTTACCTTTTTGAAAGAGGTGCAACGCGAATCAGGAGGTCCCGATGGCGTCGGATGATCAGATCGGTCAAGCGTGGACGGCGAATCGTGCGTACCTGATTGACCTGGCGTTTCGGATGCTTGGCGATATCGGGGCCGCCGAAGACGTTGTGCAGGAGGCTTTCTTCCGGCTGGTGCAAACACCGTTGGGTGGAGTCGACGATGCCCGGGGCTGGCTGATCGTGGTTACCAGCCGGCTATGTCTGGATCGCATCAAGTCCGCAGCATGGCGGCGGGAACGCGCGGCGGACATGGCCGCGCGTGAGGAGCGCGATATGGCTTCGGATGCCCCGGATCCCGCTGACCGGGTGACCCTCGACGATGAGGTGCGACTCGCGCTGCTGGTGGTGCTCGAACAGCTGTCCCCCGCGGAGCGGGTTGCGTTCGTTTTGCACGAGGTCTTCCAGTTGCCGTTCGATCTGATCGCCGACACAGTGGGCAGGCCAGCGGCCGCGTGCCGGCAGCTGGCGAGCCGCGCGCGGCGCAAGGTCTGCGACGCCCGCGACAGCGGGCGCGCCCCGATCGAGCCCGCCGGGCATCGTGCGATCACCAGAAGGTTCATCGCGGCATGCGCGAACGGCGACATCGACGAACTCGTAGCGGTGCTCGACCCCAATGTCTCCGGTGAACTGGACACCCGCAAGGACTTCGTCGTCGTCGGCGCGGCTCGAGTGGCTCGCAATTTGGTGCGGTTCTGGAGCCGACCGGGTCTGGTGCTGGTGTCCCAACCCGTTGATGGGCGCCCCGCCGTGCTTGCATTCGCCGAGCGAAAGCTCGTCGGCGTGATCAACCTGACGATCTCGGACGAGCGCGCCATTACGACCGTCCATGTCCACGTGCACGAAGCCACTCTGAAACCGTTGCGTGCGCAGCTTTTTGATGCCCGATAGCCGAAGCGTCACACACCGGAACGCTGCCTCGTCCGTTAAGGCACATGACAACACGCACGAGAACTGGAGGCCGTGATGACCGATACGACACAACCACATCGACACACCACCGACCCAACGGGCGTCTCCATAGGGCCGTCGCTGTTCGTCAGGCTGGTGATGGGGCCAATGACGAAAGTACTCAACCCACTTGTCGCGATGCTGGCCGGAAGGCGTCATTTCCCGATGGCCGCACAGATTCATCACGTCGGGCGTCGCAGCGGCGAGCCGTACGTGACGTCGGTGGGCGCTAGCGTGCAAGGCGCGGCGGTGCTCATCCCGCTGACGTTCGGCAACCGCTCCGACTGGACCCGCAATGTCCGCGCTGCCGGCAGATGCACCGTGCGGCTGAACGGCAGGGTCTACCAGGCCGTCGCACCTGAATTCATCGACGCCGCGCACGCTGCGCCGCTGATCCGCGGCGCATTCGGTCCCATACAACGACTGGCGTTCAGGTTGCTCGGGATTCAGCAGTTCATGCGGCTGCAGCTGGCCACCCATTAACCGAAAGGCAGTCTGATGCGAACGCTTCCCATCATCGATCGGCCCTCGTGGCTCCCCGATCAAGCTTGGCCATGGCCGACCTACGCGGTTGATTACGGCGCGGGTCGCGTCGCGCTTACCGACATCGGTCAGGGTCCGACGTTGTTATTCGTTCATGTCGGTTCGTGGAGCTTCGTCTGGCGTGACGTCCTCATGCGGCTGCAAGGCGACTTCCGCTGCGTTGCGGTCGACGCCCCCGGCTGCGGGCTCAGCGACCGCACCGAATCCGCGCCGACGCTTGCTGACGCCACCGACGCGTTGACGGCCGTCGTGGACCAGCTGCACTTGCGTGATGCCACGCTGGTGGCGCACGACCTCGGTGGTCCCGCCGGCTTCCTCGCCGCCAGCCGGCGCGCGGACAGCTTCGCCGCCCTCGCGTCGGTCAACTGCTTCGCGTGGCGGCCCACCGGCGCCGCGTTCCGCGGCATGCTCACATTGATGGGCAGCGCACCGGCGGGGCGCCTCGACGCCGCCATCGGCTGGCTTCCTCGTCTCGCGGCAACCAGTTTCGGCGTGAGCCGCCACTGGAGCCGGTCAGATGCGGCGGTATTTCGGGCGGCTATCGACGCCTCGGCGCGGCGCGCCTGGCACAGCTACTTCCGCAGCGCCCGTGACAGCCATGACCTCTACCCGGAGTTGGATGCGGGGCTGCGCGAGCGACTTGCGGATCGGCCGCTGCTGACGATCTTCGGTCAGTTCAATGATCCGCTGCGGTTCCAGAAACGTTGGCGTACATACTATCCCGATGCCCAGCAGGTCAAGGTACCGCGTGGCAATCATTTCCCGATGTGCGACAACCCAGAGCTGGTGGCTCTCGCCCTCACGGACTTCGCAGCCCGGCCCGACCACTGATGATCGGCGGTACCCGCGATCACCCACGGGACTGGATGTAGGCCAGAAAGCCGACCACCTCGCCGGGGACCAACCGGCCGATCGCGCCGCTGGAATAGACGGCGATCGGTACCAGCGGACCAATACTTTGGGCCTGCCGCCGACAACGCCGCGAAGCGCCACTCATACACTGACCCAGCATGGGCATGCTGTTCGGTCTCGCGCCGTGGATTGTGTATTGGATCCTTGTCGGAAACGTTCCTTTCGCTGCCGCCGCGCTGGTCGCACTCGCGGTCGCCGCCGCCGGCCTGGGCCTGGGGGGCGTGGCTGGCAGGCGCTGGGAGTTCTTTGATTTCGCTTCTGTCGCAGCGCTTTTGATCCTCGTCGTGCTGAGCTTCACGCTCAGTCAGCCGTTCCTGGAGCGGTGGATCCTGACGCTGAGCATCGCCGGGATCTTCCTGGTGACGCTGATCGGGATGCTGGTCGGCAAGCCGTTCGTGGCCGAGTTCGCCGCGGCCGAACACGCTCCCGACGTCGTCAAAACCGAGCTGTTCCGCCGGATCGTCACCACGCTCGGCTGGATGTGGGTCGCGACGTTCGCCGCCATGACGGTGTCGTCGGCGATCCCGTCGCTCGCGCAACGCCCCGCGGGGACGGGCGCGGCGTTGATCCTGGACTCCAAGACCCCGCTGTCGTTCCTCTGCTATTGGATCATTCCGTTCGGGCTGCTGGGTCTGGCCGCGGTGGCGTCGCGCTTGCTGGCCGACCGGATGCTGGCCGGGATCGACCATGTGGCGCGGGAAACCTCGTTCGTCGCCTACGACGAGGCCACCATCGATGAGCTGTACTTCCTCGCCACCGAACACGCCAACCGTGAGGTCGGCCCGGGTAAGGAGGCCTACGCCGTCAAGGTCGGCGGGATGGGAACCCCGTTGACCGGAGACGAGTCCCGAAAGTCGTGGCCGTCGACCTACAAGGTGCGCGACAAGCGACACTGAAACCCGCAAAGGAGTCGTGATGAACGCGCCCAGCCCGGACGCCATCCGCGCGGAGACGGTGACCATCACCGGTCACGGCGGCGACGAGATCGAGGCCTACCAGGCCGTGCCGCTCGCGCCGGGGTCACGCGGAGGCATCGTGTGGATTCACCACATGCCCGGCTACGACCGCGAAACCAAGGAGTTCGTCCGCCGGCTCGCCGTCAGCGGTTATCACGCCGTGGCGCCGAACCTCTATTCGCGCGAGGCCCCGGGCGCCGCGCCCGACGACGCGGCCGCCGCGGCGCGGGCCGCCGGCGGGGTGCCCGACGAGCGACTGGTCGGCGACGTCGCGGGCGCGGTCGAGCAGCTGCGCTCGCTGCCCGGCGCCAACGGGAAGTTCGGCGTCATCGGGCACTGCTCGGGCGGCCGGCACGCGTATCTGGCGGCATGCTCGCTGCCGTTCGACGCGGCGGTGGACTGCTACGGCGCGTTCATCGTCGAGGACCCGCCCGAGGGAATGCCCAAGACCATGCAGCCGATCCTGCGCCTGGCCGCAAACCTGAGCTGTCCGCTGCTGGGCCTGTTCGGGCTCGACGACCGGTTCCCCGCACCCGCGGGGGTGGCCACCCTGGACGCCGAACTCGACAAGTTCAACAAGCCGCACGAGTTCCACTCCTACGAGGGCGCGGGCCACTCCTTTTTCTCCGTCGACCGGCCGGCGTACCGGCCGGAGGCCGCGGTGGACGGCTGGCGGCGGCATCGACGAATTCTTCGCCACGCACCTGAAAGGCTAGGTAACAGCCATGTGCACCTATCTCACCGAACACGTCGAGATCGACGGCAGCGGCAAGGGCGCAACCGGGTGGTTCGGCGCCAACCGCGCGACGGTGTACGTCGACCACCCCGTCCACGCGCCCTACGGCCACACGGTCAACATCGACGTGATCAACCCGCAGCTCGGCCCGTCGGCGCGGGTGGCCCTGGAATTGACCGAGGAGAGCGCCCTGGCGCTGGCCGACGCCATCCACAAAGCGATCGCCCACGCGCCGGCCGGGCTGGCCGCCAAGGGCCAGGAGGCCGACGATGACTGACTATCCGCAGATGGCCGCCGTGCGGGGCAGGATCGAACCCGCGCCCCGGCGGGTCCGCGGCTTCCTCGGCGACGCGCTGGTCTTCGACACCACCGCCGCCCGATACGTGTGGGAAGCCCCTTACTACCCGCAGTACTACATTCCGCTGGCCGATGTCCGCACCGAATTCCTGCACGACGAAAACCACGCCCAGACAGTGCAGTTCGGCCCGTCGCGGCTGCACTCCCTGGTGGGTGACGGCCAGACGCATGAGTCCGCCGCGCGGGTATTCGACGCCGACAGCGACAGCCCACTGGCCGGTACCGTGCGGTTCGAATGGAATCCGTTGCGCTGGTTCGAAGAAGACGAACCGATCTACGGCCACCCGCGCAACCCCTATGCGCGCGTCGACGCCCTGCGCTCGCACCGGCACGTCCGGGTCGAGCTTGACGGAATCACCTTGGCGGACACCACGTCTCCGGTATTTCTGTTCGAAACAGGCTTGCCCACAAGATATTACATCGATCCAACCGACGTCGCCTTCGCGCACCTGCAACCCAGCACCACACAGACGCTGTGCCCGTACAAGGGAACGACGTCAGGCTATTGGTCGGTGCGTCTGGGTGACGTCGTGCACGAGGACCTGGCGTGGACCTACAACTACCCGCTGCCCGCGGTCGCTCAGATCGCCGGTCTGATCGCCTTCTACAACGAAAAACTTGACATCGTCGTCGACGGGGCTAGATTGTCGAGGCCGCAGACGCAGTTCAGCTAGCGCCGACGGCGAAAACCGGCGGTGTGATATTCGCCTCGTCGGCGGCAAATCCTGAGGTTTCCTTACTGGCGCGTCGGTAGAGCGCAAACGCGGATCGTTAGCGGCGAAGGCAAAACCCGCCGGAAGACGGTTTGCAATGGTTTCGCTACGGGTAAGCGACTGCGATACAGCGTGATTGGAAGTCTGAGCAGAACCTGAGTGCGTGGAGTGACGTAGCTAACGTCGGGCGTTTTGAACTGCTTTAAGGCGAATTTTGGTCAGTAGACTACCGAAAACCAGTCTCGTCGGCGCCTTTCGGTGCTGAAAGCCGGTGGACCCGGAGGCCAAATCGTCGCGTGCGTGCGACGTCGTCACTTTGGCCCCCGGGGCCGACGAACACAGCAAAGGCGGTACCAGCGTGAGTGATGCATACGACCCTAAGGCGGCCACGTTCGAGGTCGACAACACCGCGGTGGTTCGCGTTCCGGTGCACAGCGGTCCGATCAGCGACATGGACATCAGCGCCGACGGGCGCCGGCTGCTCGTGACGAACTACGGCCACAACGCGGTCTCGGTCATCGACGCCCACACCCTTCGTGTCACGAGCGTCGTCGCCGGCCTCAGCGAGCCGTCCACCGTCGCGACGAGCGGCGCGGACGCGAACTACGCCTACGTCAGCACCGCCACCGCCGCCTATGACGCCATCGAAGTCGTCGACGTCGCCACGAACTGGCGGATTGCCACGCATCGGCTCGCGCACAGCGTGAGCGACCTGACGGTGAGCCGCGACGGAAAGTACCTCTACGCCAGCCGAAATGCGGTCCGCGGCGCCGACGTGACGGTCCTGGACACCACGACGGGCGAACTCGAGGTGATCGAACTGTCCACCGCGCCCGGCACGACCACCGCCTGCGTCCGGGCCAGCGCCGACGGGCGCCGCCTGTACGTCGGCGTCAACGGGCCGAACGGCGGCAGCCTCGCCGTCGTGGAGACCCGCACGCGGTCCGACGGTGGCCGTGTCGGTGGCCGTTCGCGCATCGTCGGCACCATCGAGCTCGGTTTGCCCGTCCGCGATGCGGCGCTGAGCAACGACGGCAGCACGGTGTATGTGGCAAGTTGCGGTCCGGTGGTGGGCTCGGTGCTTGACGTCATCGACCCGCGCGCCAACAAAATCGTCAAGACCCGCAAGATCGACGAGATCACCGGGCCGCTGACCCGGATGGCCCTCAGCCGCGACGGCGAGCGCGCCTACCTGGTCAGTGACGACCGCGTCACGGTGCTCGGCACCCGGACGCAGGACGTCGTCGGGGAGGTCACGGTGTCCAAGAACCCGTCCTGCGTGCTGGAAAGCCCCGACGGCAGCCACCTCTATGTCGCCGACTACTCCGGCGTGATCACCGCGGCGCGGATCGCCTCGGGGCCGGCGCCGCACCGCGGCGGTGCGGATCACGGGGACGTGCCGGCCGCGGGCTGGCTGGACACGCCCCAGTGGGAGCCGGCGCTGGCCTAACCCGCTCGGCGCCGCGGAACGGCGCGGCGCTCCAAAGCCGTGCCGGCCGAACGGGATCCACGCCGTCGGTCGTCGGCCCGGATGATCTCCGCCACGATCGCCGAATTCGGGCTTAGGGTGGGAAGCGGTCGGCGGCCTTTCACCGTCGGCCCGGAATGCGGGCGCCGCATTTCGCGGATTGGCACAGGCAGTGCCGCGCGGAGAACAAGGCGGTACATCGATGGACGGCACGATGCAGGACTATCCGTTGACCATCGCCGCGATCATGCGCCACGGCTGCGGTGTCCACGGGGACCGCACGGTCACCGACACCACCGGGGACGGCTACCGCACGACCAGCTATCGGGAACTGGGCTGCCAGGCTGCCCAACTGGCGAATGGATTGCGCCGGCTCGGTGTGACCGGTGACCAGCGGGTGGCGACGTTCATGTGGAACAACACCGAGCATCTGGCCGCCTACCTCGCGGTGCCGTCGATGGGCGCCGTTCTGCACACCCTCAACATCCGCCTGTTCCCCGAACAGATCGCCTATGTCGCCAACGAAGCCGAAGACCAGGTGGTGCTGGTCGACGCCTCGCTGATCACAGTGCTCGCCCCGGTGCTGCCCAGCCTCGAGACCGTGCACACCGTGATCGCGGTGGGCGAGGGCGACACCGCGCCGCTGCAAGAATCGGGCAAGACCGTGTTGAACTACGCCGACGTCATCGCCGGCGAGTCGACCGAATTCGACTGGCCGCGCATCGACGAGAACTCCGCGGCCGCGATGTGCTACACGAGCGGCACCACCGGCAACCCGAAAGGCGTGGTCTACAGCCACCGTTCGAGTTACCTGCACACGATGGGCGCGTGCACCACCAACGGAATCGGTGTCGGGGCCAGCGACAGCGTGCTGCCGATCGTGCCGATGTTTCACGCCAACGCCTGGGGACTGCCGTACGCGGCGCTGATGGCCGGCGCCGACTTGGTGCTGCCGGATCGCCACCTCGATCCCCGGTCGCTGGTGGCAATGATCGAAGACCTGCGGCCCACCGTGACCGGCGCGGTGCCGACGATCTGGAACGCCGTCGGGCACCACCTCGAGGGCGACCCCGACCACGACCTGTCGTCGCTGCGGCTGGTGGTCTGCGGCGGCTCGGCCGTTCCGGTATCGCTGATGCGCACCTTCGAGGAAAAGCACGACGTGCAGATCCGGCAGTTGTGGGGCATGACGGAGACCTCGCCGCTGGCAACCATGGCGTGGCCGCCGCCGGGGACCCCGGAGGACCAGCACTGGACATTCCGCGGGACCCAGGGCCAGCCGGTCTGCGGGGTGGAGTTGCGGATCGTCGACGACGACGGCCAGGTGCTGCCCAACGACGGCAACGCCGTGGGGGAGGTCGAGGTCCGCGGCCCGTGGATCGCCGGCTCCTACTACCTGGGGCGCGACGAGTCGAAGTTCGACTCCGGCTGGCTGCGCACCGGCGACGTGGGCCGCATCGACGGGCGCGGCTACGTCACCCTGACCGACCGGGCCAAAGACGTCATCAAATCCGGTGGGGAATGGATCTCCTCGGTCGAGCTGGAGAACATCCTGATCGGCCACCCCGATGTGGTCGAGGCCACGGTGGTCGGCGTCCCCGACGAACGTTGGGACGAACGCCCGCTCGCGGTGGTGGTGGCCAAAGAGGGCGCGCCGGTCACGGCGGAGCAGCTGCGAATTTTCCTCGCGGACAAGGTCGTTCGATGGTGGCTGCCCGAGCGGTGGACGTTCGTCGACGAGATTCCGCGCACCAGCGTCGGCAAGTACGACAAGAAAGCCATCCGGTCCCGATACGCCGAAGACGGCTACCGGGTGATCGAAGTGCGCGACTAGGGCCGAGCATCGGCGAAAGGCTTGCGACAGTGACACATTCACACATCGTCAATCAATCCGTGCTCACCCCGGTCACCGTGCAGGACGCGTTCGGCCGGACGCTGCCGATGCCGCTGCCCACGCTTTTCAACCGCTGGTACGGCCCGTTCCCGCCGATCAGGGACGTGCGCCAGCAGACGGGCGCCTGGGACGCGGCGGGTCAGACCCGCATCGTGCACCTGGCCGGCGGCGCCACCATGCGCGAGCAACTGACCGGCGTCGACCCGCCGCGCTCGTTCGGCTACCGGCTCGGCGAGATCACCGGCCCGATGGGGTTGCTGGTCGATCACGTTGTGGGCGAATGGATTTTCACCCCGGCGGCGGCCGGAACCGAGATCACCTGGCGCTGGGACATCCATCCGAAATCGCCGCGAACGGCTTGGGCGCTGCTGCTGCTGGGCCGGATGTGGAAGGGCTACGCGCGGCGGGCGCTGGCCAACCTGTCGGCCTTGCTGACGAGCTGAGCCCTCGGGCCACTACCGTGGGAAGCCATGTGCCGACTCTTTGGCCTGCACGCCGGGACGCACGCGTGCACCGCCACCTTTTGGCTGCTGGACGCGCCGGACAGCCTGTCAAAACAGAGCAGGCGAAACCCGGACGGCACCGGCCTGGGCATCTTCGACGAACGCGCACAACCGCACCTCTACAAGGAGCCCATAGCCGCCTGGCAGGACGCCGCATTTGCGACCGAAGCGCATCGAATGACCGGCACCACCGTCATCGCCCATGTCCGCTACGCGACCACCGGATCGCTCGACATCCGCAACACCCACCCGTTTCTGCAGGACGGCCGGATCTTCGCGCACAACGGTGTCCTCGAAGGCCTGGACGTCATCGACGAGCGGCTGCGTGAGATCGGCACCGCCGACCTGGTACTGGGCGACACCGACTCCGAGCGCGTGTTCGCGTTGATCACCGGCTCGATCCGGGCCCGCGCCGGCGACATCACCGGAGGGCTCGTCGACGCCATGGGATGGCTTGCCGGGCACGTCCCGATCTACGCGGTCAACGTGCTGCTGAGCACGGCCACCGAGATGTGGGCGCTGCGTTACCCGCACACCCACGAGCTCTACATCCTGGACCGATCCGACGGTGCGGCGTCCCAGGATCCCGAATTCGACTTCCACACCCTACGAATTCACGTGCGATCGGAGCACCTGTGCGCCCGGCCGTCGGTGGTGTTCGCCACCGAGCGCATGGACGGCGACTCGCGCTGGCGCCTTCTCGAGCCGGGGGAGCTGATTCACGTCGACGCCGGGCTGCGCGTCACCCGCAGCCTGGTGCTGCCCGACCCGCCCAAACAGCTGCTGCGCCGGGAGGATCTGAGCACGCCGGTGCGGGACTCGCAACACGCCCTGCCGAGCACCCGGCGGCCGGTCTGACACCGTTTGGCAGAGTTGGTGAGCGTGACGAACAAACGCGCCCTGGTGCTGGCTGGTGGAGGGATAGCGGGAATCGCCTGGGAGACAGGTGTTCTGCGTGGCATCGCCGACGAGTCGCCGGCGGCGGCCCGGCTGCTGGTCGAGTCGGATGTGCTGGTCGGGACGTCGGCGGGCTCGGCGGTCGCCGCGCAGCTGAGCAGCGGCCACACCCTCGATGAGCTGTTCGACCGGCAAGTCGCCGAGTCGTCGGCCGAAATCGATTCCGGCGTCGACGTCGACGCCATCACCGAACTGTTCCTGACCGCCCTGGGCGCCCCGTACGAGGAGCCGCGCGACAAGACCCGCCAACAGATGCAGCGGATCGGGGCCGTGGCGCTGGCGACCGAAACCGTTCCCGCGCCGGTGCGCCGCCAGGTGATCGCCCAGCGCCTGCCATCGCACGACTGGCCCGACCGGGCGTTGCGGCTCACCGCCATCGACGTCGCCACCGGAGAACTGACCGTCTTCGACCGCAAGTCCAACGTCGACCTCGTCGATGCCGTCGCGGCCAGCTGCGCCGTGCCCGGCGCGTGGCCACCGGTGACGATCGCGGGCCGCCACTACATGGACGGCGGGATCGCCAGCTCGGTCAACCTCGTGGTGGCCGCCGACTGTGATCGTGCGGTGGTGCTGGTGCCCTCGGGCATCGACGCGCCGTCGCCGTTCGGTGCCGGGCCGGCCGCCGAGGTCTCATCATTCGCCGGCGCTGCGTTCGCGGTCTTCGCCGACGGCGACTCGCTGGCCGCCTTCGGGCCCAACGCATTGGATCCGGGCTGCCGGGTCCCCTCGGCCCTGGCCGGGCGCGAACAGGGTCGCCGCGAAGCCGCGACCATCGTCCGGTTCCTCGGCATGTGACGGGTTCGCTTGTCGCGCAAGCTGTTTAGCGCTCGATCGCGGCTGGGACGGCATCGTCGCGCCGGCCTTCCAGAGAGTCCAGGGCGTCGTCCGCGAGCGCCCGGCCGGTGGCGATCACCTCTACCGCACGGTGAAACTCGAGCGCCCGGCACGTCGAGCGCGGAACCTCGATGAGCAGGTCGGGCGGGTAGACCGCCAGCGTATGGCGCGCCAGCGCCGCCTGCGCGATGTCGATCGTCCGGTTCATCACCTCGAAGCTGCCCAACTTGGGCACCCCGGACAGCACGCCGGGCAGCTCATCGGCGTCAGCATCGACCGCGGGCTGCGCCTCGTCGACACCGTCCGGCCAGTCGTCCGATTCGCCGGCGGGCCCGCCCAGTCTGCTCAGCACCGCCCGGGCGGTCGGCCGATCGAGCAGCGAGCGGGCCGCGGCCGTGTCGAGCAGTGCGGAGGTGCTGCGCACCATGCGGGTCAACCACTCGACGGTGGCTCCCGGCTCCGCTTCGCGGTGGGTGATCGCCTCACTGCCGGACAGGCTCACCGCGACGGTCAGGTCGGCGTTGACGGCCGAGAGCGGGGCCATCGGCAGCGGATCGAGGATGCCGCCGTCGGCGAGTAGCCGCCCGTCGACCGCGTGCGGCGCGATCACACCCGGGATGGCGATCGACGCGCGGATCGCCTCGTCGAGGGGGCCGCGCTGAAACCAGACCGACTTGCCCGCCAACAGGTCGGTCGCCACCGCGGTATAGGGGATCCGCAGTTCTTCGATCGCGACCGGACCCAGGATGTCGCGCACCGCGTCCAGGATCTTCCCGGCCCGCAGCACGCCGGCCGCGCTGATGGACGGGTCCAGCAGCCGCAGAATGGTGCGCTGGGTCAGCGACTTCGCCCACTCGGAGAATTCGTCGAGGCGTCCCGCCGCGTGCAGGCCGCCAACCAGCGCTCCCATCGATGAGCCGGAGACGCCGACGACCTCATAGCCGCGTGCTCGCAGCGCCTCGATCACCCCGACGTGGGCGTAGCCGCGGGCGCCACCGCTGCCGAGCGCGAGTGCCACCCGAGTCGGTGCCGATCGGCGCGGAAGTTCGTCAGGCACCCCACCATTTTGCGCGGCGGACCCCCGTTGCCGGGGCGCGCGGGGACTTTTTTAAGCCGTGATCACAATTACACCGCGGGACTGGTGTCCGCGCGCGGTGCGCTACCCGCACTCGTCGTTGGCGGCCGCCCGGGCGGCGACGATCACGGCCGCCTGCCGGGCCGGGGTCAGTGCCGGCCAGGGGGCGTTCCAGCTGCCCGCGGTGCCCGACGGCGACGCCTGAAGCATCGCCAGATACGGCTCGAGCAGCGACGCACCGGTGTCGGGCTGGCCGTCCATCCACACTTTTGCGGCGTGACAGGCCTGGTAATACTCCTCCTCGGTCGACTGCGCCGGGACATCGACCCTGGTGGTCACGCCGCCGGGGGAGAGCCCGATGGCGCCCGCCGGCGCCGAACCCGGGGTGCCACCGATGTCCGATCGCCGCGTCGAAGAGGAGGCCGGCACGCCGTGATCGGCGCCGTGCGAGCAGCCCGTGACGATCATCACCATCCCGGTCACGATGCCCACCGCGATGCCCACCGCAGGGACCGCGGCAACCACCGCGCCCCACCGCCGGGGTCGACCACCGCGCCAGCGCACGGTCTCAATGTATGCAACACTGGCTGCCGTGATGGAGCGCTTCGGATTTTGCGAGTGTTGTCGGCCGTAACACGCCGCCGCCTGTCCGATCCTTTTCCGCTCTGGAGTTCCCCCCATGTCTTTGTCCCTTGCCGGGGCTGCGCCCGTCACCACTGCGGCTACCGTGTCCGCCCCGCGCCCACGAACCCTGTCATCCCCGTCCGCGGGCCCGACCCGGCTGCGGGTGCCCGACCTGCTCCACGCCACCGACCAAGCGGCCGACGATGTGCTCAGCGGGCGCTGCGACCACCTGTTGCCCGAGGGCGGCATACCCGAGTCGCAGCGCTGGTTCACCCGCATCCACGGCGACGAGGAACTCGACATCTGGCTGATCAGCTGGGTGCCCGGCCATCCGACAGAGTTGCACGACCACGGCGGGTCGCTGGGCGCGTTGACAGTCGTATCCGGGTCACTCAGCGAATACCGTTGGGACGGTAGGGCTTTGCGGCGCCGTCGGCTCGACGCCGGCGATCAGGCCGGGTTCCCGCTGGGCTGGGTGCATGACGTGGTCTGGGCGCCCCGGCCCGTCACGGTGCCGGTCACGGGGTTGCCGAGCGCGAACGCCGCGCCGGCGCAACCGACCCTGAGCGTGCACGCTTACTCGCCGCCGCTGACCGCGATGTCGTATTACGACGTCACCGCTCGCCATACGTTGCGCCGGCAACGCACCGAACTGACCGACCAGCCGGAAGGATCGCCGTGAGCCGCATCGACGTCGTCTTGAGATCCGCCCGGCGCCGGTATCGGCGCCTGCCGGCCACCGAAGTGCCCGACGCGCTGCGGCGCGGCGCGGTGCTGGTCGACATCCGGCCCCGGGCCCAGCGGTTTCGCGAGGGCGAGGTGCCCGGTGCGCTGGTGATCGAACGCAACGTCCTGGAGTGGCGCTGCGACCCCACCAGCGAGGCCAAGCTGCCCGAGGCCGTCGGCGACGACGTCGAATGGGTGATCGTGTGTTCGGAGGGCTACACGTCGAGCCTGGCGGCGGCCGCGCTGCTGGACATCGGTTTGCACCGCGCCACCGATGTCGTCGGCGGCTATCACGCGTTGGCCGGCGCCGGCGTGCTCAGCCGACTGGCCGGCGGTTCGACCGACGCCGCGTTGGCGGACACGGGCGCCGGCGGGCGCCGCTAGGTCGAAGTAGCTAGCCGTTGGAGTGCAGCAGCGGCCGCAGCCGGGCCGTCTTTTCCGGCGTCCACCCGGGCGGCGACAACACCGCCGCCCAGCCATCGGCGACGCCGGCGACGTAACGATGACCGTGCCCGTCGGGGACGTCCACCGCCACGGCCATGTCGGCCGACACCTGGAGGAATGTCACGACCGGAATCCAGCGCGTCTGGGGCAACACGTCATAGCCGCGCCGCTCCCGCAGCCAGTCGGGCTTGCTGAACACCAGGTCCGGAGTCCACCAGGCGATCGGATCGGAGGCGTGTTGCAGATAGACCACCCGCGGGTGGTCCCACGGATCCTTGGGGCGCGCCAAGTTGCCCGCGCGGGCCACGAACCGGACGTTGCGGCCGTCGTCGTAGATCGGCAACCACTCGGGGGACCCGGCATCGCGGGTCGACGTCAGATCGGTCCAGATGGTGTTTTGGAACGTCGGCCCGCTGAACAGGGCGCCGTCGGTACGGGCGAGCACGTTGTTCAGGCTCATGAACGGCGCCTCGCCGCCGAACGAGCCCAAGCTTTCGCCGAATACGACCAGCTTGGGCCGTTGCCCCTCCGGCAGCTGGCGGATCAGCCGGTCGACGGCCTCGAAGAGCGCCTGGCCGGCGTGCCGGGCGTTCTCCTTGTCCACCAGAAACGACAGCCAGCTCGGCAGGAACGAATACTGCATGGTGACGATCGCGGTGTCGCCGTTGTACATGTACTCGAGCGCGCTGGCCTCCGCCTCGTTGATCCAGCCGGTTCCGGTGGTGGTCGCGACGGCGACGACGGCGCGCCGCAGTCCACCGGTGCGCTGCAGCTCGCGCGCGGCGAGTTCGGCGGTCGCGGTGATGCCGTCCGCGGAGTTCAGCCCGGCGTAGGCCCGGATCGGCTCGATCGCCGGGGCGCCGTTGAACGTGCTCAGGTCGTCGACCTTGGGACCGCCTTCGATGAAGATGCGCCCTTGGTGGCCAAGGGATTCCCACGACACCAGCGACTCGGGGCCACCGGAGCGCAGCGGGGTCTTCGGCGGCGCGCTGTCGGGGTTCATCTCGTTGTTGGACGAGGCGAAGGTGTTGTTCATGGTGCGCATCGCGGACTTCAGCACCACACCGTTGAGCACGGTCACGGTCAGGACCGCCAGTGTGACGACCACGATGGTTGCCGAGAGCCGAAACGGTACGAACCGGTCTACTTGATTGACCAGGAAGCGGACCAGCCAGCGGGTGAACTGGCCGATTTCGACCACGGTGAACAACACCACCAGCGACAAGACTCCCGAAAGCGGGTAGTCGTACCACTGCAAATGTGGCATGGCCATCAGGTCGCGCACGTCGTCCTGCCAGACGTGGAACCAGATCGCCATGAGCACCTGGCCGACCACGCCGATCGGGATCAGCACCTTCCACGCCCAGCGTGGCGGCGGCGGGCTGTCATCTTTTTCGCGCATGAAGCGCACCAACCAGACGGCAAAGACACCTAGTCCGTAGCCGATCGCGCCGGACAACCCGCTGACCAGCCCCTGGAACAACGGGCCGCGCGGCAGCAACGAGGGAGTCAACGAAAGCCAGATGAAGATCAGACCGACTGTGGTGCCGGTAAATGTGTAATGCCGTACCCACCAAGGCCTTTCGGTCCATGGCAGGGTGGGGGCCATCCGGCCCGCGCGGGATGCGGGTGCCGGCTGCGAAACGGCGACCGCGGAGTCCCCGACGTCGTCCGCCGGTGTGTCGCCGGCGTCGATATGGGTCGCGGGACCCGGTTCGCTCATGGAAGCGTCCTAGCGGTGGGTGAAGTTCGGCGGGCGCTTCTGCACGAAGGCCGCCATCCCCTCGGACTGGTCCTCGGTCGCGAAAGTCGAGTGGAACAGCCGGCGTTCGTAGAGAAGTCCTTCGGCCAGGGTGGACTCGAACGCGCGGTTGACGGCCTCTTTGGCCATCCTGGCCGCCGACCGCGACATCTGCGAAATGGTGGTTGCGACGGCCTTGGCCTCGGTCAGCAGGTCGTCGGCGGGCACCACCCGCGAAACCAGGCCGCTGCGTTCGGCTTCGGCGGCGTCGATGGTGCGCCCGGTCAGGATGAGGTCCATCGCCTTGGCCTTGCCGATGGCGCGGGTCAGGCGCTGCGAGCCGCCCATGCCGGGCAGCACACCGAGTTTGATCTCGGGCTGGCCGAATTTCGCTGTGTCGGCGGCGATCAGCACGTCGCACATCATGGCCAGCTCGCAGCCCCCACCCAACGCGTGCCCGGCCACCGCGGCGATCGTCGGGGTGCGGATTTCGGCGAGTTTGCCCCAGGGAGCGAAGAAGTCGGCGCCGAAGGCGTCGGCGAACGTCAGCTCGGCCATCTCCTTGATGTCGGCGCCGGCGGCGAACGCCTTGGCCGAGCCGGTGATGACGATGGCCCCGATGCCGGGATCGTCATCGAGATCCGCTGCCGCACGGGTGACCTCGTTCATCACCTGAGTGTTCAGCGCGTTGAGCGCCTTCGGCCGGTTCAGGGTGATGGTGCCGACGCGCTCATCGCGATCGACGAGGATGGTCTCATATGGTGTGTCTGTCATTCGGGCCACCTTTCTAGAAACTCAAGTCGTCGTCGACCGGGGCGAAATACGCCTCGACATCGGCCGCCGTGACGGCGGCCAGCTGCGCCGGCGACCACTTCGGATTGCGATCTTTGTCGATCAGCTGCGCGCGGATGCCCTCCACCAGGTCGTGCGAGCGCAGCGACGCCGACGACACCCGATAGTCCTGAACGAGAACGTCTTTCAGCGTTTCCAATTTCGCCGCGCGGCGGACCGCCTCCAGGGTCACCGACAACGCGATGGGGGAGCGGGTGGCGATCAGGTCGGCGGCGTCGTTCGCCGGGCCCGCGTCGTGCCCGCGAAGGGCCGCAACGATGTCCCCGACCGTGTCGCCGGCGAAGCAGGCGTCGATCCAATTACGTTGCGCCGCAAGCTCGCTCGGTGGCGGTTCGACAGCATATTTGACGAGGGCGCTCGCTACGCCGTCGGCGACGATCGCCCGGCGAAACGCCTCGACGTCGTTGTGCGGCAGGTAGTGGTCGGCAAACCCCATGGCGATGGCGTCGGCGCCGGAAAACGGCGCTCCGGTCAGCGCGGCGTGCAGGCCCAGCCCGCCGGGCGCGCGGGAGAGCAGATAAACCCCGCCGACGTCGGGGATGAAGCCGATGCCGACCTCGGGCATGGCGATATTGGAGGTGTCGGTCACCACCCGCGTGTTCGCGTGCGCGCTGACGCCCACACCGCCACCCATCACGATGCCGTCCATCACCGCGACGTACGGCTTGGGAAATTCGGCGATCTGGGCGTTGAGCAGATATTCGTCGCGCCAGAAGCGTCGCGCCTCGACCCCGTCCTTGCGCGCACTGTGGTAGATGGAGACCACGTCGCCGCCGGCGCACAGTCCGCGTTCACCGGCGCCGCAGAGCACCACCGCGCGCACCGCGTCGTCGACCGCCCAGCCGGTGAGGACGGCGGTCAGGGCGTCCACCATCTGCTGATTCAGCGAGTTGATCGCCTTGGGGCGGTTGAGCGTGATCAAGCCGACGCTTCCGTCAACCTCGGTGAGAACCTCGTCGGATCCGTCGGTCACGCCCTAGCCTCCCTCGAGCCGGTCCAGCCTCGAGGAAGAAATCTAGATCGTCACGACCGGCGCGGTATGCGCGGGTAAGGGTTATCTTTAACGCGACGACAGCGGCTTGAGCCTTCAAAGGCTCCAGAACTCCACAAAATGCCCAGCTCCGCTGGGAACCAGGGTGGGCCGCTGATCGTTGAGATTGTGTTCGCACAGCTCGAAGCCAAATCAGAGAGGATCCGACGGTGCGGGAGACAAGCAACCCGGTATTTCGTTCGCTGCCTAAGCAGAGGGGCGGATACGCGCAATTCGGCACTGGCGCGCCCCCGATGCAGGGCTACCAAGCCGATCCCTATGCGGCTCCTTACCAGGCTCCGTACCAGGAGACCAGGGCTTCGCGTCCGCTGACCATCGACGACGTCGTCACCAAGACCGGCATCACGCTGGCCGTGCTGGCGGCCTCCGCCGTGGTCGCCTACTTCTTGGTGGTTTCCAACCTCTCCCTCGCGATGCCGCTGACCATGATCGGGGCGTTCGGCGGCCTGGGTCTGGTGCTGGTCGCGACCTTCGGCCGCAAGCAGGACAGCCCGGCGATCGTGCTCAGCTACGCCGTTCTCGAGGGCCTGTTCCTGGGTGCCCTTTCGTTCGTCTTTGCCCACTTCTCGGTATCCAACGCCAACGCCGGGGTGCTGATCGGTGAGGCCGTGATGGGCACCTTCGGGGTGTTCTTCGGCATGTTGGTCGTCTACAAGACCGGCGCCATCCGAGTCACGCCCAAGTTCACCCGCATGGTGGTCGCCGCGCTGTTCGGCGTGCTGGCCCTGATGCTGGGGAACTTCGTGCTGGCCCTGTTCGGTGTCGGCGGCGGTGCCGGGCTGGGCCTGCGCAGCGGCGGCCCGCTGGCGATCATCTTCTCGCTGGTCTGCATCGGCATCGCGGCGTTCAGCTTCCTGATCGACTTCGACGCGGCCGACCAGATGGTGCGCGCCGGTGCGCCGGAGAAGGCGGCATGGGGGATCGCCCTGGGCCTGACCGTGACGCTGGTCTGGCTGTACATCGAGATCCTGCGCCTGCTCAGTTATCTACAGAACGATTAGTTCTGCCACACAAAAACCGGCACGCCGAGAGGCGTGCCGGTTTTTCGTCGGCGAAAGTGCGGTGCGGCCGTCGAGCGTGGGCCGACGCCGCTGAGGGTGAGGGTGAAGCGGCCGGCGTTGAGTGTGAAGCAGCGGCGTTGAGTGTGAACTGACGGCGGGGCGGCCCGGCGTGTCGCCGCCCAGGTTTCACTCTCAAAGCCCGGGATTCACGCCCGCCGCCGAGGTTTCACGCTCGGTGGCGCTCGACGGCCGAACGCCTCAGCTCAGCCGCTCGATCACCATCGCCATGCCCTGCCCGCCGCCGACGCACATCGTTTCCAGACCAAACGTCTTGTCGTGCGTCTGCAGGTTGTTGAGCAACGTGGCGGCGATGCGGGCGCCGGTCATGCCGAAGGGGTGGCCGAGCGCGATCGCTCCACCGGATACGTTCAGCTTGTCCTCGTCGATGCCCAGCTCGCGGGCCGAGCCCAGCACCTGGACGGCGAACGCCTCGTTGATCTCGAACAGGTCGATGTCGCTGACGGACAGCTTGGCGCGTGCCAGCGCCTTCTTGGTCGCCTCGATCGGACCCAGGCCCATGATCTCCGGCGAAAGGCCGCTGACCCCGGTGGACACGATGCGGGCCAGCGGTGTCAGGCCGAGTTCCTTGGCCTTGGTGTCGCTGGTGATCACCACCGCGGCGGCGCCGTCGTTCAGCGGACACGCGTTGCCCGCGGTCACGGTCCCGTTGGGCCGGAACACCGGCTTGAGCTGGCTGATCTTCTCATACGTGGTGCCGGGACGCGGGCCGTCGTCGGTGCTCACCGTGGTCCCGTCGGGCAGGGTCACCGGGGTGATCTCCCGCTCGAAGAACCCGCTCTTGATCGCTTCCTCGGCGCGGTTCTGGCTGCGCACCCCCCAGTGGTCCTGGTCTTCGCGGCTGATGCCGGTCAGCAGGGCAACGTTTTCGGCGGTCTGCCCCATCGCGATGTACACGTCGGGCAAACTCCCGTCGGCGCGGGGGTCGTGCCACTCGTCGGCGCCTTCGGCCGCGGCCGCGGAGCGCCGCTGCGCCTCATCGAACAGCGGGTTCTTGGTGTCCGGCCACGAGTCCGAGCTGCCCTTGGGGAAGCGGGACACGGTTTCCACGCCGGCCGAGATGAACGCGTCACCCTCGCCCGCCTTGATCGCGTGGAAGGCCATCCGCGAGGTCTGCAGCGACGACGAGCAGTACCGGTTGACGGTGGTGCCGGGCAGGAAGTCGAAGCCGAGTTCGACGGCGACGACCCGACCCAGGTTGTACCCGGACTCCCCGGCCGGCTGGCCGCAGCCCAGCATCAGGTCGTCGATCTGGTGCGGGTTCAGGGCCGGCACCTTGTCGAGCGCCGCGCGCACGATCTGCACGGTCAGGTCGTCGGGGCGCATGCTGACCAGCGATCCCTTCATCGCGCGGCCGATCGGCGAGCGAGCAGTTGAGACAATGACGGCTTCCGGCATGGTTGTTCCCTTCAGATCCCTGCAGATCCCTCAGATGGGGCTGGCTCGCTTGGCCACCGGGTGATGGGTCCACCCCGACGGGCGAGAACAAATCTAGTCGCTGCCGACCTCAGGGCACGAAGACGGGGCAGGTCCGGGTGCCGGACGCCGCCACAGCCGCGACATCACGCTGGCCCGGGTGTGGCGCTGCCCGAGGACCGGTGTCGCCGCCGGTACCGCCGGGCCCAGCGGCGGGCGCTCCACCTCCTCACCCAGCACATCGCACAGGGCCAGCAGCAGCGCGTCGGCCGCCAGCGCATAGGCGGGTGCCGACGGGTGGAAGCCGTCGGCGGAGAACATCACGTCGGGTGTGGCCCGGAACTGCGGCGCCATCAGGCGCGCCAGCGGCACCGGCACACCGCCGGCCGACCTGACCGCCGCGGTCTGGGCGCGGGCAAGCTGCAGGCAACGCTCGTGCGCCAGCGAACGCAGCGGTTGCGGAATGGCGCTGATGAACCCCAGATCCGGGCAGGTGCCGACGATCACCACCGCGTCCCGGGTGCGCAACTTGCGCACGGTCAACGCCAGCCGTTGCGCCGACTGGCTGATGCCGTTGAGCGCGGTCACGTCGTTGGCGCCGACCATGATCACCGCCACGTCCGGCGGCGGGCCGGCCACGAACATGGCGTCGACTTGGCCGCACACGCCTTTGGACGTGGCTCCGACAATGGCCTTGGTGCTCAGCCGGATTCGCTTGCCGGTCTGCTCCGCCAGGCCCCGCGCGATCCGCACCCCCGGCACTTCGTCGGCACTCATGCACCCGTATCCGGCGGCAGTTGAATCGCCGAAGATCATTAGGTGAACATCGGCCGTCATGCCGCGGCGCCACCGTTCCACCGGCCCGCCGCCGCGCGCGTACACGCCGTCGGCGCGGGGCGGGACGTCCCATGCCTTGGGGATGATGGTGCGCGCGTGGGTCGCCTGGCCGACCAACAGACTGCGCGCCCCCAGGTAGGCGGTTCCTGTCGAGGCGAGCGCGCCTGCTGTGGCCAGGGCGATCGCCGAACGACGTGGCACCCGAATGGTCACGCAGTCAAGTTTAGGGCCGCTCCGGACTTTGCGCGGGCGGTGCGAAAAAACGAACTGATCACGGTGCGACTCAGAACTGGTATCAACTCAAAGATTTCATACGTTGTACTAAGCAACGGCTGTCAAGCTGAGAGCAGGGGGTTGGCTGAGCGCCATGGCAAACGGCTGAACCGGACGCTCAGCTGACTCGTCACATGCTGTATCGCACTACAACGGCGTAGGAAGTGTTGAGCATGACCGCACCTAGCAAGGTATCGGGTTCGCCCGAGAACCCCGTTCGTGCCCTGGATGTCCTCAAGGCCCGTCGCGCCCGGACGCGCAAATTCGCGATCAGTGACGGCGCACCGGTCGAGGTCCTCGAGTCCGGCCCAAGCGTTGCTGCGCGACTGGCGAATCTGACGTCACGGCTGACGATCCGGCCGATTCTGACCGCCGGCAGCCACGTCCCCAACCTGCCATGGCCGTGGGGTCTCATCGACCTCACCGCTCGGGTGCTGATCCCGGCGTCGGCCACCGTCCGCGAGACGGTGAAGTTGCCCAACGCCTCGGCGCAGCTGGTTCGCGCCCCCGGGGTGCTGCCCGCCGACGGCACCCGCCGGATCGTCGTCTACCTCCACGGCGGTGCGTTCCTGACCTGTGGGGCGAACTCCCACGGCAGGCTCGTCGAAGCCCTCTCCAAGTTCGCCGACTCGCCCGTGTTGGTGGTCAATTACCGGCTGCTGCCGAAGAATTCGGTCGGCATGGCGCTCGAGGATTGCCACGACGCCTACCGATGGTTGCGGCTGCGCGGCCACCAACCCGACCAGATCGTGCTGGCCGGCGACTCCGCGGGCGGCTATCTGGCGCTCACGCTGGCGCAACGCCTGCAGGAGGAAGGTGAGGAGCCCGCCGCGCTGGTGGCGATCTCGCCACTGCTGCAGCTGGCGAAGGAACCCAAGCAGGCCCATCCCAACATCGGCACCGACGCGATGTTCTCCGCCGAGGCTTTCGATGCCCTCGCCGAGCTGGTTGCCGCAGCGGCCGGGAAGAACAAAATCGACGGCAAGCCCGAACAGATCTACGAGCCGCTGGAACACATCAAGCCGGGCCTGCCGCGCACGCTGATTCACGTGTCGGGCTCCGAGGTGTTGCTGCACGATGCGCGGTTGGCGGCAAGCAGGCTGGCCGCGGTGGGCGTGCCGGCCGAGGTGCGGGTGTGGCCCGGGCAGATCCACGACTTCCAGCTGGCCGCGCCGATGGTGCCGGAGGCCATGCGCTCGCTGCGTCAGATCGGCGACTACATCCGCGAGGCCACCGGCTAGCACCAGCGCACGAAACGCGCACAGCAGTTGTGCGTCCCGCGAAACCGCCTGAGACGATGTGACGCATGCGGATCGCGCAGCACATCAGTGACCTCATCGGCGGCACACCGCTGGTGCGCCTGAACTCCGTCGTCCCCGACGGTGCCGGCATCGTGGCGGCCAAGGTCGAATACCTCAACCCCGGCGGCAGCTCGAAGGACCGGATCGCGGTGAAGATGATCGACGCCGCCGAAGCCGGCGGACAGCTGCGGCCCGGCGGCACCATCGTCGAACCCACATCGGGCAACACCGGGGTCGGGCTGGCCCTGGTCGCCCAGCACCGCGGTTACAAGTGCGTGTTCGTCTGCCCCGACAAGGTCAGCGAGGACAAGCGCAACGTGCTGATGGCGTACGGCGCCGAGGTGGTCGTGTGCCCGACGGCGGTGCCCCCCGAGCACCCGGACAGCTACTACAGCGTCTCCGATCGGCTGGTCACGGAAATCGACGGCGCGTGGAAGCCGGACCAGTACGCCAACCCGGAAGGCCCGGCCAGCCACTACGCCACCACCGGCCCGGAGATCTGGGCCGACACCGACGGCAAAGTCACCCACTTCGTCGCCGGCATCGGCACCGGCGGCACGATCACCGGCGCGGGCCGCTACCTCAAAGCGGTATCGGAGGGCCGCCCAGAAGGACCGGTGCGCATCATCGGTGCCGACCCCGAGGGGTCGGTGTACTCGGGTGGCACCGGCCGGCCCTATCTGGTGGAGGGCGTCGGCGAGGACTTTTGGCCGCAGGCATACGACCGCACGGTGCCCGACGAGATCATCGCGGTCTCCGACTCGGACTCGTTCGACATGACCCGGCGCCTGGCCCGCGAAGAAGCGATGCTGGTCGGCGGGTCGTGCGGGATGGCGGTGGTCGCCGCGCTGCGGGTCGCCGAGGACGCCGGACCCGACTCGCTCGTCGTCGTTTTGCTGCCCGACGGCGGGCGGGGCTACATGTCGAAGATCTTCAACGACGCCTGGATGTCGTCGTACGGGTTCCTGCGCAGCCGCCTCGACGGGTCGACCCAGCAGTCCACGGTCGGCGACGTGCTGCGCCGCAAGTCCGGTGAGCTGCCCGACCTGGTGCACACCCACCCGTCCGAAACCGTGCGTGACGCCATCGGCATCCTGCGCGAGTACGGGGTGTCCCAGATGCCGGTGGTCGGCGCCGAACCGCCGGTGATGGCGGGGGAGGTTGCCGGCAGTGTCTCCGAACGCGAACTGCTGTCGGCCGTCTTCGAGGGCCGGGCGAAATTGGCCGACGCGGTGGCGCTGCACATGAGCCCACCGCTGCCGATGATCGGCGCGGGGGAGTTGGTCAGCGCGGCGGGCACGGCGTTGCGTGATTGGGACGCGTTGATGGTGGTCGAGGAGGGCAAGCCGGTTGGGGTCATCACCCGCTATGACCTGCTGGGATTCCTCTCCGACGGGCCTCGCGGACTGAGCGGGCGCCGTTAGCGCGCGGTGCGCCGGCGGGTGATGCGCGTCTCGCCCGGCGGCGAAACCCTCAGGTACGGTAATTCGGCCAGTCCAGCTAGAGACGTCCAGCTGTTCCGCAGTGGAAGGTTGCCCATGACCGATCAACCGCCGCCCGGCGGCGCATACCCGCCACCTCCCTCGTCGCCCGGTCCATCCGGCGGGCAGCAGCCGCCATCTGGTGGGCAGGAGATCCCGCCGCCCCCACCGCCCCCGCCGCCCGGTGGCTCCTATCCGCCGCCCCCGCGGCCGTCCGGTGGATACGCGCCGCCGCCGCCGGGCCCGGCGATCCGCACGCTGCCGACGCAGGCCTACACGCCGTGGCTGACCCGCGCGCTGGCGTTCGTCATCGACATCCTTCCGTTCGCCGTCGTGTGGGGCATCGGGATCGCAATCATGGTCGCCACGCAGCAGACGGCCTGCATCACCGACATCACGCAGTACGCCATCAACCAGTACTGCGCCACCCAGAACTCGACCCTTGGCATGGTGGCGCAGTGGCTGGCGTCGATCGTCGGGCTGTTCTACCTGATCTGGAATTACGGCTACCAGCAGGGCACGACCGGGTCGAGCATTGGCAAATCGGTGATGAAGTTCAAGGTGGTCAGCGAGGTCACCGGGCAACCCATCGGCTTCGGCATGTCCGTGGTGCGCGCGCTGGCGCACTTCATCGACGCGATCATCTGCTTCATCGGTTTCCTTTTCCCGCTGTGGGATTCGAAGCGTCAGACGTTGGCAGACAAGATCATGACGACGGTGTGCTTGCCGATCGACGGCGGCGAAAGGCCGCCCGTCACCTAGGCTGATCGTCGATGAGTGACGACCGTAAACACGCGCCCGAATTCACCGGACTCGCGACCAAAGCGATTCACGCCGGCTATCGGCCGGACCCGGCGACCGGAGCGGTCAACGCCCCGATCTACGCCAGCAGCACCTTCGCCCAAGACGGTGTGGGGGTCCTGCGGGGCGGATTCGAGTACGCGCGCACCGGCAACCCGACCCGGGCCGCGCTGGAGGCCACGCTGGCCGCCGTCGAGGAGGGCACCTACGGGCGGGCCTTCGCCTCGGGAATGGCCGCCACCGACTGCGCGCTGCGGGCGGTGCTGCGGCCGGGCGACCACGTGGTGATCCCGAATGACGCCTACGGCGGCACTTTCCGCCTCATCGACAAGGTCTTCACCCGGTGGAACGTGGAGTACACACCGGTCGCGCTGGATGACCTGGATGCCGTGGCCGCCGCGATCACGCCGCGAACCCGGATGATCTGGGTGGAAACCCCGACCAACCCGCTGCTGTCCATCGCCGATATCGCCGCCCTTGCTGAACTAGGCCGGCAACACTCCGCGAAAGTGTTGGTGGACAACACGTTTGCCTCGCCAGCGTTGCAGCAGCCATTGACGCTGGGTGCCGACATCGTGCTGCACTCCACCACCAAATACATCGGCGGGCATTCCGACGTGGTGGGCGGCGCGCTGGTCACCGACGACCAGGAGTTGGACGACGCGTTCGGCTTCCTGCAGAACGGGGCCGGGGCGGTGCCCGGCCCGTTCGACGCCTATCTGACGATGCGCGGCCTGAAAACCCTGGTGCTCCGCATGCAACGGCACGGCGAAAACGCCTTGGCCGTCGCGGAATTCCTGTCCGGCCATCCGGCGGTGAGCGCGGTGCTGTATCCCGGTCTACCCACTCATCCCGGGCACGAGATCGCCGCGCGGCAGATGCGCGGGTTCGGGGGCATGGTCTCGGTGCGCATGCGGGGTGGCCGGCAGGCCGCCCGCGATCTGTGCGCCAGAACCGAGGTGTTCATCCTGGCCGAATCGCTGGGTGGGGTCGAGTCGCTGATCGAACACCCCAGCGCCATGACGCATGCGTCGACGGCCGGGTCGCAATTGGAGGTTCCCGACGACCTGGTGCGGCTGTCGGTGGGCATCGAGGATGCCGCCGACCTGCTGGCCGATCTCGAGCAGGCGCTCGCGGGGTGAACCGGTTAGGAGTGGTACGGCTCCGCGCTGACCAGGGTGACCTCGACGGTGTTGCCGTTGGGCACTACGTAGCTGCGGGTCTCGCCTTCCTTAGCGTCGATCAGGGCGCCGCCCAGCGGTGAGTTCGGCGAGTACACCTCGAGCTTGCCGTCGTTGACGCCCTCCTGGCGGGTGGCGATGAGGAAGGTCTCCGTGTCGGATTTGTCGCCGTTGTAATAGACCTTCACCACCGAGCCGGGCAGCGCGACGCCGGACTGCTTGGGCGCTTCGCCGACCTTGGCGTTGTTGAGCAGATCCTGCAGCTGACGGATCCGGGCCTCCTGCTGGCCCTGCTCCTCGCGGGCGGCGTGGTAGCCGCCGTTTTCACGCAGGTCGCCCTCCTCGCGGCGGTCGTTGATCTCCGCGGCGATGACCGGACGATTCGCGATCAACTGGTCGAGCTCGGCCTTGAGTCGGTCATGTGACTCCTGGGTAAGCCAGGTCACCGAAGTGTCCGTCATCTCCTCGTGCTCCTCGTATGTTGTTCCGCGAGTCCGCTTAAGTCCTGTTACTCCGCCATCGGAAGCGTGCGGGTCCATCCCCGTGTGCTGCGGCGCCGCGGTGCTAACGGCCGCTAATGCAGCAACACGGTCCCAACCGGAACCGTGCATTCATCCATGTTACCACCGCGCAAACAGTTGATGACTCCATATTCGCTGTTCGGCGTCGATCGCAACGGTCACGATGAGCGCAGATAGGCCGGCACATCGGTGCCGCAGCCGTAGATGTCGGCCACCGCCGGCGGCTGGGAGGATTTGACCGTCGTCGTCACCTGCACGGTGGTGGCGTCGGACGGTGGCACCAGCAGCTCGCGCCGTCCCGTCTCGCTGCCGTCAGCGGAGCGGACCCGCACGATGCAGTCCACCGGTCGCGACGGATCCGATCGGGTCACGCTGATCGTTATCGACGCCGTCTGGTCGTCGATCACCCGATAGCCGGCCAGCGATCCCTTGACGTCACTGATGCCGAACCGCTGGTAGCCGATGACAGCCACGACCAGTAGGGCCGCGACGACCAGCGCGCCCAGCGCGACGATCCCCCACCGTCGGGGGATACGCGACAGCCGGGAACGCCCGTAGCGGGCCTCCGGACGCGGAGTAGGGGTTTCGGTCATGCCTGGTTACGCCTGATTATCGGCTGCCGGGCACCGGCCGACAGCAATGCAACGATGGGGAACTGGAATTATAGGGTCAGACCGGGCGACCACCAGAGGTGACAAGGGGGCACGTGAGCGAATTGCGGTTGATGGCGGTGCACGCCCACCCCGACGACGAGTCCAGCAAGGGCGCCGCCACCTTGGCCCGCTACGCCGACGAAGGCCACCGGGTGCTGGTGGTGACCCTGACCGGCGGTGAGCGCGGCGACATCCTCAACCCGGCGATGGACCTGCCCGAGGTGCACGGGCACATCGCCGAAATCCGCCGGGACGAGATGGCCAAGGCCGCCGAGATCCTCGGGGTGGAGCACACCTGGCTCGGCTTCGTCGACTCCGGATTGCCCAAGGGGGACCCGCCGCCCCCGCTGCCCGAGGGATGTTTCGCGCTGGTGCCGCTGGAAGAGTCGATCCAGGCGCTGGTCCGTGCGGTGCGCGAGTTTCGGCCGCACGTGATCACCACGTACGACGAAAACGGCGGCTACCCCCATCCCGATCACATTCGCTGCCACCAGGTTTCGGTCGGTGCCTTCGAGGCCGCCGGCGATTATCGGCGTTTCCCGGACGCCGGTGAGCCGTGGACGGTGTCCAAGCTGTACTACAACCACGGGTTCCTGCGGGCCCGGATGCAGTTGCTGCACGACGAAGCCCTCAAGCACGGCCATGAACCCCCGTTCAAGAAGTGGCTCGAGCACTGGGACGCGGCCCACGATCCGTTCGAGTCCCGGGTCACCACGCGTGTCGAGTGCTCGGCCTATTTCAGCCAGCGCGACGACGCGCTGCGGGCGCACACCACACAGATCGATCCGGATCACGACTTCTTCGCGGCTCCCATCGAATGGCAGCAACGACTTTGGCCCACAGAGGAATTCGAGTTGGCCCGCTCGCGCGTCCTGGCCCGGTTGCCCGAGGACGATCTGTTCGCCGGAATCGAGACCGACGCGTGAATCACCTCGTTGCGATCGTGAGCGCCGTGAGCTGGCAGGCCGACGACGCACCCCAGCACACCGGGCCCGACTTCGGCAAGGCCAGCCCGGTCGGGCTGCTGATCGTCGTGTTGCTGTTGATCAGCACGCTGTTTTTGCTGCGCTCGATGAACCGGCAGCTCAAGAAGGTGCCGGAGTCGTTCGATCCCAAGCATCCTGAGCCGGATCAGGATGCGGACGAGGGCACCGACGCGGTCGACCCGGGCGCCGGGCACCCCCCGCATCAGCCGGACGGACCACCGCGACCCCCGGGATCCGGTGATGAGCCAGGCTGACTCGTCTGCCGTGAACACCCTGGGGTTGGCCACCAGCCCGTATTTGCGTCAGCATGCCGACAACCCGGTGCATTGGCAGCAGTGGACACCGCGGGCGCTGGCCGACGCCGCCGCCCGCGACGTGCCGATCCTGCTGTCGGTCGGCTACGCCGCCTGTCACTGGTGCCACGTCATGGCGCACGAGTCGTTCGAAGACCACGACGTCGCCGCGGCGATGAACGCGGGATTCGTCTGCATCAAGGTCGACCGCGAGGAACGCCCGGACATCGACGCGGTGTACATGAACGCCACGGTGGCCCTGACCGGGCAGGGCGGTTGGCCGATGACGTGTTTCCTCACGCCGGATGGCCGCCCCTTCTTCTGCGGCACCTACTATCCGAAGGTTGCTTTCCTGCAACTTCTTTCGGCCGTCTCCGCCACCTGGCGGGAGCGTCGAGGTGAGGTGGAGGAGGCGTCCGACCATATCGCCGGCGAGCTACGCAAGATGGCCGGGGCTCTGCGGGGCGGCGGCCCGGCGGTGGCGCCGGACCTGTGTGACCGCGCCGTCGCCTCGCTGCTCGAGGATGAGGACACGGTGCACGGCGGCTTCGGCGGTGCGCCCAAATTCCCGCCGTCGGCGCTGCTGGAGGCGCTGCTGCGCAACTACGAGCGCACCGGATCGCCGGCGGCGCTCGAGGCGGTGTCGCGCGCCGGCAACGCGATGGCCCGCGGCGGCATCTACGACCAGCTCGGCGGTGGCTTCGCCCGATACAGCGTCGACAACGCTTGGGTGGTACCGCATTTCGAGAAGATGCTGTATGACAACGCGCTGCTGCTGCGCGTATACGCGCACTGGGCCCGCCGTACCGGCGATCCGCTGGCGCGCCGCGTCACCGATCAGACCGCTCGGTTCTTGCTCGACGATCTCGCCGACGGCGGCATGTGGACCTCGTCGCTGGACGCCGACGCCGACGGCCGTGAGGGCTCGACGTATGTCTGGACGCCGGAGCAGCTGAACGACGCGCTCGGCCCCGACGACGGCCGTTGGGCCGCAGAGGTTTTCGCGGTCACCCCGGCCGGCACGTTCGAACACGGCACCTCGGTGCTGCAGTACCCCACCGATCCGAAGGATCCGCAGCGGGCCGAACGCGTGCGGGCCGCGTTGCTGAACGCCCGTCGTGGCCGGGTCCAGCCCGGCCGCGACGACAAGGTCGTCACGTCGTGGAACGGCCTGGCGATCACCGCCTTGGCCGAAGCCGCCGTGGCGTTGGACGAACCCGAGTTCGCCCAAGCCGCAACGCGTTGCGCGCAGGCGCTGCTCGACCTGCACGTCGTCGATGGCCGGCTGCGGCGCGCCAGCCTGGGCGGCGTGGTCGGCGACAGCGTCGCCATCCTGGAGGATCACGCGATGCTATCCACCGGACTGCTGGCGCTCTACCAGCTGACCGCCGAGGCGGATTGGCTGACCGCGGCAACAGATCTGCTGGACACCGCGTTGGCGCACTTCGCCGATCGGGAGCAGCCCGGCCGCTGGTTCGACACCGCTGACGATGCCGAGCAGTTGATGCTGCGGCCGGCCGACCCGCTGGACGGGGCGACCCCGTCGGGTGCCTCGTCGATCACCGAGGCGCTGCTGATCGCGGCGCACCTGGTCGACGGGGAGCGCGCCGAGCGTTACCTGGGGGCGGCGGCCGACTCGCTGCGCGCGCACGCGGTGCTGCTGGACGGCGCGCCGCGCTCGGCCGGACATTGGTTGGCGGTCGCGGAGGCCGCGGTCCGCGGACCGTTGCAGATCGCGGTGGCCTGTGACCCGTCGCGGTCGGCGCTGCTTGCCGACGCGCGACGGCTGGCGCCCGGCGGGGCGGTCGTCGTGGGTGGCGAAGCGGATTCGTCGGCGCTGCTGGCCGGCCGGGACCGGGTGGCCGGCGCCGACGCCGCCTACGTGTGTCGCGGCCGGGTCTGCGATCTACCGGTGACGGGGGCGGCCGAACTCGCGGCGGCCCTGGGTGTTTGAGGACGGTAGTCCGGCGGCTACCCTGCGTCCCATGCCGAATGCCGCCAGGACCGAAGCGATCAGAAGCACGGTGCACCGCTACATCGAACTGGTCGCCAAGGGCAGCGCCGACGACCTAGTCGAGTTGTACGCCGATGACGCCACCGTCGAGGACCCGGTCGGCGGCGAGGTGCACATCGGGCGCCAGGCGATTCGCGGCTTCTACTCGGCGGTCGAGAACGTGCAGCGCGAATGCGAGCTGGTGTCGCTGCGCGTGGCCGGCAACGAGGCCGCGTTCCAGTTCCGGCTGACGGTGACCGCCGGCGAGCACCGGATGGTGATCGAGCCGATCGACGTCATGGTCTTCGACGGCGGCGGGAAGATCGCCGCGATGAAGGCCTACTGGTCGCCCGACGACGACGTCACGCAGATTTAGCCTCCCAGCAGCCAAGCGTGGCCGCTCGTGTAGAACACGGCGAACCACATGGCGATGTAGTGCAGAATCGCCGCGATCGCGGTGAAGGCGTGGAAGAACTCGTGATAGCCGAATGTCCGCGGCCACGGGTCGGGCCAGCGCAACCCGTAGAAAATTCCGCCGACGCTGTAGAACACACCGCCCACCGCGAGCAGCACCATCGCGGCCACCCCGGCCTGGTGCAGGATCGTCGGGGCATACCAGATGGCCACCCAGCCCAGCAGCAGATAGAGCGGCACACCCAGCCAGCGCGGCGCCGTCGGCCAGCACAACTTCAACGTGATGCCGGCCAGCGCGCCGCCCCACACGATGCACAGCACCACCACGCCGGTCTCCTGCGGCATCACCAGCCGCGCGAACGGCGTATAGCTGCCGGCGATGAACACAAAGATCATCGAATGGTCGAGCCGCTTCATCCGAATCCGGGCCAGCTCCGTCTTCCAGTGCACCCGGTGGTAGGTGGCGCTGACCGCGAACAGCGCCACCGTGCACGCGGCGTAGATCAGCGTCGAATGACCGGCGCGGGGCGAGGAGACCGCCCACGACACCGACACCAGCGTGGCGCCGGTGATGACGGCCAGCCACGCCGAGTAGAAGTGGATCCAGCCGCGCAGCCGGGGCTTGCTCAGAACCTGGGCGGCACCCTCGACGAGGTGTTCGACGGTGTTGCCCGGAACGATCGACTCGTTTCCGGGCTCCGGGTTGGGGGCGGTGCTGGTCTGGCTGCTCATGGCTCCTGTGTTGTGTCTCGGCGGGCCGCGTGAGAGCCACAGTAGTCAGGGATGGTTACGGCGCAGTGTCGTCTTCTCAGGTGGCTTCTCATATGACCGCGCCGAAATTGCAACCCGGATTCCATCGCCGCTGGCAGTAGGGTGGGCGTTCGTGGAAATTATCCCGCCGCGACTCAAAGAGCCGCTGTATCGGATCTACGAGATGCGGCTGCGGCAGGGTCTGACCGCGTCCACGTCAGAACTGCCCCGCCACATCGCCGTGCTGTGCGACGGGAACCGGCGCTGGGCGCGCGACGCCGGATACGACGACGTGAGTTACGGCTACCGGATGGGTGCCCTCAAGATCGCCGAGATGCTGCGCTGGTGTCAGGAAGCCGGCATCGAAATGGCCACCGTTTACCTGCTTTCCACGGAAAACCTGCAGCGGGATCCCGAAGAGCTGGCCGGGCTCATCGAGATCATCACCGACGTCGTCGAGGAGATCTGCGCACCCGCCAATCGCTGGAGCGTGCGCACCGTCGGCGACCTCGAGCTGCTCGGCGAGCAACCGGCCCGCCGGCTGCGCGGGGCCGTGGAGTCCACACCGGTCGTGGCGCCCTTCCACGTCAACGTGGCCGTCGGCTACGGCGGCCGCCGAGAAATCGTCGACGCGGTGCGTTCGCTGTTGAGCAAGGAACTCGCCAACGGCGCGTCCGCCGAGGAGCTGATCGACGCGGTCACCGTCGATGCGATCTCGGAAAACCTCTACACGTCCGGTCAGCCCGATCCCGACCTGGTGATCCGCACGTCGGGCGAGCAGCGGCTGTCCGGTTTCCTGCTGTGGCAAAGCGCGTATTCCGAGATGTGGTTCACCGAAGCGCACTGGCCCGCGTTCCGCCGGGTCGACTTCCTGCGTGCGCTGCGTGACTACACCCAGCGGCATCGCCGCTACGGCAAGTAACCCGCCGAAGAAGCCGCGCACCGTTGCTCCTGTGACACCTGGGGCCGCTGAGCCCGCCTGACTGGCACGTGTCGAATATTTACCCGCCAACGGGAATAGCCGGGTGAATCACCTCGTCGTTGTATCCATGGCAAAAGCGGACCCGCCATCGCGAGGAGTAATCACATGATGTCTGTTTCTGGTGTATCCGGTCTCACCACGCGGCCCCTCTACGACTCGACCGACTCGCTGTTGCGTTTTGCCGTACGCGCCGACGCGACCTTGACGGGATTGTTCGGCTTGGTCGTCGCCTTCATTGCCGACCCGCTCTCGTCGCTGATCGGCCTGACGTCCTTCCAGGAATACGCGACGGGGGCCTTCTTCGTGTTCTACGGCCTCGTGGTGTTCAGCCTCGGGGCGATCCCGGACCTGCGCGGGGTCGGTATCGGCGTGATCGTCGCCAACGTGTTTTTCACCCTGGCCTCGATCGTGGCGGCCGAAGCGTTGCCGCTGACCGTCACCGGGGTCGCGCTGACGCTGGCCAGCGGTGCCTACGCGGCGGCGTTCGCGGGGTTGCAATACCTGGGAGTGCGCCGCCTCGAGAGGGAGTGATCGCGCCTAGAGTTTGCGCAGCCGCAGCCGGTTGATGGAGTGGTCGGCGTCCTTGCGCAGCACCAGTGTGGCGCGGGGCCGGGTGGGGAGAATGTTCTCGATCAGGTTGGGGCGGTTGATGGAGCGCCAGATCTCGCGGGCGGCGGCGACCGCCTTGGTGTCGTTGAGCGGCGCGTAGTGGTGGAAGTGGGATTCGGGATCGGCGAAGGCCGTGCTGCGCATGGCCAGGAACCGCGATATGTACCACTGCTCGATGTCTTCGATCCGCGCGTCCACGTAAACGCCGAAGTCGAACAGGTCCGACACCATCAGGGTCGGACCGGTCTGCAAAACGTTGAGACCCTCCAGGATCAAGATGTCGGGGTGACGGACCACATGCTTGGCCCCGGGGATCACGTCGTATTTCAAATGGGAATACACGGGCGCGCACGCGTAGTCCGAGCCTGACTTGACCGAGGTCACGAACCGCATCAGCGCCCGGCGGTTATAGCTTTCCGGAAACCCTTTGCGATGCATCAGGTTTCGTCGATCCAGCTCGGCGTTCGGGTACAGGAAGCCGTCGGTGGTCACCAGGTCCACCCGGGGGTGGTGGTCCCAGCGGGCCAGCAGCGCCTGCAGCACGCGGGCGGTCGTCGACTTGCCGACGGCCACGCTGCCGGCGACCCCGATGATGAACGGCACGGGCCGGTCCGGGTTTTGCTGCGGTTCGCCCAGGAATTCGGCGGTGGCGGCGAACAACCCCTGGCGGGCCGCGACCTGAAGGTGGATCAGCCGGGCCAGCGGCAGGTAAACCTCTTCGACTTCGAGCAGGTTGATTTGTTCACCCAGACCGCGCAGGCCGACCAGTTCCTCTTCGGTGAGGGCCAGCGGCGTCGACATACGAAGCGCACGCCATTGCTTTCGGTCGAACTCCACATATGGGCTCGGCTCGCTAAGCCGCGGCATAGTGCAAGTGTCGCAGGAGCGTCCACGCGCCCGACGCGTGGGCTGGTGAAAAGTTGGCGCTGGATAGACTGGCGCGGTGACTGCTGCACCTGACGCCCGCCCTGTTGACCCCGACACGGCGTCCGTGATGGCCGCTTCGCTGGCCGACGTCGACCCGGATATCGCCGAACTGCTCGGCAAAGAGCTCGGCCGGCAACGCGACACGCTCGAGATGATCGCGTCGGAGAACTTCGTGCCGCGCGCGGTGCTGCAAGCGCAGGGCAGCGTGCTGACCAACAAGTACGCCGAGGGCCTGCCGGGGCGCCGCTACTACGGCGGCTGCGAATACGTCGACGTCGTGGAGAACATCGCCCGCGACCGGGCCAAGGCGCTTTTCGGCGCCGACTTCGCCAACGTGCAGCCGCATTCGGGCGCCCAGGCCAACGCCGCCGTGCTGCACGCGCTGATGACGCCGGGGGAGCGGCTGCTGGGTCTGGACCTGGCCAACGGTGGTCACCTGACGCACGGCATGAAGCTGAACTTCTCCGGCAAGCTCTACGAGAACGGCTTCTACGGCGTCGATCCGACGACGCATCTCGTCGACATGGACGCGGTGCGCGCAAAGGCGCTGGAGTTCCGTCCGAAGGTGATCATCGCCGGCTGGTCGGCCTACCCGCGGATTCTCGACTTCGCAGCGTTCGCCTCGATCGCCGACGAGGTCGACGCCAAGCTCTGGGTGGACATGGCGCACTTCGCGGGCCTCGTCGCCGCCGGGTTGCACCCGTCGCCGGTGCGGCACGCCGACGTCGTGTCGACCACCATCCACAAGACTCTCGGCGGCGGCCGCTCGGGCATGATCCTCGGCAAGCAGGAGTACGCCAAGGCGATCAACTCGGCGGTGTTCCCGGGCCAGCAGGGCGGCCCGCTCATGCACGTCATCGCGGGCAAGGCCGTCGCGCTGAAGATCGCGGGCACCCCCGAATTCGCCGAGCGGCAGCGGCGCACCCTGTCCGGCGCCCGCGTCCTCGCCGACCGGCTGCTGGCCGCCGATGTCGCGAAGGCCGGAGTGTCGGTGGTCAGCGGCGGCACGGACGTCCACCTGGTGCTCGTGGACCTGCGCAACTCCCCGCTCGACGGGCAGGCCGCCGAGGACCTGCTGCACGAGGTCGGCATCACCGTCAACCGCAACGCCGTGCCGAACGACCCGCGCCCGCCGATGGTCACGTCGGGTCTGCGGATCGGGACGCCTGCCCTGGCGACCCGCGGCTTCGGCGACGCCGAGTTCAGCGAGGTTGCCGACGTCATCGCCACCGCGCTGGCGGCCGGCACCGCGGCCTCCGAAGGGCAAGTGTCGGGCCTGCGGCAGCGCGTGACGCGGCTGGCGCAGGAGTTTCCGCTGTACGAGGGCCTCGAAGACTGGGCGCTGGTCGGCCGCTGACCCGGCGTCGACACGGGTCAGACGGCCCGGCCGGGCGGGTTTGAGGACCAAAGTCACCAGTTGCGGCGACACGGCCCCGGCGATTTCATGAACCTGTGTACGCGGGTTACAGTTATCTCATGGCACAGAGACCTGTAGCTAACGCGCTGACCCTGGAACTCGAGCCGGTCGTCGAAGCAAACATCGACCGCCACCTGTCCACCGAAGAACTCTGGTTCGCGCACGACTATGTGCCGTTCGAACGGGGCGAGAACTTCGCGTTCCTGGGCGGACGAGACTGGGACCCGTCGTCGATGACGTTGCCGAGGCCCTTGACGGACGCCTGCGAGATCATGCTGCTGCTCAAGGACAACCTGGCCGCGCACCACCGCGAGCTGGTCGAGCACTTCATCCTGGAGGAGTACTGGGGACGCTGGCTGGGCCGGTGGACCGCCGAGGAACACCTGCACGCCATCGCGCTGCGCGAATACCTGGTGGTGACTCGGGAGGTCGACCCGACCGCCAACGAAGAGGCCCGCGTCCAGTACGTGATGAAGGGCTACCGCGCCGACACCTACTCGCAGGTGGAAACCCTGGTGCACATGGCGCTGGCCGAACGCACCCACGCGGTGTTCTGCGAGAACCTGGCCGCCAAGCTGGAGGAGCCCATCCTGGCCGGCCTCGTCGACCGGATCGCGAGGGACGAGCGGCGCCACGAGGTGTTCTTCTCCAACCTCGTCGCGCACTGCCTGGAATACACCCGCGACGAGACGATCGCGGCGATCGCCGCCCGCGCGGCCGACCTGGAGGTGCCCGGCGCCGACATCGACGCCTACCGGGACAAGGTGCAGAACGTCGCCGGGGCAGGCATTTTCGGTCCGGAGCAGCTGCGGCAGGCGATCTCCGACCGCATCACCGCATGGGGGCTCGCGGACGAGCCCGCACTGCGGCAATTCGCCGTCGGCTGAACCGGCCGGTACCTCGCCACTTTCGCCGCCCCCGGGGTGGTCGCGGCGTGTCATGTCGGCGCGCCTGCACAGCGGGCACGCGGCCACGGGAGTAGCGTCGTTCTCGATGGTCAGCGTCATGCTTTGCTGCCAGGGCGGCACCTCCCGTCATCACAACGGAAGGACCGGCCCCGGTCCTGGTGCTGCGGTTCCCGTCGACATGCCTGTGCGGGTCCGCGCGGGCTCATCCCGCTCGAGGAGCGCTACGTGACCGATATCCGGACCTACGTGATCGACACTTCCGTGCTGCTGTCCGACCCCTGGGCGTGCAGCCGGTTCGCCGAACACGAGGTGGTTGTTCCGCTGGTGGTGATCAGCGAACTGGAGGCCAAACGCCACCATCACGAGCTGGGGTGGTTCGCCCGCCAGGCGTTGCGTCTGTTCGACGACCTTCGGCTCATGCACAGCCGCCTGGATCAACCCATTCCCGTTGGGACACAAGGCGGTACGCTCCATGTCGAACTCAACCATACGGACCCGGCGGTGCTGCCCGCCGGCTTCCGTAGTGACAACAACGACTGCCGGATCCTGAGTTGCGCCGCCAACCTTGCCGCCGAAGGCAAGCGAGTCACGTTGGTCAGCAAGGATATTCCGCTTCGGGTCAAGGCCGCCGCGGTGGGGCTGGCCGCGGACGAGTACCACGCGCAAGACGTCGTCGCCTCCGGGTGGTCGGGGATGCGCGAGATGGAGACTGCCACCGACGATATCGACGCGCTGTTCACCGACGGCGAGGTCGATCTGGCCGAGGCGCGAGACCTGCCCTGCCACACCGGTATTCGGCTGCTCGGCGGTAGCTCACACGCGCTGGGCAGGGTCAACGCGGATAAGCGTGTCCAGCTGGTCCGTGGTGACCGCGAAGTGTTCGGATTGCGCGGGCGTTCCGCCGAACAACGGGTGGCCCTGGACCTGCTGCTCGATGAGTCCGTCGGCATCGTGTCGCTGGGCGGCAAAGCCGGCACCGGCAAGTCGGCCCTGGCGTTGTGCGCCGGCCTGGAGGCCGTGCTGGAGCGGCGGACCCAGCGCAAGGTGGTGGTCTTCCGCCCGCTGTACGCCGTCGGCGGCCAGGAGCTGGGCTACCTGCCCGGCAGCGAGAGCGAAAAGATGGGCCCGTGGGCGCAGGCCGTTTTCGACACCCTCGAGGGTCTGGCCAGCCCGGCGGTGCTGGAGGAAGTGCTGTCCCGGGGCATGCTCGAAGTGCTGCCGTTGACCCACATCCGGGGACGGTCGCTGCACGACTCGTTCGTCATCGTCGATGAGGCGCAGTCGCTGGAGCGCAACGTGTTACTCACCGTGCTCTCCCGGTTGGGTACCGGGTCGCGGGTCGTCCTGACCCACGACATCGCCCAGCGCGACAACTTGCGGGTGGGCCGCCATGACGGGGTCGCGGCGGTGATCGAAAAGCTGAAGGGCCATCCGCTGTTCGCCCACATCACCTTGCTACGCAGCGAGCGATCGCCGATCGCCGCGCTGGTCACCGAGATGCTCGAGGAGATCGCCGGGCCGCACTGACGGCGCTTCGCCCGGCCGCGAAACTTTATTCCGCGACACCTGCACTCGCGAAACGTGTCGCTAGTTGCAGTCTCGCGGTGAGTAGGATTTCACCGTGGCGAAACGACCCGACACTTTGGCCTGGCGCTACTGGCGCACGCTGGCCGGTGTGGTGGCGGCCGTCGCGGTCCTGGTGATCGGCGGGCTGACCGGTCATGTGACGCGCGCCGACGACCTCAATTGCTCGGTCATCAAATGCGTCGCTTTGACGTTCGACGACGGGCCCGGCCCCTTCGACGAGCGGCTGTTGCACGTCCTGAAGGACAACGACGCGAAGGCCACGTTCTTCCTGATCGGCAACAAGGTGGCCGCCGACCCGGCCGGCGCCAAGCGCATCGCCGACGCGGGGATGGAAATCGGCAACCACACCTGGGAACACCCCAACATGACCACCATCCCGCGGGAGGATATTGCCGGGCAGTTCCGGAAGGCAAACGACGCGATCACCGCCGCGACCGGCCGCACGCCGACGTTGTACCGGCCCGCGGGCGGACTGTCCGACCCGGCCGTGCGCCAGACCGCCGGCCAATACGGGCTGGCCGAAATCCTTTGGGATGTCATCCCTTTCGATTGGGCCAACGACTCGAACACCGCGGCGACGCGAAGCATGCTGATGACCTACATCAAGCCCGGCTCAGTGGTGTTGTTCCATGACACCTACTCGAGCACCGTCGATCTGGTGTATCAATTCATCCCGGTGCTCAAGGCCAACGGCTACCGGTTGGTGACGGTCAGCGATCTGCTCGGCCAGCGCGCGCCCGGCAGCAGTTACGGAGGCCGGGAGAACGGGCCACCCGTCAACGGTCTGCGCGACATCCCCGCCGGCGATATTCCCACGCTGCCCGACACGCCCTCCCCGAAGCCGATGCCCAACTTCCCGATCACCGACATCCCCGGGCAGAACTCCGGCGGGCCGAACAACGGTGCCTGAAGCAAGTTTGGAGCCCGCCACGCAAGGACGAAAGTCCGCTCGGCGGTGGATGTTTCACTATGGGCTCGACCTGAGTCTGTCTTACGTTCTGGCCGTCGTCGAGGCTGCCGCCATCTTGATCCCATTGCGCGGCAACACCTCCGTCGGGGCCAATGCCGACTTCGCGCGGCACAGCACGGTGCCGGTGGTGCTGCTCGTCGTGCTGGGCATCATCGGCGTCTCGGTGGCCGGCGCCCTGAGCCTGGCTCCCACGCTGCGTTGGTTTGTGGCAGGAGACGAACCGACACCCGAACAACGCGACGCCGTGATGACGCTGGCCGGACGCCAGTCGGCGATCCTGGTGACGGCCTGGGCGCTCAGCGGTGGGATCTTCATCCTGCTGAATCTGGGTGGTGGGACCCGGCTCCTGCTGCCGCTGGTGCTCGGCGTGGTGCTGGGCGGCTCGGCCGCCGCCGGCACGGGGATGGTGCTCGCGCAGCGCACCCTGCGGCCCATCATGCGTGCCGCCACGCTGGGCGCCGAGCCGCGACTGGCCGTGCCGAGCGTGTACACGCGACTGGTTCTGCTGTGGTTTCTGTGCAGCGCGTTTCCCATCGTGGTCATCGCGACCCTGGTGGTTCTCCGCTCGTACGGGTGGCTGATCGAGAAGTCCGCGTCGTTGGACGTGCCGATCCTGGTGATATCGCTGGCGGCGCTGGTGCTGGGACTGCCGACGATGATCCTGACGTCGCGGTCCATCTCGGACCCGATCGGGGAGGTCGTCGACGCCATGGCCGAGGTCGAGCATGGCCGCATGGAAACGTACGTCGGCGTCTACGAGCGTTCCCAAATCGGGCGGCTGCAAACAGGATTCAACCGAATGGTGGTCGGACTCGCCGAGCGCGACCGGTTGCGTGATCTGTTCGGGCGCCATGTCGGAGCCGACGTCGCGCAGCGCGCCGTCCAAGAGGGCGCATCGCTGTCGGGCGATGTGGTCGAAGCGGCCGTGCTCTTCATTGACCTGGTGGGCTCCACCCAGCTCGCGGAAAGCCATCACCCGCAAGAGGTTGCCGCGGTACTCAACGACTTCTTCCGGATCGTCGTCAACGCCGTCGACGAACACCAAGGGCTGATCAACAAATTCGCCGGCGATGCCGCGCTGGCCGTCTTCGGGGTGCCGCTGCCGACGAGCGAGCCGGCATCGTCGGCCTTGGCGACGGCCCGCGCGCTGGCCACCCAACTGCGGCGGTTACCAGTCGATTTCGGTATCGGCGTTTCCGCGGGGCGTGTTTTCGCCGGCAACGTCGGCGCCGAAAACCGGTACGAATACACCGTGATCGGCGACGCCGTCAACGAAGCCGCACGGCTGGCCGACCTCGCCAAGACTTCCGACCGGCGAATCCTGTGTTCGGCGGCCGCCATCGATGCGGCCGCCGAGGCCGAACGCGGGCACTGGGCCGAATGCTATTCCACGGTCCTGCGTGGGCGATCCGAGACCACCCACGTCTGCGCGCCGACCGGCCCGGCCGGTTAGGCCGATTCGGGTCGCGTCAGGATTTCGCGACCTTCAGCGCGGCGATGATCTTGCCGACGAGGTCCGCCGAGGCGGTGTCGCCGATGGGTGTGCTGCCGATGAAGACGGTGACCGGTTTGGTGTCGACCGCGATGATGCTGACCGAGTCGCCTTTGACGTTGCGGGTGGGGTCGGCGATCGTGACGTCGGCGTCGGCCCGCACCGCCTTGGTCCCGTCGACGGTGAGCGACGAGGTCTTGACCGGTCCCAGCGTGGGCGTCGCGTTCGCATACCCGGGCCCGTTGACCACGCACTGCATCAGCTTCGTGGCTTGCGCCGAGAGGTCCATGCTGGCAACGAAATTGGTGACGCCGACCTCGGCCGTCATCATCCACTGATTCGCCCCGGGCACGTCCTGGGCGACGCCGAGCCCGCCGATCAGGTTGGGGCCCTGGTCATCGGAGAACACCGTCCACGCGGGGGGCGCCGCGCCGGCCGGGAACGAGAGCTTGCCGGCGGCGATGGACTGGGTCCGGGGCATCTCACCGCCGGACACGTTCGGCGTGCAATCGGTGGCGTTCTGCGCCGAATTCTTCGGTTGCGAGACCGAGGTGCTCGTGGACGGGGGCGCGGCGCTCGACGGCTTGTTGCCGTGGCCGCCCTTCATCACCACGAGCGTCGCCACCAGCGCGATCACGGCCAGCGCGACCAGGCCGGCAACGATCAGCCAGGGCAGCTTCGAGCCGCCGGGGGGCGGGCCCGGCGGGTAGGGTCCGCCGGGCGGAAACGGTTGTCCCGGTTGGGCATACTGCGGCGGCTGGTACGGATTGGCCGCGGGAGCACCCGGCGGATACGGGTACTGCCCGCCGGGCGGGTAAGCGTACGGACCGCCCTGCGGGTACGGCCCCTGCGGATAGGGGCCGGGGCCGCCGGCTTGCGGCTGGGCGCCCCAATTCGGGTCCTGCCCATACGGATTGCTTCCGTAAGGCCCCTGACCGTAGGGGCCGCCGGGAGGAGCCGTCATGGAAACCACCCTTACTCTCATCGACCACCGTCACCGCATGACGGCCGGCCTAGTCTTGCGGCTTGACCTCTTCTTGTACGCGGGCCATGGCCAGCACGTCGAGCCGGCGGTCGAGCTCCTCGATCGACAGCTTGTCGCCGATCAGGCCGCGGTCGATGACGGTCTGCCGAATCGTCTTGCGCTCCTTGAGGGCTTGCTTGGCCACCGCGGCGGCCTCCTCGTACCCGATCGCCGAGTTCAGCGGCGTCACAATGGACGGCGACGATTCGGCGAGCTCCCGCAGGTGCTCCACATTGGCCGCCAGTCCGCTGATGCAGCGCTCCGCGAACAGCTTCGACACGTTGGTCAGCAGCTTGAAGGACTCGAGGATGTTGCGGGCCATCATCGGGATGTACACGTTGAGCTCGAAGGCGCCGGACAAGCCGCCGACGGCCACCGCGGCGTCGTTGCCGATGACCTGCGCGGCGACCTGCGTAACCGCCTCCGGGAGAACGGGATTCACCTTGCCCGGCATGATCGAGCTGCCCGGTTGCAGGTCGGGCAGTGCGATCTCGGCCAGGCCGGTCAGCGGGCCCGACCCCATCCAGCGGACGTCGTTGGCGATCTTGGTCAATGACACCGCGATGGTGCGTAGCGCGCCGGAGGCTTCGACCAGCCCGTCGCGCGCCGCCTGGGCCTCGAATGAGTTTGCCGCCGTGCGCAATTCACTCAGGCCGGTGGAGGCGATCAACGTTTCGACCACCTTGGCGCCGAAGCCGTCGGGAGCGTTCAGACCGGTGCCGACCGCGGTCCCGCCGATCGCCAGCTCACCCAGCCGGGGCAGTGTCGCGCGCACCCGCTCGATGCCCGCCTCGATCTGGCGGGCGTACCCGCTGAATTCCTGACCGAGCGTCACCGGAACGGCGTCCATGAGGTGGGTGCGGCCCGACTTGACCACGGTGCGCCATTCGCGGGCCTTGCCCGCCAGCGCTTCGTGCAGCACCTCGAGCGCCGGGATGAGGTGACGCACGGCGGCCTCGGTGGCCGCGATGTGGGTTGCGGTGGGGAAGGTGTCATTCGACGACTGGGACATGTTGACGTCGTCGTTGGGGTGCACCGTGACGCCGCCCCGGGCCGCGATACCGGCGATCACCTCGTTGGCGTTCATGTTGGAGCTGGTACCCGAACCGGTCTGGAAGACGTCGATGGGGAACTGGTCGTCGTGCTGGCCGTCGGCGATCTCGGCGGCCGCGGCGATGATCGCATCGGCCTTTTCCGGTGCCAGCAGCCCGAGGTCCTTGTTGACCTGCGCGCAGGCGCCCTTCAGCAGGCCCAATGCGCGGATCTGGGTGCGTTCCAGGCCCCGGCCCGAGATCGGAAAATTCTCGACCGCACGCTGGGTTTGCGCGCGCCACAACGCTTTTGCGGGCACCCGGACCTCGCCCATGGTGTCGTGCTCGATGCGGTACTCGGTCTCATCAGAGCTGTTAGAGGCCATAGATTGGTCTTCCTCGTTCTTCGATGTTCTTCGATCTGGTGGTCAGGGCAGCGGATACGCGGCGGAACTGTCGCCGGTGAAGTCGATGGCGGAGTATTCGTTGAGTTTCGAAAGCCGGTGGTAGGCCTCGATCATCCGGACGGTGCCCGACTTCGACCGCATGACGATCGACTGGGTGGTGCAGCCACCGGGGTAGTACTGCACGCCCTTGAGCAGGTCACCGTTGGTGACCCCGGTGGCGCAGAAGAAGACGTTCTCACCGGACACGAGGTCCTCGGTGGTCAGGATCCGGTCGAGGTCATAGCCGGCGTCGATGGCCTTTTGGCGTTCGTCGTCGTCCGTGGGCGCCAACTGCGCCTGGATGGCGCCACCCATGCACCGGATCGCGGCGGCGGCGATGATGCCTTCCGGGGTGCCGCCGATCCCGGCCAGCATGTCGGTGCCCGAGTGCGGCCGGCAGGCCGAGATCGCGCCGGCGACGTCGCCGTCGGTGATCAGCCGGATGCGGGCGCCGGTGGCCCGGACGTCTTCGATCAGCTGGGCATGCCGCGGCCGGTCCAGGATGCACACGGTCATGTCGCGCACCGACAGCGCCTTCACCGTGGCGACGGCCTTGATGTTCTCGGCGATGGGCGCGGTGATGTCGAGCACGTGCGCGGCCTCCGGGCCGACGGCGATCTTGTTCATGTAGAACACCGCCGACGGGTCGAACATCGCGCCGCGGTCGGCCACCGCGAGCACGGAGATGGCGTTGGGCATGCCCTTGCTCATCAGCGTGGTGCCGTCGATCGGGTCGACGGCGAAGTCGCACTCCGCACCGTCGCCGTTGCCGACGTGCTCACCGTTATAGAGCATCGGCGCGTGGTCCTTCTCACCCTCACCGATGACCACCACGCCGCGCATCGACACCGAGTTGACCAGCTCGCGCATCGCATCGACGGCTGCCCCGTCACCGCCCTCTTTGTCACCGCGGCCGACCCAGCGGCCGGCGGCCATGGCGCCGGCCTCGGTGACGCGGACCAGCTCCAAAGCCAGGTTGCGGTCTGGAGCCTCACCGCGCGGCCGCCCCTGCGCTGCGGCTCGGCCGTTGGCGGTGGACGAGCGGTCGCCCTCAACTGTCATGGTTGGTGATTGTCCCAGAAGCGGATCGGTCCGCTGGAACTGGGATACTCGGGGGATGACCGAGAAGCCGCCGCTGAACGCCAGCTCGGACGGCTGTCTCGCCGGCGAGCCGGCCCCGGCCGCCGGGCCCGCTCCCAGGCCGGCGAAGCCGCGGCTGCTGCAGGACGGCCGGGACATGTTCTGGTCCCTGATTCCGCTGGTAATCGGCTGCGTGGTGCTGGCCGGCCTGCTGGGCATGTGTTCGTTTCAGGTGGGCAACCACCAGGGCGCCGTCCCGTCCTATGACGCGGCGACGGCCCTGCGGGCGGACGCGTCGACGTTCGGCTTTCCTATCCGCCAACCGCAGCTGCCCCACGGCTGGCAGGCCAACTCCGGGCACCGTGGCGGTATCCCCAACGGGCGAACCGACCCCTCGACCGGTCAACGCCTGAACGCGCAAACGTCGATGGTCGGCTACATCAGTCCGAGCGGAATGTATCTGAGCCTGACCCAGAGCAACGCCGACGAGGACAAACTGATCAATTCGATTCATCCGTCGGCGTACCCGACCGGTGCGGTCGACGTCGACGGGACCAATTGGGTCGTCTATCAGGGTTCCGGCCAAAGCGGCGCGGATGCCGAGGCGGTGTGGACGACCCGGCTCAGCGGCCCGGGAGGCGCCACACAGATTGCGATAACCGGCGCCGGAAACAGCGATCAGTTTCGTACGCTGGCGTCGGCGACGCAGTCGCAACCGCCGTTGCCGGCAAGCCGATAGGAGGGGACTCGTGTGAGCGCACCAGAGGCCGATCTGTCCGGATGGTCGGCGGCGCCGTTCAGCGGCGGCGGCTATACCCACGACGTCTACCGCAAGGGCGCCGGCCCCGGCGTGGTGCTGATCCCCGAGATCCCCGGCATCCACCCCGGCGTGCTGGGGCTGGGTAATCACCTGGTGGACAACGGTTTCACCGTCGCCATGCCGTCATTGTTCGGTGATCCGGGCAGGGCCAAGACGGCCGGTTACCTCATCGGTGCCATCGGACGAGCCTGCGTGACAAGGGAATTCGCGGCGTTGGCGCTGAATAAGCAGCGACCGGTGGCGGGGTTCCTGCGTGCGCTGGCGCGTGACCTCAATGCCTGCACGCCGGGTAGAGGTGTCGGCGTGATCGGCCAGTGTTTCACCGGCGGATTCGCGTTGGCGGCCGCGGTCGACGACAGCGTGCTGGCGCCGGTGCTTTCTCAGCCATCGGTCCCGTTCCCGCTCGGCGCCGCGCGGCGCCGCGACCCAGGCTTGAGCGAGTCCGAGCTGACCACCGTGGCCGACCGCTGCGCCAACGACGGCTTGTGCGCCATGGGATTGCGGTTCAGCGAGGACAAGATGGCGCCCGGCGAACGGTTCGCGACCCTCAAGGAGCGCCTGGGCGACGCGTTCGAGGTCATCGACATCGATTCGAGCCCGGGCAATGAACACGGCTTCGGCAAGATGGCGCATTCGGTGCTCACCGATGAGGTCCGCGAGGTCGACGGCCAGCCCGCCTACGAGGCCCGCAAACGGGTAGTCGAATTTCTCACCGAGCGGCTCACCTAGGAAGCCCCGCATGGCGACCGACGACCTGGTGGTGGAAACCTGCTACGGCCCCGTCCGTGGCGTCGACGAGGGCCGCGTCAGGGTGTGGAAGGGCATTCGATACGCGGCGGCCCCGGTGGGCGACCTACGTTTCCGGGCGCCGCAACCGCCCGAGCGCTGGACTGGTGTCGCCGACGCCACCGCGTTCGGACCCGCCTGCCCACAACCGGTATTTCCCAACATGCCACTGGATTTGGGTGCGCCGCAGGGCGAGGACTGCTTGCGACTCAACGTCTGGGCATCCTGTGACACCCGGCCCGGTGACGCCAAACCGGTGCTGGTCTGGCTGCACGGCGGTGCCTACGTCCTGGGGTCGAGCAGCCAGACCCTCTATGACGGCCGCAGGTTGGTCGGCCACGGCGATGTCGTCGTGGTGACGGTCAACTATCGGCTCGGGGTGCTCGGCTTCCTCGACCTGTCGTCGTTCGACACCGCGGGGCGACATTTCGACTCGAACGTCGGGCTGCGCGACGCGCTGGCGGCATTGGAGTGGGTGCGCGACAACGTCGCTACCTTCGGCGGCGATCCGCAACGGGTGACGCTGTTCGGTGAATCCGCCGGGGCGGGGATCGTCACCACGCTGCTGGCCAGCCCGGCGGCAACGGGCTTGTTCACCGGCGCGATCGCGCAGAGCTCGCCGGCCACCTCGGTGTACGACCGCGACCGTGCGCACCGGGTTGCCGAAGCCTTCCTTGACAAGCTGGGAATCGCCCCGTTCCAGTCGCAACGGCTGGTCGACATGCCGATGGCGGGGATACTGGCCGCCTCGCAAGAGGTGTTCGACGAAGTGCCGGTGCGCAATCCGGGAACGCTGGCGTTCGTGCCGATCGTCGACGGTGACGTGCTGGGCGACTATCCGGTCAAGCTGGCGCAAGGGGGCCGCACCCATCCGGTCCCGCTCATCATCGGCACCAACAAACACGAGGCGGCACTCTTCCGGCTGATGCGCTCGCCGCTGATGCCGATCACCCCGAGCGCGATCACGTCGATGTTCAACCAGATCGCCGCCGAACAACCCGATTTGCAGTTGCCCACCCAGGACGAGATCGGCTCGGCATATTCGCGGTTGCGGCGCAAGGCAAGGAGTTTGAGCATCGCGACCGACGTCGGCTTCCGGATGCCGTCGGTGTGGCTCGCGGAAGGGCACAGCCGCGTGGCGCCGGTGTACCTGTACCGATTCGATTACTCGACCCCGTTGTTGAAACTGCTGATGGTCAGGGCCGCGCATGCCACCGAATTGCCGTACGTCTGGGGCAATCTCGGTGCCCCCAAGGATCCCACGCTGAAGCTCGGTGGCACCAGAACCGCCAAGGCGGTATCCAAGAGGGTGCGTACCCGATGGATCAACTTCGCCGCGCACGCCAAGCCCGCGGGCCCCGCCGGCGAGCCGGAATGGTCGCCGTACCGGGCGAACGATCGTGCCTGCCTGGTCATCGACAAAAATGACGCCCTCGCGCATGACGTCGACGCGAACATCCGCGCCGCATGGGGCAGCGAGATGGTGAGCTTCCGCTAGACGGATGCCGTGGACGTCACCATTTCTCGCTTCATCTGCTCGAACATGCCGACGTAGTACGGCAGGCATTCCGACAGCGCCTGCTCCGTAGTGAACAGGGGCCGATAACCAAGATCGCGAGACGCCTTGGCGATCGAGAAGAAGTTGTCCAGATACAGCCGCTCGACGGCGAGCGGCTCGAGCAGTGGCGCCGGTATCCCGAACCGGAAATGCAGCCGCTGCCAACCCGTCATCGCCGCGCGCACAATCGGTCCGTTCACCCGGACCCGGGGCCAATTCTCGCCGCAGGCTTCGATCACCGGCCGGGCGAACTCGAACATGTTGATCGGCTCGGCGTCGTTGACGAAATACGCCTGACCGGGTGCTGTGCCGCCCGGCGCCAGGTGCTGGGCCGCCAGGATGAAACCGTGAATCAGGTTGTGCACGTAGGAGTTGTCCAACCGGGCCGATTTCCGGCCGATCAACACCTTGACGTGACCGGCGATCACGCTTTCGAACAGCTTGCGGAACATCGTCTGGTCGCCCCGGCCCCAAATGCCGCTGGGCCGGATCGCACACGTCAGCAGGCCGGCCCCACCATTCGGGGAGTCGTTGTGGCCCAGTACGAATCGCTCGGCGATCACTTTGGTCTCGGTGTAGAGATCGTTGAACCGGCCGGTGTAGGGCAGCGTCTCGTCACCGCCGGCGATGTTCTGGCCGCCCATCACGACGCTGTTCGACGAGGTGTAGACGAAGCGCTGTACCCCGGCCGCCTGCCCGGCGCGGACCAGGTTCTCGGTGCCCCCGACGTTGACCGCGAAGCTGCGCTGCCGGTACTCCTCGGTCACCGACGCGCCACCCATCAGGTCGATGATCGCGGCGGTGTGGAAGACCGTGTCGATGCCCTCGACCGCTTGGGCGCACACGGCCGCGTCGGTGACGTCCCCCTGCAGCACCTCCAGCTGCGGATGCTGCGGCAGCGGAGACGGGACGCGGTCGAACGAGCGGACCCGATACCCGCGGTCGAGCAGGGTGGTCACCAGGTTGGCGCCGACGAATCCGGAACCCCCGGTGACCAGGACGCGGCCGAGTTCAACCGTCAGTGATGCATCACCCATGCGTGAAATCATAACTGAAACGTGTTCCAGTTTGGAAAAAATCCTTCAACTGAGCCCTCCGATACGACGCGATTCAGGCGTTCTCGACGTCGCCCGCCGCGAGCGCATCCTCGATCCGCTTGCGTGCGCCAGCTAAGTGTTCTTCGCAGCGTTTAGCGAGCTGTTCGCCTCTTTCCCATAGCTGCAGCGACGCATCCAGGTCCAACCCGCCCTGCTCCAGCAGGCGCACGACCTCGATCAGTTCGTCGCGGCACGCTTCATAGCCCAGGTGACTAATAGGTGTAATGGATTCGGTCTCCTCCGGGCTGGCCGAGCTGCCCCCGCCGTCGTTTTTACGCGCCATCGGCCGGTCCTTCGCTGAGCGCGGCCACGGCGCCGTCGGCCACCCGCACCCGCAACCGGGTGCCCGCCGGCGCGTCGTCGACCGAACGCATCACCTGGCTCTCGGCGGGGCCGACCGTTTGCACGACCGCGTAGCCCCGCGCCAGTGTGGCCGCCGGCCCCAACGTCGCCAGCCGCGCGCTCAGGTGGCCGATCCGTTCGGTTTCGGTGGCGGCCAGCCGAGTGACGTCGCGGCGAATCGCCGATCGCGCGCGGTGAATCTCCTCGGCGCGCGCCGTCAACGCCGTCAGCGGCTCGGCCAGCACCGGGCGGCTGCGTATCTGGGAAAGCGCCCGTTGTTCGCGAGATACCCAGTTGCGCAGCGCCTGCGCGCTGCGCCGGCGCAGGTCGTCGATCAGCCGCTGCTCGGCCGCGGTATCGGGAACCACCTTCTTGGCCGCGTCGGTGGGGGTGGCCGCACGCAAATCGGCGACCAGATCGCACAGCGGGTTGTCGGGTTCGTGACCGACCGCGCTGATCACCGGGGTGCGGCACGCCGCGATCGCGCGGCACAGTGTCTCGTCGGAGAACGGCAACAGGTCCTCGACGCTGCCCCCGCCACGGGCGAGGACGATGACGTCGACGTCGGCGTCGCGATCGAGCTCACGTAGCGCGTCGACGATCTGCGCAACCGCGCCCGGCCCCTGGACCGCCGTATTGCGCACCGCGAAACGCGCCGCGGGCCAGCGACCGGCCGCCACGGTTGTCACGTCGCGTTCGGCCGCGCTGGCCCGGCCGGTGATCAGGCCGATCATGTTGGGCAGGAAGGGGATTGGTCGCTTGAGTCGGAGATCGAAAAGCCCTTCGGCGTCCAACAGCCTGCGCAGCCGATCGATGCGTGCCAGCAGTTCACCGACCCCCACCGCCCGAATCTCGCTGAGCCGCAACGAAAATGTGCCGCGGCCCGTGTAAAACGATGGCTTGCCGCGCACCACCACCTGCGTACCCTCGGCCAGCTGCACCGGCGCGTTCAGTACCAAATCGCGCGGGCACGTCACGGTCAGCGACATGTCGGCCGCCGGATCGCGCAGCACCATGAACACCGTTTTGGCGTCGGGCCGCATCGAGACCTGGGCGAGTTGACCCTCCACCCAGACGGTGCCCAGTTTGTCGATCCAGCCCGCGACCCGGATTGCCACCGCGCGCACCGGAAAAGGGTTCTCGGCGGAGTTCGGTTCGGAAGTAGCGGCTCGGGTCACTTCGCGTTCGCGCGGGTGATCCTGTTGGCGAGCAGCGTCTGGAACGGCGCGCGGCCCTTGGTCGCCTGCTCGTAGGCCAGCAGGGCTTCGAGTTCGTCCACGCTCAGCGATTGCAGACGGGCCCGCAGCTGGGCCAGCGTCAGCACCGCGTAGTCCAGTTCGCTGGCCACCGCCGGCTGGGATACCGATGCATTGGCCGCCGGCTTTTTGGATGGGCGGGCGGGTTTGGTCAGTGCGCTGGCGTCTTCGTGCGCGTCGGCCACCGAGTACAGCGCGAACCGTCCCTCGGCCCTGCGCTCGCCCTCGCTGCTGTCGGGCAGAGCGGCGTAAGCCCCGTCGATGCCGTCATCCACGTCCTCGTCGAAGGTCGCCCATTCCGGCTGCTCGTCCTTGGGCGGGAAAATCGACTCGAGGGTGCTGTCCCCCTTGATCACCAGCTCGGCGAGGTTCTGCTGGAAGCGCATCACGATGTGCGCCGCCTGACTGGCCAGTGTCATCGGGTACATCAGGATGGTTTTCGGCAGCCTGACGGTCTCCTCAACGGCGACTGTCGCCGCGCCGACCAGCAGCCGAACCCCATACGGTGCAGTAGCCATGGGTCCAAGATTGCCTTAAGCGGCGGCTAACTCCAAGCCCGTCGGTGCGAGCTGGCAGCCCCGTGTCGGCAGAACGTACCCTGGAGGACATGCCTTCGACTGTCGACATGGGGATTCCTGGCGCATCCGGCTCGGTAGCCGTCCCCCCGACGCGCAAACGCGTGCTCCTGGCCGAGCCGCGCGGTTACTGCGCGGGCGTGGACAGGGCCGTGGAGACCGTGGAGCGCGCGTTGGAAAAGCACGGACCGCCGGTCTATGTGCGTCACGAGATCGTGCACAACCGGCACGTGGTCAGCACGCTGGAAAAGGCCGGTGCGGTGTTCGTCAAGGAGACCGACGAGGTGCCCGAAGGCGCCATCGTGGTGTTCTCCGCGCACGGTGTCGCACCCTCGGTGCACGCAGCGGCCGCCGACCGTAATCTGCGCACCATCGACGCCACCTGCCCCCTGGTGACCAAGGTGCACAACGAGGCTCGACGATTCGCCCGCAACGACTACGACATCCTGCTCATCGGCCACGAGGGCCACGAGGAGGTCGTCGGCACCGCCGGGGAGGCGCCCGACCATGTGCAGCTGGTCGACGGCGTCGCCGCCGTGGACCACGTGACGGTCCGCGACGAGGACAAGGTGGTGTGGCTTTCGCAGACCACGTTGTCCGTCGATGAGACGATGGAAATCGTCGAGCGGCTGCGGCAACGATTCCCGAAGCTGCAGGATCCACCCAGCGACGACATCTGCTATGCGACCCAGAACCGGCAGGTCGCGGTCAAGGCGATGGCGCCGGAGTGCGAGCTGGTGATCGTCGTCGGGTCCCGCAATTCGTCGAATTCGGTGCGGCTGGTCGAAGTGGCGCTGGGTGGCGGGGCCGCCGCCGCCCACCTGGTCGATTGGGCCGACGACATCGACCCGACATGGCTTGACGGCGTCACCACGGTGGGTGTCACGTCCGGGGCGTCGGTTCCCGAGGTCTTGGTGCAAGGCGTGCTGGAGCGGCTCGCCGAGTGCGGCTTCGAGATGGTGCAACCGGTCACTACGGCGCAGGAGACCCTCGTGTTCGCGCTGCCGCGCGAGATCCGGTCAGCTCGCTGAGCTCCTCAGACGTCGTATTCCCAGGATTCCGCCGGGGGCCGTCCGTGCGCGCGTCCCGGTGTGCGTGAGCGACTCCGGCGCTCGGAGTGCGGCTCGCGCGGCTGGTCCTGGGTGCCGCCGCCGCGGTAACGGACCTGGGGGATGGGGTGATGCGTCCCATTGTTCCCGGTCGATGGCGGCCGCCGGCGCCGCGGCTCGTAGGGCTCGCGGCTGTCGTAGCGGTTTTCGGAGCGGCCCGAGTTCTCGGGCCCGCTCGGGGGGTCGTACCTGTCGCCGAAGGACTCAAAGCCGTCGAAACGGCTGCTGCGCGGCGCGGGCCGGTCGTACGGCCGCTCGTAGGGATTGCGGCGGGCGCGTGGCTCGCGGCGCGGCTCCCGCGGCTCCGGGTCGCCCTCCGGCCTGGGCCGGCGGCGTGACCGGCGGGGTGGTTCCGCGGCGTCGTATTCGCGCGACGACGTCGGGTTTCGGCGGCTGCTGCTGCGCCGTGGCCGCTCGGGCCGCTCGGGCGATTCGTCGTCCAGGGGCGGTCGCGCGTGCCGGGAGCTGCGCGTGGATCGCGTGGACGAGCGACCGTCACGCGCCGTTCGGCGGGCCCTCGCCGACGAGCCCGACGTCCGCCCGCGGCGCCCCTCGGGGGCCTCGTCGGTGTCGTCGGCGTCGGCGTCGGGCTGCAGCGCCGACTGCAGTTTGGCGCCGATGTTGCTGAAGAAGGACTTGACGTCGACGCTGGTGGCACCGGCGGAGGTGCCCGCCGTGGTGGCGCCCTTGGCGCTTCCGAAATACCAGCGGACCAGTCCGATCGCCAGCACGGCGCCGGCGGTGCCCAGCATCAGCGGGAAGCGCTCGATCAGCGGATAGCCGCAGCTGATCAGCAGGTCTTTGAGGCGGCCGATTTTGGCGTCGTGGAACAGCCAGTAGGCGCCGGGCACCGCGCAGAAAAGGATCAGTGGCGGCTGGATGATCGTGGTGAAGATGCCGTCCTGGCGCACCGCGAGCACCGCCGCCACGCAACCCGCTATATAGAAGCCCGCGAAGACGTGGGTCAGTTCCTTGTGACCAGCGTCGATTCCGTAGCCGATGGCTGTCGCGGTGACGGCGATGAGCAGGGCTGCGTACCAGGGGGCGCCTGGGATGTTTGGGTGGATCGAACGGTGGGCACTGTCCACCGTCGCACTGGCCCGCTGTGCTGACACATGTAGACCGTACCGGGAATGGGCCAAAAGGCCCGTAAATACCTCCCAGGGGTCGCTTGGCGTGCCCCGTTCTCGCGCACGATCGCTCGCGCGATGGTCCCGATCGTCCGGCGCCGCCGTGACCCCTAGACTTGGCTCCCTGTGAGCCTGAGCCTCGGAATAGTCGGCCTGCCGAACGTCGGCAAGTCGACCTTGTTCAACGCGCTGACCCGGAACAACGTGGTGGCGGCCAACTATCCGTTCGCGACGATCGAACCCAACGAGGGCGTCGTTCCGCTACCCGATCCGCGGCTGGACAAGCTGGCGGAGATGTTCGGTTCCGAGAAGATCGTGCCGGCGCCGGTCACGTTCGTCGACATCGCCGGAATCGTCAAGGGCGCCTCCGAGGGCGCCGGGCTGGGCAACAAGTTCCTGGCCAACATCCGCGAGTGTGACGCGATCTGCCAGGTGGTGCGGGTGTTCACCGACGACGACGTCGTGCACGTCGACGGCAAGGTCGATCCGAGCTCCGACATCGAGGTGATCGAGACCGAGCTGATCCTCGCTGACATGCAGACCCTGGAGAAGGCCGTACCGCGGCTGGAGAAGGAAGCCCGCAACAACAAGGAGCGCAAGCCCGTGCATGAGGCGGCCGTCGCCGCGCAGGCGGTGCTGGACTCGGGTAAGACGCTGTTCGCGGCCGGTGTCGACGCGGCATTGCTGCGCGAGCTGAATCTGATGACCACCAAGCCTTTTCTGTACGTGTTCAACGCCGACGAGTCCGTGCTGACCGACGATGCCCGGAAGGCCGAGCTGTGCGCGCTGGTCGCACCCGCCGACGCGGTGTTCCTGGACGCGAAGATCGAGGCTGAGCTGCAAGAGCTGGACGACGAGTCGGCCGCCGAACTTTTAGAGTCCATCGGGCAAACCGAGCGTGGACTGGATGCGTTGGCGCGGGCTGGTTTTCACACCCTCAAGTTGCAGACCTACCTGACGGCGGGCCCAAAAGAGGCGCGCGCGTGGGTGATTCACCGGGGCGATACCGCGCCCAAGGCCGCCGGGGTGATCCACACCGACTTCGAAAAGGGTTTCATCAAGGCCGAAATCGTCTCCTTTGACGACCTGGTCGCCGCGGGGTCGATGGCGGCGGCCAAGGCAGCCGGCAAGGTCCGCATGGAAGGCAAGGACTACGTCATGACCGACGGTGACGTGGTGGAGTTCCGGTTCAACGTCTAGGGGTAGCCGGCTACGTCGAGCGTGGCGGATGTGCACGCGATCGGCGCCCTGGATTCCAGCGGTGGCTGGAACGAATGCGGACGGGTCATCAGCTCATCGTGTTGCTCGTAAAGCAGGTCGACGCTGACGGTGTGAATGGGATTTCATTGGTAGGCTATTCCCATGGAGGCTGTCATTGATTCCGGTGGCCGTATCGTCCTGCCTAAGCAACTGCGCGACGCGCTGGGGCTGACTCCTGGCGCGAAGGTCGACATCTCGGCATATGGGGGCGGATTGCAGATCACCCCCGGTGGCAGAACTGCTCGGATTGAGCGGGATGCAAACGGGCGCTTGGTAGCTCGCGCAGACACCGAAATCACCGACGAGATGATGTTCGCTCTGATCGACTCAGGGCGACGTTGACGGCCGTGCCTGTCACCGCGGTCGACACCAGTGTCGCGATACCACTGCTGATGACCTCGCACCGACACCACGCGTTGGTCGCTGCGTGGGCGAAGAGTCGAACCCTGGGTCTTTGTGGGCATGCTTTGGCGGAAACGTATTCGGTTCTGACCCGATTGCCTGGCGATGCGCGCGTCGATGCTTCCGATGCGGTGGCGTTGATCGATGCGAACTTCGCCGCGCCGCTGCAGCTCGGTGCGCGTTCCTCGCGTTCGGCCCATCGAGAGTTCGCCCGACGAGGGATTGCCGGTGGTGCGACGTACGACGGGTTGGTTGCGTTGGCTGCTCGCGAACACGGTGCCGTTTTGGTCACTCGGGACGCACGTGCACGGTCTACCTACGAGGCGCTGGGCGTTGTTACCGAGGTGCTCGCTCACGACCGTTGATGTCGTTGGCCTGTGGCCGTTCTGTCGCGCGATTCGGGGTTTCGCCAAGAGTCGACCGGACCTGGCGGACACGGTGCCGGGCGTCGCGTTGCCGGCCCGATGACCGGGCGCGGCGGTACGCACGTCGGTGGGGCATGGCCGGCTTCCGACGTGAAGCGGCTCGTGGACACACGATGACGCTGTCGACCCACTCCGATTCAACGTCTCGACGGGGCCCCGGTTGTTCGACGCGCGATGCGGTCGAAGTCCGCTTCAACCTCTAGGTAGCCGGCGAAGGAAGGGATCGTCGTACGGCGACCTAGACGTTCCGGACAATCCGAATCACCACTTGCCCGGAGCCCGGTCCAGGGAAATCCTTGGGAGATGACGAGTGTCAAACGACCGGGACCGTGGCTACGGCGGTCTACGAGCGTGCTGGTGGGTGGCGGGCTGGCACTGTCGGCTTTGGGGCTGGCCGGCGGCTCCGTCGCGCAGGCGGCACCGGCCCCCACCGGCCATTGGTGCCCGGGCGATTCGTGGAACCCGGCGTGGGGCAATGTCTTGGACTGGGACTGGAATCGGTGCCACGACTGGCAACACCCGGGCGGTCCGACCGGCCCGGCGGGCTGGGGGCCCTGGGGACCCCCGCCGGCGTGGGCGCCGCCGCAGCCGCCCCAACCGGCGTGGGCGCCCGGGGCTCAAATGATGTGGAACCCGACTGACGCCGATTGGGGCATCTGGAACAACGGAATATGGACTCCCATCTGAGACAACACCGCCGCTCGCGGGCAGGTGGCCTCGGATCGATGGCGTTTGGCGGATCGAATGGCTGGCGGCAGAAAGGATCGGGTCGCCGATCGGCGCGACCGGTCTAAAACGCAGGTAATTCGCCGCCAAAAATATACCCGTGTGTAATAAATTTGCTTTAGCTGCGGCGTAGGTCATTACCGGTTTACCGAATGACCTGCGCCACAAATTTTGGTTCGCAATAAATGTTATTGCTAGCCTCGCTGCCCATGGTCGTTATTGCAACATTGATGTCGTTGATCAGCCAGGTCTCCGGCACCCCATATATTGCGGGTGGGGATTCTCCCGCTGGGACTGATTGTTCGGGACTTGCTTCGTGGATTGCGAATGCAGCGACTGATAGGCCAGTTTATGGGGATCGATTTAATACCGGAAACGAAGAAGCCGCGCTGCTGGCGCGTGGGTTCCAATATGGGACCGCGCCCAACGCCTTGGTCATTGGCTGGAACGGTGGCCACACCGCGGTGACGCTGCCCGACGGAACCTCAGTGGCCAGTGGTGAGCGCGGCGGTGTGCACGTCGGCGGCCCCGGCGCCTACCAGGCAGGATTCACGCATCACATGTTCCTTCCGATGGCGCCGGAGGATGGTGGAGCGCCGCCGCCGGACGCTTTGCCGCTGCCGCCGGACGCTCTTGCGCCGCCGCCGGATGCCCCGCCCCCGCCCCCGGATGCTCCTCCGCCACCGCCGGATGCTCCTCTGCCGCCGCCGGAAGCGACGGCCATTCTGGTCGATGCCCCGGCACCCCCGATGCCGGAACCGTCGAGTCCTGAGTTACCTTTGCCCGGCGACGTGGTAATTACGAATTAACGACAAATGAAACGCCGGCGTCGGGAGTTCGGATTATTTCTTCTGACGATCGGACAGGGCCATCCGCTGCGTCGGCGAATAGTGAAATGATGCCGGTATCCGTCTCCGTGTGACCTACGACACTACGGCGCCAAAGTGACGGAAGTGCGTGTCGCGGCGAAAGTGTGCTCGTGCGTCCTTTGTGACGTATGAGCACACTTTGCTGTGGTTATCGTCGACGGAAAATCGCATCCGGTGTCGAGCCGCCGCGACGGCCGCGGTGGAATCCACGGCCGGATAAGCTGGCGCTGCCCGCGGCGATCGGGCGGGCGCACCGGAAGCAGCGAATCTAGGCGGGGCCGCAATGATCTTCATCGTCGTCAAGTTCGAAACCAAACCCGAGTGGACCGACCGGTGGCCTGGACTCGTCGCCGCGTTCACCGCGGCGACTCGCGCCGAGGAAGGCAACCTGTGGTTCGAGTGGTCACGCAGCCTGGACGACCCGGCGGAGTACGTCCTGGTGGAGGCGTTCCGGGATGGTGATGCGGGCGGCGCGCACGTCAACAGCGATCACTTTCACCGGGCGATGCAAGAGCTCCCGCAGGCGCTGAAGTCCACGCCCAAGATCATCAGCCAGACGATCGATGGCACGGGCTGGTCGGAGATGGGCGAGATGGCCGTCGGCTGACCCTGCGCTAGCCGACCACGATCTCGATTTCGCCGCCCAGCGCATAGCCCGGTGCGAGCGGCAGACTGTCGCCGCTCCAGAACGAGCCCGGGTCGAACCAGTTCGAGTACTTCTCCGTGCTCATCAAGCCCATCTCCTCGTAGGTGATGGCCACCGTTTCCGCGCAGTAGGCCGCTTCCAGCCCGAGGCGCTGACGCTCCTTACGTCGCTGTGTCGACTCTCGAACCTTCTTGTCCACGAGCGGGATTCCGCGCGTCCAGTCGTAGGCGTTCGGCAGCCGGCCGCGCAGCCACCGCCCCGTCAAGCGCATGGTGGTCGGGAACGCGGTGCCGTCCATGCGGGCGATGACGCGCAGCAGCTTGTTCTCTTGCTCGCGGTCGGCCGGCGGAGTCAACTGGCGCAGCCAGCACCGCTGACCGTAGCGCTGGGTCCACTGCAAGACGGATTGCTGCAGATCGTTGAGTTGCACGCCACGGTGATTCGTTCCCGTCCACAGGTCGACGAGCTTGTCACCCAGTTCGGCGTGCCAGATCAGCGGCGGTAAATCGTCAATGGCCACCGTCATGCCCACGTGGTTCACCGGGCTGTTCGTCAACGTCTGGATGGCGCGGTCGGGTCCCGAACCGCCGCGAAACAGCCAAAGGTCGCCGGTCCGCGTTTCCTCGAGCGCTTGGTTCAGGGTGAGCATCTTCGTGTAAGCCCGTTCGCCGCTGCAGTTTTCGCCGATCTCGTCGTCGTCATGTGCCCGGTTGCACGTCGCGGTGCCGTGCGTTGCGGGCACACAAGTCAATCACAACCAGCGCACGACGACGGGGACTCCGCATAGCCTGGTGTCATGCGCAGTGTGTGGAAGTGGCTGGGGCTGGCCGGTGCCGCCGGCGTCGTCGCCGGCGGCGCGCTGGTGGTTCGCGACCAGCGCAAGCGGCGTGCGTACACCGCCGACGAGGTCCGGGATCGGCTGCATCAGCGGTTGGCCGAATACGACGGGGGAGGCCTTCAGCCCGGATCGGCCGAGGGCTCAACGGCGAACAACCGGTAGGTGCCCGAAAAACCCTTCAGCTCGACGTCGCGGCCGCCGTCGAACCGGATGTCGTCGGAGTCGGAAAGCGCGTCCCGCACCGGCTGACTCACCAGTATCTCGCCACCGGTGGCCTGTGCCGCAACCCGCGCCGCCATGGCGACGTTGCGGCCGAACAGATCATCACCGCGGCGCACCGAGCGGCCCATGTGTATGCCGATGCGAACGCGAATCTCGTCGTGCCGCTTGCGGTTTGCGTCCCTGCGCAACGCGCGCTGCAGGTCGATACCACATCGCACCGCCTGTTCGGCGCGAGCGAAGGCGATCATGAATCCGTCACCCTGACTCTTCACCACATGGCCGGACCGCCGCTGCACGAGATCCGAGACCAGCTTGTCGTGTGCGCTGATCAGTTTGACCCAGGCCCGATCGCCGATCCGCTCGTTGAGCGCGGTGGATTCCTCGATGTCGGAGAACAGGATCACCACCCGGCCGTCCGGGGTGACCCGGGCAAGGTCGGGTCGCTCGACTTCGGCCCAGTCCGCGAGGTCCTCGATCGAGCTGCGCACGGCGGCGCCGAAGCCCTCCTTGCGCATCAGGTTGGCGGTGTTCCATACCGTTTTCACGGCTTCGCGACCGCCCGACAGCAACCAGTTGCGGGCGTCGTTTCGCTGGCGCAGCTCGTCGAGCTCCCGGTGGGTGCGCGCCAGCAGCTGCCACAGTACGACCAACCCGCCGGCCTCGACCGCAGCGACCCCGGCCAGAATGTAGACCGAGACATGCAGCGCGTCACCCATGTCGGTCATCCTTGCAAGGCTGCGGTCCGCTTTGGTTGTCGGCCCTGTGAGCAGTGTCTAGGGTTGGGTTTGCCGGCCGCGGGTAGTGATCTCAGGGGTGTTGATTAGGTGACTTCCGGGAGGAGCGGTTTTGGCCGACGGCGACAGTTATTCATCTGACCTGCTGGTGATCTTCGGAATCACCGGCGACCTGGCGCGCAAGATGACGTTTCGGGCGCTGTACCGGCTCGAGCGACGCGACGAGCTGAACCACCCCATCGTCGGTGTGGCCAGCGACGACATCACGACCGAGCAGCTGGTGGACCTGGCGCGGGAGGCCATCAAGAAATCGGGCGAGAAGTTCGACGACGCGGTGTTCGACCGGCTGGCCGGCCGGCTGTCCTACCTGCACGGCGACGTCACCGACGCCAATCTCTACACGCAGCTCGCCGGGGAGATCGGCTCGGACTCCCATCCGCTCTACTACCTCGAGATGCCGCCGTCGTTGTTCGCGCCCATCGTGGAGAACCTGGCGAAGGCCGACCTGCTGGAGCGGGCGCGGGTGGCGATAGAGAAGCCGTTCGGCCATGACCTGGAGTCGGCGCGCGACCTCAACGCCCGGCTGCGTGCGGTGCTCGACGAAGACCAAATCCTGCGTGTGGACCACTTTTTGGGCAAACAACCCGTTGAGGAACTGCAGTACCTGCGATTCGCCAACAACGCCCTGGCCAAGCTGTGGGACCGCGAGAGCATTTCCGAGATCCACATCACCATGGCCGAAGACTTCGGGATCGAGGACCGCGGCAAGTTCTACGACGCGGTGGGCGCACTTCGCGACGTCGTGCAAAACCATCTGCTGCAGGTGCTCGCGCTGGTCGCCATGGAGCCCCCGGTCGGCGCCGGCGACGACGACCTGAACGACAAGAAGGCCGAAGTCTTCCGGGCGATGCCCTCGCTGGACCCGCAACGCTGCATTCGCGGCCAGTACCGCGGCTATACCGAAGTCCCCGGAGTGGCAAAGGATTCCACCACCGAGACCTATATCGCGCTGCGGACCGAGATCGACAACTGGCGCTGGGCTGGAGTGCCGATCTTCCTGCGCGCCGGCAAGGCACTGCCGGAGAAGGTCACCGAGGTCCGGATGTTCCTCCACCACGTTCCCGGCTTTTCGTTCCTGCCCAACCGGCGGCCACCCGGCCCCAACCAGATCGTGCTGCGCATCGACCCCGACCCCGGGATGCGGTTGCAGTTGTCCGCCCAACTCGGCGACTCGTGGCACGACGTCCACCTGGACTCCTCGTTCGCCGAGGATCTCGGCGAACCGGTACGCCCCTACGAACGGCTGCTCTACGCCGCGTTCAATGGAGATCGCCAGCTGTTCGCCCGTGAGGACGCCATCGAGGAGACGTGGCGCATCGTGCAGCCGGTGCTGGACAAGCCGGGTCGAATCCACGCATACGACCAAGGCTCTTGGGGACCCGAGGCCGCGGCGAAGCTGGTGCGTGGTCACCACACCTGGCAGGAGCCGTGGCTGCCGCACAGCACGCCCACCAAATAGTTAAGGAGACTAGAGACACGATGCAGCTTGGGATGATCGGCCTCGGCCGGATGGGCGCCAACATCGTCCGCCGCGTGGTCACGGGCGGACATGAATGCGTGGTATACGACCACAACCCCGACGCGGTCGAGGCAATGGCGGGGGAGGACAAGACCACGGGGGTGTCCTCGCTGCACGAGCTCGCCGAGAAGCTGACGGCGCCGCGCGTCGTGTGGGTGATGGTCCCGGCCGGGACGATCACCACGGGGGTGATCGACGAGTTGGCCAAGACACTCGAGTCCGGCGACATCGTCATCGACGGCGGGAACTCTTATTATCGCGACGACATCCGCCACGCAAAGACGCTGTCGGAGAAGGGAATTCATTTCCTGGATTGCGGCACCAGCGGCGGGGTGTGGGGCCGCGAACGCGGTTACTGCCTGATGATCGGCGGCGACGACGAGGCGTTCGCACACGCCGAACCGATCTTCGCCACCGTCGCACCGGGCGTCGACGCGGCCCCGCGCACACCGGGCCGCGACGGCGAGGTCGCGACCTCGGAGCAGGGTTACTTGCATTGCGGGCCGGCCGGTGCCGGGCACTTCGTGAAGATGGTGCACAACGGCATCGAGTACGGGATGATGGCTTCGCTCGCCGAGGGGCTGAACATCTTGCGCAACGCCGACATCGGCAAGCACGTCCAGGAAGGTGACGCCGAGACGGCGCCGCTGTCCAACCCGGAGTTCTACCAGTACGACATCGACATCCCCGAGGTCGCCGAGGTGTGGCGGCGCGGCAGCGTCATCGGTTCCTGGCTATTGGATCTGACGGCGATCGCGCTGCACGAATCCCCGGAGCTGAAGGAATTCTCCGGGCGCGTCTCGGACTCGGGCGAGGGCCGCTGGACCTCCATCGCGGCGATCGACGAGGGAGTCCCCTCGCCGGTGCTGACCACCGCGTTGCAGTCCCGCTTCGCCTCGCGTTCGCTCGATGACTTCGCGAACAAGGCGCTTTCGGCGATGCGCAAGCAATTCGGCGGGCACGCGGAGAAGCCGGCGAACTAACCGCGTTTGACCAAGCCGGTCAGTGGCGTTTGACGAATTTCACCACGGCGTCGCTGAACGCGTCGTTGTCGTCGCCGGCCGCGGTGTGCCCGGCGTTGGACAGCTCGACGAACTCCGCGCGCGGCACGGTGGCCAGGAAGTGCCGGACGCCCTCGGGGCTCACCACGTCGGACAGCTTGCCGCGGATCAGCAAGACGGGAATCCGCAAGTTCTTGGCGGCCTGCTCGAAGCTCTCGGTGCGCAGTTCGGGATCGTCACCGGGCTTGGTCATGAACGCCGGGTCCCAGTGCCAATACCAGCGGCCGTCGCGCAGGCGCAGGTTCTTCTTCAGCCCCTCGGGGCTGCGTGGCTTGCTCCGGTACGGCAGGTAAGCGGCGACGGCGTCGGCGGCCTGCTCCAGCGACTCGAAACCGTCGAGGCCACTGAACATGAAATCGCGGATGCGGGCGCTGCCGCCTTTCTCGAAGCGGGGCACCACGTCGACGAGCACCAATCGGGTCACTTTCGCGGGCCCGGCCCGGTGCGCGGCGAGAATGCCGGTCAGCCCGCCCATGCTCGCCCCGATGATCGTCACCGGCCGGCCGATCACCTCCAGCACCCGCAGGACGTCGCCCGTCAACGTCTCGATCTCGTAGTCGGCATCGGGCGAGCGGGCGCTGTCACCGTGCCCCCGCGAGTCCAGCGCCACCACGTGCAGCCCCTCGTCGGCCAGCGTTTGACCGGTGTTCTTCCAGGAAAACCGGTTCTGGCCGCCCCCGTGCAGCATCAGGATGCTCGGCCGGCCGGCGGCGTCGGCGCCCCGATTCCATTCGTCGGCGACCAGGGTGATGCCCTTGATGCCGGCAAACTCGACCGTCTCGGGGCTGCTGCTGACGGTGCTCATGCGTCCTGACGTTACATAGGTCGCATAAGCACTCTTCGGGGGGCCGACGACCCGATGAGTTTCGGTGATCGCGGGAGTCTGTCAGAGGAACCCCCACCAGCCACCAAGGAGGCCGCGGACATGCCATCGATCACCCCGTCGTTATGGTTCGACGACAACCTGGAGGAAGCGGCCAGGTTCTACACCTCGGTGTTCGGAAACGCCCACATCGAGGGGTTCAACCGGACCACCGACGCCGGACCGGGGGAGCCCGGCACCGTCCTGTCGGGCAGCTTCGTGCTGGACGGCGCCCGGTTCATCGGGATCAACGGTGGTCCGCACTTCCAGTTCAGCGAAGCGGTGTCGTTCACGATCCACTGCAAGGACCAGGACGAGGTCGACTACTACTGGGAGCGGTTGACCGACGGCGGCGAGGAATCGCAGTGCGGCTGGTGCAAGGACCGCTTCGGGCTGAGCTGGCAAATCGTCCCGTACCGGCTCTATGAACTGATCAGCGATCCCGATCGCGCCCGGGCGGCTGCGGCCACCACGGCGATGTATGGCATGCGCAAGATCATCATCGCCGATCTGGACCGAGCCGCCGCGTCGCAATAGTGAAAACCGCTGATGCAGTGATGGTTTGACTACATACTTACTGCGGTCGGTGCTTCTTCAAGCGGCACGGGTTAGGTTTGTCCGTGCGGACGCGCCGAGCAGGGAGTGAAGATGGCTGAACCAGGCTGGATCGACGTGACCGGCCCTGCCGGGGATCTGAAGGCACTCACCTGGGGGCCACCCGATGCCCCCCTCGCGTTGTGCCTGCACGGCTTCCCCGACACCGCCTACGGCTGGCGCAAGTTCGCGCCGCGGCTCGCCGAGGCGGGGTGGCGCGTCGTCGCGCCCTTCATGCGCGGGTACGCGCCGTCGTCGATCCCGGTCGACGGCAGCTATCAGGTGGGTGCGCTGATGGACGACGCGCTGCGGGTGCGCTCGGCTGCGGGCGGCACCGAAAACGATGTGGTCATCGGCCACGACTGGGGCGCGATCGCCGCCACCGGCCTGGCCGCCATGCCCGACAGCCCGTTCACCAAGGCGGTGATCATGTCGGTGCCGCCGTCGGCGGCCTTCCGCCGGCACGGCGGCGACGTGGCCGAGCGAGGGCGGCTGGCCGCCCATCTGGCGCGCCAGGTGTTCCGTAGCTGGTACATCATGTACTTCCAATTACCTTGGTTGCCTGAACGTTCCGCTTCCTGGGTGTTGCCGCTGCTGTGGCGGCGGTGGTCGCCCGGCTATCGCGCCGAGGAGGATCTGCGCCACGTTGACGCCGCGATCGGGGCGCCGGAGAGCTGGCGTGCGGCGCTGGGACCGTACCGCGCCACCATTCGCAACACGCGGCCGTCGGCGCGCTATGCCGAATTGAACCAGCTGTGGACCGAAGAACCGGTGCTGCCGTGTCTGTATCTGCATGGTCGCGACGACGGTTGCCTGACACCGGCTTTCGCGCGCTGGGTGGAAAAGGTGCTGCCGCCCGGCAGCGAGGTCGGCATCGTCGAACATGCCGGCCATTTCCTGCAGCTCGAACAGCCCGACAAGGTCGCCGATCTGGTGCTCGGGTTCATCGGCTCGCCCGGCTGACACCGTGCCGGGGCACCGGATGGCGGCCGTCGATGCGCAGTTCTACTGGATGTCGGCCAAAATCCCCAACGACGAGTTCTTGCTGTACGCCTTCGACGGCGAGCCCGCCGACTACCCGCGTACCGTCGAGCAGCTCTGCCGGCGGGCCAACGCCGACCCGGCGCTGACGATGCGCGTGCGCGAACGAGGCAGCCTGCGCTATCCGCAATGGGTAGCGGCGGCGGTGACGCCCGAGCAGGTGGTCCGCCACGACCTCGCCGAGCACAGCTGGGCCGGCTGCCTGGCGGCCGTCGCCGGCCTTGCCGGTGACCAACTGGACGTTCGCCGGATGGCTTGGCGGCTGCACGTTTTCACTCCGGTGCGCGGCATTCCGGGCGTCCCCGGCCCGGGGGTCGTCGCCGTGATGCAGGTCGCACACGCGCTGGCCGACGGTGCCCGCGCCGCCGCCATGGCGGCCTGGCTTTTCGGCCGTCACCATCCGGTGCCCGAGGTGCCGGTGCCGGGGGTGGGTTTCCTGCCCTGGCGAGCCGCCATTGCGGCGCGCACCCATCGCCACCTGGTGCGCGACACCCGCGCGGGGCTGTTGGTGGCCGGGGCCGGGCCACGGCCGATGCTGCCGACGAATGCGCGTCCCGACGGTGCTCGTTCGATGCGCACGCTGGTGCGGCACCGCTCGCGGATGCCCGGCCCCACGGTCACGGTCGGCGTGCTGAGCGCAGTCTCGGAGGCCCTGTCCAACCTCCTTGGCGGGCAGGTCGATTCGCTGGGTGCCGAGGTGCCGATGGCCAAGCCCGGCGCACCCCAGGCGCATAACCATTTCGGCAACGTCGTGGTGGGGCTGTACCCGGCACTGGGATCCGAGGCCCGCGCCGAGCGGATCGCGGCCCAGCTGGCCAACGGGCGACGCCGATTTCAACACCCGGCCGCCGGTGCCTCCGACCGCGCTTTCGCGGCGGTTCCCGCCGCGCTGCTGCGTTGGGGTATAAACCAATTCGACCTCGATGAGCGTCCGGAGCAGGTGGCCGGCAACACCGTGGTGTCCAGCGTCTACCGGGGCGCGGCCGATCTGAGCTTCGGTGGCGCCCGGGTGCTGCTGACGGCCGGGAATCCGGCGCTGTCGCCGATGATGGGGCTGACGCACGGCGTGCACGGCATCGGTGACACCATCGCCATCAGCGTGCACGCGGCGGCGTCGGCCGTTGCCGATATCGACGCCTACGTGGCGCTGCTCGACGCGGCGCTATAGCTATCGCGCATCGCCGCTGAGAGTGGCTCACGGGATCAGCGGATCTGAATCATGTTGGGGTACAGAGTATTTTCAGCGATGCGCGCCCAGTTGACCCGTGCCGAGCGTCGCGGTCAGCAAAAGGTGGCAGGTGAGAGGAATCCGCCGGCTGTGAGTGCAATGACACCGGCGGGTGTGGTCTGATGAAAAGATCGCAGGATTGATCCAGGCGGGCGATGGCGAAGCTATCGAACGCGCGTGGTGCAGTTACATGAAGAGCGCGCGCCGCCGATGATGCCGACCCGGCGTGCAACCGGTGATGCGACTGATTAACTTGGTCACTGATATGACCGTCGAACCAAGCAGTCACTGATCGGTTGCGAGGAAGTGGGGTGGTCCCATGCGAATGCGTTTGACAAAGAGCAAGTCCGTCAGTGATTTCCGCCCCCAGGACGTCGCGATGGGGAGGCATCGGCTACCCCGCGATGTTGATCGCGGCGCACCCATCGAGACATCGCTGTCCAGTACTCACAGCGACGACGACGCGAACGAGCGTGAGATCGATGAACAGTGGGGCTCTGCGCATGGTGAACAGTCGTGCGACCTCGACAACGCGCAGGATGACGGGACGGCGAGCGCGCCTCGAGCGACGTTGAGCAGCCACGCGGCTTGCGTCATTGCCTTCGGCGTGCTGCCGGCGCTGCTGGTGATCCTGGGAGGTAGTGCCGGGTACCTGACCTGGAAGACGGTATCGGCGCATTTCCTGCAACAGGCGCGCGTCGATTCGGTTCGTGCGGCCGCAGACGGCGCCGCGGCGATGCTGACTTACCACGCCGACAACGTGGACAGCGAACTTCGGGCGGCGCGAGAACGGCTGACCGGCAAGTTCAAGGTCTCCTACACCGCGTACACCCACGACGTGGTGATACCGGATTCACATCGGAAGCACATTTCGGCCGCGGCGACAGTACCGTCCGCAGCGTCCGTTTGGGCAACGACGAACCAGGCCGTCGTCATGCTTTTCGTCGATCAAACGTTCAACAGTGACATGACCGCGGCCAGCGGAACCGCGTCAAGTGTCCGAGTAACCCTCGACAAAGTAGGCGGGCGCTGGCTGATCTCCGACTTCACTCCGGTGTGACGAGCAAGGGTGTTCTCACGTCTTGGCGACGGCCACCGAGGCGATGTCGACTAGCGCTTTGCGCGCGGCTTACCGTACTCGTTCCACCATCAGCGGATCGTGGGGGGCGGCCGTAGCCCGCGTCAGCTCGAAGTTGTGCCATGACCGGCCTCGCCTGTTCGATCGCGGTCGCCAGTATGATCCCGCCACGAGCACGTATGTTGGACCAGACGGCTGCACTACCGACACACCGATCTGGCACATCCCGCCCAACGAGGAGCACACATGGCAGATGCGGATGCCCCCGAAGGCGAAGAGGGCGAGACCGAAACCACTGAACAGGCGTCATCGACGCAAGACCAGGCCACCACCGCCGGCGATGTCGAAGGTGACGAGACCTCCGACGAGGGTGCGGATGCAGCTGCAGACGAGGATGCGGGGTCGGACGGACCTGGCGGCGCCGGCGATGACGAGGTGGCAGGACCGACGAAACGGCGGATCTCCATGTCGCCTGTTCGGCTGGCAATGGTGGTTGGTGTGGTTGCCGTCCT
>NZ_SCRH01000059.1 GCF_004298145.1 Mycobacterium sp.
GGTCGACCAGCAGATGCGCCAACCGGTTGGCCGCCTCATCGAGCTCCCGGTAGGTCATCGACCGGTCTTCGAACGACACCGCCACCGCATCCGGAGTCCGCGCCGCCTGCGCGGCGAACAACCCCACCACCGTGACCGGTGTCGCCGGCCGGTCCAGGGCCGAACCGTTGCCCCACTCGTCGAGCCGGGCGCGCTCGTCCACGTCGACGGCATCCAGTGACAGCAGCGGCCGGGTCGGATCGGCCGTCATCGCCACCAGTAGCTGCTGCAGCCGTCCCGCCAAGTCGGCGGCGTCGAGATGCGCCCACGGCTCCCACCTGCCCGCCGTGCTGAGAAAAAGGTCGTCACGGTCGCCGGAAAAGATGAGTCCGAAGCCGTCCGCCTGGCCGGAGTTCGTGTAGGACGCCGATGCGGTGACGCCGCCGAAGGGCAGCGTGAACGCCGACGGGATGAAGTTGACGCTGACCCTTTCGGGCGGCTTTGCCAGGCCGCGGACTTTGCGTTCCAGGGCGTGCACCGGAAATCGCTGGTGCTGAATGGCTTCGTCGATGCGCGTCTCGACGTGTCTGCAGAACGCGGCGACTGTGGACTGCGGCGAGACGCTCAACACCAACGGCACCACACCGGCGACCATGCCGGGAAGCGTCTTCAGCTCCGGGCGGACGCGCCGGCTGACCGGGAAATCGAGCACCACGCCCGGGCCCTCGACACACCACCCACGCACCAACAAGGCGCAGGCGGCCGTGATGACCGAGGTCTGGGATACACCCCAGACCTCGGAGAACCGATGAACTCGGCGCAGCACCGCGGGGTCGAGGGCGACGGGGGCGGACGGCCACGGGTCGCGCTCGCCGGCGCCGTCGGGCGGCCGGTGGTGCCCCTCGCTGTCCGGGGGAAGGTTCGCTGTCCAGTACGCCTCGTCGCCGCGGTACTCATCGGAGCCTTCGTACTGTGATTCGCAGTCGATCAGCTCCTGCAGCGAGCCGAAGACGGCCGGAGGAATGGGTCCGGCGGAAACGATCGCGGAGTAGATCGAGGCGATGCGATGGCCGACCAGCCCGACGCCGGTCCCGTCGATGACGATGTGGTGGCAGCACGCGAACAGGAAGAATTCGGTGCGTCGGGTCGCAAACAGGACGAACCGGAACAGCGGCCCGGTGAGCGGCATGGGCGTCCGCTGAATTGCCAACGCTCTCCGGCGCGCTTCCTGCACGGGATCGGGCAGGTCGCTGAGGTCATCAAAGGTCAGCTCGACGTTCGCGTCATCGATCGCCCGCTGGAAGACTTCGCCGTCCGCCTCGAAGAAGGCGACCCTGGTCGGTTCCGCTTCCTGCACGGCTTGCCGGATCGCCCACTGCAGGGCGTCGCGCTGGACCGTGCCGTCAATCCGCACGAACAGCCCAAGCTGCCACTCGGTATCGGAGTGACCGGTTTCACGCGCCAGCCAGATATCTAGCTGTCCGCGCGTTAGCGGAAGTGCTTGACGATCAAGCCGCATCCAACTCCCCAACCACAGGGTCTTCCTTTCAACCCCCCGGTTGACTGAAACCGTCCGTGCAGAAGCGCGGTCCGCTTCTGCTCGATGCCCCGGCGCGGCACGGCGCGCTTGGCGGCGCCCCACCGAGCAATCGGCTGGAGCGTCGCCAGAGGCTGACCGCACCGTCGTTGCACCCCATCGTTGGGCGAGACGACAAAGCTGGCGGTGTCGCTATCAACCGGGCCGCCGCTCACCGACTCCGAAGATCTCGTAGTCAACATGAGTGCAACAGTTCGGAGGCTAGTAGAGAAGCACCCCGCTAGTCCAGGTTTATTCAAACTTAATGTCCTGTGAATCGCGAAATCTGTATATCGAATCTCAGTAACCAGGCTAATACACGTACCTTCAGTACTGATCAGCTCGCGCTCAGCAACATACAGTATTGATTGGTTTGAGGGCGTTCAGCCATTTCGCCGCCCTAAATCGCGGTCTCGACCGTTATCGCCGGGTTATCGGCAGCAGACGTCGGGCCGGCTACAAGGGCCAAAACCAGGACCGAATAACGGGAATTGCGCATACGGCAGCGCGGCGCGGTCCGTAGGGACCACGCCGCGCTGGAGCCTTCGAAGGTTAGAGCAAACCGAGCAGCTGCAGATCGGTGACGTACTTGACGATCACCGGGGCGCTGACGTGCGGGATGTCGTTGTCGGAACCGACTTTCGCTTCCTGCACGGCGGCGCGGAACCGGTCGGTCGTAGCGAACGCCCCACGGGCCGGCTCGGCGGGCTGCAGGTTCTTCGGATCCCGCAGCAGCAACAGCAACATCTGCAGGACCGAGTTCTGCCGCTGCCGTTCCGGCAGGCCACGCAGGCCGGTCTCGAAGCGTTGCAGCCACTCGCCGAAGTCGCCGACCCGCTCGATCGGGTAGCCGGCTTCGATCAGCCAGTCGACGTACTCGTCCAGCCCGATTCCGTCATCGTGCGGGTTCATCACGTGATAGGTCTCGAACCCCTCCATCACCTGGGCGCCCAGCTTGGCGATCGCCTCGGCGACGAACTCGACGGGCAGGCCGTCGAAGTGCGCGCTTTGCCGCATGCCGTCGGCGTCGAGCTGATAGAACGACTTGGGCGCGCAGCCGGTGGCCACGATGCTCAGGATCATCCGGGTGAAGATGTCCGCCACGTTGAGCTGGCCCGCGTGGCTGGTGTCGGCCAGGATCATGTCGGAGCGGAACACCGAGACCGGCAGACCGCACAGGTCGTGGGCTTCGCGCAGCAACACCTCGCCGGCCCACTTGCTGTTGCCATAGCCGTTGGCGTAGCTGCCGTCGATGACACGGGTGGCGCTGATGACCCGGATGTCGGCGTCCTCGGTGAACACCGACGGCTCGATCTGGCGCCCCACGTCCGAAGTCGACACGTACGCGAACGGCTTCATCTTCGTGGTGAGCGCCAACCGGATCAGCTCGGCCGTGCCCCCGACATTGGGAGTGAACAGCTCGTTGTAGGGCAGCACGCCGTTGACCACGGCCGCGGAGTCGACGATCAGGTCGACCGTGTCGGCCAGCTGCTGCCAGGTCTCGTCGTCCAGGCCCAGGTTGGCCTGGCCCTTGTCGCCGGCGACAACCTGCAGGTGCTCTTCGGCCAATTCCTGGAAGTGCTGCAGCAATTCCGGGTCACCGCTGTCGAAGGTCTTCTCCAGACGGCGCCGGGCGTCCTCGTCGGAGCGGGCCCGCACCAGGCAGATCAGCTTGCCCTCGACCAATTCCAGCTGCTCGAGCCATTCCAGCACCAGGTAGCGACCCAGGAAACCCGTCGCACCGGTCAGCAGGACCGTCCGCACCTCGGAGCTCGGACCGGGCAGCGTCGGCACGGTGGACAGCGTCGTCGCGTCGATGAACTTGTCCAAGGTGAGCTCGCGGGCATGCACCTCGGTGGCGTCGGCGCCGTGCACCGCAGCGAAGCCGGGCCCCGCGGCGTTCTCCGAGCCGGCACCGCTGGTGATCCGCTGACTCAGGGCCCGGACGGACTGCGAGTCGAACAACGTGCGGACCGACAGGGCACCGTCAACGGCGGTGTTGATCTCGGCGATCACCCGCATCGCGGACAGCGAATCCCCGCCGAGTTCGAAGAAGGAGTCCTCGACCGAGATCCGCTCCATCCCGAGGACCCGGGCGAAGATGCCGGCCACGATCTCCTCGGTGGGGTCCGACGGGGCAACGTATTCGCCCCCACGCTTCTGGTATTCCGGCGCGGGCAGGGCGCGCTTGTCGAGCTTGCCGTTGACCGTCAAGGGCAGCGCGTCCAGCACCACCACCGCGGCCGGCACCATGTAGGCGGGCAACCGGTCGGCCAGTTGGACGCGGATACCGACCGGGTCGGCGGTGCCGGTGATGTAGCCCACCAGCCGCTTGTCGCCGGGACGGTCCTCGCGGGCGATCACCGCCGCCTGCTCGACCCCGTCCAGCCCGGCCAGGGCCGCCTGCACCTCACCGAGTTCGATCCGGTACCCGCGGATCTTGACCTGCTCGTCGGCGCGGCCGAGGTACTCCAGCTGACCGTCGTGGCCCCACCGAACCAGGTCGCCGGTGCGATACATCCGCGCACCCGGACCCCCGAACGGGCAGGCCACGAACCGCGACGCCGTCAGCGAAGACCGACGCGAATACCCCGCCGCCACACCGTGACCCGCGATGTACAGCTCGCCGACGACACCCTCGGGCGCCGGGCGCAGCCAGCGGTCCAGCACGAACAACGCGGCCCGCGGCACCGGTGAACCGATCGGCGCCGACCCGGCCCCGGTCTGCAGCGGCGCGCTCATCGCCGCGTACACGGTGGCCTCGGTCGGGCCATAGGCGTTGATCATCACGCGTCCCGGCGCCCACCGGTCGACGATCTCGACCGGGCAGGCCTCACCGGCCACCACCAGCGCCGCCGCGTCCAGGCCCTCCGGCGAGAGCATCCCCACCGCCGACGGGGTCTGGCTCAGCACGGTGACCTGTTCGGAGACCAGCAGCGCGTGCAGCTCATCCGGCGACGCCGCGACCGATTCGGGCACCACCACCAGCCGGCCGCCGTGCAGCAGCGCACCCCAGATCTCGTGCACCGAAACGTCGAACACCAGCGAGTGCCACTGCGCCCACACCCCCGCCTCCGGCAGGTCCGCGTGCAGGGATTCCACCAGCTGGGTGGCGTTGTCATGGGTGACGGCCACGCCCTTGGGGACGCCGGTCGTGCCCGACGTGTAGATGAGGTAGGCGATGTTGTCCGACGACGGGATCGGCAGCGCCGTGCTGGGCTGGGTGTCCAGCGCCGGGTCGTCGACGTCGATGACCGTCGGGCGGCAGCCGTCGAGCCGCGACCGCAGGCCCGACGTGGTGACCACGGCGACCGGCTCGGCGTCGGTGAGCAGGAACTCGATCCGCGCGGCCGGCAACGCCGGGTCGATCGGCAGGTACGCCGCCCCCGTCTTGAGGACCGCGAGGATCGAGACGATCGCGTCGGCGGACCGGGAGAACAGCAGCGCGACCCGCTCGCCCGGGCCCGCACCCTCCTCGATCAGCAAGTGCGCCAACCGGTTTGCGGCCTCGTCGAGCTCCCGGTAGGTCATCGAGCGACCCTCGAAACTCAGCGCCGCCGCGTCCGGGGTGCGGGCCACCTGTGCGGCGAACATCCCCGGAATCGATTTCCCGGTCCCCGGCCGGCTCAACACCGACCGGTTGCCCCACGCGTCGAGCAGCTCATGCTCGGCGTCGTCGACCACGTCCAGGGCCATCAGCCGTCGGGTGGAATCGGCGGTCATCTCCGACAGCACCCGCTGGAACCTCTCGGTCAGCTTCTCGATGCCGACCGCGTCGAACACGTCGGTGTCGTATTCGACGCGCAGGCCGAGTTCGCGGCCCGGAAGCGCCATCACCGACAGCGGATAGTGGTTGTACTCGCGGTTGGTGACATCGGTGATGGCCAACTCGTGGAAGCCCAACGGCACGCTGGTGTCGATCGGGTAGTTCTCGTACAGGAACAGGGTGTCGAACAGCGCGTCGTGACCGGTCACGCGGTGGATCTCGCTCAGCGCCAGATGCTCGTGTTCCAGCGTGTCGTTGTGGTGCTGTTGCAGCTGGTCCAACACGTCGGCGACGGTGGTCTCCGCGTTGATGTTGGCCCGCACCGGCACGGTGTTGATCAGCAAACCCACCATGGATTCGGCGCCCGCCAAGTCGGCCGGCCGGCCCGACACCGCGGTGCCGAACGCCACGTCATGGTGGCCGGTCAGCCGCATCAGCAGCTGCGCCCACCCGGCCTGCAGCACGGTGTTGACGGTGGTGTGGCACGCGCGGGCCAGCTCACCCAGGGCGCGCGTGGTCTCCGCGGACAGCCGGTAGGACTCCACGGCCCGCCGGCCGAGCCGCATGCGGCCCGCCGGGCCCACCAGGGTGGGGGCCTCGAATCCGTCGAGCACCTCGCGCCACGCCGCCTGCGCGGTCGTGCGATCCTGGCTGGCCAGCCAGGTCAGGTAACTGCGGTAGGTCGCTGGCGCGGGCAGCTGGTCCCCGTAGTAGTTGGCCAGGATCTCGCGCAGCAGGATGGGCAGCGACCAGCCGTCCATCACGATGTGGTGGTTGGTGAGCACGAACCGGTACCGGTTGTCCGCGGTGCGGATCAGCGCGGCCCGGAACGCCGGCCGGTTGGCCAGATCGCTCACCGCGGCGCGTTCGGCGGCGCACAGCTCCTCGACCCGTTGCTCCGGGTCGAGGTCTTCGGGGCCCAGCTGGATGTAGCGCCACGCCATGACGGGGTCGGCCGGGATCACCTGCACCGGCTCGCCGAACTGCGGGCAGAACCGGGCCGCCAGGTTGGGGTGGCGGTTGACGACGGTGTGCACCGCCTCGTGGAGCCGCTGCGAATCCAGGGCACCGGTCACGGTGATGCCGAGCTGCACCGCGTAGACGTCGTCGCCCGGGTCCTGCGCGAAGCTGGCGTGGAAGAGCAGGCCCTGCTGCAGCGGGGTCAGCGGCAGGATGTCCGCGATCTGGTGCTGCTTGCTCAGCTCGTCGATCTGCCGCTGGTTCAGGCGCGCCGGTGCGATGTCGGACGGGGTCAGCCCGCCGCCACCGCCTTGCACGTGGGCGCAGATACCGGCCAGGGCCTCGAACCACAGCCGGCTCAACTGGCTGATCTGCTCGCGGTCCATCGCCGAGGCCGCCCACGTCCAGTTGGCGTGCAGGTGCGGGCCGTCCTCGGTGTCCATGGTGCCGGCGTTCAGGTCGACCGTGTGCATGAGCGGCATCGCCACCGCCGCGGCCGCGCCGCTCAGCGACAGACTGTCGGGGCTCAACCGCCACAATTCGCCGGGCAGGTCCGCGGCCGCGCCCAGGCGTCCCAGATAGTTGAACCCGATCACGGGGTCGGATCCACCCAGCTCGATGTCGGGGTTGAGGTAGCGCAGCAGTCCGTAGGTCAGCCCGTCCGGCAGCGCGCGCAGCTGCTCTTTCGTGGCCTTGACCGCCGTGCCCAGCGCGTCGTCACCCGCCACCACGCTCGCCCAGTCCAGCCCGTCGATGGTCAGGGCCACCGGGTACTTGGTGGTGAACCACCCCACGGTGCGCGACAGGTCGACGTGCGGCCCCAGCTCCTCCCGGCGCCCGTGACCCTCGACGTCGATGCCGATCGGCGTGCCGCTGCCGACAAACTTCGTCCAGGCCAACCCGAATGCGATCAACAGGATGTCCTGCACCCCGGCGTGGAACGCCGCGGGCACCTCCCCCAGCAGCAGGCGGGTCGTCTCGACATCCAACGACACCGACAACTGCTCCGCCGTCTGGTAGGTGTCCACATCGGGCCGCACCCCCGGCAGCACGGCCGGGGTGGACACCACCTTGCGCCAGGCGTCGGCCTGCTCGATCACCGCCGGGCTCTGCGCGTGCTCGGCCAGCAGCGACGACCACCGGGCGAACGAGGTGCCGCCCACCGGCAACGCCACCGGCTGGCCGCTGTGATGCTGCGCCCAGGCGATGTTGAGGTCCTCGATCAGGGTCCGCCACGACACCCCGTCGACGGCCACGTGGTGGATGATCAACGCCAATTGGCTTGTCTCGCTTGCCCATACCGCGCTCACCATCACCCCGGCGCCCGGGTTCAGCCGGGACCGCGCCTCGACCAGCGTCGCGTCGGTCAACGCATCGACCGACCGCAGGCAGTCACCGGCCTGCACCGAGCCCGGATCGGGCGCCTGCAAGTTCCAGCCACCGGCGCCGTCGTCCTCGACCCGCAGCCGCAACATGGGATGGCGGTCCAGCAGGGCCTGCAGCACGACCACCACGTCGTCGGCGCTCACACCCGCGGGCGCCGCCAGCACCATGGTCTGGTTGAAGTCGTCGATCGGGCCTTGCACGGTTTGCAGCCACCGCATGATCGGGGTGGCCACCACCGGCCCGATCCCCTCGTCGACCACGTCGTCCTCATCGGCGCCGTCGGTGGCCACGCGGGCCAGCCGGGCCACCGTCTGCTCGACGAAGACGTCGCGCGGGCGGCACACCACGCCGGCGGCGCGGGCACGGGCCACCACCTGCATCGACAGGATACTGTCTCCACCCAGGTCGAAGAAGGAGTCGTCCACACCGACGCGCTCCACACCCAACACCTGGGCGTAGATGCCGGCCAGGATCTCCTCGGTGTGGTCGGACGGGGCACGATACTCGCCGGCCCGCTTGTGGTACTCCGGGGCGGGCAGCGCACGCTTGTCGAGCTTGCCGTTGACCGTCAGCGGCAGCGCCTCGAGCACCACCACCGCGGCCGGGACCATGTAGGCGGGCAGCCGCTTGCCCAACTGGGTGCGGAGCTCGGCCGGGTCGGCGGCGCCGGTGATGTAACCGACCAGCCGCTTGTCGCCGGGACGGTCCTCGCGGGCGATCACCGCGGCCTGGTCCACCCCGTCCAGGGAGGCGAGGGCCGACTGGATTTCGCCGAGTTCGATGCGGTAGCCGCGGATCTTGACCTGCTCGTCGGCGCGGCCCAGGTACTGCAGCTGCCCGTCGGCACCCCAGCGGACCAGGTCGCCGGTGCGATACATCCGCGCCCCCGGCCCCCCGAAAGGGCAAGCCACGAACCGCGACGCCGTCAAACCGGCCCGGCGCGCATACCCGGTGGCGACACCGCGGCCGGCCACATACAACTCACCGACCACGCCCTCGGGCGCGGGCCGCAACCACTTGTCCAAGACGAACAGCGCCGCGCCGGGAACCGGCGAACCGATCGGCGGCGCGCCCGAGTCCCCCGCCAACGGCGCGCTCATCGCGGCGTACACGGTGGCCTCGGTCGGGCCATAGGCGTTGATCATCACGCGTCCCGGCGCCCACCGGTCGACGACCTCGGCGGGGCAGGCCTCGCCGGCCACCACCAGCGCCGTCGACCCCAGGCCCTCCGGCGAGAGCATCCCCACCGCGGACGGAGTCTGGCTCAAGACGTTGACCTTCTCGGCGACCAGCAGGGCGTGCAGCTCATCGGGTGAGCCCGCGACCGACTCGGGAACCACGACCAGGCGCCCGCCGTGCAGCAGCGCACCCCAGATCTCCCACACCGAGACGTCGAACACCAGCGAGTGCCACTGCGACCACACCTGCCCCGAGCCGGCCGGCAGTTTGGCGTGCAGGGTCTTCAGGAATTCGGTCACGTTGCGGTGCGTGACGGCCACTCCCTTGGGGACACCCGTCGTCCCCGACGTGTAGATCATGTAGGCGATGTCCTCGGGATCCGGCCCGGGCAGCGCGCTGCTGGACCGGTTATCGGCAGCGGCCTCGTCGACGTCGATGACGGGCAGGTCGAACCCGTCCAGCTGGGTGCGCAGGCTGGCGGTGGTGACCGCGGCGATCGGGGTGGCGTCGCCGAGCATGAACTCGATCCGCGTCGCCGGCAGGGCCGGGTCGATCGGCAGGTATGCCGCCCCGGTCTTGAGCACCGCGAGGATCGAAATGATGGCCTCGGCCGAGCGGGAGAACAGCAGCGCGACGCACTCGCCCGGGCCGGCGCCCTGCTCGGCCAGCAGGTGCGCCAGCCGGTTGGCGGCCTCATCGAGCTCCAGGTAGGTCATCGAGCGACCCTCGAAATTCAGCGCTACCGCCCGGGGTGCGCGCGCCACCTGGGCAGCGAACATTCCGGGAATGGACGCCGGGGCCTTCACCGGCTTGGTCAATATCGCCCGGTTACCCCATTCGTCGAGTCGGTCGTGCTCGCCGCCATCCAGCAGATCGATCGACAACAATCGCCGTCCCGCACCGACGGTCATGACTGCTCCTCCAAGTCCACGGTCATGGCTTCCAGTACCCGCTTGAAACGCTCGACTAGCTTCTCGATCCTCGCCTCGCCGAATACGTCGGTATCGAACTCGACGCGAAGGCCAATTTCATGGCCCGGCACGGCTTGCACCGAAAGCGGGTAGTGGTTGTATTCCCGATTCGTGAATCCACTAATAGTTAACTCGTCCACGGCCGATAGCGCGGCAGTATCGATGGGATAGTTCTCGTACACGAACATTGTGTCGAAAATTTGGTCATGTCCCGTTACACGATGGATTTCATTCAGCGCCAGGTGCTGGTGGTCCAGTGTGCTGGTGTAGGCGCGTTGTAGCTGGTCAAGCAGGTCGGCGATGGTGGTTTCCGCGCCGATGGTCGCCCGCACGGGCACGGTGTTGATCAGCAGGCCCACCATGGACTCGGATCCGGCCAAATCGGTCGGCCGGCCCGAAACCGCGGTGCCGAACACGACATCGTGCTGGCCGGTCAGCCACATCAGCAACTGCGCCCAGGCCGCCTGCAGCACCGTGCTGACGGTCGTGCGGCACGAGCGGGCCAGTTCGCCCAGCAGGCGGCTGGTCTCCGCGGACACTGCGAACTCGGCCACGCCGCGCGGACCGAGCCCCATGCGGCCCGACGGACCCACCAGCGTGGGGGTGTCGAAACCGGCGAGCACCTCGCGCCACGCTGCCTGAGCGGCGGCGCGGTCCTGCTCGGACAGCCAGGTGATGAAGCTGCGGTACTGCACCGGTGCGGGCAGCCGCACCCCGAAATAGCTGGCGAAGATCTCTTGCAACAGGACCGGCTTGGACCAGCCGTCGAGCACGATGTGGTGGTTGGTGAGCACGAACCGGTAGGTGTCGTCCCCGGTGCGGATCAGCGTGCCCCGCAGGGGCGGGTTGCCCGCCAGGTCGCAGACGGCGGCGCGTTCGCCGGCCGACAGCCGCTCGATCTGCTCGTCTTGTTGGTCCAAGCCGCCGTGGGTGTCCAGCTCGACGTACTGCCAGGCCAGCTCCGGATCGGCCGACAGGACCTGCACCGGCTCGCCGAAGTCCTCGCTGAACCGGGCCACCACGTTGGGGTGACGGGTGATGACCGTCTGAACCGCCTCGCGCAGCCGCTCGGGGTCGATGGCGCCGGCGACGGAGATGTCGAGCTGCACGGCGTAGAGGTCTTCGAAGTCTTGGCCGTCCTGTGCGCTGCCGGTGTGGAACATCAGGCCCTGCTGCAGCGGGGTCAGCGGCAGCACATCGGCGACGCGGTGCTGCTGCTGCAGTTCGTCGATGTCCCGCTGGCTCAGCCGGGCGGGGGCGATGTCGGACGGGGTCAACCCGCCCCCGCCGCCCTGCACGTGCGCGCAGATGCCGGCCAGGGCGTCGAACCACAGCTCGCTGAGCTTGCCGATTTGCTTTTCGTCCAGCGCCGAGAGCGCCCACGTCCAGTTGGCCTGCAGGTGCGGGCCGTCCGCGGTGTCCATGGTGCCGGCGTTGAGCTCCACCGTGTGCGGCAACGGCAGCGCCACCGCCCCGACCGCGCCGGCCAACGCGAAGCTGTCCGCGCTCAGCTGCCACAGGTCGGGCGACAAGTCGGCGGCCCCGCCACCGAGCCGGCCGAGGTAGTTGAAGCCGATGACGGGATCCGAATCACCCAGGTCCACATCGGGATTCAGGTAGCGCAGCAACCCGTAGGTGAGGCCGTCGGGGAGGCCGCGCAGTTGCTCCTTGGCGCCCTTGATCACCGGGCCCAGCGCCGCGTCACCGCCGATCACCTGGCCCCACGACAGGCCGCCCACGCTCAGCGACACCGGGTACTTGGCGGTGAACCACCCGACCGTGCGCGACAGGTCCACCTGCGGGCCCAATTCCTCGCTGCGCCCGTGGCCCTCGACATCGATGGCGATCGGCGCGCCGGTGCCGACGAATTGCGTCCAGGCCAACCCGAAGGCGATCAGCAGAATGTCTTGCACGCCGGCGTGGAACGCCGCGGGCACCTCCCCCAGCAGCAGGCGGGTCGTCTCGATATCCAGCGACGCCGACAGCTGCCCGGCCGTTGCATAGGTGTCCTCGGGCCGCGCCGCCGGCAACACCGCCGGGACGGCGGCCACCTGCCGCCACTCCTCGGCCCGCTCGATGACCTCGGGGCGGCGCGCGTACTCGTCCAGCAGCGACGACCACCGGGCGAATGAGGTGCCGCCCACCGGCAGCGCCACCGGCTGGCCGCTGTGATGCTGCGCCCAGGCGATGTTGAGGTCCTCGATGACGGTCCGCCACGACACCCCGTCGACGGCCAGGTGATGGATGATCAACGCCAATTGGTTTGTGGCACTTGCCCATACCGCGCTCACCACCAGGCCGTCGGCCAGGTTCAGCCGGGACCGGGCCTCGGCCAGCCCCGCCTCGGACAACACCTCGACCGTCTCCAGGCAGTCGCCGGCCTGCACCGAGCCCGGCTCGGGAACCTCGAGCGCCCACCCGCCCACGCCGTCGTCCTCGACGCGCAGCCGCAACATCGCGTGCCGGTCCAGCAACGCCTGCAGCACCACCGCCACGTCGTCGGCGGTGACGCCGGCGGGGACCGCCAGCACCATGGTCTGGTTGAACTGCTCGACCGGACCGTCCATGTTCTGCAGCCAGCGCATGATCGGCGTGGCCACCACGGGGCCGGTCCCCTCGTCAAGCACGTCGTCCTCGGGGCTGGCGATCGTGGCGACCCGCGCCAGCCGGGCGACCGTCTGCTCGGTGAAGACGTCGCGCGGGCGGCACACCACGCCGGCGGCCCGGGCGCGGGCCACCACCTGCATCGACAGGATGCTGTCCCCACCCAGGTCGAAGAAGGAGTCGTCCACACCGACCCGCTCCACCCCCAGCACCTGGGCGTAGATGCCGGCCAGGATCTCCTCGATCGCGCTCGCCGGCGCCCGGTACCGGTCGACGTCCTGGTATTCCGGTGCCGGCAGGGCGCGGGTGTCGAGCT
>NZ_SCRH01000060.1 GCF_004298145.1 Mycobacterium sp.
GGGCTACGCGGGATTGCCACCTGCAGCCCTCGCCGGCCGACGCCGGCTCAGGCTTCGGTGGGCTACGCGGGATTGCCACCTGCAGCCCTCGCCGGCCGACGCCGGCTCAGGCTTCGGTGGCCAACGGGCTGGTCGCGACCTCGGTGCCGTCGGCCAGGGTGGAGATCTCGAAGTCGGCGAACACCGCGGGCGCCGCGCCCGCCAGCTGACGCAGGCACTCGATGGCCAGCCGCCGGATTTCCACGTCGGCGTGCTCGCTGGCGCGCATGGCGATGAAGTGCCGCCAGGCCCGGTAGTTGCCGGTCACGACGATGCGGGTTTCGGTCGCGCTGGGCAGTACGGCGCGGGCGGCCTGGCGCGCCTGCTTGCGCCCCAAAATGGCGTTGGGCTGGTCAGCGAACTTCGCCTCCAGCCTGGTGAGCAGCTCCGTGTAGGTGGCGCGGCTGGCGTCGGCGGCCGCGGCCAGGATCTGTTGCAGTTCGGGATCGTCTTCCATCCCCGGCGGCACGACGACGTGCGAGTCCGTCTCGGGGACGTAGCGCTGCGACAGCTGCGAGTAGGAGAAGTGCCGGTGCCGGATCAGCTCGTGCGTCAAGGAGCGCGAGATGCCGGTGATGTAGAACGACACTCCTGCGTGCTCGAGCACCGAGAAGTGGCCGACGTCGATGATGTGCCTGATGTAGCCGGCGTTGGTCGCGGTCTTCGGATTGGGTTTCGACCAGCTTTGATAGCAGGCCCGGCCGGCGAACTCGACCAGGGCGGGGCCGCCCTCGGCGTCGGTGCTCCACGGCACGTCCGGGGGCGCCAAGAACTCGGTCTTGGCGATCAGTTGCACGCGCAGCGGCGCGATCTCGGCCACGGCGCTCACCTTAAAGCGTGCCGGGCGGATCGGTGTCGGAGACCCGCAGCTGGCCGGAGACCAGCAACGGCAGCAGCGCATCACGCACGCCGGACAACCGGGTGCTCTCGGCGCGCCGGGCGTGGCACAGCGCACCCAGGCTGCTGATCGTGTGCAGCGACGCCGGACTCAACCGGCGGACATCGGGGACCCACATGTCGAGAAGGTCACGCGGTCGGATCCGCTGATGGCTGCCCGAGGTCCCCGCGACCCGCTGCTGCACCCGCAGTGAGACATCCGGTTGCCGCAGCGCCGACCACAGCGCCGAGGAATCGATACCGAGCGGCCGCAGCACGACGAACTCCGTGCTGGCCACCGCCATCTCCGGCGGCAGGCTCACCACATTCCAGATCCGCGGAATCCTCGGGTTCAGCTTGGCGAACAGGACGCACGGCGCAGACAGGAGCAGCTTGCCGCTTTTCACCGACCGTCCGTCGACCAGGCGGGGTTTCGCCCCGTCGTCGAACGCCGGAAGGCTGAAGTGGGCGACCCGTTCGTCGAACTCCTTCACGTCGCGAAACGTGCTCGACGGGACCGCCAGGCTCGACAGCCGCACCCGGTCCGCCACCGATTCGGCGTGGGCAACCATGAGGCGTTCGGCCGTCGCGATCACACGGTCGTTGGCGGCGATCTTGTCGTCGAGGGCGCCGAGCAGCTCGGCGATGCGCCGGCGCTCCTCCGCCGCGACGGTCCACACCGAAACATCGTGCAGGATCCGCTGATTGAGCAGGGGTTGGCCCGACCCGGATCGGTGATCGCCCAGCCGGCAGGTGTGCAGAGCGTAATACCAATACCGCGTCTCCCGCGGATCTTTGGCCCGGCACACGAGCGCGTTCTCGGTCACCCAGACGTCGGAATCGCAGTAGCGCAAACTGCCGCAGTACGACCCGACGCGACCCACAACGATCAGCGGCCCGCTCGCGTTGCGTTCTGCGGCAGAACCGATCGCGCCGTTGGCGCCATAGACGGGGAAGCGCCCGTCCAACGCGCGCGGCGGCGCGCCGTTCCCGCTGCTGAAGTCGAGATGCTCGCCCAGGAAGGTCTTCACCGCAGGCGCCCCACCTGCTGGCGCACAACCTGTTCCAGGCGCGTGGATTCGTCCAGCGCCGCGAGCAGCTCGTCAGTCAATCGCGCGACCTTGTCGGCGACCGGCTCCCCGTCGTCCTGGGCGGTCGGCGGGTCCACGTAGCGTCCCGGCGTCAGCAAGTGGCCCGCCGCCCTGATGTCGTCCAACGACACGGACTGGCAGAACCCTGGAACATCTTGGTAGGTAATCCCTTTGACATGGGCTGACTTCGCGCCGCACCACGCGTGGTAGGTGTCGCCGATCCGGACGATCTCCTCGTCCGTCAGCGCACGCTCCGCCCGATCCACCAGGTAACCGAGGCCCCGCGCGTCGATGAACAGCACCTGTCGTGACCGGTACGCCTTGGCCATGGCGAAAAACCACAGGCACACCGGTATCGCGGTGCTGCGAAACAGCTGCGTGGGCAGTGCGATCATGCACGACACCAGATCCGCCTCGATGATCCGCGCCCGGATATCGCCCTCGCCCATCGCCTTCGACGACATCGAGCCGTTGGCCATCACCACGCCGGCCGCGCCGCCCGGGGCCAGTTTGGACAGGATGTGCTGAATCCAGGCGTAATTCGCGTTGGTCGCGGGCGGAACGCCGAAGCGCCAGCGCGGGTCGTCGACGTCGCGGGCCCAATCTTTGATGTTGAACGGTGGATTGGCCATCACGCAGTCCATCTGCACACCGCTGTGCAGGTCGGTGACCAACGTGTCGGCGCACCGCGTGCCCAGACCCGAGGTGTCGATGCCGTGCACGGCGAGGTTCATTTTCGCCATTCGCCAGGTCTGTTCGACGCTTTCCTGACCATAGACGGTGACCTTCGCGGGATCGCCGTCGTGTTCGGCGATGAAGTGCTCGGTCTGCACGAACATCCCGCCCGAGCCGCAGCACGGGTCATACACCCGCCCGCCGACCGGTTCGAGCACCTCGACCAGCAACCGTACGACGCTGGGCGGGGTGAAGAACTCGCCGCCCCGTTTTCCTTCCGCGCGCGCGAAATTCCCCAGGAAGTACTCGTACACCTCGCCCATCAGGTCCCGGGCCCGATGACCGTCGTGCCCGTCGAATCGCACGGTGTCGAGGAGGTCCATCAGCTCACCGAGGCGGCGCTGGTCGAGGTTCTCGTACAGCCGCGGCAACCCCGCGGCCTCCATCGCGCCGTCGACGAGCCGGCCGATATTATTGGCTTTTGTGTTGTCCGCCAGAACTTTCCAGTCCGATTCGGCGACGTGTTTGAGGAAGACCAGCCCGAGGATGACGTCCTTGTACTGGCTTGCCGACAGGGAGCCGCGCAGCTTGTTGGCCGCCTTCCAGAGGGTGTCCTTGAGCCCTTTGTCCGTCACGCGCATCAGCTGACCGCCCGCAGGTCGGCGGCCAGGTCGCCCCGGCTGGAGACGCTGAACCCGCCCAGGCCCAGCCAGGAGGCCATGGACTCCAGTTCACCGGCCAGCGCCGCGGCGACGCGGGCCCTGGGCGTGTCGGCCTCGGCGAATGCGCCGAGGACACGTAGCGAGCCGGCGGCCCGATCCGCCTTGAGGTCGACCCGCGCCACTAGCCGCCCGTCCATCAGCAGCGGCCACACGTAATAGCCGTACTGCCGCTTGGCGGCCGGCGTGTAAATCTCTATGCGGTAATGGAATTCGAAGAGCCGCTCGACCCGGGGCCGGAAGAAGATCAGCGGGTCGAACGGGCACAGCAGCGCGGTGCCGCGGTCCGCACGGGGCACCGTCCGGCCGGCCCGCAGGTAGGCGGGGGCGGACCAGCCTTCGACGTCGACCCGCTCGATCTCACCGGCGGCCACCAACTCCGCGATCGCCGGCTTGGACTGCTGGGCCGACAGCCGGAAGTAGTCGCGGATGTCGGCCTCGGTGCCCACGCCCAGCGCGCTGGCGGCCCGCAGGGTCAGTTCGCGGATGGCCTCGTCGTCGTCGACCTCCCGGGCCAGCACGCCGGCCGGCAACACCCGTTCCACCAGGTCGTAGTGGCGAGCGAAACCCACCCGGGTGGCCGTGGTGAGCACCCCGGAGGAAAACAGTGCCTCGGCCACCCATTTGGTGTCGCTGCGTGTCCACCAGGTGCCCTTTTTGCGTCGCGGCTCGGCGGCCAGATGCGCCTCGATCTGCCCCGCGGTGCTGGGTCCGAGTTCGGCGACGGCGGCAACGATCTTGTCGGCAAGTTCCGGATTGGCCTTGACGATGTGGGTTCCCCACCGGCCGTGGGTGTACTGGCGCATCCGCCAGCGCAGCAGCGGCCAGTCCTCGACGGACATCAGCGCGGCCTCGTGCGCCCAGTACTCGGCCAGCAGGCGCGACGAACGCGGGCCCCAGGCGGCGCGGTCGAGCACGTCACGGTCGTAGGGACCGAGCCGGCTGAACACCGGAGCGTAGTGGGCCCGCACCGCCACCGACACCGAATCCAGTTGCAGCACTTGGATCCTGGAGACCAGCCGCTTCAGATGCGCCCGGGTGAGCCGGCCACCGGGCCGGGGCTCGCTAAATCCTTGGGCCGCAACGGCAATCCGCCGGGCCCCAGCGGCGGATAGCCTACGGGTCGACACTGCGCCGAGAATACCGCCCCTTCGGCGGTCCCCCGGGCGTAGGCCAGCGGAAGCTCAGCCGGCGCGGACCTTACCGTCCAGCGGCCTCAAGACGCCCTCCTCGGCGGGATTCGTCTGTTCTTCGTAGGCCGACTCGAGCGCGGCCGGAACCCCTTCGAGGTCGCGGTAGACGCCCATCAGCTGCTCGAGGATCTCGATACGCTGCGCGGTCGCCTCACCCACCGCACCCCGGGCCTTGTCACGGTAATGATCGGCCCCCTTTTTCGCGTCACCGAGGAGCTGCTCGCACTCCCGCTCGGCGTTCTGGCGCGCCTCGTCGATCGCCGATTGGGATTCGGCGCGCATGCCGGCCAGTTCGGCGTCGAGCTTTTTCTTGGTCTCCTCGTACTCGGTTTCCAGCGCTTTTTGCTGCGCGGCCATGTCCGCGAGTACCTCGGCGCGCTTTCGCTCCGCGGCTTCGGCCTCGGAAACGGCCGCCGCAATCAGCGCGTCCGCCTCGGCGCGCGCCTCGGCCTGCATCTCGGCGACCTCGTCGACCGCGCGTCGCAGCATTTTCGCCATCCGCTGCTGCATCGCATGCGGCGAGGGCGACGTGTCCGTGAGGACGGCGACTTCTTTGCGCAGCGCGGCGGTTTGCTCGGCGGATTCCTGCAGCCGGGCCCGCAGGCTCTCGACGTCGTCAAGCAGTAGCTGCTGCTTGGTGGTCAACATCTCGATGTGGGCATCAACCGCGGCCGCGTCGTAGCCCATGAACTTTCGCGAGAACGTTTTCACGGGTTCGGTTATCACTGCCAATTCCCCCTTCTCACCAAACGCCTGGTAGACCCTGTGCGACCGACCCCCCGAGCCCGAGTATGTCAGGTCAGGCCTGAACGCGAGCAACTGCGCAGACTCCCCGACGGTAGCTGTGGAAGCGGGGTACCGCAGCCCTGAGCGGCTGGCCGGCCACTCCCCCGTCTCGCTCCACCCGGGTGTCGTCCAGCGCGGGGCAAGAGCCGCGTCCAGACCGCCTGCGCCCGTCGGAAGCGACGCCCGCCTGGTGAAGCCCGCCTGGCGGGAACGACGCCGGAAGTTACGCGTCTGCGATAAACTTTGCTAACTGACGAGGTGGCCGTGATGCTCAAGCTTCTTGCGTTCGCTGCGATGATTGTCTGCGCTATCGCGCTGGCGGCACCGGCGTACGCACACGGCCCCTACATCGTGATCGTCGGGTCGGATTCCACCCATGCGTTCGAAACCACAGTGGGCGGCGCCCTTGCCCGTCCGGGGGATGTCGAAGCATATGCGGTAAGCCATTGCGACCAGCGATATGACTCGACCGACTGCCGTGTTCTCGCCGGTGGTCGGGGTGGCTGTGTGGCTCTCTCCGATGATGGCCCGACCCTGGTCGCCGCCTGGGCCGAGACCCGCAGTTCCGCCAAGGCCGCCGTGGTGGCCAAGTTGGGAGACCCGGACGCGAATGTGGACATCGCTCGCTGCATCGGCGACCCAGGTCTGGTCCCCCCTACCGGGGGAAGCTTCTGGACCACCCAGTGACCAGGGGTTAGGCGCGCAGTGGACCGGTGGTCAGCGGCGACGGTAGCTGTGAAACCGGTACCGCAGCCCCGAGCGGCTGGCCAGCCACTCCCCCGTCTCGCCCACCCAGGTGTCGTCCAGCGTGGGTGCCAGCGCGTCGTCGTCATCGCGGCGCAGGTCGACCTCGATCTCGGTGACCTCGCATCGGGTGGCGTAGCGCAACGCAAGCAAATAAACCTGCTCGCCGCCGATCACCCAGATCGCGGGTTCGCCCCCGGCGTGGGAAAGGGCCGCATCCAAGGTGGCGACCACCTGCGCCCCGTCGGCCGCGAAGTCGGTCTGGCGGGACAACACGAGGTTGCGCCGGCCGGGCAGCGGCCGAACCTTGGCGGGTAGCGAGTCCCATGTCCGGCGGCCCATCACCACGGTGTGGCCCATGGTCACCTCTTTGAATCGGGCGAGGTCTTCCGGCACGTTCCAGGGGATGCCGCCGGCGCGCCCGATGACGCCGGAGGTCGACTGGGCCCACACCAGGCCCACCTCGGTCGTACGCGTCATACCGCGACGGGGGCTTTGATGGCCGGGTGTGGATCGTAGTTCTGCACGACGACGTCGTCGTAGGTGTAATCGAAGATCGAATCCCTTTTACCCAGAACGAGTTCCGGGTATGGCCGCGGCTCGCGGCTCAATTGCAGCCGCACCTGCTCGACGTGGTTGTCGTAGATGTGACAGTCGCCGCCCGTCCACACGAATTCGCCGACCGACAGGCCGGACTGGGCGGCCATCATGTGCGTCAGTAGTGCGTAGCTGGCGATGTTGAACGGCACCCCCAGGAACAGGTCGGCGCTGCGCTGGTAGAGCTGGCAGCTCAGCCGCCCGTCGGCCACGTAGAACTGGAAGAACGCGTGGCACGGCGGCAGCGCCATCTGCGGGATTTCGCCGACGTTCCAGGCGGACACGATGATGCGCCGCGAGTTGGGGTCGGTGCGCAGCAAATCCAGGGCCGCGCTGATCTGGTCGACGTGCTCGCCCGATGGCGTGGGCCACGACCGCCACTGCACCCCGTAAATTGGCCCGAGATCGCCTGTGCTGCTTGCCCATTCGTCCCAGATGGTGACTCCGTGCTCATGCAGCCAGCCGACGTTGGAGTCGCCGCGCAAGAACCACAGCAACTCGTAAACCACCGACTTGAGGTGCACCTTCTTGGTGGTGAGCAGCGGGAAGCCGACCGACAGGTCATAGCGCAGCTGCTGGCCGAACAGGCTGCGGGTTCCGGTGCCGGTGCGGTCGGATTTGGCCGTTCCCCGATCGAGCACCAGGCCGAGCAGGTCCTCGTAGGGCGTCGGGATTGGCACGCGGCCAGCTTAGCGGCGATCGCGAGCGCGGCGAAGCCGGGCGCGGCGGGTCGACGCCAGCGATTGCGCGGCGATCGCGAGCGGGGCGAAGCCGGGCGCGGCGGGTCGATGCCAGTGATTGCGCGGCGATCG
>NZ_SCRH01000061.1 GCF_004298145.1 Mycobacterium sp.
AACACACCGCAATCGAGTCGCTGCCCTCCGTGGAAGCCGATCGTCAGGCAGACTCAAGTACGTAAACCTGCTCACTTTTCAACCGGAGCAGGCTGCTCAGGATTCAACCGGAGCCGACAAGCCTGGGACCACACGTTGCGCACGATGCCGAACGACCTGCGCGTCCATGAACGTGACATACCGCGTCGTCGGCGCGAGAATTGTCACGATCTGGGAGAACGGGTTACCGCTGCTTCCTGGGGGTCAAGTGGTCGCAGGTTCAAATCCTGTCAGCCCGACTTCACCGGATAGCGAAACGTCTATTCGCTTCGTCGTTGGCGATCGCTGGAGAGTTCCATGGTCTTGAAGGCAATTTAGGCGCCGGCACCGCCGAATCACTCTTTCGATCCTTGCGAACGATCGTTATGGTACTTCAGTATGGTCCCTAGTGTGGAGCACGGCACATCGCGCGTTACATGTGATACGGCCCGCAAAGCGTGACCTATCGCACCGTAGGAGAGGGCAACTCATGACGTCATCTACAGCATCGCCGCCGCACACCACTGTCGATAACCGCGGCCACTTCTCCCTGGCGAGCCAGCGGGCCATCCTGTGGTGGGGTGTCATTCTGGCCATCGTCTACGGCATCGCCTTTTTGTTCCTGTTGCAGCAGGTCCCGCTGAAGAACCCGCAGTGGTCGGCTGAGCAGGTGGCGCAGTGGTACGTGGACAATCGGACCAAGGTCAAGTGGGGTGCGGTCATCTGCAGTTGGACCGGCTGCTTCATGATGCCGATCTGGGCCGTGTTCGCCGCACAGATGGCCCGCGTGGAACCGGGGCGCTGGAAGGTGTGGAGCGCGCTCACCCTGGCCAGCGGCACATTGATGTCGATCTACCTGGCGCTGCCCCCGATGATGTGGGGAGTGGCGGCCTACACCGCGCCGCGGAAGAACTCCGAGGTGACGACCCTCATGCACGAATTGGCGTCGCTGACGATGACGACGACCGATCAGGCGTACATCTTCGCCTGGGTCGCTGTAACGGTGCTCGCCCTGCGACCGGCGACTCAGAAAATCAAGAACAACCCCTTCCCGCGCTGGTGGGCCTACGGCTCGCTGTGGATCACGTTCATGTTCGAGGCGGGTGCGTTCGCCTTCCTGCCCCGGACTGGGCCGTTCGCTTGGAACGGGCTCCTGGTGTTCTGGTCGCCGTTCGTGCTGTTCACCATATGGATCATCATCCAGAGCAACCTTTGCTTCCGGGCTATCAAAGCCCAGCAGCAAGACCCCGACGAGAACTACTTCGCTTAGGTCATGACGGTCGGCCGGTGATGCCGTGGGTGACCATCATGGTCATCTCCTGAATCATCCTGTCCTGACCGGGGCGGCGAACGCCGGCCGGCACGATCCAGTCCTCAAGCATCACCGCGCCGATGACCATGGCGGCCACCGCGGTGATCGTGGCGGGCGGGTCCAAGTGCGCCAGGTGGCGTTCGTCGGCGATCTCTAGACCCACCTCCTGCACGGCTTGGAGGCCCTGGCGGATCCGGGCGCTGATTGCGACGGCGGATTCGTGCAAATCGTTTTTGGGGTCCGAGCGGGCTTCCATGAGTTCCTGGAACAGCCTGCGGTCCTGTCGCACCAGCATGAACAGTCCGCTGACGAGGCTTTCGGCAAGGCCCTGGACCGAGGATTCGGCGGAAAACTCGCGCCATGAGGTGATCCACCCGTCGATGAAGGCGGTGAACGGCTCCAGCACGGTCATCTCGAACAGGTGCGCTTTGGAGCCGAAGTGACGATACAGAGTCGGCTCGGCGATTCCCGCTGAAAGGCAGATCTCTTTGGTTGTCGTTGCTCGGTAGCCGTTCTCGGCAAAGAGATTGTGGGCGGCCGCGAGCGTTCGGGCCCGTGTGCGATCGCGCCCAGCCGGCCTACTCGGTGAATCTGGCTGCATGACAGGACATTCTAGGCGCGTAACCGTCGAATGCCCGGGTGGCACCGGGGACCAGGCGGGGCGCTGCTTGCATATTTGAGCAGTACCGACTCATAATGTAAGTGCCACTTTCACAAGTTGAAGTCCGTCGTGCCGGCGGTGAAGGGACGAGACGTGGCAACGATCCAGCGTGGTGAGCCCACTTCCGCGGGCCCGCACCCGGAGCGGCCGGCGCGTCGGCCGCGTCCGGTCCTGTGGTGGTCGAGTGCGGGGTGTGTGTTGCTTGGCTTCCAGGTCTTTGTCCTGGCGAAGTGGTTTCTCGGGCCGAACTTCACGTCCACGGATCCGGGGCCAGACCCACTCCCGGCGTGGAAGTTGTTGGTGTTCAACGTCTTGCAGATCGCCGTCCCGGTTGCCGCACTGGTCTTGCTTTATCTCTGGGTGATCCGGCCATGGCGGCGGCACGGGCACCTGACCACCGACGCGATGATCGCGCTGGCGGCATCGACCGTGTTCTTTTGGGACATGGTCATGAACTACACGTCGGTGACGCTGTTCTATAACTCGCACCTGATCAATCGGGGCGCTTGGGCAAACGGGGCGTGGCCGACGTGGACGAGTCCGCACGCGAACAAACTGCCCGAACCGCTGCTGATTGTTCCTCCCGCGTATACCGCGCTGGTGTTCTCGCAGGTCATCGTGATCCTGTGGCTGCTGCGCAAAGCCAAGGCCCGCTGGCCCGGCATGGGCATTGTGGGCACCGTCGCAACCATCGTCGTGGGCCTGACCCTCACCGACACCCTCGTCGAGGGACTGGTACTTCGCACGGGCGTATACGCCTACCCCGGTGGCATCCGCGCGATCACCCTCTTCGCGGGCCAGACCTACCAAATTCCGCTATCCGAAACCGTGCTCTTCGGCGGTTTCGCCCTCGGAGCCATCGCATGTCTCAGCTATTTCCGCGACGACCGCGGCCAAACGGTCGTCGAGCGGGGAATCAGCACGCTCAAGCTGGGTTTCAGCGGCCGGCAGGCGGTCAAGTTCTTCGCGATCTACGGGGCCATCCACTTGGGATTCGTGGTGCTCTACATGCTTCCGCAGCAGTGGTTCGGAACGCATTCGGATCCGTTTCCGGCGCATTACCCGTCCTACATGACCAACGATATGTGTGCCTCGGGCGCCGACGGTCATACCTGCCCCGGGCCGGGCGTGCCGATGCCGAGGCCTCCACACAACCCGTAAACCGTTTCGTGACGAAGACGAGCGCTCATCGCGCAGAGAGGCGCCGACCGCCGACCGCTTACCGCGTACCCAAGCGACTGACAATCAACACAATTGGAGAATGTTATGCGTACTGACGGCTTCCATCCGCGGATCTTGAAGGTCTGCGCGTACACGGGGTTTGCCTTCGCGTTCCTGTGGCCGTTTGCCGCCAACGTGGTGGCCCACGGCCAGTACATCTTGCCGCCCTCTGCGGCGGACTCGGCGACCAAGGTGGTGTCGGAATACCTCGCGCACACCGGGGGTATTCGGATCGCGACGGTGATCTTCATCTTCTCGAGCATCCTCTATACGACGTGGAGTGCGAGCATCATTCAGGTGATGCGGCTCCGCGAACGGCAGTGGCCGATTCTGTTCAACATCATGCTGATCTCGGTGGCCTGCGAGGTCGTCGTGGTCATGTTCATCGGATTCTTCTTCGGCGCGGCTTCCTGGCGGCCGGGAGAGACGAGTCCCGAAGTGACACAGGCTCTTAACGATCTGGGCTGGCTGGGTGTGCTGTTCACCGGAGCTCCGTTCGCACTGTTCCAGATCGCCCTCGCGGTGAGCATCTTCATGGATCAGAGTCCGCGGCCGACGTTCCCGCGCTGGTCGGCGTATTTCAACCTGTTCTCCAGCTTCTTCATGTGCGAGGCGAGTCTGCTGCTGTTCTTCAAGACCGGGCCGTTCTCCCAGAACGGGGTGCTGGTCTTCTACATCCCGATGATCGTGTTCTTCGCCTGGATCATCACGTTCACGGTGCTGACGGTGCGGGCCATCAACAACGAGGCCGCCGCCGGCCAACGGGCCGAAGAGACACCCGAGCGCGCAACGGCTGGTCTTCCCGCCCGTTGATGCCTGTCTTCGCTTGACTGGCGATCTCAAGGAGTTGTGTTGAATCCTAAACTCAAATTGGCCGGACGCGCCGCCGTCGTTGGCGCCATCAGCGTCTCCGAGAGGTTTCGGTCTCCCACGGTGACTCATCGCGATCAGGTGCCGATCTCGGGGGCGCACGTCACCGCGGAGTGGCTGACCTCGGTGCTGTGCCGTGACACCCCGGGTGCCGCGGTGGTGGACGTGGACTTTCCCGGCGGCAGCAGCGGCACGTCGGAGCGTGTCGCCATTCGCGTCACCTACAACGAGGCGGGCACAGCAGCCGGCCTGCCCCGGCATGTGTTCACGAAGGCCACCAAGTCATTTCGGCAACGCCTCATGCTCGGCTGCGCCGAGGTGCTCCACGGTGAGACCCGCTTCTATACGGGCTTGCGGGACAAGTCGACGCTCGAAGCGCCGCAGGGATATTGGGGCAAGGTTGATCCGGTTTCGTGGCGCTCCATCGCCGTGATGGAGGACATTGCCGCCACGAAGGGCGCCAAGTTCTGGGAACCTACCAACGCCTTTACCCGTGAGCAGATCACCGATCTCGTCGGCGAACTGGCCAGGCTCCATGCCCCATTGTGGGGTGATCCCGCCATCGTCAAGCTCAACACGCCCGCCGACTACATCGCCAACACCAGCAAGTTCCTTGACATCCGTAAGCGCTGCGAAGTGGGGATGAGGCGAGCCCGGGACGTGATACCGCCCACGCTTCTTGGCCGGCATGATCGGCTATTCGAGGCGACCGTGCGCTCGATGGATATCGCGGCCTACCAGATGCCACGCACCCTGCTGCACGGTGACTGTCACGCGGGCCAGACATACGTGACCGACACCGGCAAGATGGGCATCGGCGACTGGCAAGTGATCCAGCAGGGCGGCTGGGCGTTTGACTTCGCCTACCTGGTGAACTCCGGCTGCGAACCCGACGACCGAAGGCAATGGCAGGATTCGCTCATTCGCGAGTACATCACGGCGCTGCGAAAACTGGGTGGACCGGTGATCGGCTTTGACGACGCCATGCTCGCCTACCGCCAGCAGTCGTTCTGGCCCTATGCCGCATGGGTATTCACGATCGGTCGGGCGCCCTATCAGCCGAAGATGCAGCCGGTGGATTTCTGCCTGGCGGTGGTGCGGCGGACCGCCGCAGCCATCGACGATCTCGACTCGTTAGCCGCAATCGGGATGAACCCTTAACAGGCTGCGGTGCGGGCCATCAACGACGAGGCCACCGCCGGGCGGCCGTCGAACGACATACCTGAGCACGTAGCAGTCAGCGCCACGGCCCGATTCGGCTAGACTCCGGGGCCATCGCTGTCCGACCAGGCCCCCCACGCAAGCTGACCGAGGACGAGGTCCTCGACGCAGCGTTATCGCTGCTCGCCGAGCACGGACTCGATGGCCTCAATGTCCGCGCCGTCGCCGCTCGTCTCGGCGCGAGCCCCGGCACGCTGTACAACTACTTCGACAGCAAGCAGAAGATGGTCGAGGCTGCGCTGGCGCGAGCGCTGAGCCCGGTCATGCGCAGCATCGTCCGGTCGGGGGATTGGCGTGCCGATCTGCGCGCGACCATGGTCGCTTTCCACGATGCCCTGCGGGCCCGACCCGCTGCGGTGTCACTGGTAGGCGCTGGTGTCGGCGCGGAGGCCATGGACCCGATCCGCGAGCACCTGCTCTGCTCGCTCGCCGGCGCTGGGCTATCGACACCGGACCAGCTGCATGCGCTAAACATGTTGGTATCACTTGCGGTTGGCGACATCATCGTGCTTCAAGCGCACACCCGCGACCACCGGGCAGCCGAGTTGAATCGGCGCCGTAAGTTGCGGTCGGACGAATTCCCCTACCTACGCGAGTCGGCCCGCGTTCAGAAGTTGGAGCCGGGCGACAAGACGTTCCTGACGGGCCTCGACGCCCTGCTCGATGCGATCGCCGGGATCCGTAGCCGTCGCTGACCGCCGGCCCGATCCGCGCCGCAATTGAGAAATTTTGGCTCTACACGCTTGACTTGTCATCCGCTGCACAGTATCTCTGAACATACGTTCACAATTAATTTCGGACAGGGAATGCTATGCGCGAGAGCTACAAGATCATCGTTTGGGGCCCGGGCGGCCTTGGCGGGGTTGCCCTTTGGGAGGTCGCCCGTCTCGACGCCTTTGAGCTGGTGGGCTTGCGCGTCTTCTCGACCAACAAGGTCGGCAAGGATGCCGGAGAGCTGATCGGGATCGATCCGCTGGGCGTCGCCGCGACGGACGATGTCGAGGCCTTGCTGGCGTGCAAGGCCGACTGCGTGATCTACACGCCGCGCGACTTCGGCATCAACAACGCCGACGCCGAGCTTCTCGCGATCCTGCAGGCCGGTCACAACGTCGTGACCCCGCTGCCGTATCACAACGCCGTGCTCTACCGCGCGGACGGATTCGGCGAGCGCATCGCCGAGGCCTGCAGCAAGGGTGGTTCGACCTTCCACGCCACGGGCATCGACCCCGATTTGATCAGCGACCGTGTGCTGATGGGCATCACCGGTATCTGCACCGACGTCAAGACAATTCGGTTGCGTGAGTTGTGGGATTGTCACGCGGTGCCGGCCGAGCTCCTGGCCGTTGTCGGATTCGGCGGTCCCGTCGAGGTCGCGCAGGCAAGTCCGATCGGGCCGGGCATCTCCACCAATTTTCTGCACGCGATCGGCCGCACCGTCGAGAAGACGCTCGGCATCAGCTACGACCGCGTCGAGGAAACCCACGAGTACCTGCCGGCGACCACCGACGTCACCATGCTGCACACGAAGGTCGAAAAGGGCACTCTGGGGCGCGTCGTGCATCGTTTCCAGGGCTGGGTCGATTCCATCGGGACCGACGCGTTCTTCACGATGGAATACCACTGGTTCGTCGGCACATCCGAGCTGCCCGAGGACATCGCCGAAAACGAGTACTGGGTGGCCGAGATCGAGGGCACCCCGTCGATTCGGATGTCGATCGACATGCGGACGACGCTGAAAGTTGACGCCCCACTGGCTTACGATTTCGGCAACCTGCAGAGCAGCCCCGGCTATCACGGTGTCATCGCCCCGTGTCTGCAGGCGATCCCACGCATCGTCGCGAGTGGCCCGGGGGTGCTGCCGTCATTCGGCCCGGAATTGACCTGGCGCCAGGACTTACGCACCACCGGGGTTTGAGCGATGTTTCCGAATCGGGTGCCGAAGCACGACGTTGCGGCCTGGAGCGAAACCAAATGGTTCGGCTGCTGGAATGACGACGACCGGGTTGGCCTGTTCGTGCACGCCGGGCGCTATCGCGACGATCTCGACCTCTGGTGGATTCAGTCGGTGGCTTACCTGCCCGATGGCACGCTCGCCGCCGACCGGTCGTGGGGAAGCGATCCCGACGAGTGGACCCTCGCATCGCATGTATTCAGCCTGCGCGGCCGGCCCGACGGCGGGGCCGCCTGTTCCTTTCGCGGCGCTCCCGAACGGCAGCCGACGGCTGCGCTCGCGGACTACCCGGCGGGCCAGGGTGCCAGTGTGTACATGACCTGGCAGCTTGACGCCGAACCGATCCGCGATCCGTGGTCGCCGTTCGGCCACAAGGGTGAATCCGCGGAGTGGGCCGAGGTGCACACCCAGCATCAGTACCGGGTGCGGGGTTCGCTCACCGTCGACGGTGAAACGTGGAGCCTGAACGGCCCCGGATGGGGCGACCATTCGTCCGGGGTGCGCACCTGGGACAGCTTTGGAGGTCACGTTTTCGTCAACGCGCCGCTGCCCGATCTGGGCTTGGTGCTGATTCTGGTGGATGCCCCGGACGGAACCTCCGCATCGACGGTGGGTGCGTTGCTGCTCGAGGACGGCACCGTCGATCCGATCGTCGAGGCCAAGGCGGCTCGGCTCAGCTCGCTGCTGGGTGCACCGCAGCGCTTCGAGCTCGGTGTCACCACCGAGTCCGGGCGCGGCGAGGAATGGAGTATTGAAGTGCTGCACACACTTCCGGCTACCATCTCCGAACTCAACGACAACGCCAACGGGCTCGATTGGCGCGCGCCCGGCGAACCGCTGTTCCTGGCGGAATGCCCGGCGCGTTTCACCACGTCCGCGGGAGTCGTCGGCTACGGCCACCTCGAGCGCAGCCGCAAACGCTCGCGGGTCTCGCGAGACACGTTCGCCATTGGCGAGTTCTGACCGACCATGCAACAGGATCCGGCGTTGGCCGCGGGTGCGGCGGTGCTGTGGCTTGACCAGTGCACCGCCGAAATGGCCGGCGCTGTCGGGGGTAAGGCACGCGGCCTGTACGACCTCAAGGCGCTCGACCTCGCGGTGCCCGACGGATTCGTCGTCACGACAACCGCATATCGCAACGCGGTCGTCGGCGCGGGCCTCGACATCAAGCTGACCGAGATACTGGCTGGCACAGGGGATCCCGCCGCCGACCGGCGTGCATCCGGCGAGATCGCCTCATTGTTCGCCGATTTGATGCTGCCCGGTGAGGTGTCGGCCGCGATCCGGGCCGCATGGGAGCAACTGGGCGACGGGCCGGTCGCGGTCCGCTCGAGCGCCATCGCCGAGGACCGCGCGGACGCATCGTTCGCGGGCCAGCAGGAAACTGAATTGTGGGTGACGGGTGCCGCCGCCGTCGATCGTTCGATAATCCGTTGCTGGGCAAGCTTGTTCACGCCGCAGGCAATCGGCTACCGCGCTCGGGTGGGTGTCGCGCCAGAGGATGTCGCAATCGCCGTGGTGGTGCAACGCATGGTCTCGGCCGTCGCCGCGGGCGTCGCGATGACCCTTGAGCCCGTCACCGGCGACCGCTCACAGATCTACATCGAGTCGGCGCTGGGCCTGGGCGAGGGTGTGGTCAAGGGCGACGTGGAAACGGACAGGTTCTGGATCGACAAAGCCAGCGGCGAAATCGGCAGGTGCGAGCTCGCGAATCAGTCGCGTGCCCACCGATTCGACCCGGTCACTTCCACGGTGCGGCTGGTGGAACTCGTGCCGGACGAGGGTAACGGGCCGAGCATCAGCGACGAAGTGGCCAGGCGGATAGGTCAACTCGGCATCCGCATAGAGGAGGCCGCGGGGCGACCGATGGACATCGAGTGGGCATTGGACGTCGACGGCGAAGTCCGCCTGGTGCAGGGCAGGCCGGAAACGGTGTGGAGCAACCGTCCCGACCCGGCCCGCATCGCTGAACCAGATTGGCGCGCAACCCGGGTAACCAATTTCGGATCCCCGCCGAACGCGACGTGGAGCACGACCAACGCGTCGGAAGCCGTACCCGGCGTCCAGTGCCCGCTGGGGGCGTCGATTTTCGAGGAGCACGCAGAACTGGCTTTCCGTGAGACGTTCAGGGTGATCGGCGCGTTGTCGCCGGCCGAGGCCCGGTACACGCCCAACCGCGCCAATCGCATCATCGGCTTTCATTTCGGGCGCTGCGCGCTGCGCGTGGACCTGCTCTGCGACTGGGTCGATCGCATCCCGGGCGGCAACGGGGAGGCGACCGCCAAGGACATCTTCGGTTACCTGCCACACGGGTACGTGCGCCGCAGGCACGTAGCTCACTACCCGCGCGTGCTGAGCCGCATGTGGGTGCCGTTTCTGAAACACCCGCGCATCGTCGCCCGTCAACGCGCCGAGGCTCGCCGATACTGGTCGCAATGTTTGCGGACGTTACCCGGGCTCGACACCGACGCCACTCGGCGGCTGCTCGCGCAGGCCATCCCGACGACGGGCCGCACCATCGTCGACCACACCACCCTGGTGTTCGGGGCGGTCCAACCGGCGTTCGAGCAGCTGGTCAAACTCGCGAAATCCGCCGGTGTCGACCCGCAACGTCTGATGGCCGGCCACGGCGGCCACGAAGAGACCGAGATTCTGGTCGACCTGTGGGAGTGCGCCCACGACCGCATGCCGGTGGCGGATTTCCTTGGCCGTCATGGATTCCATGGGCCCGCCGAAGGCGACCTGCTGTCGGTGACGTGGCGAGAGGATCCGACACCGGTTATGCGGCTGATCGAAACGTATCGTGCTCTGGGCGAGGATGATTCACCGGCGGCAGCGGCGCGCCGCCGGGTCGCCGACCGCGAGGCCGCCGAGCGCGAGCTGATCACACGGGTGCCCGCCTACAAACGGCCGGCTGCGCGGCTGGCGCTTAAGCTCGCGCAGCGCTACGTGCCGATGCGCGGACTGGGCAAGGGTGCGTTCGTGCAGAACTTCGATGTAATCCGCGCTGCGGCACGACATCTCGGCAACCTGCTGGTCGCCGACGGTGTGCTCGACGACCGCGACGACGTGTTCATGCTGACCGCTGACGAGATCGTCAGCACCGATACCGCAGGCTTCCGCGACGCCGTCACTCAGCGGAGCGCGATCCACCAGATATATGTCTCCATGGACGTGCCCGCGGTCTGGGTCGGGGTGCCCGAACCCGTGCTGCACGAACCCGAGATCGATCCCGACGCCGAGACCATCGAGGGCGTCGCCGCCAGTCCCGGCGTGGTCGAGGCCTCGGTGCGAGTGGCGCTCGACCCCAGTACGTGTGAGATCGTGCCCGGCGAGATCTTGGTTGCCCGTGATACCGATCCCGGTTGGGCGTCATTGATGTTCGTCTCCGGTGGCCTGATCGCCGATATCGGCGGGGTCATGAGTCACACGGCGGTGGTGGCTCGCGAACTCGGTATCCCCTGCGTCGTGAGCACCGGGCACGCGGTTCGACTGTTGCGCACCGGCGATGTCGTACGCCTGGACGGGGGGAACGGCCATATTCACATCGTGCGGCGTGCGGCTCCGATGCCCACATGAGCACCGAGTCCGTTTCGCGGCGCACCACCGAACCCGGCGTCATCCATCGACCATCCAGCAGCCGAACCTGGTGGACCACCGGCAATGTCGCCGAGGCGGTACCCGGCGTGCTCACCCCACTGACGTATACGTTCTGGGCACGGCCATTCGAACGGAGCGTGCGGGGTAGCTACGCGGAAATGGGTGTGGTCTCGCGCGCCGACGGTCGAAAGGTCACCGACGATCCCGACGAGACTGCACTCGGCATCGTATTCGGGCGGGCCGTGCTCAATGTGAACCTCATCCTGTCGGTGGGCGCCGGACTGCCCGGCACCAACGCCGCCGAGGTGGCCGCCAACATACTCGGCGACACCGCCGACGATATCACCGCGCTTCCCGCCGACACCCCTAAGCGCTATCCTGTTGTGGCAGCACGTCTTCCGATGCTGGCAACCCGTCTCAAGCGCCGCGCCGCGGCGCTCGACGATCAAGTGACACGCGTGTGGCAAACGCTCTGTGCGGCGGACGCGGCCCAGGCCAAGCGAATGCTGCCGGCGATTCAGGAGCTGTTCGCGGCCGCGTTGACCGTGCAGAGCCACGCCACGTTCCTGTCGTCGGCGATATTCGAGCCGCTGGCCGGACTGGTGGGTGATCGCAGCGACCTACTGGCCGACCTGCTTAGCGGCTACGGCGGCATGGTCGAGGTGGCGATGCTCCAGGAGCTGTGGGAAGTCGCCCACGATCGCCGCACCCTCACCGACTGGTTGTCGCGTTACGGGTATCTGGCGCCCTATGCGGGCAACCTGCGCTCGCGATCGTGGCGAGAGGATCCGGCGCCCATTCGGCGATTGCTCACGACCTATCGAACCGTCACCGAGGCCGAGGCGCCCGCCACTGTCGAACGGCGGCGAGTCTCAGCTCGGCTTGAGGCCGAAGCGGAGCTGTTGACCCGGGTACCCGCGGCGAAACGGCCCGGGATTCGACTGTTGCTGCGGCTCGCCGCTCATTTCATCCCGCTCCGTGAGGTCGGCAAGAACTGTTATCTGCGGGCGGTCGACGCGGCCCGGGCGGGCGTCCGGATCGTCGGTGCGGACCTGGTCGAGCGCGGCGCGCTAGCGGACCCGGAGGACGTCTGGTTCGTGACGTGGCACGAGCTGCTCACGACGTTGCCGTCGGATATCGTGTCAGCGATCGAGGCGCGCCGTCGCCAACACGCGGCGTTCGAAACGGTGACGATCCCGGACCTGTTCTGCGGCTGCCCCGACGCGCTTCCCCTCGCCCCACTCGCAACGGGTGAAAGCGAGATCCATGAACTCGTACTGCACGGTGTTCCCGCCAACGGCGGCGTCGCCGAGGGCCGCGCACGTGTTGTCGCCGACCCGCTCGCCGATGACGATGCGCTTCAGCCCGGCGAGATCCTGGTTGCCGCTGCCACCGATCCCAGCTGGACCACGCTCTTCGTCGGCGCCGCCGCGGTGGTGACCGATTTGGGTGGCGCGCTGAGCCACGGAGCGATTGTGGCCCGTGAACTTGGGTTGCCGTGCGTGACCAACGTACGGACCGGGACGGCCCTCATCCGAAGCGGGGACATCATCCGGGTGGACGGCGGCCGCGGCATTGTCACTCGGGTTCTCGGGCCAACCTGATCACCTTCTGCCCCAAAGGAATTCGCTGGCGTCTGCCGGCGTCCGCGTCGACTGGCCGCAATCAGGGCGCGAGGAATGTCTGCTTCACCGGCATCCGGAATCCCGCAGATCCGGGGCACGGCCCATAGTCGGTGTGCATTCCGGGCTGGACGTCGCACAAGTCGTTGATCATGTGCGTGGGGTAATTCTGCGGATACGGAGCCGCGTGCAAACCCGCGGGGATCTGGATCAGCAACAGCGCCCACATCGCCATCGCAAACAGCGCGATGGTCGCCGAAGTCGACACGACGGCGCGGGCGCCCGCCGGGAGGTGATCAAGGCCGCGCTCGGCGATGGTCTGGCCCCTGTCATTGCGGAAGAACCGCACACAGGCCATGGTCGTGAAAACGATCGCCGTCGTGATGTATTCGGCCGCGGCGAAGCGGTGACCGTTGCCGAAGAGCGCCAGTGCCCGCGGCGCTCCCGGCAGGCCCCACAGGTTCATCAGGAACATCGGCGCCTCCAGCAAAATGCCCAGTGAAAGCCCGCCGAGATACGTCAAGGCGATCAACCGGGCGTTGCCGATTTCGGGCCACCGGCCGCGCGCCGCGGCCATGCCTTTGTTGAGGATCATGGAGAATCCGAGCAACCCGAACGGATAAATCAACCCGATGAAGACGATGGGCTGGGGCATCTGGCTGGCGAAGGGATTGACGACCCCCGGTGCGTACCCCGTCCAGGTGTTCACGTTGACCCATTGCGAGCTGTAGAAAAAGTTGGGCTGCATCCAGTTGACCATCGGATCCCAGAACAGGGTGAAGAAGCCCGCGACCAGAATGCCCGCATCGGTGCTGAACGTGTGCCTGCGCAGGCAATCGCGCACGACGTGCGCCAGGATTGCCGCCGTGGTGACCACCATGACCACTTCATAACCGCGCGCAACCCAAAGGCTTGGGCTGTCGGGGTCGCGGTACTTGGTGATCGCGTGTGGACCGTCCAATAGCCATGCGCCCCAGGTCCACAGCGCATAGCCAGCGATGAGTGATCCGACGAACGCGAGGGCATAGACGCTATTGAACGGCTTCCGCGCAGGTAAGGACGGCGTCGTCCTCGTCACCGGGGCCTGGGTAGAAGTCATCGATTTTCCCGTCCGTAATGAGACGCGACCGTGTTAAGAGTCGCTTAGTCTCAAAATGTTAGTGTCGCCCACATGGTGAGGTCAACGGATTCGGCGCTGCGACGCGATCCTGCGGATCGGCTGCGGGCGGGCGATACCCACGCGGGCATCGATCGGCCCGAGGCGCAAGCCGCGCAGCCCCCGACACCAAACTGTCAACCTTCGGCCTTCGGGAAATGGGGATCGACATGCGAAAATGACGAGGTGCCAAGTAAGCCAAAGGTCGACGGCCAGCAAGTCGCACGCGGTGAGGGGAAGCGCCTGCTGCTGGAGTCGGCACGTGCCCTGTTCGCGGAGCGTGGCTACGCCGGTACCAGTACGCGGGAAATCGCACGAGCCGCCTGCGTGTCGGAGCCGATGATCTTCCGGCATTTCGGATCGAAGGCGAAGCTGTTCGAAGAGGCCGTGCTTGCCCCGTTCAACACCTTCGTTTCCGAATACATCGCGGATTGGGCCGCGCGGCCGCGCGGCCTGACAAGCCCGTATATGGCGACCTATGAGTTCTACCGAGGCGTCTACGACGTTTTATCGGCGAATCGGCGACTGATCCACGAGATGATCGGCGCCCGGGCCGTCGGTGGACCGCTGACCGCTGACACCGATTCAGCGCCGCAGATGGGCGCCCTCCTGGAACGATTCGAGGCGATCGTCGAACGTGAGATCGTTGAGCGCGGATTTCGCCCCTTCGACCCTGTGGTGATGACGCGTCTGATTTTCGGGATGGTCTTTTCGATCGCGATATTCGGAGACTGGATGTTCGAAGGGGCATCGGGGCCGCAGCCAAGTGCCGAGGCATTCATCGCCGAAATGGCCCGTCTCACCATCGATGGCGCCTATCCGCATGTCGATAGGCCGGCGACGGCGCTCTAACTCGGCGTGACAGTTCGTAACGGTCGGCACTCGCGAAAAGAGAAGCAAATGTCTGGCACCACCACGTCATCCGTGTTCGATTTCGTCATCGTCGGCGGCGGGCACAACGGTCTGAGCGCAGCGTGCACCCTTTCGGCGTCGGGCGCGTCGGTCCTGGTGTTGGAAGCACGCGATCATCTCGGCGGCCTGGCCAACAGCGGGCGGTTCCTCCCCGAGGCGCCCGACCACATCGTGAGCTTGGGGGCGATGGACGACATGTTCATGTCGTGCACGTCGTTCATCTCCGATCTGGGGCTGCAGCAATACGGTTACTCAGGAGCGCCGGTGGAGGCGCCCTACGGATGGATCGGTGAGGACGGCTCGACGCTGCTGTTGTTCCACGACCTGGATCGCACCTTGGCCGAGGTGCGGCGGTTCTCGGCCAAGGACGCCCGCGCTTACGCCGACCTACAGCCCGCGCTGTCGTGGATCTTCGAGGCGCTCACCGCGGTGATGCCGCACCACCCCGCGCAACTTCCGAAGGTGGATTTGGGCAAGTTGCTGTTCAAGCTCGCGCCGAACCGGTCGGTGCGCCGCAGACTCGGTCAGATCATGACGAGCAACCTCGTCGACCTGATGGCCGAGGTGTTCGAAAGCGATCAGATGCGGTCGCTGGGTACCTACTGGGGATCCATGATCGGACCCATCGACCACGATGGCGGCGGCTTCTATTGCGTGGGCCTGGCCGCGGTGCATCGCAAGCCCGGGGTGATTCGTCCCCGCGGCGGGATGGCCGGAATCATGAACGCGATGGCGGCGTACGCGACCGACCGGAAAGCCCAGATTCGCACCGGGACTCGCGTCGCGCAGGTGTTGGTATCGGGTAATCGCGCGACCGGCGTGCGGCTGGCCGACGGAACCGAGATCACCGCACGGCGCGGGGTGCTGGCCGCGGTCCCGCCCCAGACCGCATATGGCCCACTGCTGGCCGAGGGTGTCCTGGATTCGGTGACGCGCGCCAAGGTCGCGGTCCTGCCGGCCGGCGGCAACAACTCGGCGACGTTCAAGATCGACATGGCGCTGTCAGGCCGGGCGAGCTACCGAAACGGGGCGCGGGAACGCCGGAAGATCGATGACTTCGACATCCGCAAGACCGCGCTGATGACCGGAACTTTCGACGACAACATTCGCCAATTGCAGGCGATCCGTGCGGGGGAGTCGTTGGACAAGCCCCCGGTCTATATGGCCGTGCTGACCGCCAACGACGCCGGCCTGGCGCCGACCGGACAGGAGGTCGTCTACCTCGCCTCCAATGTGCCCGCGCAACCCCGCGACGGCTGGGATAAAGCGAAACCATGGTTCTCCGAGGCGATCATGCGATCGGTGACCGCTCATCTCGATGGGTTCGACACCGAGATCGGCCGAATCGAAACCAGCCCAGCCGATTTCGGCGAACAGTACGCCACGCCGAACGGTTCTTACTTCCACGTCGACATGACGCCGCTCCGGCTGGCGATGAACCGTCCCGCCCGCGGGCTGGGTGGGTACCGCTCACCTGTCGAGGGTTACTACCACGCCGGGGCGGGCTCGCATCCCGGCGGCGGAGTCAGCGGCTGGCCGGGACGTCTGGCCGCCGAGACCGCGCTCGGCCGGCACTGAGCGCTTAACTGTCGTTCACGGGTGATCTGAGCGTATCCGCCCTTGGCGCGGCTGAGCTCGTCGTATTGTGAGCGTGTGTTCACCGATTGGCCATTTGTCGGGCGCGCGCGAGAGCTGGGGTACCTCGAGCGGCTCCTGACCGAGGATCGGTGCAACGGCGTGGTGCTCGCCGGGGTGGCCGGTGTGGGTAAGACACGGTTGGCGGTCGAGGCCCTTGCGATGGCGGAGCAGCACGGATTCGCCGCGGTACGGGCGACGGCAACGAATACCGCCCGCGGTATCCCGTTCGGCGCGGTGGCGACCCTTCTTCCGGTTTCCTTTGCGTCGCCGGCCGTCAACGATCGCGCCGCGATGATTCACCGAATGGCCGCGGCGCTGGTCGAGCGTATGGCACCCCGAAAACCGGCCTTGCTGGTCGACGATGCCCATCTTCTCGACGATGCCACCGCGACACTGGTTCACCAGCTTGCCGCGTCGGGTGCCGCCTTCGTGCTGCTGACCGTGCGGGCTTCCGAACCCGTGCCCGACGCGGTCCTTACCCTCTGGAAGGACAGGTACGCCGAACGCATTACCGTCGCAGGCCTTGGCGCGGAATCGATCGGAGAGATCCTCGGCGCGGTGCTCGGCGGTCCGGTCGATCGTGGGCTTGTGCGTCGGCTCGTCACGCGCACTCGAGGGAACGTCATGTTCATTCGTGAACTCGTCCTGGGCGCCGTCGAGGACGGCAGTCTCCGCGACGATGACGGCCTTTGGCGTCAGGTACGAGAGATCAGGCCGTCGGAACGGCTGGTGGAGCTGGTGCAGGCCAGGCTTTCCCTGCTGAGCCCCGCGCAGCGCGCGGTCCTGGAATTGCTGGCCTTCGGCGAGCCCCTGGAATCCGAACAGTTGCATGCGCTGGCCGACCCGGAAGCCATCGAAGAGCTGGAGCGCCGCCACCTGATTTCCGGCGAGGCGTGCAGCCGCGGCCACCAGTTACGACTGGCCCACCCGCTGTACGCCGATGTGGTCCGCGCGAGGACCCCCGCCATCAGAGCCGTCGCCGTCGCTCGCGCCCTCGCCGAGGCGTTCGAAAATGCCCCCGAGAGCGACCATCCGCGACGCCCAGAAGACACGCTGCGAATCGCCACCTGGCACCTCGAGTGCGGGGGCGGGTCCTGGGTGCTGATGCTCGAGGCGGCCCAGAGTGCGCGCTGGAGTTATGACTTCGACCTCGCGGCCCGTCTCGCCGAGGCCGCGATCGAACGCGGCGCGGGCTTTCCGGGGCGGCTGTTGGCGATACAGGTGGCCACGCTGCGGGGACAGGGTGCGGAGGTCGAGCGGAAGCTCGAGGAGCTTGCGCGGGTTGCCGCAACGGATGCCGAGCGGGGAGCCGTCGCACTGACCCGGCTCGACAACGTCGCGTTCAGCCTCGCGAAGATCGACGACGCCCTGCGGCTCGCCGAGCGCGCCGAGGAGGAGATCGCCGATCCGGCGTGGAAGGACGAGGTGCGCGCCCGGCGGGCCAGCTTTTTGTTGGTCGCACCCTCGGGCGGGCCGCGCGCCGCGGTGGCGGCGGCAGCACCCCTTCTCGACCGCACCGCCGGCAGCGCCAAAGTGTGGGCATGCTTCACGGTGTCGTGCAGCCTCACCCGCGTCGGCCGCATGCAGGAGGCCCTGCACTGGGCGCGCGAGGGCGCCGCCGAGCACCTCGAGCTGCAGCAGCCCATCGAGTGGCATCCGTGGATCCACAATTACAGTCGAGGCGAAGCCCTGGCCCAACTCGGTCGGCTCCGTGAGGCCGGTGCGCTGGCCGTCGAACAGTACGAAAAAGGCATCGAGGAACGATCGGTGGAACGCCAGGCCTTCTTCGCCTGGCAGCTCGCGACGCGGGTGGGGGAGCAGGGCGACGTCGGCGGCGCGATTCAACGCTGTCGGGAGGCGCGGGGGCTATACGAGCAGCTGGGGCGGCCGTTCTTCGTCCGGCACTGCCTGGTTCACCTGTCGCTTGCGCTCGCGCTCGCCGGCCGGCCCGACGAAGCGGCCGACACACTGACGGGCCTGGATGCCATGGACCTTCCTGCCCAGTTGTTCGCATACAGCGGCGACTTGCTGCACGCTCGGGCGTGGGCCGCCGTTGCCCGGGGCGACACCAAGGCCGCGCGCGACTACCTCCAGCAGGGGCTGGCGCTTGCCGAGACCACCGGCGATTGCATCGGTCAGGCCACCGCCCTGCACGGATTGGCGCGCCTGGGGCAGGCCAGACAAGTGGCGGCCCGGCTGACCGCGATCGCCGACGGCATCGAGGGCGAGCTGTTCGCCGCTCGGGCCGCTCATGCGCGGGCGCTGGCTCGACGAAATCCCGAGCGACTGAACGATGTGTCCCAGACGTTCGAGAATATCGGCGCCTTCCTGCTCGCCGCGGAGGCGGCGGTGTCAGAGGCACGCATCCGAAGGCGCAAGGGCGAGAACCGAAAAGCCACCGCCGCGCACCGCCGAGCCAATTCACTGCTGGAGCTCTGCGACGGCGCGGTGTTGCTTGCCGTTGACGGTCTGAGTGACGAAAGTGCGCTTACCCCAGCCGAATTACGGGCCGCGCAGCGGGCGATCGTCGGTTGCTCGAACAGGCAGATCGCGGAGGAATTCCACCTGTCGGTGCGGACCGTGGAGCATCAGCTCCAAAGCGCCTACGACAAGCTCGGCATCTCCCGGCGAGACGAGCTGGCCGACGTGTTGCCCGCCCCGACCCACTGAGACGAACACCCACCGAACCGGCCGATTTGGGTAGTGACTACCCATGCACGCACACCGCCCGCGCTGATTTCATCCTCGGTATCGCACCACTATCAGATGCCAACGAGGAGCCCAGGTGACGGCCACAAACGAAATCCATTCCACCGCCAACGATGTGGATGACGCCCTGATCTGCGCCACCGAGGAGCTGATCCCTCGACTGGCCGCCCGCGCCGACGAGGCGGAGCGCCAGCGGGGGTTGCCCGAGGCGACGATCAACGAGCTCGATGAACTTGGAATACGGCGGATGGCGCTACCCAAGAGCGTCGGTGGCTTGGAGGCCTCGGCAAGAACGATTCTCTGCGTCACGGAATCGCTTGCCCGCGGCTGCGCCTCGACGTCCTTCATCAACACTGTCTACTCGGCCGCGGCGTATCTGATTTGTCAGCTGCCCGACCCGGGCTGGCAGACGTTTGTCTCCAGCGATAACCCCACCTCGACGATCACTGTCAACCCCGGCGGAACCGCGGTTCGCGAGGGCAACGGCTACCGGGTCTCCGGGAAGTGGCCGTTCGGCACCGGCCAGCAATATTCCGGCTGGTGCTTCGTCGCCGCGCTCATCGAGGGCGGGGGTGAGGTGCCGGACGCGGGCTTCTTCCTGATTCCCCGGCACGAGATCACCCCACTGGACGACTGGAACGTGACCGGTCTGTGCGCGACGGCCTCGAACACGCTGGCGGGGCAAGACATCTACGTTCCGGAGGAGCGACTGCTGCGCATCAGCGACTTCCTTGCGGGCCAATCGGATTCAAGCCTGGTGCGCGACAACCCGTACTACCAGCATCCCGCCGCGGCCTTCACTTTGGCCTGTCTGCCTGGCACCCCGCTGGGCGTCGTCGACGCCGCGCTCGCGGCGTTCCGTAGCCGCGTCGGCAAGCGTGGCATTACCTACACCTCGTATCTGCGGCAAGCGGACGCCGCGCTTACTCATCACCAGATAGATACGGCGACAATGAAACTGGACCAGGCTCGGTTTCACGCGGAACGCCTCGCCGATACCGCGGGCAAGCGAGCATCCGACTTGGACATCGAGACCCGTGCCCGCTGCCGAGCCGATACCGGATGGACGGTCCGACTGTGTCGCGAGGCCGCGGATGTGATCCAGTCCGCGTCCGGCGCGAGCGCGATCCACCGTAAGGATGCGATGCAGCGCATGTTGCGCGACATGCAGGTCATTTCGGTGCATTCACTACTGCTGCCGACGACCAACTCGGAGGTCTACGGGCGGGTGCTGTGCGGCCTGGACCCGGACACGGCGTTCCTGTGAGCCCACATCTGACCGTCACCAAGTAGGAGGCCGAACGCGATGACAATGACCGATGAGCCCCCGGTCGGTACCCGGGGTCCGGCGCGCCTCGAGCCACGAAAACCATCGTGGGGCTGGCCACAGTGGCTGGCGGTATCGGCGGTGCCGTTTTTGTTCCTGGAGGGCTGGACGCTGATCGCCTGGCTGGCGGACGGACCGCACCAGGTGACCATGTACCGCAGCCACGCTCACGGTCTCGAGTGGTGGGGGGCCCGCATCACCGAGACCGCGGTGATCGTCATCGCCCTGGTCGTGCTGACCAAGATCGTGCGAGATTGTCTGCGGCAGCGGCGATTCCTCACCTTCGACGTGATGTTGTGCGTCAGCACGGCATTGATGATCTGGGGTTGTGGTGGGCTGAACATATTTCAGCCGAACTTCGTCTACACCTCGGAATTCGTGAACCTCAACGACCCGTGCGGGCACCTGCCGTTCGTGGTGAACCCCGACTGTGGCCGGCTTCCGTTCCCGCTGATCTTCCTCGGCCTGTTGTTCACGTTCGGATTGCCCGGTATCGCCATGCTGGTCAACACCATCGTCGTCCGTCCGGCGCGACGTAGGTGGCCTGAGTTGTCCAATGCCAAGCTGCTGGGTCTGATACTGATCTCCACCGCGGTGATTTCGCTCGCAGAGCCGCTGGCCATCATCCCCCTGCATCTGTGGAGTTACCCCGGGGGCCCGTGGGCGATCCGCTTGGGGGGTGACGCGTGGCGGTGGCCGATCTTTCCCGAATATGCGGTCTTCATCTTGTTCGCCGGCCTTCCGGCGGCGCTGCGCAACCTGCGAGACGATCGAGGGCACACCATCCTCGAACGCGGCCTGGAGAGCTACCGGCCCGGTGTGCGGACGCTGATCGTATTCCTGGCGACCTACACGGCGATCCAACTGGTGTTGTGGATTCCGGGCACCATGCCCGACTGGGTCCTGGGCTGGCGGGCAACGGAATGGGCCAAATTGCCGCTGTCGGTCAACAACGGGTTGTGCGATCAACCCGGGGTGATTGAAGGTACGCGGTACGGGCCCTGCCCCGGCAGCCCCGGCTATCGAATGCCCGTGAGTGGGTCGCTGCCCGGCAAATCGCCTTAGTACCTTACTAATTCAGTCAGGGGCCGTGATATGCGGTTGACTCGGCGAACGACCATCACGCTCGCGGTCTTCGGTGTGATCTCCACACTGACGGCGGGGATCGTGAGTCTGTATTACGCGCATTTGCCGGCGGTGTATTTGGGGATCGGTCGGTACACGGTGAGCGTGCAGTTGGAGCGTACGGGTGAGCTGTATCGTGCCGGGAACGTCACCTACCGCGGTGTTGAGG
>NZ_SCRH01000062.1 GCF_004298145.1 Mycobacterium sp.
GGTGAGCGAGCAGAACGAGCGTGGTGAGTGATGCGAGGGAGTCGACCCCTCTGACGTGGGAGGTGAGCGAGCAGAACGAGCGTGGTGAGTGATGCGAGGGAGTCGACCCCTCTGACGTGGATGGCGAGCGAGCAGAAGCCGTGACGGCGATCTCGTTGTCCTGTCGGCGGGCGGCGCGGCCGGTAAACTGGTCGGATGCTTGAGGCCACCGCGGCAGCCGACGTTCACCCGCTCGTGTCCCAGCTTTCGGCGCTGCACCGGTTCCACCTTCATCTCGACATCGCCGTCGTCGTGGTGGTTCTCGTGTTGACCGACCTGATTGCGCACTTCACCACGCCGTGGGCCAGCATCGCCACCGTCCCGGCGGCCGCTGTGGGGCTGGTCATCTTGATGCGGTGCCGGGGTTTGGGGTGGGCGGACCTGGGCCTGGGCCGCGAGCACTGGAAGCCCGGACTGGGCTATGCGCTGGTGGCCGCGGCCGTCGTGGCGTCGGTGATCGCGGTCGGTGTGCTGCTGCCGGTGACCCGGCCGATGTTCATGAACAATCGCTACGCCACGATCTCGGGGGCGATGGTCGCCTCGATGGTCGTCATTCCGCTGCAGACCGTCATCCCCGAGGAGCTGGCTTTTCGGGGCGTCCTGCACGGCGCGCTCAACCGGGCCTGGGGCTTTCGCGGGGTCGCGCTCGCGGGCTCGCTGCTGTTCGGTCTGTGGCACGTCGCCACGTCGTTCGGATTGACCAGCAGCAATGTGGGTTTCACCCGGCTGTTCGGCGGCGGAATCGTCGGAATGCTGACGGGGGTGGTCGGCGCCGTGTTGGTGACGGGAGCAGCGGGTTTCGTCTTCAGCTGGCTGCGCCGGCGCAGCGGCAGCCTGATCGCGCCGATTGCACTGCACTGGTCACTGAATGGGCTCGGTGCGCTCGCGGCCGCGTTCGTGTGGCATTTGTCCACCTGACGCATTCACACCAGCAGCACCGCCGCGCCCGCGATGCGGCCGGCGCTCAGATCTGCCAACGCCCGATCCGCTTGTCCAAGAGGATATTCCGGCGTGGTTACCTGGATGTGATGCTTACCCGCGAAGCCGAGGAAGGCCCGCGCGTCGGCCCGGGTGTTGGAGGTGACCGATCGGACCTGGCGTTCCTGAAACAGGTGGCGCTGGTAGTTCAGCGTCGGGATATCCGACAGGTGGATCCCGGCGATCGCCAGCGTGCCACCGCGATCCAGCGCCTCCAGCGCGGGCAGGACCAAATCACCGACCGGAGCGAACAGGATCGCGGCGTCCAGGGGCACGGGTGGCGGCTCCGCCGCGCCTTGTGCGGATGCGGCGCCAAGTTCCAATGCCAGCTCGCGGGCCCGGGATCCTCGGGTCATCACGTGTACCTCGGCCCCTTGCGCCAGGGCGACCTGCGCGGTGATGTGTGCGCTGCCGCCGAAACCGTAGAGACCCAGGCGTCCACCGGGCGGCAGCGCGGCGCGAAGTAGCGAGCGGTAACCGATGATGCCCGCACACAACAACGGGGCGAGTTCGCTGTCGCTGTAACCGCTGGGCAGAGGGTGTGCGAAAGCGGCTGGGACGGTGGCGAATTCGGCGTACCCGCCGTCTGCGTCCCAGCCGGTGTAGCGCGACTCCGGGCACAGGTTTTCGTTGCCTTGACGGCAGAATTTGCACGCGCCGCAGGTGTGGCGCAGCCAGGCGATGCCCACCCGGTCCCCCACCCGAAACTCGTCACCGGCCGCGGAACCGATTTCGACGACCTCGCCGACCACCTCGTGCCCGGGTGTGACCCGGTCGCGGTGGACGGGAAGGTCGCCTTCGGTGACGTGCAGGTCGGTGCGGCAGACCCCGCACGCGCGCACGGCCACCAGCAGTTCGGACGGCCCGGGCCGCGGCACCTCCGTGGTGACCTGCTCGAGCGGGCCGGTGTCCATCGGCCCGGGTCGACGCACGCGCCAGGCGCGCATTGCCGTGGTGGTCACCGGTGTAGCCATCACACCATCATGCCGCTAACCACCACGGCTGCAACGGGTTAAGTTGCTATGTTCTGCGCACCATGCCGACGATCCAGAGCAAAATCAACGAGCCGAGAAGCGCGGTGAAGAAGGTGAAGAAGTAGCCGCCACTTGCGGTGTCGACGAAGAAGCTCAAGATGAACCCGCCGACCAACGCGCCCACAATGCCGATCACGATGTCCATCAAGATGCCGGCTCCGCTACCGCGGATGATCTTGCTGGCAATCGCACCGGCGATGCCGCCGATGATGATGTAGCCGATCCAGCCGACGCTGGTGAGTGTGCTTGATCGAGCAAGGTATTCGGTAGCTGCCATGACGGTCATGAGAGGTCTCCTTGCAATCGCTGGCAAAGCCCAGCGCTTTGCTGGGCCATCACTTCGGTATACCCAGTTTGGGTCACGAAATTAGTGCCGAATTGGAGACGGTTGACGACCCAGTTCGGTGTCGCCTCCGTGCGATATCGAGACGGTCAGGCCGAGAGGGTCTGCTGCGGCGCCGGTGTGGGGGCGGTGGGAGTGACCTCTACGGCCGGCGCCTGGCCGGGCGCCGGCGCGGGTGCTCCCGGAGCCGCGGGCGCTGCGGGAGCACCCGGCGCGCCTGGCGCCGCCGGGGTGCCCGGAGCCGGTGGCGGAGCTGCCGGCGGCGTCCAAGCCTGGATCGACTCGGTGAGCGCCTTGGCCGCGCCCCTGTCCACCGGGTTGTTCGAGGTTCCGAGCCACACCACGAACCAGCGTTGGGCGTTCCCGCCATTGGCCGAGCCGATGACGCCCGTCCAGATCTGGCCGTTCGGCTTGGAGGCATCGCTGAATTTGACTTCGTAATACGACCCGCTTCCGGTGCTTCCATTGGCGCCGGTGAGCGGGCTGCTGTCCTGGTTGATGCGAGTACCGGGATAGGGCATGAAGAACTCGCCCATGTCTGAACCCAGGCGCACCGCGGCCTTGGCGTCGTCGGCTTCCGCACTGGCGTAAAGCTTTTGGTCGAGGCGGCCCATCACGATGCGGGTGTCGTTTGCAACGAGGGGCGGCTGGTCGGGCATCGGTGGCGGACCGGTCACCTTGCTCAGCAGTGCCGAGCCGTAGTCCAGATGGGAAGCGTCGGATTCCACCCAGCCGGCGGGCAGGACGTAGCTGAATCCCCCGACGGCGTTGTTGATCCGCCCGGCGTTGGGGTCAACCGGGGGCGCGTTGGGGTCGACGGGCGGGGGCGCCCCGTTCGGCGCGGGGGGTGGCGGCGCTGCCGCGTTGGGATCCACCGGTGCCGGTTGCCCATTCGGCGCGGCCGGCGCCGCGGGCGGGGCCGTGGCCGTGCTCGGCGGGACGGGGGTCGGGACCTCGGGGTCGGCAATCGAGGTCGCCGGCAACGCGATGGCGAGTGCGCTGGCACCGCTCACCGTGGTGATCGCCAGTGTCGTCCACAGTCCTTTGCGACGGGTCGAGGTCGGTTCCACCTGCTCCATGGCGACGAACCTACCGTGTTACCGCTGTGACGCAAGGAGCTTTGCGGACTAATGCAGCGCAGTTGTGCCGATGTTGCCAATGTGCAACCTGCCGGGTACCGCCGCGTCGCCCGGCCAGTCCGCCGGCGGCGCTCAGTGCGCGGCCGGATATAGCGCCACCTCATGGGCTTTCACGGAGAACCACACCCGGTCCCCCGGCGTCAACCGCAACTCCGAAGCGGCGTCCGCGGTGATCTCCGCGGCCAGCCCGGGCGCCCCATCGGGTTGTTGAGCGCCACGCACCAACACCGCCGACCCGCGGATGTCCATCTCGGCCACGGTGACCTCGACGGCGTTGCGGGGGCTGCCGTGCGGCTGGTCGCGATAGACGGCCACCACCGTCGGCGGGAAAACCGCGATCGCGTGCTGCTCGGGTGAGACCAGGTCGCCTCGGTCTCGTGGGGCCGCGTACCAGCGGTCTCCGGACTGCGCGACCAGCGAACCGTCGCGGTCGACCGTTCCATTGACCAGGTTGACACCCGCGATGCGGGCCGCGAAATGGCTGCGGGGCGCCGTGAGCACATCGGGCACCGGGCCGATTTCGGCGACCCTCCCGGACTCGAGCACCAGCACGCGATCGGCCAACGTGAACACGTCCAGCAGATCGTGGGTGACCAGGATCGCCGCGCAGCCGACGCGGGTGACGACCTTGCGCAGCAGCGTGCGGATCGCTGCGGCCGCGGCGACGTCAAGGCCGGCCAGGGGCTCATCGAGCAGCAGCACGTCGGGTTCGGCCGCCAGTGCCCGCGCGATCGCGACCCGCTGAGCTTGTCCGCCGGAGAGCTGCCGCGGTTTTCGATCGGCAAGGCGCTCGGCGTTCACCTCACGCAACCAGCCCAAAGCCGTCGCTTTCGCGCGAGCCGAGCGCAGCCTCGCGCGACGACCATGCGGTCCGAAAGCGACGTTGGCGGCAACACTCATGTGCGGGAACAACAGTGCGTCTTGCAGCAGCAGCCCGACCCGGCGGTCGTGGGTGGGGACGTTTATCCCGGCCGTGGTATCGGTCAAGACCCGGTCCCCCAGCCGCACCACCCCGTGGTCGGGTCGAAGGAGACCCGCGATGACATGCAGGACAGTCGATTTGCCCGCGCCATTGGGGCCCAGCACCGCGAGCACCTCCCCCACGGACACGGAGAACTCCACATCCAGATGGCGCTCGGAGACGACGGCGCGGAACCGCAGTTCGCTCATGGTCCGGCCCTACCTGACGTCGGTCCCGGTCAGCCGGCGCGTGCCCAGCCCCAGTACCACCAGGGCCGCCACCACCACCAGCAGGATGGACAACGCCACGGCCGCGTCGGCGTCGGTCACCCGTTGCAAATAGATCTCCAGCGGCAGCGTGCGGGTGACCCCCTGCCGCGAGCCGGCGAAGGTCAGGGTCGCGCCGAACTCGCCGAGCGAGCGGGCGAACGCCAGCACCGCGCCCGAAACGACGCCGGGCACCAGCAGCGGCAGGGTGACGCGCCACCAGACCACGCCGGGAGGCGCCCCCAGCGTCGCGGCCACCACCTCGAAATCGGCTCCCGCGGTACGCGCGGCACCCTCGAGGGAAATCACCAGGAACGGCAGCGAGACGAAGGTCTGCGCCAGCACCACGGCGGTGGTGCTGAAGGCGATGCTGACACCGGCAGCCTCCAGGTATCGGCCGAGCAATCCGAGCCGCCCGAACGCGTACAACAACGCAATCCCGCCCACGACCGGCGGCAGCACCAACGGCAGCAGAATCAACGGCCGCAGCAACCGCACGGGCCGCGCCGTGCTGCGCGCCAGCACCAGCGCCATCGGCACGCCGAACGCCACGCACAGCACTGTGCTGGCGGCGGCGGTCTCAAGGCTGAGCAGCAGCGCCGCCCTCGACGAGGAGCTGGTGATCAGCGACCAGAAATGCGGCCAATCGACCTTGACCGCGATGGCCAGCAAGGGAAGCACCACGAAGATCGTCCCGACGGCGGCGGGGAGATACACCCAGCGGGGCAGATCCGTCGGCCGGTGCACGGTCGGGGGTCAGGGCCTGACGAAACCGGCCTGGGCCAGGATCTGTTGCCCGGTCGGGGAGGTCACCAGGTCGACGAACTTCCGCGCCTGCGTGGGAAGCTGAGCCTTCTTGAGCACACCGATGGGATAGACGTTCACCGCGCCGGCGGCCTCCGGGAAGGTCACGGTCGCGACCTTGCTCCCGGCGGTCCTGGCGTCGGTGACGTAGACCAGCGCGGCATCGGCCTGGCCGCTGGTGACCTTGTTGAGGGCGTCCGTGACGCTGAGTTCCTCGCTGACCGGGTTGAGACGCACCCCGGTGCTGTCCTCGACGCGACGGGTGGCCGCCCCACACGGCACCGGCTGCTGACAGATGACCACGTTGAGCCCGGGCCGGGCCAGGTCGGCAAAGGTTCCGATCTTCTTCGGATTACCCGGCGCGGTGACGATGACCAACGTGTTCGACGCGAAGTTCGTCGGGTCGCCGGTCAGCAGGCCCGCCGTGCTGACCTTGTCCATCTGCGCGGTGTCGGCCGATGCGAAGACGTCGGCGGTCGCACCCTGCGTCAACTGGATCGCCAGCTCGGAGGAGCCCGCGAACTCGAATTCGACGCCGGTGCCCGGGTTTTCGGCCTTGAACCGCTGGCCGATCTGGGTGAACGCCGGTTTGAGCGACGCGGCGGCGAACACCATCACTTTCCCCGATGCCTGGGAGGACTGCGCCGGCTGTGGTTTGGAACCGCACCCGACCAGCCCCGCTACCAGCACCGTCGAAACCAACCCGGCCAGGATCCCGATCCGACGCATGGATGCACCCTAACCCGCCGATGATGCGGCCCGCGCGGCGGCTGAATCACCGCAAGAAAGTGACGCACCAATAGTTACCCAAATGATCCGCGCGTCGCGGCGCAAAAATTTCGTCAGGTAGCTACTGTCCAGTAACATATACGGGGATTGACGCCATAACGCGCTGAGATCCCAGGCAGAGGAGGTCATGGCAGTGGAGGTACTGGTTACCGGCGGAGACACGGAGCTGGGGCGCACGGTGGCCGAGGGCTTCCGCGATGACGGCCACAACGTGACCCTCGTGGGCGCACGCAAGAGCGATCTGGAGATCGCCGCCAAGGAACTAGAGGTCGAGGCGATCGTCTGCGACACCACCGACCCGGCCAGCCTCGAAGAGGCTCGCCCGCTGTTCCCCCATCACCTGGACACCATCGTCAACGTGCCGGCACCCACCTGGGAGGCCGGTGATCCGCGCACCTACTCGATCGCCGATACGGCCAACGCCTGGCGCAAGGCCCTTGACACGACGGTGCTTTCGGCGGTGCTGACCGTCCAAACCGTGGGTGATCATCTGCGCTCGGGCGGGTCCATCATCAGCGTGGTACCCGAGAACCCACCGGCGGGCAGCGCCGACGCCGCAATCAAAGCGACGCTTGCGAATTGGACCGCGGGACAGGCAAGCGTTTTCGGCACGCGCGGAATCACGGTCAACGCCGTCGCGAGTGGGCGCAGCGCTGCGGCCGGCTACGACGGACTCTCACGCACGCCCGCGCCGGTGGCCGCGGAGGTCGCCCGGTTGGCATTGTTCTTGACCACGTCGGCGGCACGCCACATCACCGGTCAGACGTTGCACGTGAGCCATGGCGCGCTGGCTCAGTTCGCCTGAGGCGTAACGCGCGCCCTTCGCAAACCCTTCTCCCATGCCCGGCCGATCGCTACGGTAATCACCGTGGCTATTCGACTTGGTCTGCAGATTCCCAACTTTTCCTACGGCACCGGGGTAGAGCAACTCTTCCCCACCGTCATCGCTCAAGCCCGCGAGGCCGAATCCGCCGGATTCGACTCGGTTTTCGTGATGGACCACTTCTACCAACTGCCGATGTTGGGATCGCCCGATCAGCCCATGCTGGAGGCCTATACCGCCCTGGGGGCGCTGGCCACCGCCACCGAACGGGTACAGCTCGGCACCCTGGTGACCGGCAATACGTATCGAAACCCCACGCTGCTGGCGAAAATCATCACCACGCTGGACGTGGTGAGCCAGGGCCGCGCGATTCTGGGGATCGGGACGGGCTGGTTCCAGCTCGAGCATGACCAGTTGGGTTTTGAATTCGGCACGTTCACCGACAGGTTCAACCGGCTCGACGAGGCGCTGGCGATCATCCTGCCGATGATCAGGGGCGAGCAGGCGAGCTTCTCGGGCAAGTGGTACCGCTCCAGCGAGGCGTTCGCCAATCCTCGTTTCCGCGAACACCTTCCGCTGATGATCGGTGGCAGCGGCGAAAAGAAGACAATCCCGCTCGCCGCAAGGCATTTCGACCACCTCAACGTGATCGCGGGCTTCGATGAACTGCCCGGCAAGTTGGAGGTGGTGCGCCGCTCCTGCGAGGAGGTGGGCCGCGACCCGGCCACCCTGGAAACCAGCACGCTGACCACGGTGCTGATCGACGAAAACGCGAGCCTCGACCAGATTCCCGCCGAGATGAAACAGCGGATGGTGGTCGGCACCCCGGACTCGGTCGCCGATCAGATCAAGACCAAGGTGGTCGACGCGGGAATCGACGGCGTGATCATCAACCTGCCGTTCTACACGCCGGGTGTCGTCCAGGCGGCCGGTGAAGCGCTGCGCCCGCTCGTCGGGCTGTAACGACTTCGCCCGCGTGCGGTCGCGGATTCGTCGCGCCGCGGTAATACTTTCGTGTAGCAGCGTTTACCTGCGCCACAACCGCGCAGCGCAGAAGAATAGGGCCCGGGAAGTCCATGAAGAAACGAGCGTGGGCGGCGATCGCCGTTGTCGTGGCGTTCGCCCCGGCCCCCGTCGCGCATGCCGACAACAATTGGATCGCGATGGCGATATCGGACTCCACCGGGCACATCAGCATCGCCGATGGCGCAGCCAACCAGGGTGCGGCCGAGAAGTCGGCCATGGACACATGCCGCAAGAGCATCAGCGACTGTCGCCTGCTGGCCAGCGGCCAGGGCGGCTGCATGGCCCTCGTCTTGAACGCGGCCAAATCCGGATACTTCGGAGGCTGGGGTCCGACACGCGAGGAAGCGGAGGCGGCGGCGCTGGCGCGCGCACCCGGCGGAATGATCCAGGCAGGCCATGATCACTGCACGGGAGAAGGTTCTCTCCAATGACGACGGGGTGATTCGCAGGTCTGATAACCAGGTCTGATAACTACGCCACAGTGCCTGTCGACCACCAGGGGTGATACAGGCGATGTGGTTGATTACACATGTTGCGAGTTAGGTTTCGGGGTATCCGCCTGACTAGCGTGGTTGGTAATCGCAGTCGCGTGCCCAAAAGCCCCCGTCAGGAGCAGCGGAAACATGAGCCCCCAGCCAGGAACGACAGCTGGACCGGAGCGTCGCCATCAAGTCGTCGTCATCGGCTCGGGCTTCGGCGGGCTCAACGCTGCAAAGAAACTCAAGCACACAGGCGTCGACATCAAATTGATCGCCCGCACCACGCACCACCTTTTCCAGCCGTTGCTCTACCAAGTGGCGACGGGCATCGTGTCCGAAGGCGACATCGCCCCGCCCACCCGGGTCGTCTTGCGCCGGCAGCGCAACGTCCAGGTATTGCTCGGTGACGTCACGCACATCGACTTGGCCGGCAAGTTCGTCGTATCGGATCTGCTTGGCCACACCTACGAAACCCCTTACGACAGCTTGATTGTCGCCGCCGGGGCCGGGCAGTCGTATTTCGGGAACGACCATTTCGCCGAGTTCGCCCCGGGCATGAAGTCGATCGACGACGCCCTCGAGGTACGTGGGCGGATCCTGAGCGCGTTCGAACAGGCCGAGCGGTCTCGTGATCCGGAACGGCGGGCCAAGCTACTCACGTTCACCGTGATCGGGGCAGGCCCCACCGGCGTCGAAATGGCCGGGCAGATCGCGGAATTGGCGACCTACACGCTGAAAGGCTCCTTCCGGCACATCGATTCCACCAAGGCGCGCGTGATCCTGCTCGACGCCGCGCCCGCCGTGCTGCCGCCCTTCGGCGACAAGCTGGGTCGGCGGGCCGCGGACCGGCTGGAGAAAATGGGTGTGGAGATTCAGCTGGGCGCCATGGTCACCGACGTCGACCGCAACGGCATCACCGTCAAGGACTCCGACGGCACCGTCCGGCGGATCGAATCCGCTTGCAAGGTATGGTCCGCCGGCGTTTCAGCCAGCCCGCTAGGCCGCGACCTTGCCGACCAATCGACGGTCGAGCTCGACCGTGCCGGGCGGGTCAAGGTGCTGCCCGACCTGTCCATCCCCGGCCACCCCGACGTGTTCGTCGTCGGCGACCTCGCCGCCGTCGAAGGCGTACCCGGCGTAGCCCAGGGTGCGATCCAGGGCGCCAAGTACGTCGCCAACACCATCAAGGCCGAACTCGAAGGGGCCGACCCGGCCGAGCGGGAACCGTTCCAGTACTTCGACAAAGGCTCCATGGCCACGGTGTCGCGGTTTTCCGCGGTGGCCAAGATCGGTCCGGTCGAATTCAGCGGCCTGTTCGCCTGGTTCGCGTGGCTGGTCCTGCACCTGGTCTACCTGGTCGGGTTCAAGACCAAGATCAGCACGCTGCTGTCGTGGACGGTGACGTTCCTGAGCACCCGGCGGGGCCAACTCACCATCACCGAGCAGCAGGCATTCGCCCGAACCCGGCTCGAACAGCTGGCGGTACTTGCTGCGGAGACCAAGCGCCCGGTCGCCAGACGGGCCAGCTAGCCGGGGCTGGCCGGTTTGCGAATCCTGTTCCCCGACTGGGGTATTCGATAACCTTGGGCAGGTGAATCGTGGGCCCTTTGATCACCCTTCGCGGAGCTCGAGATTCTGCAGCCGCACCTGGCCCCGGGCGATCACGCGACCGTCGTCGTCGGTGATGGTGACCAACCACAATTGCTGGCGCCGGCCGCGGTGTATCGGCTCGACCTTGCCGTACACCATGCCCGAACCGATGGAACGCAGAAAGTCGGTGTTGTTGTTGACTCCCACGACATTCCCGCCGCCGCGGGTGGCCAGCCAGGTGTAGGCGGCCACGCTGGCCATGCTTTCGATCATCGAGCAGTAAACGCCGCCGTGCACGAGACCCATCGGCTGCAACAGTTTCGGGGTCACCTCGAGTTGGGCGCGGGCACCGTCGGGGCTGAGTTCGGTGAACTGCAAGCCGATCTCGCGGTCGAAGGGCGCGGTGAAATCGGGCGGAATGATCGTTTCCTGCGGCTCTGGCACGTCCCTGTGTTTACACCATCGCTTGCGGGCAGGCTCTCGCGGTAGAACAACCGGTCGGAGAACATCCTCCGAAAACGGCTGAGCCCCGTGCACAAGGCACGGGGCTCGCCGATCGAGTAAGACCGGGGGTCACTGCAGCCCTCAGGACTCTCACACGGTCCGTTATCGCTCGACTCGGTAAGCATAGGCAAGGCTGCCCTAAGTTTGCAAGGGGTATTGTTCGACGTGTTCGCGGCGGGACGCGTACGGCGGCCGACACAGTGATTCGTCAGCTTTCTGTACGACCGCCGGTAGTAAGCGGGAGTACTCTGGATTTGACGCTCAGGAGATGAACGAAACTATGGCCAAACTGACACGGCTGGGGGACCTGGAACGGGCCGTCATGGACCATCTGTGGTCCACGCCCGAGCCCCAGACCGTTCGCCAGGTCCATGAGGCGTTATCGGCGCAGCGCGACCTCGCCTACACCACGATCATGACCGTGCTGCAGCGGTTGGCCAAGAAAAACCTGGTCTCCCAGATCCGCGACGACCGGGCACACCGGTACGCCCCCGTGCACGGCCGCGACGAGCTGGTCGCCGGCCTCATGGTGGACGCGCTTTCCCAAGCCGAGGATTCCGGGGGCCGGCAGGCCGCCCTGGTGCACTTCGTCGAGCGCGTCGGCGCCGACGAGGCGGAGGCGCTTCGGCGCGCACTGGCCGAACTGGAAGCCAATCAACGCACTAACTCACCATCTGCTGGCGCTGCCCCGGAGGGCTGAGGGACACTAGCAGTGTGTCCGCGCTGGCTTTCACCATTCTCGCGGTGCTGCTGACCGGCCCGGTGCCGGCCATGTTGGCACGCGCGCGCTGGCCGCTGCGCGCCCCCCGGGCCGCAATGGTGTTGTGGCAAGCCGTCGCGCTGGCCGCGGTCCTGTCGGCATTCAGCGCCGGCATCGCGATCGCCACCCGGCTGCTCATGCCCGGTCCCGACGGACGGCCCACGGCCAGCATCGTCGGCGCCGCCGGCCGGCTGGGGTGGCCGCTCTGGACCGCATATATCGGCGTCTTCGCGTTGACGGTGCTCGTCGGCGCCCGATTGATGGTCGCCATCGCCCAGGTGGCGATCGCCAATCGGAGGCGACGGGCCCACCACCGCATGGTCGTCGATCTGGTCGGGGTCGGCCACGACGCGGCGCTGTCCCAGACGTGCACCCGAACGCGCGACCTTCGCGTGTTAAATGTCCCGCAACCGCTGGCCTACTGCCTGCCGGGTGTGCGCAGCCGGGTGGTGGTCAGCGAAGGAACGCTGAGCGCGCTCGCCGACGCCGAAGTCGCGGCCATCCTCACCCACGAGCGGGCTCACCTGCGGGCCCGTCACGACCTGGTGCTGGAGGCGTTCACCGCCGTGCACGCGGCCTTCCCGCGGCTGGTCCGCAGCGCCAACGCGCTGGGCGCCGTCCAGCTTCTGGTCGAACTGCTCGCCGACGACGCCGCGGTGCGCGCCGCCGGCCGCGCTCCCCTGGCCCGGGCGCTGGTCGCCTGCGCGTCGGGGCGGCCGCCGTCGGGCGCGCTCGCGGCGGGCGGTCCCAGCACGGTGCTGCGTGTGCGCCGGCTGGGCGGGCGCGGCAACAGCGCCACGTTGTCGGCGACCGCATACCTTGCCGCGGCGGCGGTATTCGTGGTGCCCACCGTCTCGCTCGCCGTGCCGTGGCTCACCGAGCTGGAACGCCTGTTCAACCTCTGAGGCCGCCGACGGCTGATCACCCCGGGCACACGTCCATGCGCTGTGCCACAGTGTCACCGAAAGCTTTTGCTGAAAAGTTCTCCCGATTGAGAGGCGAAGACATGAGTTCGTCGGACACCCAGGCGGGTTCCAAGACCGGCACCGCGCAGATCGGCGTCACGGGCCTGGCCGTGATGGGGTCGAACATCGCGCGCAATTTCGCCCGCCACGGCTACACCGTGGCGCTGCACAATCGGTCGATCGCCAAAACCGATGCGTTGCTCTCCGAGCACGGTGACGACGGCACGTTCGTGCGTTCGGAGACCATCGCGGAATTCCTGGACGCGCTGGAAAAGCCGCGGCGGGTGCTGATCATGGTCAAGGCCGGCGACCCGACGGACGCGGTGATCAACGAGCTCGCCGACGCCATGGAGGAAGGCGACATCATCATCGACGGCGGCAACGCCCTCTACACCGACACCATCCGCCGGGAAAAGGCGATGCGCGAGCGCGGCCTGCACTTCGTCGGCGCCGGCATCTCCGGCGGTGAGGAGGGCGCGCTCAACGGCCCGTCGATCATGCCCGGCGGCCCGGCCGAGTCGTACCGGTCGCTGGGCCCCCTTCTCGAGGAGATCTCCGCGCACGTGGACGGGGTGCCGTGCTGCACGCACATCGGTCCCGACGGCGCCGGGCACTTCGTCAAAATGGTGCACAACGGAATCGAATACTCCGACATGCAGTTGATCGGCGAGGCCTATCAACTGCTGCGCGACGGGCTCGGCAAAACCGCCGGCGAGATCGCCGACGTGTTCGACGAGTGGAACAAAGGCGACCTGGACAGCTTCCTCGTCGAGATCACCGTGCAGGTCTTGCGCCAGACCGACGCCAGGACCGGGAAGCCGCTCGTCGACCTGATCCTCGACGAAGCCGAACAAAAGGGCACCGGCCGCTGGACGGTCAAGTCGGCGCTGGACCTCGGCGTGCCGGTCACCGGCATCGCCGAGGCGGTGTTCGCGCGCGCGCTGTCGGGGTCGGTGACCCAGCGCAAGGCCACCACTGGGCTCGCGTCGGGGCAGCTCGGTGAAAAGCCCAGTGATGCACGGCAATTCACCGAGGACATCCGGCAGGCACTCTATGCGTCCAAGATCATCGCCTACGCGCAGGGCTTCAACCAGATTCAGGCCGGCAGCGCCGAATACGGCTGGGGCATCACCCCCGGCGACCTGGCCACCATCTGGCGTGGCGGCTGCATCATCCGGGCGAAATTCCTCAACCGGATCAAAGACGCCTTCGACGAAGACCCGGACCTGCCGACGCTGATCGTTGCGCCCTACTTCCGCAGCGCCATCGAGGCCGCCGTCGACGGCTGGCGCCGGGTCGTGGTGACCGCGACCCAGTTGGGCATCCCGATCCCCGGCTTCTCCTCGGCGCTGTCCTACTACGACGCGCTGCGCACCGAGCGGCTGCCCGCGGCGCTCACCCAGGGGCTGCGGGACCTCTTCGGCGCGCACACCTACGGCCGTATCGATGACGAGCCCGACAAGCGCTTCCACACGCTGTGGAGCGGCGATCGCACCGAAGTGCCGGCGTAGCGCGGCCACATTGGAGGGCGTAAGGGGGCTTGAGTTGCGATGAGGTTTCTCGACGGGCACCGACCCGGATACGACCTGACCTACAACGACGTCTTCATCATGCCGAACCGCTCGGAGGTCGCGTCGCGATTTGACGTGGACCTGTCCAGCGGTGACGGTTCGGGCACCACGATTCCGGTCGTTGTCGCCAACATGACCGCGGTGGCCGGGAAGCGGATGGCGGAGACGGTGGCGCGCCGGGGTGGCCTCGTCATCCTGCCGCAGGATCTGCCGATCACCGCGGTCGAGCAGACGGTGGAGTTCGTCAAGGGCCGCGACCTGGTCCTCGACACCCCGGTGGTGCTCGGGCCCGACGACTCGGTGTCCGACGCGACGGCGTTGATCCACAAGCGGGCGCACGGTATCGCCGTCGTGGCCTTCGAGGGCCGTCCCGTTGGTTTGGTGAGCGAATCGTCGTGCCTCGGCGTGGACCGCTTCACCCGGGTGCGCGACGTCGCGATGACCGACTTCGTCACCGCCCCGGTGGGCACCCAGCCGCGCAAGATCTTCGACCTCCTCGAGCAGTCCGCGATCGGTGTCGCGGTCATGACGAATGCCGATGGGACGCTGGCCGGGGTGCTGACCCGCACCGGCGCCATCCGCGCGGGTCTGTACACCCCGGCCGTCGACGCGCGTGGCCGGCTGCGGGTGGGCGCGGCCGTCGGCATCAACGGCGACGCGGGAGCCAAGGCGCGCTCCCTGGTCGAGGCCGGAATCGATCTCCTGGTCATCGACACCGCGCACGGACATCAGGTCAAGACGCTGGAGGCGATCCAGACGATCGCGTCGCTCGATCTCGGTGTGCCGCTGGCGGCGGGCAATGTGGTCTCGGCGGAGGGCACCCGCGATCTGCTCGGCGCCGGGGCGAGCATCGTCAAGGTCGGGGTCGGCCCGGGCGCGATGTGCACCACCCGGATGATGACCGGAGTCGGCCGCCCACAATTCTCGGCCGTCGTCGAATGCGCCTCGGCCGCAAGGGAATTGGGTGGACATGTGTGGGCCGACGGCGGCATCCGGCATCCGCGCGATGTGGCGCTGGCGCTGGCCGCCGGTGCGTCCAACGTGATGATCGGGTCGTGGTTCGCCGGCACCTACGAGTCGCCCGGCGACCTGATGCGCGACCGCGAGGACCAGCCGTACAAGGAGAGCTACGGCATGGCGTCCAAACGGGCCGTGGTCGCCCGCAGCGGCGCCGAGACCGCGTTCGACCGGGCCCGCAAAGCGCTGTTCGAGGAAGGCATTTCGACGTCCCGGATGGGGCTGGACCCGGCCCGCGGCGGCGTGGAGGATCTGCTCGATCACATCACCTCGGGGGTGCGCAGCACCTGCACCTATGTCGGCGCCGCCAGCCTGCCGGAACTCTACGAACGGGTCGTGGTCGGGGTGCAGTCGACCGCGGGCTTCGCCGAGGGGCATCCGCTACCCCTGGGGTGGTGACACGCTGGCTAGGGTAAGGCCAGCCTTGCCTAATTGGCCCTGCTAACCTACTGCGCCATGACCTCCTCCTCCCCTACCTCCTCATCCACCGTGAGCGCCGAGGTGCTGAGCATCCTGCGCGATGACCTCAACGTCGACGTGTCCCGCGTGACCCCCGACGCCAGGCTGGTCGACGACGTCGGACTGGATTCCGTGGCATTCGCCGTGGCCATGGTGGCCATCGGAGAACGGCTGGGTGTCTCGCTGTCCGAAGAGGAACTGCTGAACTGCGACACGGTCGGCGACATGCAGGACGTGATCGCAGCAAGACCTCGCGATGAGTGAACTGGCCGCGGCGCTGGCCGCCGCGATGCGCGGCGGCACCAGCGATCTGGTCGTCTTCGACCGCGAGTCGTCGGCATGGCATCGCCATCCCTGGCCCGAAGTGCACGGGCTGGCCGAAAGCATCGCCGCATGGCTGCTGGACCGGGGTCGGCCCGCCGCCGTTGGGCTGGTCGGCGAACCGACCGTCGAATTCGTCGCCGCCATTGCGGGCGCGTGGCTGACGGGCGCGAGCGTCTCGATCCTGCCCGGCCCGGTGCGCGGCGCCGACGGCCGGCGCTGGGCCGAGGCGACGCTGACCCGTTTCAGCGGCATCGGGGTGCGCACCGTCCTGAGTCACGGCTCGTACCTGGACGGCCTGCAATCGTTGGATCCGGCCGGCCTCGACGACGACATGGTCATCGAAAACCTTGGCCCCGCGGCACATACGGGCCGATCATGCATCGATGTGCCCGCGCGAAGCGAGAATCCGGCGATCCTGCAGGGGACCGCGGGCTCCACCGGCTCACCCAGAACCGCCGCGCTCTCGCCGGACGCGGTGCTGGCCAACCTGCGCGGCCTCAATCAGCGCCTCTCCGTCACTCCGGCGGACGTCGGCTGCTCGTGGCTGCCGCTCTACCACGACATGGGGCTGTCCTTCTTGCTCGCATCGTCGCTGGGCGGCATGTCGGTATGGCTCGCTCCCACATCGGCTTTCACCGCCTCGCCGTTTCGCTGGCTGGGCTGGCTGTCGGAAAGCCGAGCGACGATCACCGCGGCACCCAACTTCGCCTACAACCTCGTCGGCAGGTACGCCCGCCGGGTCTCCGATGTCGATCTCGGCGCCGTGCGGGTGGCGATCAACGGCGGGGAGCCGATCGACTGTGAGGGATTCGAGCGATTCGCCGAAGCGATGGGCCCCTTCGGATTCGACGCCGGCGCCGCCACTCCGTCTTACGGCCTGGCGGAGTCGACGTGCGCGGTGAGCGTGCCCACCCCGGGCACCGGACTGCGGTTCGCCAACGTCACCGACGAGACGGGGTCGCGCCGCCACGCGGTGCTGGGCGAACCCATCCCGGGCACCGAGATTCGGATCTCGCGGCGCGACGGCGCGCAGGGCGACATCGGTGAGATCGAGATCCGCGGCGCGTCGATGATGGACGGTTACCTGGGTCACGAACCCGTCGACCGCGAAGACTGGTTTCCCACTGGCGATCTCGGCTTCTTCGCCGACGACGGGCTGGTGGTGTGCGGCCGGGCCAAGGAACTCATCACCATCGCCGGACGCAATATCTTCCCGACCGAGATCGAGACGGTCGCCGCCGGAGTGCGCGGGGTGCGCGAAGGCGCGGTGGTGGCGCTGGCCACCGGCGAACGTTCGGCGCGTCCCGGCCTGATCGTCGCCGCCGAATTCCGGGGGGCAGATCAGGCGGGTGCGCGCACCGAAGTCATCGCGCGCGTCGCATCCGTGTGCGGCGTCGTTCCCTCCGACGTCATCTTCATGGCACCGGGATCGCTGCCGCGAACCTCGTCGGGCAAACTGCGCCGCCTGGAAGTGCGGCGCTCTCTGGAGGCGGTGGATTGAGTGACCGCAACGGTTTCCACGTGAGCTGATCGCCGCCGGGACGGCGCCCGAATACGGCGGCTACGCGCCCGTCGTCGGGGCTTTCAGCTCGTAGAGCGCCATGCGCCGGTTCGTCGTGTCGTGCTCGCCGAGGAACGTGCATCCGACGTACTCGCACAGCCTGCGCGCGGCGGTGTTGCGGTGATCGGGGTCGAACATGATCCGGCGGCAGCGCGGCTCCACCGAAAAGACGCTGGCCACGATCCGCGGCAACAGCATCGGGCCCAAGCCCCGGTTCACCAGTTTCACATCGGCGATGGCGGCATGCAGTCCCAGGTCATAGGGCTCTGCATCATAGTGCCGTGAGATCAGATCCTTTGCGCCCCAATAGAGTTCGAGGTACGCGCAATCCATGCCGCGAATTTTCCCGATCAACGGCAGGGAGTAGGTGCCCTCGAGCTGGGCATCCAAGTGCTGCCGCCACCGCGGCGCCGGCCAGTCGTACTCCCACGCCTCGGCCAGATGCGGACGGTTCATCCACTCGGCCACCATGTCCGCATCCGCGAGCTGCGCGGCGCGCAGCCCGAAGGGCGGCTCCAGAAAGGGCGCGGGTGGCCGGGGAAGCTGCGCGATCGCGTCCGCGATATCGAGGCGTTCGCGCGGCAGGATCTGAACGGACGGCGTTTCCGTTGGGGCGTCGGGCATAGTGCGCAGAGCGTACCTGAGTAAGGGTAGGCATACCGTAGTTACCCCCGGTCGCCGGTGTCAGCCGGCGGCGGTACCGGGGTGGCGCCGAGTGGTCGGCGCGGCACGGCCGTAACCCGGGCTAGCATAGGGCAGCAAAGACGGAAGCGACCGCGTCCGCTCGGTCACCAGGCAGCGAAAGGATCGACGTGCCGCAGGCACCCGCGCAGGCCATCGGCTTGCCGGCGCACGGGCCGTCGGACGAGCCGCCCGATGCGGAGCCTCCTCCGGCGCCTGCCTCGGTTCCCGGGTCACCACCGTCGACCAGCGAGCGGCGTAGTTCATGAACGTCCCCGTCACCGTGATCAGCGTTGTGGCGATCGCGGTGCTGATCTTCGGCAACGCCGTGTTCGTCGCCGCCGAATTCTCGCTGACCACGCTGGACCGCAGCGCCGTGGAGGCAAACGCCCGCACCGGTGGCCGCCGCGACCGGTGGATCCGCCGCGCACACCGCCGGCTGTCGTTCCAATTGTCGGGCGCCCAGCTCGGGATCTCCGTCACCACGCTGGCGGCCGGTTACCTGACCGATCCGATGGTGGCGGACTTGCCGCACCCGTGGCTGGACGCGCTCGGCATCCCCGACAAGGTTGGCGACGCGATCATGGCCGCCCTGGTGCTGGTGATCGTGACGTCGGTGTCGATGGTGTTCGGCGAGCTCGTCCCCAAGTATCTGGCGGTGGCGCGACCACTCTCGACCGCCCGCGCCGTCGTGGGCGCTCAGCTGTTGTTCTCGCTGCTGCTGACCCCGGCGATCAGATTGACCAACGGCGCGGCGAACTGGATCGTGCGCCGGCTGGGCATCGAGCCGGCCGAGGAGCTGCGGTCCGCGCGGTCACCGCAAGAGTTGTTGTCACTGGTGCGTTCGTCGGCGCGCAGCGGCGCACTGGACGCCGCGACGGCGGGCCTGGTGCGGCGATCGCTGCAGTTCGGAACCCTGAGCGCCGAGGAGTTGATGACGCCCCGGTCCAAGATCGTGGCGCTGCACACCGACGACACCGTCGCCGACCTGGTGACCGCGGCCGCCGAGTCCGGGTTTTCCCGTTTCCCCATCGTCGAGGGCGACCTCGACGAGACCGTCGGCATCGTGCACGTCAAACAGGTGTTCGCGATCCCGCGGGCCGACCGTGCGCGCACGCTGCTGACCACGGTGGCCCAACCCGCTGCGGTGGTGCCGTCCACGCTGGACGGTGACGCGGTGATGGCCGAGATCCGGGCCAACAGCCTGCAAACCGCACTGGTCGTCGACGAATACGGGGGCACCGCGGGCATGGTGACCCTCGAGGACCTGATCGAAGAGATCGTGGGTGATGTCCGCGACGAGCACGACGACGCCACCCCGGATGTGGTGCCCGCCGGCAACGGCTGGCAGGTGTCGGGCCTGTTACGCATCGACGAGGTGGCCACCGCTACCGGCTTCCGGGCACCCGAAGGTCCCTACGAGACGATCGGCGGGCTGGTGCTGCGCGAGATCGGTCACATCCCGACCGCCGGTGAAACGGTGAAGCTGCCCGGCCTGGACGCCGATGGGCTGCTGGACGCGGTGGCGCGCTGGCAGGCGCGGGTGATCCGGATGGATGGCCGCCGGATTGACCTCCTCGAACTGACCGAACTCAGTGGTCACGACGAAATCCTCGCCGCGGGGGGATACCGATGAACGACACCATGGGCCTGGTGCTGTCGTGCCTGCTGATTGGGGTGAACGCCTTCTTCGTCGGGGCGGAGTTCGCGTTGATCTCGGCGCGGCGCGACCGCCTGGAAGCGCTCGCCGAACAGGGCAAAGCCGCCGCCGTCACGGTGATCCGCGCCGGTGAGCAGCTGCCGTCCATGCTGGCCGGCGCGCAGTTGGGCATCACGGCGGCCTCGCTGCTACTCGGCCGGATCGGCGAGGCGGCGGTCTCCGACCTGGTGCAAACGGCGCTCGGACTGACCACGATTCACCCGGCGCTGCTGCACACGTTGTCGTTCGCGATCGCGCTGGCAATCGTGGTGACGCTGCACGTGCTGTTGGGTGAGATGGTGCCCAAGAACATCGCGCTGGCCGGTCCGGAGCGCACGGCGATGCTGCTCGTCCCGCCCTATCTGGCCTACGTGCGCGTGGCCCGGCCGTTCATCGTGTTCTACGACAAGTGCGCCAGCGTGGTGGTGCGCGCGCTCGGCGTCGAGCGCAGGGAGGAGCTGGGGATCGCGGTCTCCCCCGTCGAGCTGAGCGAGATGATCGCCGAATCCGCGTCGGAGGGGTTGTTGGATCAGGAGGAAGGCACCCGGCTGGCTCGGGCGCTGCAAATCCGCCACCGGGTGGTCGGCGATGTGGCGGTGCCTCTGGCCGGCGTGCACGCGGTACCGGTGGTCGCGGCGGGCAAGGGCCCGACGGTGGGAGCGGTCGAGGCGGCCTCGGCCCAGAGCGGTTACTCCCGCTTCCCCGTGGCAAACGTCGACGGGACTTTCGTCGGCTATCTGCACATCAAGGACGTGCTGGCCCTCGGTGGCGATCCGCAGACGGTGATCGATCTGGCGAAGGTGCGGCCCCTGCCGGGGCTGCCGCGGTCGCTACCGCTGGCCGACGCTTTGGCGCGGCTGCGGCGCAGCAATAGCCATCTGGCTTTGGTGACCGACGAAAGCGGCGCCGTGGTGGCGATGGTGGCGATGGAAGACCTGGTCGAAGACTTCGTCGGGACGATGCGCGAGGCGTAGCGATACTGGGCGGCGGGCGGGGCTGCGCGCAGCCCGTATGATCTTCACGGCTACCAGTTAAGAAAGTGCTGGGGGGCACTAGCGGGCTGAGGACGACTGAGCACCGCTTGCACGCGGAATGTGCGTTGCTGGAAATCAATCCCGGTGTTTGCCGCAGCGTCATTCTTGGGCCTGTCGGTGTGGCCTGACCTGCTGCGGCGGGTTCGGGTGGATAACGCTCGCCAGGCTGTGCTCGGTAGGCTGATGACATTGCCAACCTGGGCCTGTCCGGCCCGATGGTGGTCCAGGGCGGCCCATGACGGAGGAGAATCATGACTGATCGCGTGTCGGCGGGGAACTTGCGCGTCGCCCGGGTGCTGTATGACTTCGTAAACGCAGAGGCCTTGCCCGGCACCGATATCGACCCGGACACCTTCTGGGCGGGCGTCGACAAAGTTGTCACCGACCTGACCCCCAAGAACCAGGATCTGCTGCGCCGGCGTGACGAGCTGCAGGCCCAGATCGACAGGTGGCACCGGCAGCGCGTCATCGAGCCGCTCGATATCGACGCCTACCGCGAGTTCCTCACCGAAATCGGTTACCTGCTGCCCGAACCCGCGGACTTCACGATCACCACCTCCGGTGTCGACGACGAGATCACCACGACCGCGGGTCCCCAGCTGGTGGTGCCGGTGCTCAACGCCCGGTTCGCGCTGAACGCCGCCAACGCGCGGTGGGGTTCGCTCTACGACGCCCTGTACGGCACCGACGTCATCCCCGAGAGCGATGGCGCCGAAAAGGGGTCCGGCTACAACAGGGTTCGTGGCGACAAGGTGATCGCCTACGCGCGCAAATTCCTGGATGAGGCGGCGCCGCTGGAATCCGGGTCGTGGGCCGACGCGACCGGCCTGTCCGTCGAGGACGGCCACCTGAAGGTCGCGACCGCCGACGGCTCGGTCGGACTGGCCAGCCCGGAGAAGTTCGCCGGCTACACCGGGGAGCTCGGCTCCCCCAACTGGTCGGTGTTGCTGGCCAACCACGGCCTGCACATCGAGATCCTCGTCGATCCGGACTCGCCGATCGGCAAGACCGACGCGGCGGGCATCAAGGACGTGATCCTGGAATCGGCCATCACCACGATCATGGACTTCGAGGACTCGGTGGCCGCCGTCGACGCCGACGACAAGGTGCTCGGCTACCGCAACTGGCTCGGGCTGAACAAGGGCGACCTGTCCGAGGACGTCGACAAAGACGGCAAGACCTTCACCCGGGTCCTCAACCAGGACCGCACCTACTCCACACCCGACGGCGAGGGCGAGCTGACCCTGCCGGGCCGCAGCCTGCTGTTCGTCCGCAATGTCGGACATTTGATGACCAACGACGCGATCGTCAGGAGCGAAGGCGACGAAGAAATAGAGGTGTTCGAGGGCATCATGGATGCGCTGTTCACCGGTCTGACCGCGATCCACGGGCTCAAGAACGGCTCCGACAACGACGGGGTGAACGGCCCGCTGCAAAACAGCCGCACCGGGTCCATCTACATCGTCAAGCCCAAGATGCACGGGCCCGACGAGGTCGCGTTCACCTGCGAGCTGTTCAGCCGGGTCGAAGACGTCCTCGGCCTGCCGCAGGGCACCCTCAAGGTCGGCATCATGGACGAGGAGCGGCGCACCACCGTCAACCTCAAGGCATGCATCAAGGCCGCGGCCGACCGGGTGGTGTTCATCAACACCGGCTTCCTGGACCGCACCGGCGACGAGATCCACACCTCGATGGAGGCCGGCCCGATGATCCGCAAGGGTGCGATGAAGAACACCACGTGGATCAAGGCCTACGAGGACGCCAATGTCGACATCGGCCTGGCCGCCGGCTTCAAGGGCAAGGCGCAGATCGGCAAGGGCATGTGGGCGATGACCGAACTGATGGCCGACATGGTCGAGCAGAAGATCGGCCAGCCGAAGGCCGGCGCCACCACCGCGTGGGTGCCCTCGCCGACGGCGGCCACCCTGCACGCGATGCATTACCACTACGTCGATGTGGGCGCCGTGCAGGAGGAGCTCGCCGGCAAGAAGCGCACCAACATCGACGAATTGCTGGCCATTCCGTTGGCCAAGGAACTGGCCTGGGCTTCCGAGGAGATCCGCGAGGAGGTCGACAACAACTGCCAGTCCATCCTCGGATACGTGGTGCGCTGGGTCGAGCACGGTGTCGGTTGCTCCAAGGTGCCCGATATTCACGACGTGGCGCTCATGGAAGACCGTGCGACGCTGCGGATTTCGAGCCAGCTGCTGGCCAACTGGCTGCGCCACGGTGTGATCACCGAGGAGGACGTGCGGGCCAGCCTGGAGCGGATGGCGCCGCTGGTGGACGCGCAGAACGCGAAGGATGCGGCGTATTTGCCGATGGCTCCCGACTTCGACGACAGCCTGGCATTCCTGGCGGCGCAGGACCTGATCCTGACCGGAACGCAGCAGCCCAACGGCTACACCGAGCCGATTCTGCATCGCCGTCGGCGCGAGGCCAAGGCGCGCGCCGCGCAGTCGAATTAAGCCTGCGCTCAAATCGGGTTCAGACGTGTAATAGTGCCGCGGATGACTAAAATCGGCGGCGAGTTCATTCGGATGGATCGACGGAAAGGCCGCGGGCACTGCTATGGGTAGGCACAGTGCGCCCGACCCTGACGACTCCCTCGAGGAACCGCCTCGCGACGACGTGGTCGACGAGCCGTCCCGAGGTGAAGACGCAGGACATCAGCAGCGGGATGCCGGCGCCGAGGAGGCGGCCGATTACTACCCGGACGCCGATGACCATGCGGACGAGGATTACTACTCGGACGAACGTGCCTATTCCGATGACGAGCCCTACGCCGCCGGCGACGCGTTTGCAGACAGCACGGCCGACGAGTACCCGGAATTTCCGCCGCGGCAGGGCGGCCCCGCGGGTTCGGAGCCGTCGGCCTCGCCACCGTCGCTGTTCCGGGGCGGTCATCGCGGGCTCGGCGATTGGCGGGGTGGTCATCGCAGCGAGGGCGGACGGCGGGGCGTCAGCATTGGTGTGATCGTCGCGCTGGTCGCCGTCGTCGTGGTGGTGGGATCGGTGATCCTGTGGAGCTTCTTCGGTGACGTCCTGTCCAAACGTTCCCACAAAGCGGCCGGCCGCTGCGTGGGCGGCCAAGAGACCGTCGCCGTCGTGGCCGATCCGTCGATCGCCAATTCCGTGCAGGAATTCGCGGAAAGCTACAACAAATCGGCCGGCCCGATCGGCGATCGCTGCATGGTGGTCAGCGTCAAGCCGGCCGGCTCGGACGCCGTGCTCAATGGTTTCATCGGCAAGTGGCCCGCCGAACTGGGCGGCCAGCCGGCCCTATGGATTCCGGGCAGCTCGATTTCCGCCGCACGCCTGGCGGGCGCCACGGCTCAGAAAACGATCAGCGAGAGTCATTCGTTGGTCAGCTCACCGGTGCTGCTTGGTGTGCGCCCCGAACTGGCAGCGGCCCTTTCCAACCAGAACTGGGCGGCACTGCCGGGGCTGCAAACCAACCCGAATGCGTTGGCCGGCTTGAATTTGCCCGCGTGGGGGTCGCTGCGATTGGCGCTGCCGATGAACGGCAACGGGGACGCATCGTTTCTCGCCGGCGAGGCGGTGGCGGCCGCGTCGGTACCGCCCCGCGCCCCGGTGACGCAGGGCACCGGCGCGGTGCACGCCCTGTTGAGCGGGCAACCCAAACTGGCCGACAACTCGCTGACCGAGGCAATGAACACGCTGCTGAAGCCCGGTGACCCGGCGACCGCACCGGTGCACGCGGTGGTCACCACCGAGCAGCAGCTGTTCCAGCGCGGCCAATCGCTGCCGGACGCCAAGAGCGCCTTGGCTTCCTGGCTTCCGCCCGGGCCTGCGCCGGTGGCCGACTACCCCACCGTGCTGCTCAGCGGTTCGTGGCTGACCCGGGAACAGGCGACGGCGGCCAGTGAGTTCTCCCGTTTCATGCGCAAGCCCGACCAGCTGGCCAGGCTGGCGAAGGCGGGCTTCCGGGTCAACGGTGTCACGACGCCCAGCAGCCCGGTGACCACGTTCCCGGCGCTCCCGTCCACGCTGTCGGTGGGCGACGACCCGATGCGCGCCACACTTGCCGAGGCCATGGCCGCCCCGTCGAGCGGACAGGCCACCACCATCATGCTTGACCAGTCGATGCCCGGCCAGGAAGGCGCAAAGTCCCGGCTGGCGAACGTGATTGGGGCGCTTCAGGACAGGATCAAGGCGCTGCCCCCCACCGCTGTCGTCGGCCTGTGGACCTTCGATGGTCACGAGGGTCGCTCCGAGGTGGCAAGCGGGCCGCTGGCCGACGCTGTCAACGGCCAGCCGCGCTCGGCGGCACTGTCGGCCGCGCTGGACAAGCAGTACTCGTCGGGCGGTGGTGCCGTGTCGTTCACCACGCTGCGAATGATCTATCAAGATATGCAGGCCAACTACCGTGCGGGCCAAACCAATTCGCTTCTGGTGATCACCGCCGGACCGCACACGGACCAAAGCTTGGACGGACCGGGGCTACAGGACTTCATCCGCAAGAGTGCGGACCCGGCCAAGCCGATCGCGGTGAACGTCATCAATATCGGTGCCGATCCGGACCGATCGACGTGGGAAGCGGTCGCCCAGCTCAGTGGCGGCAGCTATCAGAGCCTTGCGACGTCGGCATCCCCCGATCTCGCGACGGCGATCAACGCCTTCTTGAGCTAACGGGCCGGCCGGCCACCAGACGCCCCAAGTGCCGGCCCGGTGCGCGCAAACTCACTGTTCGGCTGCGATCCGATGCCTGGATGGCGGGTCTGCGGCGGAGAAATTTCGTGTGCTGTCTATCAAAAGACGATCGGCTATGTCAGACTGACTGATAGAACTCATCATCATTTCTATCAGTGTTGGCCATGGAAAAGATGCCCTCTGCACCACTGGACGCCGCCGCGGCGCCGGCGTGGCGCTCGATCGGTCCCGATTCGGTCCCCTGGCGGCGCCGGACCCATCACGCGGAGTTCGCGAGGGACGGGTGGGCCCGCACCCGGCTTCTCCCCGAATCTCGTTGAGCTCTCAGCCCACCCAGGAAGGCGCGTCATGGCCCAACCGTTGCCCACGGATCCGGAGGACGCATCGGTCCGCCCCGATCGGCGCGCCCGGCGGGCGCACACAGATTCGGCCGACACGTCGTTTCTGGCCGAGGAGATATCGCCCTGGTTGTCCCCCGCCTATGGCGCGGCGAATGTCGTGATGCAGCTCGCGAATTCGGGGGTCGCCTATGGCGTGATGGAGAGCAAGGTCGACAGCGGAAATCTGTACAAGCATCCCTTCAAACGGGCCCGCACCACCTTCACCTACATCGCGGTGGCCATCGCCGGCAACGCGCAGGATCGCCGGGTGTATCGGGATGCGGTCAACGCCGCACACACACAGGTGCGCTCCGGCCCGCAAAGCCCGGTGCGCTACAACGCATTCGACCCCGCGTTACAACTCTGGGTGGCCTCCTGCATGGCCGCGGTCTTCGAGGACACCCGCAGGCTGCGGGGTGGCCGATCCCGACAGGACCCCGAAACCGTGCACCGGGCCGCGTCGGTGTTCGCCACCATGTTGCAGGTGCCGCCCGAAATGTGGCCTGCCGACCGGGAAGCCGCTGACCGGTACTGGCGGGAGCAACTCGATCGACTCGACTTCGACGAACGCATGCGCAGCTATCTGATCGGAATCGCGCGGCTGAATTTTCTGCCCGCCCCCGTTTCTGCACTGTTCGGCGGATGGAATCTCTTCATGACGCTGGGCTACCTGCCGCCGCAGCTGCGCGCAAAGCTCGGGTTCGGTTGGTCGGGAGAGCAGCAACGCCGATTCGACCGCTGGCAGCGTGTCTTCGGGGTGTTGGACCTGTTCACGCCGCGGTTCTTGACGCGCCTGGGCGTGCAGGCGGTGGTGTGGGACATGCGTTTGCGTTACCGAATCGGGGCAACCGTCGTGTGACGACGTAACGACACGCACAAGGAGGAGCGCGATGACGACGACAAGCCGAATGGGACGACGCGGCAACGATTCCGCAGCGACGACGGTACCCGCCGAACCGGAATTGAATTCCGCGCATCGGGCATTGGCCGACGACGTCAGGTGGTTCGCGGGGTCGCCCTTGGCCGCGGCGTTCGGCCGTCTGGCCCTCGACCAGGTCGCGCACCGGGAAATCGCGGCCGCGGTGGATCGCAGCGGTCGGTTCGCCGACAACTTCACCGACCGAGGGATCCGCAGCGCCGCGTTCACGGCCCTGGCGGCGTTCGGCGACAGTTCGGACGTGCAGGCGTCGCGGGCCGACCTCAAACGACTGCACCGCGACGTGCGCGGCATGGGAAAGGACTCGTTCAGCGACACCCGCTACAGCGCGCTGAACCCCGAGGTGTGGACCTGGGTGGCCGTGAGCGGCCTCAACCTCTTGTATCAGGGTTACCTGCGGGTGTGCGGGCGTCGCCTCACGCCCGCCGAAAAGGAGGTTGTCTATCAGACGCTGCGCTCGGAACTGCAATTTCTCGAACTGCCCAGCAAGCAGGGGAAACTACCGGCGACCCTGCACGACATGCTTCGGCACTACGACGCCGTGGCGACAAACGACTTGGCCGACAACGAATTTCTGCAATTCGCCAACCGCAGCTTCGTCGCCCCGCCGATCCCGAAGTTGTTGGTTTCCCGCCAGATTCGGCCCGTGCTGCGATTGGCCTGGCCGGTGATGACCACGCTGGCGTCACGTCCGGTGGTGGTGTGTTCGGCCGCCGTCGCCCACCCCACCATGCGCCGGCTGCTCGGGGTGCGGTGGGGCACTCGCGAGCAGGTCGAGTTCGCCGTCTACGTCGCCGCTTTGCAGATGGGTTGGCGATGGTTGCCGCGCCGGCTCACGCTGGAGCCCCTGGCGTACAACCGCTACCAATACGAGCGGCTCCGCAACCGCTACCGTTCGGTGTTGTTGGATTCGTTCGCGGCGCCAAGCCGGAGCTGATTCGGCACGACGCTGAAGCGCCCGCGACGCGATACGACGTGATACCCCACTCGGCTGGAGGGCAGATGGCAGACCCCGCGATGCTGATCGGCCTGCTGCCCGACGGCCTGGCCACCCTCGATCCGACCGCCCGCGCGATCGTCACCGCGGCACGCACCTGCTTCACCGAGCGCGGATTCTCCAACACCACCATGCAAGACATCGCCGACACCGCCGGTGTCGGCGTCGCCACCGTCTACCGCCGTTTCCGGCACAAGCGAAACCTGGTGCGGCTGACCATCATGGACGAATCACTGCGGTTGACCACGCTGATCTCCGAGGTCGCTGGCCGCGCGGAAACCCCGGAAGAGGGGATCGCCGAAGTCTTCGCCGCGTTCGTTCACGAGGCCTCCGCCCCCAAGCTCTTGACCCGAAGCATCCGCGAATCGCCCGCCGCCGGGGAACTGTCCGCCTACCTGACCGACGCGAATCTGATCGCCATCACCCGTAGCTACATCGCGACCTGGCTGCGCCACTGGCAGGAGCGCGGCGAACTGGCAGCCGACCTTGACACCGAGGTCGTCGGCGAGATGATCGGGCGGCTGATCATCTCGCTGATCAAGACGCCCGAGTCCGTCATCCCGATCTACAACCTGAACGAGGCCCGCCACTTCGCCCGCCGGTACCTGGTGCCGCTGGCGTTGCAGGCCCCGGCGCCCACACCCGGATGATCCCGCACCGACCCGATCGTCAGGCGAACGCCTGCACCGGCGGGCACGAGCAGACCAGATTGCGGTCGCCGTAGGCGCCGTCGATGCGACGCACCGGCGGCCACACCTTGGGCCGGAAGTCCTTGCCCAGCGGATAGGCGGCCTCTTCCCGGGTGTACGGGTGGTCCCAGTCACCCATCACCAGGCACTCGGCCGTGTGCGGGGCGCCCCGCAGCGGGTTGTCGTCAACCGGCCACTCCCCCGCGCCCACCCGGTCGATCTCGCCGCGGATGGCGATCATGGCGTCGCAGAAGGCGTCGATTTCGGTCAGGCTCTCGCTCTCGGTGGGCTCCACCATCAGCGTGCCGGCCACCGGGAAACTCATGGTGGGCGCGTGAAAGCCATAGTCCGCCAAACGTTTTGCGACATCGTCGACGGTCACTCCGGTGGACTTGGTGATGCCCCGCAGGTCCAGGATGCACTCGTGAGCCACCATGCCGTTCTCACCCGTATAGAGCACCGGGAAGTACTCGTCGAGGCGGCGGGCGATGTAGTTGGCCGAGGTGATCGCGGTCAGCGATGCCGCGCGCAAGCCTTCGGCCCCCATCATCCGGATGTAGGCCCAGCTGATGGGCAGGATCGAGGCGGACCCGTACGGCGCCGCCGACACCGGATGCCCCTGGGGCAGCTCGGGGGCATACGGATGCCCGGGCAGGAACGGCGCCAGATGCGAACGCACCGCCACCGGCCCCACCCCCGGCCCACCGCCCCCGTGCGGAATGCAGAACGTCTTGTGCAGGTTCAGGTGGCTGACGTCACCCCCGAACTTTCCCGGCCGCGCGAGGCCGACCAGCGCGTTGAGGTTCGCGCCGTCCACGTACACCTGGCCCCCCGCGTCGTGGGTGGCCGCGCAGATCTCGACGATGTCGTGCTCGTAGACGCCGTGTGTCGACGGATAGGTGATCATCAGCGCCGACAGCCGGTCACCGTGTTCGCCGACCTTGGCGCGCAAGTCGTCGAGGTCCACGTCGCCGTTCTCGTGGCAGGCCACCACGACCACCCGCATCCCGGCCAGGGCGGCCGACGCCGCGTTGGTGCCGTGCGCGCTCGACGGAATGAGGCAGATATCGCGGTGCGGTTCGCCGCGGCTGGCGTGGTAGTCGTGGATGGCCAACAGGCCGGCGTACTCGCCTTGCGACCCGGCGTTGGGTTGCAGCGAGACGGCGTCGTAACCGGTGATCCGCACCAACCAGGTCTCCAGGTCGGCGATCAGGCGCCGCAGGCCCGGGGTGTCGGATGCCGGCGCGAACGGGTGCTGACGGGCGAATTCCGGCCAGGTGATCGGTTCCATCTCGGCGGCGGCGTTGAGCTTCATGGTGCACGAGCCGAGCGGAATCATGCTGCGGTCCAACGCGATATCTTTGTCCGCCAACGTGCGCAGGTAGCGCATCATCGCCGTCTCGGTGCGGTACTGGGTGAAGGCGGGATGGGTCAGGAACTCCGATGTGCGGGTCGCGATGTCCGCGCCGGTCGGCGTGGCGGCCCGGGCCCCGAAGGCCTCGAGCACCGCGGTGACGTGCTCGTCGGTGGTGGCCTCGTCGCAGGCCACCGACACGTGATCGTCGTCGACGCGCCACAGGTTGATGCCGTTGGCTTTCGCCGCGGCGAGCACCTCGTCGGCACGCCCCGGTACCCGCGCCAGCACGGTGTCGAAGTACTTCTCGTGCACCAACGCTGTGTCGGCCGCCGAGCCGAGCCCCCCGGCGATCGCCTCGGCGTGAGCGTGGACGCGGCGCGCGATCGCGGTCAGCCCCTCGGCGCCGTGGTAGCTGGCGTACATCGCGGCCATCACCGCCAGCAGCACCTGCGCGGTGCAGATGTTGCTGGTCGCCTTGTCGCGGCGGATGTGTTGCTCGCGGGTCTGCAGCGCGAGCCGGTAGGCCGGCGAGCCGTCGGCGTCCAGCGACACGCCCACCAGCCGGCCCGGCAGCTGACGGGCGTGGTTGGCGTGCACCGCCAGGTAGCCCGCGTGCGGGCCGCCGAATCCCATTGGCACACCGAATCTTTGGGTGCTGCCGAAGGCGACGTCGGCGCCGATCTCGCCGGGGGGCGTGATCAGTGTCATGGCGAGCAGGTCGGCGCCGATGGCGATCAGCGCGCCACGGTCGTGCGCCTGCTGGACCAGCGCCGCCCAGTCGCTGACCCGCCCGCTGGCCCCGGGCAGCTGCGTGATGACGCCGAAGAACTCTCCGTCCGGCAGCCCTTCGCGCAGGTCCGCCGTGACGATCTCGATGCCCAGCGGCTTGGCCCGGGTCGCGACGATGGCCGCGGTCTGGGCGAAGACGTCGGCGTCTACGGCCAGCCGGTTGGTCTTGGCGCGGGCCGCGCGGTGCATCAACGTCATGGCCTCGGCGGCCGCGGTGCCCTCGTCGAGCATGGAGGCGTTGGCGACCTCGAGCCCGGTGAGGTCGGCCACCATCGTCTGAAAATTCAGCAGCGCCTCCAGCCGGCCCTGGCTGATCTCCGGCTGATAAGGCGTGTATGCGGTGTACCAGGCCGGGTTCTCCAAGATGTTGCGCAGCAACACCGGGGGCGTGAGCGTGTCGTAGTAGCCCTGACCGATCATGGACACGGCCACCGTGTTGGCCGCGGCCAACGCCCGCAGCTCGGTCAGCGCCTCGGTTTCACTGGCGGGCGCCGGCAGCCGGTCCAGGCCCGGCGCGGCGCCGCCGTCGGTGGGCCTGTCCAGGATGCCCGCCGGAACCGCCTTGGACGCCAGCTCGTCCAGGGAGTCGACACCGATGACGGCGAGCATGGCCGCGACGGCCTGGCTGTCCGGGCCGATGTGCCGAGCTGCGAACGTGGATTGATCGGGCACTGGAAACTCCTGAGTAGGCGGACAACGACAGACCAAGGCAGAGGACGAACGGCCCTCTCCCTCTGTCTTCACCCATTCGCCGGGCGCCTGAGAGATTCGGCGCCGGATGCTTGTCCTGAACGCCTTTCCCCATCGGCGGGTGTCGACCGCTGGAAACTCCAGGGGTAGACACCGCTTTCCAGAGGCATCATTGTTTCGCGCGGTCCGGGTGCCTGAGAGGTTGACGGAGAGGTGTTGCTCCTTCGGCGTCCGTGACTGGCAGCCACGGAACTCTCCCGCTCGAATACGATGCGCGGCCCAGTTTACTCGGACGCGTGTGCGAATCCGCCGCGAGCGTGCGTGTCGATACGCCGACCCGCCGTGCGGCGCGGCATTGAGCGCACCCTCGCGCCGAAACCGTCAGCCGATCTTGCGGTCGCGGTGCTTGCGCCGGGACGCCAGCTCGTCTTCCGGCTCGGCGATCGACTCGCCGCCGTCGGCCCGCTCGCCCGGGAAGTCCGCGATGACGCCGGTCAGCTCGCGCATGGCGCCGGACACGGCGATGCCGAATACGCCCTGCCCACCCTGCAGCAAGTCCACTACCTCTTCGGCGGACGTGCACTCGTAAACGGTAGTGCCGTCGGAGAACAGGGTGATGTTGGCCAGATCCTGAACACCGCGCTGGCGCAGGTGGTCGACCGCGACGCGGATGTTGTGCAAGGAGATGCCGGTGTCGAGCAACCGCTTGACGATCTTGAGAACCAGGATGTCCTTGAACGAGTAGAGCCGCTGGCTTCCGGAGCCCGCCGCGCTGCGGATCGACGGGACCACCAGCGAGGTGCGTGCCCAGTAGTCCAGTTGCCGGTAGGTGATGCCGGCGATCTGGCAGGCACTCGGTCCGCGGTAGCCGACGAGTTCGTCGGGCACGGAGTCGTCCGGAAAAAGTCCGGGCTGTACGGGTGCGCTGGCCGCGGTGACGCTGCGGTCACTGCTCGGTGCGTTTCCCTGCTCAGTCAGGTTGAGCTGCTCTTGGCGTGGCTGCTCGCTCACGGTGGTTCCTCTCCGCGATCGCGCTCTCGTCGTTAGCTGCGTGTCTGGCTGCACCGCAGCCACGTCTGCTCAGGCCCGAGTGCTAGTGAGCTTACGCTTTCCGATAGCCGCCGCGCCTGAAGTCGTGATCAAAGTATGGCCGCAACGGGGCCAACTGGGCGAGCTATCCGCCAGCGTGTCGACATCCCGTCGCTAGTTGAGATGCATCCGTGATGTCCTCACCCAGGCTAGTCCAGCGACACCCGTCCTTCCTAAACGCTGGTGGTAGGCGGCAGGGCCGGATCGCCCGCCTCCTCTGCGCACCCCGCGCTCCGCAAGCTGCATCGTCAACGCGCTCAAGTGGCCTTGAAATCGTCGGGAGACACGCTGTCGAGAAATTCTTTGAACTTCTCCACCTCGTCCTCGCGGACGGCGGTGCCACCCTCTTCGTCGGTTTCGTCGGGGATCAGCAGCCCGGCCTGGGCCAGCACGGGCTCCTCGACATAGATGGGAACACCAACGCGCAGTGCTATCGCCACCGAATCCGAGGGACGCGCCGACACGGTGATGTTGCGATCGAACACCAGGTCGGCGTAGAAAGTCCCTTCCTGCAGATCGACGATCCGCACCTCTTTCAGCGAATGCCCAAGCGCGGCAATGACATCCCTGATCAAATCGTGCGTCAACGGGCGAGGCGGCTCAACGCCTTGCTGCTCGAGGGCGATGGCGGCAGCCTCCGACTGGCCGATCCAGATTGGCAGGTAACGGTCACCGTCGGTCTCGCGCAGCAGTAACACCGGCTGGTTTTGCGGCTGCTCTACGCGAATGCCGACAACACGAACCTCTCCCATTTGTGTCTGCCCTCCGCATTCGTGGCCGCCGGTTGGAGTGGTATTCGGAGCGACGGCGAGGCCAAATATCCGCCCTACCGCCGAAACCAAGTTGTCGACCGAAGTCTAGTCCTCAGCGATCCAGAACGTCGCGAACGGCGGATTTGATCAACGACGTGTGCAACGTGATGGCCAGCGCCGCAACTTCACGCGCCAAGTCGTCGGCGCGATCGCGGGCGCCGGCTTTGCCGGCTTTGACTACCGGCCCGGCGATTTGGGCGATCAGGTCCGACTGCCGGTCGGCCGCCGATCGGAATGCGCGCAGATGCCGCGGCTCGACGCCGTAATCCGACAGCGCCTGCGCGCATTGCAGGATGACGACGGCGTGCTCGTCGAAGAAACCGGCGGGGCCGGTCGTGATAACTCCGGCTTTGAGCAACGCGGTCAGCAGCTCCTCACCCACGCCCGCGCGCTCCAGTAGGTCTTCACGGCTCAACCGGACGTGCGTGGGGGCCACCGTCGAGGTATCGAAGCCGGCATCCGCGCCGTCATCGACGTCCCCGGTCCCGGCCACCGACACCAGGCGCGGCACGGCATAGGACGTCTTGAAGGGCGGTAGCTCACCGTCGGGCTGGGCGTCCAGCTGCGCCCGGATGACCTTCAGCGGCAAGTAGTGATCGCGCTGCGCGGTAAGGATGAAGCGCAAGCGCGCGCAGTCGTACGCGGTGAACCTTCGATAGCCCGACGCGGCCCGCTGCGGCGTCACCAGCCCTTCGGCCTCCAAGAAGCGAATCTTGGAGATGGTGACATCGGGGAAGTCCGGCCTCAACAGTTCCAGGACCGCCCCGATCGACATCCCGGCCAGTGCCGAGCTATCGGGTGCGCTCACTAGCCCGACGATCCTCCATCCTCACCCTGCTTGGGTCCGGTCAGAAACACCAAGCGGAACTTGCCGATCTGCACTTCGTCACCGTTGGCGAGCACCGCGGAATCCACGGGCTCGCGGTTGACGTAAGTGCCGTTGAGACTACCAACGTCGACCACGCTGAATTCGTTGTTTTCCAACCTGAATTCGGCGTGCCGGCGACTGACGGTCACGTCGTCGAGGAAGATGTCGCTGTCGGGGTGCCGGCCGGCCGACGTGGTGGGCTGGTCGAGCAAGAACCGCGATCCCGCATTGGGGCCCCGTTTGACGACCAGCAACGCCGACCCCGCCGGGAGTCCTTCGACCCCGGATACCGCGCTCTCCGTCCCCGCCTGTGCGGGTGCGTCCAGCTCGTTGAGGAAGTCGGCACGGAAGACAGAAGTCGTCTCTACCGTGACCTCGTCCGAATTCTGGTCTTGCTGACTTCCTGAGTCCATGTCCGTCACGCGCTGCTCCTCACTGGCCGCTGTGGCGTTGTCTGTCCGGGCCGCCCGGCCGGCTTCCGCACCGGGTCGTCTTGCCCGGTATGCCGGTCTTCAAAAGGTAGATGTGTCGACGGTACCGCGCACCCGCCTGCAATGCGTCCACCACCTGACGATCCGAAACTTCGATTCCCCGTATGCCGGCTGCACCGCTCGCCCGCCCGCGCGGGGCTGCAGGGACATTAGCAACCGTCATTCGGTCAGCGTTCCGCGGTAGGCCTCCGCGTCGAGCAGCGAAGAAATGGCGGACTCCACTGCGGCGACATCGGATACCTGCACATCCAGCAACCAGCCGGCTCCATAGGGATCGGAGTTCACCAATTGCGGGCTGCCTTCCAGATCGGTGTTGACGGCCGAGACTTTGCCCGACAGCGGGGCATACAAGTCCGACACCGATTTCGTGGATTCGACTTCGCCGAAGGATTCACCCGCGGTCAGCTCGGCACCCACGTCGGGCAGCTGAACGAAAACGACATCGCCCAACGCCGACTGCGCAAAGTCGGTGATGCCCACCCGCACGGTGTCATCACCACTTCGACGAACCCATTCATGTTCGGCGGTGTAGTGCAGATCGGGCGGGATATCGCTCACGAGTGATCCTGTCTGTTCGGAAGTTGCTCACTTGACGGGCTGAGCGTATTGGTGCGGTTTTGGTTGCCGCAAGGTGGTCACGTCCACCCGATCACCCTGCTGGACCGACATTCGCGCACCGACGCGCTTGACCGTGTCCTGTGCGCCCCCGGGAATGTTCATGGCCGCGGCCAGGGTGGGCGGATCTCCAATCGCCAGAATCGAATACGCGGGCGACAGCGTTTTGGAGTCGATGGTCAGCGACCCGGGCATACCCGCGACCCAGGTGTCGACGCCCACCCGCACGGACTGGTGTGCATCGTTGACTTCGATCGCCTCGGCCCCGGCCGCACGCAACTCGTTGATCACGTCGAGCATCGCCTCGGGGGAAACCCCCGGCCCCGGGTCCTCGATCGTGACGGTGACGCCGGGCCCGGTCGCGCCCACCGCGCCGACCAGGATGGACAGCGCCGCCAGCCTGGACTGGGCGGACTGGATGGCGGCCTGGTCGTTGTTGCCGGACGCCTGTAACGAATTCAGCGTGTTCTCCAGCTCGTTCACCTCGCTGCGGAGCGTGCCTTCGCGCTGCCGCAACGAATCCAGCAACACCAACAGGTCGGCGGGGCGGGCCGTGTCCAGCGAATCGCCCGATTCGGTCTGGCGGACCTGCGTGACGATGGCGATGCCGAGAAGCAGACACAACAGGACGGCCAGCGTCCCGAAACCCAGCCGGGAACGACCACCGCGCAGCATCCCGGACAAGCCGGTTCGGCGGACCGGCCCGATCTCGGGCCGGGGATGTTTCCCGGGCAGTTCGTGGCGCCCGTGCGGCGCACCCTGATCCGACGTCGTATCGGCGTCGGGGTGAGCCGACCGGGCTGGCCCGTCACCACTTTGGCCGGCGGTGCGATCTGCTGGATCCTGGCTCACGTTGACCTCAACTGGGTCATGGCGCCACTCCTCCTCATCGCTTCGCTCTGCATCGTCGCCGGCGCGGTCATGGCGCCGCTGCTCCTCATCGTTTCGCTCTGCATCGTCGCCGGCGCGGTCATGGCGCCGCTGCTCCTCATCGTTTCGCTCTGCATCGTCGCCGGCGCGGTCATGACGCCACTCCTCCTCATCGCTTCGCTCTGCATCGTCGCCGGCGCGTGACTACGCCCCGAAGAGCCGACGGCGCAATGCCGCGGCATTGCCGAAGATCCGGATACCCAGCACGACGATGATGGCCGTGGACAACTGGGTGCCCACGCCAAGTTGGTCGCCGACGTAGACGATCAGGGCGGCCACGAAGACGTTGAACACGAACGAAATCACGAAGACCTTGGGGTCGAAGATCCGTTCCAGATACGCACGGAGCCCGCCGAACACGGCATCGAGGGCCGCGACCACCGCGATCGGCAAATAGGGCTGGACGACTTCGGGCACCGCGGGGTGAAAAACCAGGCCCAGCACGATACCGATCGCCAGCGCTGCGATACCGATCATGCGTGGTTTCCCGTCTCGCACAGGCGACCCTGAGTGTTCGGGACTTTTCTCACTGTGGCCCAATCTGCTTGGCGAACTTGACATCCCGGATCGATCCGGCAGGCAGCGAAAGACCGTCGGCGACATCCACCGTAACCACCACGCCGTAGGAGACCTCCAGCAGCCTCAGGCGCTGCAACCCCGGGCTGTTGTCGAAGACATCGCGCATCGAACGCGGTGGCCCGATCGCAAGGATCGTGTACGGACTGCTGGTCGGATTGTTGTCAACCAGGATCGCGCCGCCGGCTTGCCGGATGGTCACGTTGGGCCCGATCCGCACGCCGCCGACCGAGACAGCCTCGGCGCCGCTGGCCCACAACGAGTTGACCACCAGCTGCAGGTCGCGGTCCAGGATGATCTGCCTACTGCCGCTGACCCGTTGTTTGGACACGTCGGAGAGATTCGGGCTGGCACCCGGATCGGTCACGGTCATCTTCAGACCGGGGCCGATGATCGCCGTGCTGGCCGCGGCCAGGCCGAGCGCGTCGAGGCGCTTCAGCAGCCGCTGTCCCTCGGCGTCTTCGGCCAACGCGTGTCGCTGCACGTCGTCGACTTGTGTCGAGAGCCCGTTGCGCCGTTGGGCCAACTTGGTCGCGGAGCGTTCCGCCGACCGCACGTTGCCCAACAACAGTTGCTGCGCGTCGCGCACCCCGGGGGCAACCGAGCGGGCCTGCGCGACCGCGGCGGCGAAGACCGTGGCGATGAGCAGCGCCGCCAGCGCCTGCCAGAGCCAACCGAACGCGCGTTGGCGTCCGCGCCGCGGTCCCTCGGCCGGACCGCGTTTGGCCGCCGCCGCGGCGTAGCCGGGATCCAGGTGCTCGGACAGCAGCGCGCGCAGCAGTGAGGGCACCGGAATCCGTTGTGGCCGCGCCGCCACGTGCGCGCTCTGACCGGCGTTCGGGTCATAGCCGCCGAGCATGCGGTCCGCGTCAGCCATGGTCAGCCACTTTCGTCACGGCCGACGGGCGGGATGCGCGATCGACCTTGGGCATGCGACGCAGGACCAGAGTCATCTGAACCGCATACTGCGCGAACGCCCACAGATAGGCGTACATACCCCAGATCAGGAAGGCCCACCCGCAGGCGCCCACCACCCGGCTCCACAACGCTTCCCACGTTCCCAGCAGCACCAGCGGAAAGCCGGACATCAGGGCGAACGTCGCCGCCTTGCCGATGTAGGTCACTGGCAGCGCCGAGAGTCCGCGGCTCCACAGCAGCGGCAACGTCGCGGCCAACAGGCCATCCCGGGCGAGCAGGATGACGACGAACCACCACGGGACGATGCCGCTGAACGCCAACGCGATGGGAACGGCTGCCATGTAGAGGCGGTCGACGGCGGGATCGAGCAGCACACCCAGCCGCGAGGACTGATTGAGCGTCCGGGCGATCTTGCCGTCGGCCCAGTCCGATGCGCCGCTGAACATCAGGATCGCGACCGCCCACCCCGGGGCGTGCGCGACCAGCAAGGCGTAGACGAACACCGGAATGAGCGCCAGGCGGACAGCGCTGAGCGCGTTGGGGACCGTCAGCACCCGGTTGGGCGGAAGCACCGGCTCCATGAGCCGTGACCTTAGCCCGGTGACGATGCGGTCCGCAGCACGGACCGTTGAGGAGGCGGGCCATCGGGTACGCCCGGTGACGGTGCGGTCCGCAGCACGGAGCGACCAACGCCCAATGTGAAGCTGGACGCACACTCGGACACCAGTGTGCGGCTGGACGCACATTCGTGCGCTGAGTCGAAGCGGAGAACCTAGCGGAATATCCCGGGCAGGCTCAGGGTGGACAGCGTGTCATCCGACAGCGGGTTGTCGTTGACCATGTACGTCCACGTCGACGTGGGCCGCGCCAGCTTGGACAGATCCAGTCCCGGCTCCTCGTCGACGACGTTCGCGGTTTCGAAGGTCTGCTGGGCCGCCTCGATCGCGTCCGCGGCCAGCGACGCGAACGCGTCGACCGCCAACCGGTGAAACTCGTCCAGTGGATTCTGCCGGCCCAGCGCCCGCAAGTGGATGCTCTCGCGGATGTCGGCCAGATACGCCAGGTGGTCGGCCCAGCCGCGGTCCAGGTGATAGAGCATGATCTGCCGGCAGATCGTCTCGAGGCGTTCCTCGGAGATCTCCCCGGCCAGCTCCTCGTAGCGCTTCGGCGCCAGTTCGGCGAGTTCCTCGCGCGCGGTTACGGTGCGCAGCAACGTATTACGTCGATCCACGATGATGGCGCGCTGCTGGGCGATCAACTGGTTGTAGCGCCAGGTGTTCGCGTGCACGTCCAGCATGCGGCCCTCGGCGACCCGCTGGGCATGGTCGAGCAGCCCGGCCGCCTTGGGGCTGACGATTCGGCCGTCGTCGTCGGTTTCCATCGGGAGTTTGTTGTGGTCGAGGTTCGCCGCCACGACGTCGTCGTCCCAGCTGGAGAAGAACACCGACGACCCCGGGTCGCCTTGGCGCCCGGCGCGGCCCCGCAGCTGGTTGTCCAGCCGTTCGGTGTGGTGGCGGCCGGTGCCCACGACGTGCAGCCCGCCCAGCTCGGCGACGCGGTCGTGGTCGGCTTCGTCGGAGCCGCCGAGCCGGATGTCGGTGCCGCGCCCGGCCATCTGTGTCGACACGGTGACCACGCCGAACTTGCCCGCCTCGGCAATCACCTGGGCCTCCTCGGCGTCGTTTTTCGCGTTGAGCACCACCGCGGGCACGGCGCGGCGCAACAGCCGTTCGTGCAGGTCCTCGGATTCGGCCACATCGCGGGTGCCGACCAGCACCGGCTGACCCGTCTCGTGCACGTCGGCGATGTGCGCGACGATCGCGTCGTTCTTGGCGGCACCGGTGATGTAGACCCGGTCGGACTCGTCTTCACGAATGTTGGGCTTATTCGGTGGAATTGGCGACACACCGAGCTTGTAGAACTGGCGCAGCTGCTCACCGGCGGCCAGCGCGGTGCCGGTCATGCCGCACACGGTGGCATAACGGTTGATCAGCGCCTGCACGGTGATGGTGTCGAGCACCTCGCCGGTTTCGGTGGTCTCGATACCCTCCTTGGCCTCGACGGCGGCCTGTAGCCCGTCGGGCCAGCGCTGCAGTTGCGCGATGCGCCCCCGCGAGGCGTTGATCAGGTGCACCGCGTCGTCGCGGACGATGTAGTGCACGTCGCGCTGCAGTAGCACGTGCGCGTGCAGGGCGACGTTGACCTCGGTCAGCGTGGTGCCGACGTGCTCCTCGGAGTACAGATCGATGCCGCCGAGCGCCTTTTCGACCTTGCGCGCGCCGGCCTCGGTCAGGTGGACGTTGCGGCTGTCGGAATCCGTGTCGAAATCGGCTTCGGCGTTCAATTCACCGACCAGCTTGATGATTTCGAGCCGCGGCGTCTCCCGATGGGTGGTCCCCGCCAGCACCAGCGGCACCAGCGCCTCGTCCACCAGCACCGAGTCGGCCTCATCGATGAGCGCCACGTCGGGGTTGGGTGACACCAGGTCGTCGACGTCGGTCACCAGCTGATCGCGCAGCACGTCGAAGCCGATCTCGTTGACCGATGCGTAGGTGACGTCGCAGCCGTAGGCGGCCTTGCGCTCGGTGCTGGACGACTCGGCGGTGATCCAGCCGACCGTCAGCCCCATGGCCTCGATCAGCGGACCCATCCACCCCGCGTCACGACGGGCCAGGTAGTCGTTGATCGTCACCACGTGCACGTGCCGCCCGGCGAGCGCGTACCCGGCCGCCGCGATCGCGCCGGCCAGGGTCTTGCCCTCACCGGTGGCCATCTCGATCACGTCGCCGGCCAGCATGCGCAGGGCCCCGAGCAGCTGCACATCGAATGGACGCAGGGCCGTCGATCTTTCGCCCGCCTCCCGGGCGATGGCGAGGAATTGCGGGATGTCCTCCGATTCCGCGAGGTCCTCGAGGTTGAGCAGCCCGGCCGCTTTGCGCAGCTGCTCGTCGGTCAGACCGGCCGCCTCGTCGTCGTATTCCGACGAGTCGGTGACCTGGGTGAGCGAACGGCTGCGGTCCTTTTCGGTGCTGGCACCGAGCAGCTTCCAAAAGCGGCTGCTCAGCCGGCCGGGTTGAGCGCGGGTGGTCTTAGGCACAGGTCAACGGTACGCGGTGGGCCCTCAACCACTGCGAGCGTGCGTGTTTGCCCGCGACACGCCGAGCCTGCGCACTCTCGCCGGGGTGTGGCTCAACCGAGGTTGGAGCGGCGTGGATACGCGACGTCGGGGTCGGTGAGCACATTGACGACGGCGGGCAGGCCGCTGGCGAAGGCCCGTTCCAGGGCGGGCCGCAGCTCGCCCGGTGCGGCGACCAGCTCGCCGTGGGCGCCCAGGGCGCGCGCCACCTCGTCGTAGCGGGTCCCCGGTCGCAGCTCGGCCACCACGGAATAGCCGTACAACGCCTCCATGGGGTGTTTTTCGAGCGCCCAGATCCCGTTGTTGCCGATCACGGACACGACTTGCACGTTGTGCCGGACCAGGGTGTCCCATTCCATACCGCTGAAGCCGAACGCGCCGTCACCCTGCAGCAGGACCACCTGACGCTCCGGCCGGGCCAGCTTGGCGGCCAGGGCGTAGCCGGGTCCCGAACCCAGGCAGCCGAACGGGCCGCTGTCCAGCCAGCAGCCCGGCAGGTAGCTGTCGATCACCCGGCCGGCGTAGGACCCGAAATCGCCGGCGTCGATGACGACGATGGCGTCGCGGTCCAGCATGGGCGCCAGCTCCGCGTACACCCGCATGGGGTGCAGCGGGACGCGGTCGTCGGCGAGTTCGGCCTTCTCCTTGGCACGCGCCGCGGTCTCGGCCGTGCGGAGATCCTCGATCCACCCTCGGTGCTCGGCGCCACCCGCGGTGGCCAGCGCCGCGAGAATCGTCGGCAGCTCGCCGTAAAGCTCGGCCTGCACCGGCCGCGGATGGGGGCGCTCGGGTCGGACACGGTCGACTACCACGAGCTGGGTCTGCTGCCCGAACACCGCGCCGAAGCCGAGCCGGAAATCCATGGGCACACCGACGATCAGCGCAACGTCGGCCTCCCCCAAGGCTTTTCCGCGAACCCGGGAGAACGCCAACGCATGGTCGGCCGGGACTGCGCCGCGGGCCATCCCGTTCATCAGCACCGGGATTTGACGTTCCTCGGCGAGACGCAGCAGGGCCGCTTCCCCGTGTCCCCACCACACGTTGGTGCCCGCCATGATCACCGGGCGCTTCGCCGCGGACAGCAGGCCGGTGGCACGGGTCAGCGCCTGGTCATCCACACCGTCGGCACCGTGGCCCGGCGCCGGGTCGGTGAGAGCCCCGGGGCGCCCTGACACATCGGGGTCGTCCGACATGGAGAACACGTGGTCCATCGGGAAGTCGACGAAACCCACGCCCGACGGCGCACCGACCGCGGCCCGCAATGCCTCATCGACGAGCCGGCCGGCGTCGTTCGCCGACTGCGCGGTGGCGGCGAAGCGGGCCAGCGGCGCCACAAACGGCACATGGTCGATCTCCTGCAGCGAGCCCATGCCCCAGCGCTGCGCCGGCGCCCGGCCACCCAGCACCACCAGGGGTGATTGGTTCTGCTGCGCCGCCGCCATCGCGCTCATCCCGTTGGTGATGCCCGGCCCCGCGGTCAGCGCCGCCACGCCCGGCGTCCTGGTCACCTTCGACCAGCCCTCGGCGGCGAAGGTCGCGGTCTGTTCGTGGCGGGTGTCGATCAGCCGGATACCCTCGTCGCGGCAGCCGTCGTAGATGGAGAACAGGTGCCCGCCGGACAGTGTGAAGACGGTGTCGACCCCGCCGGCCCGCAGGCGCCGCGCGACGAGACGACCGGCATGCAATGTCGGTGCGGGGGTGGCGTCGGTAGTCATCACCGCAGCCTAGCCAGATCCGTCGGGTACCTTCGCCGAAGGATTTGAAGGTGAGGAGAGTCCGATCACCTCGACCGTAAGGAGACGTCGACCATGGGTCCCAAGCCGTTCAAACCATCGATCAACTGGTCGGCGGCACCCTTGGATTCGTTGCGATGGGTCGCCGTAGCGTGGGTGATCAGCGCCGTCTGTCTGTTCGGGGTGCTGCTCGCGTTCCGCTACCTCACGCCCTGGGGCCGGCAATTCTGGCGGATCACTCGCGGCTATTTCGCCGGGGCACACAGCGTCCGCGTGTGGCTGATGCTCGGCGTGTTGCTGCTGTCGGTGCTGTTGTCGGTGCGGTTGGTGGTGTTGCTCAGCTACCAGGGCAACGACCTGTACACCTCGGTGCAGAAAGCGGTGCAGGGCGTCGCAGCCGGCGACGACGTCGTCAAACAGTCCGGCATCCACGGCTTTTGGATGTCGATCGCGATCTTCAGCATCCTGGCGATCTTGTATGTGTTCCGGTTCATGGTGGACATCTACCTGACGCAGCGATTCATCATCGCCTGGCGCATCTGGCTGACCGCCCACCTCACCGACGACTGGCTGGGCGGCCGCGCCTATTACCGGGACCTGTTCATCGACAACACGATCGACAACCCCGACCAGCGCATCCAGCAGGACGTCGACATCTTCACCGCCAACGCGGGCGGAACCCCGAACGTCCCGTCCAACGGGACGGGCGGCACGTTGCTGTTCGGGGCCGTCAACGCCGTCGCCTCGGTGATTTCGTTCGCCGCGATTCTGTGGAACCTGTCCGGGAACCTCAACATTGTGGGCGTGACGGTGCCGCGGGCGATGTTCTGGACCGTTCTGGTCTATGTCGTGGTCGCCACGGTGGTCGCGGTTTGGCTGGGGCATCCCCTGATTCAGCTGAGCTTCAACAACGAAAAACTCAACGCCGCGTTCCGTTATGCCCTGGTGCGGTTGCGCGACGCCGCGGAGGCGGTGGGCTTCTACCGCGGCGAACGGGTCGAGCGCGCGCAGCTGTGGCGGCGGTTCACCCCGATCATCGACAACTACCGCAAGTTCGTTCGCAGGACCATCATCTTCAACGGATGGAACTGGACGGTGTCGCAGGCCATCGTGCCGCTGCCGTGGGTGATTCAGGCCCCGCGGCTGTTCGCGGGCCGGATCGACTTCGGCGACGTCGGTCAGAGCGCGACCGCGTTCGGCAACATCCAGGACTCGCTGTCCTTCTTCCGTAACAACTACGACGCCTTCGCTTCGTTCAGGGCCGCGATCATCCGGTTGCACGGATTGGTGGACGCCAACGAGCAGGGTCGCGCGCTGCCAACCATTCTCGTTAAACCCAGCGAAGAGAGCGCGGTTGAGCTACGGGGCATCGAAGTGCGCACGCCGGGGGGCGACCAGCTGGTCGACTCACTGGATATCCAGCTCGACCTGGGTGACACCCTGGTGATCACTGGACGCTCGGGAGCCGGCAAGACGACGCTGCTGCGCAGTCTGGCCGAATTGTGGCCGTACGCCTCGGGGACACTCTGCCGCCCGGACGGCGACAACGCGACGATGTTCTTGTCGCAGTTGCCGTATGTGCCGCTCGGGACTCTGCGCACCGTGGTGTGCTACCCCAATTCGCCGGACGACATCTCCGATGACCGGCTGCGCGATGTGCTCACCAAGGTGGCTCTGGCGCCGCTCATCACCCGGCTGGACGAAGACCGGGATTGGGCCAAGGTGCTTTCCCCCGGCGAGCAGCAGCGCGTCGCGTTTGCACGCGTCCTGCTCACCAAACCGCGAGCGGTCTTCCTCGACGAGGCCACCTCCGCGTTGGACGTTGGCCTGGAATTCGCGCTGTACCAGTTGATGCGGGCGGAGCTGCCGGAGTGTGTCATGGTCAGCGTGAGCCATCGGCCCGCCGTCGAACAGCACCACGAGCAGCAGCTCCACCTGCTCGGCGGCGGCGCGTGGCAGCTGGGCCGTGTCGAAAAGGAGCCCGCGCAGGTCTAGCGCCTGCACGCCCCGCCCTTAACGCCGCCGCGCCGCGTGCGCTCCGGCGCGGGGTCTTAGCGCGCCTGCACGCCCCCGGCCCGCCGCGCCGCGTGCGCTCCGGCGCGGCGCCCGAAGAACGAACCTTCACCGAGCTGTGTCCCGCTGGCGTAACCCTTACCGTCCTGGGCGAGGTTGGATGCGCACGCGCCGGCGGCGTACAAGCCGGGCACCACAGTGCCGTCGGCCCGTTGCACCTCGCCATCAACCGTCACCGCCAGGCCGCCAATCGTGAATCCCGAGTACATCGCCCGGCCGAGCGACAGATCGAACACCGCCCACGGACCATTATCTTGCGGCGCAAGGAATTCCGGCTGCTTGTGGAAATCGGGATCCGCACCGGCGGCGGCGAGCTCGTTGTAGCGGTCCAGCGTAGCCGCGAGGTTGCCCGCCGGGATACCAAGCGCGGCTTCCATTTCCGCGATCGTGTCGTAACCATCGAGGAAGCGGATCAGCGGCATGGCGGGCATCTGGGTGTGTGCTTCGTCGACGACCAGGTATGCGGTCTGCTCGGGCTGCTCGAGCACGAAAGCCGAGGTGCGCGAGTGGTAGGAGTCCTCGGCGACGAAGCGCTTGCCCTCCTTGTTGACGATGACGCCGGTCAGCAGGACCTCCGGCGGATAGGCCGCCGCGGTGATGAACAACTCGTCCATGTGCTTGGTGGCCCCGCCCGCCGAGACACCCATCCGGATGGCCAGCCCGTCGTCGTTGGGGTTGCCCAGGATGTAGGGCGCGGCCAGGCCGTGATGCTTGGTGCGCCGCGGCTGGCCCAAAGCGGGAGTGTGCTCGGCAACCATCTCCGCATTCATCGCGAAACCGCCCGCCGCGATGATGACGGCTTTGGCCTTGACGGCGCCGGTTTCGGCGAAATGCTTCCACGCGACACCGACCACGGCGCCGTCGGCGTCCAGGATGAGGTTGGTTGCCCCTGTCTCGTAGCGGATCTGCACGCCCAGCGCGTCGGCGCGTTTGACCAACAGATCGATGACCATGGACGCACCACCCAACTCCCCGGGCACCGGCACGGAATGCCCGCGCGGCGCCGGCTTGGCCCGTTCACAGAAGGGCCACACCTTTTCATTGCCCGTGTAGCTGAGGCCCTCGGTGCCCGGCGGGACGACGACTTTGCCCGGGTAGTAGCTGCGCTCGAACTGAAAGCCCAGGTCTTCCAGCCAATTGAAATGCTCGACACTGCCGTCGCAGTAGGCGCGGATCTTGTCGAGTTCGGGCTCACGCGAGACCTCGACGAGGTACTTGTACATCTCCTCGGCGGAGTCGTCCTGACCGGTCGCCTGCTGCACCGCGGTCCCGCCGCCGAGGTAAAAGTGGCCTCCGGCAAGCGAAGTGGTGCCGCCGGCCGCGGCCGCACGTTCGAACACCAGCACCCGCGCCCCACCGGCCGCCGCACTGACCGCGGCGCAGCCGCCGGCGATGCCGAATCCGATCACCAACACGTCGACCTCGTCGGACCACGACGTCACGTCGTTCGCACTGATGGTTGCCGGTATCTCCGTGCTCATTGGCGCCACTCCTTCTCATCGCCGCGCTCTGCATGGCCGCTGGCGCGGCTCAGCGCTGCTCCTGTTTGATGTAGTCGTAAAACGCCCTCATTTCGGGCGTGACGTACGCGAACTCCACAAACGCCACTCCCGCCTGCGGCGCCGAGACATAGGCGAATTGGATTCCCCCGGGCATCACGCCTTGCTGCACAACCGCGGTGCCTCGCTCAGCAGCCTCGACCAACGCCGCCTCGAACTGCTCGGGGCTTTCGGCCTCCATGCAGACGTGGTGCAAACCCGCCCCGCAATCGGACAAAAAGTCACTATAGATGTTCTCGCCGCGCACCGGTTGGATCAGCTCCAACTGCATGTCGCCGAGGTAGCTCAGGGAGATGCTGGCGACGAAATCGGCGGGCTTGCCCTGGTAGCTGCAGGAGTCCGGAGCAAAGTGCACCTCGGGTATGCGCACCCACTTCCGCACGCCTAACAGGCCGGTGAGGGCTGTTTCGGTGGCATCCAGGTCGGCGGTAACCCACGCGATCTGCGTCGGTGATTCAACGGGGAGGCTCATCGTCTCGCAGAATAGTCCAGTCGTCCGGCCGCCAGAAAGGGCCTGAATGACTTTGCCATGCCGCGCCCGTCCGCGCCGGAAATCGTCTTGTGAACACGTTCTAATTCCACCTGTTTGCGGTGGCCCCCGGACATCAATGTTGGCTCAGCACGTCCACCAGCAGCCGCAGCTGGATGTCGAAGAGCGCTGCCGAGTCGGTGAGCGTGTCGGCGCCGTATTGCCCGAACACTTCGAGGCTGATGGCGCCCAGCACCCCGGCCCACAGCAAAAAGCACTTGGCAAGCACCTGATCATCGCCGGGGAATCCGAATTCGTGCCGTATCCGTTCGAAGTCGGATGACATCGGTTGCGGGGCAAGATCATTGGTCAGCCGGATGTCCCCGGTGGCAATTCCGGCCGCGACGGCGTCAAACAGGGCCGCGACCACCCGGGTGCCGACCGCGACGGTGCGCTCCGGCGGCGCGTGATACCCGGGGACCGGGCTGCCGTACAGCAGGGCCCAGCACGCCGGGTGTGCGACGGCCCATGCCCGGGTCGCCCGCGCAATGGCGATGACGTCGTCGCTCCACAGTTCTCCCACGGTTTCGCGGGCGCGCTCCACGGTGTCGGCCAGGTCGGAATAGGCGTCGACCAACAGCAAGGTCAGCAGCTCGTCGCGGCTGGACACGTACCGGTACACCGCCGAGGACACCATGCCCAGGTCGCGGGCTATCGCGCGCACCGACAACCCGGCCGCGCCGCGGTCCACCAGTTGGCGGCGACCGAGTTCGATGATTCGCGCCTCGATCTGCTCCCGTGACTCCTGGCGTTTACCCACGAGGCCAGTCTGACACAACCGAGAACACTGCTCTTGCTTTCCGAACGGGGTTGTGGCAGCCTGATCGAAATTGAGAGCACCGCTCTCAGAGTTTCCGACGAGATTCGCCGAGAGGATGCACGATGTCCACGCGCTATGAAGAGCCGAACCGGGCCGCCCGGGCGGCCAACGTGGTGATCCGCTGGCTTGCCGATGCGGGGATCAGCATCGCCGGGACCCGAGCGCTGCGGGTCCGTGGCCGCAAAACCGGTAAGCAGCGCGCGGTCGTGGTCAATCTTCTGACGGTCGACGGCGTGGACTACCTGGTCTCGCCGCGCGGCAACACCCAGTGGGCGCGCAATGTCCGGGCGGCGGCCGTCGTCGAGATGGGTTCACGCTGGCACCGGCAACGCGTGCGGGCCAGCGAGGTCGGCGACGCGGCCAAACCCGACCTGCTGAGGCGTTACCTGGCCCGGTGGTACTGGCAGGTCAAGGACTACGTCGGGGGGCTCACGCCGGACAGCACCGACGAGCAGTTCCGCGCCGCGGCGCCCACGATTCCGGTGTTTGCGCTGACCAAGGCGGGCTGACGGGAACCGATCGAGCACCTACCGGGCGTTGTCCCGCGCCCCGAGGTCTTGGCGAGCCTCCTCCGACGTGGCCCGCCACGACACGGCCGCCGGAAAGTCCCCCCAGACACTGTTGAAGATTCCTACGAGCTGTCCCGGGCCGCCGCTGGGCGCCAGATACACCGGCCCACCAGAGTCCCCGTTGTGGCTCTGCACGCCGTTGGTCATGGTGAACCAGCCGTTGTTCACGCTCTGCACCGTCCCGCAGGTTTCCCCGGTGATCACGCCGAAATGACAGACCGGCTGGCCGGGCGTAAGCGCCGGGGAAGAGCCCGAGACCAGTGGACGACCGCTCGGCAGGACGTTGTTCGCCGTGACGTCGTTGTCCAGCACGATCGCTTCGTAGTCGCTGATCGCCTGGCTCGTGGACACCGTTGTCCCGCTGGGGGTGTTGTCCCGGAAGGCCGCCAGCCGGCCGATGACGGTACCGCCCCGATCCGTGACCACGCCGCCCCCGCCCCGGCAGTGTCCCGCGGTGAACGCGATTTTCAGGCTGGGGTCGACGTATCCCAACGTGCAGACGCGGTTGTCCTGGCGTATCTCCATGCCCGGATACACCACGACGTCGGCTCTTGCCGGCGCGGCCGGCAGCGAGGAGCCGAGCGCTGCGGCGGCAACCGACGCGGCGAATGCGCACCTTGCCAGGCGATGCACCATGAACTCCGATCCATCGGGCGGATACCGACGGGAGGTCGAGGTTACGGCGTAACCGCCCCCCACGTTGAGCTTTTCGCGCCGGGCCGCGCGGATGTTACAGAGAGGTCACGAGCGACGCCGCGGCGCCGGTTTGACCGGCTGCGCGCGGCGCCCAGCCGGGCGGGCCGAATACATAGCCCAACCGGTCCCTCAGTCGGGTTGCCGATCGCCAATCGCGGGCGATCGCGACGTATTCGCGGGTCTGCAGCTTCCAGATGTTGAAGGTGTCCACCTGCTTCGTCAGGCCGTAGTGCGGCCGGAACAGCTCGGGCTGGAAGGTACCGAAGAGGCGGTCCCAGATGATGAAGATGCCGCCGTAGTTTTTGTCGAGGTACACCTTGTCCATTCCGTGGTGCACCCGGTGGTGCGACGGCGTGTTGAAGACGAACTCCAGCGGCCGTGGCAGCTTGTCGATCCGCTCGGTGTGGATCCAGAACTGGTAGATCAAGTTCACCGAGAAACTGAAGAACACCATCCACGGTGGAATTCCTAACAGCGGCAACGGAATCCACATCAAGATCTCGCCGCTGTTGTTCCATTTCTGGCGCAGCGCGGTGGCGAAGTTGTAGTACTCGCTGGAGTGGTGGGCCTGGTGTGTCGCCCAGATCAACCGCACCCGGTGAGCGATCCGGTGATAGGCGTAGTACAGCAGGTCGACGCCGAGGATCGCGATCACCCAGGTGTACCAATGGGTCGGCGAGAGGTGCCACGGCGCGACGTAGGCATAGATTGCGGCATAGCCGAGCAGGGCCAGGGTTTTCCAGCCCGCGGTGGTGGCAACCGAAACCAGCCCCATCGAGATGCTGGTCAGCGAGTCGCGGGTGTGGTGCGCCCCCGACGCGGGCCGTGCGGTGTCGCCGGTGTCGGTCGCGAGGTGTTCCAGTTTGCGGGCCGCGGTCCATTCGAGGGTCAACAGCAACAAGAAGAACGGAATGGCGAACAGCACCGGATCCCGCATCTGCGGGGGCAGGGCGGACAGGAAGCCGGAGAGGGCACTCACACAGTAAGACTACGACGAACGCCGCGCTGCTCAGCGGCGATCGTCGGACTGCAGCTCGTCTCCGGCATACCACTGCACCGCGCGGACTCCCGGCAGCAGGGATAGCTCAGCCACCAGCCGCTCCAGCCGGGCCGGGGCGTCACCGTTCATCAGCAAGTGAGCGGTCAAGGTGATCTCGTCGTCGGCCGGGTGCCCGGTGTGGATCCCGCGAAGCGTGATGTCATTGCCGCCGGCATGCTGGACGATCTGAGCGCGCGCGTACTTCTCGTGCTTGGGACGGCAGACGACCTGCACCAGATAGGGCAGCAGGCTTTCGTCTTCGTCGGCACTGTTGTCGCGGTCGATCAACCGGCCGAGCGGGCGCCCCAGCAGATGAATGCCGATAACCGTGCCGGTGCCGATCAACGCGAATACCAGGTGCCCGGACGCGGCCAGTACGCCTATCGCCGCCGAGCACCACAGGGTGGCCGCCGTGTTGAGGCCCCGGACGTTGACCCCCTCCCGCAAGATCACCCCACCGCCCAGGAAGCCGATACCGGACACCACATAGGACGCGACCCGGGTGGGGCTGGAATCCGAGGTGGCCGCCGCGTAAAGGACGAACAGGGTTGCGCCGCCGGCGACCAGCGCGTTGGTGCGCAGGCCGGCCCGACGGGCCCGCCACTGCCGTTCCAGGCCGATGAGGGCGCCGCAGCCCACGCCGACGCCGAGGCGGAGCACGAAATCGACAGCGCTCAGCGTTTCCACGACACACTCCTTCCCGGTTGCACGACGGCGAAGGGAGCTAACCAAATCCGGGTTAACCGCAAGTGGAGCCCAACCGCGCCGCTGACGTCGGGAGTATCCCCCGGCGCGCGGCGAGTCTCAGGCTAACCGGCTTTGGGCGTCAGGTGGCGGGGGCAGTAGGTGCTCGATGCGAGCGCCGCGAACTTGGCCGCGGCGTCCATCGTCATTCCGGGGTTCTCGGCCTTGATGTCGCTGAGAACCTGCAAACCCGTTTCGCCCCTGCCCATCAACCCGCACACCGCTTTGGCGGACATGATCACTTGGGTGGGGCTGCTGTAGGTGATACCGGAATTGCTGAGGTTGGTGAGGAATGCCGCATCGTCGCCCTCCGGCTCGGCGTGCGCGGGCGGTGCGAAACTGATCACGCCGAAGGCGCCGAGCAGCGCGAGGAGGAATCTCATGCCGTTCCCGCCTTTCCGAGCTGGGCATCGGGCATGGTGACTTGGGGTTTGTTGCCGCTGGACACGTGCACCGCGTGGATCCCGGGCTTTTTCGACAGTTGGTCGAGCAGAGCGTCGAGTCCAGCCTTGTCGACATTCCAGTGCTGCACGGCCTCCGGTTGCTTTTGTAGCTTCGCGATGACGTCGTCGAGTTTGACGGGCTCGACGGTCTTGTGCCCACCACCGGCGCCGGCCCGGACGCCCCTCGCGCTCACGACTTGGGACGTGACAGCGCCGAGTGCTCCCCCGGTCAGACTTCCCAGCGCCATCTGACCGAGTACGGTTCCCGGGATCCCGGCCGCCGGGACCGCGGCCAGGCCGGCGGTCGGCGCCAGGCTGCTGGCCAGCCTGATTGCCGGGGTCGCCGACGCCCAGGCCGGTGGCACCGACAATTTGCCCACCACGTTCGCCTCGCCCATGCCCGCCGATGCCGCGCTGGTCAGGCCGGCGCCGGCCGAACGCAACCCGAGCCCGGCGCCCAGCGCGGACTTCGGGATTTCCAGGCCCTCAACGGGGAGGTTGTAGAACATCTTGAACTCGGTCATGGCGAGGTTGATCGGGCTCATACTGTCGTTGGCGACCGTGCTGAAGCGGCCGATGTCGGCGAGGATCCCGAAGGTGTTCTGCCACGTTGTTCCGGCCAGCGGTGACCCCGTGAGGTTATTGAGCATCTGGTCCCAAAAGTTCATGTAACCGCGCGAAGCGTTGCCGATGGCCTCGAGTAGCTGCGTGAATATGTTGGACGGTGGAGCCGCAGCGTTCGCGGCCGCGCCGGTACCGCTCGCCAGACTGCTGGCCTCGCCGACCGCGGTCGCCTGGGCGGCGATCCCGGTCGCAGTCGTGGTCTGCGGCGGCTCGGTGAACGGTGTCAGTCGCGTGGCGGCCGCCGACGCGCTGGCGTAGCCGAACATCGCTGCGGTGTCCTGCGCCCACATCTGTCCGTATTCGGCCTCGGTGGCGGCGATCGCGGTGGTGTTCTGCCCGAAGATATTCGTTGCCAACAGCATTGTCAGCCGCATCCGATTGGCCGCGATCTCGGTCGGCGGCACGACGGCCGCGAAGGCGCTCTCGTAGGCGCTTGCGGCCGCCGTGGCTTGGATGGCCGCCGTCTTGGCCTGCACCGAGGTAGCCGACATCCATGCCACGTAGGGCGCCGCCGCGGCGGCCATGGCGACGGCCGACGGGCCGGTCCAGGCCTCGTTGGCCAGACCTTCGACGATCGATCCGTAGGACGACGCCGTCGACTGCAGCTCGGCGGCCAAGGCATCCCACGCGGCGGCGGCCGTCAACATGGGTCCGGCGCCCGGACCCATGTACATCTCACCAGAGGTGATTTCGGGTGGCTGGAACGCGAAATTCATGGCCTCGCCTGTCCTGCGCCGGCCACATACGAACGAGTGCCGGCAAACATCTCGTCAATCGCCGACGTTTCCGGCTGTGTAGTCACCAAAGACATGGGTCGCCCTCCGCGTTTCATGTGGATCAATGCCATTTCAGGGGTCACGTCAACGGCCCCTCAATCCGCCGGAACCACGATGATGGTGGCGGTAGTGGCCGTCGTGGTCGCCGGCGCGGCGGCGCCGGTGGTGCCGTTACCGACGGTGCGCACACCGGCGCCCGCCAACGCGCGTCCGGCCAGACTCGCCATGGCCATCTCGCCGAACATGGCCCCGTGCGGCGTCGCAGGAATCGCCGGGACAGCCCCCAAACTCACGCCCGGCAGTACCGAGGCGACCGTCTTCAGCACGGGGGCGGCGGTGGCCCAGCTTTGCGGCACCGACAGCGATCCGACCAGGGTCGCGCGGCCCATCGAACCCGCCACGCCCCCGGTGTCCGGTGTCATGGCCGAGACGTAGCCGCCCCGCAGCGGCGCCAGCGACGACAGCCCCCCGGCGGTCGCCTTCCCGCCGCCGAGCAGTTCGGCGACACCCGGTGCGTTTTGGGACAGACCCAGGGCCTGCAGGGACAGCAGCCACCAGCCGCCGGGCACGATGATCGCCCCGATGGGGCTGTAAGCGCCGGTGACGGCGGCAAAAAAGGGCCGCAGCGCGGCCGTGATCGGGTAAATCGCCTCGATGATCGATGCCGCCGGCGTCGCTGCCGCCGCCGAAGGGGTGGCCGCGAGGCCCTGCAACATCATGGGCGTCACGTTGATCAACGCAGGCAGCTGGGATTCGATATCCGACGCGGCACTGTGCGCCATCGCCGCGGATTGCCTTGCCACCCCGGATGCATCGGTGGTCTGCGGTGGCTCGATGAACGGTGCCAGCCGCGTGGCCGCTGCCGACGAGCCGGCGTAGGCATACATCGCTACGGCATCCTGGGCCCACATTTCGGCGTACTCCGCTTCGGCCGCCGCGATGGAGGCGGTGTTCTGCCCGAGGATGTTGGTGGCGATCAGAGTCATCACCAGGCTGCGGTTGGCGGCGATCACCGGCGGGGGCACCGTCGCCGCGAACGCGGTCTCATACGCTGCGGCGGCGAGTCTGGCCTGCATCGCCGCCTGCTCCGCCGTTGCCGCGGACGCCGTCGCCCACGACACGTACGGCGCGACCGCGGCGCTCATCGACGCCGCCGCCGGACCCAACCATGACCCGATGGTCATGCCCGTGATCGTCGAGTTGTAGGCCGCCGCGTAGGAATGCAGTTCGGCTCCCAGCGCATCCCATGCCGCAGCCGCGGCCAGCAACGGCCCCGATCCGGCCCCGACGTACATCCGTCCTGAATTGACCTCTGGTGGCAACGCACCGAAATCCACCAGCTACCTCCCGTATCCCAATGGCGCAAGGGTAGGGGCGAATATGCAGCCAGCTCGCAAACGAGCCACGGCTCAAATGGAATTCATGAGATCTGCCGGCGAAGCATATGCATATTCCATGTGTTTCTTGCCGGCAGCACTCCTTCGGCCCCTCGCCTGAGAATTTCTCAGGGTCGGTATCCGGCCCGCGGCGCAGGTGCGAGGACTGATTCCTGCGCGGTGAATTTCAGGCTTTCACAGCGGCTTTCGGGTGTGACACAGACTTCTCGACCGCAGTCGCCGCGTTGCCCCGGGGCTATCTTTGGTTAAGTTGCTGTGGGCAATAGTATTTCGCTGCGATCGCCAAGAACGACGTTGCGTGATCGTCGGTGAGTCCGGGATTTTCGCTCTTCAGTTCGTCCACCATTTGGGGACCCATCTCGCCGTGTCCCATTGACACGCACACGGCTTTGGCGAATTTTATTGCCCCGTCCGGGGTGGCGTACGTGATGCCCGCGCTGCGCAGCGACGCAAGGAAGCTTGCTTCCTCGCCACCGGTTGTCGCCGGATCACCGTGCGCGAGCGGGGCCAGAACAATCGCGGCGGAAACGCCGACGCTCAGCGCCACCAGCAGTCTCATAACTCGTGATTGTCCCATGCTGCGGGGAAGCGCGCAGCGCTGGATCTCACGCTGTAGACATGTTGGGCGACACCGTACTCCACGTCACCGCCCGAGAGATGGGCGGCGACGTGTCATGCCTTGGAGAGTTGGCTGGGGCAGTAGAACTTCGCGGACAGCACAGCGAAATTCGATGCCATCTCCATGTCCATCCCGGGGTTGTGGGTTTTCACGTCGTGGACGACCTCGAGGCCCGGTTCGCCGTTGTTCAAGCACGAGCACACCGCCCTTCCGGCGGCGACGGCCGAGCCCGGGGTGGAAAAGCTGAAGCCGGCTTGATGCAGCGCCGCGATGAAGCCTCCGTCGTCGCCGCCCGGTTCTGGTACCGGATCGGCGTAGGCCGGTGCGGCAAGGCCGATCATCGCGAACGCGCTGAGTAGCGTCAGTAGTGGTTTCATCATTCGTCACCCTTCTGTTGCAACCTGTGAACCGCGTGAACACTGGTTTGCCTTGTTCCCTAACCCAACTGGGCATCGACGGGCAGGACTTTGGACGTGGCCCCCTTCTTCAGGTGCACAGCGTGGATGCCGGGCTTCTTGGCCAGCTGCTCGAGTAGCGCGTCGAGGTTTTCCTGATCGACGTTGTGGTGCTGCACGCTTTCGGGCTTCTCCGAGATTTGTGCGACGAGGCGTTTCAGCTGTTCCGGTGATCCCTTGTCGTGAAGGTCCTTGATCGGAGCCATCCGATTACGGACGCCGGCACGAACCGCCGTGGGGGCCCCGGAACCCGCAGCGCTGCCCAGCATCCCGGCCAGCCCCATCGAACTGAACAGGCTTCCCCCGCCCAGCGTGGCCGCCGGCACGGCCTCGGTCCCGGTGGCCGACAGGGCGGCAGCCACGGTCCGGATGGAGGGGGTGGCCGTGGCCCAGCTGGGTGGGATCGACAGCTTGCCGACCAGAGTGCCGGCGTTTCCCATGCCTGCGAGGGGGTTGATCGCGCCGAACAGGGTGCCGCGACCGAAGCCCAGCGCCCCCAGCCCGGCGCCCAGCGCGTCTTTCGGCAACGCGCCGTAGGCGACGGGTGGGGCGAACTTGAGCCACTGCGACAACGGGAAATTGATCAGCAACCCGATGTCGTTGAACTGCGTGGTCAGGCCCAACGGCACCTTCACGGCGTTGTACATGGCGGTGTATAAGCTGGCCCCGCCCGGGACGGTGTTGAAGAGATTCGTCATGAACGTCTGATAGACGTACGCCAGGTTCGCCGGGCCCGAGAATGCCCCGCTAAACGGCAGTGTGGTGGTCGCTGCCGCCGCCGCGGTGCTCGCCACATTGGCGGCCGGGCTGCCGGCCCCCGAGGACACGGCGGCCGCTTGCATCGGTTCGGCCGCCTCGTTGGTGGTCTTGGGCGCCGGACTGAACTCCGTCAATTGGTTGCCGGCGGTGGCCGACGAGGCGAAGTAGGTGTCCATCGCCGCGGCGTCCTCTGCCCAGAACTCGCCGTACTGGGCCTCGTTCGCGGCGATCGCCGACGTGTTCTGCCCAACGACGTTGGTGACCACCAGTTGTGCGAGCAGGGCACGGTTTTCCGCGATCACCGCCGGCGGCACGTGTGCGGCGAACGCGGTCTCGTAGGCGGCCGCCGCCTCGGTGGCCCGGATCGCGGATTGTGCGGCGCGCGCGGCGGTTTGCCGCATCCAGGCCACGTATGCGGCGGCCGCGGATGCCATGGCAAGCGACGACGGGCCCACCCAGGGCCCAGCCGTCAGGCTCGAGATCACCGACGAATAGGACGACGCGCTGGACTGCAATTCGGTGGCCAGCTCCTGCCAGGCCGTCGCCGCGGCCACCAACGATTCAGCACCCGGACCGCTGTACATCCGGCCCGAGTTGAACTCCGGCGGAAAGGCTCCGTAAAACATTTCTGGTCCCCTTACCTAGGTGTTCTGGTGGACAGTTCTTGGCTGCCAGGCGATTTGGTCATCGCGGTCATTCCTCGATGCACGGGATCACGATGATGGTGGCTGCGGCCGGGTCGGCCTCGGCGGCGACACCGCCCACCGATCCCACCGCCGCGGCGGCGCCGCCGAACGGCCGGGTCGCGGCGGCGGCGATGGCGCGTCCCGCCAGGCCGGACAGGGCCATCTGGCTGAATATGCCCTCCTCGCCGGCCAGCGCGGCCGGCATACCGCTCGGCAACACCTGGGCGAGCGTTCGGATGGCCGGAACGGCCTCCGTCCAGCCCTGCGGCACCGACATGCTGCCGACCAGGGCGGCCTTGCCCATCGACCCCGACACCTGCCCTGCCCCGACCGCCGAGCTGAGCATGGGCTTGACGGCATTGGCGCCACCGGTCAGGGGCGCCAATGCTCCCGAAATGGCTTTCGGCCCAGCCAGATAGGCGGCCGCGCCCTGCCCGTTCTGGCCCCAGGCGTACGCCTGCCCGAACGACAGGAACGGACCGCCCGGAATGCTGCTCCACGACTGCGGTGAGTACACGCCGGTCAGTACCGACCAGAACTCGTTCCAGTTGGTGATGAAACTCGGCGTCGTCAGTCCGGTGGACGTGGTTCCCGTCGTGCTGGCGTTGGTCACGCTTTGCACCGCCGGCTGCAGCGTGCCGCTCAGCTGCGACAGCTGGGTGGCAGTGTTCGAACTGGACTGCCCGCTGCTCTGGGCGACCGCGGCGGCTTGCGTGGGGCCGGCCGATTCATTCGCGGTGCGTGGGGGTTCGGCGAACGGTGTCAGCGCCGACGCGCTCGCCGAGGAGGCCGCGTAGCCGTACATGGCGGCGGCATCCTGCGCCCACATCTCCATGTAGTGGGCCTCGGTGGCGGCGATGGCCGGCGTGTTCTGGCCAAGGATGTTGGTGGCGACCAATGTGGCGAGCAGGGCACGGTTGGCCGCGATCACCGGCGGCGGCACGGTCGCCGCGAACGCCGCCTCGTAGGCGCCGGCGGCGAGCTTGACCCGGGCGCCCACCTCCTCGGCCTGTGCGGAGGTGGCATGGATCCACGCCACATACGGGGCGGCCGCGGCAGCCATCGCCAGGGCTGACGGGCCCGTCCACGGGCCCGTCGTGAGCGTCTCGATGGTGGAGCCGTACGCCGCCCCCGTCGACTGCAGCTCCGCGGCCAATTCGTCCCATGCAGCCGCGGCGGCCAGCAGCGGCCCCGATCCCGCGCCGACGTACATCCGCCCCGAGTTGTATTCCGGCGGATACGCACCGAAATCCAGCATCCAATACCTTCCACATGTGCGTTCAAGTGCTATCAAATATGTGTGCAGATTCCACGAACTGAAGAGGTCCGTACCGTCTAGCTGCAGTCCGGTGTCATCATCGGCAAGCGACTAGTCAAGCCACATTGTTGATGCAACGACAATGCTGCCAAACATATATTTCGATCCCCTTCTCCGGAGGTAAACGTCTGTAAGAAGTAAATGTCTAGGCCGTCTGGATCTCTGTGAGAACAACGCACGACAGCGACCGTAAGATACTATGAACCACATGCTTGAGCCGATATAGAGCGGTGCCTAGCAACGGATCGAACGCGATTTGATACGTAAAGTCGGCCCGTCGGTGGATTACGATGAAGGAATCGGCACCATTGCCGATCGCAACGATCTCGGAAACTGTCTTACCGCGACCGATAGTGAACCCGAGATATCTATTTCCAAATTGAATATATGAAATCGCAGCCCATCAGGAATGGCGATTGACCCGCGACATTACCGATCGCCGTGAATCCCAAGCTCGAGTTGAGGACGCGCCCGGTATTCGCCATACTGCCCGCAGGCTGAACCATTCGTCCCGTAGGGGCCTGCTCGTCGATGACCTCCACGCCGCGATGCGACACCCGCGCTGAACTCCCGGCGCGCCACCAGAAGCGCACCACCCCACAAGCCGGCGGTGGCATCCACACCGCTAACCACGGCCCGGTAACCGGGCTCCACGGACGCGCCCCGGGCGCGGATCACGGCACCGTGGGCGCCCCCGGTGCCGAATGGGTAGTTGACCGTCACACCGTTCTCCTCAGGTTCACTCATACGAGTAGACGCGGCCAATCTGCCGTGGGACTGGTTAGCTACTGATGGTTTCCTGTGGAGCCGTAACCGGCCCTCACAACGACGTTTACGACCCTGTGAGCATTCGCGGAGGGGCCTCGCCTAGTTGCTGTGCGACGCAATTGGGGAAATCAGGGTTCTCAGGATGCGCCCGGCACCCGCGCTCGGCCCCCGGTGTCAACCGGCGGCCGGCGGACGAGCGATGACGCGGGGCCGGAAGCCGTACAAGGGAGCGGCGAACTCTTCCTCCTGCCCACCGGGCATGGCTCCGAGCGGCATGCCCGGCGCTCCCACCGGTCCGGCGTCTTGCATAACCATGGGTGTCGTACCCAACACGCCGTGATACACCCCTGCGCCCAGGCGGGTCGTTGCCGCCACCGGGGTGATGGTTGCTCCGGCCGCGGCCCAAGCCGGGGGTACCGAGAGCGTTCCGACCGGGCTCGCCTGTCCGATTCCGGCGGAAGCGGCCAGGCCCGGCAGGGAGCCGAGCACGCCGCTCCGGCCCAGGCCGGCGGCGAGATCGGCGGCGGCGGTGTCGCCCGCCGCGTCGGGGAACACGGAGCTGAACGCGGTCACCGAATCGATCATCGATGTCGGGTTCAGTAGCCCGCTGGTGGTGAACGCGTTGGACAAGTTCGCCACCGAGGCGTTGTTGAGGAAGCTTCCCAGCAGCGACCCGTTGGACCCGTCCAGGAAGTTCATCAAGCCGGCCAGGCCCGTGGTGGAGTGGTTGGTGTTAGGCGCGAGCCCCAGCCACTCGAGCAGTCCGCCCGTCGACGTGCCGGTGGTCGAGTTGTCGGCCGCCTGCGCCACCGCGGCGGCCTGCTCGGCAACCCCGCCGGTGTGGGCGGTGGACGGCGGCGCCGTCATGGGCGTCAACTCGGTGGCCGTGCTCGAGGCACTGGCATAGCCATTCATGGCGCCCGCATCTTGGGCCCACATTTCGGCGTATCGCGCCTCGGTCGCCGCGATCGCCGCGGCATTTTGACCAATCAGATTGCCGGCCAACAGATTCGACAGCAGAACTCGGTTGGCCGTGACGACCGCCGGCGGTACCGTCATGGTGAAGGCCGTCTCATAGGCGGCCGCCGCGGCATTGGCCTGCGCGCCGGCCTGCTCGGCTTGAGTCGCGGTGCTGCCCAGCCACGCCGCATAGGGTGCCCCCGCGGCCGCCATCAGCATCGACGACGGACCCAGCCAGCCCTCACCGGTCAGCCCCGAAATCACCGATCCGTAACCGGCCGCCGCGGAGCGCAATTCAGCGGCCATCGTGTTCCAGGCGGCGCCAGCGGCCACCATTGATGCCGAGCCGGGCCCCGCGTACATGCGAGCCGAATTGATCTCTGGCGGAAACGCCGCGAAATCGAGCATGACACTTTCTCCTTCGAATTCCGCTATCCGGCGGCAGGCGGGCGTGGCATCACCACGGGGCGGAAGCCGTATTTCGGGATGGCGCGCCGGCGCCCACCCGCGGCCCCCATGGGCCCGGCAAAACCTCCAGGCCCGCCGGCGGCCGGGGGCGACGACCCGATGTCACTGAGACCATTGGCCTGCACCGCGGTTGCGGCCGGGTTGACGTTCGCGGCCGAGGCCCAGCTCGGCGGTACCGACAACGACCCCACCAGGCCGGCATGGCCAAGTCCTGCCGACCCGCCGGCACCCGCCAGTGCGGCCGGGGCCGCAGCGCCCGAAGCCAGCTCCGGGAGCTCCCCCAGACCGGCCAGCGCCCCGGCGGCCGTTGGCGCCTTGCTCGCGTTCATCAGACCCGCGGCCGTCTGCAGGATGAATTGCGGGTTGAAGGGGCCGCCGGCAAGGGCGCCGTTGACCACCGCGGTGCTGAAGAAATTGCCATTTGTGAAGGTTCCGAAGGCCGAATTGTCCGAACCGCTCAGCAAGCCCGCCAGCCCCGACGACACCGAGCCGGACGGCGAGGAACCGCTGTTCGCCGACGACAATGCCGACTGCACCGAACCTGCCGGGGTTTGGGCCGCTCGGGCCACCGTGTTCGCCTGTGCGGCCACCCCGTCGGTGTTGGTGGTTGACGGCGGCTCAGTCAGCGGCGTCAATTGTGCCGCGGTGCTCGAGGCGCTGGCGTAGCCGGTCATCGCGCCCGCGTCCTGGGCCCACATCTCGCCGTAGTGCGCCTCGGTGGCGGCGATCGCCGGGGTGTTCTGACCAAAGACATTGGTCGCCACCAACATCGCCAGCTGGGCGCGGTTGGCCGCGATCACCGGCGGCGGCACCGTCATGGCGAATGCCGACTCGTAGGCACTCGCGGCCGAGAACGCCTGGCCGCTTGCCCGCTCGGCCTGTGTGGCGGTGCCGTTCAGCCACGCCAGGTAGGGTACGGCGGCCGCCAACATGGACATCGACGACGGCCCGAACCAGCCCCCACCGGTCAGTTCAGTCACCACCGACCCGTAAGAGGCCGCAGCCGAACGCATCTCCGCGGCCATGGTGTTCCACGCGGCGGCGGCGGCCAGCATCGGCCCCGAACCGGGGCCGGAATATATTCTGGCCGAATTGATTTCCGGCGGCAACGCCGCAAAATCCAACATTGTCGGACCCCCAAAACTGGTCAGCGGGCCGAGGCCGCGTTGACGGCCTCGGTGGCCGCATACGATCCGGCGCTGGCCCGCAAGGTGCACACGAAATTCTCGTGCAGCGCAGCGGCTTGCGCGCTCAGCGTCTGGAACATCTGGCCATGCCTGGCGAACTGCGCCGCCGTCAGCATCGACACCACGTCCGCGGCGGCGGGCACCACCCCAGTCATCGGGGCAGCGGTGGCCGAGTTCTGGGCGCTCAACGCCGAACCGATCTCTTGCAGCCGGCCGGCCGCCACAGCTAGCGACTCCGGCTGTGCGGTAACGAAATTCATCACAATTCTCCCCACGAAGATAATTCGAGACACGGGTTCTGGCCGTGTCAAGGCACGCAGCAACGCCACACGTCAGCGAGTGCGTGTGTTACGAAAGGTGGCTAGTTACAGGCCACTTCAGGAAAAAACGATGCCGAGGTCGGATCGAAACGAACTGGTCATCGATCTGGAATACGGACTCTCACCGAGACTAATGTCGTTCTCACCTCCTCAAGGCCAGGGCACACGGGGGTGCCACACATTGCACACGGGGAGAAGCGCCCAAGGTGAGAACCGTTGGGCCCGCACCCCTCTCGTCAGAGCTTCGGCACCACACGGCGTATCCGGCCAAGCAAAGCCGGAAGCCACTTGGGCTCAACCCTTAATCCGGGAAGAGCTGTCCTGACCCTGGGCGTCTTTCGACGTTCGAGGTCAGTGGCCTGTGTCCGTGCAGACGCCTCACCTAGCGAGGTGCTTGCATTGGCAATGGTGGCACTCGGCCTTGATTGAGTCAAGCTGACGTACAACGCACTACGCGGGGTTCACCCAGACGTCATCCCCGATGCGCACGCAATGTCCGCGAATCGCACACGGGCGTGGACCCGGATGACAGGGGGCTAGTTCTTCTTCTCGGCCACCGCCGCGTTGAGCCCCTCCGCGAGATCCTCGTCGGTCAGCTCCTTGAATCGCAGCAGTTGACGCTCGCTGAATTCGGTTACCTCGCTGGCCAGCACCGCATCCAGGTCCTCGTCGTCCAGCCGGAAACTGCGGTGATCGCGAGCCTTTTCCACGACGTTGCGCACGAAACCGGCATTGCCGAGGGTGTCGATGCCGCGGATGAGATCCCCGTCTTCCGAATAACTTTCGTCGAGGTAGAACTTGGTGTAGGACGGCAGCAGGGCCTGCGCCGATTCATCGGTGATGACGTCTTCGTTTTCCTGGCCCATCAATCGGGTCAGCGCGACCAGTTCGTCCGGGGTATAGCTGAAGAATTCGATCACGGTCGAAAATCGCCGCCGTAGACCCTGGTTCACTTCGAGCATCTTGTCCATGGCCTTGGCGTAGCCGGCGCCGAAGACGACCAGCTCGTCGCGATGATTCTCCATGTACAACAGCAATGTGTTGATGATCGCGTTGCCGTAGGGGTCGCCCTGTTGGTAGCCCTTCTCGTGCAATGTGTGCATCTCGTCGAAGAACACCGCGCCGCCCAGGGCGCCCTCGAGCAGCTCCTCGGTGTTCTTCTCCGCGTCGGCCATGTACCGGCCCAGCAGCTTGGTGCGGCTGGTCTCGACCACCACCGGTTTGCGCAGCACGGTCAACCCGCACAGCTGCTTGCTGAAAGCCCTTGCCACCGAAGTCTTTCCGGTTCCCGGAGGGCCGAGCAGCAAGGTGTGGCGCGACGTCACGGGCACCGGGAGGCCCATCTTGGCGCGCGCCAGGTTCACCTTCGTCGTCGACTTGATCAGCTTGATTTCCCGCTTGGCCCGCTCCATGCCCAGCATGGCGTTGAGCTCGGCGTCGCCTTCGGCCAGGTACTTCGCCGCCTCCTCGGCGTGGCGGGCGGCCTCCGCCTCCGCGCGGGTGGGTGCGCTGTCCGGGTCCCACGGGTCGGTACGGGCCTCGATCGTTTCCGGGTCGGTCAGGATCAGGCGATAGTTCGGGTTGTCCAGCGCTTCGCGGGCCGGGGTGAACTTCGGATCGCGCGAATAGACCCGCCGCAACAGCTCGACGGCCTCGTCCTCGCGACCCAGATGCCGCAGGCACATGCCCTGGGTGTACAGGGCGATGTTGGCCGCCCCCGGTACCCGGTCGCCTTCGATGGCGTCCTGGCCCCGGCGCAAGGCCTCTTCGAATACGCCGAGCGAGGCCAGCGCCGTGGTGGCCATCGCCGCCCCCGCGGCCTTCAGCTCTGGCTGGCGCCAGCTCTTCCCCTCGGCGAATTCGTTGAGCACATCCGGCCACCGCCCGGTGCGGAAGTACAGTACGCCGCGCACGTAGCTGACCAGCTCCTCGTCGAAGGCCTGGCGGGGTTCGACGCCGTCGATCAGTTTCGAAGCTTCGCCATACTGTTTGGCTTCCGCGAGCACCGCGGCGTAGGCGCACGCCAGCGACTCCACGCTGGTCACCGCCAGCCGTAGGAACAGCCCGTCGGAAACCTCCGGGCGGAACTGCAACTCGGTGACCCCGAGGCGGCGGGTCTCCCACCCTAACGTGCGGATCGACGACCAGGCACCGGCGAGCACGTCGAGGCTCTGCTCCCCCGCGAGCATTCGTGCCAGCCAGGCGTCACACATCGAAGGATCCAGGTTGGTCGCCGTGGTGAACATCTGCGACGCAACCTGCGGATTGTGGCTGGGCTGCAGCCCGTTGACCGAGACGCCCGACGCCAACAGGCCGGCGACCATCGCGTTACGGGCGCCTTCGGCGGTTGATTGGGGTCTCGTCATTGCGCTACAGGTACGCCCGCCGAGCTCCCTCGCAGCTGATCGACGGACAGCGCGAGCTCGTCATCGTCGGCGCGTAGCGGGCGGCTCGGCACGACCAGCAGGGTGCGGGCCGACGGGGCGGGCAGGGTGGCGCGCACCGCGGCCAACTGACGTCCGGTGAGGCGGTTGAGCCCCGACGAGACGTTTCTGCGCAGCCGCTTCTCGGTGTGGTAGCGCACCCAGGCCGACACGTGCGGACTGCCCCCGCGGAAGGTCAGCCGAATGGTCAGCACGGTGGCGACCGCGTCGTCCTCCCACAGCTCAGCGAGCTTGTCGGTGGTGATGTCGGACGGTGTCAGCCACAAGCTCGTCACGAACCCGTTGAAATGCTTGAGGCGGCGCCATCCGGGGCGGCTCCAGGTCGGTTCGAGGTCGGCCAGCACCGCACGGTCGACCTCGGCGAGCTCCTCGGCGGTCAACGGCCGGGCCGCACAGGTCAGCCCGTCGAGATCTTGGGCGAGCCGTTCGGTGGCCGCCACCAGGGTCGACGCCAGCGAATCGCGGGCCGCCACCGCGGCGACATTGCGCTGCGGGTTCATCCGCAACACCAGCCAGGTTCGACGAACGTACGAGGTGGGCTCGTCGCTCACCACCTCCCCCTCCGGGGCTCCGAAGTCGTCGAGCTTCGACAATTCGGCGGCTCCACTGTCGGGGCCGCCGCGGCGGACCTTCACCGACACGATGTCGATGTCATCGAGGTGGATGTCGAACTGGCGTAATCCCGAGGCGACGGCCTGCACCAGCAGGGTGGGCGGCGACGACCGGTGACGATGGCGCGACGCGGGGTCGTCCTCACCGCCGTTGACGGCGATCACCGTCACGAGCCGGCCCTGGTACTCGCGCACGCCCACCCTGTCGCGCCCGAATTTGCGTTGGTGATCGATGGCCGGGGTGCAGCCGGCGGCCAGCGCGGAGCCCGGATCGGCGGACCAATCCCACAGCCAGGTCGCCAGGCCCGACGTCACCGTCAGGCCGTGGTAGGTGACCAGTGACAGCAGCGTGACCAACAGCGCCAGACTCACCCCGACCCAGAACGCGATGCGGTAGGTGCCCTGCCAGGACTCCGGGCAATGACTGGCCACCGCCATGATCACGACGTCGACCAGGAACACCGTGGTCAGCCGCGGCCACGACAACGACAACCCAAATTTGCGCTGAGCCTTCATGAGTGTTGCTGCTCCGCCCCTATTGCTGTTTCTATTGCTGTTTGCGAGATCGCTTCATCAGCATCGTCGTACCGAACACTCCGCCGCCGATGAGCAACGCCACGAACAATCCTCCGGCGGCAACCCATACTGGCACCATATCCCGGGGCGGGACCGGTTTCGGCATGGTCAGCGGCGCCGACAGTCGCTGCGGCGGCTTCACCGGACCGTCGGGTACGTCCCAGGTCAGTGCCGCCACCGGGTCGACGATCCCGTGGCCGACCTGGTTGTCCACGCCGCGCGCCGGCGCTCGGGCGGTACGCGTCAACCGGTTGATGACCTGATATGCCGATAGCTGCGGGAACCTGGCACGCACGAGCGCGGCCACCCCGGACACGATCGCCGCCGAGAAGCTGGTGCCGGACGGAACCAGCAGCGTGTTGTCCGGTCCGTCGATCGCGTTGATGATCCCGTCGTCCCGGGGCGAAAGTCCGACGACGTCCGTTCCGGGCGCGGCGATTCCCACCCAGGGCCCGGCCACGCTCGTCGACGCCTGACCCTGATTACCCTGGCTCAGCGGGTGTCCTCCCTCGTCGACCGCGCCGACCGTCAGGACGTAGTCGCTGAACCAGGACGGCGTCACGACGGTCGTGACGGCATTCCAGTTGCGAGGATCGTTGGGCTGCAACGGATCATGAGGCGGGTTCTGCTTGCAGTCCTTTTTGCTGGTGTCCCCGGCGGCGGCCACGATGACGACGTTCTTGTCGACGGCCGCGTAGCGGACGGCGGCACCCAGCGATCGCTGGTCGATGACGTTGCGGGCGCTCATGCACGTCACGTCGGAGATGTTGATCACCGACGCGCCCATGTTGGCGGCGTGCACGATCGCCCGTGCCATCGTCTGGATGTTGTCGATCTTCGCCGACGTCTGCGGGTCCTCGTCGCCGGTGTAGGCGTCCTTGAGGCCGAAGGCCTGGCTGGTCTGCCGGATCGCGATGATGTCGACGTCCGGTGCGATGCCGCTGAACGCGTCCGGACCGCCCTTGGTCGGCCCGGGTGGTGGCGGTGCCGGCGGCGGGTCGAGCGGACGCGGATTGTCGACCTTGACCGCGTGCCCACCACCGGCGTAGCCGGGGATGGTCACGGTGCCGCTTCCGTGGTTGACCGCCGGGGCCTGTCCACCCGGCGCCGGCCCGGGGGCTGGGCCCGGGGCCGGGCCGGCGGGCGGTGGACCTGCCGGTGGCGGCGGGGGCGGCGCCCAGAAGGGGCCCGGGGGCTGTTGCTGCTGGTCCTGGGGCGGGGGCGGAACCATCGTCACGGTCTGCGGCAGCGGTGACAGGGTCACCGTCTGCGGCGGTGGTGCTTTCGGCGGTGGCTCGGTGGTGGGAATGGTGACCGGCTTGCGCGGTGCCGCCGGTGGTATCCCCGCGCCGTTGGCTGGCGCCGCACCGATCATGGACGCCACGATGGTGCCGTGCGCATCGCAGTCAGACAGGCCGTCACCGGACATGATGTAGTCGCCGCCCGGAATGAGGTGCGGAAACCGGGGGTGCGGGGTCACGCCCGAATCGATGACGGCCACCTTCTGGCCGGCACCGCGACCGAACTGCCACGCCTCCTGCAGATTCAGCATGTCCATGTATTTGGGCTGCAGCCGGAAATCGGTCCCGGGCAGCACGCCGACCTCGGTGCAATACGAGTTCTGCTTCATCGGCGCCCCCGGCCCGGGCGGACCGTCCGGCGGCACCGCCGCGGCGTCGATCGTCGGAGGCGAAATCGCATAGGCGGGAGGCAGATTGGCCAACGCGCCCGACGCGAGCAAGATGGCGGCGACGGTCGCGGCGGTTGCGCGACCACGCCACACTTTGCCGTCAGCGATAGCGGATTGCTGCATAGACATTCATCAACCACAATGCCAGCGGGAAGATCGGCATCAGGCAGAGGTATTCAATCCATTCCACGAATTTGCGGAATAGCGGGCTGTAGACGGTGTTTGGCACCACAGCCGCGGACGTGAGTCCCGCCGCCGGCACCAAAACCAGGATCGCCGCGCTGATCGAGACCGCAAGCGGGGACTGCAGCACGAGGGCGTACCGCACCACGACAGCACCGACAATCAATACCCCGGTGCCGGCCAGGGTGATCGCCTGCCAGCGGTCGACGTAAGAACGGCCGCGCAGCAACAGGAATCCCGCGCAGAAGCCCGCCAGCAGAAGCGGCAACCAGCGTTGCCCGGTGTGCGGGTCCGACAGGGCGGTCAGCGAGACGACCATCAGCACGCCGAGCCCGATCAGCAAACCCGACAAGAAGGAACGGGCGCGTTCGGCCTGCGTCAGCACGTCGCGGACCGAGGCGGGTCCCTCCAGCACCGGGGGCCCGCCGTCGGAGCGCACCACCGTGGTGGGCAGGTCGGGCCGGGCCTCGAACACCCATCGGCTGGTGGCCGACGGGAAGACCGGCAGGCGGATGCCGGCCAGCCGCCGCGAAATCGCCGGCGCACTTTGGTAGATCAGAACCGATACGAGCACGACGCAGGTCAACAGCGTCACGGCGCTGGTCATGGCCACCATGCGCGCCAACGCGGCCACCGCCGTGATCGAGCTGGCGGTGACGATCGCGGTGTAGATCGCCAGCCGGCGTCCGGTGAACCGCAGCGCGAGTATCGCGGCAATGGTGAGGACACCGAAGCCCAACACCGCTTGTGGCGATCCCACGCCGCCGGGCGGCGCGGACGCCGCGGCGATCGACAACGGCGCAAGGCTGCTCAACAGCATCGTGTCGGCAACGCGGCGCTCCTGCTGGGTGCGCGCCCGCGCCAACAGCAACAAGGAAACGCCTAGCACCAGCGCGCCGATCACGCCCGCGTAGACCGTTGGCAGCCAGGAGTTGTGGTGCCAGCGCCACCAGGCGAGCAAACCGGTCGCGGCCGTCACCCCGACGGCCACCATCGACGCACCGACTTGCACGGCAACCACCGGGTCGATGGCTGCGAAGCGCTTGCTCAGATCCGACGCGACCGCGGTGGAGATGTGCTCGATGACCTGCGAGCGGTGCTCGGTGTCCGGGATGAACCGGATCCACAATCGGTCGCCGTCGTAGACGTCCTGTTCGCTCAGCGATTGGGTGACCCGCAGCGGCGAGCCGTCCACCAGGCACAGCGCCCATCTGCCCCGGCCGGTGACTTCCAGCGGAGTCTCACCGAGCTCGCGAAGCCGGCTGTTGACCACCTTCAGCAACGGGTCGGTCATCACCGAGACGGGGGCATTCGCGTCCAGCAGGACGCCGATCTGGACACCCGTGCCGGCCATCACGCCGACGACGACAGCCTGAGGCTGTGAGATGCCCTCTACGTCAGGCTGTGGTACTTCAACTACCGCAGTCATCGCCTTGCACTCCCTACCGTGATGAATGTGTGAGCCCGTGCCGCCGGTCGCGTGCTGGCCGACGCCGGTGTTCTCGCCGAGGTGCTGCGGCCCCCCGCGCAGTGCATTCCGACTAATTGGAATTCCATCTGCCTCGCCTTGCGATTAAGAGTTGTGGTTGACACCGGTTTGAGATTTGCTGATCTTTTGAAAGAAGTATGCCGTGCTCGCAGCTCAACCGCATGTTGAGCGCGAGGCCATTGGTGAACTCTGTATTCCGCGCGATTGTCACACCCTGCTGTGAGTTTTCCACTCGCCGTAGGGAAGTGTGTCCAGCACGGTTTTGACGCCCACTTGTACCAGCTGCGGGGTCGCCGGGCAGATGGCCAGCCACGCCTCCCCCGAACCGGCGGTGCGGGCTTGCTGGTAGAGCGCGATGCGGCCACCGGACCCGTCTTTGAGCGACAGCACCGACGCGCTGGGCCCCTTGGCGTCGTCCTGGTACTGGCGGGCGTACACGGCGACCTCGGCGGCGGGATCCGACAGCGCCTGGCCCAGCGCGGCCACGGTCGCGGCGCTGATGCCCATGCGGCGCAGGTCTCCGCCGGAGAACACGTTGAAACCCGACTCCTGCCACGACTTCGTCGCTTCGAGCATCTCCTCCAGTGGCACGTTGACCGCGTTGATCGGTGCGGGCTCGGCGTGGTGAATGGACTCCAGCGCGTCGATCACCAGGGACGCGATCGAGGCGCTGTCCGCGACGGCGACGTCGTCGACCGTGATCTCACCGCCGACCCGGACCGCCGACACCCAGTGCTGGCCGCGGCGGGCCAGGACCACCCGAAACTCGTTGTCGGGGATGTCGCGCGAGCCCGGGGGCTGATTATCGTCGTCGAGGACGCCATAGGCCAACTTGCCCCGCGACAGCAGGGCGACCACCTCGAGGTCGGGCGCGGCAAGCACTTTCATCCGCGCGGCGACCTGCTCGTTGACCTCGTCCTTTTCGACGATGCCCTGCTCGCGCATCACCGCCATTCCGGGATGCTCGTTGAGCCAGTCGCTCGAGTCGGTGGAAACGTATGGCCGGCACCGCAATTCGGGGGCGACGTGCCGAATGTCCAGCAGCGCCTGGAGCATCCAGAAACCGTCGACGTTGACGGTGATGTCGGTGCGGGTGCTCTGTTGGTCCATCAATTCCTCAATCGGTCCCTGAATAGCTCATGCGTCACACTGCACGGTAACCGCAGGACGCGGCAGCACACCGACGGGTGGTGTGCTGCCGCGCCTGTGGTCGTCGCGTCAGGCCCAGCTGGACCCGACGGCGCTGTCGGTGCTGGCCATGTTGTTGCCCGCGGACTGGACCTTCTGTCCGTGGGAGTTGGCCTGCTCGTAGATCACCTGGAAGTTGCGACCCAA
>NZ_SCRH01000063.1 GCF_004298145.1 Mycobacterium sp.
CGGCACCGCTCCTCCTCATCGCTGCGCTCTGCATCGTCGCCGGTGCGGCTCACCGGCACCGCTCCTCCTCATCGCTGCGCTCTGCATCGTCGCCGGTGCGGCTCACCGGCACCGCTCCTCATCGCTGCGCTCTGCATCGTCGCCGGTGCGGCTCACGCCGCGCCCCCGCAGAATCGGCGGCCCACCTCGTGGTAGAGCGCGCGACTGTCGCCCAGCAGCGCGGCGCCCTGCCAGGCGCGCCTGACATAGAGGTGCACGTCGTGCTCCCAGGTCTGCCCGAGCGCGCCGTGCACCTGGACCGCGGTACGCGCGCAACCGGCGGCCGCGTCACCGGCCGCCGCTTTGGCGAGCGCGGCGGAGGTCCAGGCATCGGCCGATGCGGCAGCCGGATCGGCGAGCGCGGCCGCCGCCGCGTAGGTGAGGCTGCGGGCGCGTTCCAGGCTGACGTAGTTGTCGGCCAGCGCGTGTTTGATTCCCTGGAAGGCGCCGATCGGGTGGCCGAACTGGCGCCGCGACTTCGCGTGCTCGACGGAGCGGTGCAACGCGGCGCTCGCCACACCCACCAGGTCAGCGGCGCACGCTACCCAGGGCGCTGCGAATACCGATTCGATGTCAATGCTCGCGACCGCCACCGGCTCGGCGTCGATTTCGATCCCGGCCACCGGCTGAGCGGGGTCGGTGGATTCCGCCGCCGGCACCACCGTGACCCCGTCGACGCAACGGGCGACCGCCGCCACGGTGTCACCGTCGTCGGCGCGGGCCAGCGTGACGACCAGCTCGGCGCGCGACAGGTTGGGGACCGCGACGGCCCGGCCGCGCAGGCGTCCGTCACGCAGGGTCATCGGCACCCCGGGCAGTCGCGACCCGGGTGCGTGGACGGCCAGGGTGGCGACGGCCCCGCCGGCGATGTCGGTGCGGACCGAATCGAGTCCGATGTCGCGCAGCACCCCCGCTGCCAGACCGACGCTGCTCAGCAACGGGATTGGCGCGATGGCGGCGCCGCATTCCTCGAGAACCACGGCAAGCTCGACCGGTCCGTAGTCGCCGGTGTCGGGGGCGGCGAGCTCGGTCCAGCCGAGATCGACGACGGTCTTCCATAGGGCACGCGAACGCTCCGGATCCGTGATCGCTTGACGGGCGGCCTCAGGCGGGCACTCCGTACGTAATATGTCGCGTACGGCGTCGCGCAGCGATAATTGTTCCGAGTTCAGCCCTACATCCATAAGACCTCTAACATAGTAAAGATAATAAACTAGCCCGCCCGGTGCAATCGCACCGAATCACACGCATAGGTGGCGCATGGTCGAGTGGTATCTGTTCCTGCCGCAGGTCCGGTTGTCGGCGGCCGACATCGCGGAGCGGGCGCGTCATGCCGAGGCCAGTGGTTTCGACGGCATCGCGTTCATCGATCACCTCGAGGCGCCCGGGCTGCCCGACGAAAGCATCTGGGAGGCAATGGGGATTGCCACCTGGGTGGCCGCCAAAACGGAGCGGCTGCGGATCGGGCACCTGGTGCTCTGCGACGCGTTCCGGCATCCCGCGGTGCTCGCCAAACAGGCCGTCACCCTCTCGGAGGCGTCCGGCGGCAGATTCGAGCTGGGCCTCGGGGCGGGGTCCTGGCCCTCGGAATTCGCCAGATTCGATGTCGGCCAGCAGGATCCGAAAGCCCGGGTCGACCAACTCGACCGCCACCTGAAACTGCTCAGGCAGTACTGGGGCGATGGGACGGGGGAGTCCGGGCACGCCGAGCCGGCACCGCAAGCTCCGCGACCGTCGCACCCGATACCGCTGGTTCTGGGTGGGAGCGGGCCCCGGATGATGGAACTCGTTCGCAGATACGCGGATTGGTGGAACCTGCCGGCGCACCAGCTCGACAAGCTGCCCACGCTGGCCCCGGCCGCGGGAACGGCCCGGTTGTCGATCCAGCAGATGGTGGGCTTCGTTCGGTCGGGCAGCGATCCCGATACCGTGCGCGAGGTGAGCACCCGGCGATTCGGCAACCTGGGGTCCGGACTGTTCTGCGGGGATGCCGACGAGCTGACCGGGCACTTCACCGGCCTGGCCGGCCAGGGGGTCGAGCGGTTCTACGTATGGTTCTCCGACTTCGCCGCACCGGGCTCCCTGCACGAGTTCGGCGAATCGGTGATCAAGCCCTTCCCGGCGCCGTAAGCGTCAATCCCGTCGCGCGCGGCGGCGGGCCTCGGTGGGCACGACCGGCGGTCGTGCGAACGGCCCCCGCTTTACCGCGGACAAGCGGATCTCCGGCAAGTCGACCGAGGGGTCAACGGTGTCCAGCCACGCGACCGCCTCGGCGACATCGGATACGGCGATCGCGTACATCTCGAAGGGAACGTCCTGCAGCATCTCGGTGGCCACCGGGCCCGGCGTGACGATATGCACGCTGATGCCGTCGCGATCGACTTCGAGCGCCAGGGCTCGCGCGAACGCGTTCATGCCGGCTTTCGAGGCCGAGTAGGCGGTGCGGGCGGGCATCGGCTCGTGGGCCGCCGAGGAGGAGATGAACACCAGCCGCGAGCCCGCCTTCATCCTGGGCAACACCGCGGACGTCACCACGAAGCACGAATCCAGGTTGGCCGACATGATGGCCTTCCACTGCTCGAATGTCTGCTTGCGCGCGTAGGTTCCGCCGAGCGCCCCTGCCGCGTGGACGACGAGGTCGATTGTCTCCAATGCGCTTATCGCGGCGGGGAATCCGATCGGGTCGGAGGCGTCGGCCACCAGGTGGCGCGCACCGATGTCCGCGGCGGCGGCGCGCAACGGGTCTTCGCGGCGCGCCGACAGCACCACGTCGTAGCCACGCTCAACCAGCTTGCGGGCGCAGCCTTTTCCGATCCCGCCGCTGCCACCGGTGACCAATGCGGTTCGCATGACCGTTGCAGGCCGCCCTTCAGGAGTGCCGAATATCCCGCGGCCGCGACAAGGCCTGCGGGGACAGCGCATAGATGCGTTGATCGTGCTGACCGGACAGGACGTAGGTCTGCGTGTCGGCGAGATGGCGGCCGGCGATACGACGGGCGCGGTCGACGTTGCCCTCCGCGATGGTCTCGGTCAGCTTGATGTGCGTGTTGAGCACCGCGCGGCGCTGAGCGAGCGAGGGGTAGGTGCCACGCGACGCGCTCTCATCGGCCCACTGCCGTTCGTGGCTGGTCCACAGCGTCTCCAAGCTGCCCACGACCGCGATGATGGTGTGATTGCCGCAGCCACGGACAACGAGATCGTGGAATTCACGGCCGATTTCGGTGAACCGGCGGCCGTCTTCGAGGTGTTCGGCCATCGACTCGTTGATCCGCGTGAGCTCGGGCACCAGGGTGTCGGCCCGGTCCGGGCGGCGGGCGGCCAACGCGGCGCAGGCGGGCTCGAGTTCCTGCAGCGCCATGCCCAGATCGGCAACCTCGACGGACTCGCTCTGCAGCAACAGGCCGAGCATGTAGGCGGCGCTGGTCTTCGCCGGGGCGTGAACGACGGCGCCACCGCGGTTGCCCCGCCGCACCGAAACCAGCCCCTCGGTTTCCAGGATCCGCAAGGCCTCGCGCAGCGACACCAAACTCACGTTGAACTGTTCGACGAGCACCTCCTGGCGCGGCAGGAGATCACCATCGGCGAGGTCGCCGTCGATGATCTGACGGCGCAACTCATCGGCTACGATTTCGGCGATCCGCGGCGCCGACAACCGGCGCCGGACGTCGGGGCCAATTCCCAAGGCGGTCATCCGATCCTCGAAGCACATGCAACTCGCTGGCTTAGCTATTTTAGCAGTAATGATATAAATAGCTTCTCTGATCGCGTGTCGATCGGAAGGGCGGGTGCAATTGAGCGAGCGGTCCGAACGCCGGCCGACACCGCTACACGATTTGCGTGTCGTCGAGATCAGTGACCGGATAGCGGGCAGCTACTGCGGGAAGCTGCTGCTCGATGCCGGCGCGCAGGTGTGCAAAATCGAACCGCCGCAAGGGGATTGGCTGCGGCGATACTCCGCCAGCGGTTCGCCGGTTGCCGAAAACGGCAGCGCGCCGTTCTTCAGTTACCTCAACGCGGGCAAGCGCAGCATGACGTTGGCCCCCGGCGCCCCCGGTTCGGCGCGATTTCGCGCCATGCTGGCCGCCGCCGACGTCGTCGTCGTCACCGCCGGCCCGGCGCAGGCCGCGGCGCTGGGCGTCGACCCACGGCAACTGCTGGAACACTCGCCGCGGGCAGTCATCGTCACGATCTCCGATTTCGGCTGGACCGGACCCTACGCGGACCGGGCCGCCAGCGAGTTCACCTTGCAAGCGTGGGCGGGCTCACCCGGTTTCCGGGGCGATCCCGCCGGCCCGCCGATTTCGATCGGCGGCGATCTGGGCGAGTACATGGGCGGCGCGTTCGCGGCGTTCGGCGCGTTGGCCGTGCGCCGCCGCGTCGAGCACGGCGGACCCGGCGAGCACCTCGACCTGTCCATGCTGGAAGCGCTCACCACCATGCAGAGCAGCGAATGGCTGCATTCGCAACTGCTGCGCGTTCCGCCGATCCGCCGCACCACCGAAGTGCCATCGATCGAACCCGCCAAGGACGGCTACGTCGGGATCACCATGGTCACCGGTCAGCAGTGGCTCGACTTCACCGCGATGGTCGAATGCCCGCAATTGGAGGAGATCGAACAGCTGCGGTTTCAAATCGGCCGGTGGCAATACCGCGACCTGATCCGCGAGCAGATCCATCCCTGGCTGGCCGAACGGACCGTCGCGGAAATCGTCGAACTCGGGCAACTGTTCCGGCTGCCGATCGCCGCGCTGGGCAACGGCTCCACCATCGGAGATCTGGAATACGTGCGCCAGCGCGAGGTCTTCACCCACAACCCGGCCGGTTTCCACCAGCCCCGCCCGCCCTGGCTGATGTCGGCCTGCGCGCCCGCACCCGTGGGTGAAACACCGGTTCTCGGTGAGGCCGATGACGAGTCCCCTTGGCGCCGTGACGAATCCGAAACCGAACCGGCGCGCGACGGGTTACCGCTGGCCGGTGTTCGCATCATCGACCTGACGGCCTTCTGGGCCGGGCCCGCCGCAACCCACCTGCTGGCCGCGTTCGGCGCCGACGTCGTCAAGATCGAATCGATCCAGCGCCCCGACGGCATCCGCTATTCGGGCGGAATGCGCAACGACGTGGACGACTGGTGGGAGTACGGCTGGGTGTTCCACGCGATGAACACCAACAAGCGTTCGGTCACACTGGATTTGGGGTCCGAGCCGGGCCGCCGCCTGTTCACCGAACTGGTCGCCGGCGCCGACGTCGTGATCGAAAATTTCTCGCCGCGGGTGATGGACCACTTCGGCCTGACCGCCGACGTGCTGCTCGGGGTCAACCCCAAACTCGTGTTCGCCAGGATGCCCGCATTCGGCGTCGAGGGTCCGTGGCGCGATCGGGTCGGGTTCGCCCCCACCATGGAACAGATCGCCGGCCTGGCCTGGGTGACCGGATTGCCCGAGGGGCCGCCGGTGGCCCCACGCGGAGCCTGCGATCCGCTGGCCGGCGTGCACGCCGCGTTCGCCGTGCTGGCCGCGCTGAACTTCACCGAACGCACCGGGTCGGGCCAGTTGGTCGAATTGCCGATGCTCGAAACGGTGCTCAACGCCACCGCGATCCAGGCGATCGAGTCCGAAGTCTTCGGGGTCACGCTGAGCCGTCGGGGCAATCGCGGTCACAGCGCGGCGATCCAGAACATCTACCGCTGCGCCGGCGCCGGCGACAAGAACGACGACTGGATCGCGGTGACGGTTCGTGACGATGCGCAATGGCGTGCGCTGGTCGACCTGATGGACCGGCCCGCATGGGGCGAGGACGAGGAGCTGTCCACCGTCGCCGGGCGCCGGAAACGAGCCGACGACATCGACGCCCGGCTGGCGGACTGGTTCGCCCGGCAGCCACGTGAAGCGACGGTGGAACTCTTGGCCGGCGCGGGAATTCCCGCCGCGCCGGTGGTGTCACCGTCGCTGGTCACCGGCAACCCGCAGCTGCGCGAGCGCGGGTTTTTCGAAGCGCTGCATCATGCCAGTACCGGGCTCGGACTGTACCCGTGCCCGCCGTTCGCCCTGCTCACCGGCCGGGACCAATGGCTGCTGCGGCCGCCGCCGAAGCTGGGCGAGCACAATGGAGAGATCCTGCGGGATCGGTGCGGGCTGACCGACGAAGGACTGACACGCCTGGCGACCGGCGGGGTGATCGGGACCCGACCCAAGGGTCTCTAGAGAAGTGGAGGGCATCTGATGCGCGTAACGGTCGACGAGAACCTATGTGAGGCCAACGGCTTCTGCGAATCGATTGCGCCCGAAGTATTCGAGTTGGGCGACGAGGACGTGGTCCAGATCGCCGACGGTCCGGTGCCGCCGCGCCTGGAAATCGACGTGCGCGCCGCGGTGGATCAGTGCCCCAAGGCGGCGCTGCGGCTGATCGACTGATTTAGCGCCGCGGCGGCGATCCCGTGGTATCAGCAATCACATGTGTCGCGCGAGTACCGCCACGGCGGCCGTAAAGTGATCTTCGTTTGCGCTATCACCGGCGCTGTCACCCATCAGACCGAGCGCCGCCCGCTGAGCGATATCGGCATCGCGTCGTAGATCGACATGTTGGTGGTCAGATTGGGATGGGCCACCGTGGCCGGGCCGACCTCGATGTCATCGCAGCGCAGCAGCAGTTCGTCGAAGACCGCGCGCAGTTCCGCGCGGGCCAGCATGGCGCCCAGGCAGTGATGCGGTCCGCCGGCCCCGAAGGCCACCTGCGGGTTGGGTTGGCGGCCGATGTCGAAGACGAACGGCGATTCAAAGACCTCCTCGTCGCGGTTGGCCGAGCGCAGCATCGACACCACGCGTTCGCCCTTCGCGATGCGCTGACCGTCCATCTCGACATCGACCTTCGCGGTGCGCGTCCAGTACGCCACCGGCGACGCCCAGCGCAACACCTCCTCGATCGCGCCGGCCCGCAGGTCTTCCCGCGCGCGATACCGCTCGATCTGCTGGGGATTCCGCACAAACGCCTGCAGCCCGATGGCCAACGCGTTCTTGGTGGTGTCGCTGCCGGCGAAGGCCAGCACGAAGAAGAAGAACTCGAGTTCGTTTTCGGGCAGGCTGAAGCGCTCGCCGTCCTCGCCGGTGATCACCGCGGTCGCGAGGGTGCTCCAGATGTCATCGGTGGGATCGCGGCGCTTTTCGGCGGTGAGCTCCATCGCGTATTCGAAGACCGAGCCAAAGAGCTCGAGTTCCACCTGACCGCTCGGGCCCGCCTCGGGCGCAAGCGCCTTCAAGATGCGGTCGAAGATGTCGAATATTCGCGGCCGGTCCTGCTCCGGGATGCCGATGATGTCGCCGATGACCGACATCGGCAACGCGTCGGCGACGTCATCGATCCAGTCCCCACCACCCTGCGCGAGCAGGCCGTCGATCATCCGCGCCGCACGCGCCCGGATGCCGTTCTCCAGCTTGGCGATCGCGCGCGGGTTGAAGGCGTTGGAGATCAGTTTTCGGCGCTTGTTCAGGTCCGGCGGGTCCAACGTGATGATCGTCGGGAACGACGAGAACATGGCGACCGGCTGAATGAGTGGGCCGTCGGCCGCGGTGAACGACTCGGTATCGCGGTGCAGGCGGATCGTATGCCGATGCTTGGTGGCCACCCAGAATTCGCGCTGTACGCCCCCGGAAAACAGCCTGGCGACACCCGGCGTCAGGTCGTGCCGGAAGAGCGGCCTGCTGCGTCGCAGCTCGGCGAATAGGTCGTCGGGAAAGCCGTTGCACCACAAAGACAAATCGGACAGATCGACCGCTGCAGCCGTCATCACCGAACCCCGTTCTGTCGGACACGCATAAGGCAGCGAGCGCCGCGTTGACGTTCTATGCTTAAGATAGTAAAAATAGAGCTAGTCGTCGAACCCCCCGGGAGTGCTGGTGACGGATACAATTTCGGACTCGGCCCCCGAGTCGGCCGAGGATCCCTCAGAACGAGAGTTCGGGCAGGGCGGCATCGCGCTGTCGACCTACCGTTTCCCGACGGGCTGGTTCATCGTCGCGTTCGGCTCCGACCTGGTTCCCGGGCAGGTCAAGCGCGCGCACTACTTCGGTGAGGAGTTGGTGCTGTTCCGCACCGAGTCCGGCCAGGTCCACGTGATGGACGCCTACTGTCAGCACCTCGGCGCCAACCTCGCCGTCGGCGGCACCGTGGAAGGCGAGAACATCGTGTGCCCCTGGCACGGTTGGCACTGGCGCGGTGACGGCAGCAACGCGCTGATTCCCTACAGCAAGATCGGCTGCAAAAACAACGTCCGCATCAGGACCTATCCCAGCATGGAGTGGTACGGCTTCGTCCTGGCCTGGCACGAGCGGCACGGGCGGGCGCCGTACTGGCAGCTGCCGGTGCTGCCCGAACTGGAGACCGACGAGTACTACCCCCTGCACCCGCACACCCAGATGCTCAACCGGGTCAAGGTGCACCCGCAGATGATCATCGAGAACGCCGCCGACCCCTACCACGTTCAGTACGTGCACAAGGCGGCCAATCCGGCCACCACCGCGTCGTTCGAGGTGGCCGGCTATCACCTGCACGCCACGGTCAACGCCCACTTCGGCGGGGGCCGGGCGCAGACGTGGCTGACCCCGAACGGACCGGTCGACGCCAAGATCATCTATGACAACTACTCGCTGGGGCTGGGCGTGGTGCGATTCCCCAGCGAGCTGGTGGCCACCGTTCAGGTCACCGGCCAGACGCCGGTCGACGAGGACTACACGGACTACTTCTACACACAGGCTTCCGTGCGTGAACCGGGCGACACCGGTGACGTGCCCACCGGACGCGCCGCCCGGTTCCTCGCGCTTCAGCAAGAAGTCATCAAGCAGGACTTCTTCACCTGGGAGAACATGAAGTATTTGGAGAAGCCGAATCTGGCTCCCGAAGAGGCGCACGATTACGCGGCCCTGCGCCGCTGGGCGCACCGCTTCTATCCCGGAACGCAGCCGTCGCCGTCCGATTTCGGCTACACCGCCGACGGCGCGCCCGACCCGGCGGCCGCGAAAGCCTGATGCCGGGGCCCGCCGATTTCGGTGTCGACAGTTTCACCGTGCCGGCCGTGCTGGATCGGCGGGCCGAGCAGTATCCCGACCGGGTGATGATGTCGATCGCCGGTGTGGACGTGACTTTCGAGCAGATGCGGCGACGGTCCCGCGCGGCGGCGAACCTGCTGGCCGGCTTGGGCGTCGGCCACGGCGACTGCGTGGCGTTGTTCACCGGCACCTGCCCGGAATGGGTCTACCTCTGGCTGGGTGCGGCGCGCATCGGCGCGGTGAGCGCCGCGATCAATGCCGCGAACAAGGGTGACTTCCTGCTGCACACGCTTCGGCTGTCGCGGGCCAAGGTGATCCTCACCGACGCCGAACGGCGGCCCCGCGTCGACGAGGTCGCCGGCCGACTGGACACCGTGACCGACATTGTGCTGCAGGATGATTCACTCACCGAAGCGTTGTGCAGCAGCCCCGACCACCCGGTGAGCGACAGCCCCGCCGCGGCGGCGGACGTGGGGGTGCTCTTCTACACATCGGGCACGACCGGGCCATCGAAAGCGGTCGCCACCACATGGCATTACCTGTTCTCGGTGGCCGCGACCGTCGCTTCGGCGTGGGGCTTCGGCCCGGGGGAGGTGCTGTGGACGGCGATGCCGCTCTTTCACTTGAGCGCCGCGCCCAGCGTGCTGGCGCCGATGCTGGTCGGCGGAACCACCGTGTTGGCGAAGGCCTTTCACCCCGGCCAGGTGTGGGATGAGATACGCGCGCACGGTGCCGTCGGTTTCGCCGGCGCCGGCGCGATGGTGTCGATGCTGCAGAACCTGCCCGCGGATCCCCGTGACGCGCGGCTGCCGCTGCGGTTCATCTCCGCCGCGCCCATCGGCGCGGACTCCTACCGCGATATCGAAAAGCGTTACGACTGCCGCATCGTCACGATGTACGGGTTGACCGAGGCATTCCCGATCGCGCTCAAGGCCGTGACCGACGAGGGTGTACCCGGGACCTCGGGCCGGCCGAATCCCGATTTCGACGTGCGCGTCCTCGACGAGCGCGGCAATCCGCTGCCGCCCGGCACCGTCGGGGAGATCGCGTGCCGGCCCAAGTCCCCACACGTGATGAGCGAAGGCTATGTGAGCCAGGGTCTGCGGGTAGATCCGCACCCGGAGTGGTTCCGCACCGGCGATCTGGGCCATCTCGATGCCGATCAGAACCTGACCTATGTGGACCGCGCCAAGGACTCGTTGCGCAGGCGCGGCGAAAACGTCTCCTCGGTCGAAGTGGAGACCGTCGTCATGCGCCACCCCGCCGTGGCCGAAGCCGCCGCCGTCGGGGTGCCCAGCGAGTTGGGCGAAGACGACATCCTGTTGGTGGTGACGTTGCGTCCCGGGGCCGCCCTGGATTGCGCGGAGCTGCTCGACTTCTGTGCGGACCGGATGCCGTACTTCTGCGTGCCGCGGTTCGTCGAGGCGCTTGATGAACTGCCGAAGAACGGCGTTGGGCGAATACGCAAAGACCTATTGCGCAGCCGCGGTGTGCATCCGGACGCATGGGATCGTGAGAAAGAAGGGTATATCGTTGGCCGGTAACGTTGCCCGTCGCTTTGAGGGAGGCTGCGAAGCATAATGACCATGACCTATCAGGAACAGCTGCTGCTCCATGCCGTCACGGGCCGCGCTGCCATCCTGGATCTGAACGCCCGGCACAATCGGGCCTATTCGGACCGCGACCGCGAGCGTTGGATCGGCACCTTTCGCCATTCCGGCGCCAGCTATACCCGTGATGGTGAGGTGTTCACCGATTTGCGCGCCGCCTTCGACGGCGGTGACGGACAGCGTTTGGTGACGGTCGATCATGAGATCAGCGTGGACGGGGTCAACGCGGACCAGCGTTGTGTCGCCGTGCTTTTCGCCGCCATGTTCGATGACACCGCGCTGCGGGCCACCGGGATCTTCCGCGACACGCTGGTCTACGAGCGGGGCGGCTGGTATTTCACCTCCCGTACGTTGCAGTGGGATTCGATCCCGAGTCGGCACCCGCTCGTCATGTGAGCGGCATCGATACGTGGATCAGGATTTCAGTCAGCGCCTGGCCTTCGGAACCTATGAAGATGCGCTGCGAATGGTCGGTGCGAAAAGCGAACCCCGCACCGCGGCCACAGCGGTCAGCGCCGCGCGCATCCAGTTGTTCGCCGCGATGGTCCGCGATCCGAATCGTTCCTACTGGGATTCCGAGTTCGCCCGACGGCAATGGGGAGGCCTGCCGGCGCCACCCGCCCTGCTGATGGGCTGGTTGGTGCCGCCGCCCTGGCAGCCCGGAGGCGGGCGGTCCGCATCTTTGATCGCCCTGCGGGTGCCGCTGCCGGGAACCACATTCATCAACGCGGCCAACGAGGTTGAGTTCCCACAAGCGATCGTCGAGGGGGACGTGCTGACCGTCGTCGACGAGCTGGTATCGGTGTCGCCGGAAAAGCGGACCCGGCTGGGCGTCGGCCATTTCGTCGAGACGCTTGAGACCTACCGCCGCCAGGACGGCACCGTCGTCGCCACCTCCCGGAACACCCTGTTCCGCTTCACCCCGGGGCCGTCCTCGTGACCGGCGACGGCCTGGACTGGAACCGGGTCACCGTTCCCGTCGAGCTGCCCGAAGTGCTCGACCACATCAGCTACCAGCGAGTGGTGGAGAACGCCGGAGCAACCTGGGATTACTTCCCCGGCCATTTCGATCCGAATTACGCCCAGGCTCAAGGAAACCCGACGATCTATGTCAACACGATGCACCTCGCCGGCTTCGCCGACCGTGTCGCGACCGAGTGGGCGGGCCCGCGTAGCCGCGTGGTGCGTCGCTCCATGCGCCTGACCGGGTCGGTGTACGCCGGCGACACGATGATCGGCCGGGGGCGGGCGGTGGCCAAACGGCGGGACACTTCGGTGGACCCGCCACGTTGTCTGGTCGACATCGAGATCCAGGTGACCAATCAGCATGGCGCGCTGTGCTGCCCGGTCGAGCTGACCTTGCAGGTGCCCGAAGGCCCCGGCCCCTAATCGGACAGCGGCGGCAGCGGGCCTTTGCATATCAGCGTCTGCAGCTCGACATACTCGTGCAGGCCCTCGGGACCGAACTCGCGCCCGATGCCGGACTGCTTGAATCCGCCGAACGGTGCGCCGATGTCGAGGGTGTACATGTTGATGCCGTAGGTCCCCGTGCGGACGCCGGTCGCGACCTCGAGGCCGTGGGCGACGTCGGATGTCCACACCGAACCGGCCAGGCCGTAGTCCGTCTCGTTGGCGATGCGGATCGCGTCGTCCTCGTCGCGGTAGCGCAGCACCGTCAACACCGGCCCGAAAATTTCCTCCCGGGCGATGCGCATGTCATTGGTGGCATCGGCGAACAGCGTCGGCTGCACGTACCAGCCGCGCTCGGCCGGGCTCTGTTCACCACCGAGGACGACGCGGGCGCCCTCGCTGCGGCCGGACGTGATGTAGTCCTGGACGCGCCGCTGTTGTCGTTGGGCCACAAGCGGTCCGATGTCGGTGGCCTCGTCGGCCGGGTCGCCGACATGCAGCGCTGACATCATGCCGGCCAGTGCGTCCACGACCTCGTCATGCTTGCGGTCGCTGACCAGGATGCGGGTCTGGGCGACGCAGGCCTGACCGTTGTTCATCAGGCCGGCGCTCTTCAATCCGGCCACCGTCTTATCGATGTCGGCGTCGTCGAGGATGATCGCCGCCGACTTTCCGCCCAGCTCCAAGCTGACGCGTTTCAGCTGCTCCCCGCACAGGGCGGCGATCCGGCGCCCGACGGCGCTGGAACCGGTGAACGCGATCTTGTCCACGCCCGGATGACGCACCAGCGCCTCGCCGACGTCGGTGCCGCCGGGCAGTACGGACACCACGCCTTCGGGCAGGTCCAGTTGCTCGATCATTTCGGCCAACCACAAAGCGTCCAAAGGTGTTTCGGGTGCGGGCTTGACGATCACCGTGCAACCCGCGATCAGGGCCGGGATCAGCTTGGGCATGATCAGAAATTGCGGCACGTTCCAGGGCACGATCGCTCCGACCACCCCGACCGGGGGCCTGTGCAGGTGCACTTCGCCGAGCACCCCCTGGCGGCGTTCGGCCCAGGGAAAGTCGCGGGCGGCAGCCAGCGCGAGGTGGATCAGCGATGCGGCGGCCGCGCCCTGGCCCATCCGGCTGAAACTGCGCGGCGACCCCATCTCGTCGGTGATCAGGTCGGCCATCTCGTCGCTGTGGCCGGCATAGATCGCGGCGAGCTGTGCGACTTTGGCCATCCGATCGGCATGACTCATCCGGGGCCACGGCCCGTGATCGAAGGCGCGCCGCGCGGCGACAACCGCGGCCTCGACGTCCTGGGGGCCGGCCGCCTGGACGTGACCGACCGGTTCCTCGGAGTGCGGCGAGATCACATCGAGCCGTTGGGGATTGGCGGGCTTGCGCCACTGCCCTCCGATGAACACTTCGTCATAACGACGATGGTCGGAATTCTTCGTCATCGGGGCGCCTCCTCGAGGCAGCGGTGGGTACGGGACGAGACCGTGACCGTAATTCGCTATTGACGCTAACATAGCCAAGAAAGGGCGAGTCAGGAAGCCGCAGGCGGATCATCAGCGACGATGTCGAGGCGAGGCACGATATGAATAGCGACTGGCGCAGTTACCCATTCCAGTTGGTGCCCGGCGACGACCAGCTCGAGTTTCCCGCCGCCGAAGGCGAACACCCCGATCAGGAGTCGGACACCTGGTTCATCGCGGGCCAGCTGGACGCCGCAGAGGCGGACCGGTCATTTGCCTTCCTGGCCATCTTCAACAAGAACCGGCCCGGCGGGACGATCGTCGCCGACTTCTACACGATGGCGCTCTTCGACCTCGATACCGGCGATTACGGCACCTACACGGATTACGACATGCCGCCGGCCAACCTCGAACCGGGGGCGACACGCAAGCTGGAGCTCGCCACAGGCCACCTCGACATCAGCTATGCCAGCGGCGCCGGCACCGCGTCATGGGCCACGTGCCGCAACGGCGACGGTGGTTTACTGCCCTACACCTACCGCGTCAGCCTGGTGGGGGAGGACCATTCCGGCCGGCGCATGCGGCTGGACCTGGCCGTAACCCCCACGCGCGCACCGACTCCGGTGGGTGCATCGACGTACAACGGCAAGATCGTCTGCTTCGGCCAACACGACACCTACTCCTACTTCCAGACCGGTATGGCGATGACCGGCACCCTGTGCTGGGGAGAGGAGATCCACCAGGTTTCCGGCAGCAGCGGCCACATCGATCGGCAGTGGTTCCCGAAATACGCCGGCGGCGGGGGAACCGCGGGGGACCCGCGGGCCAGGTCTCACGAATGGCGCACCATCAACTTCGACAACGGCGTCGATTTGAGCATCTGGCGACAGTTCGACCGCACGAACGACAACGTCCTGCAGCCGTTTACCGGCGTCACCGCGAGCTATCCCGACCCCGCCACATCGCCGCAATGCGCCGAAGATATCGAGGTCACGGTCAGTAGCTACGTCCGGTGGCCGGAGGCGGTGCGGCCGCTGGTGCGCCCTCTCGCCCCGGCCCGGTACATGCCCGATCGCCACCGGATCACTTGCCCCACACTGGGACTCGACATAGTCGGCGAGCCCGTTGTGCCGGCCCCCGCTCATGGTCTGCCGATCGAATACATGGAAGGTCCGTACCGCTACCGCGGGACGCTGGGGGGCCAACCGGTGACCGCGTTCGCCTTCAACGAACGGTCGCTCGCACTGTATCGGGATTGGGAGCTGGTCGACGTACTCACCACCACCGTCACAAATACCGAACCGTCCGATCCCGGCCTGCAGACGACCGTGGATCAGTTGGCGCCGTTGGTGGCCGCCGGCCGTCGGCGCGAGGCGGTTGAACTGCTCGCCACGGTGCGCCCCGCCCAAACTGGCGTGCTGGCAATGCTATTGGATGACCTGGTGGCCGTGCTGTCGGCGGATGAGTCAGGTAGCTGAGCCCGCCAGCGCCTCGGCCCACGTGATGTGGCGGTGCTGCAATCCCGGCTCGTTGCGGCCGAATACCAGGTGGTCGCGGGCGCCCGACTCGAGATTGGCCTGCAGCCCCTCGACCAACCGGTAGTCCTCGTCGCGCACGGTGGCGTGCGCATATTCGAAGACGGCTTGAGCGCCGGCGGCGACCGATTCGTCGGACAGGTCCTGCGGTGTGGCGTTCTGGTGGACGGTAATTGACCTGCCGGGCTGGTCCCCGGGATAGATGCGGAACAGCTCGCCGTTGGCGATCGTCACCGACAGCACGATGTTGGGGAACAGTGCGTAGATCACGACCATGTTGTGGAACGGGTTCCATTGTTCCTCGGGCACGGCGTCGAGCTCCAGGATGGTGTTGAGCGGGAAGATCAGCCGGTGGTGCGGGCCGTAGGAGTCGAACACCGTGCAGTTGCTGCGTGCGATGGTGGCGAAGGTCTGTCGATGGACGGTGGCGAAATGGTAGTTCTCGGCGAAGGTGTCGATCGCCAGTTTCCAGTTGATCGGACAGTCGAGCACCTTTTCGCCCAACGGGGACCAGCGCCCGATTCCCCAGGAATCGAGTTCGTCGGCGAGTGGACCCAGGTGCGCGGCCACGTCCAGTGTCGTGCCGGGATCCAGTGACACCCATAGGAATCCGGCGTATTCGGTGGCCGGCAGTTCGGTCAGCCCGTCGGAGCGCGGGGTCATGTCGGTTTGGCGGCGACCCGCGGCGCCCGGCTTCGCCGCCGTTGCGATCGCCGCGTCCGGAAAGCCCTCGCGCCCCGGCAGCCCGACCAACCGCCCGGTGTTGTCGTAGGTCCACGCGTGGTAGGGACAGGTGAACCGCTTGGCGGTGCCGCATCCCGTGACGACCCGCGACTGCCGATGCAGGCAGACGTTGTCGAACGCCTTCACCGACCCATCGGAGGTTCGGGTCAACAGGATGGACCGCCCCATCACCGTCTTGGTGCAATACGCCCCGGGGGCGGGAAGTTCGGATACGTAGCCGACCAACTGCGGGCTGGCCAGCAGCATGGCCCGGTCGACGTGGTGGCGTTCGATGCTGGTGTAGTCACGCGCGTTGACCCTGTGCTCGCTCGGTGCGAGGTCGGTTGTCTTGTCGCGCGCCAACTTCAACGCACGCCGGGTCAGGTCGATGAGCTGGTCGTGTTCCATCTGAACTCCGATTGCGGTCAAGTGCTCGCGGTAACCCTACTAACTTTATAGTGATAATAAAATAAGGTCCAAACGGCCTCCGGCGCGCTAACGGGAGCCGATGTACCGGAGCACCTGCGGGTATCGCTGCGCGATCGCGCGGCGATCCCCAGGCCCGTTCGCTGCTGAGGCTGTTCGCGGTGACCGGTCCCTATGCGATGTTGGGGGCGGCGGGCGCGCTTGCGCGCCGATACGGCACCGTGACACACATGTGACCAGTGTGATCAATGTGTCATATGAGGTTTGTGTCGTACCCTGTGGCTTGTGTCCTCCGTGTCGCGGCGCGACCTGTTCAAATTCGCGACCGCGGCGCCGGCCCTGTTGGGTCTGGGCGTCGCGGGTGCGTCATTGCGCGCCGCGCCCGCCTCGGCGTCGCTGGGCACCCTGCTGGACTATGCGGCCGGGGTCATTCCGGCCAGCCAGATCCGGGCCGCCGGCGCCGTCGGGTCGATCCGGTACGTATCGGATCGCCGGCCCGGCGGCAAGTGGATGCTGGGCAAGCCGATCCAGGTCGCCGAAGCGCGCGACCTCCACAGCAACGGACTCAAGATCGTGTCCTGCTACCAGTACGGCAAGGGCAACACCGCGGACTGGCTGGGCGGCGGCAACGCCGGCCTGCAGCATGCGCAACGTGGAACGCAACTCCACGCCGCGGCCGGCGGGCCCGCCACCGCGCCCATTTATGCCTCGATCGATGACGATCCCTCCTACGAGCAGTACAAAAGCCAGATAGCGCCGTACCTGCGGTCGTGGGAGTCGGTGATCGGTCATCAGCGCACAGGCGTGTACGCCAATTCGAAGACCATCGACTGGGCACTGCACGACGGTTTGGGCTCTTATTTCTGGCAGCACAACTGGGGTTCACCGAAGGGGTACGCGCATCCCGCCGCCAACTTGCACCAAGTTGAAATCGACAAACGCAGCGTCGGCGGGGTCGGAGTGGACATCAACGAGATCCTCAAACCCCAATTCGGACAGTGGGCCTAGCGACCCACATCGCCGTCCGGCCCGACCGGGACTCGGACTCTGAGAAAGTCCAGCAAACACTCGTTCGCTCATTTTCGGGCCGGGCGCACGCGCGCGCTCGGCGGATGGTGTCGCCGATACCGCTTAGACCGCGTTCCGCGGCCCGAAATTTTTATATAACGATTCGGTAACAAAACTGCTTTGATCTGCGCAGTTATAGCTACTCGACCGTAACCACCTGCATGCAGCAGGTTTGTGAACCGCGTCCGTGTCGTGGGTTAAAGCGCGCGTTACCCACGACACGGTTACCCATGCGTAGAACTCGTCAGTAACCGATCACCTCGCAAAACGAGGCCCGAATCTTATGACACCCTTAGTACAGCCGATGAAGTCCGCCGCGCCGCTCAGCACCATCCGGACGGTCCGCCGACAACACACCGGCCAGCCGTTTCCCGGCTGTGATTCGACGCTGAACCACGCCGCATCGACCGGTATGGGCGGGGTCCACCGTCTGGTGGTGACCGGCCACACGAACCGATACGTAAAGACGCATACCAGGGGAGACAGAGAAGGTGACGATCCACGAGCATGACCGAGTGTCCGCCGATCGAGACGGGCACGGTCCGCAGGGGAGCAAGCACCCAGCCGGGGACACCCATGCGCTTGTCGACCGCCTGACGGCCGGTGAGCCCTACGCGGTGGCATTCGGTGGCCAGGGCAGCGCCTGGCTGGAGACCCTCGAAGAACTGGTGTCGTCGGCCGGCATCGAATCGGATCTGGCAACCCTGGCCGGTGAGGTGGACCTGCTCCTCGAACCGGTCGCAAAAGAGCTGGTGGTGGTGCGTCCCATCGGCTTCGAGCCGCTGTCGTGGGTCCGCGCGCTGGCCGCCGAGGACCCGATCCCCTCGAATAAGCACCTGACCTCGGCCGCGGTGTCCATCCCGGGTGTGCTACTCACCCAGATCGCGGCCGTCCGCGCGCTGGCGCGGCAAGGCATGGACCTGAGCGCGACACCGCCGGTGGCCGTCGCCGGACATTCCCAGGGTGTACTCGCCGTCGAGGCGCTCAAGGGTGGGGGCGCCCGCGACGTCGAACTGCTGGCGTTGGCCCAGCTGATCGGTGCGGCCGGGACGCTGGTGGCCCGTCGGCGCGGAATCTCCGTGCTCGGCGACCGCCCGCCGATGGTGTCGGTCACCAATGCGGATCCCGAGCGCATCAGCCGGCTGCTCGACGAGTTCGCACAGGACGTGCGGACCGTGCTGCCGCCCGTGCTGTCCATCCGCAACGGCCGCCGTTCGGTCGTCATCACCGGCACCCCGGAACAGTTGTCCCGCTTCGAGCTCTACTGCCAGCAGATCTCGGAGAAGGAGGAGGCCGACCGCAAGAACAAGCTACGCGGCGGTGACGTTTTCTCGCCGGTGTTCGACCCGGTGCAAGTCGAGGTGGGCTTCCACACGCCCCGGTTGGCCGACGGCATCGACATCGTCGGCAACTGGGCCGAGAAGGTCGGCCTGGACGTCGCCCTGGCCCGGGAACTGACCGAATCCATTCTGGTGCGTCGGGTCGACTGGGTGGAGGAGATCACCCGCGTCAACGACGCCGGAGCCCGGTGGATTCTCGACCTGGGCCCCGGCGACATCCTGACCCGGCTGACCGCGCCGGTGATCCGTGGGCTCGGCGTGGGCATCGTGCCCGCCGCGACCCGCGGCGGTCAGCGCAACCTCTTTACCGTCGGCGCCGTCCCCGAGGTGGCGCGGGCCTGGTCGAGCTACGCCCCGACGCTGGTTCGCCTGCCCGACGGCAGGGTCAAGCTCTCGACGAAGTTCACCCGGCTGACCGGCCGTTCGCCGATTCTGCTCGCGGGCATGACCCCGACCACGGTCGACGCCAAGATCGTCGCCGCCGCCGCCAACGCCGGGCACTGGGCCGAGCTGGCCGGCGGTGGGCAGGTCACCGAGGAGATCTTCGCCGACCGCATCGAGCAGCTCTCCGGGCTGCTCGAGGACGGTCGCACCTACCAGTTCAACGCGCTGTTCCTCGACCCCTACCTGTGGAAGCTGCAGGTCGGCGGAAAGCGGCTGGTGCAAAAGGCGCGTCAGTCCGGCGCGGCAATCGACGGTCTGGTGATCAGCGCCGGCATCCCCGACCTGGAGGAAGCCGTCGAGCTGATCGAGGAGCTGGGCGACGTCGGCATCAGCCACGTCGTCTTCAAGCCCGGCACCGTCGAGCAGATCCGCTCGGTCATCCGCATCGCGACCGAGGTGTCCACCAAGCCGGTGATCGCGCACATCGAGGGCGGCCGCGCCGGTGGCCACCACTCGTGGGAGGACCTCGACGACCTGCTGCTGGCCACCTACTCGGAATTGCGGTCGCGGTCCAACATCACCGTCTGTGTCGGCGGTGGCATCGGCACGCCCGAGCGGGCGGCCGAATACCTGTCTGGGCGCTGGGCCCAGGCCTACGGCTTCCCGCTGATGCCGATCGACGGCATCCTGGTCGGCACGGCGGCGATGGCGGCCAAGGAGGCCACCACGTCGCCGTCGGTCAAGCGGATGCTGGTGGAAACCCAGGGCACCGACCAGTGGATCGGCGCCGGGAAAGCCTCCGGCGGTATGGCGTCGAGCCGCAGCCAGCTTGGCGCGGACATTCACGAGATCGACAACAGCGCCTCGCGGTGCGGTCGGCTTCTCGACGAGGTCGCCGGTGACGCCGACGCCGTCGCCGAACGCCGCGCCGAGATTATCGCGGCGATGGCCACCACCGCCAAGCCCTACTTCGGCGATGCCGGCGAGATGACCTACCTGCAGTGGCTGCGGCGCTACGTCGAGCTGGCCATCGGCGACGGCGACTCGACCGCCGACACCGCCTCGCCGGGCAGCGCGTGGCTGGCCGACACCTGGCGTGACCGTTTCCAGCAGATGCTGCAGCGGGCCGAGGCGCGTTTGCACCCACAGGATTTCGGTCCCATCGACACCCTCTACAACGACGACGGACTGCTGGAGAACCCCGGCGCGGCAATCGATCTGCTGTTGGACCGCTACCCCGACGCCGAGACAGTCCAACTGCACCCGGCCGACGTCCCTTTCTTCGTCACCCTGTGCAAGACGCTGGGCAAGCCGGTCAACTTCGTGCCGGTCATCGACAAGGACGTGCGGCGCTGGTGGCGAAGCGACTCGCTGTGGCAGGCCCACGACGCCCGCTACGACGCCGACCAGGTGTGCATCATTCCGGGTACCGCGGCCGTGGCCGGGATCACCCGAATGGATGAACCCGTCGGTGAACTGCTGGACCGCTTCGAGCAGGCGGCCGTCGACGCGGCGCTCGCCGCCGGAATGGAGCCGAAGGCCGTCACGTCGCGCCGGACCGGCCGCGCCGATGTGACCGGACCCCTGGCCGCGGTGCTGGACGCCCCCGACGTGCAGTGGGCCGGCCGCACCGCGGTCAACCCGGTCCATCGGATCGCCGACCCCTCCGAGTGGCTGGTGCAAGACGGACGCGAAAGCCGCCGCGCCACACATTCGTCCACCGGGGCGCGCCTCGAGATCGACGACGACCGTGTCGTCCTCAGTGTCCCGGTGTCGGGAGTCTGGATCGAGATCCCATTCACCTTGCCCCCCAACATCGTTGACGGCGCCACACCGGTGGTCTCCACCGACGACGCCGCCACGGCCATGCGCGCGGTGCTGGCGATCGCCGCCGGCGTCGACGGGCCGGAGTTCATGCCCCCGGTCACCGACGGAACGGCCACCGTCACGGTGGACTGGGATCCCGAGCGCGTCGCCGACCACACCGGGGTCACGGCCACCTTCGGGGAGTCATTGGCGCCCAGCCTCACCACCGTGCCCGACGCCCTGGTCGGCCCGTGCTGGCCCGCGGTCTTTTCGGCCATCGGTTCGGCGATCACCGACACCGGCATTCCGGTCGTGGAGGGCCTGCTGAGCCTGGTGCACCTCGACCACGCGGCGCACATGGTCGGCGCATTGCCGAAGGGCCCGGCTCAATTAACCGTCACCGCAACGGCTTTGGCGGCCGCCGACACCGACATGGGGCGCGTCGTCCCCGTCTCGGTCAGCGTCGCCGACACCGACGGTCGGGTGATCGCCACCCTCGACGAGCGTTTCGCGATCCTTGGACGCACCGGGACGGCCGAACTGACCGACCCGGCGCGCGCCGGCGGCGCGGTCTCGGAGAACGCGACCGACACCCCGCGCCGGCGCCGCCGCGACATCACCATCGCCGCACCCGTCGACATGCGCCCGTTCGCGGTGGTGTCCGGTGACCACAACCCCATCCACACCGACCGGGCGGCCGCGCTGCTGGCCGGCCTGGAATCGCCCATCGTGCACGGTATGTGGCTCTCGGCCGCCGCCCAGCACGCGGCGACCGCCACCGACGGTCAGGCCCGCCCGCCGGCGCGGCTGATCGGCTGGACCGCCCGCTTCCTGGGCATGGTGTGTCCCGGCGACGAGGTCGCGTTCCGTGTCGATCGTGTCGGAATCGACCAGGGCGCAGAGGTTTTGGAAGTCACCGCCCGCATCGGGTCGGACCTGGTGATGTCGGCGACGGCGCGCCTGGCCTCCCCGCACACCGTCTACGCGTTCCCCGGCCAGGGTATTCAGCACAAGGGCATGGGCATGGACGTCCGGGCCCGGTCCAAGGCCGCCCGCAAGGTGTGGGACAAGGCGGACAAGTTCACCCGCGACACGCTGGGTTTCTCGGTGCTGCACGTGGTGCGCGACAACCCGACCAGCATCATCGCCAGCGGTGTGCCGTACAACCACCCGGAGGGCGTGCTGTACCTGACGCAGTTCACCCAGGTTGCGATGGCCACCGTGGCGGCGGCGCAGGTCGCCGAGATGCGCGAACAGGGTGCCTTCGTCGAAGGCGCGATCGCCTGCGGGCACTCCGTCGGTGAGTACACAGCGCTGGCCTGCGTGACGGGTATCTACGAGCTGGAGGCGTTGCTGGAGACGGTGTTTCACCGCGGATCGAAAATGCATGACATCGTGCCGCGCGACGAACTGGGCCGGTCCAACTACCGGCTCGCGGCGATCCGGCCTTCGCAGATCGACCTCCCGGATGACGAGGTCCCGGGGTTTGTCGCCGACATTGCGGCGGATACCGGTGAATTCCTGGAGATCGTGAACTTCAACCTGCGCGGGTCGCAGTATGCGATCGCCGGCACGGTGCGTGGCCTGGAGGCGCTCGAAGCCGAGGTGGAGCGCCGCCGCGAGATCACCGGTGGCAAGCGCTCGTTCATCCTGGTGCCGGGCATCGACGTGCCCTTCCACTCGCGGGTGTTGCGAGTGGGGGTGGCGGAGTTCCGGCGCTCGCTCGACCGAGTCATGCCGCGCGACAAGGACCCCGACGTCATCATCGGGCGCTACATTCCCAACCTGGTGCCCCGCCCGTTCACCCTGGACCGCGACTTCATCCAGGAGATCCGCGACCTGGTGCCGGCCGAGCCGCTCGACCCGATCCTCGCCGACTACGACACCTGGCTCGCCGAGCGTCGCATCGAGATGGCGCGCACCGTCCTGATCGAGCTGCTGGCATGGCAGTTCGCCAGCCCGGTGCGCTGGATAGAGACCCAGGACCTGCTGTTCACCGAGGAGGCCGCCGGCGGCCTGGGTGTGGAGCGATTCGTCGAGATCGGTGTGAAGTCCGCGCCGACCGTGGCGGGGCTGGCTACCAACACCCTCAAGCTGCCCGAATTTGCGCACAGCACAGTCGAAGTGCTCAACGCCGAGCGCGACGCCGCGGTGCTGTTCGCGACCGACACCGACCCCGAGCCGGAATTCGAGGACGAGGCATCGGGGGAGTCCGACGCTGTCGCGTCGGAAGGCGCGCCTAGTCCCAATGCCGTCCCTGCCGTCGCTCCGGCTGCCGCCGCAGCTCCGTCAGGTACTCCACGCCCCGACGACATCGGATTCGACGCCGCCGACGCGACTTTGGCGTTGATCGCGCTGTCGGCCAAGATGCGCATCGACCAGATCGAGGAGCTGGATTCCATCGAATCCATCACCGACGGTGCCTCATCGCGGCGCAACCAGCTGCTGGTGGACCTGGGTTCGGAGTTGAACCTCGGCGCCATCGACGGCGCCGCGGAAGCCGACCTGGCCGGGCTGCGCGCCCAGGTGACCAAGCTGGCCCGCACCTACAAGCCTTACGGCCCAGTGCTTTCCGACGCGATCAACGACCAGCTGCGCACGGTGCTGGGGCCCTCGGGTAAGCGGCCCGCCGCGATCGCCGAACGGGTCAAGAAGACCTGGGAGCTGGGCGAGGGTTGGGCCAAGCACGTCACGGTCGAGGTCGCCCTGGGGACCCGCGAGGGCACCAGCGTCCGTGGCGGCGCCATGGGTCATCTGCACGAGGGTGCATTGGCCGACGCCGCCGCCGTCGACAAGGCCGTCGATGCCGCGGTCGCTTCCGTTGCCGCGCGTCGCGGTATTGCGGTGGCGCTGCCGTCTTCGGGCGGTGGCGGTGGCGGTGCGACCATCGACGCGGCCGCTCTGGGCGAATTCACCGACCAGATCACCGGCCGCGACGGCGTGCTGGCCTCGGCCGCCCGTTTGGTGCTGAACCAGCTGGGCCTCGACGACCCGGTCAGCGCGTCGCCTGCGGCCACCGATGCCGAGCTCATCGACCTGGTGACGACCGAACTCGGCGCGGACTGGCCACGTCTGGTCGCGCCGGTGTTCGAGCCGAAGAAGGCCGTGCTGTTCGACGACCGGTGGGCCAGCGCCCGCGAAGACCTGGTCAAGCTGTGGCTGACCGACGAGGGCGACATCGACGCCCGGTGGCTGGGCCTGTCCGAAAGGTTCGAGGGCGCAGGCCATGTCGTGGCCACCCAGGCCACCTGGTGGCAGGGCAGGGCCCTGTCCGCGGGCCGTCAGATCCACGGGTCGTTGTTCGGCCGGATCGCGGCCGGCGCCGAGAATCCGGATCCTGGCTCCTACCGCAACGAAGTCGCCGTGGTGACGGGCGCCTCCAAGGGCTCGATCGCGGCCTCGGTTGTCGCGCGACTGCTCGATGGCGGCGCCACCGTCATCGCCACGACGTCGAAGCTCGACGATGAGCGGCTGGCGTTCTACCGCGGCCTGTATCGCGACCACGCGCGTTACGGCGCGGCGCTGTGGGTGGTCGCGGCCAACATGGCGTCCTACTCCGACATCGACGCACTCGTCGAGTGGGTCGGCACCGAGCAGTCCGAAAGCCTTGGGCCGCAGTCGATTCACATCAAGGACGCGCAGAGCCCGACGCTGCTGTTCCCGTTCGCCGCGCCGCGCGTTGTCGGCGACCTGTCGGAGGCCGGCTCCCGCTCCGAGATGGAGATGAAGGTCCTGCTGTGGGCGGTGCAGCGGTTGATCGGCGGGCTGTCGAAGATCGGCGCCGAGCGCGACATCGCGTCGCGGCTGCACGTCGTGCTGCCCGGTTCACCTAACCGCGGAATGTTCGGCGGTGACGGCGCTTACGGTGAGGCCAAGTCGGCGCTGGACGCCCTGGTGAGCCGTTGGCACGCCGAATCCTCCTGGGCGGCAAGGGTCAGCCTGGCGCACGCGCTGATCGGCTGGACCCGCGGCACCGGGCTGATGGGCCACAACGACGCGATCGTCGACGCCGTCGAGGAGGCCGGTGTCACCACCTACTCGACCGACGAGATGGCGGCAATGCTGCTGGCCCTCTGCGATATCGAGTCCAAGGTGGCCGCCGCCGGCGCACCGATCAAGGCGGATCTGACCGGCGGGCTGGCTGAGGCCAACCTCGACATGGCCGAGTTGGCCGCCAAGGCCCGCGAGCAGGCCACCTCGGGTGAGGACGATGACCCCGAAGCCCTCGAGGCCGAGGGCAGCATTGCCGCGCTGCCATCCCCGCCGCGCGGGTTCAGCCCGGCACCGCCCCCGGAATGGGCGGACCTCGACGTCGACCCGGCCGATCTGGTGGTGATCGTCGGTGGCGCCGAGCTCGGACCGTACGGCTCGTCGCGCACCCGGTTCGAGATGGAGGTCGACAACGAGCTGTCGGCGGCGGGCGTCCTGGAGCTGGCGTGGACCACCGGCTTGATCCGCTGGGAAGACGATCCCCAACCCGGTTGGTACGACACCGAATCCGGCGACTTGGTCGACGAGTCCGAGTTGGTCGAGCGCTACCACGACATCGTGGTCGAGAGGGTGGGCATCCGTGAGTTCGTCGATGACGGCGCGATCGACCCCGATCACGCGTCGCCGCTGCTGGTGTCGGTGTTCCTGGACAAGGACTTCGCCTTCGTGGTGTCGTCGGAGGCCGACGCTCGCGCCTTCGTCGAGTTCGATCCGGAGCACACGGTCATCCGGCCGGTGCCGGACTCCAGTGACTGGCAGGTCATCCGCAAGGCCGGCACCGAGATCCGGGTGCCGCGCAAGACCAAGCTGTCGCGAACCGTCGGCGCGCAGATCCCCACCGGGTTCGATCCGACCGTGTTCGGCATCAGCCAGGACATGGCCAGCTCGACGGACCGGGTGGCGCTGTGGAACATCGTCGCGACCGTCGATGCGTTCCTCTCTTCGGGATTCACCCCGACCGAGTTGATGCGGTGGGTGCACCCCGGCCTGGTGGCCAGCACGCAGGGCACCGGTATGGGCGGTATGACGTCGATGCAGACCATGTATCACGGCAACCTGCTCGGCCGGAACAAGCCGAACGACATCTTGCAGGAAGTTCTGCCGAATGTCGTTGCCGCGCACGTAATTCAGAGCTATGTCGGTAGCTACGGCGCGATGATCCACCCGGTCGGCGCATGCGCGACCGCGGCGGTGTCGGTCGAAGAGGGTGTCGACAAGATTCGCCTCGGCAAGGCCGAGCTCGTGGTCGCCGGCGGCTTCGACGACCTGACGCTGGAAGCCATCATCGGCTTCGGTGACATGGCCGCCACCGCCGACACCGGCATGATGCGGGGTCGCGGCATCCACGACTCGAAGTTCTCCAGGCCCAACGACCGGCGGCGGCTCGGATTCCTCGAGGCGCAGGGCGGCGGCACCATCCTGCTCGCGCGGGGCGACCTGGCGCTCAAGATGGGCCTGCCCGTGTTGGCGGTGGTGGCCTACGCGCAGTCGTTCGCCGACGGCGTGCACACCTCGATCCCGGCCCCGGGGCTGGGCGCACTGGGCGCCGCCCGCGGCGGCAAGGAATCGCAGTTGGCGCGCTCGCTCGGCAAGCTGGGCGTCGGTGCCGACGACATCGCGGTCATCTCCAAGCACGACACGTCGACCCTGGCCAACGATCCCAACGAGACCGAACTGCATGAGCGGCTGGCCGATTCGCTGGGCCGCTCCCACGGTGCTCCGCTGTTCGTGGTGTCGCAGAAGAGCCTCACCGGGCACGCCAAGGGTGGCGCGGCGGTGTTCCAGATGATGGGCCTGTGCCAGATACTGCGCGACGGGGTGATCCCGCCGAACCGCAGCCTGGATTGCGTGGACGACGAACTGTCCGACTCGGCCCACTTCGTCTGGGTGCGCGAGACCCTGCGGCTCGGTGAGAAGTTCCCGCTCAAGGCCGGGCTGGTGACCAGCCTTGGCTTCGGCCATGTTTCGGGCCTGGTCGCGCTGGTGCACCCGCAGGCGTTCATCGCTGCGCTCGACCCGGCGCAGCGTGCGGACTACCAGCGACGCGCGGACGCCCGTGTGCTGGCCGGTCAGCGTCGACTCGCGTCGGCCATTGCCGGCGGTGCGCCGATGTACGAGCGGCCACCGGACCGTCGTTTCGACCACGGCGCGCCGGAGAAGCGTCAGGAGGCGGCGATGCTGCTGGACCCCGCCGCGCGCCTCGGTGACGGCGACGCCTACCAGGTCTCCGCCGGATGACGGCCATCCGTTAGCCTGGCGTCCCATGGGAATTGTCGGTGTGGGGATCGATCTCGTCTCCATTCCTGATTTCGCCGAGCAGGTCGACCAGCCGGGAACCGTCTTCGCCGAGACGTTCACCCCGGGTGAGCGCCGCGACGCGTCAGACAAGAGTTCGTCGGCGGCGCGCCACCTCGCGGCCCGATGGGCCGCCAAGGAGGCCGTGATCAAGGCCTGGTCCGGATCGCGGTTCGCTCAGCGGCCCGTGCTGCCCGAGGACATCCACCGCGACATCGAGGTGGTCACCGACATGTGGGGACGGCCCCGGGTCAGGTTGAGCGGCGACATCGCCAAACATCTGGCCGACGTGACGATTCACGTGTCGCTGACGCACGAGGGGGACACCGCCGCCGCGGTGGCCATCCTGGAGACGACCGCCGACTAGCCTCGATCCCATGAGCGATCTGGTTGAGCGCGTCCGCGAGGTGCTGCCGTCGGTGCGGCGGGACCTGGAGGACTTGGTGCGCATCGAATCGGTGTGGGCCGATCCCGGCCGCCGGTCCGAGGTGCACCGCAGCGCCCAGGCGGTGGCGGATCTGTTGTCGCAGGCCGGTTTCGGCGATGTGCAGATCGTCAGCGAGGGCGGAGCGCCCGCGGTCATCGCGCGTCATCCCGCGCCGCCCGGCGCGCCCACCGTGCTGCTCTACGCCCACCACGATGTGCAGCCCGAGGGCGACCGCGGCCAATGGGTGTCGCCACCTTTCGAGCCCACCGAACGTGACGGACGGCTCTACGGTCGCGGCAGCGCCGACGACAAGGCCGGAATCGCAACACATTTGGCGGCCTTTCGGGCGCACGGCGGTCAACCACCGGTGGGCGTGACCGTTTTCGTCGAAGGCGAGGAGGAATCCGGCTCGCCCTCACTCGGCCAACTGCTCGCCGCTCACCGCGACACGCTGGCCGCCGATGTGATCGTCATCGCCGACTCGGACAACTGGAGCACGGACACACCCGCGCTGACCGTGTCGCTGCGCGGCCTGGTCGATTGCGTGGTCGAGGTCGCCACCCTCGACCACGGCCTGCACTCCGGCATCTGGGGCGGGGTGGTGCCCGACGCGCTGAGTGTGCTGGTGCGGTTGTTGGCCAGCCTGCACGACGACGACGGCAACGTGGCGGTGGACGGCCTGCATGAAACCGACATCGCCGCGCTGAACTACCCCGAGTATCCGCCCGAGCGGGTTCGCACCGACTCGGGTCTGCTCGACGGCGTGTCCGAGATCGGCTCGTGCTCCGTGCCGCAGCGGCTGTGGGCCAAGCCCGCGATCACCGTGATCGGCATCGACACCACACCCATCGAGAAGGCGTCCAACACGCTGATCCCGCGGGCGCGGGCCAAGGTCAGCATGCGCGTCGCCCCGGGCGGTGACGCCGCGGCGCACCTGGACGCCCTGGCCGCCCACCTGCAAATCCACGCCCCCTGGGGCGCGCGGGTCAGCGTCACCCGCGGCGACATCGGCGAGCCCTACGCCATCGAGGCCGACGGCGACGTCTACGACGCGGCCCGCGCGGCGTTCCGGCAGGCGTGGGGCGCCGAGCCCATCGACATGGGCATGGGCGGGTCGATCCCGTTCATCGCCGAATTCGCCGCCACCTTCCCGCGGGCGAAGATCCTCGTCACCGGTGTGGAGGATCCGGGGACCCAGGCGCACAGCATCAACGAGAGCCTGCACCTGGGGGTGCTGGAACGCGCGGCGATCAGCGAGGCGCTGCTGCTGGCCAACCTGGCCTGACGGGAAAACTCGACCGCCAGAATGCTTAACGAGACCGACAGTCTCGCCGCATACTGCTTGTATCCGCAGCCACTCGGTCGTTATCCGTAAGAGCCTGGGGCTCCCTGAGTATCAGTGCAGGTGATGCCGTGGGCTACATGGGTATGACGTGAGGATGGAGCTGCCGGTCGCTACACATGCGTAGGGCGTCGGATGATGGCGGTCAACGTGATTCGACACGAGGCGTCCGATTAGCGGTGATGGGTTGGGCGGCTGCCGACGCTGCCGGGCCGCCTCAACCGCTAGGGCAGACTCCGACCCTCCAGCGATGAACTTGTGGCGCCACCGTTGCGAGGACGGCGTCACCTGCCAAAGCAACCCTGAACTCAGGGTCGGAACGGCCTCGACATCCAACCAACGCAACTAGAGTTCAGGGACGTGTTCGGCCGCCAGATCGACAGCCTCGGCGAGGGGAACTCGATGACGACAGTTGTCAACCTCATCAACGAGGTATTCGGCACCAAAGGTACGAACGACTATCCGAACCTCGCAGCCAACATTAGTAGAGGGCAGGTCGACGCCCGCGTCTCCAGTTTCTTGGACGCCTGGCGTCAGTGGGCGACAGACTGGACACCTCCTGAAGCGAAGCCGCACGCGATCCGTCCGTATGCGCTTGCACAGTGGCTAGGTGACCCAGGGGGCGAACTAGCCGGCGCCTGGCGGAGTTTGCCGCCTCGCCACGCCACCGCCGACGTACGAGCGGAACTGTTGCATGCGCAGTTCCTGCGACACCTGCTCTACTGCGACGCCATCGCGCTCCCCGATCCGCTTTTTGGGGCGGCCGCGTTGACTCCCGCCCTGCCCTTGGGAATGGCGGATACGATCGAGATCCAGCGAGCGGCAGCCGCCGAAACGATCTCACGGCTGGCCCCCTTTGCCTCGCTCTTTGAAAATGACGTGTTGATCATCGTCCCCTATGCCGAGGAAGTTGACCTACCTACCGACCTGATAGTCGAACTCAGCGCAATCGCCGACACAGTCGATGCAGAGTTCCCACGGATGCCACCGGACTGGTTCGAGATCAGCTACGCACGGCGCGCCGCGATAGATCTGGCAGCCCAAATCTCCGCTGTAGGAGGAGAGTTCGAACCCTACCTGCCGTCGCACGCACACAATTCGCTACTCCGAGCCCTGTGTCAGATGGTGAACACGGAATTACGCAAAAAGGTGGTAGGGGTCGCACCCGAGAATCGCCTCTATTCACGAGTGATCGAATGCCAGTTGCCTGACCCGATCGGCCTAGAGTTGACCGATGTCGTCGCCATTCGACGAAGTGGAGACTTCGAGGTGTGGCGTAAAGCCGTCTCGGAGGGGATCCTCAGGGCGGAGCAGCTGCTGCAGGCCGGGGACGGCAACGAAACGCCGGGCCTCGATGTCGCGACGACGCAGGAGATTGCCAACAGCGTCAACGGTGCTGCGCAGAAGATGGTCGCGAAGCGCGGAGAGTTAAAGCCAGCGCTCGGGTACGGCCTCGACGCTGTGGGGGTCGGCGGAGCAGTCGCAGGAGCCGCACTCGCAACCGGGCCGTTGGTAGTCGCACTCGCGGGGCTCGCTGGCCTGGGCCTCGTCGCTCGCGCGGTCGCTCGCTGGCGTAGCCGCCGGCCCAATAGCTTCACTCGCCATGTCGCCGTCTTTGGAAATGCCGCCCGAACTTGACCGCGCGTTTGTGTGCGGTCCGCGTCGCACAGTTCCGCGGCATTCCACCCGCACCACACGATCCCTCAGCACCAGCCAACGTCAGTGACACCGCTACAGATAACACTGTTCCCCACGAACAAAACCACCCGAAAAGTCACGTATGTGACAGTCCTTCACACCTCTCAACCTGTTACAGATAACGTCCGCAGGAGACGCCACCGTGAGTACGGAAGACCCCCTGACCGGCACCACGCGCACCAAGACCAACCGTTACCACTTCGATCGCCACACCCCGGAGTACCGCGAGCGGTTCACCGCGATCACCGAGGACATGCACGCCCGGTGCCCGCTGGCGTGGACCGACACCTACGACGGACATTGGGTGGCCGCGGGCAACCCGGAGGTCTTCGAGCTCGCTCGATGCCCGCACGTGTCCAACGACCACGACGTCACCGGAAAAGGCACCGGCTACAAGGGCATCACCATTCCCACGCTGCCGCAGGGCGCCGGCGTCCGTGGCGGCATGCTCGAGATGGATGAACCCGAGCACTCCGCCTACCGCAGCGTCCTCAACCCCTACATGTCGCCGGCAGCCATCAAGCGCTGGGTGCCATTTGTCGACGAGATCGTGCGGGCGAGCATCGACGAGAAAATCGAAGTCGGGCGGATCGACTTCGTCGACGATCTCGCGAACGTCGTGCCCGCCGTCCTGACACTGGCGATGATGGGCGTTCCTCTGAAGAAGTGGCGGCTCTATTGCGAGCCGGCCCACGCCAATGTCTACACTCCCGCCGATTCCCCGGAAGCCCCCAAGGTTTTGGAGCAGACGCTGGCGATGGGAATGGACCTGTTCAACCACCTCCTCGAGATTCGTGAGAACCCACGCCCCGGCTTGGTGGACGCGATGGCAAGCCTGAAGATCGACGGCGAACCCGCCCCCGACAGCGAACTGCTCGGAATGCTCAGCCTGATCATCGGCGGAGGTTTTGACACGACGACCGCGCTGACCGCGCACGCACTCGAATGGCTAGGCGAAAATCCCGGGCAGCGCGAACTGCTGAGGCGAGATTCGGAAACGTTGCTCGACTCGGCGACCGAGGAATTCCTGCGTTTCTTCACGCCTGCTCCGGGGGACGGCCGCACGATCGCCGCCGATCTCGAAATAGCGGGCACGCAGTTCAAGGAGGGCGATCGCCTGTGGTTGTCGTGGGCGATGGCCAACCGCGATCCCGCGGTGTTCCCCGATCCGAATCAGTTGGACCTCGGTCGTAAGAACAACCGGCACTTCAGCTTCGGGCTCGGCATCCACCGCTGCATCGGCTCCAATGTCGCGCGGGTCGTGTTCAAGTCGATGCTCACGGCGGTGCTCGACCGGATGCCCGACTACAGCTGCGAACCCGAAGGCACCGTGCACTATCCGACCATCGGCGTGATCCAGGGCATGCAGCACCTTCCGGCGACCTTCACCCCCGGCAGGCCGCGTGGCCCGGGGATCGACGAGACGCTGGAGAAGCTGCAGCGGGTGTGCGACGAACAGGGGATCGCGCGGCCGATCACCGAGTACAAGGAAGCCGCCGTCATCGGCGACTGTCTAGACCGATAGGTCGCGGCGAAGTTTGGCGACGTGCCCGGTGGCCTTGACGTTGTATTGCGCGACGGCGATCTTGCCCTTCTCGTCGACCACGAACGTGGAGCGGATGACGCCGGTGACCGTCTTGCCGTACATCTGCTTTTCGCCGTAGGCGCCCCAGGCCGTCAGCACCTTACGGTCTGGGTCCGATAGCAACGGGAACGTCAGCCCCTCCGCGTCACGGAATTTGGCGAGCTTTTCCGGCTTGTCGGGGGAGATGCCGAGCACGTCGAGGCCGGCGCCGTTGAGCTCGGCCAGGCTGTCCCGAAAGTCGCACGCCTGCTTGGTGCACCCGGGAGTCGAGGCCGCCGGATAGAAATACACGATGACCCGCCGCCCCTTGTAGTCGGCCAAGGACACTTTGTGGCCGTCGGCGTCGGGCAGGCTGAAGGAGGGCGCCTTGTCGCCCGGTGCAAGCCGCGTGGTCTCGGTCAAGGTGGGTCCCTTTCTGTTCACCGGAGCGTCGGGGTTACCGCCAGCTGATCTAGGGTAGTTCGGGCAGGTGCATGAGCCGGATAGTGGGCGACTTGGAGGACACAGTGGCGGACCGCGACCCCGAAGCCATCAAGCGAGACATCGACGTCGCCCGCGATCAGCTGGCGGCCACCGTCGATGCCCTCGCCGAGCGGGCGAACCCGCGTCACCTCGCCGACGACCTCAAGGCCCGGGTCATCGGGTTCGTGCAGAAACCCGTGGTGCTGGCGTCGCTAGCCGGTGTCGGGGTCCTTGTCGTGGTGGTGACGGTGCGTCGCGTCAGGAACCGCTGACGCGGTCGCTCAACACGTACACCGGAATGTCGTCGGCCCAGCGCTGATTCACGACCATGTCGGCGACGTCGCAGTAGCCGCGTTCGCATTCGCCGGTCGCCGCGTCGACCAGCGCTCGGATCTCGTCGGCGTTCGTGTTGAACCACTCGTTACCCGCACAGGTTTTGATCATTGCTCCGCGGTCCGCCATGTGCCGACTCTAGGCGCTGGAAGCAGAATGACCACCGTTGAAGGCATGTAATTTTCACGATTCACGCTCCCTGCGCGAAGGCGCGAACGCGCGCTCCTCCGCAAGACCCTCCAAAAGTCATGTCAAGGATCGCCGCCCGTCCGGGGAACCCCCAAGCGATCTTTGCGCCGGCCGCAGGCGCCCGGAGGAAGACCATGGACGGCGATCGACGACCGGGGGATTGGGCGGGTGCGTGGGCGCCGACCAATTCGGGTAGGCACGAGCGAGCACGGTCGAGGGCAAGTACGTGGGCCCCGTGGCCGAATTCACGTCGAGGGTGTCGGCCTACTGGGGCCGAGCCATTAAGGATGGATCAGATTAGCTAGAGAGGCTAGGCACCGCCTACGAGCTGTGCGCCGTCAGGGTTTCGAACCCCGGACCCGCTGATTAAGAGTCAGCTGCTCTACCAACTGAGCTAACGGCGCTTGTGGTCGGCCGAGACCGCGTAGGCGACAATAACAGGCGTTGTGCCGCGTAGTGAAATCCCGACCGTTTCCCAGGATAGCTGCCGAGTCGCGGGTGGGCCGCCAGGCGCTGCACCCTCGCCAGGCCGGCCATCGCCCGGTCCTCGTCGGTGTTTTGGCCGCGGGGTCATGCCGGTCAACGAAAGACGCTGCTGCACAGTATTTTTGCGCGGCTATCACACCGTGCCGAAGAATGGCGCCCGATCGGTACCGAAGGCGGCGTCCAGCTCACCCAACGTGCCCTGGCGCAGTTCGGCGGGGCAACCCGCGTAGCCGGCGTGTGGAGGCGTCGTTGACGTCGCCTGAGTGACGAATTCATTGCGGCGTCGACACCGAACGGCCGCCGGACCCGGTGTGGGCATGTGGAGTCGGTAAAACCCACTAGAATGCCCGCAGCGAGGTCAGCGGTGACCAACTTCGAGAATTGAATGGAAGGTCACTGGATGACGTCTTTGCGTGGACGCCGATCGTGGCTGGCAGTCGTGATCGTCACGGTTGCTGTGTTTGGCGTTGCCTGCGGCGGCAACCACGCGGCGGCGCCGGCGAAGGTCATCTTCGACAAGGGCACTCCGTTCGCCGACCTGCTGGTCCCCAAGCTCACCTCCTCGGTGACCGACGGCGCCGTCGGCGTGACGGTCGATGCACCGGTGACGGTGGTCGTCGCCGACGGCGTGCTCGCGTCGGTGACCATGGTCAACGAAAACGGCAAGTCAATCAGCGGGAAATTGAGCGCCGACGGCCTGCGCTGGGCGACCACCGAGCCACTCGGCTACAACAGGCGCTACACGCTGAACGTGACGGCGACCGGGTTGGGCGGCGCGGCCAACAAGCAGATGAGCTTCCAGACCAGTTCACCCGCCCACCTGACCATGCCCTACGTCAGTCCGGTCGACGGCGAGGTGGTGGGCATCGGCGAGCCGGTGGCGATCCGCTTCGACGAGAACATCGCGGACCGCGCGGCGGCACAGAAAGCCATCACCATCACCACGAACCCGCCGGTGGAGGGTGCGTTCTACTGGCTCAACAATCGCGAAGTGCGTTGGCGTCCAGAGCATTTCTGGAAGTCGGGAACCGCCATCGACGTGGCGGTCAACACCTACGGGGTGGATCTGGGCGACGGCATGTTCGGTGAGGACAACGTCAAGACGCACTTCACCATCGGCGACGAGGTGATTTCGACGGCCGACGACACCACGAAGACGGTGACCGTGCGGGTGAACGGTGAAGTCGTCAAGACCATGCCGACGTCGATGGGCAAGGACAGCACGCCAACGGCCAACGGTGTCTACATCATTGGGGCGCGGTTCAAACACATGATCATGGATTCCTCGACGTATGGGGTTCCGGTCAACTCGCCCAACGGATATCGCACCGAAGTCGACTGGGCCACGCAGATGTCCTATAGCGGAGTCTTTGTGCACTCCGCGCCGTGGTCGGTGGGCGCCCAAGGCCACTCCAACACCAGTCACGGATGCCTGAACGTCAGTCCGAGCAACGCCGAATGGTTCTACGACCGCAGCAAGAGCGGTGACATCGTCGAGGTGGTGCACACCGTGGGGCCGACGCTGCCGGGCATCGAGGGGCTGGGCGACTGGAACATCCCGTGGCCGCAGTGGAAGGCGGGCAACGCCAACACCTGACCGGTGCGGTCAGTCGATCTTGTGCCAGCTTCCGCAGCTTCTGGTCATGAACGCGGTATCAGTCGGCAAGATCCGAACCACCTGCGGGCCGTCGCCGACGTTGTTGTCGATGATGTCGTTGGTGTCGAAACTGCGCAGCCTCGCCCAATAGCACCCGTATTTGCCGCCGTCGGTGCGATAGGTGCCCGCCGCGATCTCCTTGTTGACGATGTAGGTGCCGTTGGCCTCGATGGCCGTCTTCGGTCCCGGCGGAGGCGGCGGGGTGACGGTCTTCGTCACCGTTTTCGTTTCCGCCGGCGGGGTCGATATGACAGTGGTCGCCGTGTGGCTCGACCCGCCGCAGCCCGCGACGAGCAACGCGACCGCCGCGATGACGGTTTTCGTCGCTCGCATCGTGGGCGAGACGGGACGTTGTCTGTTCACTGGTTTCCACTCACGGGTGCAACAGCGGTGCGCGGAGTCGCTACCACCGTAAAAGGTCAGGGAGCGGCGATGCTCCCTGACCAGTGGGGTGAGTGACGGGACTCGAACCCGCGACATTCAGGATCACAACCTGCAGGTGAAAATTGGCCATCTATGCACTTCAATCTATCTTTTCAGTCGGGAACTGCCAGAGACATGACCGGACAGAAGGCCTGGTAAGCAGCCATTATTGGAAGCATTAACGACACGCTAACGACACGATGGTCTGCTAAGTTGCCTACATGGCCAGGACGACGACCAGAAAGAAGCCCCAGCGGCGCACGTGGGGCACGCTGCGTACCCTGCCGAGCGGAAATATCCGCGCCTCCTACACCGCCGACGACGGCTGCGTGTACTTCGCCACGAGAACGTTCGACTCCAAGATTGACGCGGAGGGCTGGCTGGCACATGAGCGCAGGCTACTTGACCGGGGGGAGTGGACCTCGCCGCAGACTCGGGCCGCGCTGAAGAAATCGGCGGGAATGACTCTGCGCGAGTACGCGTGGCGGTGGATGGATGCCGAATACCGCCTTGAGAGTCAAATCCTCAACGACCGCCCGCTTCGGCCCAAGACGCACGCCCTGTACACGCGGTTGTTGGATAGCCGGATACTTCCCGATCTGGGTGATGAGTTGCTTACCGCCATTACGCCCGAGCGGGTTAACAAGTGGTGGGGTTGGCTGGGCGGCGAATACAGCACCCCTACCAGCAACGCGCAGGCTTATCAGTTGCTCAAAGCCATCTATAGCACCGCCGTGGAGGAGAGGGCCGCGCGGGAAAACCCCTGCCAGCACAAAAAGGCCGGGAAGCCGCCGAGACCCCGCGACGTGCAGCCTTTGACGCCCGCTGAACTGGTCAAGGTGGCAGAGTCCGTGCCTGAGCACTACCGGGCTGCGGTAGCCGTGGCGGCATGGTGCGGCCTGCGGTTCGGGGAGTTAATCGAGTTGCGGCGCAAGGATGTTCACACGGCCGGCGAGAGAATGACGTTGAGCATCAGCAGGGCGGCGACCACCGTGACGACCAGGGGCAAAAGCACGCTAGAGGTGGGGCCGCCCAAGACGGACGCTGGCATTCGGGACGTGACAGTTCCCCCGCACGTCGCGGAGATTCTGCGGGCGCACATGAAGGCGCACACGGGCAAGGGTCCTGAATCGTTGGTGTTCACCACAACTAGGGGGTTGCGGCTGTCGCAAACCGCGTTCACCAAGTCGGTAAAGAACGGTTTCGCCAGCGTTGGCAAGCCGAAGATGCGGGTCCACGATTTGCGCCATGTCGGGGCGACATTGGCAGCCCACGCTGGGGCGACCACCAAGGAACTTATGAGCCGGATCGGGCACACCACCCCGGCAATGTCTATGCGCTACCAGATTGCGGCGCAGGAACGCGACATCCTTATCGCCGACAAACTGTCGGAACTGGCGAAGGGATGAACGACGATACCGACGCGGCGGAAGTCGTGCACCAGGCCGTTCGGGCCTAGCGCCCGCAATACGACAGATAGGCAGAAAGCCCCTTAAACGTGGGGTCGTGAGGTCGGAACGGCCGAAGAGCAGCGGGCACTTAGGAAGCGACCGAGACCAACCTCCCTAGAGATTCTGCAAGCTGAATTTCGGGTTTGGTTGCTCGCAGCTGGTCGTCCGCCAAGCGAGCAAGTCGCTCCTTCAGCCGGTGCGTTTTCGCTTTCAGTTCCCGCGTTTCTGCTTGGAGCGCCCACTTCTCTGTTTCAAGCTGGGTCATCTTGTCGCGAAGGTTATGAGAGTCTGCCGCCAGCCCGAAGTTAACTTCTTTGTTGTAGTCGGATGCGTAGCTTGCAGCGTAAATCAAATCGTTGACGAACTCGTATTCGCTATCGTCGGACGGAATGATAAAGCGCCGAACGGCAATTTTTTTGCTTCCCCTGTGCTGCACCATCAATAGCGCACCTGGGAACTTAAGCTTGCCGCGTACGGGTTCCAACATCCCCACCAAGTAGTCGGCTTCATGCACCGCATGAGCCTCTTTATCGGTGAGACGCACAAACAACGTGTAGGCCGTCTCTTCGTCCGGCTCGTCAAATACCCAGTACAAGATCGCGCCTCGGCCGAGCTTTAGCAGGTATGAGTGGCCGGCGATCGGGACGAGGGACTTCGGCTCACCCGACGGCCCAAGAAGATCGTCCACCCACGCGAAGGGATCGGCCCGTCGGCGTCGTAGAAGCATCAACCGTTCGAACCTCCCTCCTCCTCATGCACAGATTCGGCGATTTCCTCAAGTGTGACACGCCCATCGGCCGACCACCATGCGCGATGTCTATCTAGACTTCGCTCCCGAATCGGCGCGGAAATGCTGCCGTGAGTAGGAATCCCTTTCGACGGACTACTGAACGCCCAGTATTGGTGTTCCGTCAGATTCCGAACGATGAAGTACCTAGCGCGATCGTTCAACCGGGCGGGACGACGGAACGTCGCACGGATGGCGTCGGCAACCTCGTAACGGCCCTCTAGGACTGACAGTGTGAGCTCGGGACGTTGGGGGTCGTCGAACCTCGGCTGTGGCCGGAACCCGCTGTTTTTACCGCACTGCGTTAAGCACGTCTCAGCTGGGAAATTGGCGCTCTTCTCGGGAGCCGGCTCCCACCACTTCGGCTTTTGTGCCCGTTGGCCGTCCATCGGAGCTTTTATACCAGGTAAGGACACCTCACCCGTTAGATCCCCTAGTGGGTCGAGGCGCGACTAGGTGATGAGCGGCACGAGCCGACGTGCGTGTCCTTCACGTCAAATTGCGGCAAGCCAGGGCGGAACATAGGAGAGCCAGAAGCCGCCTACGCGATCCGACAACGTGATCATCGCCTACCGCCCGCAGCGCGACGAATAGGGCAGGCATAAGCGTACCGAGTCGGTAGGGAATTCAGTGTGTATGTTTGGTACGGAATTCCTTTGCTGTTCAACGTATCTCGTTGTTGACGGGCCTCGATGAGGCGGCTACTGTCGGCCGGATGACCGAGGCCAAGCAAACTGCCGACGAACCCACCTACGCGGACCTCTGGCGCGATGCCATCAACGAGACATACACAGACAGAGACGATCTCGGATATGTGCATGACTGCCTGCAAGACGGCGAGGACTACGAAGCGGCTGTCCTGCGCATCCTCACCAAGGCGGCGGACTGCCTGCGCGGCGGTGAGACCCACTCCTTTAGCGGCGAAGAGCTGGACGCTGTTAGACACCTCATGCCCGCCCACGAGGTACACCAGTCGGGCGCTCGGATCTGGGTGGGCCAAAACTTTACGGCGGAGGGAGCCGAGGCAAAGGCGCAGTTCGACCTACTAGCGGAGCAGCTGAGCAACATCGCGGCGATGCGTCGGCAACTGGATGATTCGGAGATGCCCGAGGACGTTCGGCAGATGATTCTGGGATTGCGGCAGACGCTCTGCGAAGCCGGATTGCCAGAGGAGATGATTGACGAGACCGCGGGCCTGGAATTGCCATGAGCGGTGATGACCAACCCATGAGCGACGCCGGGATAGGCGACTGCAACCTGTTGTGCCAGGAGGCGCATAGCATCGGGCGACTGACCAAAACAGCGGCCCATCAACCCATCCAGATCGCGCTACCTGGACACGCCCACGAAGGATGGCCACGGGAGGGCGACATCGAGCGGACATCGGTGTATTGCCAGCAGTGCGCAGAGTGGTACGGCGCCGATACCCGACTACTTAGAAGCAAGTTCGATGAACTAGTGCGCGATGAGTCGGAGCATAAAGCGGAGTACACTTTTGGGCATAGGGGGAAATAGCCCAGAAACACGAAAAGAGCCGCCAGATTTAATTCTGGCGGCTCTTTGTGTTTCTCCAGTATGGGGCTCTATCGTTAACACGGAGAAAACCGCTCTCCGTGGCGCTCAGAGCACCTTTTCAAACAGTGTAGTTTTATCGCCCTCCACGAAGGTGTGGGTGCGCTCGATACCGAATTTATCGAGACCACGAAGCACCCATTGTCTTGGGGAGAGCGTGCCCATGGGCAAGTCAATATCGGTGACCGTGAACGACTTGCCGAATAGTGGCTTGATCTTGTCGCCCTTGCTTGCGAGCGGGATTTCAATATTCATGATTACCAGTATATGGCGTTTTGCGGGATGGACTGAAAGGAAAAAGTTGGGAGTGTGGGAGCCGCGCGTCATTCGTGGAGTTGTATGGGCTACGCGGCTCCCACGTTTGCCCGCATGCGAGACCCCATTGTTTCCATGCGGGAAGAATGTGCCGGGGGCGCACCCAGAGGCGCCACCCGGCCCGACGCGCTCGGAATAGGAGAAATACTCGCGCCGGATTTCACCCGCGCAACCTGTGGGGGAAGGCGCGTCAGGGCGAAAGTTTAGGGGCCGGAGAATGAGCGAATCACCCGCCAAGGTTAGAGACTCATTCCCCGGCCAAGCTGCAGACGCCCAACTAACAGGCAGACAAGGACCTCAAAAAGCGTCTACGTACATGCCGCAATCGAAAGGCAATAACTATTGCGGCTTGTTTACCAGTCGCGTGCATGCCTAGCACCACTGGTGTTACCAGCCCCTAGTTTCTACGGCATGGGGCTGGGAAGGGTTTTTACTTGCGTGGACGGCGCCCCGGTCGACTGATCGGTTCTCGATCCTCGGTGCCGACGATCACGAGGGATTCGTCGTCAGGTGGGGGTGCCTCGCCGTGGATCTCCCGGCCGGGAAGGATTACTCGAGCCCGGCGCGGGCGATCTCGGTAGAGAATCACGGGGCGGTGATGCTCGTGGGCAGGCCCTGCAGCAGGTAGACCGCCGAGGCACGGACCACTGCGAGGTTTTCACGTAGTTCGGCGACCCAGGAGGCCAGGTTGCGGCTGAAATCGTCGCTGTCGTGGCTGGGCCCATTAATGACCAGACCCTCACGAACAACGACGTAACCCATCTTGGTCGTGTCCACCATGAACAGGTCGCCCTTGACGACATCGGTGGACAGCTTCACCGGCACATCCCAGACCTGCAGTGCGGTGTCCTGGGTCGGGTCCGGTGAAACGAGCGAGCGGTTCAACCCGTCCTTTTCCAGGCAGATCGCGTGCCAGGTGGTCGGGTGGACCAGGGCGAAGGTGGGCGAGGCCAGGGCGGCGCCGGTACGCATGGCGTCGATAGCGCTCAAAATCGAGTCCAGGTGGCTCTCGGTCCCCGACAGGGTTCCAGCGGTGTGGGTGCCGATACCCGAGATGTGAGCAAGGCCGGTCATATTCACCGAACCATCGGAATTGGTCGACCCGTCGCCGTAGAGCAGCTGGTGATTCTCCGCGGAGATGATGTTGCGCTGAAGCTGGGTGATCGAATAGCCAAGAGCCTGAGAGAAATCGGAGATCTGTTCCCGGCTCAGCTTGATTAACCCGGCGATCTTCGCGAAGTTGAACGTCTGCGACGTCAGCGTGATGTCCACTTGGGGCTTGGTCTGTCCCTCGCCGACAACGGCGGCCTGCGCGGCGGAAGTCGTGGTGTCTTTGAGGAATTCGTAGGACGAGGAATCCGCGGTGATGGCGGGCAGCAGATCAGCCACCCGGACATCCCAGACACGCTCGACTACTCCGGGATGAAGCTGCGCCGGCAGCAGTCCGGTCATCGACGACAGGGAGGTGGTGAGCGTCTTGGTTTCCGCGGAGAATGCCTTGACCCGAATGGGCTGGTTGGTCTCATACGAGCTGCCGATGGCTGATAGCGCCTTACCGTCAAATGTCAGGGGCGCGAGTTGACCACCCGTGTGGGTGATGTTCTTATCGGCCACCAGGCCGTCAAACAGTTGAGCGTTGGGCTTCTCCCCAATGCCTGCGGGATTAGTACCCATTTTCTTTAGGAATTCCTGTCCATGTTCGTAGGCAGCGTGTTCGTTTTCCCACGCTTTAAATTCCGCCTTCAGATCGGTGAAGGCTTTGTCTTTTTGCGCTTCGGTTAAGGTGGAGTTGTTCTCCACTTCTGTGCTGAAGTTGTCTAAGCGCTCGCACAGTTCACGGCCCTTAGCGTTGAGCCTGTTTACATTCATGTGTTGCTTTCGATAGTCGTTGTGGGACGACCAGCGGACGCGTATTAATGCGGGTCACTAAGGAGCGGCAACGCGTCGGGTGGTGGGCTTGTCTGTGTGCGGGTTATCGTCGGCGGGCAACTTCTCAGTGACCGAGAAGTTGAGCGGCCTTGGATAAGCGGCGGGACGCAGCCGTGGGAAGTGCGCAGTGTGCTGCGCACTTCTAGGGGTTTAACCCAAGTCTGTTGTTATCGTTGGTCGAGAACCGGGGGCGCTGGCTTCGTCCCCGGCTCTCTCCACCCTATGACGGTGGTTGTGCCATGCGGTAGGAGCCGTCGCAGCCCTCGCCACCGCGCCAGGAGCCGGGGCCGTGACTTCTGTAGCGGCCCAATCTGTCGACGGCGACGAGACTCTGACATACCGGGTATTTCTGCCGAGGGCGCTTGGGGGTCTGGTAGCGACGCGACATTGGTTAAGCTCTGTGTTCTGAAATATGTTGCTGTGATCCAGTTTTCGGCACACCGGCGAGGTGGTCGAAACGTGCTTGCATCTCGGCGATTACGACATCGCGATCGGTGGTGTCGCGCCCATTCAGCCGGTCGACGTACTTGCCCTCGGTGAACACCCTTAGCAGGGAATCCAGGTGGGACATCTCGCTCTCACCAGCACGTTTACATCCCTCGCAGCACCAGCGCGTCGGGCGGCCACCGTTGGGAATCTTGGTAATTGGAGTGTTGCACTTCGGGCAGGCGTCTGGGTGGTACCGCAATGAATCTCCTTATGTGACACCTTGTTTGGCGTACGTTTCGTTCCGAAATAAGTTGGCGAAAGGTATTGCGCGCCAGTGCATCCCGAGTTATCATCGTTGTCTGAGCACAGAGTAGGTTAGGAAGGCCCGGGAAGCCGCCTCTGACCTGCGCAAATCCGGTTTAAAGCCGTTGGGGTACAACGGAATTCGTGGCACGCGCATGACATGACCCGAAGGGTCGTGAAATACGTTGCAGACCAAGGATTTACAGCCACCTCCACCCCAAGGATCAAGGGGCAACGGGATTGGTCACCAGGCACCATGCAACCGTGGGATCAGCAAACCGCGCTGAGAATCAGCTGTACCCCAACGGATCTCAGTTCTCTTTGCCTAGCTCATGCCGATGTGCTGAATGTGCTTGCCATCCAACAGATTAGTGGCAAATGTTCAACGCGCTGAACACGTAAGCACTCGCTGGCACGGGCGTGGTAACGATCAGGTGGCCTCAACACCGGAACGCTTTGTTCCAGTTCTCTGGCTGCCGATCAATCGAGCGCAAGCCCAGGTGTAGTACAAATGCCGACCGCTGGTCGTGGTTCTACAGCTCGCTTAGTCGGTCTCTCCTGCTGCATATGCGTGACGTGCGTCTGGGACTTGGCCAGCGGGAAATACACGGCGGCGTCGGTAACCTGCCCTAGCCTTCTAGGTGTAGTTGCGTTTACCTGAGCTAGGAGCACGTCGTGTCGGAGTACTGGCTAGAAGAGGACACCTGCGAGATATGCGGTGGTCCGGTCGCGGTCCACATGAAACAGGATTACGCGCACGGCGGGATTCCCCTCCGATCCATTGTTCAGCGGGTCCTCTGCCTTAATGGCTGCCTGGGCCAGGTCATCTCCCCCGAGCGCATGATGAATCGCGGCGCATAGGCGAGCTACGAAACCACACAGTTCGTCATTGCGCCGGGGGTGCAGATGGGCGCGAAACACCCCGACGTGGTGAACGGGATGACGGTGAGGATCAGCGCGAGAGCGATTCGCTTGGTCATGGCCCGTTACTATACAGGTGTTCGATAGTTTCAATAGGCAAGCTAGGTTAATGTCAATTAGCCGGTTGGACGGCCCCATCTGCGTGGCTTTCCCGATACATTTGCACGGCATGATCTTGCCGCTTGGGCCTGACTACCCGCTACTAGACAGCCCGGTCGACGCCGTGCATCTCACTTGAGCCCTTCGATGCAGCCTTTCATGAAGTCGTCCTTATCGAAGTCTTTGGGCGGCGAACTGAACATGAACCGGGTTCTGTAATCGAGTTCGCAGGCGTTCTCTGGGTCCATCCCCATCCTGTCGTAGAAGTTACGAGCGGTCCCATGACGGGCAGATTCTTGACCCATTTTGTACCAGCGGTCGTCGTGGAAAATATGGGTCAGCGAACCCGAAACTACGGCGCCAATCACAAGCAGTGAACCAATTGCGACTATTACCGAGATCAGTTTGTTTTTAGCGATAGCGCCACGTCTGGCCGACGGCGGTTGCGTCGGACCGTAGGGCCATGCCGCTAGCGGGTTCTGCCCGAACTGCGCGTAGTGCTGCGGCGGCGGGAATCCCGGTGGCTGTGGAATCGGTTGCCCGATCAACGACGCTGCCCGCGCTGCAGCATCTGGCGGCGGTGGCTGCCTTCCGGGACGGCGATACTCGGTCCAACGTTGGCCATCCCACCAGCGCTCGGTACCTGCGTGTTCGGGGTCGTTGTACCAGTCAGCCGGTGGGTGAGTTGGGTTCACGGCTCCATGAAATCCCATGCAACGAAGGCGGCGCTGCGATTTGGAGGACCTGGCTGGTGATCGCTTCCGGATGGTTGGGCACACTTCACGTGCCAACGCCCAAGCAGCGTCGGTCCAACGCGTATTCGCCTGGATCTACAGGCGCAAGAGGCTAAACGGGGCTCCGCGTGGCTTCTAGGGGGTGAAAAGCTCCGGGGCTGCGAACAGCAGAGCCTTACCAATATTCAACGCGACATCCTTCGCGGCCTGATACGTCATGGGGATGATGAATGCGGGAGCGTCAACGGGGTCGACACGTAGCCCGATCACCGGGCCGCGGTCTTTATCGTCGTCCAGAAGGATCTCGAAGGAATCGGCAATGACGGCGGCGTAATCGGCGCCGTGGATGGTCTTATTCATGTGTGCTTTCTAATGGGTAGCGCATGATACGGGCTTTCGCCGGGCTGGAAATGCGCGGTTGTAGTACGTCGTGTAATGCGTGGGCGAGTTCTGCGGCCTCTTTGGCCGTGAGCAAGATATGGCTGGTGCCCTGCTCGATGGCGTATCCGCCATTGCGCCGGCCCGCGATAATCACGTCGGTGCCAGCAGTCGAAATTTTGGTAATCATGGTGTCCTTATGCGGCGAGTGAATAGCGGGCGGGGCGCTCGATGAGCCTGTAGCCCGAGACGCGGAATCCGCTGCGGGGTGCGCGTGCGACCGGGCGGGCTGACATCAGCGCCTCAAGGCAACGCAGTTCATGTTTGCGCGCCTCGTGTTCAACGATCTTGTAGGCGAGGTTGGCCGGGGTGTTGTCGGTGCTGATGCCGTTCAAATGCACGATGTCGATCGGGATGTCGACGTGCTTGTCACACACCCAGCAGCGCCACAGCCGCGGCCCTAAATGGGCGCGGGCGAGCACTTCGCCCTTACTCACGTAGTCGCGCTCGCCCCAGTACGATTCCAGCGTCACGTAGACGAAATCGCCGTCGATGGTGTCTTGAATGATGTTGCGGCTGCCGTTGCGAATCGCGCCGTCGGTGAAACGGTATTGATAGTCCGGACGATATCCCGGAATCCTCAGCGGCAACCAGAGAGTTGGTCGTCCCACTTTTCCTTTTTGTTCCTGTAATCCTTCACTACTAACTTTACGTCATGACCACCCAAATACCGGGAGCGAACACGATTTACTCCGGCTTCGCCGCGGGGGCCGCTCTAAAGTAATTGGTGTCGGTACGTCACCTGACAAATCGACCCATTCGACAACTCATCTTGTCCAGGCCATGCTTACGCAACCGACTACTTACGTGAGATTGCACGGACAACGGAATTCATGCGGCACTGCATGCATGATCTGATGAGTAATGATCTGTTGGTACATGATCTGATGGGTCGTCACCCGTGACGTGTTGAGCCCACGGATCTGACGGGTTGACATCTTCATTTTGACGGGTTGACCCACCCCATTTGACGGGTTGAAACAACTCGTATTCGGCTGCCCAGTGGGCGCCGTTGCCGCTGCGCCCGCCACGTGATACCCGACGTAGCAGGCCGAGTTCTTCCAGTTCTTCTAGTGCCCGCTCGATGGTGCTCACCGAGCAGCAGCAATCGCGGGCCAGACGGGCGTTTCCAGGGTAGGCACGGCGCCCGTGCTCGTTGGTGTAGTCGAACATGGCCACGAGCACGCGGAAGGTGTTGGGCTTCATCTTGACGCCGTGTAAGCCCTTGAGCCACTGCAACTTGCTGAAGGTCATCACGCCACCCCCGCAAGGATGGCCTCGTGAACATTGTCGTCATTCAAGAAATTCGGGTCGATGACGTACTCGGCTTCGCCGCGACCGTGCTCGGTGTGGATGTAGGCCAGCAGTTCTCCCGGCTTGGCGCGGTGGACGTAGACGTGGCCGATTCCCTTGCCGAGGTCGCGGTCGGCGAACCACTGCGCGCGCGCCGGATCGGTGGTCCACGATATGCCAAGGTGGCGTTCGCGGTGGCATCCGCGATACAGCTCGATGGGTTGGGTGGGCCGCTGCGCGGGCTGTCCGCCGTGGGTGTAGCCAGCCTCGTCGAACAACTCAACCCACATGTAGGGGTCAAGGTTGTTCACCGGGAACTCGGCCGACGACCACACATCGGCCACCAGCTCGGGGTGCTTCACGACGTCGATGCTCCCCTGACAGAACAGGTCGAGCAGCAGCCCCGGTCCGTTGTTGCGCCCAACGTGACGGGCTGCGGTGAGGAACGTGTCGGCGTCCATCTCGCCGTCGAACCCGTAGTAGCCGTTGTCGTCCATGTAGAGGCCCACAATCCAGTGAGCCTTAGTGGGCATTAGGCGGCGCATCCAATCGGCTTGCACATCTTGATGATTGACTCGCGGTCGATGCGAATCAGGCGCGGCCCCACACGATAGGCCGTCAACCGGCCCTGCGCGATCCAGCGGCGGATCGTCTTCTCGTCGACGCCGAAGAACTCGGCAGCCTGGCTGATCGTGGGATTCGGGGGAAGCCCTGTCTTGATCTGGTTCATTGTGTCCGTGAGCCTATCCCTGGCATGGGACAAGCGACGGCAACACAACAACTTGTGTTTGCGTGACGCGACCCGTCTTAGTGCCGTAACGACACGCTAACGTCACGAGTCCTCACAGATGAAAAAAGGTCAGAGGGCGAAAATACCCTCTGACCTGTGGGGTGAGTGACGGGACTCGAACCCGCGACATTCAGGATCACAACCTGACGCTCTACCAACTGAACTACACCCACCATGGCTGCGTGCCGACCGCGGGCCGGCACGAGCAGCGACTGTAGATACTAGCCGCTCGGCGGCGCGCCGGCCGAATCGCTTGGTCCCGGTGCGTTTTTTCCACCGCCAAGGGCGGCGACCGCCGCCTCGATCTCGCTGGTAGACGGGCCCGGTGGGGAGACGAACGCGGTCCGTCGATAGAACTGCAGTTCGCGGATCGATTCATGGATGTCGGCCAGCGCGCGGTGGGCGAGCCCCTTGACCGGCTGACCGAAGTAGATCCGCGGGTACCAGCGCCGGCAGAGTTCTTTGATCGAACTCACATCGATCATGCGGTAGTGCAGGAACGTGTCCAGGGCTGGCATGTCGCGCACGATGAACGCGCGATCGGTGGCGATCGAGTTTCCGGCCAGCGGCGCCGTCTTGGGTTGCTTGACGTGTTGGCCGATGTAGTCCAGCACCATCGCCTCGGCGGTCGCGAGATCCACGGTGGATGCCCGCACTTCGTCGATCAGCCCGGAGCGCGAATGCATTTCGGTCACCACGTCGCCCATCGCCGAGAGGGCGGCGTCGTCGGCGTGGATCACCACGTCCACTCCGTCGCCGAGGACGTTCAGATCGGCGTCGGTGACCAGCGCCGCGATCTCGATCAGCTTGTCCGAACCGAGATCCAGGCCGGTCATCTCGCAGTCGATCCACACCAATTCGTCTCGCACAGCGCTCAGACTAGTGGCGATCGCAAGTGCGGCGGAGCCGGGCGCGGCGGGTCGCCACCATTGGGCTAGTGGCGATCGCAAGTGCGGCGGAGCCGGGCGCGGCGGGTCGCCACCATTGGGCTAGTGGCGA
>NZ_SCRH01000064.1 GCF_004298145.1 Mycobacterium sp.
CGCCACCTGGACCTGGGCGCCCTCAACACTGGACCACACCCAGATCAACCGCCTCGCCCAACTGTGGTTCGACGCCCTGACCGGCATCTGCACCCACGTGCGCGACGGCGGCGGCGGGCTCACGCCGTCGGACATCACACTTGCCGGGCTGAGCCAACAACAGATCGACGAACTGGAGGGGCAATATGCGGATCGCTGACGTTTTGCCGCTGACTCCCCTGCAGGAAGGATTGTTCTTTCACGCCAACGCGGCAATGGGTCACGGCGACGATGTTTATGCGTCTCAGCTAGACATCACCGTGACCGGCACGCTCGACCCCGACCGGCTGCGCCACGCGGTACAGATCGCGATGAACCGCCATCCCAACCTGGCGGCCCGCTTCTTCGAACGGTTCGGGGAACCGGTGCAGATCATCCCGGCCGATCCCGCACCGGGCTGGCGGTATATCGAACTAGACGCCGGCCAACTCGCTGACGAGGTTCAGCAGATTTGTGCGGCCGAACGCGCCGCCGTATGCGATCTGGCTGGAGGACCGGCCTTCCGGGTGGCCGTGATCCGCACCGCCCCCGAGCAATACCGGTTGGTGCTGACCAATCACCACATCGTGCTCGATGGCTGGTCGCTGCCGATCCTGCTACAGGAGATCTTTGCCGCCTACTACGGGCAGCGACTGCCCGCGCCCACGTCCTATCGCAGCTTCGTCACCTGGCTGGCCGATCGAGACCTCGACGCCGCCGAGGCGGCCTGGCGCGAGGTGCTGGCCGGCTTCGACACCCCCACCCTGGTCGGCCCGCCGAATCGGTTAAGGCCGGGACGGCGCGGGGTTGTCTCGTCGCGGCTGTCCGACCACACCACACACGCGCTGGGCGAGCTGGCCCGCTCTCACCACACCACCGTCAACACCGTGCTGCAAGCCGGTTTTGCACAACTCCTGACATGGCTGACCGGCCAGCACGACGTCGTGTTCGGCACCGCGGTCTCGGGTAGGCCGGCCGAGCTGGCCGGTGCCGAATCACTGGTCGGCCTGTTGATCAACACCGTGCCCGTGCGCGCGCGCATCACGCCTGCCAGCACCACGGCCGACCTGATCGACCAACTGCAAACCGCCTACAACAGCACGCTGGACCACCAACATCTGGGACTGACCGAAATTCACCGCATCACCGGCCACGATCAGCTCTTCGACACCTTGTTCGTGCTGGAGAACTATCCCGTCGACACCGCGGCCCTCGCCGGCGGCGACCACGAGCTGGCCATCACCGAATTCACCGGTCGTGAATACAACCACTACCCGCTGACCGTGCAAGCCACCCCGGGCCGCCAATTGGGGATTCGCGCCGAGTACGACACCGACGTGTTCGATGCCGACAGCACCCAGGCCCTAATCGACCGGTTCCAGCGGGTGCTGGTGGCGATGACCACCGACCCGACCCAGCGGCTGTCGTCGATCGATCTGCTCGACGCCGGTGAGCTTGCCCGGTTGGATGCCGTCGGCAACCGCGCCACGCTGACCCGTTCGGGGCCGCCACCGGTGTCGGTTCCGGCGCTGTTCGCTGAGCAGGTGGCCCGCGCCCCCGAGGCGGTGGCGGTGACCTTCGACGGCAACTCGGTGACCTACCGCGAACTCGAGGAAGCCGCTAACCGGTTGGCGCACTTCCTGATCGGCCATGGCGTGGGCGCCGGGCAGCGGGTGGCGGTGCTGTTGGAACGTTCGTCCTCGGCCGTCGTCACGATGCTGGCGGTGTTGAAGACGGGCGCGGCTTACCTGGCCATCGATCCGGCGTTGCCGGGCGCGCGGATCGCTTTCATGATGGGCGACGCCACACCGGTGGCCGTCGTCACCACGGCAGGCCTACGTGATCGGATAGCCAGCAACGACTTACTGGTCATCGATGCCGACGACCCCGACGTCCACGCCGAACCCGGCACGGCACTCCCGGGGCCGGGTCCCGACGATATCGCCTACCTGATCTACACCTCGGGCACCACCGGCGTACCCAAAGGCGTGGCCATCACCCATCGCAACCTGACCCACTTGGCCGATTCACAACCCAAACTTTTGCCGACCCAACAGGTTTGGACGCAGTGCCATTCCTACGCGTTCGACTTCTCGGTGTGGGAGATCTGGGCGGCGCTGCTAACCGGTGGCCGGTTGGTGGTGGTGCCCGACTCGGTGGTGAACTCTCCGCCGGACTTCCACGCCGTGCTGGTTCGCGAACGGGTCAACGTGTTGACCCAGACCCCGTCGGCGGTGGGGGCGCTGTCGCCGGAGGGGCTGGAGTCGACGGCGTTGCTGCTCGGCGGTGAGGCGTGTCCGGCCGAGGTGGTGGGTCGGTGGGCACCGGGACGGGTGGTGGTCAACGCCTATGGCCCTACCGAGACCACGGTGTACGCGTCGATGAGTGTATTGACGGCGGGGGCCGGGACGCCGCCGATCGGCTCGCCGGTGCCGACCGCGGCGTTGTTCGTGCTGGACGGGTGGTTGCGTGCGGTGCCCGTCGGGGTGGTCGGCGAGTTGTATGTCGCCGGTGCCGGCGTCGGCGTCGGGTACCTCGGTAGGGCCGGGCTGACGGCATCGCGCTTCATAGCGTGTCCCTTCGGGGTGCCCGGAGCGCGGATGTATCGCACCGGGGATCTGGTGCGCTGGGGCCCCGATGGGCAGCTGCACTACCTCGGGCGCGCCGACGAACAGGTCAAGATCCGCGGCTACCGCATTGAACTCGGCGAGATCCAGGCCGCCCTGATCGCGCTGGACGGCGTCGAGCAGGCGGTCGTCATCGCCCGCGAGGACCGCCCCGGCGACAAGCGCCTCATCGGCTACATCACCGGCACCGCCGACCCCGCCCAGGCGCGCACCGCTCTGGCCGAACGGCTCCCGGCCTACATGGTGCCGGCCGCGGTGGTAGCGCTCGACGCCCTCCCACTCACCCCCAACGGCAAACTCGACACCCACGCCCTGCCCGCACCCGAATACATCGGGAGCGGGTATCGCTCCCCGGCCACCCAGGTGGAGGAGATCCTGGCCGGCATCTACGCCGACATCCTGGGGCTCGGCCGGGTTGGCCTCGACGACTCGTTCTTCGATTTGGGCGGGGACTCGCTGTCGGCGATACGTCTGATCGCCGCGGTCAACAGCGTCCTGGACGCCGATCTGTCGGTGCGCACCGTGTTCGACGCGCCCACGGTGGCTCAGCTGGCCCCGCGTATCCGTACCGGCGTTGGTGAGGGTCCAGAGCCGTTGGTGGCCGGTGTGCGTCCAGCGGTGGTGCCGCTGTCCTACGCCCAACAGCGGTTGTGGTTCCTTGACCAATTGCAGGGCCCCTCCCCCGTCTACAACATGGCGGCGGCGTTGCGGTTCGACGGGGACCTTGATACCGAGGCGTTGGGTGCGGCGCTAGGCGACGTGGTGAGCCGCCAAGAGAGTCTGCGCACCCTGTTTGTGGCGCCCGAGGGGATCCCCCAGCAGACGGTCGTCGCTGCCGAGCGGGCCGACTTGCATTGGGTTGTCGTCGATGCCGCCGGCTGGTCGGCAGATCGGCTGGACGAGGCCATCGACACGGTCGCGCACCACAGTTTCGACCTGGCCGCTGAGATCCCTTTGCGGGCAACACTTTTCCGTCTCACCGAGGATGTGCACGTGTTGGTGACGGTGGTGCACCACATCGCCGCCGATGGCTGGTCGATCACTCCGCTGGTGGCTGATCTGAAGGTGGCGTACACGAGCCGGTGTGTGGGCCTGGCCCCCGCCTGGTCGCCGTTGCCGGTGCAATACATCGATTACGCGCTGTGGCAGCGCACCCAGCTGGGTGATCTGGCCGATGCCCACAGCCGCATCGGCACACAGCTGACCCATTGGGAGGAGGCCCTGGCCGGGCTGCCCGAGCGGCTGCAGTTGCCCACCGACCGGCCCTACCCGCCGGTGGCCGATCAGCACGGCGCCACCGTGACGGTGGACTGGCCGGCGGAACTCCAGCAGCAGATTGCCCGGGCAGCCCGAGAGCACAACGCAACCAGCTTCATGGTGGTGCAGACCGCGCTGGCGGTGCTGCTGTCGAAGATCAGCGCCAGTTCCGATGTGGCGGTGGGGTTCCCGATCGCCGGGCGGCGCGACCCGGCGCTGGATCAATTGGTCGGTTTCTTCGTGAACACCCTGGTGCTGCGCGTCGATCTGACAGGTAATCCAACCGTCGCCGAGCTACTGGCCCAGGTCCGCCAGCGCAGTCTGGCCGCCTACGAGCACCAAGACGTGCCCTTCGAAGTCCTCGTGGAGCGACTCAACCCGACCCGCAACCTGACCCACCATCCGCTGGTCCAAGTGGCGTTGGCCTGGCAGAACTTCGCCGGGGACCCGGCCGCCGAGCTGAGCTTGGGTGATCTGGAGGTCACGTCGCTGCCGGTGAACACCGGCACCGCGCGGATGGATCTGGCGTTTTCGTTGGCCGAGCGCTTCACCGAAGCCGGAGAGCCCGCCGGGATCGGCGGTGCGGTGGAGTTTCGCACCGACGTGTTCGACCCCGACACCATCGAGGCACTGATCGCACGATTGGGGCGGGTGTTGGTGGCGATGACAGCCGATGCGGGGCGGTCATTGTCGTCGATCGATGTGCTCGACGAGTCAGAACATGCCCGGCTGGCACAGCTGGGTAACCCGGCGAGCCCGGTTCAGCCGGCGGCGCCGGGGGTGTCGATTCCGGTGTTGTTCGCCGAACAGGTGGCCCGGATCCCGGAGGCGGTGGCGGTCAGCGTCGAGGGCCGGTCGATGACCTACCGCGAGCTTGATCAGGCCGCTAACCGGTGCGCGCAACTGCTGGCCGGCCAGGGCGTGGGCCCGGGACAGCATGTGGCGCTGCTGTTGTCGCGCTCGGCCGAGGCGATCGTGGCGATCCTGGCCGTCTTGAAGACCGGGGCGGCCTACGTGGCGATCGACCCCGCGGTCCCGCAGGCGCGGCTGCGGTTCGTGCTCACCGACGCCGCACCGGCCGCGGTGATCACCACCGCCGGACTACGCGAGCGCCTGGACGGCTGCGACATGACGGTGATCGACATCAACGATCCCGCGCTGCACGCCCAGCCCTACCCCGACACCGCTTTGCCGGTGACGCAACCGGCCGATATCGCCTATCTGATCTACACCTCGGGCACCACCGGCACCCCCAAAGGGGTGGCCATCACCCACCACAACGTGACCCAGCTGCTGGCATCGCTGGATGCCGGGCTGCCCCCAACCGGGGTGTGGACGCATAGTCACTCGCTGGCCTTCGACGTCTCGGTCTGGGAAATCTTCGGCGCCCTACTGCGCGGCGGGCGCCTGGTCGTGGTCCCCGAAGCGGTCGTGGCCTCTGCCGAAGACCTCCACCAGCTGCTGATCACCCAGGGCGTCAGCGTGTTGACGCACACCCCCTCCGCGGTGGCCGCGCTCTCCCCGCAGGGCCTGGACTCGGTGACGCTGGTGACCGTCGGGGAAGCCTGCCCCGTCGAGGTGGTCAACCAGTGGGCGCCGGGACGGGTGATGGTCAACGCCTATGGCCCCACCGAAACCACCATGTGCGTGACCATCAGCGCCCCCCTGACCCCTCACACCCCGGTCGTACCCATCGGCACCCCGGTCCCCGGAGCAGCACTGGTCATCCTGGACCGATGGCTACACCCCACCCCACCCGGCGTCGTCGGCGAACTCTACGTCGCCGGTCGTGGGGTGGGCGTGGGCTATGTGCGCCGGGCGGGGTTGACCGCGTCGCGGTTCGTGGCCTGCCCGTTCGGTGCTCCGGGGACGCGGATGTATCGCACCGGCGATCTGGTGCGCTGGGGTGCTGATGGGCAGCTGCACTACCTCGGGCGCGCCGACGAGCAGGTCAAGATCCGCGGCTACCGCATCGAACCCGGCGAAATCCAA
>NZ_SCRH01000065.1 GCF_004298145.1 Mycobacterium sp.
CGCACGTCAGGTTTTTGGTGGGTCATGCCCACCGAATGCCCACTCAGGTGGGTTCTCCTGCCGTGCACACGCAACCAGGTCAGGAGATCGAGTGATTCAGCAGGAATCGCGACTGAAGGTTGCCGACAACACCGGCGCCACTGGTATCGAGTACCCGCGTTTATGTGGTCAGTTCGAGTGGGCGCTAGATTTACGCGTAGCTTACATGTAAGTTAACCGCGTGCAAGAGCGCATATTCGGGACCGAATCGCCGGGCCCGATGACTCCCCGGCTGACCTACGAGGGGATCGTGGATGCGGCGTCGGACCTCATCGCGGCAGAGGGATTCCGCGGGCTGAGCATGCGCAAGCTAGGAGAACGGTTGGGCTGCGCAGCGATGTCCCTTTACCGGCATTTCGCAACCAAGGAAGAGTTGCTGAGCGTGCTGGCCGATCGGCTGGTCGCTGAAGTCAAGCTGCCGGATCCCGAACTCGCGTGGGACGCCCGGATCACCGACTACTTCGTCAAAGTCGAGCAGCTGTTCCGGCATCACCCTGAGTTGGCGGAGATCTCCGCACGGCAGCACCTCAACTCTACGGCCGCATTTCGCGGGGTGGAGATGGTCCTGGGCGCACTGCGCGAGGCAGGACTGGACTCGGAGCAGGCGGTGAGTGCCTGGTACGCGCTGACGTTCTTCACAGCGGGGTTCGCGCAACGGCGCGCGACCGAGCACGCGGAGCGGGATCGCGACGGTGGACGTCGCCGCCGCATCGGTGCGCTTCCTCGGGACGGGTTCGAGCACTTTCACGAGATCGCCGCGATGTACACGGGTGGGCTTTCGGATCAGGACTTCGAGTCGGCGCTGCACGTGGTGCTCGCCGGGGTGGCAACACTTGGGAAGAAGGCGCCACGATGATCGATCTCTGTCCGATTGCCGAACGTGAGGACGTCATTGACGATCTCAGCGCATTTGTGATCGCGGGTCGTGTGAAGGCATCCCCGCAGGGTCGCTACGAGACCGACGAGCGCTCGCCGCGGCAGGGTGTGGCCGATGGTGTGGAGGCCGAGCGGATCGGTTTTCGGCGCATCTTCTTGTCCGAGCGGTGGAATTTGAAGGAGGCGGGCGCGATCCTCGGCGGTATTGGCGCGCTGACGTCGCGAGTGGACCTTGGTACTGGCGTGGTGCCGGCGTTCGCGCGGCATGCGATGCATGCGGCGGCGTTCGCCTCGACAATGCAAGCGGCGTACGGGCCCCGGTTCGTGCTCGGGCTCGGACGCGGCGGTGGTGGCGGCGCCGGATACGAGCATCAGAATGGTTTTCGCGCGCTGGAGGACTATGTGCGGATCGTGCGGCGTCTGTGGGCCGGGGAGCGGGTCGACTACGACGGTCCCGCCGGGTCGTTCACCCGGCTCAAGATGGACGACCGTCACGATGGACCTGATCCTCAGGTGTGGTTCGGGACCTTCGGACTGCCAAGGGGTGCGACGGTGGCAGCGCGGGTGATGGACGGTGTGCTGCTGATTCCCAACTTGACGCCGAACGCGACCCACGATGCGGTCCAACGATTGCGCACTGCGTGCGAGGCCCAGGGTCGTGACCCCGCGACGTTGCGGATCGCGCAATGCGTGGTCACTGCCCCCGAACTCGACGACGTCGAGACGCGCCAGATCTGTCACGCGCGGGCGCTCACCTATCTGCAGGCGCCGGGCTGGGGGGAGGCGCTGTGTGAGATGAACGGCTGGGATGCGGGGGCACTCGAGCGGATCCGATCGCACGGGTTGCTGCAGGGCCACGATTCCATCGCCGACTCCGTCTACCACCGCGCGCAGATGGAGGAGCCGGCGCGCAACGTACCGAACAAATGGATGGAGGAGTCGTGCGCGATCGGGTCGGTCGCACACTGCGTCGAGCAGCTGCGCGCGTACCGCCGCGCCGGCGCCGACGAGATCGTCACCTACGGCTCGACACCCGGACAGAACGCCGCGCTGGCCGCGGCCTGGCGAGCGCAGGAGTAGAACGTGACTGCAACAACACCCGTCGGCGCCCGATTGCTCGGCAAGGTAGCGGTGATCACCGGCGCCGGCAGCGGGATCGGCGCCGCGATGGCCATGGCCATGCACGTGCAGGGCGCGCGCGTGGTCGTCGCTGACATCAGCGGACAACAGAACGACGTGGCTCGCGGACTCGGCGAAGGCGCGATCGGCGTCCAAGTCGACGTCAGCGACGACGATTCCGTTGCCGCGATGATCACCGCGGCCCGCGATGCCTACGGGGCGTCGACGTGTTGTGCAACGACGCCGGGGTGGACGGCGATATCGGTGCGACCACGGACTGCTCGCTGGAGAACTTTGAGCGGGTCTTCGCCGTCAACACCCGTGATGTGTTCCATGGGCTCCGACACGCGATTCCCGTCATGCTCGGACGCGGTGGCGGGTCGGTAATCAACACCGCATCGGTCGCTGCCCAGCACGGCGATCCCGAAAAGGCCCGCGAGCTCATCTCCAAAGCCGAGGCGATGACCGCACTCGGCCGGCTCGGCAGTCCCGACGAAATCGCCGCGATGGCGGCGTTCCTGGCTAGCGACGAGTCGTCATTCCTGACCGGTGCGGTGCTGTCCGTCGACGGCGGCTACACGGCGGCATGATGACGACCGAAGTCGCGACCGCAGCCCTTGAGGGCGGAACGTTTGACGTGATTATCGCCGGCTCGGGTGGCGGGGCGCTGGTGGCCGCATTGCGGGTGGCGGCCGCAGGCCTGACGCCAGTTGTGATCGAGAAGACGGCCGTGGTCGGCGGCACCACCGCGCTGTCGCACGGGGGGCTGTGGCTGCCGGCGAACCCGCTGATGCGCGAGGCTGGACTCGAAGACTCCGTTGAGGCCGGGCTTGAGTATCTGCAGCATGTGGTCGGCGACCAGGGGCCTGCGACTTCGCCCCAGCGCCAGGAGGCATTCATCCGCGGCGGCATCCGGCTCATCGACTTCCTTCGCAGCGAGGGCGTTGTGTTCCGGCGGATCCTCGACTACCCCGACTATCACCCTGACGCACCCGGCGCACGTGAAAACGGCCGCATGGTGGCAACGCCAATGGTGGATGCCCGGCGACTCGGCCAGTGGCAGGACCTGCCCCGCCCCAGGCCGCCGTTGCCCGGCGGGCTGGTCATGCACTCGGTCGAGCAGTTCCGATCGCTGCTCGCTGCGGGAGTCAGCTGGCGAGCCAGGTTCGAGGTCGCCCGAATTCTCGCCGACACCGTCGCGATGCGGCTGCGCGGCGTCAAGCCGTTGGTAATGGGTCAGTCGTATGTCGGTCACCTGCTGCTGGCCGCGCAGCGCCGCGGCATCCGGATCGAAACGGACACCGCGCTGCGCGAGCTGATCCTGGAGCACGGGCGGGTGACTGGCGTCATCGCTGACCGTCACGGTCAGCGGGTTCGGTTCAGTGCACGCAACGGCGTCCTGCTCGCCGCCGGTGGATTTGCGCGCAACCAGGAGCTGCGCGACCGCTTCGGCCCACACCCCGCGAGCGATCAATGGACGGCGGTCAGCGAGGGCGATACCGGCGACCCGCTCTTGGCGGCGACGGCGATCGGTGCGGCAACAGCCAACCTCGCAATGGCCTACTGGTTGCCCGGCCTGATGGACGCCGATGGCAACTGCCAGATCTTCGTCGCTGAGCGAGTTGTACCGCATTCGATCCTCGTCGACACTTCGGGAGCGCGCTTTTCCAATGAGGCGCAGTCCTACGTGACGCTCGGCAACGAGCAATACCAGCGCAACCAAACGGTGCCTGCTGTGCCGGCCTATCTCATCATCGATGCGCGGCACCGGCGGCGCTGGTCCCTCGGCCTGACCCCGCCTGGTGTCCCGCCGCGCAAGTGGCTGCGCAGCGGACACCTCAAAAAGGCCAGCACCTTGGCCGAGCTCGCGCGCGCCTGCGGCATCGATCCAGGCGGTCTCGAGCGCACTGTAGAGCGATTCAACCGGATGGCGCTGGCCGGCGTCGACGAGGACTTTGGTCGCGGCAACGACGCTTACGACCGTGTCTACGGTGACCCGTCGCACGGCCCGAACCCCTGCCTCGGCACGATCGAGAACCCACCGTTCTACGCGGCCAAGATGTACCCGACCGACGTCGGGATGGCCGGCGGTCTGCTGACCGATGAATACGCCCGCGTGATCGGCGAGGACGGGACCGCGATCGATGGTCTGTACGCCTGCGGCACCTCGGCCGCCAGCGCGATGGGCGACACCTATCCGGGAGGCGGCGTCTCGCTCGGACAATCGTCGGTGTTCGCGTTGATCGCCGCCGAACACGCCACCAATGCCAGCGCGACGAACCCCGAGCGAGCGAAGCGATGAGCAGCCCTCTCGATCCGCGTTTCACACAGCTCGACGCGAGCTGGATCGACCAGGTGCTGCGCGACGGCGGCCACACCGGCGCGACCGTCACCGCGGTGGTGCCGGAGCCGCTGGCGTTCGGCGGCGCGACCACCGAAATGGCGCGCCTGCGGCTTGAGTACGCCGACGGTGCACCCGGCCCGGCGTCTCTGGTCGGCAAGCTGCGCGGTCAAGATGAGCTTCGCCGCCAGATGGAGGCGGCGATGGGCCTGTTCGACCGCGAGGTCCGTTTTTACCGCGAATTCGCCGCCGATCTCCCGGTAGGTACAGCGGCGGTGTTCCACGCCGGCGACGGCCACGACACGCCGCTGCTGCTGGAGGATCTGGCCGGCCTGCGGCTCGGCGACCAGGCAGCCGGGTTGAGCGTTCCCGACGCCGGGCAGTGCATGGATGCGCTCGCCGCGCTGCACGCCGAGCACTGGCAGTTGCGCACGCTCGCGACCTCATGGCTCACGAATCCGTACGACGGAACGTTTCGCCAAATGACAGTCCAGCTCATGGTCAGCGGCCTGGGTGCGCTCGACGCTTTCGCTTCTGCTGATCAGCTCGCGCAGGTCCCGACCGACCCGGCGCGCTGGGAGGAGTTGATCGCGCGTCTCGGCGACGGCCCGCGAACGTTGGTGCACAACGACTGCCGGCTGGACAACATCTTCTTCCGCGCGGATGGTCGGCCGGTCATCGTCGACTGGCAGACGGTTGCTGCTGCGCGCAGCAGCATGGACGTCGCCAACCTGCTTGGCGGCAGCATGGAACCCGATGATCTGTCGGACAATTGGGAGCAGCTGCTGCGTCGCTATTACGACCGGCTGGTAGCAGGTGGGGTCGAGGGCTATAGCTTCGACGAGCTGGTACTGCACTACCGCCAGAACCTCATCTGGCCACTCGGCCAAGGGCTCGCGCTGATCGGTGCGCTCAAAACCAACGACACCCGCGGCATCGGCCCGAAGAACGTGGTGCGAGCGCTCTCCCATGTGACGGAGCTCGACGCATTCACCGCACACTCCGAAGCATGACCAAACTCCCAGCAGACGAAGGACGGGTCCACCCATGCTCGAAACCTGTGTCGGCATCTGGACCGACCGCCACTTCCCGGCCAGCGTCATCGCTGACCAGTGCCGCGCGCTTCAGGACAGCGGTGCAGTCGATGGCGTCCTCGTACCCGACCAGCTCGCGGGCTTTGCGCCACAACAACTCTGGACCCCCGAGAACACTCCGCTCGCAGGACTGATCGGCGACCCGGACTCGGCGATGGACGCCTTCATGGTTGCCCCATACATACACGCGGCCGCGCCGCAGCTGAACCTGCATGTGACGTCGGACAGTGTCCGCCGCGGCCCGGCGGAGTTGGTGCAGTCGATGCTGACGCTCGCGCACTTGACCGAGGGTCGCGCGAATTTCCAGATCGGCGGCGGCGAGGCCAAACAGACCGCGCCGTTCGGACACCCCACCAATCAGGGCATGTCACGGATGAAGGATCTTTTTCAGATCTATCGGCAGATCCTCGACACCGATGGACCGATCGACTTCGAAGGCCAGCGCTGGAAGTTCAAGCGCGCGTACCTCGGCGGGGCCAAGCAGCATCGTCCGACGCTGTGGGCACTGGGTGGCGGACCGCAGCTGCTCGATTACGCGACATCCTGGGCCGACGGTCTCGCGATCGCCGTACCGAACGCACTCACCTCACCTGGGGAGACCGCTGAAGCGATCCAGGCGGTACGCCGTCAGGTCGAGCAGAAGGGCCGCGACCCCGAACAGTTCCGCTTCGCGCTCTGGATCTCCGTCCTGCTCCATCCCGACCAGTCCAAACTCGAAGCCGCCTTTGACAATCCGCTGATCAAGTGGGTGTCCTCGGCGGTCGGCCGAGTCGAGACCGGCATGTGGGCCAAGGAAGGGCTCCGTCTTCCGTTTCCCGAGGGGTGGAGCTACTTCAGAGACATGCTGCCGTATGCCACCGACGACGAGTTCGTCGACCGGATCATCGCCGCGACCACCCCCGATCACGTGCGCGCGGCCTGGCTCCTCGGGTCTCCCGACGACGTAGCCAAACAGGTGCAGCCGTACCTTGATGCCGGCATCGACTGGGTGATGCCTTTCGACTACCTCCCCGTCGTCGGTGATCCAGCCGATGCCCCGCTGTCCATCGGCTGGATGATCGAACTCTGCGCCGCGATGAAACGAAACAACAATCCCTGAGCAGATCCAGGAGCACCATGGACCCGACACACATGAGCATCGCCGACCGCCTCGCCATCCATGACCTCGTCGCCGAGTACTCGTGGCGATGCGACACGGGTGACTTCAACGGGATCTCCGAACTGTTCGCGGACGACGGGACCTGGGACGAGCGGGTGCTCGGCGCACCACTTTGCGAAGGCCGCGACGCCATCCACGGGCTGTTCCAGGCGCTCAACGACGCCGAGATCCCGCTCGTGATGCATATAACATCAGCAACGAGCGCGTCACCGAACTCGACGGTAACACCGCGAAAGGCACGTGCCACCTACGCACCGCCGGTACGGTCAACGGCATCCCGCTGGACGTGCACGGCTACTACGACGACGAATACATCAAGGTCGACGGCCAATGGCGGTTCGCCCGTCGCGCCTTGGTCGCCTTCGTCCCGCCGCAACCAGTGATGTAAGTCCACTACACGGTCAAGTTTGAGGGCGATACGCTGACCGCTACCTACGTTCCCGCCGACGATCCGCCGCCGTTTTAGCTGCGGAATTTCCCCATCTCGATCGGACCCAGCCGGAATTTGGCTCTGAGCTGGTCGTCCCCTAGACTCTAGGGGTTGCCTTGGGCAGACCTCGGCCGGTGCGAATCGGCCCTGCGTGCCCTTCGGTGACAAAGACCGCGCACGTCAGGTTTTTGGTGGGTCATGCCCACCGAATGCCCACTCAGGTGGGTTCTCCTGCCGTGCACACGCAACCAGGTCAGGAGATCGAGTGA
>NZ_SCRH01000066.1 GCF_004298145.1 Mycobacterium sp.
CCTCAACACCGCGGTAGGTGACGTTCCCGGCACGATACAGCTCACCCGTACGCTCCAACTGCACGCTCACCGTGTACCGACCGATCCCCAAATACACCGCCGGCAAATGCGCGTAATACAACGTAACCAGCCCACCCATCACGAGGGAGATCACCGAGAAGATCGCCAGCGTGATGGTCGTTCGCCGAGTTAATCGCATGTCACGGCCCCTGATTGAACTGATAGGGCGCAACGAGCGGGTTGCGCGCGGTGTACGGGCTGGGGGTCACCCCGAGGGTGCGGCCCCACTGCATCTCGAGCTCGGTCAGGTTGCCCTCCCATCGAGAGCCGGAGAAGAGATCCGCATCCAGCCTGCCCAGCGTGAAATCGAAAACGCCGGTGAGGTTCCCGTAGTCGCCCCGGATCCATTTGGCCACCGGCGGTTTCGAGAACAGGGGGACGGTGAGGTAGTCCAGGCCGCGGGTCAGCCCGAGTCCGGAGTTGGCCAGCGACTGCAACACCGGGCCCAAGTCGCCGACTTCCTTGATCAGGTTTTCCTTGGTCTGTTCGAGCACCTCCGCACCGGGATTGCCGGCTTTGCCGAAGTGATCGAGAGCTTCGCCAAGTTTGTCCCGTTCGTCATTCAGGACGGCTAAGGCATCGGGGATGGTTTTCAGCGCCTTGTCGAGAGCCGGCTTGTGCTCGGCGAATTGACCGACCAGATTGTTGAAGCTGTCCAATGCGTGGACAATGTCGCCTTTTTGGTCGTCGAGGTACGCGGTGAACTTATCCAGCTGCTGGATCAGGCTTCGCAGGTCTTGTTCGCGACCACTGAACGCGGTACTCAACGCCTGGGTGATGTCCTGGAGCTGGCCCAGACCGCCACCGTTGAGCACCAGTGACAGCGCGCCCAACGTCTGCTCGGTGGTCGGGTAGGCACTGGCCGACGCCAGGGGGATCACTGACCCGTTGTGCAACTTGCCCTGTGGCGCAACACCGGGGGGCAGGCCAAGTTCGATGTGCAAGGTCCCCAGCAGGCTGGTCTGACCGATCGTAGCGGTCGAATTACCCGGCAAATTGGCTTTGGAATCGATCGTCATGGTGACCAACGCGTGCCAGCCCTGGCGTTCCACCTTGGCCACGTTGCCGATGACCACATTGTTCAGCTCGACCCGCGAATTCTCTTTGAGGTTCTGCACATCCGGCATCTGTGCCTCGACGGTGTAGGCCCCCTCGCCGACACCCGCCCTGCCGGGTAGCGGGAGCGAGTTGGCGCCCCGGAAGCCCCGAAGCGCGCCACAACCCGAAGCCGTCGTCACGGCCAGCGCGATCAGAAGGGCGACGCCGCAGTGGCGCCAGTTGCTGCGTCGGCTCAATGCCCACCTCCTACGTCGCCCATGTTCGCCACGGCGTCCGGCAACATCATCGAGCGCAGGCCGCTGGCCGGATCCTCCGGCAGCGGATTCGCCGGTTTTGCCGGCACATACGGCGCGTTGGTATTGATCATTCCGTTGCCGAAGAAGTTGAAGATCTCGTTTGCCGGGGGCAGCGGTCCCGCCGGAGGCGGCACCGTCCGGAAGGCCTCGGTGGGCGGCGGGCCCGACGGCGGAATGTAGTCCGGCCGCAAGAAGTCCTCGCTATAGGTGACCTCGTTGGGACGCGCCGATTGCCCGACGAACGGGTTGAATCCGTAGGGCAGGAAATTGACCTGGCGATTCTTGAGGATCGGCGCCATGTATTGCACACACAGTTTGGCGGATTGCTCGGCGTTCAGCCGAGACGCCGCCTGTACCGCCGAACACAGGAACTGCAGGGGATTCGCAAAGTTCTGCAGGGCCAGGGCACCGGTGAACGCGACCTGCGAGGGCTGATAGATGTTCAGCACGTTCTGGAACACGTTGGGGCCGATGTGCAGCGCCTGCTTGACGTCGTCGAGGCTCTCCACCAGCGCGTCCGTGAGCTCCTTCGCCCTGTCCGAGGTGACGCCCAGGGTCTCGCGATTGTCGTTGAGGAAGTCGATGATCGGATCCAGGTCCTTGTTGAGCACCGCGGTGTATTCGGCGAGGTCATTGTTCGCCAGCGCACCCGAGACCGCGGATAGGTTCTGGTTCAGTTGGCGTAGCAGATCACCGCTGTCGTGCAGCGCCGATACCAGAGCCGCGAGGTTTTTGAAGGATCCGTACAGGTCACCGCTGTGGTCGGCGAGCGCTGAAACGGCCTGCGACAGTTTGACTATGGCGTCGCGGATATCCGTGCCCTGGCCACGCAGGTTACTGGCCGCGGTGTTGATGAACTCCCCCAGCGTGCTGATCCCACCCGGCTGGGTTGGCTGCAGAATGTCGGTGAGCTTTTCCAGCTGTGCCCGAAGGTCGTCCCACTCCACCGGGACACCGGTGCGCGACAGCGGCAGCACCGTGCCACTTTTCATCACCGGCCCCCCGGTGTAGGCGGGAGTGAGCTGGAGGGCCCGGACCGTCACCAGTGACGGGGACAGCACCACCGCTTTGGCGTCGGCGGGCACCTTGTACTTGGCGTCGTACCAGAACGAAATCTTGACACGCTCGGGCTGCGGTTCGATTTTCTCGATCTTGCCGACCGCAACGCCGAGGATCACCACGTCGTCACCGACGAAGATGCCCTTGGCGTTGTCGAAGTATCCGACGACGTTGGTGTGACTGCTCGGCGACCACACCAGGGTGATCACGCCACCCACGAGGGCAACCGCCAGCGCCACGGCTATGCCCAGCTTTGCCTTTGCGGAGTTCACTGTTGACCCCCTCCGCCGGGTTGCGCGGGACCCGGCTTCGGGCCGAAGGACTCTCTCGGCGATAGCACGGGCCCCTGGCCCGGTGGTATCTGCCCGGGCGCCGGTTCCTGGACCGGTCCGACGGCCGCGTTGCCCGGTCCCGGCCCGAGCGCCGGCGGCCCCGGTGGCGGGCCGCCCGGTGGCGGGGCCGGGGGTTCTTGCCGCAGCGGATAGCAGCCGGGGGCTCCCGCCCTGCCCGGCGCACTGCACGGAACGTCGCCGGGATTCCCGGTGATGGCGTCGGGAATGGTCAGGCGCGGACCGCCGCCCTGGCCGGTCCGCGGGTAGGGCGGCGGCAGCGGCGGTGTGGCCGGTTGGCCGGTCTGCGGGTCAGTGAGCTGCGAGGGCAACAGGGTGGCGGGATCCAGGCCGAGGTCGGAGAAGGCCGCGTCCATGAACGGCTGGACGAACTGACCCGGCAGCAGGTTGACCAGGTAGGCCTTGAAGAACGGTCCCGAGGCGACCGCCTCACCCAGCGCAAGCGCGAAGCTGTTGAGACCTTTGAGCGCCTCCTGGATGCGTCCCTTGCGATTGTTGAGAAGCCCCAGCACCCCGTTGAGTTGCTCCAGCGCCGGCTTCAGCGTCGCATGGTTGTCGTCGACAATTTCCTGCAACACATAGACAATCCTGGTGTTATCGATGAACACTCTGTTCAGGTAGCGCTCCTCGGCTTTCAGCCGGGCCAGCAGCGAGTTGGTGTCGCCGACGAGGTTGACGATCTGATCGCTACGCTGCCCGAGCACCTTGGTCACCTTGCTGGCATTGCTGAGCAGGTTCCGCAACTCCTTATCACGCTCGTCCAAGGTCTGCGAGAACCTGGCCACGCCCTCCGCCGCCGCCTTGACCTGCGGTGAGGTGCCACTGAATTCGTTGGCCACCACGGAAAGCGCCTTCGAAAGCTGGTCGGTGTTCAGCTTGGCGACGGTCGTGGAAAGGTCACCCAGCACATCGGGTAGCTGATAGGCCGATGTCGTCCGCTCGAGCGGAATCGGACCCGCGAGCGGACCGTCCCCCCGCGGGGTGAGCTCGACGAGCTTGCTACCCAGCAGGGTCTTCAATTTGACCGCGGCCTCGGTGCGGTCGCCGAGTCGCACGTCGCCGGGGATGCGGAACTTGACCAACACCTTGGATCCGTCCAGGCCGACTGACGACACCCGCCCGATGCGGGCACCCGAGACCTCTACGACGCTGTTGGTCTCCAGTCCGCCGGCCTCCGCGAAGTACGCCGAATATTCCTTATCGCCGGTCAGGAAGGTCATCTTGTCGTAATTCAAGGAAATCAGGATGGCGGCGGTGACCACGATGATGCCGATCGCACCGATCTTGTACGGGTTGCGCTCGGAGAATTGCTTCATGTTCCCGAGGCGGTTCGAAAGGCCGTTGAAGTAGCGTCTCATTTTGGCGTGCACCTCCCCGACCGCTGGCTGGCCAGTGTGATGTAGGTCGGTTGCCCGTTCTTACCGTTCACCTTCAGGATCAGGTCACACAGATAGAAGGTGAAGAAGTCGCCATACAGGCCCTCGCGACCGATGATCCGGTAGTCGTCCGGCAGCGTGTTGATGAGGTTGTCGACAAAGTCCTTGTCGGCCATGATCGTCTGGCCGACACGTCCCCCCTCATCCACCACCTTTTTCAGCGGAGTGCGCGCCTGGCGCAGCACTTCGTCACCCACCTTGAAGAGCCGTGCGGCGCCCTTGATACCGTTCGCAACCTGGTCCTTTCGGGCGTTCAGCGTCTTCATGAGGTCCGATAGCGAATCCACCGCCTTGGCGACCTGGTTATCCTGGTCGCCGGCCGATGCGAGCACGGTGTTCAGATTGGTGATGAGCTGTCCGAACATACGATCGCGATCGGCCAGGCTGTTGGTCACCGCGGCGGACTGGGTCAGCACCGATCCGATGGTCGCGCCCTGACCCTGCAGCGCCTGTATCAACTGGCCACTGAGCGCGTTGACCTGATCGGGATCGAGCGAGCGGAAGAGCGGTCGCAAGCCCCCGATCAGCGCGTCCAAGTCCAGGGCCGGCTGGGTGCGGCTCATCGGGATGGTTCCCCCGGGCTCGAGCTTCTTGACCGCCCCTGCGCCTTCCTCCAAAGCGAGAAATCTGCCGCCGAAGAGGTCGTCGTAGCGGACGACCGCCCTGCTGCCCTCGGTGAGCACCACCGACTTATCGGCAGAGAACTCGACGCGCACCGTGGAATCGGGCTGCACGGCGACGTTCTTGACTTTGCCGACTTCGACCCCCGCGATGCGTACGAAGTTGTTTTCCCGCAGCCCGGACACGTTGGCGAACACCGCGTTGTACTTGTCCGAGGCCTCGAAGCGAAACTGGCCGAACACGGCGAGCAGCATGGCAATGCCCAACGAACACACGGTGGCATAGATGGCGAACCGCACCAGGATGCCTCGGAACTTGTCGTGCAATGTTCGCCTTTCTCGGACGCTGGGTCGGGGTGCTTTAGCGGGGCTTGGCGGGCGTTCCCGGATAGGCCGGGACGAACGGCTCGGAACCGGGCGGTGGCTTGCCCATGCCGGGGTCTTTCGGTCGACCGGCCGGCGGTGCCGGTGGCAGACCGGGATACAGCGGCGTCCCGTCCGGCGCGTACCGCTGCGCACCGTAGGGCGGCGCTCCCGGGTACGGCACCGGGCCTGGCGCCGGCCCCCCTTGGTCCTTCAACGTCGGTGGCAGCGGGGTCCCGCGGGTACCCGGCGCGTAATTGGCATAACCGGGATAGCCGATACCGGGGTTGGGCCGCACGTCCATGCCGGGACCGAATCCGGAGTTGGTGATCAGGTACCGCTGCGGGAAGTTCTTCTCGACGTCGGGCAACGAGCCGCAACTGGGCGTACCGCCGGGCCCACCCTTGATATCGACGACGGGCAGGTTGTCGGGATATTTATATGTGTCGTCCCCGAAGAGCACGCCGGCATCGGCGATGAATGACCGTCCGTTGTAGGTGAAGGCCTCGGCGTAGCCCCGGTCCATGATGAGCTTGGCGCCGAGGAACGTACAGGTGAGTTCGGGGTTGTACTTCATCAGCAACCGAGTCGTCGGCTCGAGCTCGTTGAGCAGATGGATCAGGTCGCCCTCGTTAGGCACCAATAATTTGTTACCGCTCTTGCCCAGCCCAATCAGGGTCATCAACGCGAAGTCGAGGTCCTTGCGCCCCTTGGTGAGGACGGCGGCGTCGTCGGCGCCGGCGTCCAGCACGTTCACCAGGTTCTGCGCCGCACCCGCGTAGGCCTCGCTGAATCCCCCGAACGCGCGCCAATCCGCCCGGAGCAACTCGCTACGGGGATTGACAGCCAACAGCACCTGGTTGAAGTCGGTGATGGCCTGGCCGATGACCTCGCCCTTACCGCGGAACGCTTCGCCCAGCGCGGAGAGCACCGCGTTGATCTTGGCGGGATCGATCTGGTTGAGCACACCGACCAGGTCCTTGAGGACAGTGTTCGATTCGATGCTCACCTTGTTCGTCGTCAACACCGCGCCCGCGGCGAGCCGCTTGCGGCTGGGATCGCTGGGGGGTCGCAGATCGACGTATTTGGCCCCGAAGACGGTGGGCGAACTGATCTGGGCTTCGACGTTGGCCGGAATGTATCTGAGCTGGCCGGGATTCAGCTCGAGCCCCAGAGTCGCACCGTTTTTCGGATCGATCGACGAGACGCGCCCGACTTCCACGCCGCGGTACTTCACGACCGCGTTGACGTCCATCACCAGACCGGCCCGATCCGACACCAGGGTCACGTCGGCGTAGTCGGTGAAGTCTCGTTTGAACGCCGTCACACACAGTGGCACCGCCGCAACGAGCAAGACAACGAGGATCAGCGCGTACCACCCCGGATGCGGGGATCGTTTGTTTTTCATGGTGGCTATCCCGACAGGTGGAAGTCGCCCGACTGTCCGTAGAGGACCAGCGACAGCACGAAGGTAAGGGTGATGGACACGCCGATGGACGCCCGCACCGCGCGCCCGACCGCCTCACCGACACCCGCCGGCCCACCCGAGGCGGTGTAGCCGTAATAGGTGTGGATCAGCATGACGATGACCGCCTGCACGGTGCATTCGAGCCCCGAGACCAGGACGTCCCTGGGCAGCAGGAAGGTGTTGAAATAGTGGTCGAAACCGCCGGCCCCCTGGTGATAGGCGAGCAGAACAATGCTTCGAGTCGTAAAGACCGATCCGACAAAGGTGATGCAGTACAACGGAGGAACCACCAGCAGACCGCCCAGCACCCGAGTCGTCACCAGGTAAGGGATGGAACGGATTCCGATGACCTCCAGCGCATCGATCTCCTCGCTGATGCGCATCGCACCGAGCTGCGCGGTCGCACCGGCGCCGATGGTGGCGGCCAGGCCGTTGGCGATGATGAGCGGCAACTGCAGGCGCACGTTGGCATACGCGGAGAAAAATCCCGCGATCGCACCGATGCCGAGACTGCTGGCCTGGATGTAGCCGAAGATGCCGACGATGGCCGCCGCACTGCCCGTCAGGACGGCCAGGATCACCACTTCGCCGCCGATGAGGGCGAGGGCACCGACGCCCAAGCTCATCTCGGCGACGACGCGCACCGTCTCCGCTTTGTATTTGACGATGGTGGTGCGGATGGCGAGCAGAGCCTTGACGTAGAACTCCATTTGCTCGCCAAGGCGAGTCCAGCCGGCGGACCAAGCTTGCGCGGTGCGAGTCAGCCGCGGATAGACGGCGCCAACCACTGTTTTCACATCGCCGGTCATGTCACCAACGTCTGGGTCGCGGTGAGCACGCTGATGATGATGTTCGCGATCAAGAGAGCCATGAACGTGAACACCACGGTCTCGTTGACCGCGTTACCCACTCCCTGCGGGCCACCGCCCGCAGAGATGCCCTTGTAACAGGCGATCAGTCCGGCGAGCACTCCGAAAACCGAGGCTTTGAGGAAACTCACCACGACGACGGTGAAGTTGGTGAGCAGCGTCAGGCTCGACGCGAAGGCACCGGGATTGCCGTTGAGGGCGAAAACAGCGAACGCGTAGTCCGCACTCAGTCCGGAGATGACAACCACAGCGTTGATCAGGTTGCCCATGATGAGGAGCGCGACTACCCGGGGCACCACCAACCGGTGAACCGGATCGATGCCCAAGACCCTCATGGCGTCGAGTTCTTCCCGAATGGTGCGCGAGCCCAGGTCGGCGCACATCGCCGTGGCGGCCGCACCGCTCAGGACAAACACCGTGGTCACCGGGCCGATCTGTGAGACTGTGGCCAGCCCCGAGGCCGCACCCATCGTGTCGCCGGCACCCAGCGCGACGGCCGCGACACCGAACAAGAAGACGACCATGCCGTTGAAGGCGATCGACTGCGCGATGGCCGGGAAGGTCGCGACCCGGGCTATAAACCAGCACTGCTCGATGACCTCGCGCCAAAAGTACGGCGGCCGGAACGCCTGGACAAAGGTGTCCAGCGACATCGCGATAAAGCCGCCTACTTCGCGGAGCGGTTTATCCAGCGGCTTCTTGGCGAGCCCGATCAGTGGGGCAGTCGAGACCACTAACGGCCTCCGTTATTTCGCCGGGTGCGGGCCGGACCGGCTTGCGCAAGCCCGCGGAGGCTGGATGGAAGCAGCACGCATCGCGGCTCACCTACGGTGCGCGCCGACCAGAGGGCTGTCAACCGTGAATGGGCTCCTGCCACTAGATCCCTCTCCCCCATCCGTATCCATCTCGTTCATTCCTCGTGTCCAGCCTTGCGCTGATGTGTTCCGGACCACACTTTGGGACCTGAGGTGTGCGGGACCACATTATGCAGCGGCCAGTCTGAAGTCAAGGGTTTTCTATCCTTGCCGTCTCAAAACTTATTCTCGGGGCCTCAGCAGCCCCTGTAATTCAACCGACTTCCGCTGACCCGCTTAGTCTTTCAGAATTATTCCGGTGATCTGCATCCACCCGATCCGGGGATTCGTCCAATTTGGCAGGATAGCACATTTTTATCAAGATTAAATACTGAATCGACCAAAGTTGCGGGCCGCCGGGGCAGCCCCATGGACCCGCTCCACGTCGTCGCACCGGCACCGACAGACGACGAAAATGGCTTTCCCCGACCGGGTTTAGCGTCACTATACCTTTTTGACGCCTCCGTAAAATGCACAGCGATGCGGCCGCCCCGGCTCGTAGTTTAGTGTCGCTATACTACCGGCTCCCCTGTCCGAGAAGCGATCTCACCGCACGCCCCGCACTCGCACCCAACCGTCGGCGGCGCCTCCGAATAGTGAGATTGCTAGTCTCGCTAATCAATGCCCCGTCCATCGGGCAACGGAGAGAAGGCACTCGGGAGATCCGGTACGTTGCCTCGCGCGGGCGGCAGAGCCCGACCGTGGGGCGTCAGGTAGCCGAGATCGGGCGTTCACGACTGGGTGGGCCTACCCGCGAGACGAGGCCGGGCCGGCTTTCGCCGTGGTGCGCGGATCGAGCCGTCACGCGCTTACCTCGGCCGCCAAGCGGGCACATCAGATCCTCTACGCTGGCACCGTGCCGCCGCTTACCACCCGATTCGCCGCCGCCGTCGCGGCCTGCGCTACCGTGGCGCTCCTTTCGTCCTGTAGCCACTCGCCATCTGGAAACCACGCCAGTCCCCTGCACAGCGATGACAAGCCCGTCATCACGGGTGAGCCGGCAGCATACAACGCGACGGACGTCAGCTTCGCGAACAACATGATCACCCTCGAGGAGCAGGGAATCACCATCTCGCGGCAGGTTCCCGATCACTCCACCGACTCCGGCATCACCACCTTCGCCGCCAGGACCGTAACGGCCCTGCAGGTGGATATGCAGGTTTTGAAGGCGCTCAGGGCGCAGTGGAAAGAGGGCCAAGACAATCAACCGGCAGCCGGCGGCCCCGGTCTCACGGCTAGCGGCACGATCGATAACAACACCTTGGCCAGACTTGATTCGTTGCAAGGCCCCGGATTCGACACCCTGTGGCTGAACTCGATGATCGGTCTCAACCAGGGCGCGATTCAGCTGGCCAACGCAGAGGTCGCCAGCGGAAAGAATGTGGACGCCGTGAACCTCGCCACGCAGATCGCCAAGGCGCGGCAGTCGGAGATCACCCAGATGCAGGACATACTTTCCAGCTAAGCGCTTGGTACACAAGACTTCTCGCAGGGCTTCGCGCCGATCCTGATCTTTTGAGCCGCTCGGAGCGCGGCGTTAAGAACCGATGCCGGCGGCATCTGATTCCGCAAAATCCCTTCCCGCATGCCTACCGTACATGTACGCTCGTGAGCCATGCCCGCCCACACCGCGAATATTCATAAGCCGCAGTGGCCCTCCCGAAGGTGAGCCTCGAGGCGCTGGTGGAGGCGGCAGCCGACATAGCCGACACCGACGGCATCGACGCCGTGACCATGCGCCGGCTTGCCGAGAGCTGCGGCGTTGGCGTGATGACGATCTATGGCTACATCCGCACGAAGGAAGACCTCTTGGCGGTGCTGGCCGACCGCTACCTGTCCGAGATCGATCTGCCCGATCCCACATTGCGCTGGCAGAAGCAACTGGCGGCGCTGTATTGCTCGGTGCGCGAGGTGATGCTCAAGCACCCGACGCTGGTTCCCATCATCGCCAATCAGCGGCTCGACCGCAGATCCGCCTATCGCGGCGCCGAGGTGGTGTGCGCCGCGTTGCGCGCACATGGCTTGCCCGATCGTGAGGTGATCACGTCTTTCGCGACACTCACGTCCTTTACGGTCGGATCCGTGCAGCGTGAACTGGCGGCCCTGGGCTCCCCCGCACGAACCGGTTTGGCGTCGCTGCCCGCCGCGGAATTCCCCAACGTGGTCTCGCTGTTCGGCCCGTTGGTGTCCAGCGATCCCGAACAGAGCTTCACTGATGGCCTACAGCTTGTGATCGATGCGATCGCCACTCGGATGCCTCGGCGGGCCAAACCGAGGCAACACAGCCCCTGACATCACCCATCGGTGGAAATGTCGACGAGAGCGAGGTTCTCATGCGAACACAGATTTTAATCAAATATATATTCAATAAAGGCACGGGTCGGTGACGGCCTCGCGGCCGAGCGCCGATACCCTGCGCTCTCCTGCGGCACGGATCGTGGATTCGATCGATGACATCGGGGCCGATTGGCTGACCGATGCCCTGCGCCAAGCGGACTGCCTCCCCCAGGGTCGCGTGGCGTCGTTCGGAAGCGAACTCATGAGCGTCGGCCAGCTCGGACTGGTCGCCCGGTTCGCTCTCACCTATGAGGGTGCCGGATCGGATGTCCCGCCCACCGTGATGGTCAAGTTGCCATCGAGGGATTCCGGTAGCCGTGCAATAGGTGTGGTACTCGGCGTCTACGAGAGCGAGGTCCGCTTCTATCAAAAGATCGCTCCGACCGTCGGGGTCCGGGTTCCGCGGCCGCACTGGTCGGACATCGAGCCGTCGACGGGCCGCTTCACTCTTCTCCTCGAAGACCTGAGCGAGGTCGGCGAACCCGGTGACATGATTGCGGGCGGTACGCCCGACCAGGCTGCCCGGGCGTTGGACGCCCTTGTGGAACTACAGGCGCCGCGCTGGTCGGATCCGACTCTGCGCGAAGAGGATTGGCTGGCCCACCCAAGCCGCAACCAGACCATGTTCGCCGGCGTGGAGCCGGCCCTGCCGCTGTTTCTCGAGCGCTTCGGCGATCACCTTGATTCCGGAGATCGGAAATTAGTGGAGCAGGTAGTGCCCCACGCGAACGCCTGGGCGGAGCGCATGACCGCTGGACCGACCGTGGTCCTGCACGGCGATTACCGCATGGACAACATCCTTTTCCCCGACGACCCCGCCGCGCCGGCGGCGGTCTTCGACTGGCAGGCGACCCGCCTGGGCCCCCCACTTGTCGACGCCAGCGTGTATCTCGGCGGATGTCTGTCACTGGAAGACCGACGTCGCCACGAGCGAAAACTGTTGAGCCGATACCACGATGGTCTGATGTCGCGCGGAGTCACCGGCTTCTCGTTCGACGATCTGTGGGAAAGCTACCGCTGGTGTGTCTTCTACGGGCTGATGCTCAGCGTGCCATTTTCTGTGCAATTGGAAAGAACCGAGCGGGGGGATGCGCTGTTTGCGGGCATGGTGCGCTCCTATGCCCAACAGGCCCGTGATCTCGAATCAATGGAGCTGCTGAAATGAGTAAACCCGTCACCACCGCCCTTGCGTTTTCCTGTGACCGCCACACGCCACCAACGAATTTCGCCGCCGCGGCCACCGCGGCAGCGCAGAGCGGTGTCGTTGACGAGCTGTTGATCTGGGACCAGATGACCAACTTCTGGCCGCGGCAGCTCTGGAGCCCGGAACACAGCCCGATGGCAGCGCTCATCCCCGACCTGGACTCGTACTCCGACGCGTTCGCGATGAGCGGCTACCTGGCCGCGGCGGTGCCGGAAATCGGGCTGACGATCAGTACCGACGCGATCCGTCGAGGGCCCGCGGAACTCACTCAGACCATGATGACGCTCGCCAATATGACCGGGGGCAGGGCGCGGGTGATGATCGGCGCCGGGGAAGCCAAACAAGTTACGCCGTACGGCTGGAAACGGTCCGAGGGACTCGCGCGCCTGGAAGATCAACTGAAGTCCTTCAACGCATTGTGGGACAGTACCGAGCCGGTCGACCTGAAGGGCAATCACTGGACCCTCAAACAGGCCTGGCTGGGCACATCGCGCACTCATCGCCCGAGCGTCTGGGCATTGGGCGGCGGCCCGAAGCTGTTGGACCTGGCGACAACTTACGCCGACGGTATTTCGGCCATCGTGCCGTGCGTGGCACCGACGCCGGAATCCTGGGCGCAAACGGTTAGCACGCTGAAGGACGACCTGGAACGGAAGGGGCGCGATCCCGAGCAGTTCGAATTCGGGATCTGGTTCATGGCGCTGGTGCACGAAGACACCGAACTGCTGGAGCGAGCCCTCGATAATCCGGTGATGCGTTGGATGGCGGGCGTTTTCGGGCGCCTGGACCAAAGCGCCTGGGACGCGGAGGGCATCGAACCTCCCCTGCCGCGCGACTGGCACTATGCGGTGAAGCTGCTGCCGGTCACCTGGACCGATTCCGAGATCGAGGGCCTGCTCAGCCGGACCACGCATGAGATGGCCCAAAAGTCGTTCGTCTACGGCACACCGGAATCCGTTGCCGCGCAGGTTCAACAGTACGTCGATGCCGGTGCCACCTGGGTCAGTGTCTGCGACATCTTGCCCTTGCTCCTGGAGCCGGAGGATGCGCAGGCCGGTATCGCACGCAACATCGATATCTGTGCCCGCCTGAAGAAGGGCCAGCAGCATGTCGGATAACGCGACCGTCGTCGACGATCTGAGCGCATTCCTGATCTCCGGCAGGGTGGTTTCCCAGCGCCCCGTCGATGCGCGTGACGAGACCGGCGCGCGCACACCGGCAGAGGGCATCGAAGACGGTGTACGCGCCGATGGACTCGGCTTTCATCGTGTCTTCGTCTCGGAGCGGTGGAATCTCAAAGAGGTGGCGGTGATACTGGCGGCGGTCGCTGCGCGGGCACCCCGCGTCGAGTTGGCCACCGGACTGGTTTCACCGGCACGCCGAAATGTGCTGCACATGGCGGCATTCGGCGCGACCATGCACGCGTGCTTCGGCCCCAGGTTCGTGTTGGGCCTCGGCCGCGGTGACCACAGCTATCTGCGCAGTGAGGGCCTGCGAACGCAGGGGTTCGACGGGTTGTGCGATTACGTGGACATCGTCCGCCGGCTCTGGGCGGGCGAGACGGTGACATATGACGGTCCGGCCGGACATTACGACGGCATCAAACTCGGCGATGTGTATGCAGGCGACCAGCCAAAGGTTTGGTATGGCACGTTCGCCCTACCCAGGGCCGCCGCCGCGATCGCCCGCTCCTTCGACGGCGTCCTGCTGCCCCCTGTCCTCACCCCAGCCGCGACCGCGGCGGCGGTGGCGCGAATCCGGGAGGCGTGTGAGCGAATCGACCGTGATCCGGCGACCGTGCGGATCTGCCAGTGTGTGATAACCGCACCCGGTCTCTCCGAGAGCGAGACTCGCGCACTCGCCCACGCCCGGGCCGTTACGTACCTACAGGCGCCCGAATACGGTGACGCGCTCGTCCGGGCCAACGACTGGGATGCCGCGGCGGTCGAAAAGCTGCGTGCGCACAGCCAGTTTCGGAGCGATGAGGAGATGGCCGATCTCACCTACCACCGGGTCCAGTTGATGGAGCCGGCGCGGATGGTGCCCGATGCCTGGATGGAGGAGTCCTGCGCTCTGGGCTCGGTCGACCAGTGCGTCAAGCAGTTGGAGCGCTTCCGGGATGCCGGGGCGGACGAGATCGCCACCTATGGCAGCACGCCCGGCCAGAATGCGGGGCTGATCGAGGCATGGCGGGCGCGCCTGGTGTCTACCCGGTAGGTGCCGCCGGTGCGGTTATCTCCCCCGGGTCGAACTGGGGGACGCCCTGCCCGGTCAACGTGGCGTTCGGGTCACCCCTCCAGTTGAACCCGTCGTTGAGCGGGATATAGGGCTCGTCGCTTTCGCACTGTTTGACCGTCGCGGCTCGCTTACCCGGCCGTGTCTCACACGGATAGTTCCGGGCACCACGCACGGCATTGAAATTCGAATCCTGTGGAATCCGGCAATACACCAACCCCGGCGGGCGCGGCGGAGTGTCCTCGAAGACCGCCGAGCGCTGCTGCTGAACCGGGAAGAACCCGGTGGTGCACGGCGGCGGCCAGTTCAGGTTCAGGTTG
>NZ_SCRH01000067.1 GCF_004298145.1 Mycobacterium sp.
CCCGGCCGGGGTGCCCCGGGACGGGGCGCCGCCGGACGCGGGATGGGCCGGTCGACGGGTTGCGCCGACGAGAACGGGTTGTTGCCGACGCGCGGGGCGCGGGGTTTGGGCATCGGGCCGGGCCGCGGGCCCGGCGTCATGCCGGGGTGCGGCGCCTGACCGGGAGCGGGCGGCTTCGGCTGCCCGGGCGCGGGCGCCGACGGACGTGCGGGCGCCGGCCCCGGTCGCGCCGGCGCCTCGGTGGGCGCGGCGCCGGAGGCCTGGGTGGCAGCGGTCGTGGCCGTGCCACCGGGTTGGGCGGGCGTCGCCGTCGCTTCGCCGTTGCCAACGGCCTTGTTGATCGCGTTGTCGAGGGCCGTATCGAGCGACTTGTCGGGGGCCTTGGCCGCAGCCTTGGCCTCCCCTTGCGCGGCCTTCGCGGGGGCCTTCCTCTCGGCAGCGGTCTTGCCGCCTCCGAAGGACTCGCGCAGCCGGCGAGCCACCGGCGCTTCTACCGTCGACGATGCGGATTTGACGAATTCGCCCTGTTCATTCAGCCGGGCGAGGACTTCCTTGCTGGTAACACCGAGTTCCTTAGCCAACTCGTGTACGCGGGCCTTACCTGCCACTACATCTCCTGTCTATGAGGCGACAGTCGTGGGGCCGCGCCTCGGGAATTAGCTGTAACGCATAGGGATGGGCGTCATCGGGACTTCACGGTGTGCTCATGTTCTTTGCTACCTGTTCTGTTGCCGGGCGATCGGGCGCACTGAGAAACTCTATGTGCTCGACCACCGCGGATGTGTCCGGTGAACCGGTGATGCGCAGCGCTTTGGTGAAAGTACGCCGCCGGATCGCCTGTTGCGCGCACTGCGGCACGGGATGCAGCCATGCACCCCGCCCCGGCAGGCTACCGCCTGTGTCGACGATCACGGCGAAATCACCGTTCCCGGTCGGCACAGCCACCACTCGAAGCAGTTCGACGGCCAACTCTCGCTTTCGGCACCCGATACACGTCCGCACGGGTCCACCCATGTGTCGGTGCGCCCTTCTGGGTTTCGGAGGCCGAAGGCTCACGCTGGATCACGGCTAGTCTAGCGTCACCGAATCGATGGTCAGAACCACCCGAGGATGTGCGGCCGCGCCCGGTGTGCCGCTAGCGGTCGTGGGCCATTCCGTGGGTGGCACCGTGTTCGGGCTCGCTCTCCGGATGCCCTCCGGGCCCGGCGGGCGAATCCCCGCGGATGTCGATGCGCCAGCCGGTCAGCCGGGCGGCCAGCCGCGCGTTCTGGCCCTCCTTGCCGATGGCCAGTGACAACTGGAAGTCGGGAACCACCACGCGGGCGGCGCGGGCGGCCTGGTCGATGATCGACACCGAAATCACCTTGGCCGGCGACAACGCGTTGGCGACGAAGCGGGCCGGGTCCTCGTCGTAGTCGATGATGTCGATTTTCTCGCCGGAGAGCTCGCTCATCACGTTGCGGACGCGCTGGCCCATCGGACCGATGCAGGCGCCCTTGGCGTTCAGGCCGGGAAGGTTCGACTTCACCGCGATCTTGGAGCGATGGCCGGCCTCCCGCGCCACGGCCACGATCTCGACGGACTCGTCGGCGATCTCGGGCACCTCCAGGGAGAACAGCTTGCGGACCAGGTTGGGGTGGGTGCGCGACAGCGTGATCAGCGGTTCCCGGGACCCGCGGGTCACCCCGATCACATAGCACCGCACACGGTTGCCGTGTTCGTAGCTTTCCCCGGGAACCTGTTCGGCCGCGGGGATCACGCCCTCGGAGGCCTTCGTCTCGCTGCCCATGCGGACCACCACCAGGCCGCGCGCGTTGGCCCGGCTGTCTCGCTGGATCACGCCCGCGACGATCTCGCCCTCGCGGGTGGAGAACTCGCCGTAGGTGCGCTCATTTTCGGCGTCGCGGAATCGCTGCAGCATCACCTGGCGTGCGGTGGTGGCGGCGATGCGCCCGAAGCCCTCGGGGGTGTCGTCCCATTCGCTGATGACGTTGTCGTCTTCATCGGTCTCCCGGGCGATCACCCGGACGACACCGGTTTTGCGGTCGATCTCGATCCGCGCGTCGTTCTGATGGCCCTGGGTGTGCCGGTAGGCGGTGAGCAGCGCGGACTTGATGGTCTCGAGCAGCTCGTTGACCGAGATACCCCGATCCACCTCGATCGCATGCAGGGCGGCCATGTCGATGTTCATCAGTGCCGCTCCTCTCCCCCGCAGGCGGGGGGTACCCCCACACCGCTCTTTTGCTCTGCGTCGTCGCTGGTGCAGTTCATGTTCCGGTCTCCGTCCTCCGGCCCTGACCCATACCCGCCAGTTCCAGTTCCGCTTGGGTAGGGGGCGAAAACTCCACCTGGACAACAGCTTTGACGACATCACCGACCGAGATCTCGCGTATCGCCCAGTCCCGGCCCGCGCGAACCACCAGCGCGACGGCCTCCTCGTTCGTCTCGCCGACGCGGCCGGTCAGCGTGGATCCATCGGACAGGACAACGTCGACCTTGCGGCCACGGGCGCGACGGAAGTGCTTCGCGCTGGTCAGCGGGCGATCCACGCCCGGTGAGGACACCTCGAGCACGTAGTGGTCCCCGATGCTGTCCAGGCCGTCGAGCAGCGCCGACGCCGAGCGCGAAAGAGTGGCCGCCGTGTCCAGATCGAGGCCGTTGTCACCGTCGGCGATCACCGTGATGCGGGGTGGTCGGGTGCGGGCGTCGATGACCACGTCTTCGATCTCATATCCCGCGCGCGCAAACTCCCCATCGAGTAGCTCGATCACCTGCGTCTGCGACGGTAGCCCGGTGGTCACGGCGAGCTCCTCATCTTGAGTTGTCCGGTCATCTGGCGGATGTCGCCGCCGCGATGGCTTCGCGGGCGGCTTCCGGTGTCCCGGCGAAAGAACGTAAAACTGCCCTCCCGCGAGAACCAGCTATCCACGATACGCCAGGAATCACCGATGGCGGCGTGATCGCGTGCTGGCTTCGTGCCCGCTTTCGCACCGGTGGCAGGATGTGCTTGTGCCTAGCGCAGTTCCGTTCGTCAACAGGCGAGACGTCCTCTCCGGCGGTGCGGCCCTGGCCGCGCTGGGCGTCGTGTCCGCGTGCGGCAAGTCCGCGCCCAAGCCCCCGCCCGTCGAACAACTGCTGGGCCCGTTGGACCAGGCCCGCCACGACAGCACGCTGGCGGGTGCCGCCGCCGCGGCCGTCGGGAACCCTCCGCAGGTCGCCGCCGCGCTGACGGTGGTGGCGAGCCAGCGCGCCGCGCACGCCCGCGCGCTCTCCACGGAGATCTCGCGGGCCGCCGGCAAGCTCACCGCGTCGTCGAGCGAAACGACCAGCCCGAGTCAGGCCGAACCGGCCGGGCCGCCGCCGCCCCCGCCGCCGGTGGCCGACGTGATCGACGCGCTGCGCGCCTCGGCCGACAGTGCGGCTCGCCTGGTGGGCACCGAATCCGGGTACCGTGCGGGGCTGCTCGCGTCGATCGCGGCATCGTGCGCGGCGTCCTACACGGTGGCGCTGGTGCCCGGGGGTCCGTCGATATGACCTCGGGGAAGGACGCCGACAACGCGGCGCTGTCCGACGCGCTGGTCATCGAACACTCGACGATCTACGGCTACGGCATCGTCTCGGCGCTGTCGCCCCCCAGCGTGAACGACATGGTGGTGGAGGCCCTCGAGCAGCACCGCCGACGCCGCGACGACGTCATCGCGATGCTGACCGCCCGCAAGGTCACCGCGCCGGTCGCCGCGGCCGGCTACCAGCTGCCCATGGTGGTCGGCAGCCCGGCGGACGCGGCGCGCCTGGCCGCCCGGATGGAGAACGACGGCGCGGGGGCGTGGCGCGTCGTCGCCGAACACGCCGAGACCGCCGAGGATCGGGCGTTTGCCTCGACGGCGCTGATTCAGAGCGCGGTCATGGCCGCCCGGTGGAACCGCGTGTTGGGTGCCTGGCCCATCACGACGAGCTTCCCGGGCGGCAACGACTAAGTGGCGATCGTGAGCGCGGCCGTGGCGATCGCAAGCGCGGCCGTGGCGATCGCAAACGCGGCATAGCCGGGCGCAGCGGGTCGCCACTGCAGGTCGGAGCCGGGCGAAGCGGGTCGCCACTGCAGGTCGAGCCGGGCGAAGCGGGTCGCCACCATCCGAATCAGCGGTTCAGGGCCGCCGCGATGTCGGTGGCCAGCGACGGTCCGGTCACGAGTTCCCGGGTTTGTCCGCCGAAGCGGTCGCGCAGCTCCACCACGCCGCTCGCCCAGCCGCGTCCCACCACCACGATCCAGGGCACGCCCAGCAGCTCGGCATCCTTGAACTTCACGCCGGGTGAGGCCTGACGGTCGTCGAGCAGCACGTCGACGCCCAACCGGTCCAGGTCGGCGGCCAGGTCGGTGGCCCCGGCGCGGGCCTGGTCGTCTTTGTTGGCGATCACCAGATGGACGTCGAACGGGGCGACGGCCGACGGCCAGCGCAGCCCCAGCTCGTCGTGGTGCTGCTCGGCGATCACGGCCACCATCCGCGACACCCCCAGGCCATAGGAGCCCATGGTCAGGCGCACCGGCTTGCCGTCCTCGCCGAGGACGTCGGCGGTGAACGCGTCGGTGTATTTGCGTCCAAGCTGAAAGATGTGCCCGACCTCGATGCCGCGCGCCGACACCAGCGGGCCCGCGCCGTCCGGTGAGGGATCGCCGTCGCGCACCTCGGCGGCCTCGATGGTGCCGTCGGCGGTGAAATCCCGGCCGGCGACCAGCCCGACGACGTGCCGGCCGGGCTCGTCGGCTCCGGTGATCCAGCCGGTGCCGTCGACCACCCGCGGATCGATCAGATAGCGAACACCGTTGTCCTGCAATGCCTTTGGCCCGATATATCCCTTCACCAGAAAGGGATACCTGGCGAAGTCGGCGTCGTCGAGCATGGCGTATTCGGCCGGCTCCAGCGCCGCGCCCAGCCGTTTGTCGTCGACCTCGCGGTCGCCGGGCAGCCCGATGGCCAGCAGCTCCCAGTCCCCGCCGGGTTGGCGCACCTTGAGCAGGACGTTCTTCAACGTGTCGGCCGCGGTGACGGCGCGGCCCAGGTCCGCGGTATTGGCCCAGCCCACGAGGGTGGCGATGGTCGGGGTGTCGCCGGTGTCGTGGACCACCGCCTCGGGCAGCCCATCGATCGGTTGCGCCTCCGGCCGGGCGGTGACGACGGCCTCGACGTTGGCCGCGTAGCCGGACTCCAGGCACCGCACGAAGGTGTCCTCGCCGGCCGGACTTTCGGCCAGGAACTCCTCGGAGGCGCTGCCGCCCATGGCCCCGGAGACCGCGGACACGATGACGTAGCGCACCTGCAGGCGCGCGAAGATGCGCTGATAGGCCTCCCGGTGCGCGTGATACGCGGCGGCCAGGCCGGCCTCGTCGATGTCGAACGAGTACGAGTCCTTCATCAGGAATTCCCGCACGCGCAGAATTCCGGCCCGCGGCCGCGCTTCGTCACGGTATTTGTTCTGGATTTGGTACAGCAGGACCGGAAAGTCTTTGTAGGAGCTGTATTCGCCCTTGACGGTCAGGGTGAACAGCTCTTCGTGTGTCGGTCCCAACAGGTAGTCGTTGCCGCGGCGGTCCTGCAGCCGAAACACCGAGTCGCCGTATTCGGTCCACCGGTTCGTCGCCTCGTACGGTGCGCGGGGCAGCAGGGCGGGGAACAGGATCTCTTGCCCGCCAATGGCGTTCATCTCGTCGCGGACGATGCGCTCGATGCGGCGCAGCACCCGCAATCCCAGCGGCAGCCAGCTGTACAGCCCGGGCGCGATGGGCCGGATGTAGCCGGCCCGGATCAGAAGTTTGTGGCTGGCGACTTCGGCGTCGGCGGGATCATCGCGCAACGTGCGCAAAAACAGCTGGGACATCCGGGTGATCACAGCGGGCCAGCCTAGCGTGCCCTGGAGGCTGCCATTGACGGGCGCAGCGCCCTACGCGGTGAGCTACAGCTCTCCGGCGTCCATCGCTTCCTTGACCTCTTGCGCGTGCGCAACCTGGTCGGGTGTGTAGCCGATGAACAGCGCCGCACCGCCGACGATGACGGCCACACCGGCCACCCACAGCAGGCCGTAGGTATAGCCGTGGTCGAGCGCCTGCAACTGCGCGTCGTTCATGATTTTCACCGGGCCGGTGGTGCCGCCCAAATACAGTGTCCGCGAAGTGATCACAGCCTGGATGACGGCCAGCACCAGCGGCCCGCCCAGGCTTTGCAGCATCAGCGTGACGGCCGATACGGGGCCGATCTGATCGAAACCTACGCCGGCGATGGCCGACAAGGTCAGGGGAACAACGGCCATGCCGATGCCGATCCCGCCGACCACGATGGGCAGCACCAGGTTGGGGAAGTAGGCGACGCCGCGGTGCATGAACGCCGAGCCATACAGCATCGCCCAGAAAAGAAGGATGCCGCCGCCGATGGTCAATACCCGGGGCGAGAACCGCGACACCAGCTGCGAGGAAACGCCGAGGCCGATTCCCATCGCGATGACGAACGGGATGAAGCCGACGCCGGCGTGCAGCGCGCTGTAACCGAGGATGTCCTGCACGTACAGGCCGATGCACACGGTCAGGCTGAACATGAGCCCACCGGCCAAAAAGATTGCGGTGAAGGTGGCCAACCGGTTGCGGTCCCGGAACAGATCGAACGGCACGACGGGGTTTTCGGCGGTGCGCTCCACGATGACGAAGGCGAGGGCGGCGCCCAGCGCCACCACACCCGAGCCGATGGTGGTGATCGAAACCCAGCCCTTTTCCGGCCCCATCGAGAAGGCGAACACGGCGGCGGTGCACGTCAGGGTGGCCAGCATGGCGCCGGTGGCGTCCAGCTTCATCCGCTCGCGGTTGGTCTCGCGCAGCGCGGTGCGGGCCAGGTACATCATCATCAGGCCGATCGGCACGTTCACCAGGAACGCCAGCCGCCACGACACCTCGGTGAGCGCTCCGCCGACCACGAGGCCCATCACCGAGCCGATCGCCGTCATCGCGGCGAACACCGCCGTCGCGAAGTTACGCGCCGGTCCCTTGGGGAACGTGGTCGCCACCAGAGCCAGGCCGGTCGGCGAGGCGATGGCGGACCCGACGCCCTGCGACAGCCGGGCGATGACCATGGTGGCCTCGTCCCAGGCGACCGCGCACAGCACGGAGGAGATGGTGAACAGCGCGACACCGACGATGAAGGTGCGCTTGCGCCCGATGGTGTCGCCGAGCCGGCCGCCCAGCAGCATCAGCCCGCCGAATGTCAGCACGTAGGCGGTGATCACCCAGCTGCGGCCGGCGTCGGAGAGGCTGAGCTCGTTTTGGATCTTGGGGAGCGCGACGATCGCGACGGTGCTGTCCATCGTCGCAAGCAGCTGCATGCCACCGATGGCGACGACGGCCGCGATGAAGCGCCGCGAAGGCAGCCACGCCGGGTAGTACTTGCTGGTGCGATTCGAGGCGGTCTCCGTCGCGGACTTTGAGGCGGTCTCCGCCGGGGGCGTAGTGCGCACCGGGGCCGGACGATCGGGGCGTGCAGACGTCCAGTTTTGGACAGCGCGCTCTGAGTCGCTGAGAGCCGTCATAAAGGGTTACCTTACAGTAATCTTAAGAACTGTTTAAACCCCGAAGGCCGCCACCGCCCCGATCACGATGATCGCGGGAGGTCGGATACCTTCGGCCCGAATCTTTTCGGGCGTGTCGGCCAGGGTGGCCCGCAAAGTGTGTTGAGCGGCGGTCGTTCCATGCTGAACGACCAGCACGGGTGTATCAGCAGGTCGGCCGCCCTTCAAAAGGGCTTCGGCGAAAAGCTCGATACGTTCGACTGCCATCAGCAAAACAATCGTGCCGGACATTGCAGCCAGCGCGTCCCAATTCACTAACGATTCGGGATGACCGGGCGGGAGATGGCCGCTGACCACCACGAATTCGTGGTTTATCGCCCGATGGGTGACAGGCACACCCGCCAAGGCGGGCACACCTATGGCACTTGTCACACCCGGCACCACCGTGACCGGAATCCCGGCGTCGGCGCACGCGAGCACCTCCTCGTAGCCGCGGGCGAACACGAAGGGGTCCCCGCCTTTGAGGCGAACCACAAAGCTTCCGGCCCTGGCGCGTTCGATCATGGCGTCGTTGATCGCGTCCTGGGCCATCGCCCGCCCGTAGGGGATCTTGGCGGCGTCGATGACTTCCACATGCGGGGGCAGTTCGGCGAGCAGTTCGGGTGGTGCGAGGCGATCGGCGACCACGACGTCGGCCTGGGCGAGCAGCCGGCGGCCCCGCACGGTGATCAGTTCGGGGTCACCGGGGCCGCCGCCGATCAGCGCCACGCTGCCCTTGACGACGTCGGAGCTCACCGGGCCTTCCGGGGTGATGACCCCGGTCTGCAGCGCCTCCCGGATGGCCGAACGGATGGTCGCCGAGCGTCGGTGCTCGCCGCCGGCCAGGACCCCGACGGACAACCCCGCATAGCTGAAAGATGCTGGCGTTACTGCGGTCCCCTCGACGGCGATGTCCGCCCGGACGCAAAAGATTCGGCGGCTTTCGGCCTCGGTGACCACGGCCTCGTTCACTTGGGGGTCGTCGGTGGCCGCGATCGCGTACCAGGCTCCGTCGAGGTCGCCGTCGCGGTATTCGCGCAATGCCAGGGTGATTCCGGTCATCGCCTCGACCGATCTGGTGGCGCTGCGGGAGATGACGTGGACGTCGGCGCCGCTGGCGATGAGCAACGGCAGGCGGCGCTGGGCAACGGTGCCGCCACCGACGACGACGACCTTCTTGCCGGTCAGCCGCAGCCCAGCGAGGTAGGCGCTCTCAGTCACCCGGCAAGCTTAGTGGCGATCGCCAGCGCGGCGGTCACGCCGGGCGCAGCGGGTCGCCACCATGAAGACAGTGGCGATCGCCAGCGCGGCGGTCACGCCGGGCGCAGCGGGTCGCCACCATGAAGACAGTGGCGATCGCCAGCGCGGCGGTCACGCCGGGCACAGCGGGTCGCCACCATGAAGACAGTGGCGATCGCCAGCGCGGCGCTCACACCGGGCGCAGCGGGTCGCGAGCGTAACGGCACTGCGAAGTTGAGCCGGATTTTTCGCAGTGGCGTTACATTCGCGAACTGGCGGGGCGCGCTCGCCGGGCGGCGGCGTGTGCGACGAAGCGCGCCACCGCCTCCGGCGCCGCAGCCGGGTGGGTGTGCAGATACGACGCGTGCACACTGCCGTGCACGACACCGTCGCGCACGGCAGCGCCCGCATGGTCGGCGTCGTGGGCCCGGTACATCCATGCTGGCTGATAGCTGTCGCTGAATGTAACTGCGGTGCGGTGGAATTCGTGACCGACCGCCCGCTGGCCGGCGGTATACAGCGGGGAATCGGCTACGGCGACGGCATCGCGATACGCCAGCGTCAGGTGCGGCGTGAACCGCGCCTGCCCGGCCAGCACGCCGCACATCGGGTGGCCGTCGAGTTCGTCGGCCAGATAGATCAGCCCGGCGCACTCGGCGTGGATGGGGGCCCCGGCGGCGGCCAGCTCCTTGATCTGCCGGCGCACGACGTCGTTGGCGGAGAGCTCCGCGGTGAACTGTTCGGGAAAACCGCCGGGCAACAACACCGCATCGGTGCCGTCGGGCAACGCGTCGCTGAGCGGATCGAATTCGACGACGTCCGCTCCGGCGGCCGCCAGCAGTTCCGGGTGCTCGGCGTAGCCGAAGCTGAAGGCCTTCCCGGCCGCCACGGCGACGGTGGCGCGATCGCCGCACCGCCCGGCGGTCTCCCCCACCGCCGTCGCCGGATCCCACGGCTGCTGGGCGGCCGGACCTCGCGCGACCGCGACCACCGCCCCCAGGTCGACGTGACGAGCGACCAAAGCCGTCATCGCGTCGACCGCCAGCCGGGCCCGGCGCCCGTACTCCACCGCGGTGACCAGTCCCAAATACCTTGTGGGAAGCTCTAATTCATCGGCGCGTGGGATGACGCCCAGCACCGGCACACCAGCCTGCTCGCATGCCTGCCGCAGCACCTGCTCATGCCGCGCCGACCCGACCCGGTTCAGGATCACGCCGGCGACCCGGGTTGCGGTGTCGAACGTCGAAAAGCCGTGCAGCAGCGCGGCGATGCTTTGGCTTTGACCGCGTGCGTCGACGACCAGGACGACGGGCGCACCCAGCAGGCCGGCGACGTGGGCGGTCGATCCCGCCGCGGGGGTGGTGGCGGAAGGCCCGATCCGCCCGTCGAAAAGTCCCATCACCCCTTCGATCACGGCGATGCCCGCGCCGGCGGCGCCGTGCGCGTACAGCGGACCGATGAGACCCTCCCCGACCAGTACCGGATCGAGGTTGCGGCCGGGCCGGCCGGCGGCGAGACCGTGATAGCCGGGATCGATGAAGTCCGGGCCCACCTTGAACGGCGCCACGGTGTGGCCCACCTGCCGCAGGGCGCCGATCAAACCCGTTGCCACCGTGGTCTTTCCGCTGCCGGAGGCGGGCGCGGCGATGACCACAGCGGGAACACTCACCACTCGATACCCTTCTGCCCCTTACGCCCGGCGTCCATCGGGTGCTTGACCTTGGTCATCTCGGTGACCAGGTCGGCCGCATCGACCAACCGCTGCGGGGCGTCGCGTCCGGTGATGACGACGTGCTGGTGGCCGGGCCGCGCCGACAACGCCTCGACCACCTCGTCGACGTCCACCCAGCCCCATTTCAGTGGATAGGTGAACTCGTCCAGCACGTAGAAATCGTGACGCTGGGCGGCCAGCCGGTGCGCGACCTCGGCCCAGCCGTCGGCCGCTGCCGCCGCGTGATCGGTTTCGCTGCCCGCCTTGCGCGTCCAGGACCAACCCGCGCCCATCTTGTGCCACTCGACGGGCGCACCGACCCGGTGCTGCTCGTGCGCTTCAGCGAGCGCGGCGAAAGCCGCCTCCTCGCCCACCTTCCACTTGGCGCTCTTGACGAACTGGAACACCGCGACGGAAAGCCCGGCGTTCCAGGCCCGCAACGCCATTCCAAGGGCCGCCGTTGACTTTCCCTTGCCGGCGCCGGTGTGCACCGCCAGCACGGGTGTGCGACGCCGCGCCCGGGTGGTCAGGCCGTCATCAGGAACTTGAAGTGGAACACCTTGCGGCATAACAGGTTACCTTTCTCAAGCCACGTCGCGCACGGCACGCGTCAATGAATCCGCGTGCAACTGCTCGAGCCGGACGGACGGAGCGCCGAGGTGGCGGGCCAGTTGCTCGGCCAAACCCAGCCGCACATACGATGTTTCGCAGTCCACGACCACCGCGGCGGCACCCTCGGCGACCAACCTGGCCGCCGCGGAGCGGGTGCGGCCCAACGGATCCGGCCCGGCGGTGGCCCGGCCGTCGGTGAGCACCACAACCAGGGAGCGGCGCGCGCGGTCACGCGTCTTCTCCCGGACGATCAGCTCGCGCGCGGCCAGCAGCCCTTCGGCCAGCGGGGTCTTGCCGCCGGTGTCGAACCGGGCCAGTCGCCGGCCGGCGATGTGCGCCGACGAGGTCGGCGGCAACAACAGCCGCGCCTCATGCTGCCGGAAGGTGATCACGGCTACCTTGTCGCGACGCTGATAGGCGTCACGCAGCAGCGACAGTGTGGCGCCGCTGACCGCTGCCATGCGGTCCCGTGCGGCCATCGAACCCGAGGCGTCCACGACGAAGATCACGAGATTGCCTTCGCGTCCCTCGCGCACGGCCCGCCGCACATCGTCGGGCTCGGGCCGCAACGGCCCGGCCCCGGCGCGCTCGGCGGCCGACAGCAGGGTGGCGAACAGGTGCAGCCCGTGCCCGCCGCAGCTGGTGTCGTCCCCGTCGGCGGCGGCGATGACGCTGCCGCTGGCGTTGCGCGCCCGTGATCGCCGCCCGGGTGCGCCTTCCCCGACCCCCGGAACCCGCAGCGCGCGGGTGCGGAAGGTTTTCGACGGCGGCGCGCTGGGCTTCGTCCTCGGCGGCTGCGCCGCGGGACTTTCTCCCGAGTTCTGTTGCGGCGCATCCAGTTCAGTCTCCGCCGATTGACCGCCGCCGGGTGGGTCGGGATCGGGTTCCGGGCCGGAGCCGGCTTGCGCCAAGGCCTCGTCCAGCTGGTCGCGGTCGATCCCCGGATCGTCGAAGGGATCGCGGCGGCGCCGATGCGGCAGCGCCAGCTGGGCGGCCACCCGGATGTCCTGTTCCTCGACGGTGTACGCGCCACGCCAGGCCGCATGCGCGACGGCGGTGCGGGCCACCACCAGATCCGCGCGCATGCCGTCGACGTCGAACGCCGCGCACAGCGCCGCGATGCGCCGTAACTCGTTGTCGGGCAACACCACGTCGTCGACGAGCGTGCGGGCCGCGGAGATACGCCGGGCCAGCTCGGCGTCGGCGGCGGCATGACGCTCGGCGAAGCCGTCCGGGTCGGCCTCATAGGCCATCCGCTGCCGGATGACCTGCACCCGCACGTCCACGTCGCGCGAGGCGTGCACGTCGACGGTGAGACCGAACCGGTCCAGCAGCTGTGGACGTAGTTCACCCTCTTCGGGATTCATCGTGCCGATCAGCACGAACCGGGCCTCATGCGAATGCGAGATGCCGTCGCGTTCGATATGCACCCGCCCCATCGCCGCGGCGTCGAGCAGCACATCGACGAGATGATCGTGCAACAGGTTGACCTCGTCGACGTAGAGCACGCCGCCATGCGCGCGGGCCAACAGGCCCGGTGAAAACGCGTGCTCGCCGTCGCGCAGCACCCGCTGCAGATCCAGTGAACCGATCACCCGGTCTTCGGTTGCCCCGAGCGGCATTTCGACCAGGCCGGAGTCGCTTCCGGTCGCCGCGGACAGCAACGCCGCGAGGCCGCGCACGGCCGTCGACTTGGCGGTGCCCTTCTCGCCGCGGATGAGCGCGCCGCCGATCTCCGGGCGCACGGCGCACAACAGCAGGGCAAGCCGCAGCTGGTCGTGCCCGACGATGGCGCTGAACGGGTAGGGCCTCACGGCTTCGCCGCCAGACCCGAGCCGGGACGCACCATGGGCACGTGCGGGACGCCGTCGTCGAGGAAATCGTCGCCGTCGCACACAAATCCGTGCTGGGCGTACATCTCTGCCAAATAGGTCTGCGCGTTGATCCGGCATGGGTAGTCACCCACCTCGGCCAGGGCCGCGCGCAGCAGCCGGGTGGTGTGGCCTTGTCCGCGAGCGCTGCGTTTGGTGCACAGTCGCCCGATCCGGAAAGCCTTCTCGCCTCCCGCATGCTCCTCCATCAACCGCAGCGTACAGATCACCTCGCCCTCGCCGGTTTCCAACCAGAAGTGCCGGGTTTCGGCGAGGAGGTCACGCCCGTCCAGTTCCGGATATGGGATCGCCTGTTCGACGACGAACACCTCCACCCGCAGCTTGAGCAGCTCGTAAAGCGTCTGGGCGTCAAGGTCTTTGGCCCAGATACGTCGCAGTGCTTCCGTCAAGTGCGCCGCTCCTCCTCATCGCTCCGCTCTGCATCGTCATCGCCGCGTGTCAAGTGCGCCGCTCCTCCTCATCGCTCCGCTCTGCATCGTCATCGCCGCGTGTCACGCCCAACCCCAGCACCCTCGTTCCCCACGAAAACACTTCGTCGTAGAGTGCCGGCTCATCCGACAGCGTCGCCCCGAGCGAGGGAACCATCTCTTTGAGCGCGGGCTGCCAGGACTGAAAACGGTTCGCAAAGCACCGTTCCAACACCTCGAGCATGATCGGCACCGCGGTCGACGCTCCCGGCGAGCCGCCCAGCAGTCCCGCGATGCTTCCGTCGGCAGCACCCACGATGGTGGTGTCGAAGTCGAGCACCCCACCTTTGCGCTTGTCGCGCCGGATCACCTGCACTCGCTGGCCGGCCACCGTCAGCTCCCAGTCCGAACCCGCTGCGGTGGGCGCGAATTCGCGCAGCATGCGCAGCCGGTTCGGTTCGGAGAGCCGCAGCTGGCCGAGCAGGTATCCGACGAGCGCCAGCTGGGTGGCGCCGACACCGAGCAGTGAGGCCAGGTTGTGCGGCTTCACCGAGCGGGGCAGGTCGGTGAAGTGCCCGTGTTTCAAGAACTTCGGTGACCAGCCGGCGTAAGGACCGAATACCAGCCACGGCTTGCCGTTGACGTAGCGCAGGTCCAGATGCAGCGCCCCGAGGGGCGGCGCCCCGGGCGCGGGGGCCCCATACACCTTGGCCCGGTGCGCGGTGGTGAGCGCCGGGTTGTCGGCGCGCAGGAACCGCCCGCCGATCGGGAATCCCGCGAAGCCCTTGACCTCGTTGATGCCGGACCTCTGCAGCAGCGGCAGTGCGTCACCACCGGCCCCGACGAAGACGAACTTGGCTTGACACCAGCGCTTTTCGCCGGTACGGCGGTTACGGATCAGCAGCGTCCAGCCGCCGTCGGACATGCGGGTCAGGTTGCGGACCTCGTGGCCGAGCAAAGCCGTCGCGCCGCCCCGCAGGCAATACCCGATCAGCTGTCGCGACAGCGCACCGAAGTCGACGTCGGTGCCGTGGGCGGCCCAGTTGAGCGCGGTCGGCGCGGAGAAGTCGCGGTTGGCGGCCATGAACGGTAACCGGCGGGCGAACTCTTGCGCGTCCTCGATCAGTTCGATGCCGGCGAACAGCGGGTTGGCGGCCAGCGCCCGCTGTCGTCGCCGTAGATAGTCGACGCGCTGCGCCCCGCGCACGAAGCTCGCGTGCGGGATCGGGGTCAGGAAGCGTCGATCGGTCAGGATGCCGTTCTCGACGGCATAGGCCCAAAATTGGCGGGTCACCTGAAACTGCTCGTTGATGCGCACCGCTTTGCTGATGTCGATCGAGCCGTCGGTGCGCTGCGGGGTGTAGTTGAGCTCGCACAGCGCCGAATGCCCGGTGCCGGCGTTGTTCCAGGGGTCGCTGCTTTCGGCGGCTACGGCGTCGAGACGCTCGACGAAGGTCATCGACCAATCCGGCTGCAGCCGGTGCAGCAACGCGCCCAGCGTCGCGCTCATGATGCCCGCGCCCACCAGCACGACGTCCGTGCGCGTGGTTGTGGCTAGCGATGACACCGGCTTGTAGGTCCTTCCCTCGACTGGGCCGATCCCAGGTTATCCCGAGGCGAAGTGGGCGCGAACGACGCGCGGCTCCCCGTGCCCAGCAAAAGCTCTAAGCTTGCTGCGTGACTGGCTGGGTGCCCGATGTCCTACCCGGATATTGGCAGCGCACCATCGCGCTCGGCTCCGATCCCGCCGGTGAGGGCGACATCGTCGCGACCCTGATCCGGCGCGGGCCGGAACCGGGACAGGCCGGCGGCCAGGCAGGCCCGGCCGGGCGGGCGGTGCTGGCGGTCCACGGCTACACCGACTACTTCTTCCACACCGAACTGGCCGACCACTTCGCCACCCGCGGCTTCACCTTCTACGCGCTGGACCTGCACAAGTGCGGCCGGTCGCGGTGCGACGGCCAGACACCGCACTTCATCACCGACCTCGCCAACTACGACACCGAACTCGAGCACGCGCTGGGCGCTGTGCGCGCGCAGGCCCGCGAGGTGCTGGTGTACGGGCATTCCGCCGGTGGACTCATCGTGTCGTTGTGGCTGGATCGGTTGCGCCGCCGCAACCCGGCCGCGCACGCAGGCATTGGCGGCCTGGTGCTCAACAGCCCGTTCCTGGAGTTGCCCGGCCCGGCCATTCTGCGGCATTCCGCGACCGTGGCGCTGATCGCCGGTCTGTCGCGGGTGCGGTCCAAGGGCGTGGCCCGGCCGCCGGTTGAGGGCGGTTACGGCACCACCTTGCACCGCGACTATGACGGGCAATTCGACTACAACCTGCAGTGGAAACCCGTTGGCGGCTTCCCGATCACCTTCGGTTGGCTACACGCCATCCGCCGCGGCCAGGCCCGGCTGCATCGCGGCGTCGACGTCGGCGTGCCGAATCTGATCCTGCGGTCGAACCACAGCGTGCAGGAGACCCCGGACCCGGCATCCATGCGGTGCGGCGACGCGGTCCTCGACGTCACCCAGATCGCCAGGTGGGCCGGCTGTATCGGGAACCGCAGCACCATCGTTCCGGTGGTCGATGCCAAACACGACGTGTTCTTGTCGTTGGAGGGGCCGCGCGAAGTCGCCTATCGGGAACTGGATCTCTGGCTGGACGAATACCTGCCCACCAACAACAACGACGCCTCGGCGTGGTTCGGAAGGGGGTGACGGTGTGGAGACCTACGACGTCGCGATCATCGGAACCGGCTCGGGCAACAGCATTCTCGATGACCGCTTCGCCGACAAGCGGGTGGCGATCTGCGAGCAGGGCACATTCGGCGGCACGTGCCTGAACGTCGGGTGCATCCCGACCAAGATGTTCGTCTACGCCGCCGAGGTCGCGCAGACGATCCGGGAGTCGGCACGTTACGGCGTCGACGCGCGCATCGACGGGGTGCGCTGGGACGACATCGTCTCGCGCGTCTTCGGGCGCATCGATCCGATCGGGGTCAGCGGTGAGGACTATCGGAATTCCGCACCCAATATCGATGTGTACAAGCAGCACACCCGGTTCGGCCCGGTCCGGTCCGACGGGCGCTACCTGCTGCGCACCGACGCCGGCGACGAGTTCACGGCCGACCAGGTGGTGATCGCGGCGGGGTCGCGGGCCGCGGTTCCCCCGGCCATCCTCGAGTCGGGTGCGAAGTACCACACCAGCGACACGATCATGCGAATCCCCGAACTGCCGGAGCATTTGGTGATCATCGGCGGCGGTTTCGTGTCGGCTGAATTCGCGCACATCTTCTCCTGTCTGGGCTCGCGGGTCACCCTGGTGGTCCGGGGCTCCGCCCTGCTGCGGCATTGCGATGACATCCTCTGCGAACGCTTCACCCGTATCGCGGCGAGCAAATGGGAGCTGCACACCCATCGCAACGTCGTGGGCGTCACCGACCGCGGCCCGGGTGTCTCGCTGCGGCTCGACGACGGTCGCACCGTGAACGCCGACGCGCTGCTGGTGGCGACCGGCCGCGTGCCCAACGGCGATCTGCTGGACGCCGAGCAGGCCGGCGTCGCCATCGAGGACGGCCTTGTCGTTGTCGACGAGCACCAGCGGACTACGGCGCGTGGCATTTTCGCCCTCGGCGACGTCTCCTCGCCGTATCAGCTCAAGCACGTCGCCAACCACGAGGCGCGCGTCGTGCAGCGCAATCTGCTGTGCGACTGGGACGACACCGAAGCGATGGCCGTCACCGACCATCGCTACGTGCCGTCCGCGGTGTTCACCGATCCGCAGATCGCCAGCGTCGGACTGACCGAAAACCAGGCCATAGCACAGGGTTTCAATATTTCGATGAAGATCCAGGACTACGGTGACGTCGCCTACGGCTGGGCGTCGGAGGACACCACCGGGATCGTCAAGCTGATCGCCGAGCGCGGCACCGGGCGGCTGCTGGGCGCGCACATCATGGGCCACCAGGCCTCGTCGATCATCCAGCCGTTGATCCAGGCGATGAGCTTCGGGCTCACCGCGCCGCAGATGGCCCGCGGGCAGTACTGGATCCACCCGGCGCTGCCCGAGGTGGTGGAGAACGCGCTACTGGGTCTGCACTGACCTCAGCGGTGGTGCGGCGCAGCCGACGGCTTGGCGTCCTGACACTGGGGACACAGACCGCGCAGCGTCAGCCCGGCCGCCTCCGAGAGCGCGAAGGAGCTGCCCGCGATCGCATGCTCGAGCGCCAGGCTCAGCCGGCGAGCGGGTACCTCGATGATCGTGCCGCACTTCGTGCATACGGCGTGGTGGTGCGGGGCGGTGGCCAGCCCGTAGGTCGTGACGCCGCCGTCGAGGGTCAGCGCGTGCAGCATCCCCTGATCGACCAGGGTGGTCACCGTGCGGTAGACGGTGGCCACGTCCGGCGCCTGGGCCCCCGGGGGAAGGCACGCGCGCATCCGCTTGTCGATCTCGGCCACCGACAGGTGTCCGTTGACCGGTTCGAGCACCGCCAGCACCTGGATCCGGGAAGCCATCCGCCGCAGCCCGCGTGCGCGCAACAGATCGCCGATCCTCTCGGTGACCGACGCATCGAGTGCCGACGGCTTGGGCGTCACCGGTTCAGTGTCGCGCCGCGACGCCGGGATCGCCAGCTTTCGCCGCAATCAAGGCTGCACGATTCTGCGATTCACTTGCATCTGGCGCGACGCGGAACTTACAGTCGTGCCGGTTGTTCTCTGTCCGATACCGCAGGACGCGCCGGAAGGACCCCAGTGGCCAGCACCGAGATCGACCGGCGGCCGTCACGGACGACCAGGCTTCTCGGGGCGCTGACGCCGGCGGAGTGGTGGCGCCTGGCCTCGATGCTGGCGGCCATCGTCGTGCTGCACCTGATCGGCTGGTTCACTCTGGTGTTGTTCGTGGCGCCGGCGCAATACAGCCTGGGCGGCAAAGCTTTTGGCATCGGTATCGGATTGACCGCTTACACCCTGGGCATGCGGCATGCCTTTGACGCCGACCACATCGCCGCCATCGACAACACCACCCGCGCGCTGATGAACGATGGGCAGCGCCCGCTGGCCGTCGGCTTCTTCTTTTCGCTGGGGCACTCCACGGTGGTCTTCGGGTTGGCGGTGTTGCTGGCGTGCGGGGTGAAAACGGTCGTCGGGCCGGTCAAGGACGACTCCTCGACGCTGCACCATTACACCGGGTTGATCGGCACCAGCGTCTCCGGTCTCTTCCTGTATGCGATCGCCCTTCTCAACGTCATCGTCCTGGTCGGCATTCTGCGCGTGTTCGCGCGGCTGCGCCGAGGCGAATACGACCCCGAGACGGACGGGGCCGAACTGGAGCGGCAGCTGCAAAGCCGCGGATGGATGAACCGGCTGCTCGGCCGCCTCACCAAATCGATCAGCAAGTCCTGGCACTGCTATCCGGTCGGGCTGTTGTTCGGGCTGGGTTTCGACACCGCCACCGAGATCGCGCTACTGGTGCTGGCCGGCACCAGCGCCGCCGCCGGGCTGCCGTGGTACGCGATCATGTGCCTGCCGGTGCTGTTCACGGCCGGCATGTGCCTGCTGGACACCATCGACGGATCGTTCATGAACTTCGCCTACGGATGGGCCTTTTCCAATCCGGTGCGCAAGATCTACTACAACATCACCGTCACCGCGCTGTCGGTGGCGGTCGCCCTGCTCATCGGAAGTGTCGAACTCCTCGTCCTTTTCGCCGACCAGTTCGGTTGGCGGGGCACCTTCTGGAACTGGATCGGCGGGCTGGACCTCAACACGGTCGGCTACGTCGTCGTCGGCATCTTCGTCATCACGTGGGCGGTGGCCCTGCTCATCTGGCGCTACGGACGCATCGAAGAGAAGTGGGGCCCCGCGGATCTAGGAGCCGATCTCGGAGCCGAAACCGCGACCTAGCCACCGATCTTGCCGATGAGAGGCTCACCGGTCACGGCCGTTCGGGTGTAGAACAGTGCTCATGGGCCCCTTCGCTTCAGCCCTGCGGTTGGACGGATCCCGGACACCGGTGATCCGCGGTGCATGAGCTGTCGTTGTGCGAAGCGATCGCCGGTGTGGTCAAAGGCCACGCCGACGGCCGGCACGTCGACGTGGTGCGCGTGCGGGTCGGCGCGCTCCGCCAGGTGGTGCCGGAGTCGTTGTCCTTCTGCTGGACACTGGTGCGCGACGCCGAGGACATGCCGGACGCCGAACTGGAACTCGAATGCGTCAGCGCCGAAGTGCAGTGCTGTGCATGCGGCCGGCAGTCCGAGATCGAATCGCCGTGGTCGATCTGGTGTCCGCGCTGCGACAGTTCCGACGTCGAAGTGCTGCGGGGCAACGAATTCTTGGTGACGTCACTGGACGTCTCGTGAAAAGCGGCCCCCGCAGCGTCATCAGCATCGTTAGACACCACATCGAAAGGTGTTGAACATGGGTAGATTTCATCGGCACGACGACGGCACCATCCACACCCACTCCCATGATCACCCGCGCCACGAGCACGACCACGGCGATCACAGTCGCTACCGGACCGGCGGTCAGCGCATCGACGTCCTGGAGGCGATCTTCGCCGAGAACGACCTGCTCGCCGCGGCCAACCGGGCGGCGTTCGAGAGCAACGGGGTCCGCACCCTCAACCTGATGAGCTCGCCCGGATCGGGCAAGACCACCGTCCTGCAGGCGACGCTCGACGAACTCGCCGGCGAGCTCGCGATCGGGGTGATCGAGGGCGATATCGCCACCGATCTGGACGCGGCCAAGCTCAGCGGCCGCGGCGCCCAGGTGTCACTGCTGAATACCAGCAACGGATTTGGCGGCGAATGCCATCTCGACGCTCCCATGGTCAGCCGGGCGCTGCCGGGCCTCGACCTCGCCGTTCTGGACCTCGTCGTCATCGAGAACGTCGGCAATCTGGTCTGCCCGGCCGAGTTCGACGTCGGCGAACACGCCAAGGCCATGGTCTATTCGGTGACCGAGGGCGAGGACAAGCCGCTGAAGTATCCGGTGATGTTCCGGTCGGTGGATGTGGTGCTCCTCAACAAAATCGACCTGGTGCCCCACCTCGACGTGGACGTCGACGCATACATCACCCATATTCGCAAAGTCAATGCGGCAGCGACGATTCTGCCGGTCAGTGCGCGCACCGGCGACGGGATGGGCGCCTGGTTCGGCTGGCTGCGGCACTTCGCCGCAGCCGGCGCGTGAACGGCGCTCGTCGAAAGCGGTTCCGGGCCGCACTCCTGCGAAGTGTTCGCAGGACAATCCATCTCGCGGCGGCTGGCCGGGTTCATCGAATCACCACGGCGCACAACGTCTTTCGACGTTATACAACATGTGACTACTAGTGGGCGAGGCCGAACCGTTGACAACGCACGGTAGCGGGAGTAGACCCAAAAAATAGCGCTGCGCAAGTGGGCCGACGGTCGACTCCGGCGGCGCAGGAGCCGCAGCCCGGCTCCGGAAAGCTGCAGCATGCCAACGGAAGCAGCAGTCAAGGCGGAACAAACATTGATCCATGTTCTATGGATCAACGCGGGCCTCAGTTGTGACGGCGATTCGGTGGCGTTGACTGCTGCCACCCAGCCCAGCGTCGAGGAAATCGCATTGGGGGCCCTGCCCGGACTCCCCCAGGTCGCCGTGCACTGGCCCCTGATCGACTTCGAATGCGGACCCAACGGAGGAGCGGACGACTTCCTCGAGTGGTTCTTCAAGGCCGACCGCGGGGAGTTGGAACCTTTTGTGCTCGTCGTCGAAGGGTCCATCCCGAACGAGAAGATCAAGGACGACGGGTACTGGTGCGGATTCGGCAACAACCCGGCCACCGGCCAGCCGATGACCACCAGCGAGTGGCTGGACCGGCTGGCGCCCAAGGCCACCGCGATCGTGGCGGTCGGGACCTGCGCCACCTACGGGGGCATTCACGCGATGGCCGGCAATCCGACCGGCGCGATGGGAGTGCCCGACTATCTGGGCTGGGATTGGAAGAGCAAGGCGGGCATTCCGATCGTGTGCGTTCCCGGCTGCCCGATCCAGCCGGACAACCTGTCGGAGACCCTGACCTACCTGCTCTACATGGCGACCGGTCAGGCGCCGATGATCCCGCTCGACGACGCGCTGCGCCCCCAGTGGTTGTTCGGCGCGACCGTGCACGAGGGGTGCGATCGGGCCGGATACTACGAGCAGGGCGACTTCGCCACCGAGTACGGTTCGCCGAAATGCATTGTCAAACTTGGCTGTTGGGGGCCGGTCGTGAAGTGCAACGTCCCCAAGCGTGGGTGGATCAACGGTATCGGCGGTTGCCCCAACGTCGGTGGCATCTGCATCGGCTGCACCATGCCGGGGTTCCCCGACAAATTCATGCCGTTCATGGACGAACCGCCGGGCGGCAAGATCTCGAGCACCGCGTCGGGTTTGTACGGAACCGTGATTCGCAGTCTGAGGGGTATCACGGAACGCACCCTCGACAAAGAGCCGCGGTGGCGCCACAACGGCGACAAACTCACCACCGGAGCGCGCCGCACCTGGTAGGTCACCTATCGGGTGGGCGCGCTCCTTCCTCCAGTTCTAGACGAAGAGCCGTCGCCGCATCAGCCAACGCGGACAGCAGCCAAAACGGGAAGAAGTAGCGCGATGACAACCATCATTCCTGAACCCACCCATGCCACACGGGAACCCGGCCAATTGGTCGACATGGCCTGGGATCCCATCACCAGGATCGTGGGCAGCCTGGGCATCTACACCAAGATCGACTTCGAGAACAAAGAGGTCGTCGAGTGCCACAGCACCTCGTCGATCTTCCGGGGCTACTCGATCTTCATGAAGGGCAAGGATCCTCGCGACGCCCACTTCATCACCAGCCGCATCTGCGGCATCTGCGGCGACAACCACGCCACCTGCTCGTGCTACACGCAGAACATGGCCTATGGGGTCAAGCCCCCGCATCTGGGCGAGTGGATCGTCAATCTCGGTGAGGCAGCGGAATACATGTTCGACCACAACATCTTCCAGGAGAACCTGGTCGGCGTGGACTTCTGCGAGAAGATGGTCGCCGAGACCAACCCGAGTGTGCTCTCGCTGGCCGAGAAGACACCGGCACCGCATGCGGACGCGCACGGGTACAAAACGATCGCGGACATCATGCGTTCGCTCAACCCGTTCAGCGGTGAGTTCTATCGCGAAGCGCTCGTGGTCAGCCGGTGGACACGAGAGATGTTCTGCCTCATGGAGGGCCGGCACGTGCACCCCTCGACGCTGTACCCCGGCGGGGTCGGCACCGTCGCGACCATCCAGCTGATGACCGACTACATGACCCGGCTGATGCGCTACGTCGAGTTCATGAAAAAAGTCGTGCCCATGCACGACGACCTGTTCGACTTCTTCTACACCGCGCTGCCGGGTTACGAGAAGGTCGGGCTGCGCCGCACCCTGCTGGGCTGCTGGGGCTCCTTCCAGGACCCCGAAGTGTGCAACTTCGAATACAAGGACATGGAGCGCTGGGGTAACGCGATGTTCGTCACCCCGGGTGTGGTGGTCGACGGCAAACTGCTCACCCACTCGTTGGTGGACATCAACCTCGGCATCCGGATCCTTTTGGGCAGTTCGTATTACGACGACTGGACCGACCAGGAGATGTTCGTCAAGACCGATCCGCTGGGTAACGCGATCGACCGGCGTCACCCATGGAACCAGCACACCAACCCGCACCCGCAGAAGCGCGACCTGGAAGGCGGCAAATACAGCTGGGTGATGTCGCCACGCTGGTTCGACGGCACGGACCACCTGGCGCTGGACACCGGCGGCGGGCCGCTGGCCCGGCTGTGGTCGACCGCCTTGGCCGGCCTGGTCGACATCGGTTACGTCAAAGCGACCGGCAACAGCGTCAAGATCAACCTGCCCAAGACGGCCCTCAAGGGGCCCGTCGAGTTGGAGTGGACGATCCCCAAATACGGCAGCAACACGATCGAACGCGATCGGGCGCGCACCTACTTCCAGGCCTACGCGGCGGCGTGCGCGTTGCACTTCTGCGAGAAGGCGCTCGACGAGATCCGCGCCGGGCGCACCAAGACGTGGGAAAAGTTCGACGTGCCCGACGAGGCCATCGGCTGCGGCTTCACCGAGGCGGTCCGCGGTGTGCTCAGCCACCACATGGTGATCCGGGACGGCAAGATCGCCAACTATCACCCGTACCCGCCCACACCGTGGAATGCCAACCCGCGCGACAGCTACGGCACCCCCGGCCCGTACGAGGATGCGGTGCAGGGCCAGCCGATCTTCGAGGAGAACGGCCGGGACAACTTCAAGGGAATCGACGTCATGCGTACGGTGCGCAGCTTCGACCCGTGCCTGCCGTGCGGTGTGCACATGTACCTGGGAAAGGGCAAGTCCCTGGACAGACTGCACACGCCGACCCAGTCACCCGTCGGGGAGTGACGATCGCAAGCGCGGCGAAGCCGGGCGTAGCGGGTCGGCACATTAACGGAGGACACATGGCGGATCGCCCGGACAGCCCCGAGACCGACACGCAGTGGCGCTCAGCGGGCGATCGGATCCAGACACTGCTGGATTCCTGCGCAGCAAGCGGGACCGCCGCGCACGACCGTGCGCAGCAACTGCTTCGCGAGGTGGTCGGGCTTTACGGCGCCGGGCTGGAGCGGATCATGCGGATGGCCGCCAATCCCGGCCCGGACGGCGGCCTGGCCGAGCGGCTGGCCGCCGACGACCTGGTGGCCAGCCTGCTCTTGGTGCACGGCCTGCATCCGCACGACGTGCACCGCAGGGTCTCCGATGCGCTGGATCGGGTGCGCCCCTATCTGGGTTCGCATGGCGGGGACGTCGACCTGATCGACATCGTTCCCGGCGAGGGGCCGGGAGAAAGCACCGTGCGTTTGGCGTTTACCGGTAGCTGTAAGAGCTGCCCGTCGTCGGCGGTGACGCTGGAGCTGGCCGTACAGGACGCGGTGCGCGCGGCCGCCCCGGAGATCTCCTCGATCGAACTGGTGACCGCGGCGTCCGCCGACGTGTCCGGCGGGGTGATCCCCGCCGAATCGCTACTGGCGCATCTCCATCCGAACGGGCATGGGCCGACGGACTGGCACCCCGTGCCCGAGCTGGCCGAGCTGGTGCCCGGCGAGGTCGGCGGTTTCCTGGTCGACGGCACCACCATCGTGGCGTGCCGGGTCGGCGACCAGACGTTCGCCTACCGGGATCGCTGCCCGGTGTGTGACGACTCCCTGGCCGGCTCGGAACTGCATGGTCCGTTGCTGCGCTGCGCGGGCTGCGGCACGGATTTCGACATGGTCCATGCGGGGGTTCATGCCGGAGCCGACGCCACCGATGGGTCGGCGAACCATCTCGATCCGATTCCGCTGTTGATCCGCGACGGCCTGCCGTCGGTGGCATTGGGGGCCGATGTGATGGGCGCCCCGGCATGAGCACCCCCTACGACGTCCTGACCCGCATCAGAAGCGACCGGCGCGCCCCCGAGCCGGCGGGCGAGCGCTGCGAAATGTGCGCGGAGCTGATCGCCGACGAGCACCAGCACGTCGTCAATGTGGCTGACCGGCAACTGATGTGCGTCTGTCGCGCCTGTTATCTGCTGTTCACCGACTCCCACGCCGAGCTGCACTATCGGGCGGTGCCGGACCGGTATCTGTCGTTTCCCGACTTCGCGCTGGATCGCCTGGTGTGGGAGGCGCTGCAGATCCCGGTCGGGATCGCTTTTTTCTTCACCAACTCGGCGCTGGGGCACACCGTCGCGTTCTATCCGGGGCCGGCCGGGGCAACCGAGTCCGAGCTGGATATGGACGTGTGGGACACCATCCGCGCGGCCGACCCGCGGCTGGGCCTGCTGGTCGACGACGTGGAGGCGCTGCTCGTCCGGGTTGCCGATGGCCCCGAGGATGGCGAATTGTCGCGGCCGGAAAGCTATCTGGTGCCGATCGACGCCTGCTACGAATTCGTCGGGCGATTGCGCATGCTGTGGCGCGGCTTCGACGGCGGCCAGCAGGCACGCGAATACATCGACGGATTCTTCGACCTACTCGCCGCCCGCGCAGTGGAGGCGCCGCGATGAACGGTCCGCCGCCGGATGTGAGCTTCGCGATTCTGGACGTGACGGCCGAACCGTACGCCGTCAGCCCGGTCCTTACCGCCCGCGTCGGCGTCACCAGCAGTGGCCCTGCGGCAGAGGATCCGGTGCACGCCATCGCCCTGCGCTGCCAGGTCAGGATCGAGCCGCTGCGCCGCCCGTACTCCGAGGACGAAGCGACCGGCCTGATGGATTTGTTCGGGGCCCGCGAACGTTGGGCGAGCACCCAACGCACCTTCCTGTGGCAGCACTGCACCGCGATGGTGCCGGGATTCACCGGCAGCACGATCGCGGCCCTGCCCCTGGGCTGCACCTACGACTTCGAGGTCGCCGCCGCCAAATACCTGCACGCGCTGCGCGACGGCACGGTTCCGCTCCAGTTCCTGTTCAGCGGAACGGTTTTCGTAAACTCCGAACGTGGCTTCTCGGTTCAGCAGGTGCCGTGGGACCGTGAGGACCGCTACGACATGCCGGTCGGGGTCTGGCGGGATCTGATCGCGCAGCATTATCCCAACAGCGGCTGGATCCGGCTGAGCCACGAAACCATCACGGAGCTGGCGGGCTACAAATCGGGCCGGGGAATGCTCGACTTCGACCACGCCATCACCTCGTTGCTGGACGCCACCGCCGACCGCGAGGTGACGCGATGACCGCGAGCTGGGATCGGGCCCGCGCCGTCGCCGACGCGGTGCTCTACGAGGGCTATCTCCTCTACCCGTACCGGGGGACGTCGAGCAAGAACCAATCACGGTGGCAGTTCGGCGTTCTGGGGCCGTGCGGTGCGGCCGATAGCGGCCTCGGTGAAGAGACCACCCTTGCCGCGGAGTTCCTGGTCGAAGGTGCGCGCGCGCTCACCTTGGTGGTGCGGTTCCTGCAGCTGCAGCACCGCAGGGCCGAGCGGGAAACGGGTCACGGCTTCGAGCCCGTCGACGAGCTCGACACCCCGGCCGGGTCGTGGCTGACCTGGGACGAAGCCGTGGAGCGCGAAATCTCCTTCGGCCCACTTACGTTCGGTGATCAACCGTGGTCGCTGCCGGTGTCGGCCGACGCGGCGATCGATATCGAACTCCTCGACGGCGGCCGGTTGGTGCGCGAGCGACGTGAGGTGCGCGGCGTGCTGGCCGTCACCAGCCAGTCCGACGGCGACCTGCGGCGGATCTCGGTACGGGTGGACAACACGGGTGCGGCCGCGCGCGACAAGGACGACGCCATCGCACGATCCATGATCGGAACGCATCTCATCGCCGAGGTGGATGGCGGCCAGTTCGTCTCGCTGCTGGAGCCGCCGCAGGCCGCGGCCGATGCGGTGTCCCGGTGCCGCCAGCACCGCTGCTTCCCGGTGCTGGCCGGGCCAACAGGCGCCCGCGACATGCTGCTGATCTCACCGATCATTCTCTACGACCACCCCGAGGTGGCCGAACAGAGCGACACGGCGTTGTACGACTGCACCGAGATCGACGAAATCCTCACCCTGCGCGTGATGACCATGACGGACGAGGAGAAAGCACAGGCCCGGGCTACCGACCCACGGGCGGCGCGAATCATCGACCAGTGTGACGCCATGTCACCCGAGGCGATGGCCCGGTTGCACGGTGTGCTGCGCGATCCGCGGTCGCTGCGTGGACCCACCGATCTGGTGCCCGAGATCCCCGAGGGCGTCGATTGGTGGGATCCCCTGGCGGACAACGCCGTCCGACCCGAGATCGACGCGGTGCTGGTGAACGGGATCCGGGTGGCCAGGGGCAGCAAGGTCCGGTTGCGCCCGCGGCGCAACGCCGACGCCCAGGACATTTTCGTCACCGGCAAGACCGCCCGTGTCACGTCGGTGCATGAGGACGTCGAGGGCAACAAGCACGTCGCCGTCGTCGTCGACGAGGACCCGGCCGCAGACCTGCACGACTGGTATGGCCGCTACCTGTACTTCTCCCCCGACGAAGTCGAACCGCTGCGGTCGCAGCACGACGCAACAATCCCTTGAAAGGAGTTCGACATGGAAGTCGTAGGTTGGGTCTTCATCGCCATCATCGCGCTGGTGGCCGCCGTCGCATTGGTGTTCGGAGTGATCTCCGTGCCCGATGCCCGGCGGTATCTCAGGTTGAGGCGGATGTAGCCGCCAAGGCTGACACCACCATGACAACGCGCATCCTGGTAGCCGGGATCGGCAACATCTTCCTGGGGGACGACGGCTTCGGATCGGAAGTGGTCCGCAACGCCGAACTCCCGCAGGATGATCCGGCGATACAGGTCATCGACTACGGAATCAGGGGCATGCACCTGGCCTATGACCTGCTCGAGGAGTGGGATGCGCTGGTGCTTGTCGACGCTGTACCCAGCCGGGGGCATCCCGGAGCGTTGCACGTCTTTCAGGCTGATCACGAATCGCCCTCGCAGACAACCGGTCTGGACGGTCACAGCATGGACCCGGCCGCCGTCTTCGCCAGCCTGCAGGCCCTGGGCGGCCGTCCGCCCTACACCGTGGTCGTCGGTTGTGAGGCGGGAAGCGTCCAAGAAGGAATCGGCCTGACCGAGCCGGTCGCCCAGGCCGTCCCCCGGGCGGCGCGGGCGGTCGAAGAGATCGTCGCGGCGCTGCACGGCGCGGCGCCGCCCGCGACTGCGCTGCACGCCGCGTCGCCCGCGGCCGAAGGCGGGTGCTGAACCATGTGTCTGGGCATACCGGGACAGGTCATCGCCATGCTGGACGGGTTTGCGGGGCAACTGGCGCTGGTCGACGTGGTCGGCGAACAACGCAAGGTGAACGTCGGCATGCTGCCGGAAGAGACGTTCGCGCCGGGCGATTGGGTGATCATCCACATGGGTTTCGTCGTGGAGAGGACCGATCGCGCCGGAGCCGATCGGGCCATGGCCGGCCTGGAATTGATGGGCCGCGGTGACACCGGCCCGATGGACCCCCCAGCGGAGGCCGGTTGAGATGACCGAAACGGCCGAGGTTTCCCTGCTGTCGCGGTCCGAGGAGGTTCGGCAACGGGTCACGGTGACCGGCGTGGTCCAGGGGGTGGGCTTTCGTCCGTTCGTCCATCGCGTCGCGACCGAACTGGGTCTGTCCGGATTCGTCGGCAACGACTCGGGCGCGGTGTTTCTCGAGGTGCAGGGCCGGCGCGCCCGGGTGGCGGAATTCTGCCGGCGGCTGCGCGCCGACGCCCCGCCGCTGGCACGGATCACCGAGGTGCGGGCGGTCGAACTTGACGCCGATCCCGCGTCTGCACCCGAATTCCGGATCGTGACAAGCCAATTGACCGCCGGTACGACCAGCCCGATTCCACCGGACATCGCGGTGTGTGACGACTGCGTCGCCGAGCTGTTCGACCCGCTCGATCGCCGATACCGGCACCCGTTCGTGACGTGTACCAACTGCGGGCCGCGGTTCACCATCATCGAAGCATTGCCGTACGACCGCCCGGCCACCACGATGGCGGTGTTCGCCATGTGTGCGCGGTGCACCACCGAATACCACGAGCCGGCGAATCGTCGATTCCACGCGCAACCGATCGCCTGCCCGGACTGCGGGCCGGCGCTGCGGTTCCGCTCGACGGCCGGTGAAGTACGCGGATCGGATGCGGCCTTGGCCGCCACCCAGAGCGCACTGGCCGCGGGCGCCGTGGTGGGCATCAAAGGAATCGGCGGCTACCACCTGGCCTGCAACGTCGACGATGCGGCGGCGGTCGCCGCGATACGGGCGCACAAAGCGCGCGGTGCCAAGCCCTTTGCGATGCTGGTTCGCGATCTCGACGTCGCGCGCCGCTACGCCCACGTCGACGATGCCGAAGCCGCCGTGCTGTGCGGCCCGGCCCGGCCGATCGTGTTACTCCGGCGGCTCGACACCGCGCCGGTCGCCGAGGCCGTGGCACCCGGCAGCCCGCTGCTCGGGTTGATGCTGCCGTATTCCCCCCTTCATCACCTGCTGCTGGCACCGGTGCCGGGCATCGCCGGGCCGGTGCCCGATGCGCTGGTGCTGACCAGTGCCAACCGCTCCGACGAGCCGATCTGCTTCACCGATGACGATGCCGCGCAAAGGCTTCCGGCACTCTGCGACGCGATCCTCGACCATGACCGGCGGATCCAGGTGCCGTGCGACGACTCGGTGGTGCGCGTCGTCCGAGACCAGGACGGGGCCCACGAGCTTCCGATCCGCCGATCCCGCGGGTATGCGCCGTTGCCGGTCGACCTGGGGCTCGACGGACCGGCCGTGCTGGCCGTGGGCGGCGAACTGAAGAACACCTGCTGCCTCACCGACGGCTCGCGGGCCTACCTGTCCGGCCACATCGGTGACATGGCCACCTGGGAGACACTGCGCGCGTTCGAGCGTGCGGTGGGCCAACTCAGCGAAATACGAGGCACGCCCGCACGTTTGGCCGCCGACCTGCATCCCGGATACCACACGCGAAGCTGGGCGGAGCGCCACGCGGGGAATCGCCCGGTGGATCTGGTTCAGCATCACCATGCTCACGTGGTGTCGCTGCTGGCCGAACACGGGCGCATCGGCGAACCCATCGTCGGGATCTCCTTCGACGGCACCGGTTATGGCTGTGACGAGACGATCTGGGGCGGCGAGATTCTGGCGCTCGGACGTCGCAGCCACCATTTCGAACGGGTCGGCCACCTGTTGCCGGTGCCGCTGCCCGGCGGCGATGCGGCGGTGCGCAATCCGTGGCGGATGGCGCTGTCGCAGTTGTGGATGGCCGACATCGACTGGACGCCGGATCTGGCTCCGGTCGCCGCCGCGACCGAAGACGAACTACGCCTTACCCGTTCGCAACTGGAATCCGGGGCGGGGTGTGTGCCGTGTTCGAGCATGGGCCGTCTGTTCGACGCGGTCGCTTCCCTGCTCGGGGTGCGGCACCGCATCGACTACGAGGGGCAAGCCGCCATCGAGCTCGAGGCGCTGGCGGAGTCGGCCGACTCCGATCCCGAGCAGCCCGCGCCGTCGTTGCCGCTCGCGGTGCGCCCCGACGGGGTGATCGATCCGGTCCCGATGGTGCAAACGATGGTCGCGGCGCTCTATGCCGGGACACCGCGCGCGGCGCTGGCCGCCGCGTTCCATGAGGCGGTCGCCGTCGCCGTCGCCGACGCGGTCGCCAGGGTCGCCGGCGCCACCCGGTTGGTGGGCCTCACCGGCGGGGTGTTCCAGAACGTCCTGCTGTTGCGTACTTGTCGTACCTTACTGCGGCGCAATGGATTTGAGGTACTCTCCCATCACACCGTTCCGCCGAACGACGGTGGACTGGCGCTGGGCCAGGCCGCGGTCTCGGTGCTGATCGCGCAGGAGGAGGGGATGACGCGATGACCACCACCGCCATCGACCGTGGGCTGAGCTCCGAGTTGGCCGAAGACCTTGCCGCCACGGCGTTGACGCTCGCCAAGCGATTCGCCGCCGGTGCCACCATGTGGTGCATCGCGCCGTCGTGGGAACCGCACGCGATGCACATCGCCGTCGAATTCGTGCACCCGGTGATCATGGGCAAACGGGCCTTGCCAGCGGTGGCGCTCACCGGCCCCGACCTGCTGGATCTGGTGCGGGTATCGGTGCGGCCCGGCGACATCGTGGTCGCGGTGTCCGGTGCTGAGGACGCGCAGGTGCGCTCGGTGATGCGCCGCGGCCCGGCCTGGGGCGCCACCACGATTTGGATCGGCAGCGGCGATCCACCCGGGGCCGCCGTGGCCGATCACGTGCTCTGGCTCGACGATCCCGATCCGCGGGTGCCCGCCACCGGCGGCTTCGTGCTGTTCTACCACCTGTTGTGGGAGCTGACCCATGTGTGTTTCGAGCACTCGGGGTTGCTCAAACCCAAGGACGGCGACGACGAGGCGGTCTGCGTGACCTGTAGCGACGAGGGCCGGCTGGGCGAAGTGGTGAGCGCGTCGGTGGACGGTCAGGCACCGGTGCGCACCGCCCGGGGTATCGAGGACGTGATCACCACACTCGTCGATCCGGTCGCGGCCGGTGAGCTGGTGCTGGTGCACGCCGGCACGGCCATCAGCCGCGTCGGCGACGAGGATGCCGGCGTGGCCGGGATCCGAGGAGCAGCGCCATCGGATCCCGTCGGCGACGAGGATGCCGGCGTGGCCGGCATCCGAGGAACAGCGCCCTCGGGTCACGGCGGCGAAGACGAAGAGCGAGAGGGTGTTTCATGAGTCCCGCCGACGAACCCACCAACTTCTTGTACCCGTTCATCGACGCCGAAGAAGACGATCCCTCCTCGCTGCTCGCCGATTTGGCCGCGTCGGCACAAGCCAAGGCGTCGGAAAGCCGGGCGCTGCGGCACTCCACGCTGGAAGCCAACGCCGATCTGTTGTCGCAGGCCGCCGCCGAGCTGGCGCGGCGGTTCGCCGCCGGCGGCAGGTTGTTCACCTTCGGAAACGGCGGCAGCTGCACCGATTCCACCACGCTGGCGGCCTTGTTCGCGCGCCCGCCGCTCGGCAACTCCCTGCCGGCCTGGTCGCTGACCGCCGATCAGGCGATCCTGACCGCACTGGGTAACGACGTCGGATTCGAGCTGGTGTTCGCCCGCCAGCTGATCGCCCGCGCGAAGAGCGGCGACATCGCGATCGCGATGTCGACCAGCGGCAACTCCCCCAACCTGCTGACCGCGCTGGCCGAGGCGCGCCGGCGCGGCCTGTACACCATCGGATTCTCCGGCTACGACGGTGGCGCCTTCGCGAACAATCCAAATGTGGATGCCTGCTTCGTCGTTCGTTCGCAAAGCGTGCACCGGATTCAGGAATCCCAGGCGCTGGTGGGCTATCAGTTGTGGTTGGCGGTCCACGAACGTCTCGGGAGCGATCACGGTTTGGGGGCCGCATGAATCCGTCAGCGGGTGACTATCTTTCGTCGGGGCCGCGGTTCGCCGAAGGCGACGTGATCGAGCGGATCGAGTCGTTCCGCCGGCGCCGCCCCCGGTTGCTCGACGACCATGTGACCCTGGCGCACGGTGCCGGCGGCAAGGCATCGGCCGCGCTGGTGGACGCGGTATTCATGGAGGCGTTTCGGAACCCGCTGCTCGAGTCGCTGGGCGACGGCGCGGTCCTCACGTTACCCAGCGGAGAGCGCGTGGCGATGTCCACGGATTCCTTTGTGGTGCAGCCCAGGCGTTTTCCCGGTGGCTCGATCGGCGAACTCGCCGTGCACGGCACCTGCAACGACCTCGCGGTCGCCGGCGCCGTGCCGTCGTGGATCTCGGCGGCGTTCGTGCTCGAAGAGGGTTTCGGAATCGCCGAGTTGAAGGAGATCGTCGCCGACATGGCCGCGGCGGCCGCGGCCGCCGGTGTGCAGATCGTCACCGGCGACACCAAGGTGGTGCCCAAGGGTGCGGCCGACGGGCTGTTCATCACCACCACCGGGGCCGGCGTCATCCCCGCGGGCCGCACGCTGTCGGCGCAGTCGGTGCGCGCCGGCGACAAGGTGCTGCTGTCGGGGTCGATGGGCGATCACGGCATGGCGGTCATGCTCGCCCGCGGCGATCTGGCCATCGAGGCCGATATCGCCTCCGACACCGCGTCGGTGAGCCCATTGGTCGAGTTGCTGATGGCGGCCGCCCCGTCCACCCGGTGGCTGCGCGATGCGACGCGGGGCGGAGTGGGCACCGTGTGCAACGAGCTGGCCCAGGCCTGCGGCCTCGGGGTGCTGCTCGAAGAGGAGCGACTCCCCGTGACCCCGATGGTCAACGGCGCCTGCGAGTTACTCGGCATCGATCCGCTCTACGTCGCCAACGAGGGCAAGTTCGTCGCCGTCGTCGCACCCGAAGAGGCACGGGCGGGGCTGGACGCGTTGCGATCCCACCCGCTGGGTGCCGATGCGGCCGAAGTCGGGGAAATCGTCACCGAGCCCGCCGAGAGCGTGGTACTGCGCACCGGGTTCGGCGGCACCCGGATCGTCGACATGCTGGTCGGGGACCCGCTACCGAGGATCTGCTGAAGACGTGGCGATCGCAAGCGCGGCGAAGCCGGGCGCAGCGGGTCGCCACAAGAAAGGATAACCGCTTATGTGCCTTGGAATTCCGGGTCGGATCGTCGAGATCACCGATCCCGCAAACTATCTGGCGAAGGTCGACGTCAGCGGCGTGCAACGCGCGATCAGCGTGCGGCTGCTGGAAGGCGACATGCCCGGGCCCGACGATTGGGTCCTGGTCCACGTCGGGTTCGCCATGGCCAAGATCGACGAGACCGAGGCGCTGCTCACGCTGGCGGCCATCAAGAAACTCGGCGACACCTACACCACTGAAATGCAGGCCTTCGACTCGTCGGCCATTATTTAACCCTGGGAGCGGCAATGAAATTCGTTGACGAATTCCGCGACCCCGCCGCGGCGCGGAAGCTACTGGTCGCGATCGAGCACCTGGCCGGGACCGGCGGCGAGGAGTTCAAGTTCATGGAGGTGTGCGGCGGGCACACGCACACCATCTATCGGCACGGCATCGAACACCTGCTGCCCGACAATGTCGAGCTGGTGCACGGCCCGGGCTGCCCGGTCTGCGTGATCCCGATGGGACGCATCGACGACGCGATGTGGCTGGCCGGCCAGCCCGACGTGGTCTTCACCTGCTTCGGCGACATGATGCGGGTGCCCGGGTCGGCCGGCAGCCTGCTGGACGCCAAGGCGCGGGGCGCCGACGTGCGGTTCGTCTACTCCCCGCTGGACGCGCTGAAGATCGCCGTCGCCAACCCCGACAAACAGGTGGTGTTCTTCGCCATCGGCTTCGAGACAACCGCGCCCTCGACCGCGGTGACACTGGTGCGCGCCCGGGACATGGGCCTGCCCAATTTCAGCGTCTTCTGCAACCACGTCACGATCGTGCCGCCGATCAGGGCCATCCTCGAATCACCGGATCTGCGGCTGTCGGGGTTCATCGGCCCCGGGCACGTGTCGACGGTGGTGGGCAACCGCCCCTACCGGTTCGTGCCGGAGATATACCAAAAGCCCTTGGTGGTAGCCGGTTTCGAGCCGCTAGACATCCTGGCCGCGGTCGCGATGCTGCTGACCCAGATCCGCGAAGGCCGCTGCGAAGTGGAAAACCAGTACAAGCGCGTGGTGCCCGAGCACGGCAACCCCGCCGCGCTGGCGCTGATGGGCAAGGTGTTCGCGCTGCGCCCCCACTTCGAATGGCGCGGTTTGGGATTCATCTCGCAAAGCGCGCTGCGGCTGCACGACGATTTCGCGGAATTCGACGCCGAGCTGCGGTTCGCGATGCCCGGCGTGCGGGTCGCCGACCCCAAGGCCTGCCAGTGCGGTGAGGTGCTCAAGGGAGTGCTCAAGCCTTGGGAATGCAAGGTCTTCGGCACCGCGTGCACGCCCGAGACACCGATCGGAACGTGCATGGTGTCACCCGAGGGGGCGTGCGCGGCCTACTACAACTTCGGCCGCATGCACCGCGATGCGGTCAAGCTGGTGAGGCGGGCTTGACCGGCACCCGCAACGTTCACCAGGGCGCCGAGATGTTCGCCCGCTACGCTTATGCGCCCAACGCGCTGGGCTATTGCGGTCCCCCGCTGGGGGCCACCCTGCGTGACGGGTCGGTTGCCGACGTGCGCAGGGCGGCGACCAAGTTCTCCGGGGCCTGGCCGTATCTTCGGGTGCTGTCGAAGCTGACCGGCATCGCCGACCCGCTGGATTATCGGCTGGTGGAGTCGTATTGGCTCGGCGGCGGCGCCGCGGCCGGCCTGGACCCGCAGGAGTTCTTCGACGCGTTGCTGGCGATGCTCGGTCCGCAGGCGGGCCATTACTGGTCGCATCTCACGCCGGATCTGGCATGCGAGGCCGCCGGGAATCACTGCTTCCACGTGTTCGGGGTTTATCCGTGGACGCGGTTCCTGGGCCGAAACATGGACGAGCAGCCGCTGCGTGTGCTGGACAACTGCCGAATCAGTTCCGGGACAGTGCTTTCCCGCGACGGAGACCGGGTCGAGGTGTTGTGCCGGAGACTGGCCTGGAACGGTCAGGCACTCACGCTGTCGAAACCCTCGGCGCGGGTGTTCGAGGTGTGGGCTGACGGATACAGCGCGGTGCCCGACGCGGCCGCCGGTGACGTGGTCGCGATGCACTGGGGCCGGTTGTGCGGCCGGCTCTCGCCGGAGCAGCTTTGCGCGCTGACCGACAGCACGAACCGGCAGCTGCTGGTGACCGACCATCGACTGGCGCGCGTCTAGCTTCGACGTCAGACTGGCCCCGTGCCCGGTTCTCTCTGCGACGTGCTGCCCGCCGCGGCCGCCCTGCTCGGGGTTCCGGGCTCCCCGGACGAGCTGGACAAGCTCGCGGTCACGGACTGGGCGGGCTCCGATCGGATTGATCGGGTGCTCGTCGTGCTCGTGGACGGGTTGGGCTGGCACCTGCTTCCGCAGCTGGCCGGAAGTGCGCCGCTGCTCGCCTCCGTGCTGGCCGGTGCCACCGGACGGCTGACCCGGCTGGAATGCACCTTTCCGTCGACGACGCCGACCAGCCTGGTGTCCCTGGGCACCGGCGCGCCTCCCGGCGAGCACGGCATTCTGGGCTTCACCCTCAGGGTGCCCGGCACCGACAGGGTGCTCAACCACATCCGGTGGCGAGACGACCCGTCACCCGCCGTCTGGCAGCCGGTGCCGACCTGGTTCCAACGGCTCAAGGAGGCAGGTGTCAGCGCCCGCGCCGTGCTGCCGGCGCCGTTCATCGGCAGCGGACTGACCGAGGCCGCATATCGCGGCGCGGAATTCCGCCCCGCCGGCCGGGCCGACGACTACGCGCGGCTGGTGATGGACGACCTGGGCTCGGCGCCCGGGCTGGTCTACGGCTATACCGCCAAGCTCGACACCGCGGCCCATGTCTTCGGCGTCGGCTCGGAGCAGTGGCATGCGGCGGCGACGAGCGTCGACACCCTGCTATCGCGCCTGCTCGAGGCGCTGCCGCCGAACGCGGCGCTGCTGGTGACCGCCGACCACGGCGGCCTCAATGTCCCACCCGAGGCCCGCATCGACCTCGACGCCGACCCGCGGCTGGCCCAGGGAGTGCGGGTGGTGGCCGGCGAGCCCCGGGTCCGGTATCTGCACACCGAGCCTGGTGCCGGACCCGCTGTGCAGGCCGTGTGGACCGAGGTGCTCGACGGCCGGGCCACCGTCTACAGCCGCGAGCAGGCGGTGGCCACCGGGATGTTCGGGCCGGTCGCGCCGCAGCACCTGGAGCGGCTCGGCGACGTGGTGGTCATCTGTTCGGGCGACGCGGCGGTGCTGGCCAGCGCGCACGAGCCCCCGGAAACGTCCCGCCTGGTCGGTTTCCACGGCGGAGCCAGCGTGGTCGAGATGGCGATTCCGTTCATCGTTTTCCGGCCGTAGCGCAGGAAAACAACCGGACGCGAATCGAGTTCACCTCGTTCTGACCGTTCCTCGGGGTTTCACGTTGTACATTCGGCACAAGGTGTTGTTCCGGGGGTGCGGCGAAACTCGGCGGTGGCAGCCGGCCACCGCGATTGTCGCAGCGCTCGGTGTTTTCGTCGCCCTCGTCGCGGGTTCGTCGTTGCAGCCCCCGTTTGCCGCGTCCACATTGCCGGAGCCGGCTGCGTGGTCCGGCGCCACCCCGGACGTCGATGCGCCCGCCGGCGTGATGCACCCGGATGGCCATTTCTCGGCCATCAGCCGGCCCGCCCTGGCCGCGTCGCGGTCTTCGACACCGGCGCACAAGACCAACACGAAGCCGTTCCACTACATGTGGATGACGAAGGAACGGCCCCTGACCTGGAATCGCCTGTCGCCCCACTCGGCTCTGCCACCGACGCCGGTAGCGCTCGGCCCGTCGGGGTCAGCGCCCTACGATGCCCAATCCCGGGCACCCGCAGGCATTCCCGCCGACCGAGACATCCTGACCCGGCTCTGCATAGCCCGCGTCTGATCGCTGCACGCCGCGCACTACCGCGACACGTACGCGCCCAAGGCTTGTAACCCCCGTCTCTATCTTGTAAGGACGCCCCATGTTTTCGGGTACCACTCATACCGCCGTCGTCAGGCAGAGGCTGTAATGGATTTCGCGACGCTGCCCCCGGAGATCAACTCCGGGCTGATGTATTCGGGTCCCGGCGCGGGATCGATGGTCCAGGCCGCCGCGGCGTGGCACAAATTAGCCGCGCGGCTCCGCACCGCGGCGGCGGACTACCGGGCGGTGACCGCCAAGTTGGCGGCGGAATGGAAGGGCCCGGCGCCGTCGGCGATGAACGCGGCCGCCGCACACTACGTCGACTGGCTCGACGCCAGCGCCGCACGGAGTCGGCACGCGGCCACGCAGCTCGGGGCGGCGGCCGGCGCGCACGAGTCCGCTTTCGCGGCGATGGTGGCCCCACCGGTGATCGCCCGTAACCGTACGCGCCGCATGGCGCTGGCGTCGGCGAACTGTCTGGGCCAGCACAGCGCGGCGATCGCGCAGGTCGACACCGAATACGACGGGATGTGGGCACAGAACGCCGGGGCCATGTACGCCTACGCCGACGCCGCGGCCGGCGCGGCGGCGGTCACACCGTTCACCTTTCCGCCCGCCGATGCCGGTGCGCCGGCATGCACCTGGGCGCTGCAGGCCGCGCCCGACGTCATGTCGGCCGCCTGCCAACTGATGTCGGCCATTCTCGACGCTCTCAAACACCTGTCGGCACCATCGCCGTCCACGTTCGCATCGCCCCTTTCTACGGTCACACCGTCGCTGTCGAAATTGAATTCGCTGACCGCGCCGTCGGATTTCGCTATCGGCCACCTGAATTCGATGAACAAGGCGGCGGCGCTGCGCACACTTTTCCCCAAGCCGGCCGCCGTCAACGGCGTCAGCGCGCGCTCGGGTCGCGGGGTGTCGCTCGGCGTGCTGTCGGTGCCGCGTATCTGGATGGTGGCCGCGCCCGCGGCGCAGCGGCTCGGCGGGGACCACATCCGCCTGGTCGCGGCCAGCGAGGCACCCGGCCAGTGAGTACGCCGGCTAGAGCGGAGTCACGTAGGCCGAGCTGATGCCGCCGTCGACCAAGAACGTCGACGCCGTGATGAATGACGCGTCATCGCTCGCCAGAAATGCGACCGCAGCGGCGATTTCGCCGGGGTCGGCGAAGCGGCCCACCGGCACGTGCACCAGCCGGCGCGCGGCCCGTTCGGGGTCCTTGGCGAAAAGCTCTTGCAGCAGCGGCGTGTTGACCGGCCCCGGGCACAGCGCGTTCACCCGGATGCCCTGCCGGGCGAACTGCACGCCCAGCTCCCGCGACATGGCCAGCACCCCTCCCTTGGAGGCGGTGTAGGAGATCTGCGACGTCGCCGACCCCAGGACGGCGACGAACGACGCCGTGTTGATGATCGAACCCCGCTGCGCGGGAACCATGTGCCGCAACGCCGCCCGGCAGCAGAGGTACACCGACTTCAGGTTGACGTCCTGGACGCGTTGCCACGCGGGCAGTTCGGTGTTTTCGATGAGATCGTCGTCGGGTGGCGAGATGCCGGCGTTGTTGAACGCGATGTCGATGCGGCCGTAGGCCTGTGCCGCGGTGTCGAACAGCGCGTTGACCGCGTCCTCGTCGGCGACGTCGGTGGGCACGAACAGACCGGACAGTTCGTCGGCCGCCGCGGCGCCCGCGTCACCGTCGATGTCGGCCACCACGATGGTGGCGCCCTCGGCGTGCATGCGCCGTGCCGACGCCAACCCGATGCCGCCGCCGGCACCGGTGATGACGGCGACGCGGCCCGCCAACCGTTGGGTGAGATCGACCGCCACCACCTAATCCTCTCCGATCGCGATGAACACGTTCTTGGTCTCGGTGAAGTGCAACGGCGCGTCCGGGCCCAGCTCGCGGCCCAGGCCCGACTGCTTGAAACCGCCGAACGGGGTGTTGTACCGAACCGAAGAGTGCGAATTCACCGACAGGTTCCCGGCTTCGACCGCCCGGGACACGCGCAGGGCGCGGGACAGATCGTCCGTCCAGATCGATCCGGACAGGCCGTAGGTGGTGTCGTTGGCCAGCGTGATGGCGTCCTGTTCGTCGTCGAAGGCCAGCACCGTGACCACCGGACCGAAGATCTCCTCGGTGACGCAGCGGTCGGTGCGCCGCGGGGTCAGAACCGTTGGCGGGAACCAGAATCCGCGGCCGGTCGGCGCGCTGCCGCGAAACGCGACCGGGGCGCCGTCGGGCACGTAGGACGCCACCTTGGCGCGGTGCGCGGCCGACACCAGCGGACCCATCTCGGTGTCCCGGGACGCGGGATCTCCGACGACGACACCTTTGACCGCGGGCTCGAACAACTCCATGAAACGGTCATAAACGCTGCGCTGCACCAGGATCCGGCTACGGGCGCAGCAGTCCTGCCCTGCGTTGTCGAACACCCCGGCCGGCGCGGTCGCGGCGGCCCGCTCGAGATCGCAGTCGGCGAAGACGATGTTGGCGCTCTTGCCGCCCAGCTCCAGGGTCACCCGCTTCACCCGGGCGGCCGCGCCGCTCATCACCTTTTTGCCGACTTCGGTCGAGCCGGTGAACACGATCTTGGCAATGCCGGGATGCGTGACCAACCGCTCCCCGACCACCGCGCCCGGACCGGGCAGCACCTGGAGCAAGTCCTCGTCCAGCCCGGCCTGCACCGCCAGCTCACCCAGCCGGATCGTGGTCAGTGGCGTCGCCTCGGCGGGTTTGACAAGCACGGCATTGCCCGCGGCCAGGGCGGGTGCGAAGCCCCAGGACGCGATGGTCATCGGGAAGTTCCACGGGGTGATCACGCCGACCACGCCCAGCGGTTCGTTGAACGTGACATCCAGGCCGCCGGTCACCGGAATCTGCTTGCCGGACAGTCGTTCCGGGCTGGCGGCGTAGTAGGTCAGCACGTCCCGGACGTGGCCCGCCTCAAACTCCGCCGACGCGACGGGATGCCCGGAGTTGGCGACCTCGAGTGCCGCCAGCTCGTCGAGGTGCGCGTCGACGGCGGCGGCGAAAGCCCTTAGGCCGGAGGCTCGTTCGGACGGGGACAGCCGCACCCAGCGCCGCTGCGCCGCCCGTGCCCGGACCACCGCGTCGTCGACGGCCGCCGCGTCGGCGTGCTCCACCGAGCGCAGCACCTCCTCGGTCGCCGGGTTGATCAGCTCTACGGTGCTCACGTCACACGTCCCGCATAGGATCGGGCCGCGTCCACGATCGCGGCGAACAACCGCAAATCCTCCAGGGACTGTTCCGGATGCCATTGCACGGCAAGCACAAACCTGTCCCCCGGTAACTCGAGCCCCTCGACGACGCCATCGGGATCGGTCGCGCTGACCACCAGGCCGTCCCCGACCCTGTCGATGGCCTGATGGTGATAGCTCGGCGCGTCGGCGGACTCCCCGACCAGCGCGGCCAGCCGGGTGCCCGCCACGGTACGGACCTCTAACCTGGTGAACACCCCGTTGCCCGCCCGATGCCCGGTGTGGCCGAGCACGTCGGGCAGGTGCTGGTGCAGCGTGCCGCCGAGCGCGACGTTGAGAACCTGTGCGCCGCGGCAGATCCCGAGCACCGGCAGTCCCCGCTCCAGCGCGCCGCGCAACAGCGCGAACTCCCAGGCGTCGCGGTCGGTGCGGGGTTCGTCGGTCGTCGGATGCGGCTGCTGGCCGTAGCTGGCGGGGTCGACGTCATACCCCCCGGTGATCACCAGCGCGTGCAGGCCGTCGAGCACCGAGCCGACGATCTCGGCGTCCGCCGGCTGCGGGGGCAGCAGCACGGCGATCCCGCCGGCCAGGATGACGCCCTCGAAGTAGTCGGCCGGCAGATATCCGGCGGGGATGTCCCAGATGCCGGTCCGCACGCGCTCGAGATACGTTGTCAGGCCCACCACCGGGCGCTTGGATCTCCGTGGCGATGGCAAGCGCGGCGCAGCCGGGCGCAGCGGGTCGCCATCATCAGATCTAGAGGCGTTCAAAACCGCGCATCCTCTCCCAGTCGGTGACCGCCGCGTTGAACGCCGCCAGCTCCACGCGGGCGTTGTTCAGGTAGTGGGCGACAACGTCGTCGCCGAACACCTCCCGCGCGAGCGTCGAGCGCTCGAAGACCCCGGCCGCCTCGGCCAGGGTGGCGGGCAGCCGCCCGACGCCGGGGGCTTGGTAGGCATTTCCCACGTAGGGCTCCGGTGGCTCGAGGCCCCGTTCGATACCGTACAGCCCGCCGGCGACGATCGCCGCCATCGCCAGATACGGGTTGACGTCGCCGCCGGGCACCCGGCACTCGACCCGGATGTTGGGCCCGTGGCCGACCACCCGCAGCGCGCAGGTGCGGTTGTCCAAGCCCCAGGCCAGCGCGGTGGGCGCGAAACTGCCGTCGGTGAATCGCTTGTAGGAGTTGATGTTTGGTGCGTAGAACAACGTGAATTCGCGCAGGGTGGCCAGCAGGCCGGCCAGGAAACCGCAGAACGTCGACGACATGCCGTGCGGACGGCTGGGTTCGTTGAACACCGCGTCACCCCGCGGGTCGCGCAGCGACAGGTGAATGTGGCAGCTGTTGCCTTCGCGCTCATCGTATTTCGCCATGAACGTCAGGCTTTTTCCGTGCTGGTCGGCGATTTCCTTGGCCCCGTTCTTGTAGATGACGTGGTTGTCGCAGGTGACCAACGCCTCGTCGTAACGGAAACCGATTTCCTGCTGGCCCCTGTTGCACTCGCCTTTGACGGCCTCGAATTGCATTCCCGCGCCGGCCATCCCGCGCCGGATGTCGCCCAGCAGCGGCTCCATGCGCGACGACGCCGCGATCGCATAGTCGATGTTGTAGTCACTGGACGGGGTCAGCCCGCGGTACCCGCCGGCCCACGCCTGGCGATACGGCTCGTCGAACACCATGAATTCCAGCTCGGTCGCGGCATCGGCGATCAGCCCGCGCTGGGCCAGCCGGTCGAGCTGGCGGCGCAGGATGGCCCGCGGCGACACGGCGACCGGGCTGCCGTCGGCCCAGCCCACGTCGGCGATCACCAACGCCGTCCCGGGCAGCCAGGGAACGCGCCGCAGGGTGGACAGATCGGGCCTCATTACCGTGTCGCCGTATCCGGTGTCCCAGCTCGACATCGCATAGCCGCTCACGGTGTTCATGTCGACGTCGACCGCAAGCAGATAGCCACAGCACTCGGCGCCGTGGGCGGCCACGTCGTCGACGAACAGTTGCGCGGCCACCCGCTTGCCGACCAGGCGTCCCTGCATGTCGGCGAACGCCACGATGACCGTGTCCACCGCGCCACCGCCCACCAACTCTCGCAGCGAGGTCAGCGACAGCATCGCGTCATTCGGGTCAACCAGGCGCTACCAGGTACTAGTGCGCAAAATGATCTCGGCGGCCAATTGCGCCGTCGACTCTTGCACGGTGCGCCGTCCCAGGTGCACCACGCGGTAGTCGGCGTAGACGTACCGCTGGCTGGCCTGGGCGACCGACCGGGCGGCCGGCGAGCTGACCAACACCGTCGTGCCGATCTCCACCGGCGGGCAGTGTCCGTCGCGAATGGCGCCGTCGCGATCGCCGGCCCGCGGATGCCCGCGGTCGATCACCACCAGCCCGACGAACCGGCCCAGCCGGGTTGCCGTGAGTTCCCAGGCGAGGTCGCCGCCGGCGCGGTCGCCCATGACGACGGCCCAGCCGATTCCCAGCGCGTCGAGAATGCCGATCACCGACTTGCAGGTGAGGCGCGGATCAAATCCGATGACGACCGTGCGAAGCGATGCGGTGTGCAGGCGCTCGCAGACCGCGTCATACGCCGCGGGGGTGCGTTCCTCGTCGCCCAATATGACGACGACGACGCCCGTCTCCGTACCGGCCACAACCACCGGGACCGGGAATCCCTCCAGGGTGGTCATCATCGAGGACACCCCAGCACGCTACAGCCAAACGGTGTGGGTGTGCGACGATTCTGGACATGTGATATGAGGACACAGTTTCCATGGGCATCGTATGACGGATTTTTGACTGCGGCGTCAAAAGTGACGTTCACGTCACGATGTCAGCGAATACCCTACGGGCGCAACCGACTTGCGAGATACGGTCGCGGCGGCGGCGTGCCGTCGAGCAGGCCGAGGACGGCGTCGACGTCGAGATGGGCGGCCAGCAGATCGGCGGCGAGATCGAGTTGGGCGTCGCGCCGCGCGGCGACGTTCGTGTCGCCGACCACGAAGCCGCGTCGGCCGGCCGCGTCGGCGACCCGAGTGAGCCACGCACGCCGGAAGTCGTCGTTGTCGAGCAAGCCGTGCCAATGCGTCCCGAAGACCGCGCCGCGCACCACACCTTGCGGGTGCGGATCGTCGCCCGATTCGAACCAGCTCTGCTCGGCGCAGCGGGCGACCCGCCCGTGGTGGATCTCGTATCCGCTCAGGGGGCCGTCGATCCGACCTTGCCAGCGGCGCAAGGTCTTGGCCGGAGCGAAGGCGATGTCGGCGTCCAGCAACCCCAGCCCCGGCACGTCGCCGGTGCCGGATTCCACCGGGTCATCGATGCGACGGCACAGCATCTGGAATCCCCCGCAGATCCCCAGCACCGGCTTGCCGGCCCGCGCGTGCGCGATGATCGCCTCGGCCAGGCCGTGTTCGCGCAACCAGGACAAGTCGGCGACGGTGGCTTTGCTGCCGGGGATGACGATCAGGTCGGTGTCGGAAACGTCGGCGGGGCCGGTGACCCAGCGGACCAACACGCCCGGTTCACATGCCAGCGCCTCGACGTCGGTGGAGTTGGAAATCCGGGGCAGCCGCACCGCGGCCACCCGCAACCACTCGTCGCCGCACGGCGGGGCGGGCGTGCCGATGACGCGGTGCGCGACCACCGACAGCGAGTCCTCGGCGTCCAGCCACAGCTCGTCGGCATACGGCAGCACCCCGTAGGTGGGCCGGCCCGTCATGGCGTGCAGCTGGCGCAACCCCGGCTCGAGCAGCGCGGGATCACCCCGGAATTTGTTGACGATGAAACCGGCGATCAGCGCTTGGTCGTCTGGATCGAGCACCGCGACCGTGCCGAACAGGTGCGCGAGCAGCCCGCCGCGGTCGATGTCACCGACCAGGACCACCGGCAGATTCGCGGCGCGGGCCAATCCCATGTTGGCCAAATCCGTGGCACGCAGGTTGATTTCGGCGGGAGAGCCGGCCCCCTCACAGATCACTATATCGAATTCGTCTCGCAGACAGGTTAATTCGTTGAGAACGATGGAGGCTAGCCGGTCGCGGTGCCGCACATAGCTTTCCGCGCTGACCGAGTCGGCGACCCGTCCCTTGATCACAAGTTGCGAGGTGCGGTCACTGCCCGGTTTGAGCAGAATCGGGTTGAACCGCACGCTGGGTTCCAGCCCCGCCGCGCGGGCCTGAATCGCCTGGGCGCGGCCGATTTCACCGCCTTCGACGGTGACCACGGAGTTGTTGGACATGTTCTGCGCCTTGAACGGGGCGACCCGGGTCCCGCCGCGGGCCAGCAACCGGCACAGGGCCGCCACCACCACCGATTTCCCGGCGTCGGAGCTGGTGCCGGCGACCAGCAGGGCCCCGCTCACCTCTGTAGGGCGAGCGCCGAAAACGTCATGGCAGCGTGAGGATTTCGACGCCGGTGTCGGTGACCAGCAGCGTGTGCTCGAACTGCGCGGTCCACTTGCGATCCTTGGTGACCACCGTCCAGCCGTCGTCCCAGATCTCGTAGTCCAGGCCGCCGAGGTTGATCATCGGTTCGATGGTGAACGTCATGCCCGGCTGCATGATGGTCGACACGGAGGGCTGGTCGTAGTGCAGGACCACCAGGCCATTGTGAAACGTGGTGCCGATGCCGTGACCGGTGAAGTCGCGAACGACGTTGTAGCCGAACCGATTCGCATACGACTCGATGACGCGGCCGACGACCGACAGGGCACGCCCGGGTTTGACGGCGTTGATGGCGCGCATCGTCGCCTCCCGGGTTCGCTCCACGAGCAGCCGGTGTTCTTGCGCGACGTCGCCCGCCAGGAACGTGGCGTTAGTGTCGCCGTGCACCCCGTCGATGTAGGCGGTGACGTCGATGTTGACGATGTCACCGTCGGCGATCACCGTCGAGTCCGGGATGCCGTGGCAGATGACCTCGTTGAGCGACGTGCAGCACGATTTCGGGAAGCCCTTGTAGCCCAGCGTCGAAGGGTAGGCGCCGTGGTCGACCATATACTCGTGGGCGATCCGGTCGAGCTCGTCGGTGGTCACCCCGGGCGCGACCGCCCTGCCCGCCTCCACCAGCGCGCGCGCCGCGATACGGCCGGCGACCCGCATCTTCTCGATCACCTCGGGCGTCTGCACCCACGGCTCGCTGCCCTCCTGGGCTGTGGACTTGCCAACGTATTCCGGGCGCGGGACGCGGCCGGGCACCGGCAGAGTCGGGGACAACTCTCCGGGGGAAAGCGCGGTGCGAGCGGGCATGCGACCAGCTTAACTGCGGCCCCTGGCCCGTTCAGAGTCGCTGGCGGCGCAGCAGTGAGCGGCGCGGTCCCCGAATGATCACCGAGCCGCACACCACCCGCCCGGTCAACACGACGTGCGGCCTGCCCTCACCGGGTGGGTCTTTGCGGCGGTCGCTGGCGCTGCCCACGTAGACCTCGACGTCGTCGATCGACGCGCTGGCGCCCTCGGGCAATCGGATCTCCACCGAGCCGAATCGCATGTCCAGTTCGACCACCACCACCGGCCCGGCGAACCGGGCCTTGGTGAGGTCGAGGTCCACCGAGCCCAGCCGGCGGACCAGCGCCAGGCGGGAGGGCACCGTCCATTCGCCGTGCCGCTTCAGCGAGCCCGCCCAGCCGCGCAGTTCCACCCGGTCGGCCGCGGAGGTGACGATGGCGCCCGGTCCCGGCAGATCGCCGACCAGACCGTCCAGCTCACCGCGCGTGCGCGCGTAGGACACTTGCGCCGAGCGCTGTTCGAACTCGTCGATATCGATCAGCCCGAGCGCGACGGCGTTGTGCAGTCGCCGCATCGTGCCGTTTCGGTCGGCGTCGGAGACACGCAACGCCACCATCTCTCCACCGGTCTCGCTCATGGCCTTTCCTGACGCTCGAACACCTTCGGCCTACCCTCGCAACTTACCGCCGTGGGGAGCCGGGATACCGCCACCATCGGCGCAGCGGGTCGCCACCATCGGAC
>NZ_SCRH01000068.1 GCF_004298145.1 Mycobacterium sp.
GGCCGCCACTCCCGTCTCCGCCGCGATCTCGTCCCAGGCGGCGGCCGCGGCCATCATCGGCCCCGAGCCCGGACCCGCATACATGCGACCCGAATTGATTTCGGGCGGTAACGCACCGAACTCAAGCACCTATCCTCCTCAGTTGGCCAAGACCGCAGGCGATCTCGGCTGTCACATGGGAATCAGTGGTGGCGGTAATCACGGCGCTGTAAACGACCCCACCGGTCGATCGCTGCATCAACGGGAGTCCTGCCGGAGGCCCTTGCCCCGCGCCCCGGCCAGCCGGGTCGACCGGCACACGCTGACCAATGGGCTGCGTCCGGAAAGGTGATCTGCCACCACGCTTCTCGGACATTTGGTCAGAAACGACATGCACCTTGTACCTCGGCCAATCCCCGTTTTCAGCAACCGAGCGACAGCTCCGTATTCCCGAACTGCCGCCCGGGACTGAGATTAGTTCGTCACCGGGCAAACACCGACACGCAAGGGCCACTGTTCATCAATGGCCAGCCACTGTTCATTCCCGGCCGGCGTCAGTTCATATACGGCAACGGAATGTTCATAAGCCGTTTGCTTGCTGTCGCTCCGTGGCGCCGGCTCTGCGGTGGCCGCCCGTAGGTTGCGCTGTCAGTCCTCTTCGAGAATCAGCGCCATTTCGGGGCAGGACGCGACGCCGTCGCGAGTCAGTTGCTCGTCTTCGGGCCTGACCTCATGCTCCTCGAGGATCGAATAGCCTGACTCGTCAATGGGAAAAAGGTCGGGGTCGACGGCATAACACTGGGCGTGGCCCACGCATTTCGACTGTTCCAGACGAACCCTCACGATGCTTCCTCCCTGGGCGACGCGATACGGCCGCAGTCTTTCCGCAAATCTGCGCGATCGCCGTTCACGGTCCAATACCCAGATTAGTCGGTCGGTAAAGTGTTGAAGATGTTCGCCATCGAGGCCGGGGGCCGAAAAGCTCGGATGATCTCGGGCGTCCGGGTTCGTGTTCCTTTGCCCCCATACGATATTGATGCGCCCCAGACGACCGGAGATCGAAGCGCATGAGCGACGACCAAAACGGCACGTTCTTCTTGCCCCGGCTGGAATTCGGCAAGCTGCCGATGAGCGTGGATCGCGGCCTGGGATGGAAGACGCTGCGCGACGCGGGGCCGGTGGTGTTCATGAACGGCCACTACTACATAACCCGCCGCGAAGACGTGCTGGCCGCTCTGCGCAACCCCAAGGTGTTCTCGTCGACGGTGCTTCAGCGCCCCGGCCACCCATTACCGGTGCTGCCGCTGGCTTTCGACCCACCGCAACACACCCGCTACCGTAAAATCCTGCAGCCGTATTTCAGCCCGCACGCGTTGAGCAAGTCCCGTCCGGTGCTGGAGCGTCACGCCCGTGACATGATCGCGGCGCTGGCGAGCCGGGGCGCGTGCGAAGCGATGGCGGATCTCGCGAGCCTGTACCCGTTTCAGGTGTTTCTGGACCTCTACGGTCTGCCCCTCGAGGATCGCGATCGCCTGATCGATTGGAAAGATTCCGTCGTCGGCGACAAGCCCTTCCTCACCCAGGCCGACATGGAAAAGGCCCAGCAACTGCCGGAATATCTGATCGACGCTATTGCGCAGCGCCGGCAAAACCCGGGATCGGACATGTTGTCGCAGGTGATGACCGGCGAGGGCAACTTCAGTGACCTCGAGCTGCTCGGCATGAGTCACCTGTTGATCCTGGCCGGTCTGGACACGGTGACTGCGGCGATCGGATTTTCGCTGTTCGAATTGGCCCGCAGGCCGCAGCTGCGCAAGGAACTTCGCGACAACCCCAAGCAGATCAGGGTTTTCATCGAAGAGATCGTCCGGCTGGAACCGTCGGCGCCGGTGGCGCCCCGGATCACCACCGAGTTCGTCAACGTCGGCGGCATGACGTTACCGCCGGGCACCTCGGTGCGGTTGTGCATGGCGGCCGTCAATCGTGACGACAGCGACTCGATGTCGACCAACGAGCTCAATATGGATGGAAAAGTGCACCGGCACTGGGGGTTTGGCGGTGGCCCGCACCGCTGTCTGGGCTCCCATCTGGCTCGCATAGAGCTGACGGTGATCGTCGCCGAGTGGCTCACTCAGATTCCGGATTTCGAGCTGCCCGCGGACTACTCCCCCGTGATCAATTACCCCTCAAAGAGTTTCGCGCTCAAAGAACTGCCGCTGCGCTGGGGCTGAGCCCTGGTGTGACCCAGTCGGCCCCGGCGCAGCGGCTGTACGCCTTTGAGTCCTACTTGCGCAGCTCGGTCGCCGCGACCTGAACGAACACACCGGTGTCCTCGGCCATCAGCAGGCCTCGACCACGGGGCAGCGGACCACCCTTCATCTTGCCGCGGATGAATCCCTCGTCGGGGTCGGCGTCCATCACCAGCAGAGGCGCGTTCGCCTGGGCCAGCGCCCGCAACATCGGATCGCTGCCGGCCGACGACCAACCACCGAACGTGCGCGTGACGAACACGTGCAAGCCGACGTCGGCGGCCCGGGTCACCCAGGGCGCGGCCTTGTGCAACGGCGAGTCGAAACCTGCTGGCAGCTGCTGGATGTCGTCGACGATCAAGAAGATCTCCGGCCCGCTCCACCAGTTCCGCGACAGCAATTCTTCGGCGGACAACCCGGGCGGCGGCTCGCGGCCGGCCAGGACCGCGGCCAGATCGCCCATCATCGCCTGCACACCGTCGAGGTTGTACGCGAATTTCTCCACGTAATCGGAGCCGAGCGTGGTCAGCAGCTGACGGCGCGGGTCCACCAGCCACACCTGGGCCGAGGGCTGCCCGGCCGGCGGCGTCGGTGCGCTGGTCGCTCCCGGCGCGTACAGGCGCCCGATTTCTTTCATGATGGTGGCCAGCGTCGTGGTGCGCCCACATTCGCGACGGCCCGTGACCATCAGGTGTGCGTTCTCGGCGAAGTTGAGATAAACCGGCGACAGGTCCAATTCCGAGATGGCCCAGGCGATTCCGCCGGCACCGACACCCTGGCGGGTGTCTTGGGCGGCAAGCTCGCGAAGCTGTTCCACGCCGAACGTCGCCGGCAACCGGCGCACCGGCGGGGCCTGGCCGCTGGCGATCCGACTGACGGCTTCGACGATGCTGTCGGACTCGAACCGGTTGTCAGGCGTGCTGGCCAGCGCCGGCCGGGCGACCAACGTGTGCAGACCGGACTGGGGGTCGGCATCGAGGCGGACGTAGTTGACCGCGACCATGCCACGACCCGGCTTCACCGGAACATCCTTGGCGAACCGGGAACGCACCAGCTTGGCGTCCTCCACGGCGGCCAGCCGCAACTCGACGCGGGAGCCGAAGCCGCTGCGCACCGGTGGCCGCAGCTCGGATTCGCGATCGGCGGTGACCACCACGTGCACCCCGAACGAGGGGCCCTGGTTGATGATCACGTTCACCTGCTCGATCAGCACCTCGTTTTCTTCGGCCAGCGCGCGGTAGTTGTCCACCACCAGGTAGACGTCGCCGAACCCGTCATCGGGGACCGGGCCGGGCTCATCGCCGAATTTCCGCCGCCGGAACACCTCCATCGAGGCGATCTCGTACTCGAGGAAGGTGCTTTTGCGCTTCCGCACCAACGCCAGCAACTCGGCCACCGTGCGGCGGACACCGTACGGGTCGGTCGGACCGGCCACCTCACCGACATGGGGCAGACGGGCGACCGTGGTCAGCGCGGTGCTGCTGTAGGCCAAGCAGTAGAACTGGAGCTGCTCGGGCGTGTGGGTCAGCGCCGCCGAGCAGATCAGCGTCTGCAGCGCCGTGGTTTTGCCCGAACCACCGGCCCCCAGAATCAGGACGTTGGCACCGGGCCCCGACGTGTCGACCTTCCACGGTGGCTGGTCGTGCTTGAACGGGCGGTCGATGATCCCGATCGGGAAGACCAGATCCCGCGCGGTGCCGTAATCCTGCTGCCACGGGTGACCGAGGAACCGGTTGACCAACTCGTCGATGGCGACGGGCTGGTTCAGCGGCGGCTGCCACAGCCGGTACGGCTGGAAATCGATCTTGCGCAGTTGATCGATGATGACGGTACCGACCTTCGGCGTCCTGATCCCTTCGACGTCCTCGTCCGGCCCTTCAGCCTCCAACAGCTCGCCGTCGGCGGGAATGGCCGGAACGCTGACATCTGGTCCCCCGACGCTGACCTCCAGCGGGGTGAACGAGTTGGTGAACAGCTGCGGACGGACGTAGTCGATGCTGTGCGCCAACGCCGGCGCTACGTCTCCGTCGTCGGTGAGGCCGCGCGGAAAGTAGTCCCGCCAAAGGAATTCGGCCTGGAACCGGACGACGTCCTCCAGGCTGCGCCGGAAGTAGCCCAGGCCGGCCTTGGCGGGCAGGTTGACCGCGTTCGGCACGCCGGCTGCCTGCGCCGCGCCGGCGGTACGCGCTTTCAACACCAGCCGGTAACCCATGTTCTCCATGAGCTTTTCGGCGCGGCTTTCGATGGTCTGCGACGCCATCATCAGGTGAATCCAGTAGGCGCGGCCCTGACGGCCGATCGAGTCGAGGACGTCGACCGCCGTCGGCATGATGCGGAACCATTCGTAGAACTCGTCGATGACCACCACGAGCATCGGCAGTGGTGCCATGTCCTGGCCACGCGCGCGCATCCGGCCGCGTACCGAGTTGTACTCCTTGGCGTCGTCGACACCGGCGCTGTCGCAGATCGCCTTACGGCGGGCGATTTCGCCCCACAGCGCATCGAGGAAGCGCTCCATCAACGCCTGGTCCTCTTCCAGGTCGGTGATGATCCGGGACACGTGCGGCACCCCGACGAACGGCTTGACCGCCGACCCACCCTTGAGGTCGGCCAGCACGAACTGCAGTTCCTCCGGCGGGTGGCTGAGCATCAGCGATTCGATCACGGTCCGCACCAGGGTCGATTTCCCCGAACCCGTCGTTCCGGACATGACTCCGTGCGGGCCGTCACCGCCCTCGTCCAGCGACTTCATGTCCAGGAACAAAAGCTCGCCGTTGTCGGAACGAACACCGAACGGGGCCCGCAACCGCGACCTGCCCATCGAGTCGTTGCGACTGCCCCACAGCGACTCGAAGTCGATATGCCCAGGATCGTCGATTCCGTAGTAGGCCATGATGTCTCGGGCGCCGATGTGCGCCACCCGCTGGCCGATCTCTTCGTAGGCCTCGGCGAGCCGCCAGCGCGCCAGCTTCTGCGAGAACTCCTCCGCTTCGGCGATGCTGATGTGGTCGGTGAGAGCGAAGAACCAGGGCTTCTCGTCGATCACCATCCAGGTGTCGCGGTCGCGGGGCAGCGCCTCGATCACACCCTTCTTGTCGAACCGCAGGGTCCGCTCGGGGACGGCGCTCCACATGGCCGAGCCGGTGAGGTCGAAGAACGTCACCCCGTCGACGCCTTCGCCGCTGATCACGTACTCCCATTGGGGGTCAACGGCATCGGCGATGATCACGGTGTGAGGCGTCGGGGTCTGGGCCGACGAACTGGCGTGCCGGGGGGTGAAAGACCCACGGCCGGCAAACAATTCGGCTTGCTCGGCGGCGAACTCACGCACCGAGCTGTACACCATCCGTGCATTGCCGGCGGCGTCCTGGCGGCGCGGATCGCCGAAGTGCGGCAGCCATTTCACCCAGTCCCATTCGTCCAAATCGGAACTGACGACGATCATCCGCACGTGGTCGGGTCCGTGGGAGAACGCCAGCTGGCAGATGATCGCCCGCATCAATCCCAGGACCGGCTCGCGGTCCCCGGCCAGCGAGTACCAGGGTTCGACCAGCACCGAGATCATCTTGGGCAGGTTGTACACGACGCTTTGATAGCGCCCGAACTCCTGAAGTGCCTTACCGGTTACCGGCTCGAGTTCGATGTCGGTCGGCATGTTCTGGGGCTCACCCCAGGTCACCTCGGGACGTGTCATACCGACGCCGACGCGGACGACGCCGAAGTTGAGGTCCTTGCCGTCGGGTTTGCGTTCCCACATCCGCGAAGATCCGACCGCGGCCGCCAGCGTGGTGGGCGCCGGGTGGAACCACCGGTAGTTGGCGTCCATGCTGTCGGCCGACTCGTGAGCGGTCTCGCGCAGCATGTCCAGCATCAACATGAACTGGGCGCGCATCGAGTCCAACTTCGGCCGGCTCATCTGCTGCTGGCCGCCAAATCGGCCGCCGAACATCATCATCGCGACGCCGCCGATCATGAAGATCGGGAAGATGGCGCCGGCGCCGCCGAACACATGGGAACCGCTGCCGAAGACCATGGCGATCATGCCGATCAGCAGGCCGATCACCAAGACGCCGACCACGACGAGCCACCAGGGCTTGCCTTCCGGCGGCGGAATGCTCAGCGGTGTCGGAAGGACGATGTTCTCCGGCTTGATGACCGGGGGCTTCTCCGGCGTCGGCCGGGCAAATCCACGTTTCACTTGGGTACCGCCAACTCTCCTGGGGACATATCCATCGGTAGCGTGTCGTGCTGCACCAGCGCATCCGCTCGCGACAACGTCGGCCCTTGCGGCAGCAGCCGTAGCGCCACCCAGGGCGCCAGGGCAGGTGTCGTCTTCAGGCCCAACGCTTCTCGTACGTCACGGGTGTCGTCGACTCCGAACCGGGCGCCCGCGTCCGTGAGCCACCACAGCGATTCGGTCGTCTTGGCGCCGGGTTCGTTTCCGGTGACGGCCACGAAGTTCGCATAGTCGGGACCGAAGAACACCTGGTCGGCTACGCGGCCGGTGGTGTCGGCCTTGACCAGCGACACCACCCTGTTGACATCCTTGGTTTCGACCGGAATGGTCGCGCCGGAGATGACCTGCACGCGTGCCCGGTTTTCACCCGAGGTCTTCTGCCACCACCAGCAGGTCGCCGGATTCTCGCGGATATCCATCACATTCAGCGGTGCATCCGGGTAGGAGGACAGGTCCAGCTTGTTGACCACGGGCATCTTCGCCAGCGCGGACGGTTCCACGGTCACCGGTTTGGTGTTGCCCGGCCCGGCGTTTTGCAGGATCTGGGCCACCAACGGTGGCAGTGTCTGCACACCGTCAGCCAATACCAATGAATACTGTTGCGGCCCACTGATTTGCGGGGTGACGATCACCGTGCCGATCGGTCCGGGCGCCCCGGGGAACGACGCGCCGGCACCCGCGTTCTCAATCTGCGGCACCGTCAACTCCGGACCCACCGGCAGCGCGTCGTACAGGGCGCGGCTCATCGGCTTGGCCGTGCTGACCTGCTCCGGGGTCAGCCCCAGCGGCAGGAGCACCGATCGGTTCGCCGCGTCGATGCGAGAGCGGCGTCCGTCGCGGACCACCCAGGCGTCGCCGCCGTAGTTCAGCACCACCGCGTCCGTCCCGGTCAGCACCCGCCGGTGGTGGCGCAGGTCGGGATTGCCGTCGATGACCGTGACCGTCACGCCGGACGGCGCCCCGGAGCCGGTCGAGTTCGACACGGTGTCGCAGACCAACCAGGACGACGCGGCCGGGCTGGTGGGGTGGAAGCTCGACGGCGCGCCCGGGATGCCCACCATTGGGCCGCGCGGCAGGCTGGTGATTTGGTTGGACTTAACCAGGTGCGGGTTGTCCGGGCGCCCGGTGATCAGGCGGGCCGAGGCCAGGTTCAGCGCCGGGTACAGCCTCTCGCCCACGCGGACGTATAGCGCGCCGGAGTCGCGGTCGGCGATGATCGGCGAATCCCCGACCTGGCCCGCCGGGCTGATGAACGAGTACAGCAGCGCGCCCAGGCAGATCACCAGAGCGGCGGACACCGAGGCCACCACGGCCAGGTTCTGACGCCGGCCCGGCTCGACCTCCATGCGCACCCGCCACCGGGTCAGTGCGATCGCGGTCCGGCGGGCAAGGAACTGATAGCCGGTGACCTGGGTCCGCGTCGACAACCCGAGGCCGTACCCCGTGCCGCGCTGCCCGCGACTCTCTTCCGCCACTAATTCACCATCCGGTCTGCTCGAACGCCTGGATATTTTCTATCGCGCGAATTGTTACGACAACCCGTGACAACGGTAAGGCACCTACACGGACCTCGCCATGCGGCGCCGAAGCGCATTCATTTCCACATCTGTTCACGCACCCGAATCCGGCCCGTTCACCGTGTTGGAGTCTCCAGCGCGGACGGCCGCGACAGGCGCCACTGAGCTGGCAGTTTCTCTTCCCCCACGGATCAGTTCACCGGATTCTTGTCGGTCCCCTCCGGGCATCGTAATGGCGCATGGCGCCGGTGTCCTGTTGAGCGTGCGAGCGGGTTACCCACGGGAGATACAAGTGAACGGCAGGCGGCCGTCCAGCAAAGAAAATGCCAACTCGCGTCGGATCCGAGTCGCCGGTGCGCGAATCCTGGCAGCAAGATGGCGGCATGACCGAACTCGCGCCGTCGCTGATCGAACTCGCCAGGAGATACGGCATCGCGACGGACTACGAGGATTGGACCGGTCGGAGGGTGCGGGTCGCCGAGACCACGCTGAAGGCGGTGTTGGCCGCGCTCGGCGTCGCGGCCGGCGACGAGCAGGAGCGCAACGTCGCGTTGACCGCCAAGCTGCGATCGCACTGGGCGCGCCGGCTGCCGGCGACCATCGTCGGGCGTACCGGTGAGCAGATCCGGTTCTGGGCCCACGTCACCCACGGTGATCCCGCACAGGTGTGGTTGCGGCTCGAGGACGGCACGGTGCGCGGAGGCGTCGAACAGGTCGACAACTTCACCCCGCCATTCGACCTGGACGGGCGCTGGGTCGGCGAGGCCAGCTTCCTGCTGCCCACCGATCTGCCGCTGGGCTATCACCGGGTGCACCTGCGTTCCGGGGACCTGGAGGCCAGCACCGCGCTCATCGTGACACCGGATTGGCTCGGGCTGCCGGAGCAGCTCGGCAACCGCCGCGCCTGGGGCCTGGCCATTCAGCTCTACAGCGTGCGGTCCCGGCAGTCCTGGGGCGTCGGGGATCTCACCGATCTGACCGACCTGGCGGTGTGGTCGGCGTCGCGCCACGGCGCCGACTATCTGTTGGTCAATCCGCTGCATGCGGCCGCGCCCCCCGGTCCGAAGAGTCGCATGGAGCCGTCGCCGTACCTGCCGACATCGCGGCGCTTCGTCAACCCGATTTATCTTCGCGTCGAGGCGATACCCGAATTCGCCGACCTGACCAAGCGCAGCCGTGTCCGCCGACTGCGCTCGGAGGTCCAGCAGCGCGCCGGTCGCGTCGACGCGATCGACCGCGACAGCTCGTGGGCGGCCAAGCGGGTCGCACTCAAGCTGCTGCACCAAGAACCGCGGTCGGCCGGCCGGGAGCTGTCCTATGTCGCGTTCCGCGACCGGGAGGGGCGCGCGCTCGACGACTTCGCCGGCTGGTGCGCGCTGGCCGAAAAGTACGGCGACGACTGGCATTCCTGGCCCGAAGCGCTGCAACACCCCGGCGCGTCCGGGGTCGCGGACTTCGTCAGAAAGCATTCCGACACAGTCGATTTCCACCGCTGGTTGCAGTGGCAACTCGACGAGCAGCTTGCCGGGGCGCAGTCGCAGGCGATCCGCGCCGGAATGTCGTTGGGCATCATGGCAGACCTGGCCGTCGGTGTGCACCCCAATGGCGCCGACGCCTGGGCGCTGCAGGATGTGATGGCGCTCGGCGTGACGGCGGGGGCGCCGCCGGACGAGTTCAACCAGCTCGGCCAGGACTGGTCGCAGCCGCCGTGGCGACCGGACCGGTTGGACGAGCACGAATATCGGCCTTTTCGCGCAATGATCCGTGCGGTGCTGCGACATGCCGGCGGGGTGCGCATCGACCACATCATCGGGTTGTTCCGGCTCTGGTGGATCCCGCGCGGTGCATCACCCACCGAGGGCACCTACGTGCGCTATGACCACGAAGCCATGATCGGCATCGTCGCCCTGGAAGCGCATCGGGCCGGCGCGGTGGTGGTGGGCGAGGATCTCGGCACGGTCGAGCCGTGGGTGCGGGATTACCTCCTGCTACGTGGCCTGCTGGGCACCTCGATCCTCTGGTTCGAGTTGGATCGCGACGGGAACGGCGGTCCGCTGCCGGCCGAGCGCTGGCGGGAGTACTGCCTGTCCTCGGTTACCACGCACGACCTGCCGCCGACCGCCGGCTACCTGGCGGGAGACCATGTGCGCCTGCGTGATTCGCTGGGGTTGCTGACCCGGCCCGCCGCCGACGAGCTCGAGTCCGACCGGGCCGAGGTGGCGGCGTGGCTGGCCGAGTTGCGCCGGGTGGGGCTGCTCGAGGACGGCGAAGACGACCCGGAGCGGGTGATTGTGGCCCTCTACCGGTATCTGGGCAGGACACCGTCACGGCTGCTCGGTGTGGCGCTGACCGACGCGGTCGGTGACCGCCGCACCCAGAACCAGCCCGGCACCACGGACGAGTACCCCAACTGGCGGGTCCCGCTGACCGGTCCCGACGGGCGCGAGGTGATGCTCGAGGACGTGTTCACCGATCCCCGGGCCGCCACGCTGGCCGAGGCCGTGCGCGCCGCGATCGCACCCGCCACCTCAGAGACCAGGGAAAGCGCGACCCGCTGAATGCGCTACCGGTTGCCTTGTTAGCTTCACAAACCATGAAGGTCTCGGTCGTGGCCCCGGTTGCCGACGGTGTCACCGCGGACCCCGAGTGGATGGTGGGCTTCGCGCGCCACCTCGAACTGTGCGGGTTCGAATCGATCGTTGCCGTCGAGCACACGGTCCTGCTCACGCGCTACGACAGCGTGTATCCCTACGACAATTCCGGACGCGTCGGGTTGGCGGCCGATTGCCCCATTCCCGACCCGCTCGATCTGCTGGCGTTTCTGGCCGGCCACACCACCAGTCTCGGGCTGGCCACCGGGGTGTTGGTCCTGCCCAACCACCATCCGGTGGTACTTGCCAAACGGGTCGCCACCGTCGATGCGCTCTCGGGCGGAAGACTGCGGCTGTGTGTGGGTGTCGGCTGGCTCAGGGAAGAGCTGCAGGCATGTGGCGCGGACTTCGACAACCGGGGCAGGCGGGCCGACGAGCAGCTGGCTGTGATGCGGGCACTGTGGGCCGACCAACACGGAGGGGCGTCATTCCACGGCGAGTTCTTCAGCTTCGATAACGTGATGAGCTATCCCAAACCCGTTACGGCGGAGCGGTTTCCGGTGCACATCGGCGGCCACAGCCGAGCGGCCGCGCGCCGCGCGGGGCGGTTGGGCGACGGCTTCCAGCCGCTTGGCGTCACCGGAGAACGGCTCGCGTCGCTGATCGGACTCATGCGCGACGAGGCATCCTCGGCGGGCCGCGATCCTGCGGCTCTGGAGGTGTCGCTGGGCCACAGTGTCACCAAAATCGACGCCGAGCGCGCGGCCGGCCTCCTCGATCAGGGCGCCGACCGGCTCGTGTTGGCCATGCCGCCGACCCCCGATATCGAGCGGGCCAAAGACGCCTTGTCGGCGTGCGCGCAGCGACTGTCGCTGGTTCCGTGACGCGGATGACGCTTTCAGCCGGCGAGCGGATGGCGCTCAGTGATGTGGTTCACCGGTACGCCGCCCACATCGATGACCGCAAATTCGATAGCGTCGTAGAGCTTTTCACCGTCGAGGCCGAGTTGGTGGTGCCCGCACCACCGGCCGATTTGTTGCCGATACATGCGCATCGCGGCCGGGCGGCCATCGCCGTCGCCGTCGCGGCCGTGGACGCGGTGTCACGCACCGAGCACGCGATCATCGGCGAGGTGTACGACGCGGCCGAACTGCCGGGCACCGCCCGAGGACGCATCGCGTGCGTCGCCCACCACTGGACCGCGCGCGGGGACGAGGTGGTGGATGTGGTGTGGCACCTGCGCTACGACGACGCGTACGAGCTGACGGCGGCGGGCTGGCGGATAGGCCGCCGGGCGCTGACGGTCCACGCCATCGAGACCCGCCCGGCGCGTCGCCTGTTGCCCCGCGACACGGCCTAGCGGCAACTGCTAGGGACTTGTGACAAGATTCACAGCATTTGTCAAGGATCCGAATTTGCGGAGCGAATCGGTCGCTACAGAGGCACTTGCGGAGATCGCTATTGGTGCCGAGGCAGATTCTGCCCACTGGCAACTGTTGCAGACACATATTCGGCCCGACGGGGCCGCTGACCGGCCCTTTTTTCCAATCCGGCTTGGATTTATCCAGGCGTTTTCGTGTATTTTCAAGGCGTGACGTATGCCAAAAGCAAGCTCGTTGGTCCGGTGGGGAACGGCTCAGTCTCAACGTTGGCGGCAGGTACGCCGCTGACATCCGATCCGGGTTACCGGGACGAGATACACACCGCCCACGACACCATCGATGTCGAGCATTACGGCGGCGGCTTCGACCTCACCAGGCGGGCGACCGCCCCGAAGTTGCGCATCGGACGCGACCGCTGGTTCAACCTGCTGTGGCTGATCCCGATCGGCCTCGGCGCGTTGATCGCGTCGGTGGCGATCGGCAAGGGTTTGCACAACGTGCCGGCCGTGCAGTCGTTCATCGCGCGCTATCCCGGCAGCGACAGCACCGGCGTCCCCGAGGGCCTGCCCGCCTGGATCGGCTGGACGCATTTCTTCAACCTTTTCATGTTGATGTTCATCATCAGGTCGGGAATCCAGATTCTCTGCGACCACCCCCGGCTCTACTTCAGCCGCAACGCCACCCCCGGTAAGGACGAGTGGCTGCGGGTGGGCCCGCCGGTGCCGGACGACGAGCTCTGGACCGCCAACGCCGACACCGTCGCCCTGCCGCCGCAATTCGGCCTCCCCGGATTCCGGCACTCCATCGGCCTGGCCCGGTGGTGGCATCTCGGCATCGACGTCTTGTGGCTGCTCAACGGGGCGGTGTTCTATGTGCTGCTGTTCGCCACCGGACAGTGGCGCCACATCGTGCCGACCAGCTGGGACGTCTTCCCCAACGCCGCGTCGGTCGCGATTCAGTACATGTCACTGGACTGGCCGATCGACAACGGCTGGGTCGCCTACAACGGGATGCAGCTGCTGGCGTACTTCACCACCGTGTTCATCGCCGCACCGGCCGCGATGATCACCGGCCTCGGGATGTCGCCGGCGCTGTCGCAGCGTGTGCACTGGCTGAGCAAACGCCTGAGCATTCAGCACGCACGCTCGCTGCATTTCCTCGTGCTGGTGTATTTCCTGTTCTTCATCCTGGTGCACGTGACGATGGTTTTCACGACCGAGGCCCTGCGGAACCTCAACCACATGTTCGCCTCCCGGGACGACACCAGCTGGGTGGGCTTCGGGATCTTCGCCGCCGCCATGGTGGTGACGGTGATCGCGTGGGTTTGGGCCACCCCGTTCACCATTAAGCACCCGCGCGTGGTTCAGCGGGTCGGGTACGCCCTCGTGGGTCCGTTCCAGCGGGTGCTCGAGCGGCTGGACCCCAAGCCCGGCGCCTTCACCGAAAAGGACATCTCGCCGCACCACTGGCGCAACGGCCGTCTGCCGGAGACCGTCGAGTACAAGGAACTCGAGCGCGACGACTTCAAGGACTGGCGGCTGAAGGTCTACGGCCTGGTCGAGCACCCGATGGAGTTCTCGCTCGAGGATTTGATGGCGCTGCCCTACCACGAGCAGATCAGCCAGCATTTCTGCATCCAGGCCTGGTCGGGCGTCGCCAAATGGGGTGGCGTGCAGATGAATACGATCATGGACATCGTCAAACCGTTGCCCGAGGCGAAATGGGTGGTGTTCTATTCGATGGGCCTGGGCGCTACCGGCGGGATTTACTACAACGCGCATCCGCTCGACCAGATGGGCCACCATATGACGATGCTGGCCTACAACATGAACGACCAGCAGCTGCCCTACATGCACGGCAGGCCGTTGCGGCTGCGCAACGAGCTGCAGCACGGCTTCAAATTGGTCAAGTGGATCAAGGGCATCGAATTCGTCGCCGACTACCGCGACATCGGAAGCGGTTATGGCGGCTACAGCGAAGACCACAAATATTTCGGGCGGCACCAAACGCTATAAGGCGCGGCCACCGGCGTCACCTCCTCCAAGTCGTTTGTCCAACGGTCGTTTTGGGTAGCTCCAGGGCGTCGGCCGGACGGAAGCGACAGCGGAGGACACGCCCGCACCGGCGTTGCGGCCGCGATCGTTGCGATGCTCGCGTTCGGGGCCGGCCTGGCGTGGCTTGCGATGGACGGCAGGCGGATTCGCCAGGCGCAGCGCGACTGGGTGATCGGTCACCCGGGCCGGTAACTCCGCTACCGCAATGACGCGAGGTTGTTCACGGACTTCTGCACGTCGGACCGCAGCACTCTGGCGACCAGTCCCCCGATCGGCCCGCTGAGCAAACCGCCTTTGAGATCGGCGGTCAGATGAAACGTTGATCCAGAGTTGTTCTCGGTGACGGTCATCCGCACCGTGAGCCGGATTCCACCGCGGCCGCGGCCTTGCAGCTCAATCGATTTCGGCTCGTCGAACCGGGTGACCGTCCAATGGATGACGTTGCGGAAGCCCTTGACTTTGACGCACGACGAGACACACGTGCCCTCCTCGATCGTGGCCGGAACGGGCCCCCGCCACCCGGCGAAGATCGTCATCCACTGCTCGAAGCGATCGAGGTCCGACGCCAGCTTCCAGGCCGCCTCCGGTTCCACCTTTGATGACACCGAAACGTCTACTCGAGCCAAGGCCTCCTCCGCTCCGCACCGGGTGATCACCAGCGCGCCACCAGCCGGTGGCAAACGCACAACCGTGGGTGAGTACCCCGGCACCGTCGGCCCTATTCGTTGGCCAGGCTCAGGGCCACACCTCTTCGAGTTGGTGAGCCACGTCGATGATTTGCGCGGCCTGCGAGTGCGGCGCGTCGATCTCGGTCGCGACGTACTGCGCGATGAATCGCCGGATCTCACCATCAACCCCGGCCAGGATCCGCAGCACCTCCCCGCGGATGGACTTGGACGAGACGTTCACGGTGATATCGGACGGCCGCGGCTTGGCGACGTCCACGATCAGCAGCAGCGGTTCGGCCGCTCGCGCCGTGGCACGCAAGGCGATGTCTCCCGAGACCACGAAGCGCTGCTTGTCCAGCCAGAGGTCCACCAGCAGATCGATCGACAGCGGAATGTGGATGACGAAGGTGATGCTGTCGCCCAGCCGGCGAGTGACGCGGGCCTCTTGGATCTTGACGTTCGCACTGACCTTGGCGATCTTGCCCGGCCCCTGAGCGATCGGCTCCATGGCGAACTCGCTGCCCGCGATGTCGGCGAATGCGGCGGCGACACGCTCGGGGGTGACCGCGACCTCGAAGAACCTGCGACCGAATTCCTCGTAGGTGACAAAATCGTGATTCGACATAGGCTTATACCGTCTCACGTCACCTGCCCGAACGGTCGCTGATCCGCTCGCGTCGCAGGAATTACGCGTCAGAACCCGTCCCGTTGGACCTGGCCAGCCCGAACGATGCCCGGCAGGTGATCTGCGTCGATTCCGCCGGACTGTGAAGCCCACCACACGTGGTCGCTTCGATTCGATGTGCCGGGCGGTGCCCTGGGAGGCTTGATGGTGGAGGTGTTTGCAGTCTCATGCCCCAAGAAGTAACCGAGGAGCGCCGAGGCCTGGCCACAGTCGCGGGCGTTCTCATCTGGCTCGGCGGCGGGCACGGTCGCGAGCTCGACGAACACCACGAGCGATCCACCCACGCCCTCGCCGGCGCGGTGGTGGCGCTGGGAGCCACGCTGGCCTGGCTGGTCGCGACCCTGGCCGTGACCGGATCGGTGCGCTGGCCGATTCTTGGCATCGTGCCGCTCACCCTCGTCTTCGGCCTGCTGGCCGGCGCGGTAACCCGCGGCACCGTGCCGGGGGCCCAGCGGAGCCGCCCCGGCGTCGTGGGACGCGCTGCGGTGGCGGCGGCGGTGGGCGTCATTGTCGGCGAACTCGCCGCACTGGTCATCCTTTCCAGCTCGATCGACCGGCGCCTCGACGAACGGGCCTTGCGCGACGCGGAATCGGCGCCCTCGGTCTCGCAGGCCTCGGCATCCCTGCAGCGGACCAAGGACGCGCGCGCTGCGCTCGACGGCGCCGTCGCCCAAGCCCGTGACCGCCAGGACAAAGCCTTGGTCGTCGCCCGCTGCGAATACCACCCCACACCTGGCTGCCCACAGACTCGGATCACCGGCGTTCCCGGGGCCGGACCCGAAACACGCACGGCCAACGACCTTCTCACCGATGCCCAGCATGATTTGGACATCGCGCTGGCGGCCCGGGACAGCCGTGCGCCCGGGCTGGATGCCACGGCCTCGCGGCAGGAGCAGGCCCTGCAGGATGCGCGGCGCGGCGTCATGGCGGACGCCGGCCGGGGCCTGGGCGCACGCTGGGTCACGCTGAATGACCTTGCGTCCGACAACGCGGGGGCCCAGGCCCTGCGGCTGCTGACGATCGGGGCGTGCGTCCTGCTGTATCTGGCGCCATTGATCCTGGGGTTGTGGCGCGGAGAGACAACGCAGGATCGCCACGCCACCGCACGCGCGGAGCGCGACCGCGCTGAACTCGACGCACAGACCGCTATCGCGATCAAGCGGGCCGAGGTTCGCCGCGAGGCCGAAATCATGTGGGCCGAGCATCAACTGACCCAGGCCCGACTCGCCATCTCGGCGCAGACCGAGATCGACCGCGAGCACCAGCGTCGCCGGGTTCTGCAGGCGTTCGAGAGTCCGGTGCATGCGCCGTCACAGCGGGCCTTCGAATCGGCCGAGGAAGACGACGTGTATCTGCCGATCGCCGCCGAAGCGGAGGCGGCGAGCCGGGCGATCACCCAGTCGCCCGCGCCGGAGCCGGGCGGCGAGGTCGAGCCACACCAAGAGCGAAGCGCGCCGTTGATCCCGTCGATTCCGGACGCGACCAAGGCCGCCGCCCGCTGGATCCGGCCGCTGGTACCGCCGTTCGTGGCGCGGGTGATCGACACCACGACCCAGCCGCTGCGCACCGCACGGCACGTGTTCGACGGGGTGCTCGAAGAGACCGAGGAGATCACGTTCGCGCTCAAGCGAATCCGCAAAGTGACGGTCAGATCCGAGGCCTCGAGTGCCGACCCGTCTCAACCCGGTGGTGATACCGAATCCCCTTCTGCCCGAGTGGGGTTCGTTACCTTATCGCGGCACGGAAAAGGCACGGGTCACCTGTCGGAAGGTGACCACGGACCGGCGTTGACGAAGCGGGACGGACCGCAGGCATTGGATGGGCCCGAAGGTCCCTGCGAAGGCCCGCGCCAGCTGCCGCCGGCGCAGTAGCCGGGTGCCATTCGGAACCGATTGCCGGCGTTGGTTTCCGGGTTGCCAAGGACCCGCGACGCGAGGCCGGGGACGTTGCGCCCGCGCTTTCATATCGATGTCGGCGTAGTTGGAGACGGCCGGGTTACCCCTCGAGAACTCGGCCGTCCCAACGTCTTCATGCCCGCTCAACAGGGCATGGCGGCGGCGGACTCGAATAGCTGTCCCCATTCGTGCCGAGCCGCGGATTGCGCGTCGACGAAGCTCGGTGTCCGTTGGCCATCGCCGGCGAGGTGCACCAGGGCCCACGCCATCGCGAATACCGGCACCTTGTGTCGCAGCGCCGCACTGTGCAATTCATCCAGGGCGGCATCCGAAGGGCACCGGCGAAGGCCGATGAGAATGCCCCGCGCCGTGTCGAGAATGCGACCGGAGTTCGGGCCACACGAAGTCTGGGCGGGGGCCCAGTCCGATGTCATGTTGTAGATACCTCCTGCTGCGCCTCCACGAAACCGCTACTCGCATAGCGGCAGGAATCCGTGCGTTACGCATCGTCGCGGCTGCAATCCTCAAAAGGCGCCCCGTGCAATGATTTGTCGATCGATCGCGTTGTGCCAGACCACACCCGCGATTGATACCTGCCTGTGACCGATCCGGGATCGGCTGCTAATCAACGACTCCCGTTTCACGCCGGGTGGTGACGCAATTCGTAGGATTCGAATTAGCGTGCCAAAGAGAGTAATTCGTCGAAGCCACCAACGATGGCGTCGTGGAAGACGTCGTAGTCGGGAATCGCGGTGGTGTCGATGTTCAAGCCGAGCGCGCATGTGTCGACATACGTGAGCAGCGTGACATTGACGGCGGCGCCGATCGTGGGACCGAAAGCGTATTGAGCGCGTACCGGGGCGCCGCCGAGAAAGACCGGCACCGGGACGCCCGGCACATCGCTGGCCACGAAATCCACATGGCGCAGCACCGAGCCGATGTACCACCGCGGCGCCAAATTCAGAACCCCGGCGATCAATTGCGTGTACGGCAGCGATCTTTCGTTGCGTACCGCCGCGGTGCGCTGCCGAATCGCCCCGATCCGCCTTGCCGGGTCGGCTTCGCCGACGGGCACGTCGAAGCGCATCAACGTGATCCGGTTCCCGCCCATGCCATCGTCTTTGGCCCGCAGGCTGATCGGCATCGAGAGGTGCAGATCGCCCACCGCCACGCCGTGCTTCTCGTGGTAGAGGCGCAGTCCGCCCGCGACCCCGGCGACGAAAGCGTCATTGAGGGCCCCATTGCAACGGTGCGCCGCTTCCCGAAGCGGCCGCGTCGGCACCTGATGCACCCTGAGACGCCGGATCAGGCCCCGGTCGGTCACCAACGACGACCCCGTTCGGCTTATCGGCCGGACGGTCCGGTAGACCGAAGCCGCGGCGGTCGCCGCGGACCGCATGGTCGAGGCGGGCCGCCGAACGGTGTCGTACATCAGGCGTGGTAGCCGGGTGGCCGCGCCGGTCAGGGCGCTGTTGAGCAGGCCGGTCTCGTAGCGCAAGGCGTCGCGGTAGCCCCCCAGCGGTGATGACCCCGCGACCTTCGGCTCGGGCGGCATGGATTCGAGGGGGTAAAGATCCTCCGAGAGGTCGAACAGGCTCATCGCGATCTGGACTCCGCCGACCCCGTCGGTGAGCGCGTGGTGGAACTTGCAGATCATGGCCGCGCCGCCGTTTTGCAGACCGTCGATGAACGTCGTCTCCCACAGCGCGCGGGCCCGATCGAAATCCTGCATCTCGGCCACTCGCGCGATCTCGAGCACGTCGTCGAGGGTGCCCGTGCCGGAGACGGTCGCTCGCCGCAGGTGGTAATCCAGGTCGAAATCGCGGTAATGCTCCCACCGCGGCGGGGCCGGCGGGGGTGACTGCACCACCCGCTGCCTGAACATGGGCAGTGTGCGGCTGATCAGGTCGAATCGTTTCCGCACTTCGTCCCAGTCCGGGGAGCGATCCAGGAGTATGACGCTGACCACGGTCGATCGCAGCCGTGGGTCGCTTTCCATCGCCCAGGTGAACGCGTCGCTGGCGCGCATGAATGCGGTCATGTCTGTACTCCTTGCACCGAACGTACGACTGCGGGCGGCCTGCGTCACCGGGTTAGCGCCAGACGATGACTTTGGTCCCCACAGATCGCGCCTTTGGTCGACTGCCCCACCGACGCCGCGGCCTAGAGAATCGCGTTGAGCTCCTTGGCCCTGGCGATATCGGCCCAATCGACGTCGAGCTCCAGCAGGATTTCCTCGGTGTGCTGGCCGTGTTCCGGGGCACGAGCGGGCGCCGGCGGCGTCTCGTCGAATTGGACGGGCGCGGCGACGATACGGTATTTCTCGCCGTGGTCGTAGACGTTGGTCACCACGTATCCGTTGGGCTCGACCTGCGGGTCGTTGAGGGTTTCCCGCGGCGTCGCCAGGGCGCCCCACACGCCGGGCTCGTCCGCGAGCACCGTCTGCTAGTGCGCGAGGTCGTGGCGGGCGAACGTGTTCGCCAGCAGCTCGGTCGCCGCCGCCGCATTGGCGATCAAATTGCTCGACGGGACGAAGCGCTCGTCGTCGGCCAGCTCGGCGAGGCCCACGCGCCGGCAGAAACCCACCCAGAATTTGTCCGGCTGCAGGAACACCAGTTGGATCCACCTGCCGTCCTTGGTCTTGTACCGGTTGACGAGCGGGTTGATGGCCAGGCCCGGCGGGGCGCCCGGAATCCCGTCGATATCGAAGAAGTCGGCCGCCGAAATCGACGGTGCGATCGACCACATCGCCTGAGCCAGCAGCGAGGAATCGACGATCGTCGGTTCACCGGTGCGTTCGCGGTGGAACAGCGCGGCGCAGACGCCGCCGGCCAGCGTCGCCCCACCCTGCAGGTCGCCGAAGCCGGGCCCCTGAACGGCGGGCGTGTCGGTGCCGAACGGCGTGAGCGTGTAGGCGACCCCGCCCCGAGCGAGGTACGTGGCGGCATCGAACCCGCCCTTGTCCCGGTCCGGTCCCCGCACCCCCAGCCCGGTACCGCGCGCGATGATGACCTTCGGGTTGAACGACCGGATGTCGTCCACGGTCAGCCGGGCCCGCTCGAGCGCGCCCGGCAGCCAATTCGTCAAGAACACATCGGCGCTGGCCAACAGCCGGCCGAACAGCTCGCGGCCGGTCTCCGATTTGATGTCGATCGCGATGCTGCGCTTCCCGCGGTTGCCCAGCTCGAGGATGAAGTCGGCATCGGGGCGGGCCGCTTCCCGGGTGAATCCCCCGACGACGAGCGCGCGGCCGGGGTCACCCGAGGTGACGCCTTCCACCTTGATGACGTCGGCGCCCCAGTCCGACAGTGCGGCACCGGCGGACGGCACGTAGGTCCATGACGCCAACTCGATCACCCGTACGCCCCGCAGGACACCGCCGTGCACGCCGGACATCGCCAACCCCCTAGCTCGTGGTCATTCCTTGCTATTTTAGATATTCTAGCTAGTCTTGGGCGTAGTGATAGCCCATCTGCAGGTCAGCGCAGTTTTCCGGGGAAGAGACGCGATGGAGCCGACCGAAGGTCTCGTTCCGACGCCCACCGCGGTGACCCCGCGCCGCATGACGGCGCGGACGGACGACCAGCCGATTCAATCCCCCCACGGAGGCGGCCGCGTAACCGAATGCTGTTGGGCCCCAATGTGGGTCGCGATGTAGCCGCAGGGACGAAGGGTGAGCGATGGGCAGAGTGGCGGGCAAGGTGGCCGTGATCAGCGGCGCCGCGCGCGGTCAGGGGCGTTCACATGCGCGGATGCTGGCCGCCGAAGGCGCGGACATCATCGCAGTGGATCTGTGCGCGGACATCGACACCAATGAGTACCCTCTGGCCCGCCCCGAAGACCTCGACGAAACGGCGCGGCTGGTCGAAAAGGAAGGGCAGCGCGCGATCACGGCGGTCGCCGACGTTCGCGACCGGGTGGCCCTGTCCGCGGCCATCGATGCGGGCGTGGCCGAGTTCGGTCACCTGGACATCGTGGTCGCCAACGCGGGCATCTGCCCACTGACCGCGGGCCTGCCACCGCAGGCCTTCGCCGACGCCGTCGACGTCGATCTCATCGGCGTGCTGAACCTGGTGCACACGAGCCTCAAACACCTGCGGGCCGGTGCATCGATCATCGTCATCGGTTCCAACGCGGCCTTCATGTCGTCGATGAACACCGCCGGCATCGACGGTGGCCCCGGCGGGGCCGGCTATGCCTTCGCGAAACTGGCTGCCGCACACTACGTCAACGACTTCGCGTTGGCGCTCGCCCGGTTCTCCATCCGGATGAACGCGGTGCATCCGACGAACGTCAACACCGACATGCTGCACAGCCCCCCGATGTACCGCGCGTTCCGGCCGGACTTGAAAGCCCCGACCCGCCAGGACGCCGAACCGGTGTTCCCGCTCGTGCAGGCGATGCCGGTCCCCTACGTCGAACCCGAAGACATCAGCGAGGCGGTGTTGTTCCTCGCCTCGGACGCGGCACGCTACATCACCGGACAGCAGTTGCGCGTCGACGCCGGGGGCTTTCTCAAGGTCAAACCCTGGTCGGGGGCGTGATGAACACCAATCACGTTGCACCGCAACCTGACTCGGACGGCGTCTGGCGTCGCCTTTACGAACTGATGGTCCTGATGAAGGCGGCCGACGATCGGCTGTCCAAGGGGATCGCGACCGGCGAGTTCATATGCGTGTATTGGCCGTCGCGGGGCCAGGAGGCGATCGCGGCCGCGATGGGGGTTGCGCTGCGCCCCGACGATCAGTTGGTGACGACGTACCGCGGCCTGCACGACCTGATCGGCAAGGGCGTCCCGCTCGAGGAGATCTATGGCGAGATGATGGGCCGCACCGTCGGCGCCGGCCGGGGCAAGGGCGGCACCATGCACATCGCCAATCCCGCTAAGGGCGTGATGCTTTCGACCGGCATCGTCGGGGCCGGACCACCGGTGGCCGTGGGCCTGGCGATGGCCGCCAAACGCAAGGGCATCGATCGCGTGACGGTGGTCAGCTTCGGCGACGGCGCGACCAACACCGGTTCCTTCCACGAGGCGGCCAACATGGCCGCGCTGTGGGACCTGCCGATCGTCTTCGTGTGCCAGAACAATCTCTACGCCGAGATGACGCCGACCGCGGACACCATGAAGCTCGAGCATGTCGCCGACCGGGCGGCCGGGTACGGGATGCCGGGCGTGCGTGTCGACGGCAACGATCCGTTGGCGGTGAAGTCGGCGCTCGACGACGCGCTGCGGCGGGCGCGCGGCGGCCCGCGCGGCAAAGGCCCCACCTTCCTCGAATGCGTGACATTCCGCTTCCGCGGCCACTACTTCGGTGACCGGACGCCCTATATACCCAAGGAACAGCTCGAGGCGGCGATGGCCGCCGACCCGGTGCCCCGCTTCCGCAGCCGGCTCGCGGAGACGGGCGCCTGCTCACCGGACGAACTCGACCGCATCGACGGCGACGCGGCGGCCGCGGTGGAAGCGGCACTGCAAGCGGTGATGAGCGCGGATTCGCCGTCAATCGACGAGCTCGACCGCGACGTGTACGCAACCCCGATCACGTTCCCGGTGTAACGCCCGTGGACGAGAAAGAGATGACGATGCGCGAGGCGCTCAACCTCGCGCTGGACCAGGCGCTCGCGGCTGACGACCGGGTGTTCTTGCTCGGTGAGGACATCGCCGATCCCGGCGCGTCCGGACCGACCGCGGGGTTGTCGACGAAGTACGGCCACGACCGCGTCCTCGACACGCCGATCTCGGAGGCAGCGATCGTCGGCGCGGCGATCGGCGCGGCCATCGACGGCCTGCTGCCGGTGGCCGAGATCATGATCATGGATTTCATCGGGATCGCCGCCGACCAGCTGATCAACAACGCCGCCAAGCTGAGGTTCATGACCGCCGGGCGCACGTCGGCGCCGATCACCGTCCGCACGCAGGTTTACGCCGGATTGGCCACGGGTGCAACGCATTCGCAGAGCCTGGAAGCGTGGTTCATGCACATCCCCGGGATGAAGGTGATCGTGCCGGCCACCCCACGGGACGCGAAGGGGCTGCTCACCGCGGCGATCTTCGACCCCGACCCCTGCCTGTTCATCGAGACGATTCGGCTGCAAAGCAAGAAAGGGCCCGTCCCCCTCGAACCCGGCTTCTCAATCCCGCTCGGCCGGGCCGACATCAAGCGGCCCGGCACCGACGTGAGCCTGATCGCCTACGGGCGTTGCGTGCACGACGCCCTGAGCGCCGCGGCCACGCTGGGCGAACGAGGCGTCAGTGCCGAGGTGGTCGACCTGCGCACTTTGGTGCCACTCGACGTCGACACCATCGTCGGGTCCGTGCGTCGCACCCGGAGAGCCGTGATCGTCCATGACGCGGTGCGATTCGGCGGCCCCGGAGCTGAGATCGCCGCGATCCTGCACGCGGAGTTGTTCGGTGAGCTCGCCGCACCCGTCGGGCGGGTCGCCGCCCGGTTCGTCCCGAACCCGGCCGCGGCGGCGCTCGAGGCTCAGGTGTATCCGTCGCCGGCGCGGATCGCGGAGGCGGCCCAACGCACGCTGCAGAAGGCGAATCTGCGTGGCTGACTTCGTTATTCGCATCCCCCGGGTGTCGGTGGCCGTCTCGGAGGCCGAGCTGACCGGGCTGCTCGTCGGCGCCGGCGAGCACGTCGAAGCGGGGACGCCGATCTACGTCATCGCCACCGAGAAGGTCGAGCAGGAGATCGAAGCCGGGGCGACGGGCACCGTGCAGTGGACCGGCCAGGTCGGGACCACCTACGACATCGGCACCGAAATCGGCGTCATCTCGTCATAACGAAGAAAGGCAAAACCCATGGATCTCAACGAGACCCGCGAGAGAATCATCTACGAAAAAGAGGGCCCGATCGCCCGTGTCACCCTGAACTGGCCGGAGAAGGCCAACGCCCAGGACCAGAAGCTGGCCGAAGAGGTCGACGCCGCGCTGGCCGACGCCGACCGGGACTACGACATCAAAGTGCTGATCCTCAAGGCCAACGGCAAGGGCTTCTGTTCCGGACACGCGATCGGCAACAACGCCGTTGATTACCCGGCTTTCGTCGAGGGCGCCAAGGTGATGGGCACGCCGTGGAAGCCGCAGACCGACCTGTTCGTCAAGCCGATCCTGAACCTTTGGGAGTTCTCCAAGCCGACGATCGCGCAGGTGCACGGCTACTGCGTCGGCGGGGGCACCCATTACGGGCTGACCACCGACATCGTCATCGCCTCCGAGGACGCCTACTTCTCCTACCCGCCGCTGCAGGGCTTCGGCATGCCCTCGGGCGAATGCTCGATCGAGCCGTGGGTGTTCATGAACTGGCGCCGCGCCGCGTATTACCTCTATCTCGCCGAGGTCATCGATGCCAAGAAGGCCTTGGACGTCGGCCTGGTCAACGAGGTCGTCCCACGCGACCAGCTCGACGACCGGGTCGAGGCCATCGCCCGCCACATCGCGCAGGCGCCGATGACAACGCTGCTGGCGACCAAGGCCAACCTCAAACGCGCCTGGGAGCTGATGGGCATGCGCGTGCATTGGCAGAGCTCCAACGACCTCGTCGCTCTCGCGTCGATCAGCAAGGACGTGCAGGAGCTGATCCAGACGGTGTTCAAAGACAAGGTGCTGCCGTCCGAGCAGGCCCGCCGCCAGGCCGCGGCCGCCGCCCAGACCGACGGCGCCGCAACCACATAGGGTTCGGGGTTCGCCGGTGAACATCGCCGACCACGCCATGAGTGCCGCAGAGTCGCCGGCACTCATCGTCGCGGACGGCGATATGATCTCCTTCGGCACGCTGCACGCCCGCAGCCGGCGGGTCGCCGCGCTGCTGCACGACGCCGGGCTGCGCCGCGGCGACGGCGTGGCCCTGGTGCTGCCGAACCGGCCGGAGTTCTTCGAAATCACCTGGGGCTGCCAGCTTTCCGGCCTGTACTACACCGCCGTCAACACCCACTTCACCCCCGGCGAAATCGCCTATGTCATCGACGACTCCGATGCAAAGGCGGCTTTCGTCGACGCCTCGATGCCCGACCTCGCCGCGCACCTGCGCACCGCCAATCCGGCGGTGGCCGCGCACATCGCGGTCGGGGGGGCCGTGGCCGGCTGGCAGTCCTATGAGGATGCCGTGGCGGCGGCCGGCGGCGTCTCGCCGATGTCGGACGGATCGGAGATGCTGTATTCGTCGGGCACCACAGGACGGCCCAAGGCGGTGCGGCGGCCGCTTCCCGACGACGGCAACGGGTCCTGGGCGCAGTCGGTGCTGGAGATGGCGCTGATCCACAAGTACGGGATGAGCCCATCGAGTGTGTACCTGTCCCCCGCGCCGCTCTACCACGCGGCCGGAGTGAACTACACCATGGCTGCCAACCGCGTCGGCGCCGCGTCGATCATCATGAAGAGGTTCGACGCCGAGGCGGTCTTGCGGTTGATCGAGACGCACCGGGTGACCCACGCCCAGTTCGTACCGACGATGTTCGTGCGCATGCTCAAACTGCCTACGACAGTCCGCAACAAGTATGACGTCTCGAGCCTGCGTTGCGTCATCCACGCGGCCGCGCCCTGCCCCGTCGACGTCAAGCACCGGATGATGGAGTGGTTCGGACCGATCATTCACGAATACTACGGGGGCACTGAAGGATTCGCGGGAACCACGATCGGCCCGCAGGATTGGCTTACCCATCCCGGTTCGGTGGGTATTCCGATGGCCCCGGTGCACGTGGTCGGCGATGACGGGCAGGAACTTCCCGTCGGCGAATCCGGCGAGCTCTATTTCGAAGGGGGACCCGACTTCGAATACTTCAAGGATCCCGCCAAGACCGCGTCGGTGTACAACGATCGCGGGTGGCGCTCGCTCGGCGACGTGGGATACGTCGACGGCGACGGCTACCTGTACCTCACCGACCGATCGACGTTCATGATCGTCTCCGGCGGGGTCAACATCTACCCGCAAGAGGCGGAGAACCTGCTCGTCATGCATCCGAAGCTGGTCGACGCGGCCGTATTCGGGGTTCCCAATCAGGAATTCGGTGAAGAAGTCAAGGCCGTCGTGCAGCCGGCCGCCGGCGTCATGCCCGGGCCCGAACTCGAAGCCGAACTCATCGACTACTGCCGGGCCCACCTGGCCGGCTACAAGTGCCCGCGCACCGTCGAATTCGACCGGGAACTGCCGCGGGATCCGAACGGAAAGCTCTACAAGCGACGTATCCGCGACCGTTATTGGCAGGGACGGGTCTCGCGGATCTTGTGAGGCGACACAAGGGATGACGAAATGGCTGTAGGAATGGGCAATGGGACGCCGCTACCGGTGCCGTGGGCGGTCGGGGCCGCCGATCGGATCCCCAAGCAGCGCTACTACGACCCCGAGTTCTACGCGCTGGAAGCCGAGATGTTGTGGCCCCGCGTGTGGCAGATGGCGTGCCGGCTCGAGGAGATCCCCAAGCCCGGCGATTTCGTCGAATACGAAATCCTCGACCAGTCCGTCATCGTGGTGCGCGTGGACAGCCACAACGTGCGCGCCTACCACAACGCCTGCCGGCATCGCGGCGTGAAGCTGGTGGAGGGCAACGGAAATCGGCGCACCTTCGTGTGCCCGTTCCACGGCTGGTGCTGGGGCCTCGACGGCCGCAACACGTTCGTGCTGCGGCCCGAAGCGTTCGCCGAAGAGAATCTGGCCGCCGACGACCTGCGACTCGTGTCGGTGCGATGCGAGCTCTGGGGTGGTTGCGCGTGGATCAACCTCGACGACGACGCGCCGGCGTTACGTGACTGGATGGAGCCGTTCGCATCGGTCTACGACGCCTGGCAGGTCGACTCGCTGCGTGTCGAGTGGTGGCAATCGTGCCGGCTGCCGGTGAATTGGAAGCTGGCCGCGGCGGCGTTCATGGAGGGCTACCACGTCCCGCAGACCCACCCTCAGCTGTTGCCGTCCGCGCAGACCGGCGCACCCGCCGCGGCGGTACATCCGGTCGTCGCGAGCAGTCTGTACTTCATGCGCACACTCGGCGACGGCATGGGCGGCATGACGCATGAAAACGACATCCGCATCGCCGAGGGCATGCAGAACATCGACCTGCCGTCGGACCCGGCGACGGCGATGGCAGCGTGGCGTGGCGCCCTCAACGACGCCGTCGTCAACTGGCACCGCGCCCGGGGCAGCGGCATGCCCGATCTCAACGAATTGGTCCGCCGCGGGATCACCGATGCGATCGGGTTCGCCTTCCCGCACTACTTCATCCTGCCGACCTATAGCAGCGCGTCCTCGTACCGAATCCGGCCGCTGGGGCCCGAGGACACGCTGTTCGAGATCTGGTCCCTGACAAGGCTTCCCAACGACGCATCGACCGGCAAACCAACGCCACCGGAGCCGATGGCGCCCGATGACCCGCGCTGGCCGCCGATTCCCGCCCAGGACTTCTCCAACTTGCCGAGGCAACAAAAAGGGCTGCATTCCAAGGGCTTTGACTTCATGCGCTTGTCCAACCAGATCGAAGGATTGATCTCTAACTTCGAACGCGTCATCGACGGCTTCCTGGCCGGCCTGCCGTACGACGCGCTGGTACCCGCGATCCAGAAGACGAACACCACCATCGATGTGCCGATCGCCGATCTCGGCTTTACTACAAGCTCCGCGGAGGCGCGATGAGCACCCATTGGGACCGATCGGTGGATCTGCTGATCGCCGGCAGCGGCGGGGGCGGCATGGTGGCGGGGCTCGCCGCCCTGGACCGCGGGCTCGAGCCGCTCATCATCGAAAAGCAGTCACTGGTCGGCGGCTCCACGGGACTGTCCGGCGGCATCGTCTGGCTGCCGAACAACCCGTTGATGCGCGCGGACGGCATCGCCGACTCGCACGAGGACGGCCTGGCCTACCTGGCCGACGTGGTCGGCGACATCGGCGCGCCGTCCTCGCCCGAGCGGCGCGAAATGTTCCTCACCGCCGGCTACGAGATGATCAATTTCCTCACCCGCAAGGGTGTCGAACTCGTTCGGTGTGCGGGCTGGAGCGACTACTACCCGAACCACAAGGGCGGCAACGCGTCCGGCCGCGCCGTGGAGGGGATCCCGTTCGACGCCGCGAAGCTGGGCGACTGGGGCCCCAAGGTGCAGCCGCCGCTGGCCAAGAACTACGGATACGTGGTGCTGACCAACGAGCTGCGTTCGGTTCAATACTTCAACCGCTCGCCGCGCGCGTTCGCCGTGGCGGCCCGGGTGTTCCTGCGCACTGCGGCGGCCCGGATCCGGCGACGTCAGATCCTCACCAACGGCGCTTCGCTGATCGCTCAAATGCTCGAGGTCCTGATCGACCTCAGCGACGGTCATCCCCCGTTGTGGACCGATGCCGCGATGGCCGACCTCGTCGTCGAGGACGACCGGGTGCTGGGCGCGCGCGTCGTGTACGGCGGTGAACCGCTGAACGTGGAGGCCCGCAAGGGAGTCCTGTTGGCCGCCGGCGGTTTCGGTCACAACCGGGAGATGCGCCGTCGCTACAGCGGTGATCAGCCCAACGAGGGACGGTGGTCGATCGCCAACGCCGGCGACACGGGCGAGGTGCTCGAGGCGGCGATGCGCCTGGGCGCGAAGACCGATCTCCTGGACGAAGCATGGTGGTTGCCTTCGGTTTTCATCGCCAACGGCGGGGCCGTCGCCGCCTCGCTCGGTTCGGGCCGTCAGCGGCCCGGCGCCATCTATGTCGATTCGGCCGGCCGAAGGTTCTGCAACGAGTCGAACTCCTACGTCGAGGTCGGCAAGGCGATGTACGCCAACAAGGCGGTGCCCTGCTGGATGATCTTCGACGAAGGGTACGTGCGCAGATACGTCACCAGCGCCAACCCGCTGAAGCGGAACCGGCCGTTGCCGCCGGAGCTGATCGAGTCCGGTGCGGTCAAGAGGGCCGCGACCCTGTCCGGCCTGGCCCGCCAAATCGACCTACCCGCAGACGAACTGGCGCATACGATCCGGCGATTCAACCAGTACGCGGCCAAGGGTTTGGATCCGGACTTCGGCCGGGGTCAGTCGGCCTATAACGACTGCCTCGGTGATCCCGGGTATCGGCCGAACGCCGCCATCGGGCCGCTCGATACCGCGCCGTACTACGCGACCCGGGTGCTCCCGGCCGACGTCGGGACGTGCGGGGGCGTGATCACCAACGAGCACGCGCAGGTTCTCGACGAACAGGACCGGGTGATCGAGGGCTTGTACGCCACCGGCAACACCACGGCGACGGTGATGGGCCGGACGTATCCGGGTGCCGGGGCGAGCATCGCCGCCTCGATGGTGTTCGGTTACGTCGCCGCCCGGCACGCCGCCGGATGCAAAATCGCCGGGGAAAAAAGCCGCTAGTCCCCCCGCCGTCCCGCCGAGAGTGACACTGTCGTCACGCTGGGCACCGAACGTGACGCTAGCGTCACGTTGGCGGGGACTCGTTCTCGTCGCGGTCGACGAATTCGCGTGGCTTCATGCCGGACTGTATGAGCTCGGCCCGTCGCGCCTGCACATCGGAGGCGGCGCCGACCATGTTCGTCAGGATGTGACTGACCTGCAGGTGCACCCGCATTCCCATCAATTCCCACGCGCGCTTCACGTTGTTCTTGACCGCCATCAGTGTGGTCAACGGGATTTGGGCGATCCTGCGTGCCATCTCCTCGACCGTGTCCTCGAGCTCGTCGCGCGGCACCACCCTGTTGAGCAGGCCCCACTCGAGGGCCTGCTGCGCCGAGAGGGTCGGTGCCAGCAGCAGCCAGTCCATGGTGCGGTGCCAGTTCATCAAGAGCCACGGCTCGATCATGGTGTGACCGCCGGGCTCGCCGAGGCTTTGGGCAAGGGGCATCTGAAAATACGCGTCCTCGGAGGCCACGCAGAAGTCGGTCAACAGGCCGAGATAGATTCCGCCGCCCATGCAATAGCCGTGGATTTGCGAAATGGTCGGCTTGGGAAATTCCCACAGATACAACGTCGGCCACAGGAACAGGTCTGCGGTGCCCTTGTAAAGGTCCTCGAACGTCTCCCCGAAATCCGGATACGGGTTTTCGTCCGGGCCCCAGCGGGCCACGTGCCCACCGCAGAATCCTTTGCCGTTCGCTTTGAGGATGACGACCTTGATCTCCTTGTCACGGTCGGCCTCGTGCAGGCAATCGTCGACCTCGGTGACCAGGACGGCATCTTTGGTGTTGGCCTTGTCCACCCGGTTCAGAATGATGCGTGCAATCGGCGGTTCGCGTTCATAGATGACCGCTTCGAGCTCGCGCCGCTCCATCACCGGGACATTACCCTCCCGGCCATTCATCTAGCGCTTGCGCGATCTCGACGCGAGGAGTGAGCTGTACTGGGGCTGCGCGGTGACGACGGATGGAGCTCATATGCCGACTCCGATGGACCGGGTACGGCAGCTGGACCTGGTGGCCCGGCTGCAATCCTCGTACCCCGAACTTCCGGACGCACCCACGCCGGACCTCATCGACCACGACCGATTCGCCGCCTACGTCAAGACCCCGCACGATGTCGGCGGCGAGCCCGACGCTCCCATCGAATTCGAGAACAAACAGTACGAAATCTGGGAGCACAACACCTATGTCATGTGCGAGGTGCTCGGCTGGCGTGGAATCTGGCTGTCCGAGGAAAGGCGCCGGATGGGCAACGTCGACCTCGGCCGCACCATTTATCTCGGGCTTCCCTACTACGGGAGGTGGCTGCTGGCGGTCGCACGCGTCCTCGCCGAAAAGCACCATATCGGCCTGAGTGAATTGGCCGAACGGATGGCCGAGGTCAGGGCCCGATACCCGGACGGTCTGAGCGGAAAGCCCTTGGCGGCCAAGCCGAAGTTCGAAGGTGATCCCGCCACGGTCAACCGCAACCGGCACCACATCCACGCCGTCGGCAAGGGTGATCCGCAAGTGTATGCCGGGCGGGCGGGCGCATCGAAGTTCGGTGTCGGTGACAAGGTCGTGGTGCGGGATCTTCCCGTGTTGCTCTACACCCGCACCCAGGAATATGTACGCGGCGCGACCGGCGAGATCGCGCTCGTGTCGTATGAAAGCCCCGCCGCCGAGGACGAAACCTGGGACGGGGCAGACCAACAGCCCGAGTGGTTCTACATCGTCCGGTTCAACCTCTCCGAGTTATGGCACGGCTACACCGGGCCGGGCAACGACACGCTGCAGACCGAGATCCCGGAACGCTGGCTCGAATCGGCCGGCTAGCTTCGGGCTTCGGGCTTCGGGCTTCGGGCTTCGGAAAGGACTCTCAACATGACCGCTCACGAACACGATCACGAGCGCACCGCCGCGCCCATGGTGGACGAAATCACCGACTTCGAAGTCCTCGAGATCGCGCTTCGCGAATTGTGCATCGAGAAAGGCCTTTTCACCGCCGAGGATCATCGCCGCTTCACCGAGTTCGCCGAGCAGATCGGCCCCACCCCCGCGGCGCGCCTGGTGGCGCGGGCCTGGCTCGATCCCGGCTACAAGGAGCTGGTGCGCGCGGATCCGCTCGCCGCCAGCAAGGAGGTTGGGGTCGACTGGCTGGAACCGACCGGGTTCGGGACGCCGAGCGACTTCACGGCCCTGCATGTGCTTGAAGACACCCCGACGCTGCACCATGTGATCGTCTGCACGCTGTGCTCGTGCTATCCGCGGCCGATCCTGGGCAACTCGCCCGAGTGGTATCGGACGCCCAACTATCGCCGCCGCATCGTCCGCTGGCCCCGCCAGGTGCTCGCGGAGTTCGGCCTGATCCTGCCGCTGGACGTCGAGATCCGGGTGGAAGACTCCAACCAGAAGCATCGGTTTATGGTGATGCCTGTCCGCCCCGGCGGAACGCAGGGGTGGACGGAAGATCGACTCGCCGAGATCGTCACCCGCGACTGTCTGATCGGTGTCGCGCTGCCCAAGCCGGGTGTGACGACCAACGTCGTCACACAGACCCGCCGCGCCGTCCACCCCGTAGAGCAGTGAGGCCCCGATGAGCCCCGCGCACGCCCCGCGGCCGATCGGAGAATCCACCGTCGCGCCGCTGGCGAAAATCGTTGAACGCAAACAGGTCTGGGGCCGCATGGCGGCCAAGTACGGCGTCGACAACCCGGTGCCGCCCTGGCAAACCAGCCTCGACGGAATGTGTGACGCCATCGACCAAAGCCAATGCGGCGCACATGTTCTCGGTTTCGTCGAGCGGCGCGACGACGAGGACGCGCTGTCGGCGACCGTCTACTCCGATCTGCCCTACCCCGAGAACCGGCTGGTTGCGTTGGCCCACTCGCTCGTGGCGCGTGGCGTCATCGACGAATCCGAACTCGAGGAAAGGCTGGCCGCCGTGCGGGCCAGGCTGGAATCCTGAGCGAGCTTCACTGCGGCGCACATCACACCGGAGTTCCCGGGCGCTTTCTCGTCGTGGGGCACGGGGTGCGCTATGCTCACAGCAACGTTGGCTTCAATGCCTGATGTCAACTACGTCGTGGAACGCTTCTTCATCCCACTGGTGCCGCCCCGAATTCGGGCTCAACCACCACGTTCAGATGATCCGTGCACCCGCACTAGCTTGTCTCGCGGCGATCGATTTTGCCCTCCGGCAATCTCGCCACCTTGTGCCGAAAACCGCGCGCGACAAACGCGTTGCCGGTCCGGCATGACCGATGCCTGAAAGGCACCGAAAAGTGACTACCGACAAAACCTTTGCCGACCTCGGCGTGCGCAGACCAATCGTCGATGCGCTCACGAAGCGCGGTATTACCGATCCATTCCCCATTCAGGTTGCGACCCTGCCCGATACGCTGGCCGGCCGCGACGTACTCGGCCGCGGGAAAACGGGCAGCGGCAAGACCCTTGCCTTCTCGATTCCGCTGGTCAGCCGACTCTCCGAACGTAGCGGCCGCCGCTCGCGGCCATCGGGTTTGGTGCTCGCGCCCACCCGTGAGCTGGCGAGCCAGATCACCGCGACGCTGGAGCCGTTGGCAAGCGCCTGCGGTCTGCGCGTCACCACGATCTTCGGTGGCGTCTCACAACACCGTCAGGTAGCCGCCCTGAAATCCGGCGTCGACATCGTGGTGGCTTGCCCCGGTCGGCTCGAGGACCTGATGAAACAGCGTTTGATCAGTCTTGAGGCGATCGAGATCACCGTGATCGACGAAGCCGATCACATGGCCGATCTCGGCTTCCTGCCCGGCGTCACCCGGATCCTGGCCGCCACTCCGAATGGCGGCCAGCGGCTGATGTTTTCGGCGACCCTGGACAACGGCGTCGACAAGCTCGTCAACCGATTTCTCCGCGACGAGGTGCTGCACTCCGTCGATGGGGCCGACTCGCCGGTGTCCGAAATGACGCATCACGTCTTCCACGTGGCCAATGTGGAGGCCAAGAGGGAAGTCGTGCACCGGCTGGCGTCCGGCACCGGGCGCCGGATTCTGTTCATGCGCACCAAGCATCAAGCGCGCAAACTCGCCAAACAGCTCACCGAATCGGGAGTTCCGTCAGTCGACTTGCACGGGAACCTGTCTCAGCCCGCCCGCGAGCGCAACCTTGCGATGTTCGCCTCGGGCGGCGCCCGGGTGCTGGTGGCGACCGATATCGCCGCGCGCGGCGTGCATGTCGACGAGGTCGCCCTTGTCGTGCACATCGACCCGCCGGCCGAGCACAAGTCCTACCTGCACCGCTCCGGGCGCACGGCGCGGGCGGGTAGCGCCGGCGACGTCGTCACCGTCGTCCTGCCCGAGCAGCGACACGACACCCAGGCATTGCTGCGCAAGGCCGGTATCAAGGTCGCTCCTCAGCAGGTGACCGCGACATCGGAGGCGGTGCAAGCCCTCGTCGGTGAGATCGCGCCCTACCAGGCGCCCGCACCCGTCAACGTTCCCTCGCACGCGCCCCGGCAGCATCGACCGACCACCGGCGGGCAACGGCGTCGTCCGAACGGCAGCCGGTCACCCAAGCGCAGTCCCGCTCCCACCGAGGCGTCGGTATCGCACCGCGGCGCCACACCGACCCGGCGGCTGGATCGTCGGCGCTCCAGCCGCGCACAAGGAAGCAGCGGATAGTCCGCGATCCAGACCGGGTCAGCCTCGCGCCAGGAGCCAGGCCCGGCCCTGCCCCTCGCCGGCGGCGACGGGGTCCAGTTGGGCGAATGCGGCGGTCAGCTCGCCGGGCGCCGCGCGAAACGGCCCCGGGGCCGCTCCGACTTCGCTGAGCACGGCGATCGCCAGCAGCCCGCCGGGCGCCAGGCGTTCGATGATCGCTCGGTCGAGGCGGCGGTCCCGGAACCTGCAGCACAGGATGACATCGGCGGGTGCACCCGCCGGCAGACCACCGTCGAAATCGACGACGTCGAACCGACAGCGGTCGGCCACCGCGGCGCGCCGGGCCAAATCCCGCGCGTGGGAGACCGCCACCGGGGAGATGTCCAACCCGACGACCTGCAGGCCTCGCAACGCCAGCCAGACCGAGCCGATTCCCTGCCCGCAGGCCAGGTCGAGAGCCGCGCCGGCGGTGGGAAACGCATCGGTGTGGCGCGCGAAAACATCGGGCAGCCCAACCGAGCCCAACGACGGCGGTCCCTTCGCCACATACCGCTCGTCCCAGCGATGCCGATCCGCTACGCCCATACGCGTCACTCTAGGACCCGAGCTTCTTCTGGACAGCTGTCTGTTATTCGCTTCGCATGACCAATTCGACCGCGGTGAATGGGCGTTGTTGGCGTCGGACCATATTCCTACACTGGACGAGTGTCCAAAGATGCTTCCCCGGTCGTCGCTGACAGAACCGGCCCGGGTGCGGCCCGCCGGTCGGACCGCCGTCCGGGGCAGACGATTCGCAAAGTCCTCGATGCCGGGTTGGCGGAGCTACGGGAATCGTCGTACGCGAACCTGACGATGCGCGCCGTGGCGACCCGCGCCGGGGTGTCCCCGGCCAGCGCCTACACCTACTTCCCGTCCAAAAGCGCGCTGGTCGCGGCGGTGTACCTGCGCTTCCTGCGCGACCTGCCGCTGCACACCGACGTCAACGAATCGACCAAGACCCGGGTCAGCGCCACACTGCGGGACATGGCGGTCATGGTCGCAGACGAGCCGGAATTGACCGCCGCCTGCGGCGCGGCCCTGATGGCCGACGATCCGGCCGTCAAGCCGCTTCGGGAACAGATCGGTGAGGAGGTGGCCAGGCGGATCGGGGCCGCGTTGGGGCCGGGTTGGCCGCGCGCGGTGAAGTCCACGCTGCAGATGACCTTCTCCGGCGCGCTGATGACCGCCCGGTTCGTCAGTTTCGCCGAGATCGCCGGACAGCTCGACGAAGCCGTCAACCTCATCCTGGGCGCCTCGGTGGCGTGAAAGCACCCGCACCCCAAGCACATCCGCCCGAATCGTCGCGTAACTAGCCGGTAGCGGCCAGCTTTCGGGATGGGCGCCCCGCCCGCAGGAACTGACCAAATCGTTCCTTGCCCAGCTCCGGCGCGGCCTTCCCCGCACCGAACGCAAGTTTCCCGGACACCAGCACCGCGGTGACGGTCTCGTCGTTGCGATTCACCATCCGCGACAACCCGCCGTAGGACTCGACCGGATGCTCGGCGTAGCGGTCGAGCGATTCGTCGAGCCTCTCGGGATCGATGACGACGATGTCGGCCCGGTCGCCTTCGCGCAGCGTGCCGGCGTCGATGCCGTACCACTCCCCGAGCTCGCCGGTCAGCCGGTGCACGGCCCGCTCCATCGACACGAACGGCTTGCCGGACTTCTCGGCCTCGTGCGCGTGCCGCAGCAAACGCAGTCCGGAGTTGTAGAACGCCATGTTGCGCAGATGCGCGCCCGCGTCCGAGAACCCCATCTGGATTGTCGGGCTCTGCGCCATCTTTTTGAGGACCTCGGGGCGATGGTTGGAGATCGTGGTCCGCCAACGCAGCTTTTCGCCGTGTTCGACGACCAAGTCGAGGAAGGCATCGACCGGATGCAGCCCGCCGCGTTCCACGCCGACCTGACCGAACGACTTACCGACGACGGACTGGTCGGGGCAGGCCACGATTTCGGCATCGAAGAAATCGCGGTGCCATACCCGGGGCCCGAATTTGCTGTCGTAGTCCTTGCGGAACTTGCGCCGATACTGTTCGTCGCGCATGAGCTGGTTGCGCTCGACCTCGGTCTGTAGGTGCAGCGCCGCCGCGCCGGAGCCGAACTCCTCGAAGATCACCAACGAAATCCCGTCGGCGTACACCTCGAACGGCACCGGCAAATGCTGCCAGCGAAAGTTGCCGCCGAGGGCGTTGACAACGCGGGCGAGCCCGTCCATGACGTGAATGACGAACGGTATGGCCTTGATGTCGGCCGCCGACAACAGGCTGGTCTTCAATCGGGGCCGGCGGAATCCGAGTGACTTCAGCAAGTTCGATACCACCGACAGTGGATTCTTGATGTCCGGGCCGGACTGCAAGATCTTGTCGCGCCGCCGCAGAATCGCGTTCAGGCGGCGACGCTCGCGCGATGAGGCGTACGTCGACGGCAGCGTGCGCGATCGGCAGACCTCGCCGTCGAGTTTGTCGAACAGCAGTTGCTGCGACGACATCCCGACGAACCCCTCGTCGAGCGCGTCGTTCAGCATCGATTCCATCCGGGCAAGTTCCGCCGCGGACGGCCGAACATCCTTGCGCGTCGCGCGGTCCAGGCCCATCGTCGCGGCGCGCAGATCCGAATGACCGATGAAGGCCGCGAGGTTGGGGCCCAGATTGCGGCGTTCGAGTTCGGCCACGTATTCCCCGGGATTGGTCCATGACCGCGCCGCGTCGAGGTGCTCGATGACATAGCGCCTGGGAATCGCCTCGACCCGGCCGAAGATGTCACCGGCATCAACGCTGTTCAGGTAAACGGTGGACAGCGAACACGATCCCAGCATCACCGTCGTCACACCGTGCCGCAATGATTCGGAAAGCTCAGGTGCGCAGAGGATTTCGACGTCATAGTGGGTGTGGATATCGATGATGCCGGGGATCACCCATTGGCCCGTCGCATCGATGACGTCGGCGCCCTCGGTGTCGAGTGGCCCCTTGGCGATGGTGACGACGCGGCCGTCGCGTACCCCGATGTCTCGCAACGCCGATGGTCCTCCCGACCCGTCGAACCAGCGCCCGTTCGTGATCACGGTGTCGTATCGCATCGGTCGGCCTCCCAGGTCCTGGATCCGCAGTGATCATACATACTGGGCATAATGTCTGGCCGCGTTATCGGCGCACGACGCGATCGTTAGCCAGCAACGACAACACCGCGACGGACGCTATGATCCGGCTGTGGGGATCACCGCCTACGGCTTTGCCGCTCGTTAATCATGCGCAGTCACGGTTGGGCAGGAAACACGCCGGCATCCGACGCGGAGGCGATCGAGCGCATCCTCGACGCCGCCGACAAGATCGTCGACGAACGCGGTTCAGCGCTGCGGATCGCCGACGTCGCGCGGGCGCTCGGAGTCACCCGGCAGACCGTCTATCGGTATTTCCCCGGAACCCAGGCGTTGTTGGTGGCGTCCGCGATGCGGTCGGCCGACGGCTTCCTCGATCGCATGGCTGCCCATCTCGAAGGCATCACCGACCCGGTGGTGGCCATCACGGAGGGAATGGCGTTCGCCGTCGAGGAGCTGGCCTCCGACAATCAGGTCGAATTCGTCCTCAACCAGCGCCACCACGGCGGTCAGAAGGTTTCGATCATCTCCGACACCGCTTTGGCGTTCGGCCGGTCGATGCTGCATCGCTACGATATCGATTGGGAGCATTACGGTTTCGACGAAGCGGGCCTGGACGAGCTGAACGAATTCTCGCTGCGCGTCCTGCATTCCTTCCTCGCCGACCCGGGACGGCCGGCCCGCAACGGCGCCGATCTGCGGCGTTACCTCACCCGCTGGATGGGGCCGGCGATCGCCTACCCGCAGATGGTCCGGGCGATGGACGCCCTTGGCGCCGCCGAGCCGCGGCGACCGCGCCGGCGCTCGTCCAAAGCGTCCTGACCTGCACCGGGGAAGTCCGGAGTCGGCCGGTGCCTGACACGGTGACCATACGTTTTCCTCGATACGTCCGCGAGGCTGAGTGGGCGATGCGCCGCGGCGGACCGACGGTTGATCTGGTCCCCGAGTTCGGCGATCCTCGACGGATCGATGTTGACGACAACCGATCAAGGAGCCGCAATGGTGGGTCTGGGGCAGATCGCACTCGATAGCGCACCCGTCTTCGGGGGCGTGCTGCTCGCCGTCGCCGCCGGGCAGTTCAAAGGCCCCGACTATCGAGGAATGATCAAACAGGACATGGACTTGCTGGACCGATTGCCCCCGGATGCCGCCGACCGGCGTGCCGAGCTGCAGCGGACCATCGACGCCCGCATCGACGACATGGTCGACGCTGCCGACCGCAGCCGGGCATTGCGCCGGGTCGCGCTGTCTTACCAGGGCAACTGGCGCGACGTGGTCTTGCTGCTGTGTGCGGTGTTGTTCACCATCGTCTGGTGGAACGTGAGTCACAGCAGGAGCAGCTGGCTGCCCATGTTCGTTTTGTTGATCATCCTGTCGGTGGTCGCCGCCGCCTACGCGTTCCGCGGGGCGCTGCATGCCGCCAGTTCGTTCGCCCGCAAGCGACGCGGAGCCGGCCAGCCGGACTAGGTGGCAGGTCGCGACATCCGGTCGACCGGTGGACCGGCGCTCGGTGGCCGCTCATCACGCCGTCGGGGCGGCGCCGATCATCTTGTGCACTTCCTCGACCGACCACGGCCCGGCCTCATGGTGATCGCGGTAACCCAGCACACGCGGCGTCTGGCGGTCCAGACTGCCTACGAAACCGCCTGCGGCAACAAGGATCTGGCCCGTCACGTCGCGCGCCAAATCGCTCACGAGATAAGCGTAGACCGGGGCAACGAATTCCGGCGGAGCGCTGTCGAGCGAGGCCCGCATGGTCATCTCGTCGAGCAGCCCGCGGCGGTGCAGGTCTTCGATATGTCTTTCGTACTCGAGACCGGTGGACAGCCGCGTCCTGGCGCCGGGACACACCACGTTGGCCCGAATGCCGTGGGGCTTCAGTTCGGCGGCGATAGCCATCGTCAGGCCGTTGACGGCGCCCTTGCCCGCCGGATAGCCGGTCCCGCCGTAGTCACCGAGAAACGCCACCGAACTGGTGTTGATGATGGCTCCATGGCCCCGCGCGACCATGACCGGAGCGGCGGCCCGGCACGTGTGAAACACCGTGCCCAGGTGGGCGCCGATCAGCCGGTCAAACTCCGCCGCGGAGATCTTCAGGATCGACGACGCGGGCGGCTCGGCGATTCCGGCGCAGTTGATCAGCGCGTCGAGCCGCCCGAACGTGCTGACGCATTCGTCGATGAGCGTCTGGGCGATGCGCTCGTCATCTGCGGCCCCCACCACCGCGGTGGCGCGCCCGCCGGTCGCGGTGATTGCGGCCACCGTCTCCTCCACTGCGTGCCCGTCCCGCCCATTGACGACCACGCCGGCGCCCAAGCTGCCCAGCAGCTCAGCGACGGCACGTCCGATGCCGCGGCTGCCGCCGGATACCGCCACGGCGCGCCCTTCCAGCAGGGCCTGCGCGCTTCCGCTCACCGGGAGCTCCGGCAGGGACTTCCGCTGTGGGCCACGTAAAGCATTGCGCGCAAATATCTCTCGTCATCGGCTGACGGTATGCCGATCGGTTGGGCCGTGAACATTAGGCGAACAGTACCCAGCCCGTACCGAGATGAGAACCTATGCCAGCCATTTTCGGGCCGCGCGGCGCCGCGCAGCCCCTTTCGACCGGGTGTTCGGGCCGGTCGCCAAGCCACCGCCCGCTGACGGCGACCATCTCAGCGCATCCCCTTGACGGCCCCGCCAGGCTGGTCGCGATCAGCATGAGGAGGAGGTGGAAACGGGCCGCGATTCTGTTTGCCGATGATGCCGTGTCCTGGGTTCTCGGGTCGGGGGTAAGCCCACAACGTCGCAGGTCGAAAGGACGAGGGGCGCTAGCGTGCAGGCTCGGCCCCGATAGCGGCGGCTTGCTGGTATGTCATTGGTGGACGGCGGAAACAGTTGAGTGGCATCGCCAACCCACTGCCGGAACCGATCGCGGGTGATGCGAGGGGGCGTATAGTCGCCACTGAAGTCCGTTTCTGGACCTGTCGCCGTTTAGCTCAAAGCGGCCAGTCAGCCTCACGGCTACTGCGCTCGGTACTGGCTCCGGCGATCAATGATCCGAAAGCCATCTCCCCGTTGGTAGCGCGTGTGGTGGGCAAACGACAGGTCCTGCGGATCAGCATGCAGTGGAGGCGACCGTGCGGATTGCCGGCAGTGTCTTTCTGCATAGACTCCGGAAAGTGAGTCAGCAATGCAAACTTGTTCGCGCACAGGTGTTTACACGATTTATCGAGTGAACACAGGGTGCGTCAGCCGATGACCAATACAATCGCCCCAACCCGTCCAGCTCGGGCACCTGCCAGACAAACCGACGATTCATACGACGACGTAGTCGAAATGTTCTTGGCGCTGCATCAGCTGCCGGCCGAATCGCACGAGTACGGCCGCCAGCGCGAACGCATCGTGGACCGATGCCTGCCACTGGCCGACCATGTGGCCAGCCACTTCGCCCGCCGGGGCGAAGGTCTCGAGGACTTGATTCAGGTCGCGCGGTTGGGCTTGATGAACGCCATCAACCGGTTCGACCCCGCGAAGGGCCCCAGCTTCATCGGGTTCGCCGTCCCCACGATGATGGGTGAGGTCCGCCGCTACTTCCGCGACTACAGCTGGGGGATGCGTGTCCCGCGGCGGTTGCGCGAGCTGCACGTGCAGATCAGCAGGGCGACAGCCGATCTCGCCCAGCAGCTCGGGCGCGCGCCCACCGCCGGTGAACTATCGCAGATGCTCGAGGTTCCGCGGGAGGAGATCGTCGAATGCCTCGTCGCCGGCGATGCGTACCGGCTCGATTCCCTGGACGCGCCGCGCGGCACCGATACTTCCGGAACGCCGCGCTCGGTGGCCGACTCGGTGGGCGACCTCGATCCACAGATCGAGCACATCACCAACCGCGAAGCGCTGCGCGCTCTGGTTGCCACCCTGCCGCCACGCGAACGCGAGGTTTTGCGCATGCGGTTCTTCGAATCGATGACGCAGAGCCAGATTGCGGAGCGGATCGGGGTATCGCAGATGCAGGTCTCGCGCATCCTGGCCAACACGCTGCGCTGCCTGCGCGACCAACTCGAGTAGCCCGTCGGGCACCCAGTACGCTCCGCGGCGTCCCATGCCGCGGAGCAATGTACTGTGCGATTCGGACGACGAACCGAACTTTGCCGCCGGGAAGACCTGGAAGGGAGCTCGATGCGATGAGGACTTCACGAGCGCTGATCGCGGGCGTCGCGGCGGCAACGGCACTGGCGGTGTCGGTGGCCGGCTGTGGCAACAACAAATCCCAACCGTCGACGTCGAAGACGGGATCCGCTACCTCGGCAACCTCTGCCACCGGCAGCCCCAGCGCGGCACCGCCGTCATCGTCGACGGCGCCGGCACAGCCCGATGGTTACGCCCGGCTGCTCATCCAGGCGGGCGATATCAACGCCCCGGTTCCGTTTACCGCCGCTCCCCCCACCAGCAATCCCAATGGTCAGCCGGGTGCGGCGACGACCTTCACGGACGATGACGGCAGCCACGCGATCAAGGTCACGATCCAGGTCTACGAGGACCCCGATGCGGCGACCAACGCGTTGAACGCGGCCAAGGGCCAGCAGGGCGGTGTCGTCAAAGACCCGACCACGCAACCGTCGAACGTTGGCAGTGGCGGAACGATGCTGATGGGAAACACACCCGACCGCAGTAAGGGTGTCGTGATACTGCTCTTCACCGAGGGCAAGGCGCTTGCCACCCTGCAGTTCGACGGCCCGACCGACACGCTCGCCCCGCCGGATTTCGTCAGCGACGTCGGCCAGAAGCAGGACGCGGCGATCAAGAAGGGGCTCGGTGGCTAGGCGCCGCACGGACCGCCGCCGAGGGACGCCATGAACGTCATCAACGGGTTGCCGGCTCACGCCCTGCTGCTGCATTTCGTCGTGGTGCTCGTGCCGCTGACCGCCCTGCTGGTGATCGTGTGCGGGTTGTGGCCGGCGGCCCGCCGCGGCCAACTGATGTGGCTCACGCTGATCCTGGCCGCGGTCACGATGGTGTTGACGCCCATCACCATTGACGCTGGAGCGTGGCTCTACGACCGCCAGGCCAGCCCCAGCCCGATCTTGCGCGAACACGCCGCGCAGGGCGGCCTCATGACCTACTTCTCCGCCGCGCTGCTGGTGGTCGCCATCCTGCTCGTCGCACTCCGGGTGATCGAGCGCCGATCCGACAAGCGCCGCGTGGTGCTCCACGTGCTCGTCGCGATCGTGGTGCTCGCGACCGGCATCTCGTCAATACTCCAGATCCACCGCGTGGGCGACGCCGGCGCCCAGGCGGTCTGGGGCGGCTAGGAGCCTCCGAAGCAACCCCGTCCAGCGTTGCGCGCCGCCCTGCCAACAAGCGCTGCCGAAGTAACTGCGGCAAGTACGCGCAATGTGCGACGTGGTCCTCCGCGTTGGGTTACCGTTTGCGGTGTCGAAGCCGGGGCGGAAGGGAGCCTAGCCGTGAGCAACTCTTTGAGGCTTGTCGTTGCGGTGCCGCTGATGATGTCGGTGGCGGGCGCATCGCTGATCGGCTGCAGCCACAGTTCGACATCATCACCCGCGGCGACGTCATCGAGCGCCTCGACCTCGGCCGGCCACAGCCCGGCGTCGACGTCCGCGCCCGCACAGCCGTCCGACTACACTCGGTTGCTGATCGCGGCGAGCGATATCAATGCGCCCGAAGTGTTCACGGCCAGCCCCCCGGTCAACAACCCGAACGGCCGACCGGGCGCCAGCATCACCTTCAGTAACGACGATCGCACCCACGTGATTACCGACAGCATCCAGATCATGTCCGATACCGCCGGCGCGCTCAGCGCGCTGGAATCGGCAAAGGTGACGCACGACGGTTATGTGCACGGGGTGCCCCAACCGATCGCGATCGGCACCGGTGGCACCACAATTTCGGGACCTTCACCCGACGGCGCCAAGGGGGTGACGGTGTTGCTGTTCACCGAGGGCAGGGCGTTCGCCGAACTGGAATTCGACGGGCCGCCCGATGTCCTGGTGCCGCCGGACTTCGTGACCGACGTCGGCCAAAAGCAAGATGCGGCCATCAAGAAGGCACTCGCCGGCTAGGTGTCGATGGCGCCGAACAGCACCGCGATCAGGTGATCGGCGTCAAAAGAAACAGCCGAAATCGGCGCGCGCCGGCGCGATCTTGGGCAACCCGATAGTTCGGCCAATGGTCCAGCACCGCGGCCCACGCTTGCTCGCGCTCCGCGCCGCTGAGCAGTTGCACCGTTGCCACGAACCGATGGCCACGCCTGCGCACGGTAACCCGTTGTGCCGCCTTGAGATTCGCCGACCACGACGGGTGGCGCTCTCGCCCCCAGTTCGATCCGACCACCAGTAGGCCGTCGCGAAAGGGGGCGTACTGCGCCGTGGCGCTACGGGCAAGACCCGTCTTGCGGCCCGAGGTCGTGATCCGCACGTTCGGCAGACCGGCGAGGTCCAGCGCACCGAGCCGCCCACTCGTCGCGAACCGGAGCAGCGACTCGAGGCCTTCGACAATCGGTCGCCCACTGCGCATCAGCACGCGGTAGGCCGACGGGTTGCGGGCCAGCCGCTGCAGCGGATTCATGGGGTGACTGTATTCGCCGTGGGTCGTGTCCGGGCGTCAGGCCGATGAAATACCGCTGACAACCCCGGGTTTCGGGCACCGCGTTCTACTCAGCCGGTCTGAGCTAAATAAACTGCTTGATTTAACAGATCGGTAGGTGTTCACTGAGGCGATGACCGCCGAGCGGATCGCTCGCTCCGACAGGTCGACGGGCACCCGAGAGGCGCTCTTGTCGGCCGCCGAAGTGTTATTCGCCGAACGCGGGATGTACGCGGTGTCGAACCGGCAGATCAGCGAAGCGGCCGGGCAGGGCAACAACGCCGCGGCCTGCTACCACTTCGGGACCAGGGTCGACCTGCTCCGCGCGATCGAAAGCAAACACCGCGAGCCGATCGAGGAGCTGCGCGCACAGATGTTGGCGGCCGTCGGCGATTCCACCGAGCTACGGGACTGGGTGGGCGCGTTGGTGCGCCCGTTGACCGACCATCTCTCCGCGCTGGGCACCCCGAGCTGGTATGCCAGGTTCGCCGCCCAGGCCATGGCCGATCCCACGTACCGCCATGTGGTCACCAAAGACGCGCTGGCCTCGCCGTTACTGGTGCGCACGCTCGACGGCATCAACCGCTGCCTCCCCGAACTACCCAGGCGGGTGCGTTCCGAGCGAATGGTGATGGTGCGCAACCTGCTCATGCACACCTGCGCCGAGCACGAAGGCGCGCTGGCCGAGCACGGACCGCGGTCGCGCTCACCCTGGCCGGTCGCCGGTGAAGGGCTGATCGACGCGATCGTCGGTCTGTGGCGCGCACCGGTGCACGTGGGTGCGGCGGGCGGCCAGCCAGCACCGACAACTGCGCAAGCCGACAACCGAGGAGCACGATGACCGAAGGATCCACCGCCACCGATATCCCGGAGTTCCCGATGACGAGGGCGCCCGGTTGCCCGTTCGCCCCGCCTCCGACGGTATTGGAGCTCAACGCCGACAAGCAGCTGAGCAGGGTGCGGATCTGGGACGGCAGCACCCCATGGCTCATCCACGGGTACGACACGATACGGGCGTTGTTCACCGATTCGCGCACCAGTGTCGATGACCGCCTGCCGGGCTATCCGCACTGGAACGAGGGCATGCTGGCCACGGTGCACAAACGCCCGCGTTCGGTGTTCACCTCCGATGCCGAGGAGCACACCCGGTTTCGCCGGATGCTGTCGAAGCCCTTCACGTTCAAGCGGGTTGAAGCGCTGCGCCCGGCGGTGCAGAAGATCACCGATGACCACATCGATGCCCTGCTCGCCGGCCCGAAGCCGGGCGACGTCGTCAGCGGCCTCTCGCTGGCGGTCCCCTCCCTGGTCATCAGCGAACTACTCGGCGTGCCGTATGAGGACGCGGAATTCTTCCAGACACACGCCCAGCGCGGCGTGAGCCGTTACGCGACGGAGGAGGACACCGCCCAGGGCGCCGCCGCATTGGCGAAGTATCTGGCCAATCTGGTCCGGACGAAAATGCAAGGCCCGTCAGAGGATTTGGTGTCCGACCTCGCCGAGCGGGTCAACGCCGAAGAGCTCAGCGTGCGCGAGGCAGCGCAATTGGCCGTCGGCGTGCTGATCGCGGGTCATGAGACCACCGCGAACATGATCAGCCTGAGCATCGCGGCGCTGCTCGAACATCCCGATCAGCGGGCGCTGCTGTGCGACACCGACGATCCGAAAGTCGTTGCCACCGCGGTCGAGGAGCTGATGCGCTACCTGAGCATCATCCAGACCGGCCAGCGGCGAATCGCCGTCGAAGACATCGAGATCGGCGGTGAGACGATCCGGGCCGGCGACGGCATCATCCTCGACGTCGCCCCCGCCAACTGGGATGCCCGCCAGTTCCCCAACCCCGACCGCCTCGACCTGCTCCGCGACGAGGGACCGCATGTCGGGTTCGGCTACGGTCGCCACCAGTGTGTGGGTCAGCAGCTGGCACGCATGGAATTGCAGATCGTCCTGCCCACCCTGCTGCGCCGCGTCCCGACACTGCGACTCGCCGTGCCGCTGAACGAGCTTCCGTTCAAACACGACGCGCTGGCCTACGGTCTCTATGAGCTCCCCGTGACATGGTGAAACCTGATCTAGCGCTGCACGTTCCCGATCTGCGTGGCAGATTCGCCGTCGTCACCGGAGCCAACAGCGGTCTGGGGTTCGGCGTGACGAGGCGGCTGGCGGCCGCGGGCTCGGACGTGGTCATGGCGATCCGCGACCGGGCGAAAGGCGAGCGGGCGATCGTCGAGATCCGCCGAGAGGTACCCGAGGCCAAGCTCACCATCAAGCAACTGGACCTGTCGTCGCTGCACAGTGTGGCTGCGCTGGCCGAAGACCTGGCCGCAGAGGGACGTCCGATCGACATGCTGATCAACAACGCCGGTCTCATGACACCCCCACAACGACAGCAGACCCGCGACGGCTTCGAATTACAGTTCGGGACAAACCATTTAGGTCATTTCGCCTTGACCGGACGCCTGCTAGGGCTGCTGCGGGCCGCGGAGTCCCCGCGTGTGGTGAGCGTCAGCAGCCTCGCCGCGACTCAGGGCAATCTCGAATTCGGCGACGTCAACGCGGAGCGCGGCTATAAACCCATGTACTCGTATGGCGTCGCCAAGCTGGCGCAGCTGATGTTCGCGGTCGAATTGGACCGGCGCAGCCGCCAGGGAGATTGGGGATTGATGTCCAACGCCGCGCACCCCGGGCTGACCAAAACCAACCTGCTCAGCGGCGCCTCGTACGGCCGCACCACACCGACCTTGACGGCGCGGCTCACGCGCCTGACGTGGCGGGCTCTGCCGTTCATGTGGCTCGATATCGATGAAGGCATCAAACCCACCCTCTACGCCGCGGTCTCACCGGACGCGCAGGGCGGAAAGTACTACGGTCCGCGTGGCTTCTACGAAACAGTCAGGGGGGGAATCACTTTCGCTGGGATCCCCCGACCGGCACGCAACGAGCCCGACATGCGCCAGCTGTGGCAGCTCTCCGAGCAACTCACCGGTGTCAGCTATCCCGACTGAGATGCACAATGATAAGTGATCGCCAAACGAAGGGACGATGATGTCCAGCCCAGCCCGGACCCTGTACCCCGAAGGCGTGATCGGCGCACCCAAGCACCGCCGCGGTCACGCGGCGGAATTCCGCACCGGCCTGCCGACCGGCACCGAAGTGTTCTCCGCTGACAACCACATCTCCGTGGCCGACGACATCTTCTACGAGCGCTTTCCCGACGAACTCAAGGATCAGGCCCCACGGATCTGGTATGAGGATGGCGCGTATCTGCTTGGCCCACCGGGACAGTCGATGGTGGTCGGTGATTTCAGCGCGGTGCTCATGCAGTACGACGATCTCGCCGGGGCGGCCACCAACAACGTCGAAGCGAGGGTTCGTGAGCTCGCCGAAGACGGCGTCGACAAGGAGCTGGCCTTCCCCAACGCGGTGCTCGCGCTGTTCCACCATCCCGACCACGAAATTCGCGAACGGATCTTCCGCGTCTACAACGAGCACATCGCCGAGGTTCAGGCACGCTCCGACGGGCATTGCTACGCAGTGGGGCGGATCAACTGGTGGGATCCGCGCGGGGCCCGCCGCACGCTCACGGAACTGAAATCGCTGGGGCTCAAAACGTTTCTGATGCCGATCAGCCCGGGCAACGATGACAACGGTCAGCCTATCGATTACTCCAGCACGGCAATGAGCGCGGTGTGGGACGAGATCGAAGAGGCCGGCCTGCCCGTCACGCACCACATCGGCGAGAGTCAGCCCAAGTTCCCCAGCGAGGTCAACAGCGTCGCGGTGGCCATGATGGTCAACATCGACTCGTTCCGGGAGATGTTCTCCAAGTACATCTTCGGCGGCGTCCTCGACCGGCATCCAAGGCTGCGGATCGGCTGGTTCGAAGGTGGAATTGCCTGGGTGCCAACGGCGCTGCAAGATGCCGAGCACGTGCTGGCCTCCTATCGGCACATGCTGGCGCACCAGCCCGAGCATGACACCCGCTACTACTGGGACGCGCACATGTGCGCCTCGTTCATGGTGGATCCCCTGGGCCTGGGGCAGATCAACGAGATCGGCATCGACAAGGTGATGTGGTCGTCGGATTACCCGCACAACGAAAGCACCTTCGGCTATTCGGAGAGGTCGCTGTCCGCGGTGGTCGACGCCGTCGGCCCCGAGGACGCCGTGCGCGTCGTCGGCGGGAACATCAAGAAATTCCTGGGGATCTGAGCATGACGAACGCGGCGACCGCCCTCGGCTCGGTGCTTGAGATCCCCGACGAGCCGGATCGGGTCCGGATGCGCGCGGAGACCGGAGCACGGCTGCGCGCCGCGATGGCCGAACACGGCGTCGACGCGCTGATCCTTCTCCTCAACGGCTACGTCGGCTACGCCACGGGGGCCAGCTGGCCGCTGCTGGACGCGGGCCTGTCGCACGTGGAGCGCCCCGTTGCGGTCGTGCTCGCAGATGACGCGCACCCGCACCTGTTCATGCCGTTCCGCAGCGGGGCATCGGCGGAAGCACCGGTGCCCGACGACCATCTGCACGGCCCCGCCTACCTCGAATTCGACCACGGTGTCGAGGCTTTCGCGCGGGAACTCGCCGAAATCGTCCCACCGGGAGCCAGCATCGCCGTCGACGAACTCACCGGGGCGATGCGACGGGCGGCGCCCATTCTTTTCCCCGCCGGGCCGCCGACCGATGCGGCGATGGTGGTCGGTGCGGCGCAGTTGGTGAAGACCCGCGACGAATTGTCCTGTCTGCGCCGGGCGGCCCGCATCACCGAACAGGCCATCGTGGACGTGCAGCAGGCGCTGGTGCCGGGTGTGCGGCAGATCGACCTCTCGGCCACGTTCGTGCGTCGCGCGTTCGAGCTGGGCGCCACCACCAACATGCTGGAGGCGATCTGGCAGGTGATGCCGACTTCGCGGGAAGCCGGAGTGTGGACGACGCATGGGGATCTCGCGCTGCCGCTGCTGCCCACCGACCGTGAACTGGCCGCCGGCGACGTGCTGTGGACCGACATCAGCATCACCTACCACGGATATTGTTCCGACTTCGGTCGAACCTGGATTGTCGGCGAGCAGCCCACGCCGCGACAGCAGGACCAGTTCCGGCAGTGGCGGGCCATCCTGGACGCGGTGCTGGCGGTGACCAAAGCCGGTGTGACGTCGGGTGATTTGGCGCGCGCGGCGATCGCGGCCAACGGTGGGCGCAAACCGTGGCTGCCGCATTTCTATCTGGGACATGGCATCGGCACCTATCCCGCCGAGGCGCCGATGATCGGAACGGATCTCGGTGAGGAGTTCGACGACAACTTCGTCTTTCCGCCCGGCATGGTTCTGGTCTTGGAACCCGTGGTGTGGGAGGACGGAACGGGGGGCTATCGCAGTGAGGAGATCGTGGTGATCACCGAAGACGGCTTCGCGCCGATTACCGACTACCCCTATTCCCCCTATGGCGACTGAGGTTCTGCCCGACCCCGGGTCGCTGCGGTACGGGCGCCGGGAACGGGTGCTGGCCCAGATGGACGAGCACGGTCTCGACATCCTGGTGCTCGGGCGGCAAGCCAACATTCGTTATGTCACCGGCGCGCCGCAGCTGTGGATAGCCGGGACACGACCGTTCGGTCCGATGTGTGTGCTGGTGCGTGCCACCGGAGACATCTACCTCAACAGCACCGACGATGAGGGCGTCCCCGAGGAGATCGACCACGATCACCTCTACGGGCTGGCGTGGAACCCGATGACGCTCATCGACGTGCTGAGGAAGGTCGACGGCGCCGGAACGGCGCGACGGGTCGGAACCGACGCGATCACACCGACATTCGCCGCGCTGCTGCCCGACGCGTTCCCCAACGCCGAGCTCGTCGATGCCGAGCCGGCGATACGCGCGGCGCGGCGCATCAAGACACCCGACGAAATCGCCGCGATGGATCAGGCCCTTCGTGTTGCCGAACGCGGACTCGCCACTGCCCGGGCCGAATTGGCGCCCGGCGTCCCGGAGCGGACCCTGGCCGGGATGATGATGGAGGCGATGGCCGCCGGTGGGGTCAGCACCCCGGCCACCCAGGACGCGGCGTGGGTGACGTCGCGGGAATACCCGTGGCGGCGCGCCTCTGCGCAAGAGATCCGATCGGGCGACCTCGTCGCGTTCGCCGCGGGCGCGCTGGCGAACGGCTATGTCGCCGAGGTCGGCCGAACCTGGCCCGCCGGCGATGGGGCGGACGCTCGCGCGCTCTTCGCGCGGTCGAACACGCTGCACGACAGGATGCTTGCCGCCTGCCGCCCCGGCGCACCCACCAGAGATCTGCTGGCCGCCTATGAGGCGGCCGGCGAGCCAATCCCGCCGATGCCGATCGCGCACGGGCTGGGGCTGGGTTTCGACCCGCCCGTCGTGTCCGAAACGCTCGTGGCCGCGGGCGAACACGACCAACTCGACGCGGGCATGGTGTTGGCGATCACCGGCTACGTGTGGCAGCAGGGTGTCGGCGCGGTGTTCCGCCGCGACACCGTCCACATCACCGAGGATGGCGTCGATGTGCTGACGGCCAGCCCGGTGTGGACTTAGCCGAGGCGGCTTCGGCCTGGTAATCCGCCGGTTCCGGATATCGAGAACGTATATTGAAATCCCCTGTGTCACTAAGGTTTCGGTGGTCACAATGCGGGGCTTCTTGTCGGTGGGCCTTCGTAGGGTCTGGGGCATGGGTTCGGGCGGCATCATGGATCGCGACGAGATCGGCGCGGCCTTCGATGCCCTCGATCATGCGATCGACGCTGTGGCAGGGTTCTGTTTTGACGCGTTGACTCCGCGGGAGTGGCTGGCACTGTTGGAGCGCACCGAAAGGGTGCGTCGGCGGCTGCCGGTGCCTGAGCATCGGTTGATCAATCACCTCTCCCGCCAAGCCAGCACTCAAGAACTAGGCGGCAAGCTCGATCACGCGCTAGCCGATCGGCTCAGGATCAGCCGCGCCGAGGCCTCCCGCCGCGTCAAAGAAGCCGCCGATCTGGGGCCGCGCCACGGCCTGACCGGCGAACCCCTGCCGCCGGTGTTGGCGGCCACCGCCGCCGCCCAACGCGAGGGCACGCTGGGTGCTGGGCACGTCGCCGTCATCCGCGGCTTCTCCCGCCGCCTGCCCGGCTGGATCGACGCGGCCACCCGCGAGCGCGTCGAAGCCGACCTGGCCGCCCACGCCAGCCACTACCGCCCCGAAGAACTCAACGGCCTGGCCCACACCCTGCAGGACTGCCTCAACCCCGACGGCACCTACACCGACGAGGACCGCGCCCGCCAACGCGGCCTGACCCTGGGCAACCAGCAACCCGACGGCATGTCACAGCTGCGCGGTGTGATCACCCCAGAGCTGCGCGCCACCCTTGAAGCCGTGCAGGCCAAACTCGGCGCCCCGGGCATGTGCAACCCCCACGACCAGACCCCGTGTGTGGACGGTGCACCCAGCCAAGACGCCATCGACCGCGACACCCGCTCGGGCGCCCAACGCAACCACGACGCCCTGCTCGCTGCGCTGCGCGCCCTGCTGGCCTCCGGAGAGCTCGGCCAGCACAACGGGCTACCGGCCGCCATCATCGTGACTACCACACTGGCCGACTTGGAGGCCGCCGCCGGACACGGCCTGACCGGTGGGGGCACCATCGTGCCGATGAGCGACGTGATCCGCCTGGGCCGCCACGCGCACCATTATCTGGCGATCTTCGACAAAGGCAAAGCCCTCGCGCTCTACCACACCAAACGCCTGGCCTCCCCCGGACAGCGAATTGTGTTGTACGCCAAAGACCGTGGGTGCACCGCCCCGGGCTGCGACGTCAAGGGCTACTACTGCGAAGTCCACCACACCACCGACTACGCCACCTGCCACACCACCGACATCAACGACCTCACCTTCGCCTGCGGCCCACATCACCGCATGCTGACCCCCGGCGCCTGGACCACCCGCAAAAACACCCGCGGCGACACCGAATGGCGACCACCGGCCCACCTCGAGCGCGGACAACCACGCACCAACGCCTACCACCACCCCGAACGATTCCTGAACCACGACGAAGACGACGACCCCGTTTGACGCTAAGGCAGCACGCCTTCGAGAAGTTCCCCGATGCGATGCCGTTCCCACACATTCAGCAGGTTCGACAGCATCTGCAGGGGCGCGCGCACGCTTTCGTCGTCCCTGATGCGCGGATCCTTGCGGGTGCGCGGCACGGCGTCGAATCGCTTGCGGATCAAGGCCGGTACGTCCAACAGCCAGGTGACCCCCATCGCGGCCGCATACAGCAGCATGTGCCGGCGCAACCGCTCTGTATCGAGGTGGGGTCCGCCGCAGCCCTCGAATTCCGAGACGAACAGGTGCAGCAGTTCGTCGAGATGGGTGTCCCACATATCGGTTTCGGCACCGGACATCGCTCCCCATAGGGCCATGCCCAGGTTCATCTGGCTGACGCATCCCCAGTCCATCAGGCCGCAACACAAGGCGCCGCCACCGTCTCGCCAGAACCACGCGTTATCGATGTTGGCGTTCCAGTGGCACAGCGCGACATAGTCGGCGTCGTCGGCCAGTTGGCGTGCGACCGCGTGCTCGTGGTGCGCGAATCGTGGCACCTCGGCGCGCAGGCGTGCGATGAACTCCGGTGAGCCGGCAGCCGCCGGCAGCAGCCCGGGATGGGTTTGCGCGAATTCGGCTAGTTGGTTCACCCGCCGTTCCAGCTTCTCCGTGGACAGCGGCGCTCGCTCCCCCACCGTCGCGGCCTGCACGTCCACGGGAAAGGGCGCGGTCAGTTCTGCCGGCAGCCGGCCGGAGCGATGCGTGCCGGCCAGGCGCGCCAGCGCGGTCAGCAGCGCGCGGTAGTGCTCTAGCGGTTGGGGCATCTCGTAGTCGAGGCACTTGTGATGTTGGCGCTCGATCCCGTTGCCGCCGAAGTTGATTCGCTCGGTGATCAGTATTCCGGTTCCGGTCGGGCGGTGGTAGTCGGCGAATTGCGGGCTGGGCACCTCGATGGGGAATTCGGGGGCGCGTGACAGTAAGGCGAAGCGGACTTCGGGTTCCATCTGGGTCTTGCCCCGGTCTCGCACCGGATTGTCGAGATCGCGGGAGAACTTGACGAACAGATCGGCGTGCAGATCCGGTGCGGGATGGTCATATTCGACCGACAGCGCAACCTTGCGTCCAGTGCTGCCGCCGTTGATCTCGCGGTAGCCACTGATGCGAGCGACGCTGTTGTCGCCCAGTATGCCCGAGGCCCGAAACGCCTTGGTGAGGAACGGCGCTCCACCACTGAGCAAGGTCGCGGGGTCGGCCGGGATGGGCAACCCGTGTTGATCGCCGACCACCCAATGTGACGTCACACCGCTACCAGGTCTGTTCGGCGGCGCGCACCAGCATGTGGTTCACCGCGACCCGTCGGTCGCGGGTGACCATGAACAGGACCGCGTCGGCGATGTCCCCGGGCCGCAGCATGACCATGCCAGACGTCTGCTTTTCGAAGGCTTCCCGTGATGATTCGGCCAGGTGGCTGAAGATTTCGGTATCGACCGTTCCGGGCCCCACCACGCCGACGCGCACCCGCTTGCCGAGCACCTCCTGGCGGATGCCTTCGCTGAACGCGTTCACGCCGAACTTGGTCAGCGAATACACGGCGGTGTTGGGCCGGGCCACCCACCCGGCGGTGGAACTGATGGTGACCAGGTCCGCCACGCCGCGTGGCGAGTCGGCGGCGGCATCGATCAGGTGCGGAAGCGCCGCGCGGGTCGCATAGAGGACGCCCCGCACGTTGACGGCCACCATGTTGTCCCAGTCCTGCAGCCGCGCTTCGGTTGCGGGCGCCGACTGCATCAGGCCGGCGTTGTTCACCAGGGTGTCGAGGCGCCCGAACTCCTCGACGGTGCGCTGTACGGCGGCCGCCACCTGGCCGGCATCGGTGACGTCGGCGGGGACGACGAGCGCTGTGCCACCGGCGGATTCGATCTCGGCCTTCAGCTGCGCCAGCCGGTCGCCGCGGCGCGCGAGGAGGCCCACCGCAGCACCCTCGGCGGCCAGCGCTTTGGCCGTCGCCGCCCCGATGCCGCTGCTGGCGCCGGTCACCAGGGCCGCGGTGTGCGCCAATGTCGTCATGATCCGCCCGTCGGTTGCGATCCGGCCGCCGGTGCCGGCGAGCGCAGTATCTCGTGTAGAACGTAGTCGGTGTCCTCGCCCAGGTCGGGTGCGCCGCGCGCGATCCGCGCCGGGTTGCGCGCCAGCCGCCAGGACGGTCCCAGCACCGGACGCTGACCCTCGCGGTGATCCGAGACGAAACGATACAGCTCGCGGTCCCAGAGTTGTTGATCGCCAATCACATCGATGGCGGTGGCGCTCTTGGCGGCCGGCACTCCCGCCGCCCGCAGGCGACGCGCCAGCTCCTCGGCATCGAGAGTGCGGCTCAGCGCCGCAAGATCGGCGTCGAGCGCGTCGACGTGTGCGCGCCGGCCGTCCACGGTGGCATAGCGGGGGTCGCCCGCCAGTGATGCGGCACCGAGCGCGTCGCACAACCGTTGCCATTCGGTATCGTTCGCGACGGCCACGCTGACCCACGCACCGTCGGCGCAGGGATAGCAGCCGTGCGGGCACATGTCGGGGTGGTTGTTGCCGTCGGGCCCGAGGCGTCGCCCGCTGAGGCTGTGTTCGAGCAGGCAGTCCCCGATCATCGAGGACAGGGATTCGACGGCCGATACGTCGACGAATTGCCCCGCGCCACTGAGTTCGCGGTGCAGCAGCGCCACCAGGGCGGCGTAGGCGGCCGCCGCGCCGACCGTGGAATCCCCGTAGCGCATGCTGGTTCCGAGCGGGGGCCCACCGGGATAGCCGACCAGCGGCGCCAGGCCGGCCAGCGCGGCGAAGCACGGCGCGTAGCCGGTCTGATGCCCCAGCGGCCCGTCGTTGCCCCACATTTTGATCGAGACCGAGATGATGTCGGGTTTGATCTCTTTGAGCTGGTGATACCCCAGACCCTGGCGTTCCATCGCGCCCGGGCGCAGGTTGTTGATGACGATATCGCTGCGGGCGATCAGCTCACGCAGTTGCGCCATGCCCTCGGCCGACTTGATATCGATGTCCACGCTCAAGATCTCGGGATTGATGCTCAGAAAGAACGGCGCGTGGTTGATGTCGGTGCCGCCGTAGGCGCGCATCTCCTCGGGCTGCGTCGCGGTTTCGACCTTGATCACCTCGGCGCCCAATAGCGCCAGCAATTTACCGGTGTACGGGCCGGCCCACACCTTGGTGAGCTCGACGACGCGGACCCCTTCCAGGGGGCCGCCGCGCGGGCGCTTCGGCGGCTTCAGCTGCGCGGACCGCGCCACCGGCGAGGCGTGCGGGGCGTCGAGACTGTCCAGGACCCACCCGCTGTGCTGGCCGAGAGCGGAAGCCGCGGAGGTGATTTCGGCCGGGGATGCGCTGAGCAGGTACGGCACCGTGGGGTATGACGCATCCCCCAACACGGGATGGCTGACGTCGGAAAAGAAACCGCGGTGGCGGTACTGCGGCGAGTGGTGCAGATCGGCGGCGTCGTTGACGGGCACCAGCGGAACGCCCAGGCGCTGGGCCTGCTCGGCCGCCGCCTCCTTGGACAGGTCGCGGACCCACCGCGCGAAACCCTGCTGGAAGGTGGCGACCTTTTCCGGAGTGACCGAGAACTCCAGCCAGTCGTCGTCGAAGTCCTCGAGCCAGACCGGGCGACCCATCAGCTGCTTGATGCCGAGCCAGTGGGCGCGGTTGGTCATGTACAGGTAGACGAAGCCGTCGGCGCAGGGGAAAAACGACGCCGGGCCCTGCTGGTCGTAGTCGTCGCGGGCGCCGGGGGCGGGGACTTCGCCGCTGATCAGCCGTCCGAGAATGCAATCGGCGCGCGAGACCAGCACCGCATGCTGGGAAACGTCGATGGCCTCACCCCGGCCGGTGTGCAGGCGCCCGAACAACGCCGCTGTGACGCACAGCGCCGCCTCCAGCCCCGCTTCGTAGTCGGTCAGAAACCGGCCCGGCCCCCGCAGCGGCGGCCTGGTGGGGTCCGGGTGGCTGGGAGTGTGATATCCCCAGCCACTGGCGTGGAAGACGTTGATGCTCTTCGCATTCACGTATTCGGCCGGGGCTCCCAGACCGAACGGCGTGATCGAGCAAGCCACCACACTCGGGTGCCTCCGCGCCCAATCCGCATCGCCGTCGTCGATGACCGCGTCGGCGCTGGCGACGAGCTTATCCACGACATCGGCTTGCACGGTGGTGTCGAGAACGACGGACCGCTTGTTCGTGTTGAGGTACGCGAACAACGCACTGCCTTCGGGGCCGTCGGCAAGGCGGGGCGCCATGGCCCGAGTCGGGCTTCCGCGCCCCGGCGCCTCGACCTTGATCACCTCGGCGCCGAAGTCGGCCAGCAGCTTTCCGCAGTACTCCCCTGCGACCGACCCCGCCAGCTCGACGACCCTGAAGGCCGTCAGCGCCGACATGCGCACCCTCGCAAAGCGGTCAGGGCTTCGCGCGGCCGGAGCGACTCAGCCGCCACTCCGGCGGGAAGTTCATGTCGTTGTCCTTCACCACGTTGTTCAGGCCCTTCTCGAAGGTGCCCGCGGTCAGGTCGACCTCTTGTGCGTCATTGGCGATCATCGGCAGCATGCCCTCGACCATGCCGGTCAGCAGGCTGCCGAAGTACTCACCCTTGTGCTGCTTGTAGAGCTCCAGGAAGGTCTTCTGCACGGCGACGGTGTCGGTCGGGCGGGTCTTCGAGCACGCCAGCGCGTACTTGAGGGTCTCGTCTTCCAGCTTGTCACGGGGCACCACGCTGTTGACGAAGCCGCAGTCGTACATCTCCTTCGCACTGAACGGCCTTCCCGTGAAAAGCATTTCGGAGAACTTGCGCAGGCCCATCGTCTCGGCCCACCACCACAGCCGGGGCCCCCAGCCCACGTAGCGGAATGCCGGGTGGCCGAAGAGGGCGTCGTCGGAGGAGATCACCAGGTCGGCGTCGCCTGCCTGGTAGAAGTGCCAGCCGTAGCAGTAGCCCTTGGCCTCGATGATGCTGATCTTCCGAAGTTCTTGCAGCGGACGGTTTCCGGCGCGCGCTTTGGCGTAGAAGTCGGTGACGGTGGACAGGTAGCGGTACGAGCCACCGGGCGGGTACTTGACGTCGTCATCGTTGATGGCGAGCTCGTGCAGCAGCGGCATGCCCGGGTTCTCCAGCATCCCGCGCTGTTCGGGCAGGTCCCCGCCGCTACCGAAGTCCTCGCCCTCGCCGCGGATCACGACGACCTTGACGTCGTCGTCGACGTTGCACTTGTGGATCAGATCAGCGTAGTTCTGCCGCATCCCCAGCGTGGTGGAGTTCTGCGCGTCGGGACGGTCGAAGGTGATGTAGGCGATGCGGTTCTTCTTGTCCTTTTCGAACTTGATGTACTGCTCGGCTTCCTTCTTCATCTCTTCGTAGTCGTATTCAGGCATAGTGTTCTTCTTTCAGTTGATTCGGTTAGCGCCTATTTGAGCAGTGCGCCCGCGTCGACGGGCAGCGAAACCCCGGTGACATAACGAGATTCATCGGAGGCGAGGAACAGGACGGCATTGCTGATGTCAACCGCTTCCACCCAGGGCACCGGCATGGTGTGCGTCATCTGCGAGAACGGGGCGAAATCCTCCGGCCCGGGGTTTTCCAGGTCGGGTCGAAACAGCCGGAACGTCACCTCGTTGATCGTCATCGGCGTGTTGACCTGGCTGGGGTGTACCGAGTTGACCCGAATATGGTGTTCGCCCAGTTCGACGGCGAAGGCTCTCATCAGGCCCAAAACGCCGTGTTTTGCGGCGATGTAGTGGCCGGTGTAGGCCATGGCCTTGTGCGATCCGACAGAACCGGTCAGCACGATGGAGCCGCCGCGTGCGCCGGCGATAATATGTGGCACACCTGCTTTCACGGTGTGCCACACGCCGGAAAGGTTCACGTCGATCATGTCCCGCCAGATGTTCTCGCGGATCTTGTGCAGCTTGTTGCCGAAGGTGCCGATGCCCGCGTTGGCGACGATGATATCGAGGCGCCCGAGTTGTTCCACCCCGCTGTCCACGGCGGCCTTCAGCGCGTCGTAGTCGCGGACATCGACCTGCGCGGTCACGATGCGGCGGTCGAGACCCTTGACCAGATCGGCGGTTTCGTCGAGGTCTTCCGGCGTCGAGTGGGGATATGCCAGGTTCTCGATCGGCCCGCAGACGTCGATCGCGATGATGTCGGCGCCCTCTTGCGCCAGACGCACGGCGTGACTGCGGCCCTGCCCGCGGGCGGCACCGCTGATGAAAGCTACCTTCCCTTCTACCCGCCCATTCACCCGACTTGTCATCGTGACACCAGCGCCGGCATGCACTCCCAGCCCCGCACCGTGGAGGTCGGGCTGAGGGTGGCCCTGCTCAGGTCCACCTCCCACTCGGGGAATCGCTTCAGAATCTCTTCCAGGGCGACGCGGCCCTCCAGGCGCGCCAGCGCCGAGCCCAGGCAGAAGTGCGTGCCCATGCTGAAGGTGAGATGCGGACGGACCGCCCGGTGGATGTTGAATTCGCCTGCGTCGGGCCCGAACTGGGCCTCGTCACGGCACGCCGATCCGATCAGCATCATCATCACGCTGCCCTCCGGCACCGTTTGGTCGTGCACGCTGACGTCGCGGGTCACATACCGGGACACGTGGGGGGCCGGTGGCTCGTAGCGTAAGAGCTCTTCGATGGCCTGCGGGATGAGGGCGGGATTCTCGACGAGGTCGCGGCGCTGGTCGGGGTGCTCGGCGAGAACCTTTCCGGACCAACCGATCAGCCGCGTTGTCGTTTCGTTGCCGGCTCCGGCGACGACGTTGAGGTAGACGAGTATCTCTTCGCGGGACAGCCGCCGGGTGGTGCCGGTTTCGTCGACGAACTCGACGTTGAGAAGTTCGGTCATGATGTCGTCGGACGGATGCTCGGCGCGCCAGTCGATGTACGCCTCGAACTGCTCACCCACGGACAGACCGTGCTGGGCGGCGTCCATGGGCTTGCCGGCCTCGGTGCGCAGCTGGGCGTTGCCCCGATCGCGGATGTACTCCTGGTCGTCTTCGGGGATGCCGAGCAACATGCTGATGACCTTCATCGGCATCTGCGCACCCAGGTCGGTGACGAAGTCGAAGTGGCCCGAGCCCACCAGCGGATCCAGGAGTTGAGCGCAGAAGTCGCGGATCATCGGCTCGAGGGCGGCGATCCTGCGCGGGGTGAACATCCGCGACAGCAGTTTGCGGTGCACGTCGTGAATCGGCGGGTCTTCGAAGATCAACATGCCCGACGGGATTTCGAGGTTGGCCTTGATCAGCTCCAGGATCGCGCCCCGCGCGGAGCTGTAGGTCTCGTGATCCACGAGCGCCTTGCTGACATCGGCGTAGCGGCTCACCGCGTAGAAGTCGAATTCGGCGTTGTAGTAGAGCGGCGCCTCTTCGCGCAACCGCGCGAACATCGGATACGGGTCGGCGATCAGCCCGACATCGTATGGATCGAAACGAACATGGCTGTCGGTGCTCGCCGTCACGAAACCCCTCCTACCGCTGCAGTTTTAGATTCCCGCATTACCGGCACCAGGGCTCGCGCTGCCGGCGTTGCAACGCTGGATCCGGTCCGGGCAATTTACACACTCCGCTTAATTGCGTCACTCTGGACATGTGCACAAATTCGGCTGAAACGACGCGTGAACGTCGGCTCACTCTATTCTCGTAGAGAACCATACAGCGGGCGCCCCGGCAAGGGCCAGAGATCCGCGCGCCGTCTTCGGTCGGTGCCCTCATCGGGATCCGGCCGCCCCGCGACGCAGCACCCGCAGACCGCCGGCCTGGGTGAGCCGCCCCTTGTCCGAACTCTTCAAGATCCCGGCCGCGATCGCCGACAGGACCCCATCGAGCTGTTCGGGACTGTCGACGATCCGGTCGCCATGGGCGAAGCGCTGCAGCAGGCCGTTGATGAAGGTCAGCGTGACGTTGCTCAGATCCTCCACGACCGCCGGATCCAGCTCCGCGCCGTGCGGCATCAGCTGCACGAGGATTTCCCGGTGCAACTTGGTGAACTCGTCGGTGGCCTGCTGCAGGATCGCGGCCAGCGCGGGGTCGCGGGTGGCCTGCATGGTCAGCTCGTATCGGGCCCTGGTCCGGTACAGCTGCGGGTCGCTGCCGGCTTGGATGACGACCTGCGACAGCCGCGAGGGTGCGGGAGCCGTACCGCCGGCATCGGAGCTGTCCGCGATTGCCTGCAGCTCGGCGAGGTCGAGTTCGGCCGAACGCTCGGCGACCGCCCGCAGCAGCGCCGACCGGGTGCGGAAATAGAAGGAGGTCGTGCCGTCCGGCACGCCCACCTTGCGGTCCACCTTCAAATGACTGAGCCCCTTGGCCCCGTCATCGGCCAACAATCGAATCGCCGCATCGCATAGCTCGCGGCGGCGCTCGGCGGGATTAGGCTTTCGTCGTTTGTCCATTGTCATTCCGGACCGCGACACTACTCTATATTCGTAGTGTCGGTAAAGGATAGCGTCTTTCGAGGCGTCGGCGCATCGCCTGCCGGTAACGCCGGCCGCTCCGGCAGACCTCCCGTCGGGGGCCGCGCCGCAGGGCACGAAAGAAACTGCGGTGCAAGAGTTCCGAGGATTCCACGAATTCTTGAGTAGAGTGTGTTCGGATGATTTCCCGTCGAATTCGCGTGAGAAACGGCGTCGCCCGCGAATCGCGCAAGTCCTCACGACTGGCGCGTTAGACCCGCTGGTGGAACGGCACCCCGATTGGGCGCCTTCGCGCTCAACACCGACGACAACGAACGGACGACCCTGCCGCCGGAGCGTTGTCCAGTTTAGAGTCAGCGGATGGGGCAGGTAACAGACCGCTGGCGTGCCGCTCGGGTGGCATCGGCGTTGTACAACAGGGCTGTAATGCATGACAGCGTCGCTGCGGTGGGCGCAAAGGCATTGTGGGGGCTGGCGTTACATGAACTCCTGGAAGAGGTTCAGCGTGTCGGTGAAGCTCCCGCTGGCGCCCATGTACTCGACATCCCGTGCGGTGGAGGCTTTGCCTTCCGCGGCTTGCGCCCTGAGCAGGATTGCCGCTACGTGGCCGCCGACATTTCCGCCGACATGCTAAGGAGGGCGCGCAGCCGGGCGACTCAGTTGGGCACGGCCGACCCGATTGAGTTCACCGAGGCTGACATCACAGATCTGCCCTTCCAAGACAACACCTTTGACCTGGCATTGACTTTCAACGGTCTGCATTGTCTTCCTGACCCGCAAGCGGCGGTAGTCGAGCTCGCCCGCGTGCTCAAGCCGGGTGGGATGCTTCGCGGGAGCACGTGTGTGCGTGGTCGCGGCTGGCGCCAGGATCGTTTTGTGACGGCGTTGCAGGCGGCGGGCTTTTTTGGAAATACGCCCAAGGCCGGTGATGTGCAGCGCTGGCTCAGGGATGCGGGACTCGAAGTCTTGGTTGCGCGGCACAGTGGTTCGGTGGAGCTGTTTGAGGCCCTTCGACCCAGCGCGTGATCGAGAAGCAGGCTGCAACCGCGCAGGTGGTTGTCTCGACCGTTAACGCCCCAGCATAGGTGGCAACCGGCTATCCGAGGTCGGTGTCGAACACGGAGATGGGTTCGAGGATCACGCCGGTCTCCTCGACGTAGCGATCCCACAGCGCCACCAGCTCGGCCAGCTTGTCGGGATGCGAAGCGGCCAGGTCGTCGATCTCGCCGGGGTCGGAAGCCAAATCGTAGAGCTGCCAGTCGCCCGGGCCGTACGGCGCCGGCAGGTGCAGCGCCTTCCAGTCACCCTGGCGAATGGCGCGGCGACCGAACAGCTCCCAGCCGGTTCCGGTGTCGTCGCCGTGCACGGTCTCCGCTGCGCCCGTCAGATACTCCACCAGTGAGCGACCGCGCATGGGCGCCACCTCGCGGCCGCGGTAGGACGTGCCCGGGTGCGCGGTGCCGGCCAGCTCCAACAGGGTGGGTGCGATGTCCATGACGGTGCTGAACGCGGTGCCGATCTGCCGTTGGCGGGCAAAGCCCGGCCAGGTGACGAAGCCCGTCACGCGGATCCCACCCTGGGTGGTGAAGGCCTTGTGCAGGCGCGACGGCGCCGTGGCGGCCTGCGCCCAGCGCGGGCCGTACCAGATGAAGGAGGTGGGCCGGCCGAGGTTGTCGAGGCTGTTGTCGCAATGCTTTTCGATCTGCGCGGCGATTTGCGGACCGCGCAGCGGCATGGCCTCCACGATCGCACCCTCGGCACCGTTGTCGGACAGGAAGATGACGACGGTGTCGTCGAGTTCACCGCTCGCCGACAAGTAGTCGATCACCCGCCCGACGTTGTGGTCCATCCGGTCCACCATCCCGGCGTAGACCTCCATGCTGCGCGCCGAGCGCGCGCGCTGCTCGTCGGTCATGTCGGCCCACTCCGGGGCACCGTCGGCCACCACCGGGTGCGCGGCGACATCGGGCGGGCACAGGCCGAGCCGCTTGAGCGCCGCCAGGCGTTCCGCACGCAGCGCGTCCGGACCGTCGTCGTAGCGGCCGCGGTATTTCGCGATGGATTCGTCGGGCGCCTGCAATGGCCAGTGCGGCGCCTGGAACGGCAGATAGGCGAAGAAGGGGCGGTCGTCGTCGGGCGCGCGTTCATCCAGGTACCGCAGCAAGGTGTCGGTGTACGAATCCGACGAGTAGAAGTCGTCGCCAATGGTGACGAATTGGTCGTCCTCGGTGTAAAGCGTTGGCACGGGCGAGAATCCGCGCGCCCCCGCCCCTCCGTAGTGGTTGGCGCCGGCGGGCAGCAGGGCGAACGAGCGCTCGAAACCGCGCGCCCACGGCGAAGTCTCGATCGTGGCCCCCAGATGCCATTTGCCCGACATCAGCGTCGAATATCCGGCGTCGCGTAACAGTTCGGGCAACGCGACGACCCGATCGTTCAGATAGCCCTCATAGCCGGGCGCGCCGCGGAATCCCGGGGACGCGACCTCGAGCATCGTCCCGATGCCGGCGATGTGGTGGTCGGTCCCGGTCAGCAGCATGGCCCGGGTCGGTGAGCAGGCCGGCGCCGAATGGAAATCGGTGAGCCGGATCCCGGAGTACGCCAGCCGATCAAGGTTGGGCGTTTCGATCTCGCCGCCAAATGCGCCGATGTCGGAAAATCCGAGGTCGTCTGCGACGATCACGAGGAAATTGGGCCGCTTCACGCTCATGCATCCTGCCAGGTCGGTCGCGACGGTGGAATGCTGGCGCACCGGCGCAACATCGATAGTGTCAAGGCAGGCACTGTCGACGCTCGCGGCACCGGAACATCGAAAGGGCACGGAGATGTTGGCGCAGTTTGAGATGTCCATTCCGCTGGTGGCGGCCCCGATGTCGGGCGGCCCGACCACTCCGGCCATGGTGTCGGCCGCCACCCGCGCGGGCGCTCTGGGCATGCTGGCCGCCGGCTACAAGACCGTGGAGGCCATCGAAGGCGAGATCAAAGCCGTTCGCGCCGAGGGGATCCCATTCGGCATCAACGTGTTCGCACCCAACCCCGTGCCGGTCGACCCGCAGCGCTACCGTGCTTACGCGGCGATCGTTCAGGCCGACGCCGACCGGTTCGGGGTGACGTTGCCGCCGCAGCCCATCGAGGACAACGACGGATTCGACGAAAAAATCGAGCTGCTGCTCGACGATCCGGTTCCGATGGTGTCGTTCACGTTCGGGATTCCGCCGCGCGATGTGATCGCGGCGTTGCGACGGGTCAGAAGCGTCGTGGTCCAGACGGTGACCACGGCCGACGAGGCGGCGCAGGCACACGACGCCGGGGTCGACATGCTCGCCGTGCAGGCCGCGGACGCCGGCGGGCATTCCGCCACCCTGTCGCCGTTGCGGCCAGTGACCCCGGTGCCGATCGTCGACCTCGTCAAGCAGGTCGTGGCGACGGTTCCCCTGCCGGTGATCGCCACCGGCGGGCTCGCCACCCCGGGCGCGGTCGCCGAGGTGATCCGGGCGGGCGCGGCCGCTGCCGCCGTCGGGACCGTGCTGCTGCGCGCCACCGAAAGCGGCGCGTCGGCGACTCACCAGGCGGCGCTCGCCAATCCCGCCTACACCGAGACGGTGCTGACCCGGGCCTTCACCGGCCGCCCGGCCCGCGGCCTGCGCAACGCGTTCATCGACGCCCACGAAGCCGAGGCGCCAACGGGCTATCCCGCCATCCACCACCTGACCAGCCCGTTGCGCAAGGCGGCCGCGGCGGCGGGAAAACCGGACTTCGTACACCTGTGGGCGGGCACCGGTTTTCGGCACGCCGCCGTCGAGCCCGCGACCGACATCCTGCGTCGGCTGGCTTCCGATCTGTGACGGTTCAGTATTCGAAGCGGTTGAGCACGTCGTAGTTGCGCCCGCCCGTCGCCCACGTCACCCGGTAGATCAACCGCACCGCGGCCGACGGGATCTGCTCGTAGCCGGCCAGCGCGGGCGTCTGCTCGAGGAACCGCAGCCGGGGATGCCAGGCCGCGACCTGGCGCGCATCCCGGATGCCCCAGGCGATGATGCCTCTGGTGAGGACCTTGGACAGCAGCGGCGCCAAGGCCGAGAGCGTATCGAAATGCATTTCGCCACCGGGGAATCGGTCGATCAAACGCTGCAGCAGCCGGCGAACTTCCTCCTCGCGCAGGTACATCAGCAGTCCCTCGGCAACGACCAGGGTGGGACGCCCGGTGGGAACTTCGTCCAGCCACTGCGGCTCGGTCACCGACGAGCCGATCATCCGGTACCGCTCGGTGTCGTCGTAGAGGCGTCGTCGTAGGCCGATGACACTGGGCTGGTCGACGTCGAACCACGAAACCGACGGCGGTAGGGTGAGCCGGAACGCTCTGCCGTCGAGGCCGCAACCCAGATGCAGGACGACGGTGTTCCGATGGCGGGCAAGGAAATCGGCACACCAGTCGTCGAACTTCTTGGCGCGCAAGGCGACCAGGTACTGGTTCGAGGCGGGCATCGTACTGCGGCGCATCCGCTTGAAGTCATAGCTGATCCGGTCCACCGCTTCCGCGGCCGCCCTGTCCCCCAGAATCGGCCGTTGCGAACGGCTTTCGCACGCGCGCAGATACAGCGTGACGAGGTTCGTCCATTCCACCGAGCCCCAGGCAACCGAGGTGAAGTCGACCTTGTCCGTCGCAGTCATGGCCGGGTCAGAACGCGTCAGGGTCCTGTTGCACCCCGGCCGGTACCGGGTGTCGATACAAACGAGATGCGTTCTCCCAGCTGAATTTACGGATGACGTCGGACGGCAGATCGCCGATCTGTTCGTGGATGGTTTGTTGGGTGTGCGGCCACGTCGAATCGCAATGAGGGTAGTCGGCTTCGAGCATGATGTTGTCGACACCTATCCGGTCGCGCTGCACGAACGAGGACTTGTCTTCGACCGCGCAGAACCAGAAGTTGCGGATCAGCACCTCGGCGGGGGTCAATCGCTCACCGAGCGCCTGCCAGGTGCCATACATGGCGTGGTAGCTGAGCATGTGGTCGAGGCGGTCGAGCAGCCCCGCCACCCAGCCGATTCCGCCTTCGGACAGACAGATCTTCAGGTCGGGGAACCTGCTTGGCAGTCCCGAATACAACCAGTCGACCGCCGCGGAAATGGCATAGGCGAAAAAGAGCACGCCCTGTACATCCGGTGGCGCGTCCGCGGTGGTGGACGGCGACGATCCCGACGACCCGATGTGCAGATTCACCACGGTGCCGGTCTCGGCGCACGCGGCCATCATCGGATCCCAGTGATCGGTGTGAATGCTCGGCAGTCCGAGCATCGCCGGGTTCTCGCTGAACGTCACGGCGTGAAAGCCACGTTCGGCGTTCTCGTAGATCATCTTCGCGCCGAGTTCCGGGCCGAGCAGCCAGGGCAATTGGCAGGGAATGATGCGGTCGGGATACGAGCCCGCCCAGACATCGAAATGCCAGTCGTTCCAGGCCCGGACGGAGGCCAGCGCCAGGTCGCGGTCGCTGGTCACCTGCTGCAGCCGCTGCCCCGCGAAGCCCGGCAGAAACGAGGGGAAATTGAGCGAGGCGTAGATCCCGTTGAGATCCATATCCTTGACACGCTCATGGATATCCCATGCGCCCCTGCGCATTTCGTCGAATCGGACGGGCTCGAACCCGTACTCCGCCACCGGCCGGCCGACCACCGCGTTGAACCCGACGTTGGGCAGTTCTCGGCCGTCATACACCCAGGTCTGTCCCCCGGTGTCGGTATCGATGACCTTGGGCGCCCGGTCGGCGAACTTTCGGGGCAGGCGACCGGTGAAGGTATCCGGGGGTTCGACGATGTGATCGTCCACCGAGATCACCGTGTAGCGGCGCGGCGCCCGGGGTGGATCCGGCAGCAAGGTGACCGAACGCTGCGCGCCGGTTTTGGCCGTGGTGAAGCTCAGGTCGGTGGCCAGGTCGTCGATCGATTTCACTCGTTAATCTCCTTGCGCGGCCGCGTCATTCAGTGTGACATGACGGCTTTCAGTGTGCGGTGGCGGTGACGTTTGTCGGCGTGTCGCCGCCGTGGGTGCACACTCGACGATGCGGTTCACCCGAGCACATCGGAATCGGCCTTGATGGTCATGCGTGCCGCCCCGGCCCAGTACACGTCGGCGGCCCGTTCGATCAGCGAGCGTTGCATGCCGGCCATGTCCGACCACTGCATGGCCACCGGCTCCTTGCCGGTGAGCATGACGTCGTAGGCCAGCTTGCATACCCGTTCGATGGAGGCCGCGCGGTAGACGGCTTCGGGGAGGTTGCGGCCGGTCGCGATGACGCCGTGGTTGGCCAGAATGGTCAGGTTGGCCCCGCCGATGCGGGCCGCGAGATCCGCGGCGCGGGTGGGGCTGTCGATTTCGCCGTCGTACGTCTCGACCAGGCAGAGGTCGTCGAGGAACAGCGAACCGGTTTGGTGCACCAGCTCGGGCAGCCTGCCCAGCGCGGCGAGCACACACACGTAGTACGGGTGGTTGTGGATGACCACTCGGGCATCCTCGCGGACACGGTGCAGTTCGGTGTGGATGTGGATGGCCGGAGTGACGTCCCAGCGACCGCTGATCACGTGCGCGTCGCCATCGACCACACAGATGTCGGAAGCGGTGAGCTCGCGCCACCACAGACCCCACGGATTGACGAACATGTCGGTCTGGCCATCGAGCTGCCAGGTGATATGTCCGGCCATGTTCTCGGCGAACCCGATGCCGGCGAGGTGACGGAAAGCGATGGCAAGCGCCTGCTGGTGGGAGAGTTCGACGCCGATCGGCGGAACCACCGACGGCGCCCAGACTTCCAACCCGCCACGGCGTGCGTTAGGAGCGTTCATGACCAGCCTCCATCCTGGCTCCAATATCCTCGCGAAGTCGGCCTTTGGCTATCTTTCCGCCCGACGATCGGGGCAGCTCGCCGAGAATGATGAGTCGCTCGGGCAGCAGTTCCTTGGAAACTCCCAGCCCCAGCAGGTGTTCGACGAGCTCGGGAAGGTCGATGGTGGCGGAGTCGGTGAGTTCGGCGTAGAGGCAGACCTTTTCGCCGAACACCGGATCGGGCATGGCGACCGCGGCCGCCACCGCGATGGCGGGATGGGTGGTGACGGCGTCTTCGACCTGGCTTGCGCTGATGTTCTTGCCGCCGCGCACGATGAAATCGGAGGTGCGCCCGGTGACCCGGAGATAGCCGTCCGCGTCGATGTCACAGATGTCGCCCATGCGCATCCACCCGTCGCGGGTGAACAGCTTGTCGTGGTCGGTGCCGCCGAGGTAACCGAGGCTGGTCGCCGGGCCCCGGCATGCGGGCTGGCCTCGCCCCGTTTCCGTGACGTCGCGGTCCCCGTCGAACAGCCGGACCGCCATTTCGGGGATGATGCGGCCCCCGGTGCGCAGCCGGCGTTCACGCGAGTCCTCCACGGTGGTCGCGCTGAGCATCCCCGTTTCGTTCGAGCCGAAGAACTGCAGGATCTTGGCGCCGGTGAGTTCTTCGAACTCCGCCGCGGGCCGATACGGCAGCGCCTCCCCGCCGGTGTAGACCACACGCAGCGAACTCAGGTCGTGTTCGCGGCTGGCCGAGTCCGCCATCAACATAGTCAATTGTGTGCTGACACAACATAATACGCTGACGCTGTGCTGGGCGATCGCCTCGCAGGTCGCTTTGGTGGTGAACCGGTCCAGGATCACCGCGGTGGCGCCGAGGTAGATCGGCGTGGTGTGGCTGGTCCAGAGCCCGAACCCGAACGGCGTGGGTATCACCGGCAGGAATACGTCGTCGGGCGTCAGCAGCCCGTTGGCGACGGCCTTCTGGTGGAAGTAGTGCCACCGGTTCTGGGTGTGCACGACGCACTTCGGCAGCCCGGTGGTCCCGGAGGTGGAATTGATCAGGAAAACGTCGTCGGGGCCGAGTTGGGAGTCGATGGTGAGCGCCGTGGGTTCGGCGTCGACATCCAGGCGAAGCGTCCGGCTCAGGAGCAGTGTGGGCAGCCCGAGTTCGTCCGCCACCAGGGTTGCGGCCCCGCGATGGGGTTCATCGCTGATCAGGACGTTCGGCTGGGAGCCGCGCAGTATCGCGGCCGCCTCGCGGGTGCCGGCCCGCGCGCCCACGCCCACGACCACCGCACCGCACCGTTCGATGGCGACGAACAGCACGTGGATGGCTGCGGAGTCACCGTGCCATACGGCAACCCGATTCCCGCGCAGGATGCCGTAACCGGCCAGTGTTTCGGCCAAACGAGTTGCCGCGCGGTCGAATTCATACCAATTCAGCGATGCCTTGGCATGGTCGATATAGGCGGGACGGTCCGGTGTTTGTTCGGCGTTACGACGCACCGCGTCCGACAGCGTGGTATCGCACCACCAGCCCGCGGCGCGGAACCGGGCCGGGTCCCCCTCGGAGAATGCCGGCGACGACTCGGTATCCAGCCCACCGGCGCTCATTCCCAAATGATAGGAAAGCCACCCGCGAACTCCGGCGTCAGGGATTCGGCGCCGCGCGGACCCGCGTCGACATCATTTCCGAAACGCGGGGTGATCCACGCGCCGACGCACCATTGCCGACCGGGCGGCGTAGATTCCGGCGCTGAGGGCGAACATCGCCCCCGTCAACAGCAGCCATCGACCCAGAAATGGGTCCTGGGTCTGACCGGTCGCCGCCCGGTAGGTGGTGGCGCCCTGTTCGATGATGCCCGGAAGGAACACCAGCAGGGTCAGGCCCGCACCCAGCGTCGGCACCCGCAGGTAATTCAGCACGGGCAAGCGGGGGCGGGCGCGCGCCGGCGATGACGTGCGGCTGCGTGACAGCAATCGGTCGAGGCACGCGTAGACGGGGAACAACACCAGGTCGTGGGCGACGACGGCCGCGCCGAACCAGACGAGGATCGACTGCCACCACACGTCGGGGTTCCAGGGTGTGACGGGTTTGACGGTGGCGACCACGTAGCCCAGCAGCGCGAATCCGGCGATCATCGTCAGCAGATGCAGCGGGCGGGATCCGTAAAGCCTCGCGAATCCGGCTGCCGCGCTACGCATGTGCACCCTCCCGGAAGTCAATGGCGGCCACCCATTTGGTGTTGTGCACGCCCGGCAGCGCGGGCACGATGATGCGCGCGGGAAAGCCGTGGTCCGGGGACAGGTCGGTGGCGTTGACCCGAAGCGCCAGCAGCGCATCCGGGTGCAGCACCTGAGTGCCCTGCAGGGTGGCGCGGGCGAAGGCGCCGGAGCGTTCCAGCGACAACACCCGCGCCGACTCCGGTGCGGGCACACCCGCCAGGCGGGCCAGATCCGCCAACCGCACCCCGCTCCAGGTTTGGGTGGTCGACCAGCCTTCCACGCAGGCGATCGGTAACACGGCGGTGTGTTGCGGCATCGCCAGCAGCGCGGCGCGGTCCAGGGTCGCCGGTCGTGGGCCGCCGCTGACGGTCAGCCGCCACCGGTCGGCGGTGTCGTCCGGGGAGATGTCCGCGGCCGTCGCGGTGCGGTTGACCTCGAAGTCGTTGGGCCCGTGCCCGCGGCTGCGCCCGCGTGGCAGCAGCAGGGCGGCGGGCCGGGTGTAGCCCCCCACGGTTTGACCGGCAGTGATGAGCGCGAGGAAGAGCGCACCGCCGCCCACCAGCGCCAGTGCGCCACGGCGGCTCATCGTCGCGGGGCCCGGGTCGGCGGCGACCAGCCCGTCTGGCTGCCAGGGCTGCGGCTCGGTGTCGACTCGTGTGGTGCCCAGTACATCGCGCAGCGACATCGAGCGCAGACCGGACCACATGCGCCGGCTCTTGAACGCCACATGCATGACGAATCCCGTGATGAACACCCATGCGCCGAAATAGTGCGCGGTGTAGAAGCTGAACCCGAAGATGTAGTCGTACTGGATGTTCAGCACGCCGGTGACGATCTCGAACAGGATGCCCCCGACCAGCATCAGCAGCGAAACACGTTCCAGCAGTTGGGCAATCGACCGCGCGGGCGGCAACACGAAGAGCCGGGGTAGCACCGACCACAGCTTGGCGAGCACCACGGGGATCAGAACCAGCCCGAGTCCGACGTGGAGTCCCTGGGTCAGCCGGTACAGCCATGACGGATTGGTGGGCCAGTCGAAGGTCGGCAACGTCAACCAACCGACGTCGCCGGGGATGGCTTGGCCGAATCGCGGTCCGTAGGCGATGTAGGACAGCAGGCCGGTGAGGATGACGATCGGCAGCGTCGCCAACAGCGCCGAGCCGAATACCGACGTCAGCCATGGTCCCCGCAGCGGGCTGCGCCACAGCCGCGCCGGAAAGCCTTCGCCGCCCGAATCGGTCGGCGCCTCGGTGACTTCGGTGTCCGGTGTGCGGATGCGGGGCATCATCGATGATGATCCACGACCGGTCGCCGAAAATGGTTCAAGTTCGACGACACATCGCGCCGAACGTGGGGCCGTCAGTCCTTACCGCGCGGCGGCGGCTGCACCGCGACGCCGCCGGACTCGTGTTCTGGGCCCGCGGCCGGGTGTTCGGCCGGGACACGCTCCCGGAACCGGGCACCCTCGCTGGGTCGCGGCGCTTGCGTCCGACCGTCCTGGCTTCGGTAGGGGCCGGGTTTCCGCCGGGGCTTCCCTCCGGGGAATGCCAGTCGAAAGATGCTGCGGTGCACCATCAGCCACTGCTTCGAGAACCGGCCGGAGTTGTATGGCAGTTCGTAGCGTTCGCAGATGTCTTTGACCTTCGGCGCGATCTCCGAGTAGCGGCTGCTCGGCATGTCGGGGTAGAGGTGGTGCTCCACTTGATAGCCCAGATTGCCGCTGACGACGTGAAACAGTGGGCCGCCCTCGATGTTCGCGGCGCCGACCATTTGGCGCACGTACCAACCGCCGCGCGTCTCGTTCTCGACCTCTCCGGGGGTGAAGGTGTAGGTCTGGTCGGGAAAATGGCCGCAGAAGATGATGGCGTGTGCCCACACGTTGCGGATGACGTTGGCCAACGCGTCGGCGCCCAGGGTCCGTAGATAGGTGCTTTCCACCCCGGGCAGGACCTTGTCGAGGAACCCCGCCGTCGAGCCCAGGCGGCCCCTGCCGGCCCTACGAAGCGTCCTGCCCAGGCGCGACTCCGCGGGCTGATCGAGCCTGCCGCGTGCGGCCAGCTGGACGAGCGCGAAGGCACCGGCGCTGATCAAGGGCCAGCCGAGGTAGTCCTTGATGATCTGTGCGCGCGCCTTCCCGCTGATGCCGCGCAGGTCCTTACGCACCTCCGACCATGGCTTCTCGCGTCGGCGTATGGCCTCGATGTCCATATCGTGGATCGCCACCCCCCACTCGAAGAGCAGTGTCAGCAGCAGGTTGGAGATCGGCTGAAACAGGTAGCGCGGAGCCCACTTCTGCGCCGGATCGATCCGCAGGAGCTCGTAACCGAGGTCCTTATCCTTGCCGAGGATGTTCGTGAATGTGTGGTGGATGTAATTGTGCGAATGCTTCCAGGCGTCCGCGGTCGACGCGGTATCCCAATCCCATACGGAGGAATGGATATCGGGATCGTTCATCCAATCCCATTGCCCGTGCATCACGTTGTGGCCGATCTCCATGTTCTCGAGGATCTTGGCCATGCCCAGGCAGGCGGTTCCCAGGATCCACGCGGTTTTCGAGCGCGATCCCAGCAGCAGGACACGGCCGGCAACCACGATTTGTCGCTGTACCGAAATGACCGTCTTGATGTAGCGCCGGTCCCGCTCACCCAGATCGGCGAACACCTCGTCATGAATCGCATCGAGTTCCTTGGCGAGTTTTTCGCGCTCTTGTTCGCGCAGGCGTGCGAGTGGGCTTTCCATGGTCTTTTCCGTGACGGTAGCCACGACCACTCCTTTCCATCACAATTCGAGTTCCACGTCGCCTTCGGCGGTGTTGATGCAGATGCGGACGTCCTGCTCGGTGGGCTCGATGACCTGACCCGAGCGCAGGTCACGCAGCTTCCCCGACTTCAGCGTCCCGACGCAGGTATGGCAGATTCCGATTCGACAGCCGTAGGCAAGGCTGAGCCCGGCCTTCTCCCCCGCCTCCAAAATCGATGTCCCGCCGTCACATTGGACAGCCTTCTCGCTGTCGAGGAAGCACACGGTGCCGCCTTCGCCGGCGTGGGTGCCGCCGCCGATTGTGGGCTGAAACCGCTCGAAGCGCAGCCGTTCCCGGTCGGCGTTGGTTTCCCAGTGCTCGATCAGCGCGTCGAGCATGTCACCGGGACCCGAGCAGAACGTCTCTCGTTCACGCCAGTCCGGGCATGCCTCGTCCAGGTCATCCGGCTTGAGCCGGCCACGCTCTGAGGTCAGGCGCAGATCCAGTCGCATGCCCGGGTGGCGGCGGGCGAGATCTTCGAGGGCGGACAAAAACATCACCTGCTCGCGGGTCCGCGCGGAGTGGATGATCACGACGTCACCGAATTCGTCGCGATGATCGAGGCTGCGCAGCATGCTGATCACCGGCGTGATGCCGCTGCCCGCGCTGATGAACAGCAGCTTGGGTGGCAGCGGATCGGGAAGGGTGAAGACGCCTTCGATCTCGCCGAGCCGCACCAAATCCCGCGGCTGGATTCGTTGCACCAGATACGGCGAGACCACGCCGCCGTCCACCTTCTTGGGCGTCACGCTGATCAGCCCGTCCCCGGGCGCCGGATCCGACGTCAGCGAGTACGCGCGCCAGTGGTACACCCCGTCGATGACGACGCCGAGCCGCACATACTGCCCGGGCTTGTGACCAGGCCATTCGTAGCCGGGCTTGATCAGAACGCTGGCCGCCTCCGAGCCCTGCGGCTCGACGCGTTCGACCTTTCCGCGCAGCTCTTTGGTGGTCCACAGCGGATTGATCATCTCCAGGTAGTCGTCGGGCTGTAGCGGGCTGAACAATCGCCGCACCGCGCGCAGAAATATCCGACGCCCGCGGGGGACGTGGGGCTGGGCACCGCGTTCGGCCATAAATCAGGGAGTACACAGATGTGCACCGAGGCTAAACATTGTTCTGAATCTCGTTGCAGCCCAACGCTAGATATGTGGATAATGCAAATATTACATCCGCATAGCCGTTCACTATCCGTTGTCGACCCGGTTTCGGGCTGATGCGCTGCGCAATTCTGACGTGCCCCGGCCAGGTGTCGCCCAAACATATGTTCGGATGCGCGGGCCTCTGCGCCGCTATTGTCGGTGAAGTGCTGATCGGCTTCCTCCTCGCGTTGGGCTGCTCGGTCTGCTACGGCACCGCGACCGTGTTGCAAGCGGCCGGGACGCGATCGGTGGAAGCGGGCAGCGGCTCGGGTGTCGACACCGTCTTGCTGTTGCGGGCCGTCCGGCAGTGGCGCTACCTCGCCGGCGTCGGCCTCGACGTCGCGGGGTTTCTGCTTCAAGTGGCCGCACTGCGCTTGGTGCCGATCTATGTGGTCGCCGCGGCGTTGGCCGCATCGATCGCCGTCACCGGCGTCGTGGCCGCATGGGTCTTGTCGGCGCGGCTGTCGTCTGTCGAATGGACGGCCGTGGGCGTGGTCTGCGCCAGCCTCGTCGTCCTCGCTCTGGCCGCCGGGCCCGGGCACTTTCGGCATGGCCCCGCCGGGCTCGGCTGGGCGCTGCTGGGCGTGGTGGCCGCGATATTCATCGCCGGTGCGGCCGCCGGACGCCTGCCCGACCGTGCGCGTTCGCTCGCACTCGGGCTTGGCGCCGGAACCGGTTTCGGCGTCGTCGAGGTGGGCGTGCGCCTGATCGACACGCTCGATCCCACCCGACGCTCCTTCTACGCCAACCCGGCCCTGTACGCGGTGGCGGCGGGTGGCGCCGCCGGATTCCTGTTGCTCACCTCGGCGCTGCATCGCGGATCGGTGACCACGGCCGTGGCGGGGATGGTTGTCGGGGAGACGCTCGCGCCCGCGTTCGTCGGGGTGGTGTGGTTGGGCGACACGGTACGCGACGGGCTCGGCTGGCTGGTGATCGCCGGGTTCGCCATCGCCGTGTGCGGGACACTGGTTCTGGCGCGGTTCGGGGAAGCGCCCGCACCCACCGAGGCCGGCTGAAAACCACTACCTAGTTCACGGACCTGCCAGGGTGGAGGCCGCACGGCCATCGGCGTTTTCGACCGCCGGCGCATAGGTGGTGCCGCGCGCGGGACGCGTCCACAACACACCGTCCTGCGCGCTGACGCCCGCGGCGATGAGCGCACGCTTGAGGATCTTGTTGGTCGCGGTCGCGGGCAGGCGGTCGTTGACGCGCACGTAGCGCGGCCACGCCTTGGGTGACAGATCGGGCTGCGACGCAAGGAACTTCCCGAAATCGCCCGGGGTCAGATCCGCCCCGGCACGCAGCACCAGGGCGGCCATCACCTGGTCACCGACCCGGTCGTCGGGGACCGCATAGACGGCGACCTGGCTGATACCGGGCAGCCGCGCCAAGATCCGCTCGATCGGGGCGGCGGCCAGGTTCTCCCCGTCCACCCGCATCCAATCGGAGGTCCGGCCGGCCAGGTAGATCCACCCGCCGGCATCGCGGTAAGCCAAATCGCCCGACCAGTACATCCCGTGCCGCATGCGCTCGGCCGTGGCGCCGGGATCGTTGTAGTAGCCGACGAAGGGCCCCGCACCCTGGGTGTTGACGAGCTCGCCGACGGCCTCATCGAAGTTGCTCAGCGCCCCGTGTGCGTCGAACCTCGCGACGTCACATTCGGTCAGGGTCGTCGAGTTGTAGATGCTCACCCCGGGGTACGGCTTGCCGATGGAACCGGGCGGAGTGCCGTCTTCTCGGACGACGATCACCGCGAACTCGCTGGAGCCGAAGCTGTCCACCACGCGGCATCCGAAACGCCGTGCGAATTCGGCGATATCGCGATCGGTCGCCTCGTTGCCGAAGGCCACCCGCAGCGTGTTCTCGGCGTCGTCGGGACGCTCGGGGGTGGACAGGATCAACGCCAGGGGCTTGCCGACGTAGTTCAGGTAGGTGACGTTGTAGCGGCGCACGTCGTCCAGGAACCGGGACGGCGAGAACTTCGCGGGGACCATGGTGGCCCCGCTGCCGATGGCGACCACCCACCCGGCGGCGACACCGTTGGAGTGGAACAGCGGCATCGCCAGATAGCAGACGTCCGCGGCGGTGACGTCGTACTGGAAGATCAGGCTGGCGCCGCACATGATCGCCATCCCGTGCGCGAACCGCACCACCTTGGGGTCGCCGCTTGTCCCCGAGGTGAAGATCATCATGAACGTGTCGGCGGCACCGACCTCGCGGTGCGGAGTCAGCGGGGGCGCCGCGGCCACCGCATCGGCGTAGCTCGCACCGCCGACGTCGAGAACCTGAATTCCGTTGAGATCCAAGCCCTCCAGCAGGGGCATGTGTTCGTCATCGACGAGCAGAATTTGGCAGTCGGAGCGCGCGATGTCGGCGAGCAGAGCGGGCCCGCGGCGGGTCGTGTTGAGGCCGCACAGCACGTAGCCACCGAGCGCGGCGGCGGCCATCGCGCGCAGCATGGCCGGTGAATTGCCCAGCGCGGCACCGACATGCAGCGGCCGGGTGCGATCGGCACGCGCGATCAGCACCGCCGCCTCGGCCTCGGCTTCGGCGAGGTGTTCGCGCCAGGTCCAGGTCTTCTCGCCGTGGACGACCGCGGGGGTGTCCTCGTGCCTGCGCTGCCGCAAGAGCTGCTGAACCGTCTCCAGCACTGTCTCACTTCCCCTGTGATGTCATCGAGTCATCCAGGTGGGCCTCCGACACCGGCGTCGAGGTCATGCGGGCCGGTACTTCAGTAGCGTGATTTTGTCTTCGAGATCGCAGAACACCGGCTCCACCCGCATCCCGATCCGGATGTCGCCGGGATCGGCGTCGACCAACTCGGTGCTGAATTTCGGTCCGGCATCCCATTGCACCACCGCCAGCAGCTGCGGCAACGCATCGGCCCACGGCGGGCCGGTGGGCCGGCGAGCGATCGTGAAGGTGTATAGGGTTGCGGCGCCGTCGATTTCACGCCATTGCAGGTCGTCGGCCAGGGTGCCCGGGGCGAGGGTGCGCGGGTAGAACACGTACCGCTGAAGTGACGGCGAGTACTGCACCAGGATCCGGTGCTGCGCCAGGCCGTCCCAAAACGGACGCGAGACGGGTGTGGGCTCGGGGACCGGGCGGCTCGATATGCGCCTCTCCCCCGCATCGCTTCGCTTCGCATCGTCGCGGCGCGGCATCGCTAATCCCCCTGCATGAGCAGCGCGACCTGCTCGCTCATGATGCCGCCGTTACCCGTCACGAACGCGGTGTGACAGTCGGGCACCTGCGCGTCGCCGGCGCGTCCCATGAGCTGGCGCGCGCCGTCGACGACGTGGTGCAGGCCGCCGGCCATGCCGGCCTGGCCGAACGACAGTTGGCCGCCGGCGGTATTGAGCGGGAAGTCGCCGCGATAGGTCAGGTCGCGCTCGTTAATCCAGGACATGCCTTTGCCTTTCGCGCAGAACCCGGCGTCCTCCAGACTCATCAGCACCGTGATGGTGTAGCAATCGTAGATCGAGGCGACATCGACATCGGACCGGCTCAGCCCGGCCATCGCGAACGCCCGCTCCGCGGCGCGTGCGATCGGGGTGGACAGCAAATCCTCGGCGTAGGTGGGGGTCTTGAAGGCGATGTGTTCGCCGAACCCCTTGATCCAGACCGGGCGGTGGCGGGCACGGCGGGCGACGTCGGCGTTGGCGATCAACACCGCCGCTCCCCCGTGCACGCGCATCACGGTCTCCAGCATGTGGATGGGGTCGGCGATCATCGGGCTTTCCAGCACATCGTTCACCGTGATCGGGGTGCCGTGAAAGGCCGCGCCGGGATGGGCGCACGCGTTGGTGCGTTGGTCCACGGCGATCTTGGCGACCGCGTCCGGGTCGTAGCCGAATTCGGCCGCGTACCGCTGAGCGATCTGCGCATACGGCGCGTTTTGGCCCACGTTGCCGTAGGGGATCTCGAACTCGGCCTGCGGCGAGCCGTAGTTGTTGGAGGAGGCCCCATACCAATTCGGGTCGGGCGGCGGCCGCCGCCCGGACTGCGGCACCGACGCCGAGCCCGGTACCACGGCCAGGGCCGCCTCGCAGATGCCGAGTTCGACCGCCGCCGCCGCGCGCCACACCATGCCGGCCGACGTGGCCCCGCCCAGGTCGACCCGTTCACCGAAATCCAGTGCCAGGCCCAGGTATTCGCACAGGGTGGCGGGTGCGAACATGGCCGACTCGGCGACGCCGTGGGTCAGCAGACCGTTGACGCAGTCGGGATCGACACCGGCGTCCTCGATCACCATCTTCGCCAACAACGCGTACTGGTCGAGGGTGAACAACGCCGGGCGGGTGGGACGCCGTTCGGCCGCCAACTCGGCGATGCCGATGATCGCGGCCTCTCCACGCAGCCCGCTCATGCCCGAGTCTCCCGCCGGGGTAGCGCGACCGTGGCGGTGCCCGGCATCAGCACCGTGTCGTCGCGGCGCCCGGCGATCTCCAGATCGACCAGTCCGGTCCCCTTAAAAACAGTGTCGCCCGGGCGTTTGCGGGTGACTTCGCCACCGAAACTGAGTGGCTCGCCGGGATACGCGATCGCCCGGTTCTGCACCGAGAACGTCACGAGACGGCCCCGCCCGCCGATCCAGTCCCCGAGGGCGCGGGCCAGCAGCGCCGCCTGCAGCGGACCGTGGACCAGCACGTTGTCGTATCCTTCGGTGTCGCGGGCCCACTGTTTGTCGTAGTGGATGCGGTGCCCGTTGTACGTGGCGGCGGAAAAGAAGAACATCTGGGTCTCATCGACGGCGACCGTCAGCGTGGGGATGTGGTCGCCCACGGCGACATCGTCATAGAACACCTGCTGGTCGCTCATGGGCGGGCGATCATCGACGTCGACGCCTCGGCCAGCAGGTCGCGGGCCTGGTTGCGATACACCGTGTGCCAGGTGACGAGCACGAATCCGCCGGAGCGGCCCCGCTTTTCGACGATGGACTCGATGGTTCGGACCATTTCGATTTCGTCGCGGTGGTAGGCGGGCAGGTGAAAGGTGAAGCTTTCCCCGCCCGCCATCCGCTTGGGGGCGCGGGGAAACGCGAGGCTGCCGGAGACCGCGCCGGAGGATCCGTCGGGGCGCAGCGACTCGAGCCGCGACACCCCGAGGATCGCGTACTGCAGAAACAGCGGTGGGCAGATGATGTCGCGAAAGCCGTTGGCGCGGGCGTACTCCGGGTCGGAGTACAACGGGTTGTCCTCACCCACCGCGGCCGCCCACCGTTGCCAGTCGCGCCGGTTCACCTCGCCGGCGGCCGACGCGGCGACCATGCCCACCCGCGATGCCGACTCGGGGTCGATCAAGCTGTCCTCACTCACCGGCTCTCCCTTCTTGCATGCTCTCCTGCAACCACGATGCGGCGACGTCGGCTCCACCGCCGAGCGTCGAACCGAGCCGGGCCCGCTCGGTCCATAAATGCAGGTCGGTCTCGGTGACATAGCCCATCCCGCCGTGCAGTTGGTGGGCGTCCAGCGTGATCAGCCGGGCCGCGCGGGCCGCATGCATGCGCGCGATGGCCGTTTCCCTGCTCGCGGCGCGGCCGCGGCCCAGCCAGAACACCGCCGCGTGCGCGGCCAATCGCGCTGCCGCCAGGGCGATGTGCATGTTGGCGATCAGATGCTGGGCGGCCTGAAACGATGCGATGGGCCGGCCGAATTGATGGCGCAGCTTGGTGTACTCGACGGTGCGCTCCAGCACCGCCTGCCCGACGCCCACCAGATCGAGTGATCCCAACGCGACCGCCGTGTTGGCCAGCCGGCGCAATGCCTGCGCGGTGACGCCGTCGAGCACCGCGTGATCGGCCACCACCACATCGTCGAAGCGCACGGTGAATGCGCGGTACCCGCCGGCCATGTCGAGCGGCTCGACGGTCACACCGCCGCCGTGCCCGTCGACGATGAAGACCAGTGTGCGTTCGGCCGCGGCCGCCGACACCACGATGAGATCGGCGACGTCGGCGTCGGCGACGTAATCCGCGGTTCCGTTGAGCCGCCACAGTTCCGAGGCGGGATCGGCGCGCAGCGGCGGGACGACGAGCGCGGCGTCGCGGGCGTTCCAGAGCGCGGTGGTGGCGCGCACGCTCCCGGACGTGAGCGGCGGCAGCCAGGTGGCCTTGACGTCCGGGGAGCCGAGTTGGTCGATGGCGAGGGCGGCGTGAACGCTGCTGCACACCGTCGTCGGGCACAGCGCGCGACCGGCTTCGGTGTAGAACACGGCGAGGTCGTCGAGCGAGCCGCCGGCGCCGCCGTACTCCTCGGCGATGGCGAGGCCGAAGACACCCGCGTCGGTCAGCGCCTTCCACAGGGCCGGTGTGCGGCGGTCCGCACCCGGTTCATCGAGGGCGCGCACCAGGCCGACCGGATTCTCGGCGGCCAGCAGGGCGCGTAACGCCGAGGCGAACTCGCGCTGTTCGGCGGACAGGATCGTCTGCATCGGTGGTGTGTGGGGCTCGGAGTCAGCGTCCATAGGAGGGCATTCCGTGCCCGCGCTGGGCGATGATGTCGCGAAGCACCTCGTTGGTACCCCCACCGAACCGCATCAGCGGGGCGGCCCGGTAGAGCCGCTCGAATTTGCCGGCCAGCGGGGCATATTCGCTGCGATGCGCCAGCAAGCCGTCCGGTCCGAGGAGATCGAGCGCCAGATCGGCGATGCGCTGGCGCAGCTCGCTGGTGAATATTTTTTCGACGCTCACCTCGACGGTCGGTGTAGCGCTGTTGACGCCGCTGTCGAGGATCGACGCCGCCTCGTAGCCCATCAGGGTGGCCACCGCGACGTCGGCTTCGGCCTGCGCCAGCCGACGGCGAACCGACGGGTCGTCGGCGGGCAGCGTTCCGTCCCGGCGGGGGCTTCGCGAAAGCTCATGCAATTCCTCGACGGCGCGGCGCAGGTCTCCCGCGTTGGTCAGTGCGCCGCGTTCGAGGTCGAGCGCGCCGGTGATGTAGGTCCAGCCGCGGTTGACTTCACCGACGAGATTAGTGGCCGGCACCCGCACGTCGCGGAAGTGCACCTCGTTGGTGCGGTAGCCCGACCACGCGTAGAGCGGGCGGATTTCGACGCCGGGGCCCTCGATCGGGACGATGATGACGGAGATGCCGCGGTGGCGGGCACCGGATGGATCGGTACGGACGCAGAGCCATTCGTGCGTCGCCCGCTGGGCGCCGCTGTTCCAGATCTTGGTGCCGTTGATCACCCATTCCTCGGCGTCCCGGGTCGCGCTGGTCCGCAGGTTGGCCAGGTCGGTCCCGGCCTCGGGCTCGGAATAGCCGACCGCACAGATCATTTCGCCTCTGGCGATCAGTGGCAGCCATTCGTTCTTGTTTCGCTCGGTGCCGTGCCGCATGATCATCGGCGCCACCGACGTGACGGTCAGGTCGGGGCCGGGCACACCCCAGTATTCGAATTCGCTCATCAAGAGATGCAGGTGAATGGCGCCGAGCCCGAGCCCGCCGTATTCGCGCGGCCAGTTCAGCCCGAACCAGCCCTTCGCGCCGATCTTGCGACGAAACCGCGCCACTTCGCCGCCAACGAACTCCAGGTCGTGCGCGGCGAGCTCGGCGCGCAGGGCGGGGGTGACATTGTCGCGCAGAAACTCGCGGACCTCCTCCAGCCAGGCACGCTGCCCGGCGTCGAGCTCAAAATCCATCCCGGCACCCGTGCCTTTCTTCGAGCCGTTCACCAAGCAGCGCCAGCGTAACGCGGCTGCGATTCTGCGCCCGGAATTTCGCGGTGGCATGACCTTCGGCACCCTCCCCACGTGCCGTCCGCGCCGACGCGGCGCAACCTTGATTTCGCCGACGCCTGTCATTGACGGGTGGCAATGAGTGACGTAGCTTTGCGATCGTGCCCCCGGCGTCGTCGACCTCAGAATCGCGTTCACCCGTTGGCAACACCAGAGCGGCCCAACGGCTTGCGACCCGGGCGCGCCTGTTCGACGCGACGGTGGCGGAGATCGGCAGATCTGGATTGGCGGGAACGGATGTCGCCGCGATCGCGACCGCGGTCGGGGTGGCGCGGGGCACGTTCTACTTCCACTTCCCGACCAAAGAGCACGTGCTGGTCGAGTTGGAACGGGCCGAGGAGATCAAGATCGTCGCGAAACTCGCGAACCGGAAGACCGGATCTCCCGATCTGCTGTCGCTGCTCAAGCTGCTGGTGCGTGAGGTGCTCGACGCCGAGCAGCGGTTGGGCCCGGTGGTCTTCAGAGACATGCTGGGGTTGCACTTCTCCGCGACAAGGCCCATCGAGGACGAATTGGCCGAGCATCCGCTAGCCAGCTTCCTCATCGCCACGCTCACCAAAGCCCAGGCCGCGGGCCGGGTGATTCCGGATGCCGACGCGGGCGAACTCGGGGTGATCTTCTTGACCGGGCTATTCGCGTTGCTGGCCACCGGCGCACCGGCATCCCGGGCACGCAACGCCCTACTCAACCGATATGTGCAGACCGTAATTTCGGGAATGGAGGCGGCATGAGCCGCACGGGGATCGAGGGTTACCGGGACTACCTGGCGCGCCGCGACGGGGATGCCGACCTACTGCATCGGCGCCTCGCCAATCGGGAGGAATTCTTCGAATCGCTGGAGGCCGATCCCGTCCACTCGGCCTATGCCGTCGACCGGGGTGTGTTCATGAAGAACCTGCGTCGTCGGCGACCCGAACCAGGGTTATCCCGGGACATGCTGTTCCTCCTGGCCACCGCCAAGCTGAACCAAGCCGAACGATTCGGCGTGGATTTGGGAGACACCTACGGACGCATCGGCGGCGAGGACGAGCCGCCGGAACGGATCTATCTCGCGCTCGAAGAGCACTATCACACCAGGCTATTGGCCTACGTGCTGGACATATTCGGTTTGCCGTTCCACGTGGTGGTGCCCCCGTTCGTGATGCGCCAGTTCGTCAAGATGGAGGTGTTCTTGCCCGAACGCTTCGGGTTTGCCTTCGTGGGCGCAGCCGAAATGGCAGGTTGCATCATGTTCGACGAATTGCGCCGCTCCGGCGTCGAATTGTTCGCCGGCGAACCAGAAGTCGCCGCCCGGATCGAGCGGCTGTACACCGAAATCCTCACCGATGAACTGGGCCACGTCGGTTACTGCGCCGCGCGCTGCAGCCGCGCGGAGCGAGCGCTGATGCGTTGGCTCTACCCGTATTTCGGCAAGCTATTTGCTCGCGAGACCGCCGAGATCAGTCTTCTCGTCGACCGCGAAAGACTTCATGCTCGTCTCGATCGGCCTTTTGATGTCGAGGAACTCATCGCCGGCGTGACGAACGAAACGTTTGTCGCGGCGCGCCCGTGAGCCAATCAAGCGGGAACGCTTGATACCGCGCTGCGCGCCCGAGCTGTAAATCCGCTGTCACACTCCCGTTAAATCGCGTCGACGCTCTCGCGGATCCGCCGCGGGGCTGCCAAAATTTCTAGTCAGGTCGGCTGGTCGACGCGGACCAGGCACTCCGCCCAGCCCGAGGGAGAAATGATGCCCACTGTCGAGATGCGCCTCCGGGAAGATCTGCGCGGCTATGCCGTCGAGTTGAGGCAACTGGCGTATACCCTTCCCGGCGGGGTAGGCGAGCACAATCTTTTGCAACTGTCCGAGCGCATGCGCGCCGCGGCCGACCGGATGGTCCGCAAGGGCGCCTGACGGACGCGGCCCGGCCGCGAGCGATCAGCCGCCCCTGAGGCGAATCTTCCAGCGCACAAAACCCAGATAGACGGCGCTGATGAGCACCAGCATGCCGACGTCGAACGACCACGTGGCCGGCGTGTGCTGCCAGTGCGAATCCTTCGGAGTCAGCGGGCCGGGCACCAGTTTGGTCAGGTCGGCGGTGGACGCCGACGCCGCGAATCCCCATCGCGCGGGCGTGGCCCAGGACATTTGATCCAACCCCACCCGGCCGGTCACCGGGATCATCCCGCCGGAGAACACCAGCTGCGACATGACGGCCACCACCAGCAGGGGCATGATCTGCTCGTTGGACTTGGCGACGGCCGACAATGCCAGCCCCAACATGGCGGAGGCGACGCATGTCAGCGCGATGTCGACGAACAACTCCAGCCCGGGCTTGCCCAGGGCCACCGCGCCCTGGGTCGGGGCGCCCTTGCCGAGCACCGTGATGATGGTCACGATCGCCGACTGGACGATCGCGAAGACCGTGTAGACGCACACCTTCGCCAGCAGATACGCCGACGTGGACAGGCCGACCGCCTGCTCACGCAGGAAGATCGCGCGCTCCCCGATGAGGTCGCGGATGGTGAGCGCGGTGCCCATGAACACCGCACCGACGTTCAGCAGCACCAGGATCTGCCCCGGCTCGTTGGGGGCCGCACCCATCGGGTTCGGGATGCCGAAGCCGACATCGCCGGGCACCGACATCGACAATGCACCCATGATGAACGGCAGCAACGCCAGGAACACGAAATAGCCACGGTCCGAGACGATCAACCGTATCTGGCGACGCGCGATCGTGGAGAACTGCCGGACCAGGCTGGTGTGTGAGGGATCGCCGAGTTCGGCGGGTTTCTCCGCCGGGGGCGGCGCGGGAGGCGGGCCCGTCCGGGCCAGGTAGCGCGCCCGGGATCCGTCGGGGTCGCTGGCGACGGTGCTGAAGATGTCAGCCCAGTTGGTGGTGCCCATGGCCGGACCGATTTGGCTGGGCGTCCCGGAGAACGCGGTCTTGCCGCCGGGTGCGAGCAGTAAAACCTGATCGCAGACGTCCAGATAGGTCAGGGAGTGGGTCACCACGAGCACCACGCGACCGGCGTCGGCCAGCTGCCGGAGCATGGTCATCACCTGCCGGTCCAGCGCCGGGTCCAGCCCGGATGTCGGCTCGTCGAGGATCAGCAGCGACGGCCCGGTGAGCAACTCCAGCGCCACCGACGCACGCTTGCGCTGCCCGCCGGACAGCTTGTCGACCCGCGTGTGCAGATGCTGGGTCATCTCGAGTTCCTCGAGCACCCGGGCCACCACCTGCGCGCGGTCGTCCTTGGTGGTGTCCGGCGGCAGCCGCAGTTCGGCGGCGTACATCAGCGCCTGCTGAACGGTCAGCTGGCCGTGCACCACGTCGTCCTGCGGCACCATTCCGATTCGGCTGCGCAACGACGCGTACTCGGCGTGCACGTTGTGGCCCTCGAACGACACCGTCCCCGTGGTGGGGTGCGTGTACCCGGCGACCAGCCGGGCGAACGTCGATTTGCCGGCGCCGGACGGCCCGATGATCGCCGTCAACGTCCCGGGAAGCGCGGTCAGCGAGATGTTGTCCAGCAGCGTCTTGTTGTTCTCGATGGTCCAGGTCACCCCGCGCACGTCGAGGCCGCCGGTGCGCGCCGCGGTCGCGGTCTGGTCACGGCGGGCCAGGGTGCCACCGGCGAAGACGAGGTCGATGTTGCCGATCGTGACGACATCGCCGTCGCGCAGCACGGCCGAATCGACCCGGACGCCGTTGACGAACGTGCCGTTGATGCTGCGGTTGTCATGGATCTCAGTGCCGCCGGGCGCCGGGATCAGGGTGGCGTGGTGACGTGATGCCAGAACCTCGGGAATGACGATGTCGTTGTCGTTGGCGCGGCCGATCGTGATCGCACCCGGTGTCGATTCCAGCCCGGCCCTGCCCGGCCGCAGGATCTTCATCATCGACGTCGCGATGATCGACGAGTCACCGCCGACGCGGCCCGCCTGGGACGCCGCCGGCTGTGCGGTGGTGGGCGGGGCCGCGTGCATCGACGGCGGCCGGTAGATCTGCGGTGCGGGCTGGGATCCGCTGGGGGGCGCGGCCAGGGGGCCATTGGTCGGATAGCGCGCCTGCGGGCCCGAGGGATAGCTCGTCGTCGGTCCGCTGGGCGGCTGGCCGGGCTGCGCAGCGGTGGGCGGATGCACGGGATGGCGGAACGAGGCCGATGCCGGCTGCTGGGGCTGGTCGGGCCGTTGCGCGCCGGTCAGCGGGCCCGGTGGCGCCCCCACCATCGCTCCGCGGGGCGCGCTGACGATCGGTATCGACGTCGTCAGCGGCGGGCGCCCGGCCGAACCCTGGTGGCGGCCGACCTCGAAGGACAACGCCGGACCGTCCGGGTTGCCGACGTTGACACGCAGCCCATCCTGGATATCGACGACCGGGACGCGGCGGCTGTTCACGTAAAGGCCATTGAGGCTGCCGTTGTCGATGGCCATCCATCGGCCCTGGTCGTACCTCACGATGAGGTGCGTGCGGGAGATCAGGGGGTGGGCGACGCGGAGGTCCGCGCGAAGGTCGCGCCCGATCACTACATCGTTGCCTGCCGCGAAGGTGCGCTCGGCTCCCTCGTACCGCACGGTCAGCGCAGGCGGGGCTGGTGGGCTCATCAGGACCAACTGTAACGGCAGCGGCGCAACGTGGGCGTTCCGCTCATCCCCGGGCACCGGCTTCGGCCGTCACCGGCAGCGTGAAACAACCGCAGCTTCCGAAGTCGAGGAAGTGCGTCGCCGACCGAATCACCCTGCAGCGCATTTACTTTCGAGGATTTCAACCCGCGACCGCGGCGCTGCGCAGGCGGCGTGCGTTCCAGACCTTATTCCGGGCCTTGTTCCCGACAGGGGTGACGTCTTTGACGAAATCCCCGAGGTATTGGATGGCCCGCCTGCCCTCGGGCAAGATGTCGGCGGCCAGCGGGAAGTCATGGATTTGTCCGTCCCACAGGTGCAGGTCGCAGCGGATTCCGCTGGCTTCCAGGCGCTTCGCCATCAGCTCGGCGTCGGCGACCAACAGTTCGTCCGAGCTCGCGTGAATCGTGACCGGCGGCAACGAGGACAGGTCGGCATCCACCGGTGAGGCAACCGGACAGTCGCCCGGGCCGTCCAAAACCTGTGCGTTGCTGAGGTACTGAGCGAACATCGAGAATGCCCGGTGGGTGAACATCGAGCACTTACGTGCGTTGGGGTGCTTGAGCTTTCGCGCCGGATCCGCGTCGGTAAACGGTGAGACGGTCGCAACCCCGGCCGGCTCCATGACGTCCTCACGAATCGCCAACAGCGTGGTCATGAACGCCAGGTATCCCCCGGCCGAGTCGCCGGCCACCACGACCCGGTCGCCGTCGTAGCCGCGGTCCTGGAGCCAACGCAGGCCGCTGATCCCATCGTCGATGGCATCGGTGATCTGATGTGCGGGCAGCTTCCGGTACCCGACCGCGAGCACGGCGGCATCGGCGTGCTTCGACAGGCGAGTCACCAGCGAGCGATGGGTGTTGAGGCCGCAGGTGAGGAATGCGCCGCCGTGCAGATACAGAATCGCCCGCTCCCCCGATACGCCGGGCGCGCGAACCCACTCGGCGGAACAGTGCTCGAGCCGCACCGGCTCGGTCTGCGCCGATGATCCGAACCGCGGAACCAATCCCGCAAAACTGTCGACATACTCAAATGGCCAGTGCAGGTTCGGCGTGACAGCCCATGCGCGGACCGCGTTCTTGACGATCAGGCGGCTGGCGAGCGATACGGCGACCGATTGCGGGCTCTGGCGATGATGCATGCGCCGCGTCGTCGCCACGCTCGGCAATATATGGGCCGATTCGATTGTGCTCACGATGTGTCATCAACTCCTCAGTGGGCATCGGGTACCCGGCATATCGATCGATCCGCGCGCAGCAAACGTCGGGTACGTCACCGTTTGCCGTCCAAAGAGAGGGGTACCACTCGCTCACAGCGATTGCGGTTGTCGTGCGGCCGGATTTGGGTAGTACCGGCTGTGGCCGGGCCTGTCGAGTGGCCCAGGATATGAGCGATGACACACGGAGATCGTCCCGACCCGTTGCTGGCCGACCGGGTGGCGGTCGTGACGGGCGGCGGAGGCGGCATCGGCGCGGCCACTGCGCAACTTTTCGCCCGACACGGTGCGCACGTCGTCATCGCGGACATCGACGGCGAACTCGCCGACGCAACCGTCTCGGCCATCACGGCATCCGGCGCATCCGCGCGGGCGGTCGTCGCCGACGTCCGAAACCCCGACCAGGTCACCCGCTTGGCCCGAACGGTGCTGGATGGGTATGGCCGGGTGGACGTGCTGGTCAACAACGTGGGCCACTGGTTGCGCCACCCCGGAAACTTCGTCGACACCGACCCGCGGCTCTGGGATGAGCTGTACCAAATCAACCTGCACCACGTTTTTCTGCTCACCCGCGCATTCCTGCCCGCCATGGTGGACCGGCATACCGGGGCGATCGTGAACGTCTCGTCGGTCGAGGGACTGCGCGGCTACCCGGAGGATCCGGTGTATGCCGCGTTCAAGGCCGCCCTGATCGCATTCACCCGCAGCCTCGCGGTCCAAGTGGGCAACCGCGGGGTGCGGGTCAACGCGATCGCTCCCGACGTCACCGAGTCGCTGCAAGTGCCCTATTCGCAATGGCTTTCGGCGGAGGAACAGACGCGGTGGCCGCAGTGGGTTCCGGTCGGGCGGATGGGCCTGCCCGAGGATCAGGCCCGCGTGATCCTGTTTCTGGCCTCGGACCTGTCGTCCTTCGTCACCGGCCACACCATCCCCACCGACGGCGGCACCGGCGCGGCCGGCGGATGGTTCCGCTCGTCCCGCCGGCCCGGCCGGGAGTGGACGAACCGGCCCGTCGACCCCTGATCACGCAGCCTGGGCACACCGCCGAATTCCTCAGAGTGCCCGCGCGGGAGGCAATCTCGCCACAGCACCGATCCGTCGGCCTGTGCACGCCCATAGCGGGCAAGCGTGCGCGTGGCGTGGCCCAATTGCGTTGCCGTTCAGGAACGTTGACAGTGCACTGGCGGATCCGGGGCCTGAGTTTTCCCGCCGTATCGTCTACGCTATTGACCCGACATCGCTGCGCACGGTCAGCGGCGAAAGGAGCCGTAACAGTGGAAATGTGGGAGCTGGTGGCCCGTGAGCACATCCGCGACACCTTGGCGCGCTATAACTGGTCCGGCGACGCCGGTGCGCTCGACGGCCTCGCGGAGACTTTCTGCCCGGACGGCGCCCTCGAGATTCGCGGTTTCGAGCCACTGCGCGGACGATCGGCGATCGCGGAGTTCTTGGGCGGTGTCACCGGAAAGGTCGCCATCGACGCCGGTGTCAAACCGATTGTGCGCCATAACGTCGCGAATGTGTCGTTCACCGAGCTGACGCCCGGCCAGGCGCAGGTCAAGTCGTACTTCACCGTGATCACCCATATCGGGCTCGACCACTGCGGCCGTTACCGGGACATCCTGGTGCCAGATGGCGGCACCTGGCTGATCAAGCGCCGCCAGGTGTCGACGGACTGGGCGGCGCCCGACTCGGCCATGGCTCGCTAGCCCCCCGGGGCGGAGCGACCGTGATGGCATCAAACCCTATGCGCCCGTTGGTATTTCGTATAGACGAAGGATCCGAGCACCGCTCACCCCGGATCGACCTGTTCGTCGACACCTGCGGGCCGCAACAAGCGTCCGCGACATGGCGATTTCGTTAAATGTACCGGCGAATGTTTGCCGACAGCCCATCAGCGGCTACAGATAGATGTCACACCAACAGGTTGCGGCCGCCCCTCCCTCCGTTGGGGGCCGCGGGATGACCGATGGTCACGTGACCAGCCGTCGAGGCCGCGCACAGGAGACGAGCAGGTATGCAACGACTCAGTGGGCTAGACGCGTTCTTTTTGTACCTCGAATCACCGACGCAGCCGTTGAATGTTTGCTGTGTCCTGGAGCTCGATCCCACGACGACCCCAGGTGGCTATAGCTTCGCGCGCTTCCGTGAGGCGTTGGCGGCCCGGGTGGACGCCGTGCCCGAATTCCGCCTCAAGCTGGCCGACAACCAACTGAACTTCGACCATCCGGTGTGGGTGGACGACGACCGGTTCGAGCTGGCCCGTCACCTCCACCGCGTCGCGCTGCCGTCGCCCGGGGGACCCCAAGAATTAGCGGAAATCTGCGGCCACGTCGCCGGGCTGGCACTCGATCGCGATCGTCCGCTGTGGGAAATGTGGGTCATCGAAGGCCTGCACGGCGGCGACGCGCTATCCGTCATCGTCAAGGCCCACCACGCGGTGGTCGATGGCGTGGGCGGAGCCAACCTGCTCGCGCAGTTGTGCAGCAACGCGCCCGACGCGCCGCCGCCAGAACCGGCCGCCCGGACCGGCGCGGCGAATCCACTGCAGATCGCCGCCAGCGGCCTGATCGGGGCGGCGTTGCGGCCGTGGCGCCTGGCCCGGGTCGTGCCGGCCACGGCCCTGACGCTGGCGCAGACGGTCCTGCGCGCACGCAGCGGCCGCACCATGGCGGCCCCCTTCGCGGCCCCGCCGACGGCGTTCAACGGCCGGTTCACCAGGCGCCGCAACATTGCCTTGACCAGCGTCGACCTCGACGACGTCAAAACCGTCAAACAACGGTTCGGCGTGACCGTCAACGACGTGGTGACGGCGATGTGCGCGGGGGCATTGCGCCAGTTCTTCTCCGACCGCGACGCCCTGCCGCACATTCCGATGGTCGCCAGCGTGCCGGTGTCCGTCCGCGGCAAGTCCGCTCGGCCGGGGCGCAACCAGACGACCTGGATGCTGTGCCGGCTCGAAACCCACATCGACGACCCCGTCGAACGCCTCACCAACATCGCCACCGGGAACGCCGCGGCCAAGGACCACGCCGCCGCGATGGGGCCGACCCTGCTGCAGGACTGGACGCAAGTGGCCGGGCAGAGCATGTTCGGCGCCGCGATGAAACTGCTGCCCCGCATACCGCTGCCCGAAAAGCCGCCGCACAACCTGGTGATGTCCAACGTGGCCGGCCCGCAGCACCAGCTCTACTTCCTCGGTTGCCGGCTCGACACGATGTACCCGCTTGGTCCGATCATCGCCGGCGCCGGCCTCAACATCACCGTGATGTCGCTGGGCGGCCGGCTCGGCGTCGGCATCATTTCCTGCCCCGACCTCGTCCCCGACCTCTGGGACCTGGCCGAGGCGTTTCCCGTCGCGCTCAAAGAGCTGATGAATTCAACCGAGGCGGCCCGCGGCCGAACCTAGACGGCCGCCCGTTCAGCGGAACCCCGTCCAATCCCGCCGCCACGGCATGGCAGGGTGACATCCGTGGCAGACACTTCTGGACGGACGACCCTCGCCGAGCAAGACCTGCGTGAAATCAGCACGGAAAAAGGCGCTTTGCGCTACTACGACACGGGGGGCCACGGCTCCGGCCCGGTGCTGCTGTTCCTGCACGGCTCGGGGCCCGGCGTCACGGGGTGGCGCAACTTCCGCGGGGTGCTGCCGGCCTTCGCCGCCCACTATCGGTGCCTGATCCTGGAATTCCCCGGCTTCGGGGTCAGCGACGATTTCGGCGGCCACCCGATGGTCACTGCGTTCGGCACCGTATCGCCATTTTTGGATGCGCTCGGCGTCGACAAGGTACACATCGTCGGCAACTCGATGGGCGGCGGTGTGGGCATCAACTTCGCCACCCACAGTCCCGGCCGCATCGGTCGGCTGGTAACCATCGGCGGCATCGGCACCAACATCTTCAGCCCCAGCCCCAGCGAGGGCATCCGGCTGCTGCAGGAATTCGTCGAGGACCCGACGCGGCAACGGCTCGTCGACTGGCTCAAATCGATGGTCTACGACCAAGGGCTGGTCACCGAGCAACTGATCGAGGAGCGCTGGCAGCTGGCCACCGACCCCGACACGCTGGCCGCGGCGCGACGCATGTACGGCAAGGCGGCGTTCGGCGCGATGAACGCCGCGATGAGCGCCTCCGACCGGCCGCTGCCGTGGGCCACCATGCACAAGCTCACCGCGCCCACCCTGCTGACCTGGGGCCGAGACGACAGGGTGAGCCCGCCCGATATGGCCCTCATCCCGATGCGCACGATTCCCAACGCGGAACTGCACATCTTCCCCAACTCGGGGCACTGGGCGATGATCGAGGCCAAGGAGGCGTTCGAAAGCGCTGTGCTGGCGTTCCTGTCGCGCGGCTAGCGGTGATCGCGAGCGCCGCCGCGCGACGCGGGGCGCCGCCCTCGATTACGCGGACCCCGCAAGGCCTTTCGTCAACAACGCGTGCGCGTCGGGGTTGCCGTCGAGCACCCGGCTGGTGCGCGCGCCGATCCGCCAGTGACCGTCGACCCGTTGCAGCGCGAAATGGTTTGCGGTGCAGCGCCATACGCGGTAGGAACCCTTTTCGGAGCCGTCGCGGACCAGCACGACGGACTCGCAGACCGCGACCGCCTCATCGCCGTCGACGGTGACGACACACGGCCCGAGGAAGTGAGAGCAGCCCTTGGCCACCAGATTTTGGTGCGCCGACGAGCTGATCATCGCGTGCACGCCGGCGCGGCCGCGCATGTGCCGGCCGTCGACGTCGTAGCTGCCGTCATTCGCCCACAGGCCCGCGGCGGTGTCGGCATCGCCGGCGTCGACCGCCGGGCCATAGGACGCGATCAACCGGGCGATGTCGCGTTCGTCCTCGAGCCGGCGCACCCGGGCCAGCAGTTCGTCGACGGCGGTCACGGTGTTCTCCTCATCGCTGGGTGGCGCCCGCATCGACGGGCAGGGTGATCGCGGTGATGTAGCGCGCCTCGTCGGAGGCCAGGAACAGCGCGGCATTGGCGACATCGAGCGGATCGATCCACGGCACCGCAAGCATGTTCATCGAGCGGGCGGCCTCGGCGAATTCGGCGCGCGTGGGCGGCCGGTCCAGGTCCGGACGAAACGCGCTGCTGACGACGTCGTTCTGGATCATCGGTGTGTCGACATTGGTCGGGTTGACGCAGTTGACCCGGACATTGTGTGGCGCAAGCTCATTGGCCAGTGTGCGCATCAGGCCGACCACGCCGTGCTTGGCGGCCGTGTAGTGCGCGACACCGACCAACCCGCGCAGCCCGGCGATGGAGCTCGTCAGGACCATCGCGCCGGCGCCGCGCGCGATGAGGTGGGGTGCGCCGGCGCGGCAGGTGTGCCACACCCCGGTGAGGTTGACGTCCAGCATGGTGCGCCAGACGTCTTCGTCCAGGTCGACCGCCATGCCGCGCGACGTGATTCCCGCGGTTGCGCACACCACGTCGAGTCCGCCGAACCGCTCGGCACCGCGGTCGGTGGCGGCCTGCATGCCGGCGAGGTCACGCACGTCGACGATTTCGGTGTGCACGCACCCGCCGGCCTCGCTGACCAACGACGCGGTGGTGTCGAGGTCGTCCGGCGTGCTGAGCGGGATCATCACCGTGTCGACCGGGCCGCACACGTCCAGCGCCACGACGTCGGCGCCCTCCTGCGCGAACCGCACCGCCTGCGCGCGACCGATCCCCCGCGCCGCGCCGGTGATCAGGGCGACCTTGCCCGCGAGCCGCCCATGTCGCTTGGCGCTCATGTCGTCTTCTGGGTCAGACCGGCATCGACGACCAGCTGGGTGCCGGTGATGTAGCGGGCTTCGTCGGACGCCAGGAACAGCACGGCGTTGGCGATGTCGACGGGCTCCACCCACGGCACCGGCAGCAGGTTACGGGCCCGCAGCACTTCGGCCGCGTCGGCCTCCGTCGGGTTGGCCAGGTCCGGCCGAAGCCGCCGAAAGGTGGCCTCGTTGAGCACCATCGGCGTCGCGACCGGTCCGGGGTGCACGGTGTTGACCCGAATGCCGCGCGGCCCGAGCTCGTTGGCCAGCGTGCGCGCCAGGCCCACCACCGCGTGCTTGCTGGCGGTGTAGTGGGCGGTATTGGGCAGACCGCGAATGCCACTGGTGGAACTGATGATGACGACCGAACCGCCCGAGTCGCCTCCCCGATCAAACATGTGCGGCACGCCCGCCCTGACCGTGTGCCAAACGCCGGTGAGGTTGATGTCCAGGGTGCGCTGCCACACCTGCGGGTCGAGTTCCCACGACGGTGCGCCCGGCAGGTGGACGCCGGCGTTGGCGACGATGACGTCGAGCCGGCCCAGCTCGGCGACGCCGGCATCGATGGCGGCGGTGACGGCCACGAGATCGCTGATGTCGGCCAGGCCGGTCACGCAGCGCCGACCGCGATCGGCGACTTTCCGTGCGGTGTCGTGTAATTCGCCGGCCGCCGCGGCAGCGTCGAGCGCGATCACATCCGCGCCCTCGTCGGCGAAGCGCTGACAATGCACCCGCCCGGTTCCTTGAGCGGCACCGGTGACCACGACAACCTTGTCCAGCAATCCCGTCATTGTTCGATGAGATCGAAGCCCCGGTAGCCGGCGTTGGCGACCTCGGCGCAGATGTCGTTGTAGGTTGCGAAGCCGCCGACGAACAGCATGAAACCCCGGGGCTTTCCCGGCACGTTCGCGCCCATGTACCAGGAGTTCGCCTTGGTGAACAGCGTCGTCTCGGCCCGGCGGGCGCATTCGGCGCCCCAGCCGTCCACGCTGTCGACGGTGGCTTCCATTGCGGCGTAACCGTGGTCGTCGAGGAAGGCGATGGCCTCGGCGATCCAGTTCACCTGGGCTTCGGCGTGCAAGACCATGTTCGCCAGCACGGCGGGTGCCCCCGGGCCCGAGATCAAAAACAGGTTGGGGAAGCCGTCGACGCCCAGCCCCAAATAGGTGCGGGGTCCATGCGCCCAGTCCTCGCGCAGGGCGCTCCCGCGACGCCCAAGGATATCGATCCGGCCCAACGCTCCGGTCATCGCGTCGAAACCCGTTGCCAACACGATCATGTCGACGTCGTAATGGGTCTCGGTGGTATTGATCCCGGTGGTGTCGACGGACTCGATCGGGGTGCCGCGCACGCTGATCAGCGACACGTTCGGGCGGTTGAAGGTCTCAAAGTAGTTGCTGTCGGTGCAGATTCGCTTGGTGCCGATCGGGTGATCGTGGGGAATCAGTAGGTCGGCGACGGCCGGATCCTCGATGATCGCCCGGATTTTCTCTTCGTAGAATCTGCGGGCCTCTTCGTTGGCTTCCAGATTGATCATCTGGTCCGGGAACGTCTTCGAGAACAGCACACCGCCCAGCTGCCAACGCTTTTCGAATGCCGCGCGGCGCTCCTCGGGCGTGAACTGCATGGTCGGCTTCGGGGCCGTAAGGTGCGGTGAGCCACCGCCGCTGCGCCAGGACTTCGCGCGCCGCTGCGCATATCCCGCCTTGAGGTCGTCCAGCTCTTCGGCGGACAACGGTCTGTTACCCGCCGGGACGCTGTAATTGGGTGTGCGCTGGAAGACGTAGAGGTGTGCGGCCTGCTCGGCGATAAGCGGGATCGATTGAATGCCCGAGGATCCGGTACCGATGACCGCCACCCGCTTGCCGGTGAACTCGACGGGGCGGTCGGGCCACTCGGCGGTGTGGTAGATCTCGCCCGCAAAGGCGTCCAGGCCGTTGAAGTCCGGGGTCAGCGCGGCCGACAACGGACCGGTTGCCATGAGGCAAAACCGCGCCGAGATGGTCCGCCCGGTATCGGTGGTGACCGTCCAGCGCAGCGTCGTCTCGTCAAGTGCAGCCGAGATCACGCGGGTGCTCAGCACGATGTCGCGGCGCAGGTCGAGTTTGTCGGCGGCCCAGTTCAGATACTCGAGGATCTCCGCTTGGGTCGCGTAGCGTTCGGTCCAGTTCCATTCCTGCTGGAGTTCATCGGAGAACGAGTAGCAGTAATCGACGCTCTCGACATCGCAGCGCGCGCCGGGATACCGGTTGTAGTACCAGGTGCCACCGAGTTCGGGTGCGGCTTCCAGCACTCGCACCGACAGGCCCTGGCTGCGCAGCTTGTGCAGGGCGTACAGGCCGGCGAACCCAGCGCCGACCACGACGACATCGAGAGATTGCCGGCCGGGATCGCTCACAAGTACTCACCGTAGGTCCTCGGACGTCGCGAACCGCTCCCCCTCCCGGTCACCGGACGCTGGAGGCGAGTTTTCCCGACCACCGGGCGCGCGGGCTCGTCGGCGCGCGCCCGGTGACCGACGATCGCCGCATGCCCCACGTCACGCGCGTCGAAGTCGATCTGGACGGTCAACGGCATCGCTTGCGCTGGCCCAACAGTCAGACGCTGGTCGAGACATTGCTCGCGGCGGGGATCGCCGTGCCCCACTCGTGCCGGGAGGGCCGCTGTGGCTCGTGCGTGGCGACCGTCGTCACCGGCGATGTCCACATGGCCCCGTGCGACGTGCTCGACGCCGGAGCTCTCGAGGAAGGCCTGATTCTGGCCTGTCAGGCTCGGCCGGCCGGCACCGATGTTCATGTCGAATTTTGACCGTGTTGTGTCCGCTCATCGGGATTTCCTTTGGGACGGGCCGTGACTGCGGTAGACCATTACTAGGCACCCACAGGTAAGGACGACAAACATGAGCGAGCGGGTACTCGACCGGGTCGTGGCCATGGCCGACCAGTTGCGCGACCAGGCCGCGGAAGCCGAACAACTCGGCCGGCTGACCGACGACACCGTCAAGCTGATGAAGGGCGCCGGCGTGATCCGGCTGTTGCAGCCCAAGAGTTACCAGGGGTTTGAGGTCCACCCCCGCGAATGGGCCGAGACGGCGATGGCCACCGCGGCACTGGACCCGGCCGCCGGTTGGATCGTCGGCGTGGTGGGCGTCCACCCCCACCAGTTGGCGTATGCCGACCCGAAGGTGGCTGCCGAGGTCTGGGCCGACGACGTCGACACCTGGATGGCCTCGCCGTATGCACCGCAGGGTGTGGCCAAGCCCGTCGACGGCGGCTACCTCTTCAACGGCCGCTGGCAGTTCAGCTCGGGCACCGACCATTGCGACTGGATCATCCTGGGGGCGATGCTCGGCGATGACAAGGGCATCCCGTTGATGCCGCCGCAAATGCTGCACATGATCCTGCCGCGCAAGGACTACGCGATCGTCGAGGACTCGTGGAATGTGGTGGGGCTGCGCGGAACCGGCTCCAAGGACGTCATCGTCTCCGACGCGTTCGTCCCGGCCTACCGCACCATGGACGCGGCGAAGGTGATGGACGGCACGGCCCAGCGTGAGGCCGGCATGACCGAGCCGCTGTACCTGATGCCGTGGTCGACGATGTTCCCGCTCGGCATTTCCGCGGCGACCATCGGCATCGCCGAGGGCGCGCTGGCCGCGCACCTGGATTACCAGCGGGGCCGGGTGGGCGCCACCGGCACCGCGATCAAGGACGATCCCTACGTGATGCACGCGATCGGCGAGGCCGCCGCCGACATCAACGCCGCCCGCCAGGAACTGCTGGCCAACGCCGACCGCATCTACGACATGGTCGCGGCGGGTAAAGAGGTGTCGTTCGCCGATCGCGCGGCCGGGCGCCGTACCCAGATTCGCGCGGTGTGGCGGGCTGTGTCGGCGGTCGACGAGATCTTCGCCCGCTCGGGCGGCAACGCGGCCCGGATGGACAAGCCGCTGCAACGGTATTGGCGTGACGTGCACGTCGGCCAGATGCACGCCATCCATGTGCCCGGCACCACCTACCACGCGTCGGCGCTGAGTTCGATCGGGATCGACCCGCCCGAAGGCCCGCTGCGGGCCCTGATCTGAGCCGGAGGACTCGCGACGTGAGCGACCTGAAAAGCCTGGGCTACATCACCATTTCGACCAACGACATCGACCGTTGGCGCCAGTTCGCCTTCGGGGTGCTGGGTTTCGCCGAAGGTAAGGGCCCCGACCCGTCGGCACTGTATCTGCGGATGGACGAGCGGGCGGCCCGGCTGATCGTGGTGCCCGGTGCGACCGACCGGGTGTTGGCCGTCGGCTGGGAAGTGCGCGACCACCCGGGGTTGCAACGAGTGCAGGCCGCCCTCGACGGCGCCGGCGTGGCGTACAAACAGCTCTCCACCGAGGAGGCCGAGGCCCGCCGCGTCGAAGAGGTGATCACCTTCGAGGATCCCGCAGGCACCACGCTCGAGGTGTTCCACGGCGCGGTGCTCGACCACAGCCCCATCGTCACCCCGTTCGGCGCGCGATTCGTCACCGGCGACCAGGGCATGGGCCACGTGGTGGTGCCGGCGGTGGACGCCAACGGCCTGTTCGATTTCTACACCGAGGTTCTGGGTTTCCGCGCCCGCGGCGCGTTCCGGGTGCCGCTGCCCAAAGAGTTTGGCCCGGTGCGGGTTCGGTTCCTGGGCATCAACGAGCGACACCACAGCCTGGCGATCGTGCCCGCCGCGCACCAGCGCGACCCGCGCCTGGTCCACATCATGGTCGAGGTCGACGCCCTCGACGCCGTCGGGCAGGCGCTGGACCGGGTCAACGCCGGGGGCTTCCAGCTCTCGTCCACCCTCGGGCGCCACACCAACGACAAGATGGTCTCGTTCTATGTCCGCGCCCCCGGCGACTGGGACATCGAGTTCGGCACCGACGGGATGCGGGTCGACGAAACCTATTACACCGCAGAGGAAATCACCGCGGACAGCTACTGGGGCCACCAGTGGGTCGGCGAGATGCCCGCGGCGATGCGGCTGTGACACCCGAATCCGACGTGACGCCGATCGCGGCGTCGTCGATCACCGCCTGGGACGCCGACGCCGACGTCGTCATCGCCGGATACGGGATCGCGGGCGCCGCCGCGGCGGTCGAAGCGGCCCGGTCCGGCGCCGACGTCTTGGTGCTGGAACGCACCGGCTCCTGGGGCGGCGCGGCGTCGATGGCCGGCGGTTTTATCTACCTCGGCGGCGGCACACCACTGCAAAAGGCTTGCGGTTTCACCGATTCCGTCGACAACATGGCGGCGTTCCTGAACGTGGCCATGGGGCCCGGGGCCGACGAAAACAGGATCGCCGACTACTGCGCCGGCAGCGTCGCGCACTTCGACTGGCTTGTCGGCTGCGGTGTGCCGTTCAAGGCGGAGTTCTTCTCCGAGCCCGGGTGGGAGCCCATGGGCGATCAGGGGCTGATGTACAGCGGTGGCGAAAACTCCTACCCGTTCAACACCATCGCCTCCCCCGCCCCGCGCGGGCACGTCCCGCAAATGCAGAACAAGAAGCAGGGCGAGGCCAGCGCCGGCTACATGCTGATGAAGCCGCTCGTCGAAACGGCCACCGCCGCCGGCGCGCGAGCGCTCTACGACGTGCGGGTGCAGCGGCTGATCGTGGAATCCGACGGCCGGGTGGTGGGTATCTGCGCCCGCCAGTACGGGAACGACATGACCGTCCGGGCGCGCCGCGGAGTCGTGCTCGCCACGGGCAGCTTCGCCTACAACGACGCGATGGTGGCGCGCTATGCGCCGCGCATTGCGGGCCGGCCGGCCGCTTCCATCGAGCAGCACGACGGGCAGTCGATCCGGATGGCGCAGGCGCTGGGCGCCGACCTGGCGCACATGGACGCCACCGAGGTCGCGATCTTCGTCGACCCCCAGCAGCTGGTGCGCGGCATCCTGGTCAATGGACGCGGTCAGCGCTATGTCGCCGAGGACACCTACCCGGGACGGATCGGCCAGCTCACCCTGTACCAGCAGGACAACATCGCCTATCTGATCATCGACGGTGCGGCGCAGGAGGAGGCGATGGGCTCGTGGTCGCCGAAGCTCATGCTGCGCCCGGCGACCTGGGTGGCCGACACCGTCGCCGACCTGGAACGCGACATGGGCCTGCCGCCCGGGTCGTTGCAGGCCACGGTGGCCGCCTACAACGCGGGCGCCGCGCGCGGCGAGGATCCGCTGCTGCATAAGAAGCCCGAGTGGATCAAGCCGATCGGCTCCCCGGTCGGAGCGATCGACCTGCGGGAAAGCACGGGCGGCTTCACGCTGGGCGGGCTGGCCACCACGCTGGACGCCGAGGTGCTGCACGTCAGCGGCGCGCCCATCCCGGGACTCTTCGCCGCCGGCCGTTGCACCGCCGGCCTCGCCGCCTGGGGTTACGCCAGTGGCGTCTCGCTCGGTGACGGCAGCTTCTACGGGCGCCGCGCCGGCCGCTCGGCCGCCAACGCCTGAATTTCCTTCGCGAAGTCTGGGTGTACTGCCCGCGGCCGTAACGCCACGGCGGAATATCGCGCCAAGATGCACCCCCGCGTTACGAGCGCGAGAGAGAACCGCCGCTTCCGCGCTCGCGCGGTGTGTGACAGCGGCCACAGCGGTGTGATAGAACTATCTTCCTAATAGGAATATGCCAGCCAGGAGGATATATGCCGGCGCCTGTCGAAACCCCCACCGCGGTCATCGACCGCATCTCGCTGGTGCTGGACGCGTTCGACGGGCCCGGACGGCTGACGCTGGCTCAGATCGTGCGGCGTACCGGCCTGCCGCGCTCGTCGGCGCACCGGATGCTCGAGCGGCTGGTGCAACTGCGCTGGCTGCGCCGCAGCGGCCGCGACTATGAGCTCGGCATGCGGCTGGTCGAGCTGGGCTCGCTGGCCGTGCACCAGGATCGGCTGGTGCGGGCGGCCGGCCCCCTGCTGGGCGAATTGCACCGCGCCACCGGGCTTGTCGTGCACCTCGCGGTGCTGGACGGAGCCGACGTCGTCTACCTCGACAAGGTCGGCGACCACAGGATCCCCACGCGCGTGGGTGCTCGTCAGCCCGCCCACTGTACGGCCGTCGGCAAGGCGATCCTGGCCTACCGCGACGGTGAGCCCGAGCTCGACCTGCGGGTGCGTCAGACGAAGTACTCGATCTCCAGCGGTGCCCAACTCGCCGTTGAACTGGCGAAGGTGCGTGCCCACGGCGTCGCCTTCGAGCGTGAGGAGTCGCTGCTCGGATTCGGTTGCGTCGCAGCGCCGATCGGCGGCCCCGGCGAGGCCCAGGAAGTGGTCGCCGCGGTGTCGGTGTGCGGCCCGATGAATCGCATGACGTTCGATCAACGGCTGGCCGCCCCGGTGCGCATGACGGCGATGGGCATCTGGCGCAACGTCGAAGACGGCCCGCAGCGGGTGGCGCCGACGCTGCAGCCGTTGCGTCCGTTGCGGGCGGCCCCGGCGCAGCGACCGGCCCTGCAGTACGCGTGAGCCTCGACCCGCAGATCGCGGCGATCATCGAGCAATTGGATGGCGGGTTTCCACCGGTCCAGGAGATGAGCGGTGACGGGGCCCGGGCGCTCATCCGGTCCAGATTGGTGCCGCCGGCGCAGCCCGAATCCATCGCCGAGGTCGCCGATCGCTCGGTCGAGGGTCAGGGCGGCCCGATCCCCGTGCGCGTATACCGGCCCGAGGCCGTGGGGCCGCTCCCCATCGTCGTGTACGCGCACGGCGGCGGGTTCGTGTTCTGCGATCTGGACAGCCACGACGGTCTCTGCCGTAACATCGCCAACCTTGTTCCCGCCGTTGTTGTTTCGGTCGACTATCGGCTGGCTCCGGAAAACTCCTGGCCGGCCGCTGCCGAGGACGTGTACGCCGTGACGTGCTGGGCCTACGACAACGCCGCCGCGCTCGGGGCCGATCCCGAACGCCTCGTCGTGGGCGGTGATAGCGCCGGGGGCAACCTGGCCGCGGTGACCGCGGTGATGGCCCGCGACCGCGGCGGCCCGATGCCGGCCGCCCAACTGCTGCTCTATCCGGTGATCGCCGCCGACTTCGAAACCGAGTCCTACCGGCTGTTCGGCCAGGGCTACTACAACCCGAGGCCGGCGCTGCAGTGGTACTGGGATTGCTACGTGCCGTCGTTCGAGGACCGCGCGCACCCTTACGCCACACCGCTGAACGCCGACCTGCGCGGGCTGCCGCCCGCCGTGGTGGTGGTCGTCGGCCACGATCCTCTGCGCGACGAGGGACTGGCCTTCGGCGCTGCGCTCGAGGCGGCCGGCGTGCCCACCGTGCAATTGCGTTACGAGGGCGGCATCCACGGATTTATGACGATGCCGATGCTCGACATCGCGCACCGGGCGCGCAAGGAAGCGGTTGCGGCGCTAGCCGATCTGCTGCAACGGTAGGTTCCCGGTGGTCGGGAGCTGCCGACGCCGCGCCGCCCGGCTGGCATACGGTCGGCGCATGGCCGACGGCGAAGTCTTCGTGATCGACCGGGTGCTGACCCGACCCGGATGCGCCCGCCGATTCGTCGACGCCTACCTCGCCGACTACGCCCCCGGGGCGCGGGCACGGGGGATGCGGTTGCGCGACATTCTGGTGAGCCCACCGATCTGGTTCGACGACGACGTCAACGTCATCACGGCAACCTGGACACTGACCAATGCGCAGGCGTGGTGGGAGATGACCTGGAAGGGTCGTCCCGATCCGACGCTGGGCGAATGGTGGGCGCGGCTCGGCGAATTGGTGACCGAGCGGTCCCGGTCCTTCGCCGCTGCCGCCGACGACGTGGACGGACTGTGCGATGTATAGCGTCACGCGACTCGTCGACGTCGCCGCGGCCGATCGCGACCGGATTCTCGCGGAGTTGCGCAGCGCCGCCCGTGCCGCGGCGCCGCTACGCCAGGTGGTGGAACCGACGCTGCCCGGCTCGCGCAACGGGGGTGATATCCTGGCGCACCTGCGGTTCGCGACCAAAGGCCAATGTGACCGTGCGGCAGAGGATCTCGCCGCCGTGCTGGCCGATCCGTCGGTGGATCGGGTCAACGGTGTGGGCTACGCGGGCACACCCGTTCGCCGCGGCGAGAAACCCGGCACGGTCTACCGGGCGCTCCTGCTGCGCGTGCAGCCAGGCACACCCGGGCACACCGTCACCCGGTTCGAACGCGAGCTATCCGCGATGCCGCGGTATCTGCCGACGATCCGGGCCTGGCAGCTGAGCCGGGTGGCCGCGGCGGTCGGAACCTGCTCGTGGACACACGTGTTCGAGCAGGAGTTCGCCGACGTCGACGCGCTGATGGGGCCCTACCTGATGCACCCCATCCACTGGGCGGTGGTGGACCGCTGGTTCGACCCGGAGACCACGGACGTGATCATCCGCGACCGCGTCTGCCACAGCTTCTGCGCGATCGCCGACCCGGTACTGATCTAGACGCCGGCGGGCAGAATATTCGGATTGGCAGTCGCCGGCGGCGCTAACGGGGGCAGCACGCCGGTACCGTCCAGGCTGTGCACCGGTAGCTGCTGCGACCACGGGTAATGCAGGCTGAAGGCGACCAGCCCGGTGCGCTCCGCGGCGGGCACATGACACATCGCCAGCACGGTCTCGGCCAGGTACTCGACCGGTTCGGTCGGGAACGAATCCGGGATCAGCTGCGCGGCACCGGGTGTGCGGACCGCCGTCGACGGGCCGACGCAATTCACCGCGATGTTGGCGTCCAGCACCTCGGCGGCCACGCCCTGGGTGAACCGGTGCAGGGCGGCTTTCAGGGACGCGTAGATCACGTCGCCGGATGTCTTGTTGTATTCCCGGTACGGCCGCACCGGGGCCACGCCCGTGACGGAACCGATGTTGACGATCCAGCCCGCCCCCTGGTTACGCATATGCGGCACGGCCGATTTCGTCAGCACGAACGGAACGCGCAGGTAGTGCTCCACGGTGCGGTCGAACGTTTCCAAACTCATGTCCTCGACCAACGAGTAGTCCGCGAAACCGGCGTTGTTGACCAGGATGTCGATGTGTCCCGTGCGGTCCAGGACCGCATCGACCAGACCGTCACGCTGCTGCGCATCCTCCAGGTCGCACGCGATGCCGAACGCCGAACCACCGGCGGCCTCGATCAGCTCCACCGTTTCGCCGATGGCGCCGGGCAGGGCGGTGGTCGTTCCCGCCCGCGTCGACAACGACGACGTGTGCGATCGCGCCGTGACCGCCACGGTGGCGCCCTCGGCGGCCAGGCGCTGTGCGACGGCACGGCCGATGCCGCGGCTGCTGCCGGTGACCAAAGCCGTTTTGCCCAAGAGTAACCCGTCGCTCATCGCAGTTCGAGATCCTCTTCTACCGGGGCGCGATGGTCGCGCCAAAAGTCGACCAGGCGGTACGGGAAGGAGATCACGATCCGGCCACCCGAGCGATAGTAGGTGTGGGCCGACGGGGTGTGGCGCCACACGGTGTCGGCCATGGCCGCATCGATGCCGGCGACGTAGTCCTCGTAGGCCCGCTGCGTCACCTCCATGGTGGAGGCCTTGCGCAGCGCCATCAACTGCAGGCATTCCATCACGTAGTGCACCATCACCTCGACACCGAAGTTGTGGCCGGCGCCGTGTCCCGGACTGTAGTTGGGCGCCGAGGAAACGAACATGTTCGGGAATCCGGGCACCATCCCGCCGCGGTAGGCCCGGGGAGCGTCGCCCCACTCGTCGGTCAGCTTCTTGCCGCCGCGTCCCCGAATATCCACGGCGGAAAGGAAATCCAGGTGGTAGCCGGTCGCGTAGACGATGACGTCGAGGTCGATCTGCGTGCCGTCGGCGGTCACGATTCCGGCTTCGTTGACCCGGGCCGGCTCACTGGCCTCGACGTCCACGTGCTCGCGGGCCAGCGCCGCGTAGTAGCCGCCGGGATCGCGGATGATCCGCTTGCCGTAGGGAGCGAAGTCGGGCGTGACCTTGCGGGCGAGCTCGCTGCCCGCCCCGAACACGCGATCGATGTACTCGAGGCAGATCTGCAGCAGCACGTCGTTGGCCGGCGAAATCGATAGATGCCCGGCCGCCCAATCCGGGTCATGCAGGATCACCGGATAGTTGTTGTCCGATGTCCCCCAATAGGACTTGAGCCGAACCCAATTGGCGTAGTACGGCAGCCGCGTGCCCAGCCACCGCCGGTAGGCGGGAACGTCGTCGGATGCCCGCCGTCGCGGCGCGACCCAGTGCGGCTGGCGTTGGAACACGGTCAGGTGCGCGACCTGGTCAACGCACGCGTCGACGATCTGGACCGCGGTGCAGCCGGCTCCGATGATCGCGACCCTCTTACCCGTGAGATCCAGCCTCCGATCCCACTGCGCGGAATGGATCGAAATTCCCGAGAACGTCTCGCGGCCAGGCAGATCCGGCCAACGCGGCCGGTTGAGATATCCGGCGGCCGGGATCACCACGTTCGCGTGACTGACGTCGCGCGTTCCGTCCGGGCCGACCGAACGGATCTGCCACTGCCGGCGCCGCTCCTCCCACCACAACGCTTCCACCTTGGTACCGAACCGCGTGTGCTTGCGCAGGTCGTTCTTGTCCGCCACCGACACCAGGTAGGCCTGGTACTCCGCGCCCTGCGGGTAGTAGCTCGACCAGTCGCCGTTGATGTCGCGCGACAGCGAGTAGTACGCCGAGGGTGTGTCCACCCCGATGCCGGGATAGGTGGTGGTGTACCAGGTGCCGCCGACCTCGTCGTTGCGCTCGATGATCTGGTAGTCGATGCCGGCCTCCGCACACGCGAGCGCGGCGGTGATCCCGGCGATGCCCGCGCCGATGATGACAACCCGAAAGCCCGTGGGAAGTTTCGCGGTGCGCGGTAGCACCGGTTGCGAGGGCTGGAAACCGCCTTGCTCGAGCAATAGTCGGAGATATTCGGGCCCGATCTCTCCCCCGAGCGCGACGGGGGCGACACGAGTGAACAGGTCGAGGTCGTCGGCGGGCACAGCGTCCGCCCGGCGCGGCTGCCGCAGTGCGGCGACGATCTCCTCGATGAGCCGCGCGGCCGTCTCCGGATCGGTGGCGCCGGCCTGTTCCGGCGGGTCGGGCGCATAGGTGATTTTCGGTGCGAACCGGTCAACCACCGCCGGATCGCCGGTCAATTGCGCCAGGACGGCGACCAGCACCCCGGGGTCCGCCTGACGCAGGTTGGCCCGCAGTTCGTCGACGTCTGCGGGATCCGGACCCGCCCATCCGGCGGTTTCGGTCGTGATGGGGACGCCAGTGCTCATGGCAACGAGTATCGGGGCGATCCGCGGCCAGGGGCAGGGCTTTGTCTACTCAGCGGGATGCGGACGACCCGCAAACGGGCGTCGGCGCTTACCGTGACCGGCATGCAGTCCGATGACGTCGACGCCATGATCGAGCGGGCGCGAAGCCATGGACTCGGCGATATTCCCCGGCGGTCGGCCCGCCGGCACCCGCACAAGATCGCGATCATCGACGGTGCCGTCGCGCTGACCTTTGCCGAATTCGACGATCTGGTAGACCGGACCGCGGCGGCGTTGCACGACAGCGGTTTTGGACCCGGCGGCCGATTAGGACTCTTGTCACGCAACTGCTGGCAGTACGCCGTGCTGGCATTCGCGACGGCGCGTGCCGGCGTGGTTTTGGTGCCGGTCAACTTCATGCTGACCGCCGAGGAGATCGCCTACATCCTCGATCACAGTCAGGTCGGCGGCTTCGTCGTCGAAGCGGATCTGACGCCGACCGCCGAAGAGGCGATCCGGCGTGGCGGTGTGGTCAGGACCAAAGTCGCCCTGCTGCCGAGGGGACACCAGGGCGTGCCCGGTTGGGCGGATTTCGCCCAATGGCTGACCACCGACACACCGGCGCCGAACCCGCACATCGACGACGACCAACCCGTGCGGCTGATGTACACCAGCGGAACCGAATCCCGCCCCAAGGCCGCCATCCACACCAGCCGCAGCCTGATGTGGCAGTACGCCAGCACGATCGTCGCCGGCGAGATGTCGCACGACGACGTCGAGATCCATTCGCTGCCGCTGTATCACTGCGCCCAGCTGGACAACTTCCTGGCCACCGACATCTATCTGGGCGCCACCAGCATCATCCTGCCGCGCCCCGACCCCGAAACGGTGTTGCGCACCATCGAGCGTTACCGCGTCACCAGCTATTTCGCTCCCCCGACGGTGTGGATCTCGCTGCTGCGCTCACCGATATTCGACCAGGTGGACCTGTCCAGCCTGCGCAAGGGCTATTACGGCGCCTCGGCAATGCCCGCGGAAATCCTGCACGAGATCCGCGAGCGGCTGCCCCACCTGCGACTGTGGAATTTCTACGGCCAGACCGAGATGGCGCCACTGGCCTCCGCGCTGGGACCCGACGAGCAGGACGCGCACGCCGGTTCGGCCGGACGACCGGTGGTCAACGTGGAAACAGTCATCCTCGACGACGCCGACCACCCCGTCGCTGCCGGCGTGGTCGGCGAGATCGCCCACCGCAGCCCGCATTTGACCCCGGGCTACCTGAACGACCCGGAACGCACCGCGGCGGCTTTCAGGGGCGGCTGGTTCCACTCCGGCGACCTGGGCTACTACGACGAACACGGACTGCTGCACGTCGTGGACCGCAAGAAGGACATGATCAAGACCGGTGGCGAGAACGTGGCCAGCAGAGAGGTCGAAGAAATCCTCTACTGGCACAACGGTGTTCAAGAGGTTGCGGTGTTCGGGCTGCCCCACCCGGTGTGGGTGGAGGCGGTGGTGGCCGCCGTCGTCCCCCGCGACGGCGTCACCCTCACCGAGGAGGAACTGTTCTCTCACTGCCGGGCGCACCTGGCCGGATTCAAGACTCCCAAACGTGTCTTTCTCGTGGATGCGCTTCCGAAGAACCCCAGCGGCAAATTGCTCAAACGTTTGCTGCGGGAGCGTTTCAGTCTCGAACAGCACACGTTCGGTTGACCCCGAATCAACCTCTGTCCGGAAGAATTCGTCACCCTTGGACAACGGCCTCCGTCGCGCGAATCGAAGCCGCGAACTCGGCCGCGCCAGGTTCGAAAAATGTCCGCGGAGCAAGTCACTACAGTTGCCCTCATGAGCGCGCCTCTCGATATCACCAGCGACGGCCCGACGCGGGTCTGGACCATCAACCCGCCCGCGAAGTGGACTACGCACCGATGACGCTCCCCCGTTTGGTGCCGCCCGCCAGCGTCGACGCCACGGCGACCGAGGAATTGCGTAACGAGGTGCGCGATTTCCTTGCCGACCAAGTGGTCGCCGGGGCCTTCACCCCGTCGGTCGATGCCTGGTTGACGGGTTGGGACGAGAAATTCACCGCCGCGCTCGCCGAACGTGGCTGGTTGGGCATGACGGTGCCGTCCGAATACGGCGGCCACGGGCGCTCGTTCCTGGAACGGTTCGTCGTGACCGAGGAACTGCTGGCCGAGGGCGCACCCGTCGCCGCGCACTGGATCGCCGACCGCCAGATCGTGCCCTCGCTGCTCAAATACGGCACGGAAGAACAGAAGCAGGAGTTCCTCCCCCGCATCGTGCGCGGAGAATGCTTCTTCGCCATCGGGATGAGCGAGCCGGACTCGGGCTCCGATTTGGCCAGCGTGCGCACCCGCGCCAGCCGCGTCGACGGGGGCTGGTCGCTGACCGGCAGCAAAGTGTGGACCTCAGGCGCCCACCTCGCGCACGCGTTCATCGCACTGGCGCGCACCGCGCCGGTGGACCCGGCGAATCGGCATGCAGGGCTGAGCCAGTTCATCATCGACCTGCGCGGACCCGGCATCGAGATCCGGCCGATCGTGTCGATGAACGGCGCCCACCACTTCAACGAGGTGATCCTGGATTCGGCGTTCGTCCCCGACGCCATGGTGTTCGGTGAGATCGGCAACGGCTGGCAGCAGGTGACCTCCGAGCTCGCCTTCGAACGCAGCGGGCCCGAGCGGTTCTTGTCCACGTTTGTGCTGTTGGCGACCTGCGCCGACCGCATGGCGTCAAACGCCATCCCTCGCGATCCGAATCTGGGGAGACTGGTGGCGCGCATCGCCGGCTTGCATCAGATGTCCACCGCGGTGGCCGGTGCGCTGGAACGGCACGAGCCCGCGGACCTGCCCGCCGCGGTGGTCAAGGTGCTGGGCACCATCGCCGAAGGCGATGTCGCGGAATTTGCCGCCCTGCACGACTCCCCCGACTCGAGATTCTCGGGCCTGGTGCGTGCGGCCCTCGATCAGCGGCCCGGCTTTACCCTGCGCGGCGGCACCAACGAGGTCCTGCGTGGCGTGGTCGCGCGCGGATTGGGCATGCGATGAGCGCCCGGCCTTCGGTTGACGGCGCGCTCGTCGACATGATGGGAGCGTTATTTTCCGATTACCGCGAAAAGCACCCGCCCGCGGGGACGGTCGAGCGCGACCCCGCCCTCTGGCAGCGCCTCGACGAGCTCGGCCTGGCCCGACTGACCGGTGCGGAACAGCACGGGGGCAGCGGGGCAAGTTGGTACGAAGCGGCCGAACTCCTGGCCGCAGCGGTCAGGCATGGGGTCCGAATCCCGTTGGCCGAGCATGACTTATTGGCGTGCTGGCTTCTGGAGACCAGCGGGATGCCCGCGGGCGATGCCGTTCGGACCATGTGCGTGCTCGACAAACACGGAACCGCGACAGACGTGCCCTGGGCCGCTTCGGCCGACCGGGTCGTGGTCGTGTGGCGAGCCGAGGGCGGGCACCGAGCCGCCGACGTCGCCGCCGGGCAGCTCACGATCACCCCGGGCAGCAACCTCATCGGTGAGCCACGTGACACGGTGGCCGCCGAGCCGGCCACCCTGCAAGGCGTCCCGGTCACCGCGGCCCTCCTCACCCAGCTGCGGCTGAAAGCCGCCCTGGCGCGATCCATCCAAGTGAGTGCCGCCCTGGATCGGATCCTGCAACTGTGCATCGACCACGCGTCTTCACGGGTCCAGTTCGGCCGCCCCCTATCCAAATTCCAGGCTGTGCAGAACCTGATCTCCGACATCGCCGCCGAGGCCGCGCTGGCCCGGGCGGCGACCGAGGCCGCACTGCACGCCGCGGTCACTTGTGAATGGTCGACGCCCGACCTGGCTTTCCTTGTGGCCGTGGCGCGTTCGTGCGCCGGGCACGCGACTTCAGTGGTGGTACGCAACGCCCACCAGGTGCACGGCGCGATCGGCACCACCCGTGAGCACGCGTTGCACGAGTTCACCCGGGCCGCGCTCGCCTGGCGTTCGGAGTTCGGCTCGGTGCGGTATTGGGACGAACAGGTCACCGACGCGGCGCTGCACGCCAGCACCGGCGGACTGTGGAGCCTGATCACCGGCTGAGTTCCACACCGTGTTCCACTGACCGGGCATCCGAGGTGTTACCGGGCCGCACCCGGAGTTGACTGATGCCATGAGCGACGACATCACGCTGCCCGAATTGCAGGAGTTCATCGCGTCCTTCTGGTACCACTACGACGAGGCCCACTACGACGAACTCGCGGCGCGCTACGCCGATGACGTTCGGTACGTGACCCGAAGCGATTCTGGCGCAAGTCCTTTCGAAGAGCTGATGTCGCCGGAGCTCACCGGCCGCGACGCGGTGATGGAATGGCTGTCCGAGCACCGCAAGCAGAGCCCCTACCCGTTGCGGCACCACGCCACCAACCTGTGCCGCACCGGCACCGACGGCGGCGTCACCCGTGCGCGGTTTTACCTGTTCGTCAACCAGATCGCCAACTTCGTACCGTTCGCGGTGTCCAGCGGTGTGGTCGACGTAGGCGTTCGGCGCGGCGCCAACGGACTGGAATTCACCGAGATGGACGTGATCCTCGACACCGCCAACTCGGTTCTGCTCTCGGAACTGCACGCCGGAAGCGCCGCCGACTCCTAGTCATGGACGCTCGGGAAGCCTTCGGGGGCGGAGTCGCGGTCATCACCGGCGCCGGTGCCGGTATCGGCGCCGGGATGGCCCGCCACGCCGTGGCATTGGGGATGACGGTCGTGCTGGCCGACATCGACGCCGACGCCGTCGCGACGCTGTGCGGCGAGCTGTGCGCGACCGGGGGCGTGGCTCACAATGCCGTCTGCGACGTGCGCGACCCGGATGCCATGCAGCGGCTCGCCGAGACGACGTACCGGGACTTTGGTGCCGTACGGCTATTGGTGAACAACGCCGGCGTCGAACAATTCGGCTACCTGTGGGACACGCCGGTGGCCAACTGGCAGCGCATCATGGACATCAACGTCAGCGGTGTCTTCCACGGCGTGCGCGCGTTCCTGCCGAGGATGCTGGCCACCGACGAGCCGGCCTGGGTGTGGAACCTGTCCTCGGTCGGCGGGGTGGTGGCGATCCCCTTGCAGGCGCCCTACATCGTGAGCAAGCACGCGGTGCTGGCGATGACGGAATGCCTGCGCCTCGACGTCGAGTCGGCCGGGCATGGCCACCATGTTCACGTGCAGGCCGTGCTGCCGGGCGCGGTGGTATCCAACATCTTCGAATCGGCGGGCGGGGTGGACGCGTCGGCCGCCACGGACGCCGCAGCCGCCGAGCGGCAGCGCGCGGCCATGCTCGAGATCAAGGCCGGGGCCATGGATCCCCTGGCCGCGGCCGAAACGGTTTTCGAGCAGGCCGCCGAGGGCCGCTTCTATTTACTCACCCAGCCATCCGTCGCCACGGCCATGACCGAACGCGCGAACGTGCTTGCCGCGCAACGCCCGCCAAAGCTGAGACGATGAAGGCTCCCACCCCGGACCCCGACGCGGCCGCGCGGGTCGCCTCGTTCGGCGAGATCGCTCCGATGCGGCAACGGGGTTTGGCCGCGGTGCGCGCCGGACTCGAATCCGCACCGCTGCCGCAGCCGATGCCCGAGATGACCAGCGTCACCGACACGGTCATACCCGGTGGCGCCGACAGAGTTCCCATCCGGATTTATTGTCCGACAGGGGATTCCGGTGCACCGGTATTGATCTATCTACACGGCGGCGGACTGGTGATGGGTTCCAACCACTCCTTCGAGCCGCTGGCCCGTGAGCTGGCCTCGGCCTCGGCGGCCACCGTCGTGGCCGTGGACTACCGGTTGGCCCCGGAGTCGCCGCCGCCCGCGCAGTTCGACGATGCCTACGCCGCCACCGAATGGGTGTCACGAAACGCCGGAGAATTGCGCGTCGACGTCGACCGGCTCGCGGTCGTCGGCGACAGCGCCGGCGGCTCGCTGGCCGCGGCGGTGGCGCTGGCCGCGCGCGATCGCCACGGACCCGCTATCTGTGCGCAGGTGCTGCTCTATCCCGGCCTGGACCGCGACATGTCCGTTGCCTCGATCGCCGCGCTGCCCGACGCACCGCTGCTTGCTCGCGACGACATCGACTACATGCACGGGCTGACCGACGGCGACGCCGGGCCGCCCACGGACCCGTATCTGGTCCCGGCGTATGCGGCCGATCTGTCGGGCCTACCGCCGGCGATCGTGGTCACCGGAGGCTGCGACCCGATCCGGGACTGGGGTGAGCGCTACGCCGAGCGGCTGCGCGACGCCGGCGTGCAGACCACCGTCACTCGGTATCCCGGCATGTACCACGGCTTTCTGATGCGCTCCGATGCCACCGCACGCGGCCGGCTGGCCATCGCGGAGGTCGGGGCGTTGCTGCGCGCCAAGTTCGCCCATCCGCTTCGGTTTGACGTCCCGATCACCGGACAGCCGTCTCCCGCGTCGCGGTGACGCTGCGCACAATCAACTAATCGCGAACTGCAAAGGAGACGACTGATGCTCACCGACGAGCGGCGGATGGAGCTTTCCGGTGTATTGCGGCCGGCCGCACCACCTCGGGAGATCCGGGATGTCTACACAGACGACCAGCGTGAGCGCCTGCTCGACGTGGTGCGCACCCAGGGCCCCTGGCGGCTGATCATCGCGCAGCACTTCGCGTCGGCCGACGAACTGATCGCGACGATGAGCGGCGTCTTCCCCGAAGGGTTCACCCCGACGTTGGATCTGTTTCTCACCCCGACATTCCGCGGCTATCTCGCCAACTACGGTTCGGTGCTCTATCCCGAACTGCACGACTGCTTCTATAACGCACGGTTTGTGGAGATGGCCAAGAGCTACTGGAATGCCGAATACGCCAAACCGCAGCTGATGCTGTTCAACATCAATGGGCCGTGCGCGAATCGCGATCCGGGCCACCTTGATTCACCGAGTTTCCGCGGCGTGCGGCACGAGAACGCGCCGACGTGGCTCACCAGCGTGATGGGCAAGTCCGGTCTGTTCGGCGACTACCTGATCAAGATGGCTCAGGTGATCACCTGGTTCTCGCTCGACTCGGGTAGCGGGTTCACCTACTGGCCCGAGGGCCCACTCCAGGCGCCCCAGCGCGTCGTGCCGCCGATCTACAACCGCGGCGTCGTGGTGCAAAACGAGATGATGGTGCACCGCGGCGAGGCGAACGGACCACTGGACCAACAGATTCCGGCCGGACTGGGCTTCGACACGGTGTTCACCGGTGATGCCGACGACCGCGACCACTGGCTGCTGAAGAACGGTGACAAGGTGATCGCGCGTCACCACACCCAGCAGTTGCGGTTCCTCGTGCATTGGTCGGCCGAGGTGTTCTCCGACTTCGGCGAGCTGAAAAAGAATATGGAGGGCTCCGACGACCTGACGATCGAACGGGCCATCGACATGATGGTCGACGATCTCAACGCGCGGGGCATCAAGCTCAACGTGCCCAGCGAACCGCTGCACGATCCGGAGTTCATCAGGGAGATCAATGCCGCCTACGACTTGGGCGGCCCCTCCAGCTACCCCGACGAGGCGCCGATCAGCGCCTTCCAGCTGGCGTAACCCAGTCCCGCCGACCAGACCTCAAGGGAACCAACCGGTTTCAGAAAACGCTATCACATTGTGAAATCGGTTGGCACAGCTAGGTTGCCGCGCCCTCCAGCTCATCGACCACAGACAGCTCGCCGTGTCGCACCGCGTCCAGAATCGACTCGCTCAGCGCCGAGCACGCGAGGAACACCCCCGGGCTGCCGGGCGCCGAGATCTGTTGGGCCTGGGCGCGCTCGGCGCACCGGGCCGTCGCGTCGGCGTTCCACTGCACGCTGGTCTGGTTCCAGCTGCTCTTGCGTGCCAGCACCCGCGCGCCGCAGTTGCGGCAGACCACGGGAATCATCGGCATTTCGTCGAGTCGATTGTCCTGCCTGACGGGCGAATCGAGCGCCATCACACCGTACCCGCCGCCTGAGCCGCCATGTTCGCCTCGACCTCTTTCATCCACGCCTCATACGGGCGGGTGGTGTCGAGCTCGAACTCGAAGCGGTCCACCATATCCGGCTGCACGTCGGCGGTGTCGACGTAGAACTGCTGATACCAGCGGCGCAACTGGTAAACCGGACCGTCCTCTTCGACCAGGAGCGGGTTGTCGATGCGTGCCTTGTGCCGCCAGATTTCGACGTCCTGCTCGAAACCGAGCTTGACGTAGTCACCGAGGGTGATCGCCGTCTGCATAGCCTGGTCGTCGGGCAGGGTATCCGACTTCTTCACGATGATGCCGTATTGCAGCACAAAGGAATTCGAATCGATCGGATAGTGGCAATTGATGAGGATCGTGTTGGCATCGCCATGCTCGTAGTGATACGTCAGGTCGTCGATCATGAACGAGGGGCCGTAATAGGACGCCACCGATGTCGTGCCCAGCATTTGCGATCCGGTGCCGCCCATGTCCGGCCGGCTTCCACCGTTCATGTATTGCGTGGCCACGTGCCCCTCGAAGATGTTCTTGAAGTAGGTGGGCAACGAGCCGTGAATATAGAAGAAGTGCGCCATATCGACGACGTTGTCGATGATTTCGCGGCAATTGCTTCCCACGACCGTGGTGTACCAATGCCAGTCGGTCCACTGGTCGCTGGTGGCGCCCTCGATGCGCGGGATCGTCACCTCCGGTGGCGCCGGCTTGCGCTCGGGGTCGTTCCACACGAACAACAAGCCGTCCTGTTGCAGGGTCGTCCAGGCCTGCGTGCGGGCCAGTTTGGGGGTGCGCCGGCTGTACGGCACCTGCTTGCAGCGCCCGTCGCCGCCCCAACGCCAGTCGTGGAACGGGCACGCGATCTCGTCGCCCTTCACCTGGCCCTGCGACAAGTCGCCACCCATGTGCCGGCAGTAGCTGTCGAGCACGTTGATGGTGCCGTCACCGCTGCGGAACACGACGAGCTTCTGCCCGAATGCGTTGATCGCGTGGGGCTTGCCGTCGGCGAAATCCCGGATCAGTCCCAGGCAGTGCCAGCCACGGGCGAAGCGTGTCGGGGCGGCCTGTGCTTCTATCAGCCGAACCTCGTCGGCCTCGATCTGCGACGTCATGAGCAGGATTCAACTCCCCCGCGCCGGTCCGTGCGCCCGATTGTTCCACTCATCAGGATGGCTCTTCTGTGTCGCGCCGCTGCGGCCTACCGTTTCGGATGTGACGACGCGCAGCACGACTATCCCCGCCGGACTTCCCGTCGCCGACACGACCGTTGATCTGCTTGTCGTCGGCTCCGGCACCGGCATGGCCGCGGCGTTGGCCGCCCACGAATTCGGGTTGTCGGTGCTGATCGTGGAGAAATCGTCGTACGTGGGCGGCTCGACCGCGCGGTCCGGTGGCGCACTGTGGCTGCCCGCCAGCCCGGTGCTGGCCGCAGCCGACGCCGGCGACACCGCCGAGTGCGCGGGCACCTACCTGGACGCGGTTGTCGCCGGGTCGGCACCCGCGCAGCGATCGGCGCAGTTTCTGGCGCACGTGTCGGCGACCGTGGACATGCTGCGCCGCACGACGCCGCTGCGGCTGTTTTGGGCCCGTGACTATTCCGACTACCACCCCGAGGAGCCCGGCGGCAGCGCGGCCGGCCGTACCTGCGAATGCCGCCCCTTCGACACCTCGCTGCTCGGCGACTACCGCACCCGGTTGGAGCCCGGCCTGATGGAGGTCAGTGTCCCGATGCCGACGACCGGGGCCGACTACCGCTGGATGAATCTGGTCGCCCGGATGCCGCGCAAGGGCATTTCCACGTATGGCAAGCGACTGGCGCAGGGGGTGGGAGGCCGCATGCTGGGCCGGCGGTACGCCGCGGGTGGTCAGGGCTTGGCGGCCGGTCTGTTCACCGGAGTGTTGCGGGCCGGGATCCCGGTGTGGACCGCGACCACGCTGGTGCGCCTCGTCCGCGACGGTGAGCGAGTGGCCGGCGCCGTCGCCGACCACGGTGGTCGCGAGGTGAAGATCACCGCGCGGCGCGGCGTGGTGCTGGCCGCCGGCGGTTTCGACCACAGCATGGAGATGCGGTGGAAATTTCAGTCGGAGTCGTTGGGTGCCGACGTCAGCCTCGGTGCCGCGGCCAACACCGGCGACGGGATCCGCGCGGGTCAGGAAGTCGGCGCCGATATCGATCTGATGGATCAGGCGTGGTGGTTCCCGGCCGTCGCGCCGCTGCCCGGCAAGGCGCCCGCGGTGATGCTGGCGGAACGGTCCCTGCCGGGCTGCCTGATCGTGGATCAGAACGGGCGCCGGTTCGTCAACGAATCGGCGGATTACATGTCCTTCGGGCAGCGGGTCCTCGAGCTGGAACGATCCGGCAGCCCGGTCGAGACGATGTGGATCATCTTCGATCAGCAGTACCGCAACAGTTATGTCTTTGCCGCCGAACTCTTTCCGCGAATGCGCATCCCGCAGGCCTGGTATGACGCCGGCATCGCGACCCGGGCGGATAACCTCACCGATCTCGGCGCACAGATCGGCGTTCCGGTACCGGAGTTCTTCGAGACGATGACGCAGTTCAACCACAACGCCGCCACCGGAACGGATCCCGACTTCGGCCGCGGCCGCAGCGCCTACGACCGCTACTACGGCGATCCGACGATCAAGCCGAGCCCGAACCTGCGTCCGTTGGTCAAAGGCCCCTTCTACGCCGTGAAAATGGTGCTGTCCGACCTGGGTACCTGCGGTGGGCTCAAGACCGACGAGCGGGCGCGGGTGCTGCGCGAGGACGGCAGCGCGATCGCGGGGTTGTACGCGATCGGCAACACCGCCGCCAATGCGTTCGGCACGACGTATCCCGGCGCGGGCGCGACTATCGCGCAGGGCCTGGTGTACGGCTACATCGCGGCCCAGGACGCGGCGAGCGCGAGCGCGGCGCAGCCGGGCGAAGCGGGTCGCCGCCCTCAGAACTAGGGGTCGTCTTCGTCGTGGTGGAGGAATCGTTCGGGGTGGTGGAAGGCGTTGGTTCGTGGTTGTCCGCGGTCGAGGTGGGCCGGTGGTCGCCATTCGGTGTCGCCGTGGGCGTTTTTGCGGGTGGTCCAACCCTTTTCGGCGAGGCGGTTATCGGGGCCGCAGGCCAGGGTGAGGTCGTTGATGTCGGTGCGGTGGGTGCTGGTCCAGCCGCTCACGTGGTGGACTTGGCTGTGGTAGGCCGGTGCGTCACAACCGGGTTTGGTGCAGCCGCGGTCTTTGGCGTACAGCATGATTCGCTGGGCCGGGGAGGCCAGCCGTTTGGTGTGATGTAATGCCAGGGCTTTGCCGTGGTCGAAGATCGCCAGGTAGTGACGGGCGTGGCTGGCCATGCGGATCAGATCCGACATCGGCACCAATGAGCCACCACCGGTGACGGCTTTGCCCGTGGCGGCCTCCAGATCTTGCAGGGTGGTGGTCACCACGACCGAGACCGGTAGGCCGTTGTGGCAGCCCAGCTTCCCGGAGGCCAGCAGGGCGCGCAGCCCGGCCAGCAGGGCGTCGTGATTGCGCTGCGCTGGGGTGCGCAGGTCACGGCGCACCGCATCCTGATCGGGAATCTCATCGATGACCGGAACCTCGTCGTCGGGGTTGGCCACACCGGGGGCACCGAGTTTGGCCAGCACGGGCTCGAAGGTGGCGCGCGCCTCGGGGGTCAGATAGCCGCGGATGGGTGACATGCCGTCGTATTGCTGTGCCCCGATGGTGATGGCGCGCTTGCGGGCGCGTTCGTCGTCTTTGAGTTTCCCGTCGGGGTTGAGCCAGCCCATGACCCGGTGGGCGTACTGGTTCAGCTGATCGGGGCGAAACCTGGCGGCCTGGTGTGCCAGATCGGCCTCGGCCTCGTGGCGGGTGGGCAGGTCGATCTCGAAGGGCAGCTCGGCAAAGAAACTGCGGATGACCCGCACGTGGGCGTCGCCGATCAATCCGTGGCGTTGGGCGGTCGCGGTGGCGTTCAAGGGGGGCGCCAACAACTCCCCGGTGAGCGCGCGGCGTTCCCCGAGATCGGCGGCTTCGCCAACCCGGCGGCCCGCCTCGGCCGGCGTGATGCGTAGCCGGTCGGCCAGCGCGCAGCGCAACGTGCCGCCCAATTCTGTCGTGGTGGCCTGCGCGCGAAGTTGGTTGATCAACGCGTGCCCGGGCGCACGCAGCCGGCGCGCGATGCGTTCGATGCGCTCGAGCGCGCGCAACCGTTCCGGGGTGGTGAACACCTCGAAGGACAAGGTGCACAAGCGGTCCAGGTCGGCATCGAGCGCGTCGAAGACCTCGACGATCTCGTCCCGACTGCTCGAATCCATACCCCAGACCCTACGAAGACCCACCGACAAAAACCCCCGCCCTGTGACCACTGAAAACACAGTGACACAAGGGATTTCGATATACGATTTCGCTATCCGTAATCCTCCGTGGGCCCGCGAGAGGCGTCACCGCCGACGCACCGGCGAAACCGGTCGCCACCGTCAGAACTAGTCGGCGTCGCGCTTCGCCTGGACCTGCTTCTCGATTTCGCGCCAATACCCCGGCGTGGGGCGCGGCTTCCCGAAGCCGCCCGTCGCCGCCTTCTTCAGGACGACGTCGGCCTCGTCGATGTCCTTCATGAGCTCCAGGGCGAACTCACGCTCGGCGGCGTAGTACTTTGCCGCCCAGCGCAACGCGATCACCGAATACGCCCATGCGGGTTCGCCCTCGGCGCCGTCGGCATCTTCGACCGCCTTGCGATGGCGGGCCTCGGCGTAGGCGACATGTTCCTGCAGCAGTTCCTTGAGTCGCGCCGGGTTGGTCAGATGACCGAACGTAACCCGCAGCAGCACACTGTGTTTGAGCACCGGCGGGTCCACCGGCGCGTCGTTGACCCACTCGATCGCGGCCGCCATCCCGGCTTCGGTGATCTTGTAGAGCCTGCGGGTGCGGGTGCCCTCGTCGCGTTCGACGCGCGACGTGACCAGCCCCAGGCCCTCCAGCTTCTTCAGCTCCGTATAAATCTGGCTGTAGGAAGGGCTCCAGTAGTAGAGGTCGACGCTCCAGTCGATCCACTTCTTGAGGTCATAGCCGGAGATCTCCTCCTCGTAGGACATCATGCACAGCAACGCCCGGCTGGTCGCGGCCAGCGCCGCGTTCGCCGGCTTTCTGCTGGCAGGGTCCGTTTCGGAGTCCACGTCGCCAGGTTAGCAACACGGACCCCTAGATTGGGGACATGGACCGCTGGCTGGGACATCCGTGAAATTCGCCTTCCCCGTTCCGCACCTGCTGCGCCTCAAGGCGATTTCGCAGCCCTGGGAGGCGGTCGTCACCGGGCCCGAACAGCGGCGCATGATGCAACGCGCCGACCAGTGGGGCTACGACATGATCGCGGTGCCCGAACATCTCGTCATCCCCACCGACCACGTCGCCTTATCCGGGCCGCACTACCTGCACTCGACGGCCGCGCAGGCCTTCATCGCCGGTGCCACCGAGCGGGTCGCCGTCAATTCCTGCGTCACCATCTTGCCGCTGCACCATCCGATCGTGCTGGCCAAAGCGCTGGCCACCGCGGACTGGATGAGCGGGGGCCGGATGATGGTCACCTTCGGAGTCGGCTGGCTGGCACGGGAGTTCGAGCTCGTCGGCGTGCCCTTCGGGGAACGCGGGCGGATCGCCGACGAGTATCTGGCGGCCATCGTCGAGTTGTGGACCAGTGACGCGCCTCGATTCGAGGGCCGCTACGTGTCGTTCTCCGACATCGTATTCGAGCCGAAACCCGTTCAAAAACCCCATCTTCCGATCTGGATCGGTGGTGACGCCGACGCCGCACTGCGCCGGGCCGCCACCTTCGGATCGGGGTGGTGGCCGTTTCTGACACCGCCCGAGCAGATCGCCGAAAAGCTCGACTACATCAAGTCCCAACCTTCCTATGACGGTCGGCCTTTCGAGGTGATGCACGGGCTGGGCACCAACCGGGTCGGCGAGGGACACGTCGCCCGCCACGACGCAAGCGATCGGCCGGGAATGAGCGCCGCGCAGATCGTCGACCGGTTGGGCTGGCTCGCCGAGCAGGGCGTGACGACGACCGCGGTTCCCGTTCCCGCCGTGGGTGGCGTGGACGAGTACCTCGATTACGCGCAGTGGGTCATCGAAGAGATCAAACCGCGGCTGCCATGACGTCGCGGTGCAAGATAGCGACATGAACCGAAAGCGCGTCGTCGTCGCCGGGCTCGGGGACGCGGGCGTCCTCGCGGCGATCCGGCTGTCCCGGCATGCCGACGTCGTCGGGATCTCGGCCAAACCCGCGCTGGTGAGCGGCCAGGAACTCGGCGTCCGGCTCTCCCGCCCGCACGATTGGGCCCGCGATTACTGGATCCCGTTCGACCGGTTCCGCCGCCTGGATCGCGTGCGCACGGTGCAGGCGACGCTGACCGGAGTGGACCTGGGCGCCCGAATCGTTTTCGGCCGCGGCGACGACGGCGCAACCATCACCGAGGCCTACGACGCGCTGGTCATCTCGACCGGAGTCAGCAACGGGTTTTGGCGCCAGCCGACATTGCAGTCCGCCGCCGAGATCGGTGCGGGGCTGCGCGCCGCGCACGACCGGCTGGCCACCGCCGAGTCGGTGATCGTGGTGGGCGGCGGCGCGGCGGCGGTCAGCAGCGCCCTCAACATGGCGACCACGTGGCCGGACAAGCGGATCGACCTGTATTTTCCCGGCGATTCCGCGCTGCAGGAATATCACCCGCGGGCGTGGCAGCGGATTCGCGCCCGGCTGAGCGAGCGCGGCGTCGGCGTGCACCCGGGGCACCGCGCCGTGCTGGCCGACGGGTTCGCGGGTGACGAACTCACCGAGGACCCGGTGCACTGGAGCACCGGACAACCCCCGGCGGACGCCGACGCCGTGCTGTGGGCGATCGGGCGGGTGCGGCCCAACACCGATTGGCTGCCACCGGAGTTGCTCGACGAGCGCGGGTTTGTGCGCGTCACACCGGAGCTGTGGGTGCCCGGCCACCGGGGCGTCTTCGCGCTCGGCGACGTCGCGGCCACCGATCCCCTGCGCAGCTCCGCCCGCAACCGCGGCGACGCCCTGGTGGCGCGAAACCTCCTCGCCGAGTTCGCCGGCCGACCGCTGCGCACGTACCGCGCGCCGACGCGGCGGTGGGGTTCGCTGGTGGGCATCCAGCCCAACGGGCTCGAAGTCTTCCTGCCCACCGGCCACGCCTTCCGCTTCCCGTCCTGGTCGGTCGAACGCGTGGTGATGCCCTGGGTCGTGCGGTGGGGCATGTATCGCGGTGTGCGCCAGAACAATCCGCTCGAGTAGGAAGTGCACACTCGCCAGCCCGCGATCAGCCGGTGTTGAGCAACAGCATCAACCCGTAATCCATGTGGATTTGTTGGTGGCAGTGCAGCAGGGAGAGGCCGGGTTGGTCGGCGACGAAGTCGATTTCCATGCTTTGGTAGCCGCCCAGCATCGCGACGTCCTTGCGCACGCCGGCGGTCGATGTGCCGGCGAATCGGGTGATTTCGAAGGTGTGCCGGTGCAGGTGCATGGGGTGCAGGTCGTCGCTGGCGTTGCGCAAGCGCAGCCGGTAGCGCTTGCCACGCTCGATGTCGAGCACGGGTCTGTTGGCGTCCATCGCGAAGGGTGCGCCGTTGATCGTCCAGACGTTGAAACCGTTGTCGGCGGCGTTGCGTTTCTCGATCAGCATGTCGATGGTGTGGTCGGGCGGCGCGAGGTCGGTCGGATGGGGTGTGGCGAACAGCCGGTAATCCCACTTGAACGGCGCAGGCTCCACCCACTGCGGATCCCCACCGCGCCCGGCATATTCAACGACCACGCCCATTCCGCGGCCGCGGTCCTCGTCGGAGAGATCGCCTAACACCCAGACACCCGGACTGGCCATACTGACCAGGGCCGAGACCCGTTCACCCGCGCCGAGCCACAACACCGGCACCGCCGCCCGCGTGGGTACCGGGTTGCCGTCCAGCGCGACGATGGTGAAGGTGTGCCCGGGCAGGGCCAAACTGCGAGTCTCGGTGGCGCTGCCGTTGAGTACGTGCAGCAGCACCCGCTGACCGGTTCGCACGCGGAGGGGATCGCCGTGGCCGAGCATGCGTCCATTGATGGCGAAAGCCCCGTAGCCCACCTCGTAGCCGGGTCGCTCACCTCGGCCCAGCGAGGCCGCCGTCGACGCCTCCCCCCTCTCCTTGAGATCCGGGTCCTGCTCGCCGGCGAGGAAGTCGCCGGCCATGTCGCCTCCCCGACTGAACGTGGGCTCAAACTCCTTGAGCGTCAAGAAGACTTCTTGATCGAAGGCACCCGCGTCCTGCGCGGACTCGATGTAGACCGGACCCACCAATCCGCTGTACTGGCCACGGGACAGATCGGCGCGCGGTACCACGTGGCTGTGATAGAAGCGGAATCCCGCCGGGCCAGGGACAAAGGAAATTCTCCGCGTGCCGTGGGCGGGCACGTAGGGGGTTCCCTCCTCGGCCGCGCCGTCGACGTCGACACCAACCTGCTGGCCGTGCCAATGCAACTGTTCGGGCGAATCGGTGTCATTGAAGACATCCACCCACGTGCGCCGGCCCTGCATGAACCGCAGCAGCGGGCCGGGGAATTGGCCGTTGTAGGTCAAGGTCGACACCGTCCGGCCTGGGGCCAGTTCGACCGTCCCGGTGGCGATTCGCAGTGTGTAATCCGCTTTACCGTTGGGCGGACCGGGCTGCGCGGGCCCCGAACACGCGGCCAGCGCTCCGGTGCCGGCGCCTCCCGATGCGGCCAGCACCGCGATGCCGCCCCATTTGCAGAAGTCGCGTCGGTTGACCGCCATGATCACCGTCCGTGAGGGCCAACGCTGAGGACGGGCACAAGGTAATCGATGCGGTTGCTCAATTCGCTTGCCACACGACGGAATTCCGGGTAGCCGCCGGCGGCGGATGGGTCAGGCAGGCTCCAATGCATCGTGGTGGCCAGATGATGGTCGCGCGCGTATTCGCGGACCCTGTCGCATAACGTGACCACGCAGTCGAAGCGTCGTCGGGCCACCGCGGCCAAGGGTTGGGGCCGGCCGCCACGCAGATCGATGCCGTACTCGTCGCGCATGACGCGGATGGCGTTGGTGTCCAGATGCGATTTGGGATGACTGCCGGCGCTGGCGGTCCGAATGCGGCCCCCGCCCCGTTTCGCCAGCAGCGCCGCGGCCATCGGCGAGCGGGCGCTGTTGCCGGTGCACAAGAACAGCACCGACCGCGGCGCGGGCTTGGCGGGAAGCGCGGGCGCCAGCCCCGGATGCAGTGCGGCGGCGGCCTCGCCGAATGCCGTGGCGCACTTCGTCAGGTTCAACGAGTAATAGGTGTCGCGGCCATCGAACGTGCTGCGGTGCGCGCCGATGAGTCCCGCCGAACGCAACAGCCGCAGGTGATACGAGACCAGGTTCTGCGGCTCGCCGAGGGCGGCGGTCAGTTCGCGCACCCGGAGGTCACCGGATGCCAGTTCGGTCAGCAACGCCCACCGCAGCGGATGGGACGCCACCTGCATCAGCGGCGGAACAACCACTCGCTTGGCTGGCGCCATACTCTCGCACGATACATCAAACGAATTTGATAGGTTAGACGCTGCGCAAGGTGACACCAGTAGCGTTCCGTTCTCTGTTCTGAGGAGACCGAGTGTCCGAAAGCATCCCGGTGAACGCCCCGTCCGGCAACGGCGAGCTGCGCCGCAGCCTGGGGGTTTTCGACGCGGTGGTGATCGGGCTGGGGTCGATGATCGGCGCCGGGATTTTCGCCGCGCTGGGCCCCGCGGCGCGCGCCGCCGGCTCGGGACTGCTGCTGGGCCTGGCACTGGCGGCGGTGGTCGCCTACTGCAACGCCACCTCCTCCGCGCGGCTGGCGGCGCGCTATCCCGCCTCGGGCGGAACGTATGTCTACGGCCGCGAGCGGCTGGGCGACTTCTGGGGCTACCTGGCCGGGTGGGGTTTTGTCGTGGGCAAGACCGCCTCGTGCGCGGCGATGGCGTTGACCGTCGGCGCCTACGTCTGGCCGGCGCAGGCGCATGCGGTGGCCGTCGCGGCGGTGGTCGCGCTGACGGCGGTGAACTACGCCGGGGTGCAGAAGGCGGCCTGGCTGACCCGCATCATCGTCGCGGTGGTGCTGGCCGTGCTGGCCGCGGTGATCGTCGCCGCGTGCACCTCGGCGGAGGCCGGCGCCGATCAGTTCCGCCTGGCCGGGGCGACCGTCGGTGGCGTGGTGCAAGCCGCGGGCCTGCTGTTTTTCGCCTTCGCCGGCTATGCGCGCATCGCGACCCTGGGCGAGGAGGTACGCGACCCGGCCCGCACCATTCCGCGAGCGATACCGGTGGCACTGACCATCGCCCTGTTCGTCTATGCCCTGGTGGCCGTGGCCGCGCTGTCCGTGCTGGGCCCGACCCGTCTCGCCCAGAGCGCCGCCCCGCTGGTCGAGACGGCCCGAGCGGCTGGCGCGGGCTGGTTGGTTCCCCTCGTCCAGGTGGGCGCGGCGGTCGCGGCGCTGGGCTCTCTGTTGGCGTTGATTCTCGGTGTCTCGCGCACCACCTTGGCCATGGCACGAGACCGCCATCTCCCCCATGCGCTGGCGGCCGTGCACCCGCGATTCCAGGTGCCCCACCGCGCGGAACTGCTGATCGGCGTCGTCGTCGCGATCCTGGCCGCCACCACCGACCTTCGCGACGCCATCGGTTTTTCCTCGTTCGCCGTGCTGATCTACTACGCCATCGCCAACGCCTCCGCCCTCACCCTCGGGCCCGATGAGGGCCGCCCACGCCGCATCATCCCGGTGATCGGACTGCTCGGATGCCTGGTACTGGCATTCGCGATGCCGTCGTGGTCGGTGCTGTCCGGTGTGGGGACGTTGAGCATCGGCATCGCCGCCTACGCGATTCGGCGTGTCCTCTCCCGAATGAGGTTGCGGCGCAACGGAGGAGCCTCATGATCCGGTCTCGCACCGCGACGGTCGAGGAGGTCGAGTCGCCGCGCAGATCGCGGTAGCGCGATTCCGCGTGCCTCCGACGGGGAAGACTGACCCGATGGCCGACGCGGAAACCGAAGCATTCGAAAAGTTGGTGGCACTGCTGAACTATCCGATGTTCGTCGTCACCACGCAGGCCAACGGCACACCGGCCGGCTGTCTGGTGGGTTTCGCCAGCCAGGCCAGCATTCATCCACCCCGATTCCTGGTCGGCCTGTCGCGGCGCAACCACACGTTCCGCACGGCAGGCGACGCCACCCACCTGGCCGTGCACGTGTTCGACCACGACCACCTCGACATCGTGGAGCTCTTCGGCAGCCAGACCAGCGACAGGATCAACAAGTTCGACCGTTGTTCCTGGCATTCCGGCCCCCACCGGATGCCCATCCTCGACGACGCCGCCGCATGGTTCGTCGGCGAGATCCTGGAACGGTTCTCGCTGGGCGACCACGTCGGGCACTTGCTGGCACCGGTCAGTGGCAGCCCGCCACGCGAGCTGGAAAGCTGGGTGTCCTTCGGCGACGTCCGCCACCTGAAACCCGGTCACGAGGCGTGAACGTGGACCAGTCTCCCCGGGTCAGCACCCTCCGCAGCATCGTCGAACTCGCGCCGTTCTATGCCGACCCCCCGAATGGCGTGCGCGCCAACATGATCTTCAGCGCCGACGGTGCCGCCGCGTTCGGCGGCCGCGCCGGTCCGCTGTCATGTCCCACCGATCAACGGCTGCTGAAAATCCTGCGTGGGCTCGCCGACGTCGTCCTGGTCGGAGCAGGCACCGCCCGCGCCGAAAACTATGGCCCGGTACAGCTCACCGACGCGGCGCGCGCCCGACGACAGCACGAAGGGCGCTTCGCAGCCCCGCCCGTCGCTGTCGTCAGCCGCAGCGGTGAACTGCCCGCCCGGCTGTTCAGCAATCCCGGGCAGCCACCGATCCTGGTGACCTGCGCGCACACCGCGGCGCGCCGTGACCTCGGCGACGACGACCGGCAACGGATTCTGGTCGCCGGTGAGGACACGGTGGACGTGGCCCGCGCCCTCGCGATGCTGCGTGAGCTCGGCATGCACCGCATCCTGTGCGAGGGCGGACCGACACTGCTCGACGAGCTGGTGGAAGCCGACGCCGTCACCGAACTCTGCGTCACACTCGCCCCCAGACTCGCCGCGAGCCAGCCGATCGGATATCGGGTGCACCCGGCGCGGCTGCCCGCCCCGGTCACCATGCGCCTGGCGCACGCGTTGGTCTGCGACGACAATCTGTTCCTGAAGTACCGCCGCTGACACCGGGCCCGGAACGGGTCGCGCGGAAAAGCGCTCGACATGCAGCCGACGGCTCCTCTTCTTATGATGAAAATGCCCGGTTTATCGCGTCCCGCGACATCACCTTCGGCTGATCGCCGTCCACTTTCTCGATGCACACAGAAAAGGATCACCGGCCAGGTGAGCAGTTCAGACGACAACCACGACTATCGAAACCTGGCGGTCAACCGACTGCGCCCCAGTGAAATTCAATGGGCGCTGAACCACGATGCCGTGCACGGGATCGCGTACGCGTTCAAGAATCCCGTCGCGGTCGCGCAGTCCATCGAGGATCCGGACGACGACCGCAGGACGTACCTGGTCCGGGTCAGGCGCGACGATCTGGCCAACGCGCTGGAAAAGATCAACGAATGGATTTTCGACAATCCCGGTAAGGCCGGGATGCAGGCCTACGGATTCGTCCGGGCGCTGTCCCGCGAAGGGCTCACCGAACGCGCCACCGGCGATGACGACGCCCGTTAATCGCGTGCCGTCGAATTAGCCGGCTTTCGCCATTCGTCTCGCCCCGCGGTCGCTGCGCCCGCCCGCGCGGATGTTGTACTTTTCCTGCGGCGAGATCGACGGCCCACCTGCCGGTCTTGCGGGGCCTTGTGAGTTGATGGGAGTCAGCGATGAGCGACGCGCAGGGCTCGCGGTCGGGAACGATGTTCGGACCCTACCGGTTGACGCGGTTGCTCGGCCGGGGCGGAATGGGCGAGGTCTACGAAGCCGAGCACACCGTCAAACAGTGGACGGTCGCGCTGAAGCTGATGTCGCACACGTTCAGCCAGGACCCGGTGTTCCGCAAGCGCATGGAGCGTGAAGCCCGGATCACCGGCAGGTTGTTGGAGCCCCACGTGGTGCCGATTCACGACTACGGCGAAATCGATGGCCAACTGTATTTGGAAATGCGCCTCATCGAGGGTGCCGATCTGGGCAGCCTGCTGGAACAGGAAGGGCCGCTGGCCGCACCGCGGGCGGTGGCCATCATCCACCAGGTCGCATCCGCTCTCGACGCCGCCCATGCCGCCGGGGTGACGCATCGCGACGTCAAACCACAGAACATCTTGATCACCGGCGACGACTTCGCCTATCTCGTCGACTTCGGCATCGCCAGCGCGAAGACCGACGAGAAGCTCACCCAACTGGGCACCGCGGTGGGAACCCTGAAATACATGGCACCCGAACGCTTTTCGAGCGACTATTCGAGCGACGACGTTACTTCCCGCGCGGACGTGTATGCGCTGGCCTGCGTGCTGTACGAATGCCTGACGGGGACTCCGCCCTACGGCGCCGATGGCACCGGCGCGCTGGTCGGCGCCCACCTGACGGCGCCCATCCCCAAGCCCAGCGCACATGGTTCCGGCGTGAGCCCCGCATTCGACGCGGTGATCGCGGGGGGAATGGCCAAGGATCCGAACGAGCGCTACCCCACCGCCGGTGCCCTGGCGGCCGCCGCGCACTCAGCGCTGAGCAGCGCCGAGCGAGAGCACGCCGAGACGATCCTGCAACGCAGCGACATCGCGGCGATCAGCCCGCCGCGCAAGCGCACGCGCTGGCCGGTCCTGGCCGCCGCGGCCGTCGTCGCCGCCGCCATCTGCGCCGTCGGCGTCTGGCTCGTGCTCACGCCGGCCAGCCCGCACCCGCATCGGGCCGGCATCGGGAAAACCGCGCCGCCGTCCACGGCCGCCCCCAACGACGATCAGACCCGCCTGATCAGCCTGCTGCCGCCGGGCTACCTGCCCGGGACGTGCACGCCGGCCACCCCCGAGTCGGGCAGCATCTGGGTGCACGCGGTGGCCATGGTCACCTGTGGGCAAAACACGCAGCCCGGCGGCCCCAGTCGCGCCACCTACGGGCTGTTCGCAACGCCCGACCGGCTGAAGAAGGCTTTCGACGACGACATCGGCAACGTCAGCCTGGTGAACTGCCCGGGCGAGGGCCGCTCCCCCGTCAGCTGGCACTACGACGAAACCCCCAACGACAAGGCCGGACTCATCGCGTGCGGCACCTACAACACCCACCCGAACGTGATCTGGTCCAACGACGCGCGACTCATGCTCAGCGACGTCACCGGGGACCCGGCCACCGTCGAAGACCTGCACACCTGGTGGGACGCGTACGGCTGATCAGTCCGGTGTCGACGCCGAATCCTCTTGGCGCTCAGCGTCTTCGGCGTCTGCGGCGTCTTCGGCGTCTGCTACGGTCAACGGCAACGCCAGCTCTTCGAGCGGGCGCCGCTCGGCGGCGATGCCGAGCCACAGTTCGACCAGGCCGGCGGCCGCCATCACGACCGCTCCGATCAGAAACGACCAGACGACCTCGCCGCGGTGGCCCGAGTTGATGAGCTGACCGAACAGCAACGGGCCGGTGATGCCGCCGATCGCCGTCCCCATCGCGTAGAAGAATGCGATCGCCAGCGCCCGCGTCTCCATCGGGAAGATCTCGCTGACCGTCAGGTACGCCGCGCTGGCACCCGCCGAGGCCAGGAAAAACGCCACGATCAGCACGCCGATGAAGGCCCAGACCCCGCCGGCCTGGGTGACGAACACCAGCGCCAACACCACCACCGCGACACCGGAACCGATGTAGGTCAGCGTGATCATCGGTTTGCGGCCGACGGTGTCGAACAGATGCCCGAGTATCAGCGGGCCGGCGAAATTGCTCAGGGCCCACAGCACGAAGAACACCGGCACCGTGCCCGACGGCACGGCGTAGAACTGGCTGAGCAGCGTGCCGAGATTGAACGTGACGCCGTTGTAGAGGAATGCCTGCCCGATGAACAGCGCCAGCCCGAGGACGGCGCGCCGAGGGTAGAGCTTGAAGGCGACGGCGGCGATCTCCCGGAACGAGATCGCCGTGCGCTGACGGATCCGTAGCGGCTTTCCCTGCGGTTCGGGCAGCGGTTGGCCCGTCTCCCGCTCGACCGCCTCTTCGATCTCGCCGACGATGCGCTCCGCTTCGTCCTCGCGGCCGTGAATGAACAGCCACCGCGGGCTTTCCGGGACGTTGCGCCGGACGAGGAGGACGAAAATGCCGAGTATCGCGCCGAGGCCGAAGGCGAGCCGCCATCCGATGTCGGGCGGAAAGTTCGAGGTGTCCAACAGGATCAGTGCGCCGCCGGCGCCGGCGGCCGAACCCAGCCAATAGGTTCCGTTGATCACCAGGTCGACACGGCCGCGCACCCGCGCCGGGATCAACTCGTCGATGGCCGAGTTGATGGCGGCGTATTCACCCCCGATGCCGGCGCCGGTGAAGAAGCGGGTCAGGAAGAAATACCAGGGGGCGAACGCGAACGCGGTCGCCACGGTGGCGACCAAATAGATTGCGAGGGTGAGGATGAAGAGGTTTCGCCGTCCGAACCGGTCCGTGAGGTGACCGAAGAACAGCGCCCCTAAACACGCTCCGGCGATATAGATCGCCGCCGCCATACCGATCTGCGCGGGGTTCAGCGCGATACCGCTGCTGCGCTCCATCAGGCGGGCCGAGACGTTGCCGACCATGGTGACCTCGAGCCCATCGAGCACCCACACGCCACCCAGGCCGACCACGACGCGCCAATGGAACCGTGACCACGGCAAGCGGTCCAACCGGGCGGGGACCTGCGTCGTGACGGTTCTGGTTTGCGCTCTTGCACTCACGGGCGTCTCCGTTCTGGTTCGACCGGCGTCAGACACGATCGGAGCGCGACTCCTCGGGCGTCCAGGCCTGCGGCTGGCCGGGGTGGCCGGGGAAGAGGAAGTCGATGAACGCCGCGGCCGCGGGCTGAGGTTCGTGGTTGGCCAGCCCCGGCCGCTCGTTGGCTTCGATGAACGCGTAGTCGGCGCCCGTGACGTCGGGCACCAGCAGGTCGATGCCGGTCACCGGGATGCCGATCGCCTCGGCCGCGGTCACCGCAACCCGGCACAGTTCGGTGTTCACCTGTGCGGTGACATCGTGGATGGTGCCCCCCTGATGCAAGTTGGCGGTGCGACGCACCCGGAGCCGAGTGCCCTGGGGCAGCACATCGTCCAGATCCCAACCGGCTTCGGCGACGGTCGACTCCGTGAGGTCGTCGAGGGGGATGCGGGACTCGCCGCCGGTGGCCGCGGAGCGCCGCCGGCTTTCGGCCGCGATCAAGTCCCGCACGCTGTGCTCCCCCGTGCCGATGATCTCCGGCGGCATGCGCAGCGCGGCGGCGACGACGCGGCCGTCGATCACCACGAGCCGAAGGTCGTCGCCGGCCACCCGCTGCTCGATCAGCACGTCCGGGTATTGCTTGCGGGCGCGCGCGAGGGCCGCGCTGAGATCGTCGGGCCCCTTGTCGGCAACGACTCCGACCGTGATGCCCTTGCCCTGCTCACCCCGCGTCGGTTTGACGACGACCTCGCCGACCTCCTTGAGGAAGGCGTAGTCGCTGTCGTCGAAGGTGGCCAGGCGGGCGCGCGGGACGGTGATACCAGCCTCGGAGACCAGGCGCCGGGTCAACCGCTTGTCGTCGCAGCGGCACATCGCCACCGCCGAGGTGTATTCGGACAGCGATTCGCGGGTGATGACGCTGCGGCCGCCGTGGGTGAGCCGCATCTCGCCGGTCTCGGCGTCGAGCACCTCGACCCAAATCCCCCGGCGCAGCGCCTCGTCGGCGATGATCCGGGCGTAGGGGTTGAGGTCGTCGACCGTCTCCGGCGGCGGGCTGAACAGCGGCTCGTTGATCGCGTTCTTGCGCTTGATCGCCAGCACCGGGACGCGGCGGAACCCCAGCTTCTCGTAAAGGCCGATGGCGGCGGCGTTGTCGTGCGCCACCGACAGATCCATATACGCGCGGCCCGCGCTGCGGAAGTGCTCGGCCAGGGCCCGAGTCAGGGCCGCACCGACCCCGGGCAGTCCGGCGGCCGGATCGACGGCCAGCGTCCACAGGCTCGATCCCTCCTCCGGGTCGTTGAACAGCAACTCGTGGTCGACGCCGGTGACGGTGCCGACCACCGCGCCGTCTTCGTCACGCACCGCAAGCAGGTACTTCACCGCCGGCACGTGCTGATGGTTGTCCCAGATCACGTCGACCCCGGCCGGGACCATTCCGCAGCGCACGTACACGCGGTTCATCGCGTCGGCATCGATCGGATCGTTGAGCGTGCGCACCGTCACGCCCAGCGGCGGCGGCGACGCGTTCTTCTTCTTGCCGGTGAAGCGCAGCCGGTAGGTGTGGCTCGGGTCGATGAAAAGCTCGGTGGGCGCCTCGGCGACCACGACGTGGGATTCGCGGGCGTAGATGCAGATGTCGCGTCGCCCGGGTCCTTCGCGCCGCAGCGCCTCGACCAGGTGCTGGGAATCGGCGAAGGTCTGCCCGAAAACGAGTCGGCCCCAACCCAATTCGAGCTCAACATCCTTGGCCATCGCATCGACCAACTCCGGCGGCGACGCGTCGTGCAGGCCGAGCGTGATCGCCTCGGTGTGGTCGCCGGACGGGTCGACCACGGTCATGCAACCGGCCCCGTGACACCGTGACGCTGCAACCAGAGCTCGAGCAGGGCGATCTGCCAGAGTTCGTTGCCGCGCAGTGGGGTCAGCTTGCCGTTGGGATTCTCCAGCAGGGTGTCGACCGCTTCCGCACGAAACAGGCCGCGCTCCTTGGCAACCGGCGCATAGAGCGCGTCGCGCACCATGTCGAGGTAGGGCCCTTCGAGATGGGTCAATGCCGGAACCGGGAAATAGCCCTTCGGCCGGTCGATGACCTCCGACGGAATCACCCGCCGCGCAGCCTGTTTCAGGACGCCCTTGCCGTCGTGCGCGATCTTCAGCTCCGGCGGGCAGGTGGCCGCCAGTTCCACCAACTCGTGGTCGAGGAACGGGACCCGGCCCTCCAGCCCCCACGCCATCGTCATGTTGTCGACCCGCTTCACCGGGTCGTCAATCAGCATCACGGTGGTATCGAGCCGCAACGCGCGGTCGACGCCCGTCTCGGCGCCGGCCTGCGCGAAGTGCTCGGTGACAAAGCGGCCACTGGGGTCGCCGGGCGCCATCATGCCCGGTCCCAGCAGGCCGGCCAGCTCGGCCGAATCACGGTCGAAGAAGGCACCGCGGTATTCGGCGACCGCACGCTGAAGCGACGCGGCCGCCGGCGAGCCCATGGGCGGGTACCAGTGGTAGCCGGCGAACACCTCGTCGGCGCCCTGGCCGGACTGCACGACCTTCACGTGCCGCGCCACTTCCTGACTGAGCAGGTAGAAGGCGACGCAGTCGTGGCTGACCATCGGCTCGCTCATCGCACCGATGGCCCCGTCGAGGGCGGGCAGCATCCGGTCGGTCTCGATGCGGATCTGGTGGTGGTCGGTGTCGAAGCGCTCGGCGACGATGTCGGAATACTGGAACTCGTCGCCCTTCACACCGCCGGCCGACTCGAAGCCGATCGAGAAGGTGGACAGCCCATGCTGGCCGGCCTCGGCGAGCAGGCCCACGATCAGGCTGGAGTCGACGCCGCCGGACAGCAGGCAGCCCACCGGGACGTCGGCGACCAGGCGCCGATTGACCGCCAGCCGCAGCGTGGACAGCACGGCGTCTTCCCAGTCACGCTCCGACCAATCCGAGCGGTCGGCGTGCCGGGTGAAATCGGGCGCCCAGTACGTGGTGACGGTGCGCTTGCCGTCGGGCTCGATGGCGATCAGCGAGGCGGGCGGCACCTTGCGGACCCCGCGCAGGATGGTGGCCGGGGCGGGCACCACCGAGTGGAAGCTCATGTAGTGATGCAGCGCGACGGGGTCGATCCGGGTGTCCACACCGCCGCCGGCCAGCAGGGCCGGCAGCGTCGACGCGAACCGGACGCGGTGGCTGTCCTCGGTCACGTACAGGGGTTTGATGCCGAGCCGGTCGCGCCCGAGCAGCACCCGCCCGCTGTCGCGTTCGACGATGGCGAAGGCGAACATGCCGAACAGATGGCTGACGAAGTCGTCGCCCCAGCGGTGGTAGGCCTTGATCAGAACTTCGGTGTCGCTGTGCGAGAAGAAGCGGTAGCCGTACCCGCTGAGTTCGCTGCGAAGCTCCTTGTAGTTGTAGATGCAGCCGTTCCAGGCGATGGAAAGACCCAGCTCGGAGTCGACCATCGGCTGCGAGCCGGCTTCGGTCAGGTCGATGATTTTGAGGCGGCGATGACCGAGCGCAACCCGGCCCTGCGACCAGGCGCCGCCGCTGTCCGGGCCCCTCGGTGTCAGCACGGCGGCCATCGCTGAGACCGCCGCTACATCGGGCGCCCGCCCGTCGAGTCGTACCTCCCCGGTGACTCCGCACACCTCCTCGACCCTACCGGGGCCCGATGCGAAGCGCGCGTGACGTCCGCCAACCCCCGGGCGCCGCCCATCCGGACTGGCCGAGCGGCCATCGAGAACACGTTCTGGTATGCCGTGTGGTCAAGGGACTAAAGGGGAATAAAGGACCTATTTCCTGCGCAGATATCCTGATTGAATCCGGCTATAGTCCTTCATTTCACGGGAGGTTGTGATGGCCCGCACGGCCTTGGCGCCCGGTTTCGACTTCACCGATCCTGACGCCTACGCGGCTATTGGGACGGCGGCTATTGGGTGGTGACCAAGCACAACGATGTCAAGGAGGTGTCGCTGCGCAGCGACGTCTTCTCCAGTTGCCAAAACGGGGTCATCCCGCGGTTCAACGACGACATCGCCCGTGCGGGCCCGTGCGGGCCCGTGCGGGCTCGCCGGCGAGAAGCTCTCCGACGACGAGTTCGGGGTTTTCGTCGTGACGCTCGCGGTGGCCGACAACGAAGCCACCCGCAATACGATCACCCAGGGCATGATGGCGTTCTGCGAACACCCGATCAGCGCATCGCGCTCACCGACTATGAGCCGTCCGTGGTCACGATCAGGGAGGGCCACCGCGTGCTGATGTTCTACCGCTCAGCCAATTTCGGCGACGAGGTATTCGCCGATCCGTACACGTTCGACATCCTGCGCGACCCCAGCCCGCACGGCGGGTTCGGCGGAGGCGAAGACTACTGCATCGGCTCGAACCTGGCCGGCCTCACGATCAGCGTCATGCTCAACGCCATTGCCGTTCGCATGCCCGATCTCATCCCGATTTCGCCGTCAGAGCGACCACGGTCGGGCTGGCTCAACGGCATCACGCACTGGCAGGTCGAATATCACGGCAAGGGCACCGGGTCGCGATGCCAGAACTGACCGCCCACCACAACGGAATTCGCCTTTGCTACGAGCGTATCGGCCCCGGCGGCGACCGGCTGCTATTGGTGACGGGCCTGGCGGCCGATAAGCACTACTGGCACGACGACTTCTGCACCGCCTTGCTGCACAGCGGATTTCATGTCGCCCGGTTCGACAATCGAGATTCGGGTCGATCGAGCCATCTGGACGGGATCAAGGCCCGGTCTCGCCGGACGGCCCGGCGCGATCCCGGCACCGCGCCCTATCGCCTCGAGGACATGGCCGAGGACGCGGCTGCCGTCCTCGACGCGCTGGGCTGGGCTTCCGCCCACATCGTGGGTCACTCACTGGGCGCCATGATCGCCCAGACGCTGGCCGTCACCCACCCGACCCGGGTCTCCTCGCTCACCTGCATCAGCACGACACCCTCCCCCGACATCGGCCGCCTGGCCGTGAGTACCATGCTGCGCCTCTCGTGGGCCGCACCCGGGTTGCTCACCCGAAAGCCACCGCGCGGCCCCGCCGAGGCGGGCGAATGGCTCGTGCGTCAGCATCGTGTCATCGGCTCGCCCGGCTATCCCATCGACGAAGCCTGGCTACGTCACCTCGGCGAATTGATGTACACCCGAGGAGGATTCGATCCCGAGGCGCGGGCCCGCCAGGCCGCGGCCATGCTGGCCGGCGCCGACCGCCGGCCTGATCTCGCCAGCCTGGAGGTGCCCACCGTCGTCGTGCACGGTCAGGACGACCCGCTGATCCGCCCCGCCGGTGCGCGCGCCACGGCCGACGCCATCCCCGGCGCGGCGCTTGTCCTCCTGCCGGGGATGGGCCACGACCTCCCAAAACCACTGTGGCCCAGCATCATCAGGCAGATCGAGGCGGTTGCGGATCGAGCCCGAACAGCTCAAGCACGTTCTTGGCCAATTGGTTGAGCAGCCATTGCTGACCAGCTCGACTCGGTGTTCCCGTGCTTGGGCGGGTAGCTACTTTGATGATCCACATCGATCGCAACGGGTTCGAATCTCCCCCCATGTGGAATCTGCCTGGGCTTATACCCCCGGAAACACCTCACAAGTGTTTCTGGCACCGCCAGTCCGCTCTGCCAGGCTCACGCTTGGCGTGTCAGACCCGGATCGGATGCCCCGCTGTTCTGATGACTCCGCGGAGCTGTCTCGATGATGTACTCATCAGGCTTGAAGTGCCGAGTGCGGGCCCAGTAGTCGACGTACTTCCAAGGGCTGGCGGTGACGATGCGCCCACAACTGTTGCGGTAGTACGTGGTCATGCCGGGGTGCACCCAGATGCACTTGGCCAGGCCGGCGTCGAGTTCTTCTTGGTAGGCGTCGAAGACGTCCTGCTCGACGTCGATACTGGCCAAGTTACCGGCGATCATCTGCCCCAGTGCCTGCGTGATGTAACGCACTTGAAACTCGGTTGGGTGGATCGCGCTGCCGCCATGACCGGCATTGGTGTTCGGGCCGTTGAGGATAAAGAAGTTCGGAAAGTCCGGAACGGTGATACCCAGGTAGGCGCGGGCGTCATCGGGCCCCCAAACTTCGTTCAGTGCCCTCCCGGATTTGCCGTGGATTCGCATCGGCCACAGGAACTTTAACGTCTTGAAACCGGTCGCCAGCACGAGAACGTCAACCTCGTATTCGGTGCCATCGGCAGCCACAATGCTGTTCGGGCGAATCTCAGCAATTGGATCGGTGACCAGATCCACGTTGTCCCGGCAGATCGTAGTGAACCAGCCGTTGTCGATCAGGGGCCGCTTGCCATACGGCGGATAGTCGGGCAGGCATGCATCGAGCAGGTCCAGCCGCTCCCCCAAGCATTGTTTGACGTATTCAGTCAAGAAGACGCGGTGACGCTCGTTGACTTCGTTGATAGACCGGTCGGGGTGCGGCCAGTGCGGATCGATCTGCTTCTACTTGGCCACCCGGGGCCGAAATAGCGGTTCCAGTGTGTGCTCGGCGCGAACGAGAACGTGTACAGGTGGCTGGGTGTGTCGACACCCACACCGGGGTAGGTGTTCTCCCACCACGTGCCGCCGATCTTCGGGTTCTTCTCGATGATCGTGTATGCGATCCCGGCGGCCTTCAGTTTGATACCCATGGCCAGTCCGGACAGCCCAGCACCGATGATGATCACCGAGAAGTCCTCTGCCGGCGGCGGTTCGGGACCGGCCCGTCCCGGCTGAGGATGCCAAGCTCCTCCGACAGCATCGGACCGCATGCCGCCGGAACGGGTTCGCCGAGAGCAATCGTCAGCATCTCTGCCACTCGATCCGGGTTCAATGGCATCGGTACCACCTTGCCCGCACGGCAATCACGGACCGCCTCAAAAGTACGTTGCCGGATCTCGCACTGAACCTGTGGCGACACTCCCGCAGAATCATTGTCGTCCAACGGTTTGCCCCGCTTGGGCCGATAGGGTTCGGCCAACCATTTCTCATCGCCGGTGAGCTGCACCAAAACCATCAAAAGCGTCGGGATGTTCGCATGCTCGAGCGAGGCCCGCAGCTGCGAATCATGATCCGATGGGTTCAACTCGATTCCGTCACTCATGTCGATTCTCCCTTCAGTTTGGTGTAAATGATCGTTTCTATAGCGAACGGCAGCTCGTCTTGACTAGCGTCCCTTGCAGCAGCCAGACAGAGGCGATGTGACAGCTATCATGCGGTTGTACAGCATATTTGCCCTCTCCAACCTTGGGCCATCTTTCTGAGCCGTATAGCCTCAGTAGAGCTATCACCTAGAAGTTCTGTCCAGATACAGATGTGAGTGATCGTTTACAGATCGGCCTGAACCGCGCTAGTATCGCGGTATCGCCATCCGCATGTGGGCGGCGGACTTACGCAGAGATCGCTGGCGGACAAGGGCATAGAGCTGACGATGGGTTACACGATTCCTGAGACGGTGACTACTAAGGGGCCGTTTCAACCGATGCGCTTTGAGGCCACCGTTGAGGAGTGCATCGTCACCCACGGTGAGATCCCGCAAGATCTGGCCGGTGGGTTCTATCGC
>NZ_SCRH01000069.1 GCF_004298145.1 Mycobacterium sp.
CAGGATGATGATGCAGCCACGTCGACAACCGGTGCGGCTCCAACGCCTCCCCACCAAACACCACCGTCTGCAACTTCAGCTGCTCACCCAACTCCGGCGCCAACGCATCGGCACTCTGCAACGCATAAAACGCCGACGGGGTCTGGCTCAACACGGTGACGCTTTCGGCAACCAGTAAGGCGTGCAATTCTTCTGGCGATCGGACGACTTCGTCGGGTACGACGACGAGGCGCCCGCCCTGCAGGAGGGCGCCGAAGATCTCCCACACCGAGAAGTCGAAAGCCAGGGAATGACACTGGGTCCAGACCTGCCCCACATCGAGCCGAGCGTCGATGGACTCCAGCAGCTGGGTGACATTGCGGTGGGTGACCGCCACTCCCTTGGGAACGCCGGTCGAGCCCGAGGTGTAGATGAGGTACGCGACGCTGTCCGCCGCCGGCACCGGCAGGCCGGTCGCGGGTTGCGTGCGCACGGCGGGGTCGTCGATGTCGATGATCTGCCCGGCGAACCCGTCCAACCGCGGGCGCACCTCGGCGGTGGTCACCGCCGCGATCGGGGCGGCATCACCAAGCACGAACTGTAGCCGCGCCGCCGGCACGCTCGGGTCGATCGGCACATAGGCCGCGCCCGTCTTGAGCACCGCGAAGATCGCCACGATCGCCTCGGCCGACCGCGGCATCACCACGGCCACCCGCTGACCCGGGCCCGCACCCCGGCCAACCAGCAAGTGCGCCAACCGATTTGTGGACTCGTAGAGTTCGCGGTACGTCCATGACCGTTCGCCGCAGGTGATCGCCACCGCCCCCGGGGCGCGGGCGACCTGAGCGGCGAACAACGCCGGAATCGACACCGGCGCCATAAACGGAACGGTCAATGCGGCCCGGTTGCCCCACGCATCGAGCCGTGCGTGCTCGGCGGCGCCGAGCAGATCGATCGACGACAACCGCTGCGCGGGATCCGCGGTCATGGCCGCGAGCACCTGGCGCAACCGCTCGATCAGCGTCTCGATGCTGGCCGCGTCGAACACGTCCGTGCGGAATTCCACCATGCCGCCGATGCCGTCGGGCCGGCCCTCCTCGTTCCACCGTTCGGCCAGCGACCACACCAGATCCATGCGGGCGACCTGGGTGTCGACCGGCAGCGGGGTGACCTGCACATCGCCCAACTCCAGCCCGGCGGCGGGGCCGTCGTGCTGCCAGGGCAGGTTCTGCCACGCCAGCACCACCTGGACCAGCGGATGGTGCGCGAGGTTGCGGGTGGGATGGAGTCGCTCCACCAGCACTTCGAAGGGCACGTCTTGGTGTTCGTAGGCCGCCAGGCTGCGCTGGCGCACCCGGGCCAACAGGTCGGCGACGCTGGGGTCGCCGCTCAGGTCGACCCGCAGCACCAGGGTGTTGACGAAGAAGCCGACCACGTCATCGAGCGCGGGATCGCTTCGGCCGGCGATCGGGAAGCCAACGGCCACATCGGAACTCGCACTCATCTTGGCCAGCAGCACCGCCAGGGCGGCCTGCACGACCATGAAGGTGGTCGCGTTGTGGGCCCGCGCCACCTGGGCGACCTGTTGCTGCAGTTCGGCCGGCCACTGCACGTCGATGTGGGCTCCGCGGTGGTCGGCGACCAGCGGATAGGGGCGATCGGTCGGCAATTCGAGGCGTTCGGGCATCCCGGCCAACGCGTCCTGCCAGTACCTCAGCTGCGCGGCGATGGGGCTGCCCGGATCATCCAGGTCACCGAATTGGGCGCGTTGCCACAGCGTGTAGTCGACGTATTGCACCGGCAGCGGCGCCCAATCCGGGGCCTGCCCGCAGGACCGGCGCACGTAGGCCGCGCCGAGGTCGGCCACCAGCGGGGTCAGTGACCACCCGTCGGCGGCGATATGGTGGGCCACCGCCACCAACACATGGTCGTCCTCGGCAAGCCGGAAAAGCTTTGCCCGCAAAGGGATCTCGTTGGAGAGATCGAATCGGTGGCAGGCTTCGGTCTCGATGGCCCGGCTCACCCGGCTTACCGGCCATTCGCAGGCGTCGATGACCTGCCAGGCGACCTCGGCGCCGACGGGCGGGACCACCACTTGTTGGGGTGTCCCCTCGGCCGCGACGAATACCGTGCGCAGGCTTTCGTGGCGGGCCACCACGTCGCCCAGGGCGGTGCCCATCGCGTCGGTGTCCAAGCGACCGCGCAGCCGCAGGGCGACCGCCATGTTGTGCACCGGTGACGGCCCGTGCAATTGGTCAAGAAACCACAGCCGTGATTGGGCGAACGACAACGGCACCACGGTCGGCCGCTCGGCCGCCGCGACCCGCGCGAGCTTGCGTCCCCCTCCGCAAACGTGGGGTGCCAGCTGGGCGACCGTGGGCGCCTCGAACAGGACCCGCACCCCGAGGTGGGCGTCGAGCCCGGTGTTGACCGCGGAGACGAGCCGCATCGCCGAGAGGGAATCGCCGCCGAGGTGGAAGAAGGAGTCGTCGATCCCGACGCGGTCGACACCGAGTACCTGAGCGAAGATGCCGACCAGGATTTCCTCGATCGCGTTTTCCGGAGCCCGATACCCGTCGCCGCCCTGATAATCCGGGGCGGGCAGGGCTCGGGTGTCCAGCTTGCCGTTGATCGTCAACGGCATCGCGTCGAGCACCACCACCGCCGAGGGCACCATATATGTGGGGAGCCGCCGACCCAACCGGGCCCGAATGTCGGCCGGGTCAGCGGCTCCAGTCACATAGCCGACGAGACGCTTATCGCCGGCACGATCTTCACAGACAAGCACCGCCGCGCGTTCAACGCCCTCCACCTCGGCCAGCGCGGCGCGGATCTCCCCGAGTTCGATGCGATACCCACGCACCTTAACCTGCTCGTCGGCGCGGCCCAGATATTGCAGCTGGCCGTCGGGGCCCCAGCACACCAGGTCGCCGGTGCGATACATGCGGGTTCCGGGCGCACCGAACGGACAGGCCATGAACCGCGACGCGGTCAGCCCCGGCCGGCGCCAATACCCGACACCGACACCGTCGCCGGCCAGATACAGCTCACCGACCACACCGGCCGGTACCTGGCGCAACCACTCGTCGAGCACGAAGAACGCCGCCCGCGTCACCGGTGAGCCGATCGGCGGGAACCCCGAACCGGCCCCCAGCGGTGCGCTCTTGCAGGCCCACATCGTGGTCTCGGTCG
>NZ_SCRH01000070.1 GCF_004298145.1 Mycobacterium sp.
TGAACCTGGAAAACCTCGACCCCGAAATCGACCTGGACGTGGTGGCGGGCAAACCCCGGCCGGGCAACTACGAGTACGCGATCAACAACTCGTTCGGCTTCGGCGGACACAACGTCGCCACCGTCTTCGGACGGTACTAGCGCAACGCATATCGAAGCGCATTGAAACCGCTTATCGCGGAATGCGTTTTCGCCCGACCAGACCCTCCTTTGGCTCGTATCCCCGGGCGCCGTTTGGTGAGCGGAGCAGGGGGTAAAGCAGCGACTATGGCCTTCGCCGAGACCTGATCATGGCCGTCGACGGATATCCCTCGCTCCAGGACCTGACCCCCGAGGCGCTGCGGCCCGCCTACTCGTAACTTCCCTCGAGATACCAGCGCCGCTGGCGATAGCACAGCAGCAACGCGCGCTCGCTCTCCAGCAAGACCTGCGCGCGGGCGGTGCGGCCCTTACTCAGTTCGGGATCCCACCACCGCTCGTCGACCGGCCAGGGCCCGGCCCACCAGCACAGCCGCTCGTCTCGGCCATGGGCCATCATGCGGGCGGGGTCGGCGGAGAACAGCCCACGGTTGGTCACCCGTATCGGGTTTCCTTGGGCGTCAAGCAATTCCACCGGGTCGTCCAGTAACACCGCCGGTGACGGCTCGGGCAGCCGGCCGGGCCACGGCAGATCGGGATCGGCCCGCGGCACCGGCTCGTCGCCCAACGGGACCAACGTGATGCGCTCCGCCGGCCCGCGACCGCCGGACAGCACCGGCACCCGCACCGCCTCCGGGCCGAGCAGGCCCTGCACCCGCACCAGCGCCCGGCGGGCCCGCAGCCTGTCCTCCTCCCCCAGAGGGCCCCAGAGCGGCAACTGCAGCGCCTCGGCGGATACCACCTCCACCGCCTGCAGCCGCAGCAGCGTCACCGCGGCGGTGGGACCGGGATCGCGCGCGGTGCGGTTGCTCAACCATCCGTCGAGTTGCCAGCGCACCCGGTCGGCGGTGGCGTCCTCGGTCAACGGCTCGGCGCACCGCCACACCCGATGGCGCTCTTCGCCGCCCCCGGTGACGGCGTGAATGGCCAGCCGGGTGCATCCCACGCCGGCGGCCATCAGCGTCTGATGCAGCGCGCCGGCCAGCGAGCGCCCGGCGAACGCCGCGGCATCGACCCGGTCGATCGGCGGATCGCAGTCCAGCACGGCCTCGAGCTCGGCCGGGGGTTCCCGCCCGGAGGGCGGCCGTTCGGGCTCGCCGCGGGCCAACCGGTGCGCGGCCACCCCGTCGGCGCCGAACCTGGAAGCCACGTCGCTGCGTGACAGCGCGGCGAACTGCCCGATGGTGCGAATCCCCATCCGCCACAACAGGTCTGCTAGCTCTTCTCGGCCGGGACCGGACAGGCTCGGCTCGGTGGCGAGTTGGCGGATGGACAGCACCGACAAAAACCTCGCGTCGCCTCCCGGCTCGACGACACGGCCGGCACGCGCCGCGAAGACCGCGGTGGACAACCGGTCGGCGATTCCGACCTGACATTCGGCTCCGGCAGCGGCCACCGCGTCGGTCAGCCGCTCGGCGGCGGCGGCCTCGGACCCGAAATAGCGGGCCGCCCCGCGCACCGGCAACACGAGGAGCCCGGGTCGCAGCACCTCAGCGCGGGGCACCAGGTCGTCCACCGCCGCGATCACCGCTTCGAAGAAGCGGGCGTCGCGGTCCGTGTCGGCGGTGGTGACATGCAGTTGCGGGCACCGGGCCGCCGCCTCCCGGCGTCGCAGCCCGCGGCGCACCCCCACCGCGCGGGCGGCCGACGAGCAGGCGATCACCCGGTTGGCCAACGTGACCGCGACCGGGGTGGTCGCGGACAGATCCGCGGCCGCGGCCGCCGCGACCGCGGGCCAATCCATGCACCAGATCGCCAAAACCCTTGAGCCGGACGGAGATACCACCGGAATTCACCCGGCTCGCGTTCGGGGCATCACCCGTCGTCCCGCACACATCCCGCTGACCTGCAGCCGCACCCCGCTGATCCGCCCGAATCCCGGGTCGGGCGTTCCCCAAGGAGTGGGGGTGATCTCATAACCGCCGACCCGGGCCGCGAGCCGCGTCGGCGCCCCCTGCCAATCGCCGCCGGTGACCAGCAGGGTGCACCCCTTGTTGCGGGCCCGCGCCACCACCGCCCGCGCCCGGGTCGGCGGCACCCGGCGCCCACCCAGCCCGAGGACCACCAGATCCATGCCGTCGACGAGCACCGCGGCCACCTCCACCGGATCGGTTCCGGGATCCGGTATCACCGCGAGCCGGCTCAGATCCGCCCCCATCTCCGCGGCGGCCAGCAGCCCGATGTCCGGCTGGCCGACGATTGCGGCGTTGCCACCGGCCGCCGTGACCGCGGCCACCATGCTCAACAGCAGCGACCGGGCACCCGAGAGCACCGCCACCGTTCCCCGCGGCAGCGGCGCCGGCAGCAGGTCCGCCAGCCACTGCGGCAGCGTCAGCTGGGACTCCGAGTCCAGCAGATCGTCGGGGACGGCCGGCCCGGGCCTCTTCGCGGAGATGCTCGCCATCCGCCGGCGCAGCGATTCGAGCTGTTCGGCGCGGGTTTCCTGGCGGGGATCGGAGGCAAAAGCCGCGGTCATGACAGCCTCCTAGCACCACGCTTTCCGGGAGCTTCCGGGGGAGCGTGTTCGAATATATGTTCGATACATCCGAAGTAAACACCCGCCCTCTGACACCGTCAAGAAACGTGAGGGGCGGCTGTGGCTAATGGTGTTTTTGTCCGCCGCGAGACGGCAACTACCGACGCATTTCCCGAGAAGAGGCGTCGGTAGTTGCAGTCTCGCGGCGCCCGCCTACTCCCATTCGATGGTGCCGGGCGGTTTGCTGGTGATGTCCAGCACCACGCGGTTGACCTCGGGGACCTCGTTGGTGATGCGGGTCGAGATGCGCTCGAGCACCTCGTAGGGAACCCGGGTCCAGTCGGCGGTCATGGCGTCCTCACTGGTCACCGGCCGCAGCACGATCGGGTGCCCGTAGGTGCGGTTGTCGCCCTGCACGCCGACCGAACGGACGTCGCCCAGCAGCACCACCGGGCACTGCCAGATCAGGTTGTCCAAACCGGCGGAAGTCAGCTCCTCGCGAGCGATCGAGTCCGCGCGCCGCAGGGTGTCCAACCGCTGCGCGGTGACCTCGCCGACGATCCGGATACCCAGACCGGGGCCTGGAAAAGGTTGGCGCGCAACAATTTCCTCCGGCAGGCCCAGCTCGCGCCCGACCGCGCGCACCTCGTCCTTGAACAGCAGCCGCAGCGGCTCGACGAGTTTGAACTTCAGGTCGTCGGGCAGGCCGCCGACGTTGTGATGGCTCTTGATGTTCGCGGTGCCGCTGCCGCCCCCGGACTCCACCACGTCGGGATACAGCGTGCCCTGGACCAGGAAATCTACGCCGGAACCGTTATCCCCCACCACATCTCGCACCGCACCCTCGAAGGCCCGGATGAACTGCCGGCCGATGATCTTGCGTTTGCCCTCGGGATCGGTCACGCCCGCGAGCGCATCGAGGAAGGTGTCGGCCGCGTCGACGGTCACCAGGTTGGCGCCGGTGGCGGCCACGAAGTCGCGCTGCACCTGCGCGCGCTCCCCCGCGCGCAACAACCCGTGGTCGACGAAGACACAGGTCAAGCGGTCGCCGATGGCGCGCTGCACCAGCGCGGCGGCCACCGCGGAATCCACGCCGCCCGACAGCCCGCAGATCGCCCGGCCGTCACCGATCTGGGTACGCACCTGCTCGACCAGCGCCTCGGCGATGTTGGCGGCCGTCCACTGGGCGCCGAGCCCGGCGAAGTCGTGCAGGAAGCGGCTGAGCACCTGCTGCCCGTGCGGGCTGTGCATCACCTCCGGGTGGTACTGCACACCGGCCAGCCGCCGGGCCCGGTTCTCGAACCCGGCCACCGCCGCGCCCGCGCTGCTGGCCACCACCTCGAACCCGTCCGGGGCGGCGGTGACCGCGTCGCCATGGCTCATCCACACCGGCTGAACACTCGGCAAACCCGAATGCAATTCGCCGCCAAGGACTTTCAGTTCGGTCCGGCCGTATTCGCTGGTGCCGGTGCGGGCGACGGTCCCGCCCAGCGCCTGGGCCATGGCCTGAAACCCGTAGCAGATGCCGAACACCGGCACCCCGAGATCGAACAGCGCCGGATCGAGCTGAGGGGCGCCGTCGGCGTAGACACTGGACGGCCCGCCGGAGAGCACCAGCGCCAGCGGGTCCCGGGCCTTGATGTCCTCGGCCGTGGCGGTGTGCGGAATGACCTCGGAGAAAACCCGCGCCTCCCGGACGCGGCGGGCGATCAACTGCGCGTACTGCGCGCCGAAGTCCACGACGAGCACGGGGCGCACTACGGGTCCGACCTTGGGGTCTGCAGGTTCAGCCACACTCACCGAGTTTAGTGGAGCGCGAACACGGCACGCATCGCGTCGATGTCGCGCTTATCGCCGTCGAAGTCGATGCGTCGTATGGTCGCCTTGCGCCAGACTTCGTCCGCCCCCATTCGGGTGGTGACAAGATCCGCCGCGCTGGTCGTCAGCGTCACCGAGGGTTTCCGCGCGTCGCGCCAAGACGACCGCAGTCACCGCGAATTCGAAACGTCGACCGTTGATTTCGACACGGTACGTCGCGTCCATACCCACCGCACCGGCCAACGTCGAGCGGGCCCTGCTCGCCGCCGGGTCTTTCGATATCGGCGCCGTCCGGAACAACGACGGCTGAATCGACGCGTCATTGATCAGATGGCCCGGTGCGCTCGGCATAGGGTTGGTCGCCGTCATCCCACTCGGCCTTACATGGCCTCCACGACGAGCACATCCAGACCCGCCTTGGTGGGTAGCACGCGGCCACAAGCATCACGTTCCTCTCCGCCCGCGGACCTCACCACCACGTGGGACGCAGGCGCAGCAAGAGGGGTACGCCATCGGGCAGAAATGACCTGCACCCGATGGGGGCGCGATCCATCACCGTTGTCGAACTCTCATAAGGCGCCGACGGCAAGACGGCCCACCGCCACGAGGCCTACGGCAACCGTTCGATCTGATGCGTGTCACGGTTCACAAAGCGACTCCCGTCGTCGCCAGGGGCACTCACTGCCAGCGTTTGGCGGTCGATGCAGCGACGGCGAATTCCGCGTTCAAGGTGGCCGTACCCCGTCGTACCATCGGGCATCGTGATGCGAACCGGGCATTCGGCGAAGAACACGCCGTCCCGGGCTCCGTCCCAGTCGTAGCCGTTGATGTTGTCGTTGGCGTCGTTGACGGTAATCGGCAGGCAGCCAAGGACATCCAGCCGCACCCGCAGTTCACGACCGGACTCGGTCGACAACACCACTTCGATGTCGTCCAGTCGCATCACCGCGTCGGTGTGGTGCGGTCCGGTCGCAGAGACGACTCTCTCGCTGCCGCCGTCGAGGTACAGCAGACCGGTACGGCTGACGTCGGTGAGATCGGCGTTACGACGCACCGCCAGGTAGTGGATGGCGCCGGCGGGCACCACACCGATCAGAAACTCGTCGCCACCGAATCCGGCGAAATCCCGCGCTCCAGTCGAATGATCGGTGTAGCCGAATCCGTCGAACTCGTAATGGGTTTCGCCGACAGTGATGTCGCCAACGACGGTGTAGGTTTGCTGGGTATGGCTGGCCGACGCGAACGACCGGTCGCCGTGGCCGCTGAACATGTCCCACATCGGCTGAGCTGCATCGGCGACGACGCTCCAGCGCACCGGCAGGGACGGAGCCCCCGCGCCGCGCGGGCCGGTAGCCAGGCTAAGCGTATCGGTCACCTCGCAAACTCCGTCGAAGTCGCAGTTGAATCGCTCGCGCGGCACAACGGACACCATCGACAGGTTGCCGTTGACGACACCCTCGGTCGAAGTATTGCGCGTCCACTGGCGGTCGACGGCGAGACCACCGTCGGGCAGGTAGACCGCGGTCTGGGTCCACCAGATGTCGAGGTTGCCGCGAAGCCGGCCGGCGTGGATGAAGATTCCCGTTGCGGCCGCCGGGGACCAGGCCGAGAAAAAGCGGGTCTCGCTCCAGTACTCGGTGGTGTACTGCGCCTGGGCATTGCGATCCATGCTGACCATCGTTTCCGGGTAGAAGTGTGGTTAGTGGTGCTGTCGCATAGCGGGAAGCCGCTTTTCGACGTCGGTCCACCCGTCAGCCCTGAGGGACCAGCTGCGCCTCGGAACCTGTTACGACGTTGTTGGTCTCGGCGCCGGCAGGGTGTTCGGACTCCTCGACGATCGTCACTTCGCCGGTTCCGCCGTTGATGGTAATGGTGGCGCCGTCCGGGATGAGCTTCCTTGCCTTGGTCAGTTGCACGGACGGCAGACCGTACTCGCGCGAAAGACACGTGGCATGGGACAACACACCGCCCGTCTCGGTGACGATCCCAGAGATGATCGAGAAGACGGCGGTCCAGCCGGGGTCGGTGTGATGGCAGACGAGGATTTCACCGCGCTTGACGCGGCCAACCTCGGCGAGACGCCAGACTACGCGGGCGGTGGCGGTAACCGTTCCCGAAGTCCAGCCGGTGCCGTGCAGTCCGACGTCAGCGTCTTCGCCGACGACAGCCTCCCGACCGTCGCGCAGGTAGGCCGGGAACTCGTGGTCCTCGTGGAGCGAGCGGTCGTGGTCACGCCGGCGACCCGCCACCTTGGCGCGTACGAGCTTTGGATTGGAAACCCCGTCGAGCGCGTCGAAAAGCTCGTCTCTGCATAACATTAGAAAGTCGTCCTCGTGGTCTAAGATGCCGCGCTCGACGCAGCGGCGGCCGATCTCACGGCCGTAGATCTTGATGCACAGGGTGAAGTGCTCGTAGGCCCAGCGTTCGTCGTCGCGCTGCGCCATGTAGCGGTGCGCGAAGTCGTAGAGGTATCTGAAGATGTGCGCCTTCATGGCGCCGTTGTGCTGGTCCCGCATGATGTTGGCGATGACCTCTTCGTACACGGCGTCGCGACGTGCACGAACCTCGTCCTCCCGATCCAGCGGTGACACCGGATCGACCTCGTTCAGGTGCATCTCGAAGACGCGGTAATCAACCGAAGCGTCTTCATAGCGTCGGGGATAGGCGAAATCGCGATCCTCCTGCCCGCGGTGCGGGTACACCGCGACAAATTCGTCGTACACCTTCAGAAACGCGTCCCCGTCGTCAGCACCTGCGATCGCGGTGAAGAATTCGGCACCGGGATGGGCGGCGAACAGCTTCGACAGCGTCTCGGACTCGCGGATCTGCATCGCGAGTTCGAAGAGTGCGAGGTTCTCATCGAGTGTCTTGGTGCGATGTGTGACGCCTTGCAGGAGTTCGGCGAACGCGTTCGTGTTGTCACCGTCGTACCACTCGTGAATGACTCTGCCCCACAAAGCCATCAACTGCGGCCCATAGACCAGCCAGTACAGGAAGGAATCGCTGGTGTATCTGGACACGTTGTGCCACTGTTCGGTGATCCTGCGCTTCAGTTCATCGTCCGACAGTGAGGCGCGAGCGGGCAGCTCGGAGATGTAGGACTTGGCGGCGGCGGTATCGATGAATTCCTGAATCTTGTCGCCGATCCGGCCCGGGGTGTCGCCGTTGCGAGTCACGCGGCCGATCATCCGGGAGAACTCGTCGTAGTCGAACGGCGTCTGGTGCGTCTCCTGCGCCTGCTCGGGCGCAATGAACGGGCTGATCTCCGGCGACCTAAGTACCGGGACGAATGCGCGCTCATGCAGGATCTTCTCGAAGTCGGTGTTGTGGTACAGCTCGCCTCTGTGATACTTGTGCACTTGCAGCTGCGGCGTCCGGTGCAGGTCGGCCCCATCGTTGGTGTAGGCGGGCCCCATCAACTCCGCGATCCCGAGCCGGTTGCCGATCGAGTAGTAGCCGACGGTGTCGACCTCGGTGACGAATTGCGCGTAGAGGGCGCTCTTCGATCCGGTTACCAACATCTTCGCAAAGCCGTCGGACCACAGCCACCGCTCGTCATCCACCGCCCACTGGAAGGATTCCAGGTCCGCGCCCCAATCGAAGTCGACGCCGGTGATCGGCCGCGACTGCAGTAGCCAGAAATCGTCCTGAGCGAGTGCCCATTCGATGTCCTGCGGCATGTCGTCGTAGAAAGCCTGCACCCGGCGGCCAAGTTGGGCGAGATGGACGGCCTGCTCGTCGGTCAACGTCGGTACGGACTGCTCGGCTTCGGGCACTGGTTGCGTCACCGTTCCGCGCCCTCTGTCGGGGTCGAGGACTATCCGCTCCTCCTTGGTGCCGATCGAACACGCCTTGACCTCAAGGCGGCCCTCGTCGACCCGCGCCAGCCGCTGGTCGATTCCCACCGGTGGTGTCCGTCGGCGCCGCACCACATACTCGTCAGGTGTGACGATCCCCTGCACGACGGTCTCGCCGAGACCCCAGTTCGCGTTGATCACCGCCTCGTCGGTATTCGCCGTGCTCGGGTTGGCAGTGAACATCACCCCGGATGCGGTCGGCTCGATCATCGTCTGCACGACCACCGCCATCCGGATCTCCGCCGGATCATGTAGACCGTTCTGGTGGCGATACACGGTGGCCCGCGCCGACCACAACGACGCCCAACACTGCCGGACCGCGTCAAGAACGCCGGCAGCACCCCGGATGTGTAGATAGGTGTCGTGCTGACCGGCGAACGACGCCTCCGCCAAATCCTCGGCGGTGCCCGACGACCGCACCGCAACGAGTGGCTCGTCACCGAGTTCGGTGTAATACCGCGTGATTTCGGACGCCAGCTGGTCGGGTAGTGCCGCACCGGTAATCGCGCCGCGGATCGCCGCGACGCGCTGCTCGACCAATTCGGAATCGGCGAAATCGAGGCCGTCGAGCGCCTCGGTCACCACCTGGTCGAGGCCGTTGGCGTGAATGAATGCGCTGTAAGCGCCGGTGGTGACGTTGAACCCCGGCGGGACCGGAAAACCTGCGGCGGCGCAACGCCCGAGGTTGGCCCCCTTGCCGCCCACGAGCGCCTTGCTGTCGGCTCCCGGCTCGTCGAAACGCAACACCGTGGACATCGCCTGTTTGTGCATCATTCGCCTCCCAGCGGCGTGTCGACCAGCGATCGACACGAGATCTTAAGCACCAGCGGTTCATTACCGTACCCCTAAGCACCGATGGTTCACAACGGCCAAAATTCGCATCCCTCCGCTCGCCGCGGAGGGCGGCGTGCAATCACGGTGACTGTGCGACCAGTGGCTTGACCGCCTGTTGACGGAAGTTCACGCGGGGAAGCACCGCGCCGCTCGCATCGGCGGCACAGTTATGGTTGGCATCAATGATGTTGATCTGCAGTCGAATAGGGGTGGGGCTGCGCTGACGGAGAGTGAGCGCAATCGCCGTGGAGTCGCGGTGTGATCTCGAGACCCGCGTATCTGCGACTCGCGGAGTCGCGCAGATTTTCCTTGCCGGTGACCGCAAACATTCGGTACGGTCGCCAGCCATGCGACCCGTACTCACAGCGCTGGACGACACCCTGCAGCACCAGATAACTGCGCCGTTCGCGCAAGTAGCGTCGACCGACCATCGGTTCTTCGACCGTCAGCTGTACACATCGATCGCCCCGGATGGCAGCCTTACATTCATCACGGGCATCGCGGCGTACCCAGTGATGAACGTTTTCGACGGCTACTTCGCAGCGGTCGCCGAGCGTCATCACCAGCACAACGTGCGGGTGTCGCGGGTGCTTCGCCCCAGCATCGATCGAATGGGGGCCGGGCCCCTCTCGGTCACTAATCTCGTTCCGCACCAACGTAATAAGGTCACCCTCTCGGCTAACCCGGGACCCGTGACCGCCGATGTCGTATTTGAAGCCGCCGAAGCACCACGGCTAGAGCTACCGCACCGAACCTACGTCGACGGCCAACTGGTCGAGGAATACCTCCGGGCCAATCAGAACGGGACCATCAGCGGAACCATTACCGTCGGTGACCGGGTCTGGCAGGCAGACCGTTGGTATGCGATGAAAGACCACTCCTGGGGCGCACGCGACCACTTCGGCGGGGTCACCCTTCACCGCGGCGGTGTGCACATTGGCGAGCACAGCGGTTTGTTCTTGTGGACCACGTTCACTTCCGGCCCTTACGATGGGTACGTTCAAGTCAAGCAGGCCGGGGATTCCGACCGGCGATTCATCGACGGAGAAGTACGGGTCACCGACGAGCGCGGTGCGAGCCACACCGAAGCTGTGGTCGCTGTCGAGCACAACATCGAATTCGTGGGCCTGTCTAACATCGTTCGCCGCGTCGCGTTGACGCTGGACATGACGTCGGGGCGCCAGTACGAAGTCGTCAGCGAGCCAAGCACATTGGCGACAGCGCTGATCGGGACGGGGTATTACGACGGGTTCAGCGATCGGCGGGGGCTCGGGACCTACCGCGGCGATGACGTCGTCGAGACCGATCGGTACGAGTTGTTCGACGACGGCTGGGTGAAGTTCCCGAACGGGCGCCGCGGGATGCCGTGGGACCGTGAACAATGCGCGCCTGTGTCCTGCGACGGTGAACCCGGATTCGGGTACGTGATGGTGGTCGCCGAGGGCTGGGTCGAGCGCTACGGCCGGACGTTCCCCGAGCGCAGCCGACAGGGCAATGGCATCACCTGGGAGGACGGCGCCCACGATGTGGGAGCCGGTCGAGCGCAGGGGGATGCGGCCGCCGCGCCTGCCGATCAGGCGCCATGCTACACCGATCCGTGGGCACCATAGCGGCGGAGGCCGCTGCCGCTAACGGTGATCAGCCGGAGTGGTTCTCGTCGCGTTTGAGGACGCCGGCGATCAGGAGGGTGCGCATCTCATCGGTGATACGTTTCCGGCTCGGCCGGCGCGTACCGGATGGAAAGAACAGCGGGTCGAGGACCGCCGCGCCGACGATCATGCCGATGACGCTGGGAACCATCGCCGCGATATCGAGGCCGGCGAGATCATCGCTCGTCCCTAGCGCAAGCGACTGTTGGAAGGAGCGGGCGAGTTCATCGAGCACATTGTCCCGCGCGGGCGCTGGGTTGTTCATCTCCGTAACCGCCGTCAGCAACGCCCTACGATGCTGATGGGCGAGGCCGTAGAGGTCATTGACAAATCGGTCGACGCGTTGCTCGACGCTGAGCCCATGGCTGTCGACGAGCCAGGAATCCACGTACTCGGCAACCACTCTCGAGAATGGCGCCGTGACCGCGGCAGTGAACAGTTCCGCCTTGCTTCCAAAGTTGCTGAAGATCAGCCGCTTGGAAACCCCCGCATTCTCGCTGACAAGGCCCATAGTCGTGGCCTGGTAGCCGCGAGAGTCGAACAACTCGCGTGCGCTCTGCAGGATCGCGGATCGGACTTCCTCCGAACTTCGTCGCTGCCTGGCCACGGCGCGGACTTTACTCGACGGAGGCTGGGCAGCGCATCGCTTAAGGATGCGCATGGACTGGCGTTCGCGGGAGAGTCGAAGCCGGCCCGGTTGTTGTGCACTCCGCATCCACGCTTACATCAGTAGTGCGTTCTATCTGACCTTCGCGATTCTGGCGGCGCGGATCATCGCACCCAGGGTCGCGGTGTTGCGGTCGGTGAGCGCCGACACAGCACGACGGCGGCCCCACGCTTTCAGCGTGTCGGTAGCAACGCGTCACACGTGCAACAGGTCAGCGGCCAACGCGCTGCCCGCGTCGAGCACTTGTGTCCCGCGTGATCCCTTTCGCGGGTGTGCTCGACGAAAGATCTCGACCACAAAGCTGACCGCGGTCGATCTGACCGAGCACTGTTGCGACACGGCGCGTGGCTCAATCGGCTCGCTGGCCCGGCCGACCGGCATCCGTTCATCGGGCCGACGTCACCGAACTCCCTTTCCCTGATCGGACTTTCGACGTCGTGGTCAGCCAGCATGTGCAGACGAACGTGGCCGATAAGGCGCGCCTCTACGCGGGAGCTGGTCGGGTGCTCACACCGACGGCGGGCGGCTTGCCCTGTGGGATGTCACGATTGGCGATCACAACGAGCTCGACTATCCCACGCCCTGGGCCGACTGTCCGGTGCGCGGCCACCTGGTCACCCCGACGAGCTACGAGCGGTGGCCGAGTCCGCCGGCTTCGCGCCTGAAGGCATCCGTAACGCTGGCCTACAGCGAGCGCGACTGGTCGCGTCCGGCCGAGCGCGACCACGTCGCCCGTCAACTCGATGTCGCGGCCATCACAGTGCCTGGAACCGGCCACTTTTCGGCCCTCGAGCGCCCAGCGAAAATGTTGCGCATCATCCGCCAAGGCGCCGCGGCCCGTCCGTGAGCCGGGACAGCCCGGCGACCCGAGGCCAAGTTATGCGTTTCGTATGAGGGTGGGGACACCCCATTGATAACGATAATCATTTTCAATTAGCGTTTCGGTGATTCTGTACGTTCGCCCAGCCCAGGAGTTGCCGTGATGGCGTTGCCTCCCGCGATCCCCCCGCTGATCGCCGACCGCAGCGGGGGCGTCCGACGATGACCGCACCGATCTGGATGGCCGCCCCGCCGGAGGTCCACTCGGCGTTGCTGAGCAGCGGCCCGGGGCCGGCGTCTCTGTTCGCCGCGGCAGCGGCGTGGAGCTCGATGGGCGCCGAATACGCCTCGGCAGCAGCGGAACTCAGCGGGCTGCTGGCGACGGCGCAGGCCGGGGCCTGGCAGGGGCCCAGCGCGGAATCCTACGTTGCCGCGCATACCCCGTATCTGGCGTGGTTGACGCAGGCCAGCGCGCACAGCGCCGCGGCGGCCACACAGCATGAGACGGCGGGCACCGCCTACACCGCCGCGTTGGCGGCGATGCCGACTATGCCCGAGCTGGCCACCAACCACGCCGTGCACGGCGCCCTGGTGGCGACGAATTTCTTTGGGATCAATACCATTCCGATCGCGGTCAACGAGGCCGACTATGCGCGGATGTGGGTTCAGGCCGCGGGCACCATGGCGACCTACCAAGGCGTCTCCACGGCGGCGGTGGTGGCCATGCCGCCGACCGACCCGGCGCCGCCGATCCTGAAATCCGAGGCCGCCGAGCAAGACGACCACGAGGAAGACGACGGCCATCACGACCATGAGCACGGGTTCGACAGTCCGCTCAACCAGTTCGTCGCCCAGATCCTGCGGCTGTTCGGGATCGACTGGGACCCCGTCGAGGGGACTCTCAACGGATTGCCCTACGAGGCCTACACCAACCCCGGGGACGTGCTCTGGTGGGTGGTTCGAGCCCTCGAACTGTTTTCGGATTTTCAACAGTTCGGGACCCTGTTACAGGAAAACCCGGCGGCGGCTTTCCAGTTCATCACCAACCTCGTGCTGCTCGACTGGCCGACTCACCTGGCCCAGCTCGCGAGCTGGCTCCCGACGCAACCCCAATTGCTGCTGATACCCATGCTCATCGCCGCGGCCCCGTTCGGGGCGTTGGCCGGTTTTGCGGGCCTGGCCGGGCTTGCGCCCCCGCCCGCGCCCGTAGCGGCGCCGGTAGCCCCGCCCGCCGCGACGACGCCCAGCCTGCCGGCGGCACTCGGCACGGCCCCGATCAGCGCGCCCGCCGCCGCCCCCGCGTCGGCACCGGCGCCCGCGCCCACGGCCGGCACGGTGGCCAGCCCGGCACCGCCCGCGCCGCCGGCGGCGGGCGCGGTCCCGTTCGTGCCTCCCTATGCCCTTGCGCCTCCCGGTTTCGGATTTGGTTCGGGAATGAGTGCGAGCGCTGCCACCGGTGCGAAAAGGAAGGCGCCCGAGCCCGATTCGGCCGCGGTTGTCGCCGCGTCGGCCGCGCGGGAGGCGGCGCGGGCCCGGCGGCGCCGGCGCGCGCGGCACCGCGGCTACGGCGACGAGTTCATGGACATGAACGTCGACGTCGATCCGGACTGGGACGACCCGACGACGACGGCGTCGGGACGCGGCGCCGGAAACCTGGGCTTCGCCGGCACGGCACGCAAGGAACCCGTTGCCGCGGCGGGCCTGACCACCCTGGCCCGTGATGGATTCGGTGGCGGGCCCAGCATGCCGATGATGCCGGGCACCTGGGCCCCGGAGGACGGCAAAGGGGTGCGCGACAACGACGATTGAGGCCCATCGTTGGTGAAATCAGTCACAGCACAGCGTGATAACGAATAGTAAGTGGTCCGCTGGTAGCCCGCCTGTTCCGTCGGGCTTGAACTCGCATTTGTCCTCGGTCCTGCAGGAGTCCCGGGCATGCCGGCGTCCGGTGCGCCATCGCAATACCCGGTGATCGCTGGCGACTTACACGTCGGCATGGTGGAGTGGATAGCGCCCAACCCCGATAGCCGAGAGTGAGTGCCCGTGCTGGGTCTGCCAGAAAAAGTGCGCGCCTGCCTGTTCGACCTCGACGGCGTGCTCACCGATACCGCGAGTGTGCACACCAAAGCCTGGAAGGCCATGTTCGACGCCTACCTGTCCGAGCGGGCCAAGCGCACCGGTGACGAATTCGTCCCCTTCGACGCGGCCACGGACTACCGCGAGTACGTGGACGGCAAGAAACGCGAGGACGGGGTCCGGTCGTTTTTGGAAAGCCGGGGCATCGAGCTGCCCGACGGCAACCCCGACGATCCCGAGGACGCCGAGACCGTCTACGGCCTGGGCAATCGCAAGAACGACATGTTCCAGAAAGTCCTGAAGCGAGACGGCGTCAAGGTGTTCGACGGGTCGCGGCGCTACCTCGAGGCGGTGTCGGCCGCTGGCCTGGGTATCGCGGTGGTGTCGTCGAGCGCAAACACCCGCGACGTCCTCGAGGTCACCGGCCTGGACCGGTTCGTGCAGCAGCGGGTGGACGGCATCACCCTGCGCCGGGAGCACATCGCCGGCAAGCCCGCGCCCGACTCCTACCTGCGCGGGGCGCAGCTGCTCGACGTCCCGGCCGACGCGGCGGCCGTGTTCGAAGATGCCTTGTCCGGGGTGGCCGCCGGCCGGGCCGGTAACTTCGGTTTCGTGGTAGGTGTCGACCGAGTGGGCCAAGCCGAGGACTTACGCCGCAACGGCGCCGACGTGGTGGTCGGCGACCTCGCCGAGTTGCTGCAGTCATGATCACCGATGAATCGTTCCCCGTTGACGCATGGCACGTTCGCGAAACCCAGCTTGATCTCAATCTGCTGGCCCAGTCGGAATCCTTGTTCACCTTGTCCAACGGGCATATCGGGCTTCGCGGCAACCTCGACGAGGGCGAGCCGTACGGCCTGCCGGGCACCTACCTGAACTCGTTCTACGAAATCCGGCCGCTGCCGTACGCCGAGGCGGGCTACGGCTACCCGGAAGCCGGCCAGACGCTCGTCGACGTCACCAACGGCAAGATCATCCGGCTGCTGGTCGAGGACGAGCCATTCGACGTCCGCTACGGCGAATTGCTTTCCCACGAGCGGGATTTGGACCTGCGCGCCGGAACGCTGACCCGCAGCGCACACTGGCGCTCGCCGGCGGGCAAAGAGGTCAAGGTGGTCTCCACCCGACTCGTCTCCCTGCCCCACCGCGGCCTCGCCGCCATCGAGTACGTGGTGGAAGCGGTCGGCGAATTCATCCGGGTCACGGTCCAGTCCGAACTGGTCACCAACGAAGACCAGCCGCAGACCTCCGGAGACCCGCGGGTGTCGGCCATCCTGGAGAACCCGCTCGACGAGGTCCACCATGAGAACACCGATACCAGTGCGGTTCTCATGCACCGCACCCGCAGCAGCGCACTGATGATGGCCGCCGGGATGGATCATGAGGTCGAGGTTCCCGGACGCGTCCAAATCAGCACCGATGCGCGCGCCGATTTGGCGCGGACCACCGTGATCTGTGGGCTGCGCGCGGGACAGAAGCTGCGCATCGTCAAATACCTGGCGTACGGCTGGTCGAGCATGCGCTCGCGTCCGGCGCTGCGCGACCAGGTCGCCGCCGCGCTGCACGGCGGCCGCTACAGCGGATGGCAGGGGCTACTGGAATCGCAACGGAAGTATCTGGACAACTTCTGGGATTGCGCGGACGTCGAGGTCGAGGGCGACCCCGAATCCCAGCAGGCCGTGCGATTCGGGCTCTTCCACCTGTTGCAGGCCAGCGCCCGCGCCGAACGCCGCGCGATCGCCGCCAAGGGGCTCACCGGAACCGGCTATGACGGCCACGCCTTTTGGGACACCGAGGGTTACGTGCTGCCGGTGCTGACGTACACCGCGCCGCACACGGTGGCCGACGCGCTGCGGTGGCGGGCCTCGACCCTTCACCTGGCCAAGGAACGAGCGGCCGAACTGGGCCTGGAGGGCGCCTCCTTCCCGTGGCGGACCATCCGCGGGCAGGAGTGCTCGGCGTACTGGCCGGCCGGCACGGCGGCCTGGCACATCAACGCCGACATCGCGATGGCCTTCGAGCGCTACCGCATCGTCACCGGGGACAACGACCTGGAAGCCGAGTGCGGCCTGGAGGTTCTGGTCGAGACGGCCCGGCTCTGGCTCGCGCTCGGCCATCACGACCGGCATGGCGTCTGGCACCTGGACGGTGTCACCGGCCCCGACGAGTACACCGCGATCGTCCGCGACAACGTCTTCACCAACCTGATGGCCGCGCACAATCTGCATACCGCCGCCGATGCGTGCACCCGTCATCCCGAGGCGGCCAAGGCGCTGGGGGTCACCACCGAGGAGTCGGCGGCCTGGCGCGACGCGGCCGATGCCGCCAACCTCCCCTACGACGCGGGCCTGCAGGTCCATCAGCAGTGCCAGGGGTTCACCACCTTCGCGGAATGGGACTTCGACAAGAACACCACCTATCCGCTGCTGCTGCACGAGGCCTATGTGCGGCTCTACCCCGCGCAGGTGATCAAGCAGGCCGACCTGGTGCTGGCCATGCATTGGCAGAGCCACGCGTTCACGCCCGAGCAGAAGGCCCGCAACGTCGACTACTACGAGCCGCGCATGGTGCGCGACTCGTCGCTGTCGGCCTGTACCCAGGCGGTGATGTGCGCCGAGGTCGGGCATTTGGAGCTGGCCCACGACTACGCGTATGAGGCCGCCCTGATCGATCTGCGGGATCTGCACCACAACACCCGCGACGGTTTGCACATGGCCTCGCTCGCCGGCGCCTGGACCGCGCTGGTGTCCGGGTTCGGCGGCCTGCGCGACGATGAGGGTGTGTTATCGCTGGATCCTCAACTGCCCGACGGTATTTCGCGGCTGCGGTTCCGGCTGCGGTGGCGAGACTTCCGGGTCACCATCGACGTCAACCATTCCGATGTCACGTACACGCTGCGCGACGGGCCCGGCGGCGAGCTGACCATCCGGCACTCCGGCGAGGACCTCGAGCTCAACACCGAGTCCCCGACGACCGTCGCGGTGCGTCCGCGCAAGCCGCATCTGCCGCCGCCGCGCCAGCCCCCGGGCCGCGAGCCCATGCACCGGCGGGCCGTGTCCCGGCCTCACTGAGCGTCGGCGGCCCCGAGAATCCGCTGCACCTCGGCGCCTGCCGCCTCGCGTATCTCGGCGTCCGTCAGCTCTTCGATCCCGGTCGCCGAGCGCAGGATTGGCGCGAACAGTCGCCAACCGAACTGCAGGGCAAGGGCATTGGCGACCGCGAGCCGCGCTCTGACCTCGTCGTGGTACAGCGGCCGCACCCCGTCCAGCAGGGTCGCGATGTTGGGAAAGCGCTTCTGCAGCTGCCCGGCCGGATAGCCGTCGAGCACGGTGCGGGCCATCACTCGTATCTGCCGGTCCAGGGAGCGCTGCACCACCTCCGCGGGGGTGTCGGTCTCCAGCAGGGCGCTCAGGTGGGCACCGAGATGATCGAGCACGGCGCCGACGAGTTGTTCCTTGGTGCCGAAGTGCCGGAACACCAGGCCGTGATTGACGTTGGACCGCGCGGCGATGTCGCGGATGGAGGTCGCGGCCGGGCCGCGCTCGGCGAACAAATCGGTGGCGGCCTCCAGGATCGCCGCGGCCACTTCCGCGCGCCCGGTAGGCACTTTCCCGCGGCCTGTTGCGGAAGTTGTAGTCATCTGACTACACTACCAAATGTAGTCGGTTGACTACACCCGTTTTGACTCAAGGAAGATGACATGACAGGTCAGATAATCGTCACCAAACTGGGAAGCCGCATCGGCGCCCGGGTCGACGGGGTGCGCCTCGGCGGCCACCTGGACGAGGCCGCGGTCGACACGATCCGCCGGGCACTGGTGACCCACAAGGTCATCTTCTTCCGCCACCAGCACCAGCTCGACGACGCGCAGCAGCTCGACTTCGCCCGCCTGCTGGGCACTCCCATCGGCCACCCGGCCGCGTCCGCCCTGGCCGCCAAGCACATGCCGGTGATCACGCCGATCGACTCCGAGTACGGCAAGGCGAACCGCTGGCACACCGACGTGACCTTCGCCGCCAACTACCCGGCGGCCTCGATCCTGCGCGCGGTCACCCTGCCCACCTATGGTGGCTCGACGATGTGGGCCTCGACCGCGGCGGCCTACCAGGATCTGCCCGAGCCGCTGAAGCACCTGGTGGAAAACCTCTGGGCGCTGCACACCAACCGCTACGACTACGTGAGCACCGAAGCGGTCATGTCGATGAGTGACACGCAGCGGACGTTTCGGCAAGCCTTCGAGAAGCCGGACTTCCGCACCGAGCACCCGGTGGTGCGGGTGCACCCGGAGACCGGCGAACGCACCCTGCTGGCCGGCGATTTCGTGCGCGGCTTCGTCGGCCTGGACAGCCACGAATCGACCACGCTGCTGGATCTGCTGCAACGACGAATCACCGTGCCGGAGAACACCATTCGTTGGAACTGGGCACCGGGCGACGTCGCCATGTGGGACAACCGCGCGACCCAGCACCGGGCGATCGACGACTACGACGACCAGCCCCGGCTCATGCACCGCATCACGTTGATGGGCGACGTGCCGGTCAACGTGCGCGGCGAGCACAGCCGGGCGCTCAGCGGCGCACCGCTGGAAGTGTTGGCGAGCTGATGATGGTGACGACCCGCATCGCCCGGCAACGCCGCGCTCGCGATCGTCACGACCTGATGGTGACGACCCGCATCGCCCGGCAACGCCGCGCTCGCGATCGTCACGACCTGATGGTGACGACCCGCATCGCCCGGCTACGCCGCGCTCGCGATCGTCACGACCTAGCTGACCGAGCTGACCGGATCGACCGGCAACCAGCGCAGCGCCCCCGGGGCGGAGACGGGCACTTGCGGGTGCGCTGGCGCTATCGGATCCAGCCGGCGGTACGGCTCACCCTGGACCGGACGCTGGTCGTTCTCACCGTTGTTCGGCCATAAGGAGGCGGCCCGTTCGGCCTGGGCGGTGATGGACAACGAGGGATTGACGCCCAGGTTCGCCGAGATGGCCGCGCCGTCCACCACGAACAGCGTGGGGTAGCCGTAGACCCGGTGATAGGGGTCGATGACCCCGTGCTCGGCGTTGTCGCCGATCGCCGCGCCGCCGAGGAAGTGGGCGGTCAGCGGGATGTTGAACAGCTCTCCCCAGGTGCCGCCGGCCACGCCGTCGACCTTTTCGGCGATGCGCCGGGTCACCCTGTTCCCGACCGGGATCCAGGTCGGGTTGGGTTCCCCGTGGCCCTGCTTGCTGGTGTACCAGCGGATGCCCAACTTGCCGCGTTTGGTGTAGGTGGTGATCGAGTTGTCCAGGTGCTGCATGACCAGGGCGATCAGGGTGCGCTCGCTCCACTGGTGCACGTTGAGCATCCGCATCATGCGGCGCGGGTCCTCGCGCGCCTGGTCCAGCAGCTGCTTCCAGCGCGGCACGTCGGTGCCCTCCGGACCGGCGCCGTCGGTCATCAGGGTCTGCAGCAGGCCCATCGCGTTGGAACCCTTGCCGTAGCGGCAGGGTTCGATGTGGGTGTCGGAGGTCGGGTGGATCGACGATGTGATGGCCACCCCGTGCGTCAGGTCCAGGTTGGGGTCGACCTCGAGCTTGCCGGCCCCGACGATGGACTCGGAGTTGGTGCGTGTCAGCACGCCCAGCCGCTCGGAAAGACGGGGTAACTTGCCCGTGTCGCGCATCTTGAACAGGAGATGCTGCGTGCCCCAGGTGCCCGCGGCCAGGATCAGGTGCGTCGCCGTGTAGGTGTGCCGGTCCCTGCGCAGCCAGCTTCCGGTGCGAACGGTGCTCACCTCCCACACCCCGTCCGGGCGCTGCTGGAAGCCCTTCACCGTCGTCATTGGAATGACTTGCGCCCCACCCGATTCCGCGAGGAAGAGGTAGTTCTTCAGTAGGGTGTTCTTGGCGCCGTAGCGGCAGCCGGTCATGCAGCATCCACACTCCAGGCAGCCGGTGCGCTCGGGCCCCGCGCCGCCGAAGTAGGGGTCCGGCACGGTTTTGCCCGGGGCCTTGATGCCGTCGGGACCGAAGAAGACCCCGACCGGCGTCGGTACGAACGTGTCGCCACAGCCCATTTCGTCGGCGACCTGTTTGACGATGCGGTCGGCGTCGGTGAAGGTCGGATTCTCCACCACGCCCAGCATCCGCCGCGCCTGGTCGTAGTGCGGCATCAGCTCGTCGCGCCAGTCGGTGATGTGCGACCACTGCTGGTCTTTGAAGAACGGCTCCGGGGGCACATACAGCGTGTTGGCGTAGTTCAGCGAGCCGCCGCCCACTCCGGCGCCGGCCAGGATCATCACGTTGCGCAGCGGGTGGATGCGCTGAATGCCGTAGCAACCCAGCCTCGGTGCCCACAGGAACTTACGCAGATCCCAGGACGTCTCGGCGAAATCCTCGTCGGCGAACCGGCGTCCGGCCTCCAGAACGCCGACGCGGTAGCCCTTTTCGGTCAGCCGCAACGCGCTGACGCTGCCCCCGAAACCCGAACCGATGATCAGGACGTCGTAATCCGGCTTCATCGCACCAGTATGGCCTTACTCGCGGGTAACAAGCCAGCGACGGGTTCTCCCCGAGCGTCGCGATGAGCTGGGGCAAGTCCGCGGTCGATCGGATGCAGGTGGCCCACCGAGCGACCCGGTATGTGCGCGCTAGGGTGCGGCCTGCACGCTGACCGCGACACCGGAGTAGTGCGTCATCCCGGTGACGGGATCGATGTCATCCTTGCTGGTAAGCAGGTTGACGTTGGCTCGGTGCGCGTGCCCGTGGGGTATCGACACGGCTCCGCGCCGGATCGCCGGATCGACTTTGGCAACCCCGATCAGCTCCCCGCTGGTACTGCGTACGGTCACTTTCTGGTTATCCAGGACGCCGGCCGCCGCGGCGTCGTCCGGGTGCATGAGGACTTCGGAAGGCTCGCCCAGGTACTCCAGCTGCGAGTTCAACATGCTGCGCTGGCGGCGAGGCACCAGAACCAGCGGGGCGGGCTGCTCCAGCGTGGCCAGCTGATCGACGAGTATCGCCGGCGCCAGCCGCCACCCGCCCAGCCGCTCGATGTGTCGGTCGACCCAGGGTGCCGGCACCTCATGGCCCACCCGCACGCAGCGTTCCTCGACGAGCCGTTCCATCGGCAGGCGCGCACCTGCGGTCACGCCCGCCAGCATCGCATCGTCGGTGATCGGCTGGCTGGTGTCGGCGAGCACGTGGCCGAGACGTTGCCCGAGTTCAGCCAGCACCCACCAGGTCGAGCGGCGGTCTCCCACCGGGTCGACGACGGCCGGAGTGTATTGCGCGCCAACCTGTGTCAACAGCACGTCCCACAGTGTCACGTCGGGCCGCTCCAGCTGGTCTTTGGTGGCCAACACATGAGTCGACAGCTCGGTCGTTTCGTTTCCGATGATCTCGAGGGTGGCCAACACGTCGAGCTTGCGCAGCGCCGACGTCAGCGCACCGGCGTTGGGGAAGCCGGTGACCATGCTGCCGCCCAGGTTCAGCACGGCGCGGATATTGCCGGCATTGATCTCGTCGGGCAGTGCCGCACAGGGCCATTCATCGAGCAGCGAGCGTAATTCGGGACGGCTGCGCGGGCCCGGCCCGAACGATCCCTCGGGTCCGGAGATCGGTAACTCGAACGTTTCCAGCTGGTACCAGTATCCGGGGTGAAACCAGCAGCCGCCCGGCCGGTTCAGCGACCCGGTCACCGCCAGCAACGCGCAGGCAAGCCACTGGGTGACGTTCGCGGTCGCCGACATGGTTACGCCCGTTCCGGTCTCTACGGCGATCCGCCCGGTGTGACGCACCGCCGCCAGCAGCTCCGCGAGTCCGATCGGGTCGGCATCGGTCAGCTGGGCGGTGCGATCCAGGGTGAACGGCGCCACTGCCGCCGCCAGCGCGTCGCCGTCCGCGGTGTGGCGCCGCAGAAACTCGCGATCGGCGCCATCGGACAGCAGTTCACGCACCAAGAACGCCAACACCGCATAGTCGGTACCCGGGCGCGGCGCCAGGTGACCGGTCGCCATCCGCGCCGTCTCGGTACGGCGAGGGTCGACGACCCACAGCTGGCCCCGATCGGTCAGTGCGCGCAAATACCCCCTCGGGTTCGGCATCGCGATGTTATGGCCATGCGAGACAACGGGATTGGTACCGACCAGCAGAAGCAGATCGGCGTTGTCGTAGTCGGGGCGTCCGGACAGCGCCGACGTACCGCCCATCAGATCCGCGATCAACACCTTGGCGGTGCCGTCGATCGTCATCGGACTGAATTTCGCCGGGGTGCCGATGGCGGCGTGTAAGCCCTGTGCCATCCGGTACCCGGTGGTGTCCATGCCCAGGCCGCTGCCGAAGAAAATGCCGACCGACCCGGGCCCGTGGCGGTCGATGACCCGGCGCAACCGCTCGCCCAGGTCGTCGAGGCACTCCTGCCAGGTGGTGGGCACCAAGACGCCGTCAACCCGCATCATCGGGCGGTCGAGCCGATTCGGGTGATGGTGCATCTTCGCCAGTGCACGGCCCTTCGGGCAGGTGTAACCCTTCGATCGCGGATGTTCCGGATCGCCGCGCACGTCGACCACGGTGTCACCGTCGACGTCGACCAGGATTCCGCAGACCGTCGTGCAGATCCGGCAGAAGCTACGTATCGTGCGCACGCCCTCGGCAGTCACCGCGCCCTCCTCTGTGGTCCAGGCCACACCCAAAATGTAGGCAGTGACAACAATGATGTCAATGACTACATCTTGGTAGGGTGCGGGTTGTGGACGTCCGCCGCTACCACCACGGCACCCTTCGCGCGGCGCTGCTGGCCGAGGCCGAGAAATCGCTGCGGGTATCCGGCGCGGACAGCCTGTCGCTGAGGGAACTGGCCCGCGCGGTGGGCGTCAGTCACAGCGCCCCGCGCCGGCATTTCGACGACAAGGCAGCGCTGTTGGACGCCCTCGTCGTCGATGGTTTCCACCATCTCGGTGACGCCCTGGCCACGGCGGCCGAGCCCGATGGCCGGGACTTCGTTGCCAGCCTGAGCGACGTCGCCGTGGCCTATATCCGATTTGCCACCGACAATCCCGCGTTGGTTGACCTGATGTCGGCCAGCAGATACCTCGCGAACGCCTCCGATGAGCTGAGGCGGGCACGGGATGCCGCCTTCGCGCCCGTCGTGCGCCTCGTCGAGACCGGCCAGGCGGCCGGTGAGCTGGTTGCCGGCGATCTGCAGAAGATCGGGACGGTACTTTTTGCTGCCCTGCACGGCATCGCGACCATGGCCAACAACAAAATGATCGATCCGCTCGAGGACGAACTGATCTTCGACGTCGTGAATTCGCTTCTCGATGGCCTGGCGCCGCGCCAACGACCCGAGCGTCGCAACGGCAACTAGCTACCGACGATCAGGCCGACCTTCTGGAACTCCTTGAGGTCGCAATACCCGGCCTTGGCCATCGACCGGCGCAGACCGCCGACCAGGTTGAGGCTGCCGAACGGATCGTCGGACGGCCCGCCCAGCACCTGCTGCAGCGGCGGGCGCTCGCCGACGGCGATCTGCAGCAGCGCCCCGCGCGGCAACGACGGGTGCGCGGCCGCGGCCGGCCAGAACCATCCTTCGCCGAGCGCCTCGGCGGACTCGGCGAGCGGGGTGCCCAGCATCACCGCGTCGGCGCCGCAGGCGATCGCCTTCGCCAACTCGCCCGAGGTGTGGATGTCACCGTCGGCCAGCACGTGCACGTAGCGGCCGCCGGTCTCGTCGAGGTACTCGCGGCGCGCCGCGGCGGCGTCGGCGATCGCGGTGGCCATCGGCACGCTGATGCCCAGCACCTCGTCACTGGTGGTCACTCCGCTGGTCGCGCCGTAACCGACGATGACGCCGGCGGCGCCGGTGCGCATCAGGTGCAGCGCGGTGCGGTGGTCTTGCACACCGCCGGCGACCACCGGCACGTCCAGCTCGGAGATGAAGGTCTTGAGGTTCAGCGGTTCCCCGGCCCCATCCCTGTCCCTGACCACCCGTTCCGCCGAGACGATGGTGCCCTGGATGACCAGCAGGTCGATGCCGGCCTGCAGCAACACCGGGGTGAGCGCCTGGGCGTTTTGCGGGCTGACGCGCACCGCGGTGGTGACACCGGCCTCCCGGATGCGGGCGACGGCGGAGCCCAGCAGGTCCGGATTCAGCGGCGCCGCATGGAATTCCTGCAGCAGCCGGATCGCCGCCGAGGGTTCGGGCTCCTTGCTGGCGGCCTCGAGCAGCTGCGCGATCTTGGCCTCGACATCGGCGTGCCGCCCGATCAATCCCTCGCCGTTGAGCACGCCCAGACCGCCGAGGCGGCCCAGCTCGATCGCGAATTCCGGTGACACCAGCGCATCGGTCGGATGAGCCAGCACCGGGATCTCGAACCGGTAGGCGTCCAGCTGCCAGGCGGTCGACACGTCCTGCGACGAGCGGGTGCGCCGCGAGGCCACGATGCTGACTTCGCTCAGTTCATAGCTGCGACGGGCGATGCGGCCCATCCCGATCTCGACCATCTGGGCCTCAGCGCGCGTAGTAGTTGGGGGCTTCGACCGTCATGGCGACGTCGTGCGGGTGGCTTTCCCGCAGCCCGGCCGCCGTGATCCGGACGAACTGGGCCTGTTGCAGCGCCTCGATGGTCGACGAGCCGGTGTACCCCATCGCCGCGCGCAGACCGCCGGTCAGCTGGTGGATCACCGAGGACAGCGGGCCGCGGAACGGTACCCGGCCCTCGATCCCCTCCGGCACCAACTTGTCCTCCGAGAGCGCGTCGTCGGCGAAGTAGCGGTCCTTGGAGTACGACTTTCCGCTCCCGGAACCCCGGCCCGCCATGGCCCCCAGCGACCCCATTCCGCGGTAGCTCTTGAACTGCTTGCCGTTGACGAAGATGAGTTCGCCGGGCGCCTCGGCGGTGCCTGCCAGCAACGAGCCGAGCATGGTCGTCGACGCCCCGGCGGCCAGCGCCTTGGCGATGTCGCCGGAGTACTGCAGTCCGCCGTCCGCGATCACCGGCACCCCGGCCGAACCGCAGGCGGCGACGGCTTCCAGGATCGCGGTGATCTGTGGCGCGCCGACGCCGGCCACCACCCGGGTGGTGCAGATCGACCCCGGTCCCACCCCCACCTTCACCGCGTCGGCACCGGCGGCGACGAGGGCGGCCGCGGCCGACCGGGTGGCGACGTTGCCGCCGATCACCTCGACGCGGTCGCCCGCCTCGGCCTTGAGTTTGCCGACCATGTCGAGCACCAGCCGGTTGTGCGCGTGCGCGGTGTCCACGATCAGCACGTCCACGCCGGCGTCGACCAGCATCATGGCGCGCACCCAGGCGTCGCCGCCGACGCCGACGGCGGCGCCGACCAGCAGCCTGCCGTCGCTGTCCTTGGTGGCCAGCGGGTGCTGTTCGGTCTTGACGAAGTCTTTGACGGTGATGAGCCCGGTCAGCCGGCCGTGGCCGTCGACGATGGGCAGCTTCTCGATCTTGTGGCGCCGCAAGAGGCCCAGCGCCGCGTCGGCGGACACTCCCTCCTGCGCGGTGATCAGTGGGGCCTTGGTCATCACCTCGGCGACCTTCTTGGTCTGGTCGACCTCGAACCGCATGTCGCGGTTGGTGATGATGCCGACAAGCGAGCCCGACTCGTCGACCACCGGCAGGCCGGAGATCCGGAACCGGGCGCACAGGGCGTCGACCTGAGCCAGCGTGTTGTCCGGGCGGCAGGTGACCGGATCGGTGACCATGCCGGCCTCGGAGCGTTTCACCATCTCGACCTGGCCGGCTTGTTCGGCGACCGGCAGGTTGCGGTGCAGCACACCCATGCCACCGGCGCGCGCCATAGCGATGGCCATCCGCGACTCGGTGACGGTGTCCATCGCCGAACTCACCAGCGGCACCTTGAGTCTGATCTTCTTGGTGAGCTGGCTGGAGGTGTCGGCGGTGGCGGGAACCACGTCAGACGCGGCGGGCAGCAACAGGACGTCGTCGAACGTCAGCCCCAGCATCGCGATCTTGTGCGGGTTGTCGCCCCCGGTGGGCACCGGGTCATCGACCAGGCCACCCACCCGCACATACGGACTGCCGACGAGGTCAGAGCTGTCTTCCAGGTGGGACGTGCCACGGGTCATCAGTGGAGCCCTCCATACGATGCGGCGTGAGAAACCCCATCCTATCGGCTCGCCTCCCGCTGGAGTTCGCTTGCTCGGGGCGCGCCGCGCGCGCAACACGGCACGGGAACGGCGGGTGGCTCCCTGCTGGCGTTATCGCGACCGGGCTGCGTAGGCTAGAGGCGTGCGCGACCACCTCCCACCGGGTTTGCCGCCCGATCCTTTTGCCGACGACCCCTGCGATCCGTCGGCGGCGCTGGAAGCAGTCGAGCAGGGCCAGCCCCTGGATTCCCAAGAGCGGATGGCCGTCGAGGCCGACCTCGCGGATCTGGCGGTGTACGAAGCGTTGCTGGCGCACATAGGGATTCGCGGACTGGTGGTGTGCTGCGACGAGTGTCAGCAGGATCACTATCACGACTGGGACATGTTGCGGGCCAACCTGCTGCAGCTGTTGATCGACGGCACCGTGCGCCCGCACGAGCCGGCCTATGATCCCGAGCCGGATGCCTACGTCACGTGGGATTACTGCCGGGGCTACGCGGATGCCTCGCTCAACGAAGCGACGTCAGACGCCGACGGTTTTCACCGCCGTCACTGATTTCCACCGTCACGGGGTGGCCGCCTTCGGCGAGGCAACCGGCGCCGGCAGCGTGGCGTTCGGGTTGCGCGATTCGACCTTGAGGTTCAACAGCTTCAGCTGGTTCATCAGGTCCCGTTTGGCGGCCGGGTCGTCAATCGACTGCACCAAGCTGCTCACCTCGGTCAGCTGATTCCTGGCCCGGTCCCACTCACCACGGTCGATCGATTCCTGCACCTTGGCCAGGTCGGCCTTGGCGGCCAGCATTTCCTGCTTTTCGTTGACCCGCGGTTGGTCGAAGAACATCGCGTGCAGCCCGTGCAGGGGGGTGCCGGGACGGGCCTCGACCACCATGGCGCCAAAGCCACTGAGCGCGATCAACGCCGCCGCGACCGATCCGATGGCGGTCAGGCCACGATGACCGCGCCGGCCCTGGGCCAACCCGGTGCGCAGCGCGTTGACGGCCTCTTCGGGCGTCACCAGCGCGCTGGCCGGGGGCCACCTCAGGTTGTCGCGCCAGTCCTCCAACATGGTGGTCAGCACGTCGACGTCGGGGTCCTCGACATCCACCGGCCGGCGTTGGGCGAGCGCATCGAGGAGCAGATCGGTGCGAGCGAATTCATTCAGGGATTCAGGCACAGTCACCTGCCGCGATCATCTCGGACTTCAACCGCGACAGCGCGCGGTGCTGGGCAACCCGGACCGCCCCGGTGGTACTGCCGACCGCGGCCGCGGTCTCCTCGGCGGACAGGCCGACGACGACGCGCAGGATCAGGATCTCGCGTTGCTTGGCGGGCAGGATTTCGAGCAGTTCACTCATCCGGCTCACCGAATCGGCTTCGATGGCAAGCTGTTCGGGCCCCGCGTCGGGCGACCAACGCTCGGGAATCGATTCGGTGGGATAGGCGAGGTCACGACCGGCCGCCCGGTGCGCGTCGGCGACCTTGTGGGCCGCGATGCCGTACAGGAAGGCCAGGAATGGGCGCCCGCGATCGCGATAGCGGGGCAGCGCCGTGATAGTCGCCAAGCACACCTCCTGTGCCACGTCATCCGCTGACAGGCCACCCCGCTCGACTGTGCCGACGCGCGCCCGGCAATATCGCACGACGATCGGGCGGATGGTCTCCAGCACCTCCCTCAGTGCGCCGTGGTCTCCGGTGACGGCCTTGGCGACCACAGCATCGAGACGTTCCCCTGCTGGAATTGTCATCGACGGTGATATCCCTAACGTTACGAACCGGACACATCGCGGGCCTAACCGGGCTAACTAACGAACTGACAATAACGGGCGGGACCCCGTTTCAAGCGGAACGCCACGTCCCACCGGCGTGCCGCACCTGGCCTGCGCAGATATCGCGGATTTCGTGCAGTTGATGTGCCGAAAAAGTGACACTTTCGATATCGATCAGCAAGCTCGCCAGCGCCCATCGGAGCGGCAGTAGACCCAGCCGGCCGGTGGTCTGCAGCGCGGCCTCCGCGACCGCGCGGGCGCGCTCGATATTTCCCGCGCTGCACAGCGCAGCGGCCAGCACCACGTCGCTCTTGACTTGGTGCCGCGCCGACGCCCAGGTCGGAGCAGAGGCCATGGCCGCCGCCAGCTCCACCGCCTCGCCGGCGTGGCGGACGGCGACGTCGCCCTCGCCGCGGGCCATCGCGAGCTCGGCGGCGACCCATCGGCGGCGCACCGGGATCCGGTCGGGCACCGTCGCTTCGGAATCCGGGGATGACAGCAGTGGGTCGGCGCGCGCCAACAGCGTCGCCGCGGCCGCGAAGCGCCCGACGCCCAGCGCGTCGGCGGCCAGCCCGATCAGGGCGTCGGCGCCCGCCTCGGGATCGGTGCCGGCCAGTGCCAGCGCGCGCCCGTCCCAGCCGCGCGCCACGGCGTGCCAGCCGAGCTGGCGCAGGAACGACCCCTGTGTGCTCATGCCCAACGAGGCCAGCCGTCCGGCCGAAGCGCTGCGCCGCAGCACCGCGAGGTCGCGCTGGGCGGTGCCGTAGCGTCCCTGGCCCCCGGCCGCCACGGCGCGCAGCCACAGTTGCGCCGGTGTCGTCGCCGACGGCAGCGGCCAGCTGCCGGGCCGGTCTCCGAACGCGGCGTCGGCCAGCTGCCGCTCAATCAGGGAAGTGTGACGAGTTTCAATCACAATGATGTAGTAAACAGTTTGTGCTCTTTCTGTTACCGAACAGTTAATCACTGTATCCCATGGATAAATTCCGCTCGGGACTCCCCTCGGCCCTGAGCTGGGAAATCTCCTTTCGGCCAACTCCCTGGTAGTACCGCGTCGGTATGGCCATTTCATTAGAGGTGAACGCAAAGTTAATTTTGCCCTAATCGGCACATATTTTGCCGGGCTAAGTGGCTATTGACGGAAATTCATCATCGCCCCTAACGTTTACGCATGACGGGTAGTCATCGGGGACTCCGCTCCACTTAATTTAAGTTGCACACAATCGCGTTCGCGAACCTGACCTCACCTGGCGGGCCGTGCAGAGAGGGAACGAACCAATGCCACAGCCGGAGCAGCTACCTGGACCCAACGCCGACATCTGGAATTGGCAACTGCAGGGCGTGTGCCGCGGCGTCGACTCAGCGGTGTTCTTCCACCCCGACGGCGAGCGCGGGCGCGCCCGCATGCAGCGCGAGCAACGCGCCAAGGAAATGTGCCGGCAGTGCCCGGTGATCCAGGAATGCCGTTCGCATGCCCTCGGCGTCGGCGAGCCCTATGGGGTTTGGGGCGGCCTGTCGGAATCCGAACGCGACCTCCTCCTCAAGGGCGACATCGGACGGGGCATCCGCCGCAGCGCCTGACCGGCCGATCCTGTTGGGCCGCAATCTGATCGGCGGCCCGAGGCCGAACACAGCCATCGCCTGTCCGGCCGGTGGCCGGCCGCAGCCGGGGTAGCTGCGCGATCCCTGCGTTGCTCATCGTGACCCGGTGGGAATACGCCCTGCGCGGTTCGCGGGAGCCGCAGGAAAGGTAGTCGCGATGCTGCTCACCCTCAAAGAGCAGGAACGGCTGATGATCCATACCGCCGCGGAATTGGCACGCAGCCGCCGCGCTCGCGGCCTGAAATTGAACCTGCCCGAGGCCACCGCGATCATCAGCGACTTCCTGTTCGAAGGCGCGCGGGACGGGCGGACCAAGGCCGATCTGCAGAACGCCGGCCGCGAGGTGCTCACCCGCGAGGACGTCATGGACGGGGGTGACTGTCAGCTCGCGGTGAGATCCACGTCCGCTGGCGCCGGTGGTCATATCAGTGACTTCCGATAGTTCAATGCTGCGTAGAACCGCTTGCGGCCCAGTGCTTTTCGACGCATACATCCGTGGTGCAGGGCGTTGCGGAGGGCTTTCCCCTCAGATTCCCGCCGCGGCAGCGCGATGGCGGGTGTGTTGGCGATCCTTGGCGCTGCGCTCGCCGATTCCCAAGCCTCCGCGATTAATCGGGAGGGCGCGCATGCGGCGCCAGCCGTTCACCAGCGCAGCATCGCGGCAACGCCGCCGGCGTCGCTCAGCCCTCCGTCGGCCGCGCCCTCGATCGGACTAACCCGGGCCCCCGTCTTGAATGCCCGCTCGACGAGCCGTTCGGTCAACCGTGGCTCCGGCGTCCCTGGGCGTCCGTCCGGGCCGACCTCGTCGCCGCCGTACAACGCCCCGTCGGCGCCCACGCTCCCCACATACCGAACCTTCGGGTCGTACACCAAGTGCGCGACCCTCCCGGCGTTCAAAGCCGCGGCCACCTCGGACAACCCCAGGGCCGCAGCTCCCGACCCGGCGGCGTCACGGACCTGCCCCAGGAGCCGCCTCTCGCGCTCGGTGTGCTGATCGTGAGCCCACTCGGTGATGGCCGTCGCCAACGCATCGTCATCGAGTCCGTTGAGGACACGAGAGTCGGCGAATACCTTGTCACGAAGCGCTTGAGGAAAGCTCGCGACGCTGGGCTCGGTCCAGCGTTCCCCGGCACTGACGAGAATTCGCTCCCAACCGCGATCACCGGCCAGCTCCGCAGCCACCTCGATCACCTGGCCCAAGAATCGCTGCATCCGGTCACGTTCGCGGGCCTTGCGCTGTTCGCGCATCGGTGTGTTGAACTGCCCCTCCGGACCACCCCCGAGTTGCCCGGCACGCTCGTGCGGTGCCTCAACGTACTGCTGCTGCATTCGCCTCAACATCTGCAGCGACCCGACCCGCCACTCGAACAGCCGCGCCTCCTCCGCAGAGATCACGACGACGCCGGCGGCCCGGCCTTCGTCGAGCAACTCCAGCAGGGGGTGGATGAACGGGCCATCGTCCAAGACCACCCGATTGGCCACCGGCATCGCGCTGTCCAGCCGCAGTATCCAATCGCTTTCCAGCGCGGCGAAGGCGATGCGGCTTCGGCCCGACGCGGCCGGGCTCGCCAGACTCTCTATCTGCGGCCAGAGTCGCTCCAGAGCGGCAGCCACGGCGCGGCTCTGATCGGAACCGGCATCCTCGGCAACCCGACGCCGCAACTCCCGAAATCGGTTTCGCAGGTCGATTGCGGCGGCTTTCAGGTTCGGGTCGTGCCTGGGATCGGCGTTGATGTAGACGGACAACACGCCGAGCTGGTCGGTTCGCTGGGCGAGGTCCCACAGTCCGTCCTCGTCCAGCCGCTCGATCGTTACCACGGTTCTCTCGATCCTTTCGCAGCGACTACGCCGGCGCCTCTGGCGACCGGTTCTTGTGAGTTCGTTTGGGCCTCTCGGTTCGAGCCGCCCCTTTCTCACGCCGCGTTGTCGCCGTCGACGGGCTTATCGCTTGCTCGGCGACGTCGGATGTGTCTCCGAGACGGCTAAGGCGGTGGCGCTACAAAACCGCCCTCGTCTTCCCACCGGTCTACCTGCTTGGCCGGAATGTCGGACAACTCATGATGCATCAGCACCGACTTGCGTCTATCGGTGAATTTGCCCATGTCAGCGACTCTACGCCCGCGCCTGCACACCAGTCTCCGGCGCGCGGCGCTCATCGTTGCGCGGCGGTAAGCAGCTGTGGCCCAGCGCTTTTCGCCACGTGCATCCCGCAGGGCAGGGCCTTGAGCAGCGTCACGAACCGCCCTGTCCCATCAGGGATTGCGTAGAAGCGCTGATCGCCGGGACGGGCGCCGACAATCGCGCGGCCCAACGGGGACGCCGTCGAGTAGGCCCTGATGTCGGCGCCTTCGGCGCCGGGCCTGCCGAGCAGAAACGTTTCGGTTTCGCCGGTGTCGTCGTAGCGAATGGTCAACACCATGCCCGCTTCGGCGACGGGGTCGAAGGCGGCCGCTTCGCCGACGACGACCGCGTTGGTCAGCAACTCCTCGATCCGGTCGATGCGCGCTTGTCGCACCGACTGGCGCGCGCGCAGATTCGGGTCGTGGTCCATGAGGTCGTCGGGAACTTCGACGCCGGGGCGCGAACGCAGCCCGGCGAGTTCGTCGTGCAATCGGGTGTAGTCGTGCGCCGTCATGCGGATGCGTTGAATGGCGGTCATGGCGCTGTGACGTCCTTTCGTGACGAGGGGTTGTCGCCAGGGGCGGGCGGGCCTGTGCACCGCCCCTGACGACTTGGTGCGCCCTGGGGTGGGCGAAGTCTTCGTCCGTTGCTGATTCCATGGTCGCGCGGCCGGCCGCATTGGCGCTTGCCCGAGCCGGACAACGGCGAACCACCCCGTTGTCGAGCTCCGACAACGTAGGGCCCGCTACACAGCTCGATCACCGGCCGTCGAATCGACGATGCGCCGCCGCTACGGTCTCGGTGCGACCGCGCGTCATATTCGTTTTGAAATCGGCGAATTGGGTAGGCACCGCCCATGAACAAGCGTGTATCGCTCGCGGTCGCGGCGCTCACCGCGACCATCGCACCGCTGGCCGGCTGCGCGAACCAGCAGAGCAGCCAGCCCAATACGTCACCGCTGACCAGCCCGGCCCAGGGCGCGGAGAGGCTGACCACCCAGCTGAAGACCGCCGACGGGAGCCCGGTCGCCAACGCCACCTTCGAATTCGCGAACGGCTACGCGACGGTGACCGTGGAAGCCGGTCCCAACCAGGTGCTGAGCCCCGGTTTCCATGGGCTGCAAATCCACTCGGTCGGCAAATGCGAGGGCGATTTCGACTCCGCGGGAACCGTCTACCAGGCGGCCGATCACACGAGTCATCCCGCCAGCGGCGACCTGACCGCGTTGCAGGTGCGCTCCGACGGCTCGGCGAAGCTCGTCACCACCAGTAATTCGTTCACCGCCGCTGACCTGAAAAACAGCTCGGGCAGCGCGCTGATCCTGCACGAGACCGTCGACAACCTGGGCAGCGGTCCCACCGCCGAGTCGAACAAGCGCATCGCCTGCGGTGTGATTGCGGCGTCGTCGGCGACGACGACCACGTCGACCACCAGCGTCACGACCAGCACCAGCACCAGCACCGTCGTCGTGCCACCGCCGTCGACGAGCACGAGCACCGTCACGGTCACCAGCACCCCGACCACGACCTCCACACCGACCACGACCGTGACGACTCCGCCCAGCCTGCCGCCGGGCACCCGCTGACGCGCTAGACGGGAAAGAAAACACCGCGGGCTCTGGGGCGACGAATTACTGTTCTGAAATGCAGACCGTGCTGTTCACCCTTGGCCTGGTCCTATTCCTACTCGGGCTGCTCACCGGGATCGCGGGGCCCGCACTGAAAAATGCGCGCATGGCGCTGTCGAGCCACCTCGAGGGGGTGCTCAACGGCATGTTCCTGGTGTTGCTCGGTCTGCTCTGGCCACACATCCGGCTGTCCAACGCGTGGGAAACGACGGCCGCCGCACTCATCGTGTACGCCGCCTACGCGAACTGGTTGGCGACGCTGCTCGCGGCGGCGTGGGGTGCCGGGCGCAGATTCGCGCCCATCGCGGCGGGCGACCACCGGGCCTCGGCGGCAAAGGAACGGGTTGTCGGCTTTCTGCTGTTGTCGCTCGCGCTGTCGATCCTGGTCGGCGTGGGCATCGTCATCGTCGGGGTCATCCTCGGGCGCTGACGACCGTTTCGCGGTACCGGATGGCAGGCGCTCGTGCTTAGGTCGGGATTGTGCCATCCCTCGTTCAACTCTTTCGCGACACGGTCGCGGCCCGGATAGCGGTTGCCGCCGTGCTCGGGGTCGCCGTCGCTCTCGTGGTCGGCAACACGGTCGGCTGGCGATTCGCGCTTGTCGGCTGGATCGTCACCGCCGGTATCTACGTGGTGTGGACGCGGCTCCTTCTGGGCGGAATGGATGCCGATCAGACCAGCGAATACGTGACGAAGGAGGACCCCACCCGGTGGGTGGCCGACGCGGTCATCGTGTCGGCAAGTGTGGCGAGCCTGGGCGGGGTCGGTTACGTGGTGGCCGCCGCTTCGCGCTCGGGGCCCGGCGCCGTAGAAGCCGCCGTCGTCGGCATCCTGACCGTCGCGGCGTCCTGGTTTGCCGTGCACACACTGTTCACGGTGCATTACGCGCGGCTCTACTATTCGGACGAGCCGGGTGGAATCGACTTCCACGACCCGGAGCGGCCCCGCTTTCGCGACTTCGCGTATGTGGCCTTCACCGTCGGCATGACCTATCAGGTGTCAGACACCGAGATCGGATTGACCTCCATCAGGGCGACGGTGTTGCGCCATGCGCTGCTGTCCTACCTGCTCGGCGCGGTCGTCTTGGCGGTCACCATCAACCTGATCGCGGGATTGGGTTCCAAGTTCTGATCGAGCCGCGGCCGAAGTGGCGCCGACCGTGAGGCCTCTGCACGAAAAGCGTTGGCGGAGTTATGCAGTCGATGCGGAGGACATCGAGTCAGCTCGCGCCCGCCGCGATCACCTCGTCCACCTCGAGCGCCCGGCCGGCCATCTCGGCGTGTGCCTTGTCCAGCGCGTCGGCCTGATCTTCATCGGCCTTCATCAGCGCCTCGATGTCGGAGCCGGCCATGTCGAGAACACCCATGTCCCTGAAGGCCTTCTGCACCTTGTCACCCCACAACCCGATGTCCTTGACGATCGGCACGATACGGCTGAACAGGTGCGAGCGGAACTGGATCATCAGCGGCGACGCGTCGACCCACTCGACGCACGCCGGGACGTCCATGCCGAGGGTCTCGAAGACCTCCTCGCCACGGAACCGGTCGCGCATCAGGTAACAGGCGTCCACGACGAACTCTTCACGCTCGTCCCGCTCGGCCTCGGTCAGCGCGGAATAGTAGTCCTTCAGCGAGATTCGGCCGAACGCAACGTGCCGGGCCTCGTCCTGCATGACGTAGGCCAGCACCTGCTTGGCCAGCGAGTCCGGTGCCGCCATGTCACGCAGTGTCCCGAAGGCGGCGAGCGCGAGCCCTTCGATGAGGACCTGCATGCCGAGGTAGGGCATGTCCCAGCGCGAGTCGCGCAGGGTGTCGTCCAGCAGTGCGGTCAGGTGCTTGTTGATCGGGTATACGACGCCGACCTTGTCCTGCAGGAAGCGCGAGAACGCCTCGACATGGCGGGCCTCGTCCATGGTCTGGGTGGCCGCGTAGAACTTCGCGTCCAGGTCCGGGACGACCTCGACGATCTTGGCCGCGCACACCATCGCTCCCTGCTCGCCGTGCAGGAACTGCGAGAACTGCCAGGCCTGGGAGTGCTGGCGCATCTCGGCGCGACGTGCCTCGCTCGCGGCGTCCCACATCGGGCTGCCGAACAGCGGATGGAACTCGTCGGGCAGCCCGACCGGGTTCATCGGGTCGACGTCTTGCGACCAGTCGATGCGCGACTGGGCATCCCACTGCTTGTCTTTTCCCTTTTGGTACAGCGAAAGGAGCCTGGCGCGCCCCTCGTCGTACTCCCACGTGAAGCGCGCGTCGCCGGCGCTGGGGACCTCCCACGAATAGGGCGCGGGCACCACCGTGTACTTGTCTCTCGTGGTCATGAGCTGCCGCCTTTCCGCCCAATATGACCAGTGGTCATATGACACTTATCACATTGCACCGGGCGCGGCGGCGCGTCAAGCCTGACGGGCGGTCGCACGGATCGCGGCCCCGCTTCTCGCGATGGTCATGGATTACGGGTCGCGCCCGTTGACGCCGGCCGAGTGCGCCGCCACCGGGCCCGTTGAACGGAAGTTGCTCGCCGTTCGTGTCCCTATTGCCGGGCGCCTTGGCGATGAACAGTCCTGAGGATCAGCCGTAGGGGACAAACGTGGGGATCCGTGAGCAGACTCATTCATCAATCGGTGGTCGTCTCAGCGTCACGCTGTCGGAGTACGTAGCCCTGACGAAACCGCGGACCATCCACCTTGTGGTGGGCCTGATACCCGCGATACTGCTCGTTCACCGCGGCGTCGTTGCGCCGGTGCTGATCCTCAACACGCTGATCGGCGCGATGCTGGCCGCGGCGGGCGCCAACACATTGAACTGCGTTGCGGACGCCGACATCGACAAGCTTATGGAGCGCACAGCCGGCCGTCCGCTCGCGCGCGCCGCCGTCTCCACACGTCACGCCCTGGCGTTTGGGTTGGCGCTCAGCGTCGGGTCGGTTTTCTGGTTGTGGTGGACGACGAATCCGTTGACCGGACTGCTGGCGGTGGCGACGATCGCGTTCTACGTGCTCGTCTACACGCTCCTGGTCAAGCGGCGCACCTCGCAGAACGTGGTCTGGGGCGGCGCAGTCAACGCCATGCCCATGCTGATCGGCTGGTCAGCCGTCGCGGGGTCCGTCGGCTGGCAAGCCCTGGTGATGTTCGCGATCGTCTTTTTCTGGACGCCGCCGCACAGCTGGGCCTTGGCGATGCGCCATAAGGAGGACTACCGCACCGCGGGCGTGCCGATGTTGCCGGCGTTGGTCAGCGAACGCCGGGTGACCAAGCGGATGCTCTTCTACACGTGGTTGACCGTGTTCGCGACGCTTCTGCTGGCACTCGCCACCGGCTTGCTCTACGGCGCGGTGGCACTGCTCGCGGCGGTGTGGCTCCTGGTGACGGCCCACCATCTCCACGCCCGGGTTCGTCGCGGCGAGCCCGTCGAACCGCTACGGCTGTTCCAGCGGTCCAACAACTACCTGGCCGCGGTGTTTTCCGCGCTGGCAGTGGATTCGGTGCTGGGGCTGCCGACGGTCCTGGGGCTGGCCGGCTGACTGGGTGAAATGCGAAGGTGCGATGTGGACAGCCCACAACCAGATAACCGCATCGTCTCCAACAACGACGAGCAGCTGATTTTGGTGGACGGCGATGACCGCGAGATCGGCTTCCTGGCCAAGGGCGATGCGCACGCCGGCCGCGGAAAGCTGCACCGCGCCTTCTCGCTGTTCGTGTTCAAACCCACGGGCGAACTGCTCGTGCAGCAGCGCGCGCAGGGCAAACGCCTGTGGCCGGGCTACTGGTCCAACACCTGCTGCTCGCACCCCCGCCGCGGTGAGGCAATGGACGACGCCATCCGCCGTCGCCTGCTGGAGGAATTCGGCCTTTCCGCAGAGTTCGAGTTTCTCTTCAAGTTCCGCTACCGGGCGCAGTACGACGAGCAGGGCGCTGAGCACGAACTCTGCTGGGTCTACGCAGGGCGCAGCGCCCAACGACCACGGGAAAACGTCACCGAGATCGCGGCGTGGCGCTACGTCACACCGGGGGCGCTTCAGGCCGAGATCACTTGTGCTCCAAAGACTTTCACGCCGTGGTTTAAGCTGTCGTGGGCACGTATCGTGCGGGCCCATTCGCAGTTGCTGGGCGCGACAGAGCTATTGCCCACGCTCCCTGACAACCCTGGCCACGTCGATGCGTTCGATCAGCCGGGCCGCAGGTAGCTGCGAGAACGCAGCGGCCGCCGTGACGGCGCCGGTGGCGAGGATCAGCGCCGCGGGTCCGATGGACAAGTGCAGGCTGAACAGGTCGTTGTTGAACGAGCGCAAAAACAGCCAGCCGGCGGCGACCCCAGCGGCGAGGCCGATCGGAACGGCCAGCAGAGTGGCAGCGACGTTTTCCATCGCCAGGGCGGCGGTAAGTCGCCGGACGGGTGCGCCGGCCGCCCGAAGGGTGGCAAGCTCGCCCGTCCGCTCGGCCAGGTTGACGCTCATGGTCACGTAGATGACGGTGAATGCGAGCAACGCACCCAGCACCAGCATTGCGCCCGCGAACGCCCAGAATATGACCAGGAAGTTGTCGAGCTGGTTCTCGACGGCGCGGGTGTCGGTGTAGGCGACCACCCCGGTGAGGCCCGTGGCGGCTGCGCGCACCCGATCGCGATCGACGCCGGCGCCGAAGCGGAGTAGGTACCCGCCGGGTTCGGCGTTGGTGATCGACCGCGCAGCAGGATTCGTCGCATACAACGCGGTGCCCAACGGTTCGTCCAGCAATCCGGCCAGGCGAACCCGCGTGGGCGGTGCCGTCGCAGGAATGACGGTTATTTCGTCGCCGACGCGCACGCCGAGTCTGTCCGCGAGCGCGGCGCCGGCGAGGACGCCGTCGGGTGGCAGCGTGCCGCCGGGCGTGTGGAATCCGTGCATCACCGTGGCGGGTTCCAGGCCGGTGAGCGTGGTCGGGTAGGCGCGCCCATTTGCGGCGACACCAATCCGTTCAATGGTTGCCGGCTCCGCGACGGCGACGCCGGGAATTGATTTCAACTGTGCCCCAACATCATTCGCGCCCCTCGCGACGAGGACCGTCGCGTCCTGACGCTGGATATCGCCAAACTCGATGGCGAGCATCGCTCGAACACTGGTGAGCATGCCGGCCGACGCCAGGATCAGAACCAGGGCCAGCACACCACCGACCATGGTGGCGATGGTGCGGCGTCGACTGCGGGTCAGGGAGCGCAACGCCATCCGCACCACGACGGGCAACAGCGTCCACCGCGCGGACAGTCGGACGAGCGGACCTGTGCGGAGCGGGTTGAAGTCGCCGCGCATCGCTTCGGCCGGCGCAGCCCGGGCGGCACCGATCGCGGGGGCGAGTCCGCCGATCGCCCCGGTGGCCAGCCCGAGGACGAAACCGATGACGGCGGTGGGCATTCGGTGCCCGATCACGGTGTCGGGCAAGTTCAGCAAGGACGCATAGACATGGGTGTAGGCGGTGGTGGCCGGTGCCGCGGCGACGATCCCGGCCAGCGCGCCGACTGTGGCGACGACCGAGCCGTACCACACGTAGTGCCGGACGACGGCGCCGCGGCGCGCCCCCAGGGCGAGGAGGGTGCCGACGATCGCCCGTTCGGTGCGGATGAGGCGAGTGATGAGCACGTACTCTGCGATCGCCGCGGCGGTCAGGAACAACGCGGGAAACCCGATCGCCATGACCCTGAAGCCGTTGAAGTTTTCACGCAACGCGGCATTGGACGGTTGATCGGCGCGGTCCTCGATATCCACGGCGCCCGCCGAACCGAGCAGTCTGGTGACGCGCTCACGGACGGGTTGCGTTGCGGCGCCGGTCATTTCGATCAACGTCTGGTTCGGCTCGATGCGCGCCGCCAGCGTCCGGGCGAGCGGTTCGGGTGCGAATACCACGGCAAACGCATGGGGATCGCCGAGGATGTCTTGGCGGTTCCGCGCCGGCCAGAGATATTCCGGCGATTGCGCGACGCCTGCAATGGTCAAGTCGTGCCACCTGGTGCCGTCGAACACTTTCAGACGGCCGCCGGGGACGAGGCCGAAGGTGCGCGCGGTGTGCCGTTCGACGACAACCTGGTCGTCGCGTGCGGGGTCGGGGAATGCCCCTGCGATGACATCGATTTTGTTGATTTCGGTATGGCCTACCGGCGGTATTCCGACGACCCGTCCGACGAGTTTGGTGGCTCCGATCGTCATCGGTTGGTCCGCCTGCGTGCGGGTGGCGACGCGCACGACACCCCCGCTGTCGCCGATCGCCGCGGCGATGGTGTCCGGGTCGCCGCCTGTGACGGTCAGATCGGCGAAATGCGTTCTGGCATAGGTGCGGTCGTACGACGCCTGCACGTTACGGAAGGAATCGTAGCTGACGACGTACAGCAGCACCCCTAACATCACCATCATGCCGATGGCGCTCGCCTGGGGCAGCCGCCGTCGCAGGTCGCGTCGGGCCTTCTTGCTCAAGGCACTACGCATCACAACTCGTCACCACCGGATCGTTGCGGCATCGGCCGGCAGTGCGTTGCGGTCGGCGGAAACGATTGCGCCGTCGCGCATCCTGATGACGTGATCGGCGACGTCGGCGACGGCCTCGTTGTGCGTCACCACGATCACGCCGCGTCCGGCGCGGCTGGTCCGCTGCAGCAGCTGCAGAACGCGACGCCCGGTCGCTACGTCCAACGCGCCGGCCGGCTCATCCGCAAGCACCAGGTCGGGGTCGGTGGCCAGCGCCCGGGCGATCGAGACGCGCTGCTGTTCGCCGCCCGACAGCTGCGCGGGGAAGTGACGCGCGCGATCCGACAAGCCCACAGCGGCGAGCAGATCTGAAACGCTGCGACGGTTGCCGCGGCCGGTGAGTTCGATCAGCGCCTGCACGTTCTCGTAGGCGGTCAGGGTGGGGATCAGATTGAAGAACTGGAACACGAAACCGACATGTGCGCGGCGGAACGCGCCCAGATCGCGCGGTCTGCGTCCCGAAATATCCTGCCCCGCTACCACGATCGCGCCACAGTCGGCGGATTCGATGCCGCCGATCACGTTGAGCAGCGTGGTCTTGCCCGAACCGCTTGGACCCAGGATTGCCACGAACTCGCCGGCAGGGATATCGAGATCGATGTCGCGAAGCGCGTGAACCGCAGCCGCGCCCGCGCCGTAGGTCTTGCTGACCCCGCATAGCCGGACGCCGCCGCGCATGGGTTTCGTCATCGCGTCCCCAACGACCTCCGGCCGATCCCCGCGGCCGACGGGGTGTGCCAAGGCTGGATGTCGGTGACCCGATCGGGCCGGCGTGCGATCACAAGCTGGGAGATTCCGCGCAGCTGCTGGTCGATGTCGATCAGTCCAGCCGCTGCGAGGAAGGCCGGGATGGTGGTGCGGTCGAAGACACGCACCCCGCAGATCGTGGCACCGATTTCGATCGCCTTCCGCACCAGGACCGATTCACGACCGTAGCTTGTCGTCACCGCGATCATTCCGCCAGGCGAGAGCACCCGAACCATCTCGTGGAGCACGGCGAACGGCTCCGGCATGAGGTGCAAAGCGGCAAAGCAGCACACCGCGTCGAAGACGCCATCGCTGAACGGAAGCCGGAGCGTGTCGGCGCGCATGTAGACAGCCCGAGCGCGGCTGTTGTCATGGACGGCGCGCTCCATCATCGCCACCGAATGGTCCAACCCGATGACGAAGCCATCCCCCTTGAGCCCGTCCGCGAATAGACCGGTGAAATCACCTGGGCCGCAAGCCACATCGAGCACCCGCTGCTCGCCGACCAAACGCAGGGCGGTGGCAGCGCGGTTGCGCTCAACGGGTATGGACATCCCGTGCAGGCCCCGCATCACACGCTGCGCAATGTTGTACCGCGGCGGCGCGCTCGGGCCGAGCAGGTCGGTGTAGCCATCGCAACAGCGCATCACGCGCATGACGTCGTCGCGGATCAGCCCGCGCGCCAACGCCGGCGACCACATCGCATCCGGGTCCATTTCCGCCCCGGGCCGTTGGGCGGCCATACCTTGTGTCACGCACGGCGGCGTTCGATGGTTCACCGAGTCGGGTCACGCCACCGTTCAGCAGGTGCGGCGCGGTCTTAGTGTTCAGCGCGGGCTCGTTGCCAGATCCGATGCGCGAGGTCGATCGGTGCGAGCGCTGCCCGCCACGCCGTCCCTTGCCACGGAGCGCCAACACCGACGAAGGTGACCACGGCGCCATCGGTACCGCCGCCCCTGCCGGGTATCAACTCAATAGTCGCGTGAGCAACGACAATCCGCCCGTCGTTGCGAAGAGCCGGAACGGTGAGTTTCCCGCGACTCATTCGGCCGCGCTTCATCGCCCGGTCAAAGCCCCACCAGTGCAGGGCCCGAAGTGCGGGCGGGATGATGACATTGAGGTTCCGGCCGAGCGTGTCATCCGCTGAATGGCCCACGACCTCCGTGACTGCAGCACCCCACTGATGGACGATGCCGGCCCGGTCCACCGTGACCGTGGCACGACTGGATTCGGAAGCGCCCATACCGAAATGACGGTACGGACGCACACCAAGTTCACCTCCCTCGCGCTGTTCACCAGATATAGGGCATCAATCGGTAACGGACCTTGCGCGCGTAGTCACGGTAGCCGTCCAGCTCGTGCTCGAGCATCGTCTCCTCGTCGAGGATTCGGATGGCCAGCACGAGAACTCCGGGAACCAGGATCAGCAGGCCCCAGTACGAGCCGAGGGCGAGCGGGATGCCCACCATCATGACTAGGTTGCCGAGGTACATCGGATGCCGAACGATTCCGTAGAGACCCGTCGACACCGGCTTCTGGCCCGGCTCAACGGTGATGTTGGCTGCCGCGTAACTGTTCTGTATGAGCGCCAGCAGCGCGATGCCGAGACCGGCCGATACCAACACATTGCCGGCCGCCGAAACCGCCGCGGGCACCGCGGACCAGCCGAACCGATGGTCGAGCGCGCACAACACCAGCTGCCCCATCGCCGAGAACCCCGCGACACCAATGACGATCTTCTGCACCGTCCTCGTTTCCGCCGACGGTCCCGCACGCATCCGTCGTTCCAGGGCGACCGGGTTCTTCCGGATCAAGTACGCGGCCGGCAGCAAGGTGGAGACCGAGAAGACGGCGATGAACAACCACGCCTGCCAGTAGTGGAAGGTCCCGGCCGGGACGAACAGCAGCACGACAAAGACGACAAACCCGATCAGTGCCGTGGCGGTCGCCTTGACACCAGTCTTCATCGCAATCCTCCTGGGCGCGCACGGGTAAATGTCAGCCGTCAACCAGTGGTCGCCGGGTCGAGTCCGAAGACCCTCACCGCGGCTGACTTGCCTTTCAGCTCATGTGATCCCCGGTCGACGAGTCCGGCCGGTCGACAAGCGAAGGCGTCGACGGTCTGGTCGGTGAGAAGGATCGCGTCACCGGTCGTCTTAGTGAGCTGCTCGACGCGGGCGGCGACGTTGACGGTGTCACCGATCAGGGCGAACTCGAGCTTGCCTCCGCCGCCGATGGTTCCGGCGATCACCTTGCCGGTGTTGATGCCAATGCCGATACGAAGCGCGTTATCGAAGCGCTCGGCAACGAGGCAATGGATCAGCACCGCGGCGCTCACCGCCGCGTCGGCGTGATTTTCGAGATCATTCGGGGCGCCGAAGACGGCCAGTGCGCCGTCGCCGAGGAACTTGTTGACGTGCCCACCGGTGTCGACGACAGCAGGCACCACGATCTCGAACAAGGCGTTGAGGCGCGCGACGGTGTCCTCGGCGGTGCTCGCTTCGGCGAACGGGGTGAAGTCGCGGATGTCGACGAACATCACCGTCACCTCGCGACGCTCCCCGCTGAAGACATCGTCACCCTGCTCGAGCAGCCGGGCCGCCAGCGCCGGATCGACATAGGTCCCGAACGCGCCCTGGAGTCGTTGTCGCTCAGCCAAACCCGCCTGCATCCGATTGAACAACGCCGCGAGCGCGCCCAGGTCGTCGTCCTGAACCACCGGCAGGCGCTGGCTGTAGTCGCCTACCGCGACACGTTCCGTTCCCTCGGCGAGGTCGCGGATCGGCCGCAGGGACGGTGCGAAGATGGCGCCGACACTGACCGGCAGGGTGAAGCCGACCAGCAGCACGCACGCGATTCCGATGGACAACAGCGGAGCGTCAACGACCCGGGCGAACACAATCGCCACCATCGCGGCGGTGACGGCGTTCGTGAACGCGACCGACAGCATGGACACGTTCGCCCAGGCGGCGAAAGTCGGTCGAGAGCGGGGCAGGGAGTCACCGATCCCGGTGCCGCCGGCGATCGCGGCGCGAACCGGCCGCAGCGCCCCTTCCACATAGCTGTGCACGGAGGCCAGCTGGGCGATACCTCCAATGACGGCGCCCAGGGCCGCGAACTGAACCAACGGCAACCCGCTTGCCCCGGCGATCGCGCCGACACCGGCGAACAGCAGCGCGGCCCAGACTGCGGTGACCCCCACGGCCCGGGCGGCCGCCCCGCGCGCGTACGTGTAGGTCTCGTCCAGCGCCTTCGCCGCATCGACTTCGCGGCCGGCCGCCCACTGCTCGGCAAGGCGGAGACCACCGAGGCCGGGAAGAACCACCAGGTACTGCAGGAGCAGCATTCCGCCCACGGTGACGGCGGCCGCCTCGACGTAGCGATCGGACTTCTGAAAGGCGACGACGACGAACGCCCAACCGAGGAAGGTCGGCGCCCCCAGGACGACAGTGATTGCGAAGGCCGCCCACGAAAACCTCGCGCCGTGTCGATCCCACGCCCACTGCCAAATGCGCTCCATGCCGCGACCGTAATCGCGAACCGCGGCTCGTGGGCGCTGTCAGCAAACAAACAAAGCGCCCCCGGTCTTTCGAGCCAGGGGCGCTTTGTCGTTGTTCACTCAGTGATGGTGGTGGTGCCCATGGCCGTGGTCGTCGTGGTCGTCGGCGGGCTTCTCGACGATCGCCGTTTCGGTGGTCAGCACCATCCGCGCCACCGACGCCGCGTTGAGCACCGCCGAGCGGGTGACCTTGACCGGGTCGATGACGCCGTCGGCGATCAAGTCACCGTAGGTGAGCTTGTCCGCGTTCAGGCCATGCCCGTTGGGCAGCTCGGTCACCTTGTGCACCGCGACCGCGCCATCGAGCCCGGCGTTCGTGGCAATCCAGTACAGCGGCGCCGCCAATGCCTCGGAGAAGACGCCGACGCCGAGTGCCTGATCGCCGGTCAGCGAACCGCGCAGCTTTTCCAGCGCCTCGCGGGTCTGCAGCAGGGCCGAGCCGCCGCCGGCGACGATGCCTTCCTCGACGGCGGCCTTGGCGGCCGCGACGGCATCCTCGACGCTTTCCTTGCGTTCTTTGAGCGCGGTCTCGGTGGCGGCGCCCACCTGGATCACGGCGACGCCGCCGGCCAGCTTGGCCAGCCGCTCCTGCAACTTCTCGCGGTCCCAATCGGAGTCGCTCGCCTCGATCTCGGCGCGCAACTGCTTGATGCGGTTGGCCACCGCGTCCTTGGTGCCGCCGCCGTCGACGATGACGGTGTCGTCCTTGCTGACCACCACGCGGCGAGCCGAACCCAGCACGTCGGTGCCGACCTCGCGCAGCAGCAGGCCGGCGTCGGGGTTGATCACCTGCCCGCCCGTCACGACCGCCAGATCCTCGAGGAACGCCTTGCGGCGGTCGCCGAAGAACGGCGCCTTGACCGCGACGGCCTTGAGCGTCTTGCGGATGGAGTTGACGACGAGTGTCGCCAGCGGCTCACCCTCGATGTCCTCGGCGATGATCAGCAGCGGCTTGCCCGATTCGGCGACCTTTTCCAGCATGGGCAGCAGGTCGGGCAGCGAGCTGATCTTGTCCTGGTGCAACAGGATGACGGGGTCGTCCAGCACGGCCTGCTGGGAATCGAAGTCGGTCACGAAATACGCCGACAAGAAGCCCTTGTCGAACCCGACACCCTCGGTGAACTCGAGTTCGGTGTTCAGCGTGGAGGATTCTTCGACGCTGACCACGCCGTCGGTGCCGACCTTGGTCATCGCCTCACCGACCAGCTCACCGAGGAGTTGGTCGCGCGACGACACGGTCGCCACCTGTGCGATCGCTTCCTTGCCGGAGACCGGGGTGGCCGACGCCAGCAGCGCCTCGGACACCGCGTCGGCGGCCTTGGAAATTCCCGCACCGAGTTCGATGGGGTTGGCGCCGGCCGCCACGAGGCGCAGGCCGCCCTTGACCAGCGCCTGGGCCAGCACGGTGGCCGTGGTGGTGCCGTCGCCGGCGACGTCGTTGGTCTTGGTCGCCACCGACTTCACCAGCTGGGCGCCCAGGTTCTCGAACGGGTCTTCCAGGTCGATCTCGCGGGCGACGGTGACACCGTCGTTGGTGACCGCCGGCCCGCCGAATGCCTTGGCCAGCACCACATGCCGGCCCCGCGGCCCCAGCGTCACCCGTACCGCGTCGGCGAGCGTGTTCACGCCCGCCTCGATGGCGCGGCGCGCCGTTTCGTCGTACTCAATAATCTTGCTCATCAGGCTCCTTCCGCCCGGCGACGAGGGAGGACGGGTAACCGTCCTGCTGAGGAGCCGGGCAATTCAAATCCGCCAAACGCATGCCGCCCCGGAAATCACCCGCGCGGACGCGGGGATCGCCGGGGCGGGACACGGTTCTTACTTGGAGACGACAGCCAGCACGTCGCGTGCCGACAGGATCAGGTACTCCTCGCCGTTGTACTTGATCTCGGTGCCGCCGTACTTGCTGTAGATGACGGTGTCGCCTTCCGAGACGTCCAGCGGGATGCGCTTCTCACCGTCTTCGTCCCACCGGCCGGGGCCGACTGCGACGACGGTGCCTTCCTGCGGCTTCTCCTTGGCGGTGTCGGGAATGACCAGACCGGACGCGGTCGTGGTCTCGGCCTCGTTGGCCTGCACGAGAATCTTGTCCTCGAGTGGCTTGATGTTCACCTTCGCCACGATTGGAGCCCTCCAGTGTTTGCTCGGGCCGGGACCTTCGCCCCGGCTGTGTGGGGTCGGGTCCGGGACGTGCCCGGACCGGAGTTGACGGCCGGCCCGGGGCTGGCCCCGGAACCTGCCGAATTATCAGGTGTTCGGCATTCGTCCATGACCGAGCGCCGTCGTCGCGGGTGCCGACGCAGGGCGTGGCCGATTGCCACCTAGCACTCTATACACGGGAGTGCTAGCACTCAAGGGCACCCTGCTGCTTCCCGCATGTTCGCCGTGAGCGATCAGCTGACCTGGGCTTTCACCACCGGCAGGCCCGGGTCACTGGGGACATCCAGCGGGGAGGGCGGCAGCCCGGCGGCCACCAGGTGCGCGGCGAACGAGGCGATCATCGCGCCGTTGTCGGTGCACAGCCGGGGCCGGGGGATGCGCAGGGTCAGCCCGGCCGTCGTGCAGCGCTGCTCCGCCAGCTCGCGCAACCGCGAATTCGCGGCCACTCCCCCCGCGATCAGCAACGTCGAGACGCCGAGGTCCGTCGCGGCGCGCACGGCCTTGCGGGTCAGGACGTCGGCCACGGCTTCGGAGAACCCGGCGGCGACATCGGCGTTCACCGCATCCGGGTGGCTCTCCAGGTACCGGGCCACGGCCGTTTTGAGGCCGGAGAAGCTGAACGCGTACGGGTCATCGCGCGGCCCGGTCATGCCGCGCGGGAACGCGACCGCGTCGCGGTCACCGGTGCGGGCCAACTCGTCGAGGACCTTGCCGCCCGGATAGCCCAGCCCCAGCAGCCGCGCCACCTTGTCGTACGCCTCGCCGGCCGCATCGTCGACGGTGCTGCCCAGCTCGACGATCGGCTCGCCGAGCGAACGCACATGCAACAGGTGGGTGTGACCGCCGGAGACCAGCAGCGCCACGCACTCGGGCAGCGGCCCGTGCTCGTAGACGTCGGCGGCCAGGTGGCCGCCCAGATGGTTCACCGCATAGAACGGCACGCCCCAGGCGGCCGAATACGCTTTGGCCGCAGCAACTCCCACCAACAGAGCGCCGGCCAGCCCCGGCCCGATGGTGGCCGCGACGATGTCGGGCCGGTCCAGGCCGGCGGTCGACAGCGCGCGGCGCATAGCCGGCCCCAGCGCCTCCAGGTGCGCGCGCGAGGCGATCTCGGGGACCACGCCCCCGAACCGCACGTGCTCGTCGACGCTGGACGCCACCTCGTCGGCCAACAGCGTGACGGTGCCGTCGGTATCCAGCCGCGCGATACCGACTCCCGTTTCGTCGCACGAGGTTTCGATGGCCAAGACCACGGTCATGCGCGCCGCTCCACCTCATGGCTCATTTCTTTATTGTCGCCGGCGCGGATCATCACGGCGCTCCCCCGCAAGCGGGAGGTGCCCCCACCCGCCGCATGGTGTACGCGTCCGCGCCGCTGACGCGGTAATAGCGCCGGCGCAGGCCGATCTGCTCGAACCCGACGCTGCGATACAACCCGATGGCCGCCGCGTTGTCGGTGCGCACTTCCAGGTACACGACACCGCCGTCGGCGAACGTCAGCAGCTCGTCGAGCAACCGGCGGCCGATGCCCTGCCCCTGGTAGTCGGGGTCCACGCCGATGGTGTGGACCTCGTGCTCGTAGGGGGGTGTGCGGCCCAACCGCATGATACCGGCATAGCCGACCAGCGTTTCGCCGGCGCGCGCGCCCACGTAATGGTTGTGGGCGCTGGCCAATTCCCGGTTGAACGCCGCGACCGGCCACGGGTCGTCGCCGTCGAAGAGCTGCGCCTCCAGCTCGGCGCACCGCTGCGCGTCGGCCCGCGTCAACGCGCCGACGGTCACGGGCTCGGCGATCATTGCCGCGTCGCCAACGGTTTGGCGTCGGGCCGACGCAGATACAGGGCCACCAGCGGCGCCGGCTCATCGGACCAATCACCCACCGCGGCAACAAGTCCGGCCGGGGTCGGATAAACGGGCTCGCACACCGGCAGGCCGAACACCGCCGCGTGTTCGGGTGAGCCGGCCACCTCCCGCGCGGTGCCGGGGTCGACGTCGGCGGGGGCGTCAACTCCGGGCCCGCCGGTCCGAATCCCGTCCCGGTAGCGGGCCCAGTAGACCTCGCGCCGGCGGGCGTCGGTGACCACCAGCGTGTCCCCGGTGGTTCGCACGCCGATGGCGTCCAGGCTGCACACCCCGTGCACCGGGATGCCCAGCGCATGCCCGTAGGCGGCGGCGGTGGCCATCCCCGCCCGCAGACCGGTGAACGGCCCCGGACCGCAGCCCGCCACGACGGCGTCGAGGTCGGCCATCGTCAGCCCCGCATCGGCCAGGGCGGCAACCACATTCGGGGTGAGCCGTTCGGCGTGGGCCCGGGCATCGACGGTGACCCGCTGCGCCAGCACGGACAGGTCCTCGCGCCGCACGATGCCGGCCGTCACCGCCGGGGTGGAGGTGTCGAGGGCCAGCACGAGGGTGCTCATGAATCGGTCCCGTCGGCCCACTGCCAGGTCGCGATCCGCACGTCGGATCCGCTGATGCGCTCCAGCCTGATGTCGAGGTGACGCTCCGCGAGCCGCTCGACCAGGCCTGCACCCCATTCCACCACCACGACAGCGTCGTCGAGATCGCTGTCCAAGTCCAGCGAATCGAGCTCACCGAGCAGGTCGGCGCCCTGGTTGCCGGTGTGGTCGAGCAACCGGTACATGTCGACGTGAATCATCGCCGGGGCCCCGGGGCGCCGCGGCGGATGCACCCGCGCCAACACATAGGACGGCGAGGTGATCGGGCCGTCGACATCCATGGCCGCGGCAATTCCCTTGGCCAGCACGGTCTTTCCTGCGCCCAGCGGACCGGAGAGCACCACCACGTCGCCCGCCCGCAGCTGCGCACCCAGCCGCGACCCCAACGCGATCGTGTCCTCGACGCGTTCGCACGTCGCGGTGCCGCCATCAGGGCCGGCCACGGCGCCGCAGCCTCGCTCGTATCCGCCGCAGCCTCAGCGCAGCCTTGGTCGGGGTGGTGCGCCTGACGAGCCGCACCAATCCGCCGTTGATGGCTTCCGGCTTGTCCAGCAGCGCCAGGTGACTCGCGCCGACGACGATGACCAGCTCGGACCGCGGCAGGCTGGCGGCCATCTTTCGTGAATACTCGTCCGGGGTGAGCAGGTCGTGGTCCCCGCATGCGATCAGGGTCGGGATCCGCAGCAGCGTCCACAGCCCGGCGGTTTCGTCATGTTTTTCCAGAGCGTCCAGGAATCCCACCATGGTGGGAATCGGTGTGCTGTTCATCATCCGCTGAGAGAACGCGTCCAGGCTCCGGCTGACGTGCAGGTCGCTGTAGGAGGCGGCCCGAAGCACCGGCCCGATCAATGAGCGGGATACGTTGCGGCCGCGGTGCATCAGGTTCGGCGCCGACCGCGCGGCGACCCGGACCGCTTCCAGCGCAGGGTTTTTCAGGATTTCACCCAGTGGGGATCTCGCAACCCCTTCGGCCGCCGAGGAAATCAGCGCTGCGCCCACGATGCGGCGCCCGTACTGTTCGGGAAACTGCCGAGCGTGCGACAACACCGTCATGCCGCCCATCGAGTGGCCCACCAGCACGATCATTCCGCGCGGCGCCACCACGTTCAGCACGGTTTGAAGATCCTTGCCGAGTTGGGTCAGCGTGTAGGTCTCGGGCGCGGTCTCGCCGGATCGGCCGTGCCCGCGCTGGTCGTAGAAGACCATCCGCACGTCCGGTCCCAGCTGATCGGGCAGCCGGGTCCGCTGGAAATGAAAGGCGCCCCTTTGCAAGCAGAAGCCGTGGACGAACACCAGGGTCAACGGCGCGTCGGCCGGTCCGGCTTCGCTCACCGCGAGCGGCACCCCGTCGGGTGTGGTGACCACCAGGCTGCGGTCGTCCTCGAGCCTGTCGAAATCCTCGTGGGCGTAAGGGTCTTCGGCCGTGGCGCGTTGGGTGATCGACCGGCGGGCCGAGGCCCCGATGATGGTGGCGATGGCGGTCAGCCCCGCGCCTCCCGCAAGCCAGGCCCTGCTCTTGTGGCGCCTGCGGGTTCCCTCAGGGCTCAACGGTTTGCGCCTCGCGGTAGGTCCTGGTGATCCGCCCGCGGGGGCTGGTCACCACTTCGTAGTGAATGGTGCCGAGCAGGTCGGCCCAGTCCTGCGCGGTGGGCTCCCCGTCGCCGCCGGGCCCGAACAGGATCGCCTCGTCGCCCTCGGCCACATCGGTGCGCCCCGGGCCCAGGTCGACGACGAACTGGTCCATGCAGATCCGACCGACGCCCGGTCGCCGCCTGCCATTGATCAACACCTCCAGCCGGTTACCCAGCGACCGGAAGATGCCGTCGGCGTAGCCGATCGGCAGCAGCGCAAGGTTGGTGTCGCGCTGCGCGGTCCAGGTGTGCCCGTATGACACACTCTCCCCCGCGCGGATCGACTTCACCAATGCCACAGGGCATTTCACCGTCATGGCCGGGACCAGACCCATATCGCCGAGCTCGGGCACCGGGCTCAGCCCGTAAACCGCGATGCCGGGGCGCACCATATCGAAGGCCAGGTCGGGACGCGACATCGTGGCCGACGAGTTCGACAGGTGCGCCACCTCGTAGGCCACCCCCTGGTCGCGCGCCTGGACCAGCATGTCGGTAAACCGTTGGGCCTGAAGGTCGTTCACGGGGTTGGCGGGTTGGTCGGCATACACCATGTGGGACATCAGTCCGCGCAGCACGATGGTGTTCTCGGCAACGGCGCGGCGCAGCGCGGTCAGCATCGACGGGTATTGCGCCGGGGGTACGCCATTGCGATTCAGCCCGGTGTCGACCTTGACGGTGACCGTCGCGGTCCGGCCGGTGCGGCGCACCGCGTCCAGCAGCTCGTCGAGCTGGCGCTCCGAGGACACGGCGACCTGAACGTCGGCCATCAGCGCGGGCCCGAAGTCGATGCCGGGCGGGTGCAGCCAGGCCAGCACCGGTGCGGTGATGCCGGCGGCGCGCAGCGCCAGCGCCTCGTTGACGGTGGCGACACCCAACTCGGCCGCCCCCGCGGCCAGCGCGGCGCGCGCCGTCGGGGCGGCTCCGTGGCCGTAGCCGTCGGCCTTGACGACAGCCATCACCTGCGCGCCGCCGGCCTGCTCGCGCAGCAGCCGCACGTTGTGCTCAATGGCGCCCAGGTCGACCAGGGCCTCGGCGAGGAGGCCCGGTGTCAGGGATATCGGCGTAACGGGCACGCCCGCCATTGTCCCAGAAGCCGAAAATGCACCGCGAGACTGCAACTACCGACGTCGCTACTCGCGATTTGCGTCGCTGGTTGCAGTCTCGCGGCGATCCTCAGTGCGCGAAGTGCTGCGCCTGGTAGTGCCCGCCCGGTCTGAGCTTGTCCAGCGAGCTCAGCGCCGAGACGGCGTCGTCGTGCAGGGCGCGGGCCAGGTCGGCGGAGAGCCCCTCGCGCACCACGATGCGCAGCACCGAGATGTTGGTGGCGTTGTCCGGCATGGTGTAGGCGGGCACCTGCCAGCCGTAGGTCCGCAGCTCGTGGGAGAGATCGAACTCCGTGTAGCCGCGATCCTTGGACAGCCGGAAGGCGACCACCGGGATCGCCGAGCCGTCGGAAACCAGCTCGCAGTGCTCGCTGACCCGCAGCTGCTCACCCAGCCAGCGCGCCGTCCCCGACAGCGCCTGCATGACCTTGGTGTAGCCCTCGCGGCCCAGCCGCAGGAAGTTGTAATACTGACCGACCACCTGGTTGCCGGGCCGGGAGAAGTTCAGCGTGAAGGTCGGCATGTCGCCGCCGAGGTAGTTGACCCGGAACACCAGGTCGTCGGGCAGATACTCCTTGCTGCGCCACACCACGAACCCGACGCCGGGATAGGTGAGCCCGTACTTGTGGCCGCTGACGTTGATCGACACCACCCGGGGCAGCCGGAAGTCCCACTTGAGCTCCGGGTGCAGGAAGGGCACCGCGAACCCGCCACTGGCGGCGTCGACATGCACCGGGACGTCCACACCGCCGCCGGCGGCCAGTTTGTCCAGGGCCGCGCAGATCTCGGCGACGGGTTCCAGTTCACCGGTGTAGGTGGTGCCCAGGATCGCCACCACGCCGATGGTGTCCTCGTCGACGGCGTCGACGACCTGTTCCGGCGTGATGACGTAACGGCCCTCCTCCATCGGCAGGTAGCGGGGCTCGACGTCGAAGTAGCGGCAGAACTTCTCCCAGACCACCTGGACGTTGGACCCCATCACCAGGTTCGGGGTGCGGCCCTTCCAGTCCTTCCCGATCTTCTGGCGCCACCGCCACTTCATGGCCAGGCCGCCCAGCATCACCGCCTCGCTGGAGCCGACGGTCGACACCCCGCACGCGCTGGAGGGGTCGGCGTCGTTCAGGCCGTCGGCGTGGAACAGGTCGGCCACCATGCACACGCAGCGCTGCTCGATGGCAGCGGTCGCCGGGTATTCGTCCTTGTCGATCATGTTCTTGTCGAACGTCTCGGCCATGAGCTTGCCGGCCTCGGGGTCCATCCAGGTGGTGACGAACGTGGCCAGGTTCAGCCGCGAACTGCCGTCGAGCATCAGCTCGTCGTGGATGAAGCGGTAGGCGGCGTCGGGATCCATCGATTCGTCGGGCATCCGCAGCGCCGGTACCGGCGCGGTGAACAGCCGGCCGGTGTAGGCGGGGGCGATGGCGTGAGCGGGCATTGAAGGATGTTGTGGCACTGGGGAATCCTCTCGATAGGTCTATAGGGCGGCCAGGGCGGCTCGGATGTGCGGCACCATGCGCGACGACGACGTCGGCGCCTCGCCGGGGCCCGGGTCGGCGGCCGAGAGCGCCGCCGCGCGCGCGTGGACGAAGGCCGCCGCCGCGGCCGCCTCCGCCGCCGGCAGGCCCGCCGCCAGCAGCGCGCCGATTATGCCGGACAACACGTCGCCGGAGCCGGCGGTGGCCGCCCAGGACTGCCCGGCGGGATTGAGGTAGACCGGGCCGCCCGGATCGGCGATCACCGTGACGTTCCCCTTGAGCAGTACCGTGGCGCCGAACGCGTCGGCCAGCTTGCGGCACGCACCCACCCGGTCATCCCCGGGGGGGCTACCCGCCAGGCGGGCGAATTCACCGGCGTGCGGAGTCAGCACCGTCGGCGCGGTGCGGTTTTCCACCAGCTCGGGATGGGCCGCCAGAATGGTCAGCCCGTCGGCGTCCACGATCACCGGCAGGTCGGTTTGCAGCGCAAACCACAGCGCCGCGGCGCCGGCGTCGTCGATGCCCAGTCCGGGCCCGACGACCCAGGACTGCACCTGCCCGGTCGACGCCGGCGTGGGTGAGGCGATCACCTCGGGCCAGTGCGCGAGCACCTCGCGGTGCGCGCTGCCGGCGTAGCGGACCATGCCGGAGGTCGCCGCGACGGCGGCACCCGTGCACAGCACGGCGGCGCCGGGATACGTCGACGACCCGGCCAGCACGCCGGTGACGCCCTGGGTGTACTTGTCGTCGTGGGGCCCGGGTACCGGCCAGCGCGCCGCCACGTCGGCGGCCTGCAAGCCCAGCAGGTCGGTGTCCGGCAGGTCCAGCCCGATGTCGATCAACCTCACCCGGCCGCAATCGGCGAGCGCGTGCACGGGTTTGAGCCCGCCGAAGGTGACGGTCAGCGCGGCGCGCACCGCGGGGCCGGGGCTGGCCCCCGTGGCCGGGTCGATGCCGCTGGGGATGTCGACGGCGACCACCGGGATCCGCGCGTCATCGACCGCGGCGAACACCTCGGCCGCGGCGGGCCGCAACGCCCCCGAGCCGGAGATGCCGACCACCCCGTCGATGACGAGATCCGTTGTCGGCGATACCCTTTCGATGATCCGGCCGCCCGCCCTGCGGAACGCCGCCAACCCCTTGCGGTGGGTGCGCTCGGGGTTGAGCAGGATCGCGTCCGCGGCCGCGCCGCGACGCCGCACCAAGGTGGCCGCCCAGAGCGCGTCACCGCCGTTGTCCCCCGAGCCGACAACCGCGCACACACGCCGCCCGGTCACCCCGCCGGTGCGGGCCGTCAACTCGCCGATGATCTCGGTGGCCAACCCGAACGCCGCGCGGCGCATCAGGGCGCCGTCGGGCAGGCTGGCCAGCAGCGGCGCCTCGGCCTGACGGATCGCATCTACGGAGTAGTAATGCCGCATCAGAGCCAGATTACGTGTCGCCGTCGCGGGGGCTTGGCGCCCAACCATCTTCCATCGCCGCCCGGCGCCGACATCAGCTCGGGGCCTTCGGGGGCACGCTCCGGCGCGCCATGGCCCGCAGGCGCGCGGGACTCAATGGGCGGCTGCCTTCGGCGCGGGTGCGCGTCAACGGGTAGAAGCACAGGCCGATGAGGATCGAGGCGAAATGCCCGATCGCGGTGAAGTTCAGTTCGACGCGGTCCATCGTGATCAGCGGGAAACCGAAGATGACGAACAGCACCCCGAGATAGCCCCAGCGCCAGGGCCGGGCGATGTGATACGCCAGCACGGCCATCACGCCGACGAGGAAATAGCTGACCCCGATGTCGCGGGCGTGCACGAGGCGCTGCGACGCATCGCGTTCCTCGATCGCGAAGTAGAGGATGCCCTCGCTGATGTAGGTGGCAAGGATGTGAGAGCTCAATCCCACAGTGAGCCAGCGCAACTGACCGAGCCAGTGTTCGGCCGGGGCGAGAAACAGGGTGAACAGCAGCAGGTAGGGCTCGAAGTTTTTACCGTCGATCCACAGCAGGCTGGAGAACAGTACGTCGAGCGGGTTCCTGCCCAACTCGTGAATGTTGGTGGAGCGGTGCAGCAATACCGAGTGCAACTGCCTGCCGGTGAGATGGTTCTGAATGATCGTCGTGGCCATCAGCACGAACAACCAGCCGTAGGTCAGCGGCGCACTGCTGACGAAATGCCACACCGCCAGCGTCATGCTGCGCACTCGTCCACGAACCGATGCATGCGCCACGACATCAACCTTCGCACGCGCGGCGTGCCACCGTAGGACTTCGGCGGCAAACACGCCGCCGCCGCTCAGCTACTCGACGGGCGCGGGGACCGGGGCGGGCGCCGCAATGACGGGCACCGGCGCTCTCAAATGTCGCCACCAGCAGCCGATGTAGAGCACCATCGAGACCGCCAACGCGACCAGGACCCAGATCACGACGGTGATGTCGACCCAGCTGCCGAAGGGTGGCGAGCCGGGCAGCGCATTTCTCAGCGGCACCACCGCGAACAGCATCGCCGCGTACCACGTCGTCATCGGCGGCTGGAACGGCCGCTTGTCTCGTGCGGTCTGAATCGCAACGAACAGAGCCAGACTCGCGATCGTGATGAGCACGCCGAGGATGACGACGGCGAACGCCGCGGTGCTCAGCGACCGCCGCAGGTGCAGCCGGTACGGTCCGTCCGCCTGCGGCCTGGCCGCGGTGAGCTGCCACCCCGAGAGGTGGTCGACGAAGGTGACGGGCACGCGTGCGGGCGCGCGGTCGGTATCGGGGCCGTGGAAGATCTCGACTTCCAGCGGCCCGGAGCGATATTGGTCAAACGGCCAGCGTTCGATCTGCCCGCCGAGGGTCAGCGGGACCGGCATCAGGCCCGGAAGCATGCCCTTGGTCCAGGTGCGCCGGGAGGGCATCGCCGAGGATCTGACGCGGAGGCTGAGATCCTCCTTGAGATGGTGGGTTTTCGGATCCAGCAACGCCGATCCCGGATTGAAGGCGAGGTTGACGGCGAGCACGCTGTTGTTCGACTGGACCTCTTCGACGTTGATCGTCGCCGAGGGCTCGTCGCCGCTCACGCCCGCGGTGACGTCCCCCAGACGATGGACGACATCGCCTTGGGCGTACATCATGACCGACGCGACGTATGCCACGAGGAGGAGCACGACGACACCGACGACGCCGTACCTCATGCCGCCCGATCGCATACTTCCTCCCGCACGGACGCAGCCTTGACCACCTGGCCGAAATGGTTTCCCAGGGCAATGTAATGGATCGGTTGCGTGTCCGTCGCCCATACGGGCGAAGCGGCTTATGCCCGCTTATTCAACGGTGACGGACTTGGCCAGGTTTCGCGGTTTGTCCACGTCGTAGCCCCGCGCCTGCGCGACGGACGCGGCGAACACCTGGAGCGGGATCGTCGACAGCAGCGGCTGTAAAAGCGTTGACACCGAGGGGATTTCGATCAAGTGGTCGGCGTAGGGGCGCACGGTGTCATCGCCCTCTTCGGCGATCACGATCGTGATCGCCCCGCGGGCCTGGATCTCGCGGATGTTGGACAGCAGCTTGGCGTGCAGCACGGCCGACCCCTTGGGGGACGGCATGACGACGATGACGGGCAGGTCGTCCTCGATCAGCGCGATGGGGCCGTGCTTGAGCTCGCCGGCGGCGAACCCCTCGGCGTGCATGTACGCCAATTCCTTGAGTTTGAGCGCACCTTCCAGCGCCACCGGGTATCCGACGTGGCGACCCAGGAACAGCACCGTCGGCGACTGGGCGAATTGATAGGCCAACGCGGCCACCGGCTTGATCGTCGCGATGACCCGCGCGACGAGGTCCGGCATCGCCTCCAGCTCGTGGAACTCCCGCGCGACCTCGTCGGGGTACTTGGTGCCGCGGGCCTGCGCCAGCGCCAGACCGACCAGATAGTTGGCGGTGATCTGCGCCAGGAACGTCTTGGTCGAGGCCACCCCGATCTCCGGGCCGGCGCGGGTGTAGAGCACCGCGTCGCACTCGCGCGGAATCTGCGAGCCGTTGGTGTTGCAGATCGCCAGCACCTTGGCCTTCTGCTCCTTGGCGTGCCGCACCGCTTCGAGCGTGTCGGCGGTTTCACCGGACTGCGAGATGGCGACCACCAGGGTGCTGCGGTCCAAAACCGGGTCGCGGTAACGGAATTCGCTGGCCAGCTCCACTTCCACCGGCAGCCGCGTCCAGTGCTCGATCGCGTATTTCGCCAGCAGCCCGGAGTGGTACGCGGTGCCGCAGGCCACCACGAATACCTTGTCGATCTCGCGAAGTTCCTGATCGGACAGCCGCTGCTCGTCGAGCACGATCCGGCCGTTCACGAAATGCCCCAGCAGGGTGTCGGCCACGGCGGCGGGCTGCTCGGCGATCTCCTTGAGCATGAAGTACTCGTAGCCGCCCTTTTCGGCGGCGGCCAGATCCCAATCGATATGGAACTCGCGGTATTCGACATCCTCGTTGCCGTCGAAGTCGGTGATCCGGTAGCCGTTCGCGGTGATCACCACGGCCTGGTCCTGGCCGAGTTCGATGGCGTTGCGGGTGTGCGGGATGAAGGCCGCCACATCGGAGCCGACGAACATCTCGCCGTCACCGATGCCGAGCACCAGCGGGGTGGAGCGACGGGCGGCGACGATGGTGCCGGGCTCGTCGGCGTTGGCGAACACCAGCGTGAAGTGGCCGTCCAGGCGGCGCAGCACCGCGAGCACCGACGCGGCGAAATCGCCGGCGGTGTCGCCGTGACGGTAGGCCTGCGCCACCAGATGCACCGCGACCTCGGTGTCGGTGTCGCTGACGAACTCCACGCCGTGGGCCTCCAGCTCGTGGCGCAGGTTCGCGTAGTTCTCGATGATGCCGTTGTGGACGACGGCGATCTTGCCGGCGGCGTCGCGGTGCGGGTGTGCGTTGCGGTCGGTGGGACGCCCGTGGGTGGCCCAGCGGGTGTGGCCCAGGCCGGTGGTGCCGGTCAGCGACGACGGCGGCATCTGGGCGACCGCCTCTTCCAGGTTGGCCAGCCGGCCGGCGCGCCGGCTCACCGTCAGGGTGCCTGCCGAGGGGCCACTGCCGTTGGCCAGTGCGATGCCCGACGAGTCGTAACCGCGGTACTCCATCCTGCGCAGCGCGGCCATGACGACGTCACAGGCGGGCTGCTGCCCGACATAGCCGACAATTCCGCACATTCTGACCAGGGTAGTGCAGGAGGCCCACCGAACTCGCAGTCCGACGCTATGGTCAGGCCGTCCGCCGCCATTCACGTCGCCGTCATAACGGGCGGAAATTGTTTTCACCTGATGTGTGTCCGACGTTTTCATTGGCGTCATCGTCCGCGGGATGACTGGCCCTAGCATTCGAATCGTCAGCAAATATCGTCCCCGACCGAAGGACCAGCTGTTCAAGGTCCAACCCGATGCTCTGGCTACCTCGAATTCCCTTTTTGCCGACGCACGAATTCAGTTGCTACCCGGGAATTGGGCAGCGGGTCGCAGCGAAATACATAGCGTGCCCCGACCGCCCACCATGCGCCATGAGGAGGCAATCGTGACCGCAGTTCGGTACGACGATGCGGTGACCGCCCCGGCGGCACCGGCGTCCAGCCGATCCGTCAAGCCGCGCCGGCAGCCGTCGACCAGCTCCGGAAACGCCTTGATGGACATGACCACCCAGCTGCTCAGCGCCGGGCTGCACCAGCTCTACGCGGCCCTGTGGCGGGCGGGGGTCATCGAGGTCAGGGCGTAGTCGTCCGCCTTGGCGCGCGATTGCGATGCGCTAACGTCGACGCGTGGCCCGCATCCGCAACCTCGTCGCCGCTCTGCACCGCCGTGGTCCGCACCGGGTTTTGCGGGGTGAGCTGGCCTTTGCCGGACTGCCGGGAGTGGTGTACACCCCGGAGGAGGGGCTGAATCTGCCCGGCGTGGCGTTCGGCCACGATTGGCTCGCCGGCGCCGCCCGGTATTCGAACCTGCTCGAGCATCTGGCGTCGTGGGGCATCGTGGCCGGCGCTCCGGACACCCAGCGGGGCCTGGCCCCGTCGGTGCTGAACTTCGCCTTCGATCTCGGCACCGCCCTGGACATCGTGTCGGGTGTGCGCCTCGGGCCGGGCAAGATCAGCGTGCATCCCGCCAAGCTCGGCGTCGTCGGTCATGGTTTCGGCGGCTCGGCCGCGGTGTTCGCCGCGGCCGGAATGCCCGCCAAGCCCGCGGCGGTGGCGGCGATTTTCCCCAGCGTCACCAGCCCGCCCGCGCAGCAGCCGGCCGCGACGCTGAAGGTTCCGGGAGTGATCTTCACCGCGCCGGGCGATCGGACGACGTTGACTTCCAACGCGCTGGCGCTTGCCGAGGTGTGGGAGCCGGCGACGCTGCGCCTCGTCAGCAAGGCCCAACCCGGTGGGCTGGTCGAGGGCCGGCGGCTGGGCACGGTGCTGGGGCTGGCCGGCCCACACCGGCGCACCCAGCGGTCGGTCCGCGCGCTGCTGACCGGATACCTGCTCTACACCCTGGGCGGCGACAAGAAGTATCGCGAGTTCGCCGACCCGGACGTGCGCCTGCCGGGGACGGACGCCATCGATCCCGAGGCCGAGGCGATTCCTCTGGAGGAAAAGATCGTCGCCCTGCTGAAGTGAGAGGGCCACCGACGATTTCACGGACTGCCGGGCGGACGCTTCGGCGGGCTGAGGCGGGCTGAGGCGGGCTGAGGCGGGCTGAGGCGGGCTGAGGGTCCGGGCCCGCACGGCCGCGTGGTAAGTGTCATTGATGCGAATCGGGATCGCCCTGAACTATTCGGGCGGCTTTCACGAAGCCGTGGACCGCGTCGTCGAACTGGAGAAGTCCGGCATCGAGGTCGCGGTGGTGGCCGAGGCGTATTCGTTCGACGCCATCAGCCAGCTGGGATACCTGGCCGCCAAGACGAAAACCGTCGAACTGGCTTCGGGGGTCCTTCCCCTCTACATCCGCACACCGTCGCTGCTGGCGATGACGGCTGCGGGGCTGGATTTCGTGTCCGGCGGGCGATTCCGCCTGGGCATCGGCACCTCCGGGCCGCAGGTGATCGAGGGGTTCCACGGGGTCCCGTTCGACGCCCCGCTGGGGCGTACCCGCGAGATCGTGGAGATCTGCCGCAAGGTGTGGCGCCGCGAACGCGTGCAATACGCCGGCAAGCACTACCAGCTGCCGCTGCCCGCGGACCGCGGAACGGGCTTGGGAAAGCCGCTGCAGCTCATCAATCACCCTGTGCGCGAACGTATTCCGATCAGTATCGCCGCGCTGGGTCCCAAGAATGTCGAGCTCACCGCCGAGATCGCCGAGGGCTGGCAGCCCGTCTTCTACCTCCCGGACAAGGCCGCGTCGATCTGGGGCGAGGCGTTGGCCGCCGGTGCCGCCAAGCGCGATCCGGCGCTGGGTCCGCTCGACGTCATGGTGCACGCGTCGCTGGCCATCGGGGATAACGTCGACGAGCGGCTGGCCTGGGTCAAGCCGCAGCTCGGCCTGTACATCGGCGGGATGGGCGCCAAAGGCCGCAATTTCTACCACAATCTGGCGACGCGCTACGGGTATGGCGAGGTCGCGGACCGCATCCAGGAGCTGTACCTGTCCGGCCGCAAGCAGGAGGCCATCGACGCCGTGCCCGACGAGTTGGTGCGCGGCATGTCGCTGGTCGGGCCGCGCGGATGCGTGGCCGAACGCCTGGCCGCGTTCGCCGAGGCCGGCGTGACCACGCTGTTGTTGAGCCCGCTGGCCGCCGACCGCGACGAATCCATGCGCTTCGTCGAGGAAGCACTGCAGCTGCAACCCTGAGCGGTCACTGCCCCGCCTGCGGAAGCTGGTCTGCGGCAATCTCGCACGGCGTCGACCCCTCAGGCGGCGGCGGGGGCAGCGGTTCGGCCGCGGGTGCGGCCGGGGGCGCCGGCTCGGCCGGTGGTGGGGTCTCAACCGGTTGGGCCGGCTGATCGGGCATAGCGGGGTCGAGCGGCCCGGCCTCGTCGACGGGCCGGGCCGGGTCGGCCTCCCCGGATTCGGCGGTTTCGGGGCCACCCACGTCGTCGGTGACGTCACCGGTGTCCATGGCTTCAACGGGATCCCCGGCGTGAAAAGGCTTCTCGTCGAAGGCGTTTCCGTCGCCGAACGGGTCCGAACCGTCCGATCCGTCACCCGTCGACCCGAGCAGGCCGCCCATCGCATCGACGATCCTGCCGGCCAGGCCGAGCAGGCCGCCGCCGCCACCGAGCCCACCGCCACCGAGCCCACCACCGCCGAGGCCGCCACCCAGATCGCCCACACCGCCGGCGGGCATCACCGACGCATCGCCGAGCGCGGTTCCCCAGTCCGCGGCCGGCGCGGGCGCCAACGGGGCGACCGGCGCGGGCACGGAGGCGGCCGGCGCCGGCACCCCGGCCGTCACCGTCGGCGCGGGAGCATCCACCGGCAGTACGGGAGCGGCGGCCACCGGCGGGGCAAGTTGCATCGGGACAAGACTCGTCCCGAGATCACCGGGGAATTCGAACCGCGCCGCCGGTGCGGCGGCCGCCCTGTCGATCACCATGGCGTAGGACGTCTGCACCCCGTCCGAGGTGGACCGCATCGCATTCAGCCAGTCGTTACGAATATCGTTGTCCACGTAGGGAATTAAGTGGTGGCGCACCACCTCCTCGGCGCTCCGCAGGTCGCCCGCCGCGACCACGGCGGCGGCGGCCAACCATGCCGGCCGCTGCGCCTGCGTGCGGTCGTCGACGGCGACGGCGGTCGCCACTTTCGAATCGACCAAATGCCACAGGTTGTCGCGCAGCGACTCGCACCGCTGGGCCGCCGCGCGCAGTTCGGCGGCGACCGCGTCCGCGGTGTCGCAATGCCGCTGCAACAGCTGCACCGCGGCGTCACCGCCCGGGCCCGTCCACGCCGCGGCCAGCTCGGCCACCTGGGCGCGCTGCATCCGCAGCGCTTCGGCCGCCACCACGCCGGCCGCCCGCAACTCCGCGCAATCGCGGTCGAGCACGCGCAGGTCGAGACCGTCCTCGCTCGCATACCATTCGCGGATCTGTGCGGGATGCGCTGTCAGGTCGGGATGTTGGTAGCCGAGCGTGTGGCAGGCCTGAACGTAGGTCTGGGTATGTTCGACGGCGACCCGGCCCTCGCCGAGGCGCGCGTCCACATCCAACCGGTCGACCACGAGCTACGCGATCCGCGCCGCGGCATACAGTTCGGCGTCGGCGTAGCGCTCGGCGCTGGACCGCAGGGCGGCGGCGATCTCGGTGGACGCGTGCGACCACTGCGACACCTGCGTCACCAACCGCTCCAACTCGGCGCGCAGCGCGTCGCCGCGCGCGGTGTGCGCCCGCCCGGCGCCGGCTCCGCTGAAAGCCAGCCTGGCCAGGTGATCGCTTAGCGCGCGGTCGATGAATTCCGCCGCCATGGCGAAGTGGTTAGCGACGCGGTGCGTGGCCGCCACGTCGATCTGTGTGCGGGCGGCGGCAACAGGCAGTGTTCCCCCAACGAATTTCATGCCTAATCCGACGCCCGCAGGCGCATCGGGGTTCCGGCCGCGGAAGGATCAGTGCGCGGCGCTGACCGCTTCGGCGACCCGGGTGGCGATCCGCGCAGCGGTGTCCTCTTCGGGGGCCTCCACCATCACGCGGATCATCGGTTCAGTTCCCGACGGGCGCAACAGGATTCGGCCGGTGTCGCCCAATTCGGCCTCGGCCTGCCCAACGGCCGTCCGCACCGACGGCGCGCTGGCGGCCGTGACCTTGTCGGCGACCGTGACATTGATCAGCACCTGCGGCAGCGTCTGCATCGCCGAGGCCAGGTCGGCCAGCGGCGAGCCGGTCTGCGCCATACGGGTCATCAGCCGCAGCCCGGTGACGATGCCGTCCCCGGTCGAGCCCAGCGCGGGCATCACGATGTGCCCGGATTGCTCGCCGCCCAGACTGTAGTCACCGGCGCGCAGTTCCTCCACGACGTAGCGATCGCCAACGCCGGTGGTGCGCACCGTGATTCCGGCCGAGCGCATGGCCAGATGCAGTCCCAGGTTGCTCATCACGGTGGTCACCAGCGTCCTGGAGGCCAGTTCGTCGGCCTCGTGCATCGCCAGCGCGAGCACCACCATGATGTGGTCGCCGTCGACGAGGTTGCCGTCGGCGTCGATGGCCAGGCACCGGTCGGCGTCCCCGTCGTGCGCCAGTCCCAGATCCGCGTGGTGCGCGACCACCGCTGAGCGCAGCGAATCCAGGTGCGTGGAGCCGCAGTTGTCGTTGATGTTGAGCCCGTTGGGGGCGGCGTTGATCGCGATCACCCGCGCACCGGCCGCGCGGTAGGCGCGCGGGGCCACCGAGGAGGCAGCGCCGTGGGCGCAGTCCACCACCACGGTCAACCCGTCGAGCCGCAGCGTGCTGGCCTTGCTCAGGTGGCGCAGGTAGCGGTCGGCCGCGTCCCCGGCGTCGACGACCCGACCGATCCCGGCCCCGACCGGGCGCAGCCCGGGGTCGCCGACCAAGGCTTCGATCTGATGCTCGGTGCCGTCGTCGAGCTTTCGCCCGCCGGGGCCGAAGATCTTGATGCCGTTGTCGGGCATCGGGTTGTGCGAGGCGGAGATCATCACCCCGAAGTCGGCGTCATAGGCGCCCGTCAGGTAGGCCACCGCGGGGGTGGGCAGCACCCCCACCCGCAGCGCGTCGACCCCTTGGCTGGTCAGCCCGGCGATCACCGCGGCCTCGAGCATTTCGCCGCTGGCCCGCGGGTCGCGGCCGATCACCGCGATCCGCCGGCCCGGCGCCGGCGCGCTCGCCAGGTGCCGCGCCGCCGCGGAACCCAGCGCCACCGCCAGCTCGGCGGTCAACTCACGATTGGCGACCCCACGGACACCGTCGGTGCCGAATAGTCGACCCATGCGAACAAACCTCTCACAGTTGACGTGTTAGCACCTAACGTGCCCGTTCCTTTGTGGCCGAAACGGGGCGCGGGTGGGCGCAGACACGCCGCAACCGGCCACAACTTCTCCAAGCGAGTGCGAAGTTGTGGCCAGAAAGCGACCGCCGATCAGCGCTTGCTGTACTGAGGTGCCTTACGGGCCTTCTTCAGGCCGTACTTCTTGCGCTCGGTGGCGCGCGGGTCACGGGTGAGGAAGCCGGCCTTCTTCAGCGCGGGCCGGTCGTCCGGCGAGGCCACGATCAGCGCCCGCGCGATGCCCAGGCGCAGCGCGCCGGCCTGCCCCGAGGGGCCGCCGCCGTGCAGGTGGGCGTAGATGTCGAAGCTTTCCACCCGGTCGACGGTGACCAGCGGGGCCTTGATGAGCTGCTGGTGCACCTTGTTCGGGAAGTAGCCCTCCAGGCTGCGGCCGTTCAGGGTGAACTTGCCGGTGCCGGGCACCAGGCGCACCCGCACCACGGCCTCCTTGCGGCGGCCGACGGTCTGGATGGGCCGGTCGAACACGAAGGACTCGGCGGGCGCGGCGGCCGCGGCGGTCTCGGAGGCCTCAACCGGGGCCTCGGTCACCTCGGCGACGGCCGCTGCGGTCTCTGCGACTTCCGGGGTTTCCGGGTTCTCTGGGGTTTCAGGGTTTTCGGGGTTTTCCACAGACTCGGTCGTTTCGGTCACTGGGCCACCTGCTTGATCTCGTACGGAACGGGCTGTTGCGCGGCGTGGGGATGCGACGGGCCGGCGTAGACGTGCAGCTTGCGCGCGATCTGACGGGCGAGCTTGTTCTTCGGCAGCATGCCGACGATCGCGTCCTCCACGACACGGTCGGGGTGCTTTTCCATCAGCTCGCGCATGGTGCGGCTGCTCAGACCGCCGGGATACCCCGAGTGGCGGTACGCCAGCTTCTTGTCCAGCTTCTGGCCGCTGAAGGCGATCTTGTCGGCGTTGATGACGATGACGAAGTCACCGCCGTCGACATTGGGGGCGAACGTCGGCTTGTGCTTGCCGCGCAGCAGGTTGGCTGCCGCGACGGCAAGGCGGCCAAGCACCACGTCCGTGGCGTCGATGACGTGCCACGACCTCGTGGTGTCACCCGCCTTTGGCGTGTACGTAGGCACAGCGCTTACCACTCTTTCTCTGCGAGCCTCTGTTCCGAGGCTGTGGATCCCGGTGTGACCGGGTGCCGGTCAGGCGTTCGCGGCGGGGCTTGGTCTCGGCGACCGACGTTGACCCGAGGCCCTGGCGTACCGCACGCCAACGGAGCAGCTTACCGACCGCCATCCCCGCAGGTCAAAATGACTGTGTGGTCCCGACGGCTCTCCCCCGTCAGGACCACACAGTCTCACGGCGCGGCTACCTCCGCGCGGAGTCCCTCCCGCCCGCTACCGCGCCCACACGCCGGCCGCCCGGCGGTCGGCGTTGGCCACCTCGTCCGCACCGTCGCGGACCGCATTTCCGAGCTCGGCCAGCATCTCGTTGAGCGCGGTCGCCGACCGGTGCCATTTCAGCTGCTCAGCCCGGTAGGCGGCGGCCGCTTCACTGGTCCAGAGCTGCTGCAACGGCGCGATGTGCGCCCTCAGCTCGTCCAGCGCGGCGTTGAAGCGGGCCGATGTTGTGTGAATTTCCTGACGCACCGTGTATTCGATTTCACCGAAGTTGTAGGACAGTACCGAGTCCACGGGGATCCCCTCTCGTCACAGGTTTCCGCCGGCGGCGGCGATGTGGTCGGCGTGGCTTTGGCCGGCCTCCTGCAGGGTGGCCGCGTTGTGCCGAATGGTGTCGGCGATCGCGTGCAGGGCGTGGTAGAGCTGCACCGACTCCGCGTTCCAGCGGTCCATCACGTCTTTGAAGCGAGTGGCCGCGAGCCCACCCCACGCCGACGGCGGCACGCCGCTCATCCGGCCGATGAATGCCTGCAACATCGCCCTGATTTCCTCGTTGCGGGCGTCGGTGGTGCCCGCCACCGACCGCATCAGGTCGAAGTCGGTGCTCAGTGCGTTCGGTGCAGCCATACCAATTACGACCGCTCAAGCCGTCGTTCGGTTCCACGAATTCGTCATCCGATCGCGTGGGCGGATCTCACCGCCTGCTCGCAGGCATCGCGGACGGCGTCGTCGCCGCCCGGTCGGCTCTGACATCCGATGCTGATCCGCACGGGGCCGTCCAGCAGCACCGTCCAGCGCACGTGATGGCCCGGGCGCACCTCGCGGTACGTCACGGACGGCCGTCCGGCGCTGGAGCCGGACGGGTTGAAGTCGACAAACAGCCCGGCGGGTTCGGCGTCGATCGCGCGTTTCAACCGCTCGGCGGTGCCGCTGCGCGTCTCGCCGGCCACCGGCGACTGGGTGATGTGCAACGCCACCTCGGGGTCTGCCGGCGACGTGACCTGTACCCGCGCCGAGCCCGGCCCGGTGACCACCCGTTGCGCCGGCCACGCCGCCGGCACCGACAGCGCCACCCGGCCTTCCACCAAAAACGTCGTCGGCGCGGCTTCCACTTGCTTCGGGGTCACCACGCCGGGTCGGCTCGGCGGCACTGCGGCCGGCATCATGGCCGCCGGAGCCGCCACGGCGACGACGATGGCGCCGGCCCCCAGTCCGCTCAGCGCCCGCACGCGCGATCGACTGGCGGCCGCAGGTGCGGTGGCGTCTTGAACGGACGCCGCCCAGCGTGGCGGGAGGGCCGACCGCGCGAGGCCGTTGAGCCGAAGGTCGTTGATTTCCAGGATGTCTGGAGTCTCCTGCGCGCTGGCGCGTAGCCCGGCGGCAATCAACGCCGCCAGGGCCGACGCCCCGGCGACGGTGTTCGGCGTGTCGATCACGACGGCCGCGGGGACCATGCCGGCGATGACACCCGCGACGTCGTCGGCAACGGATTGCGGCTCGGCGCTGCGGGGTATGGCGGTGACCTCGCGTGCGGTGATCGCCACCAGCCGCTCGGCGATTTCGACCACCACCGTTCGTTCCGCGCGGGATGCCCGCGCCAGCAGCGACGTTCGCGGGCGCGTCCGCACCTCACCGGCCACCCTCGCAGCCGCCGCCGTCACCACACCCACGCGCGATGACGACCACCAGGACGGGTGAACGACGACCATGCCGTCGGGGGACGCACAGGTCGCCGACCGCAGCGCGGTCTCCCATAGGGCATCGACGGCCACCGGCCGCTCCCCCACGAGCGCGACGCGATCGTCGATCGAGTCCAGGGCCGCCCGAACGACGTCGGCCACCTCCCAATCGTCGATTGTGTCTGTGCCACAACATAACCGACGGATTGTGCCGGGTCCGGCCGAAACGACTGCACGGTGTTGGTTCACGGTGGGCTCCAGGCCACCTGGACGAGGTCTTCGCCGCCGGCACGAGTGGTCAGTACGCCGCGGCCCGGCGGCAGTTGCACCGGCCGGGTGGGTCGAAACGGTGCGCCGTCCGCGGGAACTCCGCTCATCATCAGCGACGCGCAACCGAGGTCACGCAGGCCCTCCAGCAGCGGATCGAACATCGCGCGTTCGGCTCCGGCGCTGCGCCGGGCGACGACGAGATGCAATCCCAGGTCTTGTGCATATGGCAGGAATTCGACGATCGGAGCCAGCGCGTTGCCCGTCGGGGTGGCGACCAGGTCGTAGCCGTCGACCACGACGTAGAGGTCGGGTCCAGACCACCACGAGCCGGTTCGCAACTGGGCCTGGCTCGCGTCGGTCGGCGGCATCCGCCCGCGCAGCAGGTCGAGCAAGCCGGGCAGCACCGCGCCCAACGCGGCCGGCGATATGGCATAACCGCGAAGGTGTTCCGACTCCACGACGCCGAGCAGCGCGCGCCGAAAGTCGACGATCAACAGCTGAGCTTGCGCGGGTGTCTTCGTCCGGACAAGTTCCCGGCACAGGGTCCGCAGCGTCGCGGTCTTCCCGCACTCATTGCCGCCGAAAATCAAAAGATGCGGATGCCGGTCGAAATCGATTGCCACCGAACTTAGTTCGCGCTCCCGAACACCGAGTAACACCCGGCCACCAGGCTCGGTACCCGCCAAACGGATCAAGGTCTCGCGATCTATGTGCGCGGGCAGTAGCCGTATCGGCGGCGCGACCGGCCCACCGGTGGGCACCTCGGCGACGGGTGATGCGATCACCATGTGCAGCCCGTCGCGGGACAGCCCACGGCCCGGACTGTCGTGCGGGACGTGCTGGGCGGCCTTGCGGTCCAGCTCGGAGTCGGCGGGATCGCCCAGCCGTAGCTCGATGCGAGTGCCGAGCTGATCTCGCAGCGACGGCCTGATGTCGGCCCAGCGCGATGCCGACAACACCACGTGCACACCGAACGAAAGCCCTTGGGCCACCATGGCTGTGATCGATGTCTCCAGTGGGTCGAACTCCTGGCGCACGGTCGCCCAGCCGTCGATGACGAGAAAGACGTCGCCGAACGGATCGGCGGCCGCAGCGCCCGGCGTGGTGCGCCGCCGGCGAAAGTCGGCCATCGAGGCGACCGCGTGCTTCCTGAAGGTGGCTTCGCGGCGTCGTACCACCGACTCGCATTCGGCCACGATCCGCCCGACGAGCCGCGGCTCGGCCCTGCCGGCGACCGCGCCCACGTGTGGCAGCGTCCGCGCCGACGACAGCGTCCCGCCACCGAAATCCAGACAGTAGAACTGCACCCGGCTCGGATCATGCGTGGCCGCCAGCGCGGTGATGAGTGTGCGCAACGCCGTCGACTTGCCCGATTGCGGCCCACCGACGATCGCCACATTGCCCGCGGCGCCGGACAGATCGACCATCAGCGGCGTCCTGCATTGCTCGAAGGGGCGGTCGACAAGGCCGATGGGGACCCTCAGGTCGGCGGGGGTGCGCGCGGCGCCGCCCAGCAGGGTGTGCAGCTCGGGTGCCGGCCCCAGCGGGGGCAGCCAAACCCGGTGCGCGGGTGGACCCTGGCCGCGCAGCCGGTCCAGGACCGCACGCGAGATGGTCGGTGGGGGTGTCGCGTCCACCTGTGGGGCGCGGTGGACCGCCCCGGTGACCCGGGTGGTGAACACCTGGACCGAGCGCACCGCCGCGGGGGGCGCGCTGGGCGGCGCTTGCGTCCGCAGCGGTCCCGAAACCAGGGTGGCCTGGAAGCGAATCGGTTCGCCGGCGCTGGTCCGCAAGAAGCCGGCACCGGGCGCGGCCGGCAGTTCGTATGCGTCGAGATTGCCCAGAACCGTGCGGGATTCTGTGGCGGACAGGGTTTTCAGGCACAGCCGGTACGACAGGTGAGCGTCCAGCCCGCGTAGCCGGCCCTCATCGAGGCGCTGGCTGGCCAGCAGCAGGTGCACACCCAGCGATCGGCCGAGTCGACCGATCGCCACGAACATGTCAGCGAAATCGGGATGCTGGCTGAGCAATTCGGAGAACTCGTCGACGATGACGAACAGCGTGGGCAGCACCGGCAGGGTCGCAAGCGGGGCACCCGTCCGGCGCGCGCGTTCGTAGGACTCGACGCCGACGCAACCCGCTGTCCGCAGCAGCTGCTGACGACGGTTCAGCTCACCGGCGAGCGAATCGCGCATCCGGGCCACCAGCGGTGCATCGTCGGCGAGGTTGGTGATCACCGCGGCCACATGGGGCGCTTGCGCATAGTCGAGGAAGGTTGCGCCGCCTTTGAAGTCGACGAGCAACAGGTTGAGCACGTCCGGTGAGTTGCGGGCCATCATGCCCAGCGCGATGGTGCGCAGCAGCTCCGACTTGCCCGATCCGGTCGCACCGATGCAGAGTCCGTGCGGGCCCATCCCGTTTTCGGCCGGCTCTTTGATATCCAGCTCGAGCGGTGCGCCCTCCATGGTGGTTCCGATGGGGACGCGCAGCCGGTCGCGACGTCCTTGGCCGCACCATAGGGTCGCCGGGTCGAAACGTTCCACATCGTTCAGCCCGACCAGCCCCGCCCATCCGGGGTCGCCGCGGCGGGCACCGGCCGCGCTCGGCCGATGCCCGGCCAACCGGCGCGCGCATACCAACGCCTCGACGGGATCCATCCGGTCGGGGCACGATACGGGTGCGGTCTCGGTGGAGTTCCGGATCGCCGGCGGCGCACCATCGCGACCGGCGCCGACCGCGATCGTGGTGGCGCCGATGATCGGATTGGCGCCCTCGGTCAGCTCGGCGACCACCACCACCCGTGCCGCCTGCACTCCGGCGATCGCCCGCTGCGCCTGTGCCGCACTCGAATAGACCATCCGCACCGGGCCAGCCGCGTCGGCTTCGTCGGGATGTTGGTTGTGCGGCAACCATTTCAGCCATTCCCAGTGGCCGCGACAATGGTCGCTGACCGCGGCGACGATCCGCACCTGATCGGGCGCATGCAGCACGGCGAGTTGGCAGATCATCGCGCGTAGCAGTCCACGCGCGGCGCTCAGCCCGCCGTCGATCGTCACGAGCGATCCCTCACGCAGGTCGATCGTGACCGGCCCGTCGATCGCCGAATGCGTGCGGAGGAAACGGTGCAACGCCGTCTCGGTGACCGGGTCGCGAAGCTCCTCGGCGGGAAGCTGCGGGGCCACCAAACGGCGGGCGAGCGGCTGGGTTCCGATGCCCACCCGGACGCGGCAGAACTCGGCGTCTCCTGATCGGCGCTGCCACATTCGTGTCCCGCCGATCAGCGTCCACAGCATGTCGGGATCGGGGTGGCTACGAATACCCATCGCGCGCTGCGTCATAGCGATCTCGGACACGGATTGGCTGAGCCGATTCAGGTATCCGAGGTACCGTCCGCGGTCGGCATCGATGCCACAGCCAGGCCGGCGGAGCCGGCCGGTGAATCCGGCCGCCACGGTCGAAACCAGCATCATCATCGGGAAGGCCAGGAACATGGGGTGGCGGGCCATGGCGGTCCCGGACGCGACGGCCGCTGTCATGGCGCCCATGCTCGCCACGGAGAGCGCAACCGGTAACAGGCGGGGCAGCAGGCCCGGCGATGCCGGTGACGGCAGGTCCGGCGGAGCCTCGACAACGATCGGCGGCTGTTGGGCCGCGGGGACCAAAAGCTGGGTCATCACATCCCCTTCCGTTCGACGACGCTAAGTAGCGCCGGCATCGGCGACAAGTCACTTGTGGACAGCCGGGTACCGGATCGTCGGAACCTGGCTATGTTCTCTCCTGATCCGACCGAAGGGTTCGCTGTTGGCTGCATCCGATACCGGGCTGTGCCGCGTCTGCGTTCATTGGGGCACCGCCGCCGCCGATCTGGTGCTGCCCGCCGGAGTTCCTGTCGCGGCGTTGATTCCGCCGGTGGTCGACGCCCTCGAGGTTCGCCACCCCGACGGGGAGGCCGTGCGCTACGAGTTGTCGGTTCCCGGTGCGTCCGCGCTGGACCCGTCGACGACGTTGGCGCAGAACCGCATCGGCAATGGCGCGGTCCTGGTGCTGGCGCGGCCCACCGCGCCATTGCCCGCCCCACCCGGTTACTTCGACGTCGCGCAGGCCGTGTCGGCCACGCTGGAGGGGGCCACCCGGTGGTGCGGCAACGACGGGAACCGGCGCGCCGCCCGCCTTACCGGCGCGGCGGCCGCCGTCGTCCTGACCGCGGTGGGTGGGCTGGTGTTGGTACGAAACACGTTCAGCACCAACAATACCCGAGAGGCCGGCACGACGGCAGCCGTTTTGGGATCGGCCGGCCTCGTCGCCCTGGGGCTGGCGGCGATGGCGCACCGGGCCTACCGAGACCCGATCGCCGGGTTGACGCTGAGCGTGATCGCCACCGCGTTGGCGGCCGTCGCCGGTTTTGTGGCGGTGCCCGGTGCGCCGAGCGTTGCCAACGTATTACTGGCCGCCGCGGCGGCGGCCGTCACCTCTGTGTCGGCGATGCGGCTATCGGGCTGCGATGTCGTCGCGTTGACGGCGGTCGCGTGCTTCGCGGCGGTCATCGCCGCGGCGGCGCTGGTGGGTGCGATCACCGCCGCGCCATTGCGCGTCATCGCTTCGGTATGTGGGGTGGTATCGCTGGGGCTCCTCGGAATGGCTGCGCGCGTGTCGATCTCGTTGGCGGGGCTATCGCCACGACTGGCCGCGCCGGTTGCCGCCGGCGCGGGGCCGAGCGCTTCGGGGGTGTCGACGAAAGCGATCCGCGCCCACCGGTGGTTGACAAGTCTGCTTGCCGGGCTGTCGTCGTCGGCCGGCGCCGCCGCGGTCGTCACCGTGCTCGCCGGCGCACCACACCTGTCCTGCATTGCGTTCGGGACCGTCACCTGCGCGCTGTTGCTGCTGCGCTCCAGGTCCGGCGAAGGCACCAGCATGCTGGTCTTCTCCGTCAACGGAATCGCCGTCGCAGCAACGATCTTCGGTGTCACGGCCCTACGCGCGCCGATGCACGGCCCCTCGCTCGCGGCGGCAACGGCAACGCTGGCCGCCGTCGCGATGTACCTCGGCTTCGCCGCAAAAGCATCCTCGCCCGTCGTGCGCCGAGGCATCGAATGGCTGGAGTGGCTGGCGTTGGCGGCACTGGTCCCGCTGACCTGCTGGATATGTGGCCTCTACGGCGTGGCCCGGGGATTGAATCTCACGTGAGGACGTCGCACATTGGGCGCCTGTTGGCGGTGTCCGCGCTGACGATGCTTCCCGCGTTCGGAGCACCCTCGGCGCAAGCGGTTTCGCCCCCCGGCGTCGATGACAGGTGGTTACCCAAGCCCGCCTTGCCCGCGCCGCCACGGCCGACCGTGCAACGCGAGGTGTGCGCGGCGCTGGCCGTCGACTCGGGTCCGGGCCCAAACCGGCCGCCGCGGGCGTTCGACCTGTCGGAGGTGTGGCAGCTCACCCGCGGCGCCGGGCAACGGGTCGCGGTCATCGACACCGGAATCTCGCGGCACCGCCGCCTGCCCGACGTGGTGCCCGGCGGCGACTACGTGTCCACCGGCGATGGTACGCAGGATTGCGACGCGCACGGCACACTGGTGGCTGGAATCATCGCGGCCACAGCCGATTCCAAGTCCGACGGCTTCAGCGGGATCGCACCGGAAGCCACCTTGATCAGCATTCGGCAATCCAGCGCGAAGTTCGCCCCCGCCGGCGAGCGGTCCCGCATCGGGGTCGGTGACGTCGACTCCATGGCGAAAGCCGTCCGGACCGCCGCCGATCTCGGCGCGTCGGTGATCAACATCTCCTCGGTTGCGTGCGTGCCGGCGGCCTCCGCGCTCGACGACCGTGCGCTCGGCGCGGCGCTGGCCTACGCCGTCGACGTCAAAAATGCCGTCGTCGTTGCCGCGGCGGGCAATACCGGTGGCGCCGCGCAGTGCCCGCCGCAGCCTCCGGACGCCACCTGGCAGACCATCAGCGTCGCCGTCAGTCCCGCTTGGTACGACGACTACGTGCTGACCGTCGGTTCGGTGGATGCCAACGGAGCACCGTCGGCCTTCAGCCTCGCCGGTCCGTGGGTGGATGTCGCCGCACCCGGCGAGGCGGTGACTTCGCTCGCGCCCGAACCGGTGTCCGGCACGAGTTACGCCGCCCCGGTGGTGAGCGGGCTGGCCGCGCTGATCCGGGCCCGCTTCCCGGCGTTGACCGCGCATCAGGTCATGCGGCGCATCGAGACGACGGCGCATCATCCCCCCGCCGGACGGGACTCGCTCGTCGGCAACGGCACCATCGATCCGCTCGCCGCGGTCAGCACCGGAACGGGTCCGCCCGCCCACACCCCCGGCGCGCCGCCGGCCGCGGTGCCCGCCGCCGCCCCGCCGCCGGCGACGCCACCGCGCGATACCCGGGCGCGGGACACCGCGGTGCGCGGAGCCGCGATCTGCCTCATCGCGCTGGCGCTCGCCCTGGCCGCCGGCGCGGCCAGGAGCCGGCTACGGGGACCCCGCGACGGCGTCGCGGGCGATTGAGGCGTGGTGTCTGCTCAGCTCCGGTCCGGCCGGCAGAAGCGTGAGAAGCGGCCACGGCGCCGGGGTCGCCTCCGTGAGCCCGAGATCATGCGCGGCGTCCTCGTCGTGGATGGCGTATCGGACTCCAGTGTCGGTGATCAGGTAGCGGGTGCCGGCGCTGTCGCCGGCGCGCACGTAGGCGCTGCGGCCGGGCGGCAGGTACACGTCGTCCACCGCGGGACCATGGCCGTCGGCCTGCGCCAGGGTCACCGGCGCGTGACCGGACGGCACCGGTGGCCGGCTCCCGGTCAGGAATGCCACGTCTGCCGGGCCCGACCGCGGATCCCCCCAGCTGACACAGACCGCGCCGGCAGGCTCCGACGACACCGTGGGCGCCCGGTCGGGAAAGCCGGCTACGGGCAACTCGGCGACGACGCGCGCGGCCCGAATCGCATCGGGTGCGACGGTGACGGGCTTGACGGTGCGCTGGGGGTTGCTGAAGCGCACCAGGTCGGCGGCCACCTGGCCGATCCGCTGCACTCCGGCGGCTAGCACCGCGTAATACTCGTCACCGTCGGTGCGCGTGATGCGCAGCACATCGCCGACGCGAAATCCCGGCAGCCCGGGCGCGGCGCCGCCCAGGCCAACGATCCTGGGCGCCGAGATCGCCGGTGCCTCGGGGACGGCGTTCAGCAACGATTGCGAGACGAGCCGCGGAGCGCGGCCTTCGATCCGCAGCGCACGCACCACCCCGGCGTCGGCCAGGTCCACCGTCGCCCGGTGCCCGTTGTAGAGGAGGTAGGCCGGCGAACCCAAGGTGGGAGCCGCCAGGATGGCCCGTCCGGAAGTCAGGCGGGCGACCTCGTCCTCGGCGGGGCGGCCGACGATCACCGTCGTGGTGCCAGCGCCACCGCTGTCGCAAATCGCGAATGCCAGGTCCGCCGCGGACAGCGGTCTGCCGACGAATTGCGGTGCGCCCGGAATGCCCAGCAGCGGGCCGCGTTTGCTGCCCGCTAGGTCGGCCTCGCGAACCGGCTGCGGATCGGCGGCCGTCGCCGCGATGAGCCGCGCGGAGGCCAGGTTCAGCACCGGATGCCAGACATCGCCCACCCGAACGAACAGGGCGCCCGATTCGCGGGTCATCACGACCTGCGCGCGATCCAGCGCGACGTGCGGTCGCAGCAAACCCACAAGCGCACATCCGGCCAGCGCGACGATCGTGAACACGCAGCCGGCTGCCAGCGCTGCCGACGGCATCCGCGCTCGCGGACCGCCCGGGCGCATCGCCTCGCCCAGCAACGCGCCTTCGAGGCGGCGAAGCAGATATCGGTGAGCGCTGATGTGCAGCCACGTGGTCGGCTGACGCGGCACTGTTCCCCCCACCCGGTGAATCGGTCTGGGCTCACGGTAGGCCGCCGATCGGCGGCGTCGGAGCGCTTATCCACAGGTCGCGGGAGTTTCGACTCCCCTGAATTTGGGTAGAATGGCCCGGGTGAAAACTCACCGCACACTTGCCCCTCGGGCCCGTCGGGCCTGGGCCGCGCGGTCAGCGGGCCGTTTGATCGGCTTGGGTGCTTCCGCCCTGGTTACCGCCGCCGGCCTGTTCGCTACCCCGGCCGCGGCGCCGGTCGCGAACGCCTTCGACTGCCCGGACGTCGAGGTCATCTTCGCGCGAGGCACCAACGAGCCGCCCGGCCTGGGCCGGGTGGGCGACGCGTTCGTGGACTCGCTGCGCCAGCAGACCAATGGCCTGAACATCCTGCCCTACGGGGTGAATTACGCCGCCAGCAAGCTGCAGCTGCACGGCGGTGACGGCGCCAACGACACGATCGACCGCGTCAAGAAGAGCGTGGAGACGTGTCCGAACACCAAGATCGTGCTGGGCGGCTACTCGCAGGGCGCGTCGGTGATGGACATCGTGGCCGGCGTGCCCATCGGGGGCATCAACTGGGGCAGCTCGCTGCCGCCGCAGTACGCCAACAACATCGCGGCCGTCGCCACCTTCGGCGACGTGGCCGATCGCGCCGGCGGGACGCTGCCCAGCAAGAGCGCGATGCTGGGCTCCAAGGCCATCGACCTGTGCAACCCCAACGACCCGATCTGCCACGCCGGTCCCGGCAACGAGTGGAGCGGGCACACCGAGGGCTACGTCCCCGTGTACACCACCCAGGCGGCGGCGTTCGTCGCGTCCAAGCTCGTCGGCGTCGGCCAGTCGGTGCCCGGGTACGGCCCGTCGACCCCCGGTGCCGGCCCGCAGGCCCCCGGCCCGCTGCAGCCCGGGTTGGGCCAGCAGGCACCGGTCTACGGGCAGACCCCGCCCGGGTCGAGCAGCCCCTCGATCCACGGCGGCACCGGCACCGCTCCGGCGCCCGCGCCGATAGCGCCGGGGCCGACGACGCCGGCACCGCAAGCACCTCTCGTCTAAATCGTTACCCGCCGGTTATCAACGCGCCCTTAACATCTCTGTGTGAGGCTTATCCCTTTGGGGCTGGGCGTCGGATTGCTCGCGGGGGCAGCGTTATTGGTTGCCCCGCAATTGGTTCCCCGTGCATCGGCGTCCTGTCCCGGCGTTGAAGTGGTCTTTGCCCGGGGAACGGATGAGGCGCCCGGTGTCGGGACGGTGGGCGGGGCCTTCGTCAACTCGTTACGCGAGCAGACCCGCAAAAGCGTTGGCGTATACGGTGTTGACTACCCCGCCGACAAGGACTTCCTGGCCGCCGCTGACGGCGCCAACGATGCCAGCAGCCACATCCAGCGGATGGCCGTGAACTGCCCGAACACCAGACTGGTGCTGGGCGGATACTCCCAGGGCGCCGCCGTCATCGACATCGTCACGGCCGCACCGATGTCCGGCTTCGGGTTTCGCAAGCCGCTGCCGCCCGCGGCCGCCGATCACGTCGCCGCCGTCGCCCTCTTCGGGAATCCGTCCGGCCGTGCGGGCGGCCTGATGAGTGCGCTGAGCCCGAATTTCGACGGCAAGACCATCGACCTGTGCAACCCGGGCGATCCGATCTGTTCGGGCGGCCTTCGGTGGGCGTCGCACCTGAGCTACGTGCCCGGATTGACCAGCAAGGCCGCGAGTTTCGTCGCGGCGAGGGTCTAACGCGAGCGCACGTCCCGGGTGATCAGGTTGCGCGCCGCCAGCTGGTCATCGGGCGGGTAGTCGACGCCGACCAGCGTCAGCCCGTGCGCCGGGGCGGTGGCGTAGTCGCTGGATCGGGCTGTGGCGGAGAGCAGTTCGCGGCACCAGGAGACAGGGCGCCGGTGTTCGCCGACGGCCAGCAACGCTCCGACCAGTGAGCGCACCATCGACCAGCAGAACGCGTCGGCGCTGACCTGCGCGATGATCAAGTCACCGTCGCGGGTCCACTCCAGCCGCTGCAGGTCGCGGATGGTGGTGGCGTTCTCGCGGTGACGGCAGAACGCGGCAAAGTCGTGCAACCCCACCAGGTCCCGCGAGGCGGTGACCATCGCCTCGACGTCCAGGGGGCGCGGCCAGGCGGTGACGTAGCGGGCCTGCTGCGGCTGCACACCCCACGACGCCGTCGACAGCCGGTACACATAATGACGCCGCAGCGCCGAGAACCGGGCGTCGAAACCCGCAGGGGCGCGGGCGATGCCAACCACCCGGACGTCGGTGGGCAGGAACCGGCCCAGCCGGCGCAGCAGCGGCACAAACTCGGCCTCACCGGCGCGCGGTGCGCGCGGGTACGCGTTCGGCAGCGCGGCCGACGGTACGTCGACATGGGCCACCTGCCCGGTGGCGTGGACTCCCGCATCGGTGCGGCCCGCGGCGCGCAGCCGCACCGGCGCGCGAAAAACGGTCGTCAGCGCCTCGTCGAGGATTCCGGCCACGGTACGCTGGCCGGTCTGAGCTGCCCAGCCTGCGAAACCTGTTCCGTCATAGGCAATGTCAAGCCGCAGACGGACGTCCTCGCTAATCCTCGCTGGACCCTTCGGCCTCGCCGGCGGACTCGTCGGCCTCGTCGGAGGCCTTGGTCTCTTCGGCGCCGGTCTCCTCGGCCTCGGCCGTGGCTTCCTCGGCCGTCGGGCCGACGGCTTCCTCGGGCTCGACCGCCGCCTGAGGCGCCGCCGCTGCCGCGACCGGAGCTTCCGCAGCCTTGGATGCCTTCACCCGACGAGCCCGTTCGGCCTCGGAGGTCACCGTCTTCTCCCGCACCAGCTCGATCACGGCCATGGGGGCGTTGTCGCCCTTGCGCGGCTCGACCTTGATGATGCGGGTGTAGCCGCCGTTGCGGTCGGCGAAAAACGGTCCGATCTCCTCGAATAGGACGTGCACCACGTCCTTGTCGCGGATCTTCTTCAGCACCTCTCGACGGTTGTGCAGCGCACCCTTTTTCGCGTGCGTGATCAGCTTTTCCGCATACGGCCGCAGCGCACGCGCCTTGGGCTCGGTCGTCTTGATCCGGCCGTGCTCGAACAGCGACGTGGCCAGGTTGGCCAGCAGGGCCTTCTGGTGCGATGACGACCCGCCGAGGCGAGGGCCCTTGGTGGGCTTGGGCATTGCGACTATCTCCTAATTGGGGCCGGTCCCCGTATTAGGTAGGACCGGGACGGACTTTTTTACAGCTGTTCGGTTTCCGCGTAGTCCTGGTCGTCGTAGGCGGCCTCGGTGGACCAGGTGCCGGTGGCGACGTCGTAGCCCGCGACCTGCGAGGGGTCGAAGCTCGCCGGGCTGTCCTTGAGCGACAGGCCCAGCTGGTGCAGCTTGACCTTCACCTCGTCGATGGACTTCTGACCGAAGTTGCGGATGTCCAGCAGGTCGGATTCGGTGCGGCTCACCAGCTCGCCGACGGTGTGCACACCCTCACGCTTGAGGCAGTTGTAGGACCGCACCGTCAGGTCCAGGTCGTCGATCGGCAGCGCGAACGACGCGATGTGGTCGGCCTCGGCCGGCGACGGCCCGATCTCGATGCCCTCGGCCTCGACGTTGAGTTCGCGTGCCAGGCCGAACAATTCGACCAGGGTCTTACCCGCCGACGCCAGCGCGTCGCGGGGGTTGATGGAACTCTTGGTCTCGACGTCCAGGATCAGCTTGTCGAAGTCGGTGCGCTGCTCGACACGGGTGGCGTCCACCTTGTAGGTGACCTTGAGCACCGGCGAGTAGATGGAATCGACTGGGATACGGCCGATTTCGGCACCCGAGGCCCGGTTCTGCACGGCCGGCACATAGCCACGGCCCCGCTCGACGACCAGCTCGACTTCGAGCTTGCCCTTGTCGTTCAGCGTCGCGATGTGCAGGTCGGGGTTGTGCACCGTGACACCGGCGGGGGGCACGATGTCACCCGCGGTGACCGCACCCGGGCCCTGCTTGCGCAGGTACATGGTGACGGGCTCGTCCTCCTCCGAGGACACAACCAGGCTCTTGAGGTTCAAGATGATCGCGGTGACGTCTTCTTTGACCCCGGGCACGGTGGTGAACTCGTGCAGCACGCCGTCGATGCGGATGCTGGTGACGGCCGCGCCCGGAATCGAGGACAGCAGGGTCCGGCGCAACGAATTGCCCAGGGTGTAACCGAATCCCGGCTCCAGCGGCTCGATGACGAACTGGGAGCGGTCGTCGCTGAGGATTTCCTCCGACAGTGTGGGTCGCTGAGAGATCAGCATGGTGTTTCTCTTCTCCTTCTCGGCACCCGCTATTTGATGCCGTTAGGGTTTTCGAGCCGGCCGGCTCGAAAGTCCGTTACTTCGAGTAGAACTCGACGATGAGCTGCTCGGTGAGCGGCACGTCGATCTGCGCCCGCTCGGGCAGCTGGTGGATGAGGATGCGCTGACGCTCCCCCACGACCTGCAGCCAGCTCGGGACCGGCCGGTCGCCCGCCGTCTCCCGCGCGATCTGGAACGGCACGGTGTTCAGCGAACCGTCCCGCACGTCGATGATGTCGTACTGCGACACCCGGTAGCTGGGGACGTTGACGTGCACGCCGTTGACGCTGAAGTGTCCGTGGCTGACCAGCTGGCGGGCCATCCGGCGGGTACGCGCCAGCCCGGAGCGGTAGACGACGTTGTCGAGCCGGCTTTCGAGGATCCGCAGCAGCTCTTCACCCGTCTTGCCGGGCTGCCGCACCGCCTCTTCGTAGTAGCGGCGGAACTGCTTCTCCATCACGCCGTAGGTGAAGCGAGCCTTCTGCTTCTCCTGCAGCTGCAGCAGGTATTCGCTTTCCTTGATCCGCGCGCGGCCGTGCTGGCCGGGCGGGTAGGGACGCTTTTCGAACGCCTGGTCACCGCCGACGAGGTCGGTGCGCAGCCGGCGTGATTTGCGGGTAATGGGTCCGGTGTAACGAGCCATTGGGTTCTGATCTCCTAGACTCGGCGCCGCTTGGGCGGACGGCAGCCGTTGTGCGGCTGGGGGGTGACATCGGAAATCGCGCCGACCTCCAGGCCGGCGGCCTGCAGCGACCGGATCGCGGTCTCGCGGCCCGAGCCCGGGCCCTTCACGAAGACGTCGACCTTCTTGACGCCGTGCTCCTGGGCCTTACGCGCGGCGTTCTCCGCGGCCAGCTGGGCAGCGAACGGAGTCGATTTCCGCGATCCCTTGAAGCCGACGTGGCCGGACGACGCCCAGGCGATGACATTGCCCTGCGGGTCGGTGATGGTCACGATCGTGTTGTTGAACGTGCTCTTGATGTGCGCGGCACCGTGCGGAATGTTCTTCTTTTCCCGGCGACGGGTCTTCTGCCCCTTCTTGGGGGCGGAGGCTGCCTTCTTGGCGGGTGGCATGGGTTACCTGGCCTTCTTCTTGCCGGCGATGGTGCGCTTGGGTCCCTTGCGGGTCCGCGCGTTGGTCTTGGTCCGCTGGCCACGCACCGGCAGACCGCGGCGGTGCCGCAGGCCCTGGTAGCAGCCGATCTCGATCTTGCGGCGGATGTCGGCCTGCACCTCGCGGCGCAGGTCACCCTCCACCTTGAGGGTGGCCTCGATGTAGTCGCGCAGGTGGGTCAGCTGGTCGTCGGTCAGGTCCCTGGTACGCAGGTTCTTGTCGATCCCCGTCGCTTCCAGAATCTCGTTCGAACGGGTCCGGCCGACGCCGAAGATGTAGGTCAGCGCGATCTCCATCCGCTTGTCACGCGGCAGATCGACGCCTACTAGTCGAGCCATAGGTGGCGTTTCCTCTTTTTCTAGGCGGAGGTCTGATCCCAGTCCGTTCCCTCGGCCGAAATGACTCGACATCGGGGCCCGGCCTCCGTCCGGGCGTGGATGAGCGACGTATTCGCTCAGTGGTACTGGGAGGTCTGCATTCAGTTGTTGTGGCTTGCGCCTGAATCAGGCTTGGAAGTCAGCCCTGACGCTGCTTGTGGCGCGGATCGGAGCAGATCACCATGACCCGCCCATGCCGACGGATCACCCTGCACTTGTCACAGATTGGCTTGACGCTCGGGTTCACCTTCACGGCTGTTCGATCCTGTTCTGTCTGTTCGTAGGTTGTTCTGAGCGGGCGTTTTTACTTGTACCGGTACACGATGCGGCCGCGGGACAAGTCGTAGGGAGACAACTCCACCACCACCCGGTCCTCGGGCAGGATGCGGATGTAGTGCTGCCGCATCTTGCCGCTGATGTGGGCAAGCACCTTGTGACCGTTCTCCAGCTCAATGCGGAACATCGCATTGGGCAGCGGCTCGACCACCCGGCCTTCGACCTCGATGGCGCCTTCCTTCTTGGCCATGGCTAGTTAACAATCCTCATCGTTTAGTTTCGTTCTCGTCTGCGCCCAGAGCGGCGCAACATTGCCCACCGACTTGGAACGTGAGCCGGTGACAGGAAATTCCTAGGACTGGACACACAAAAAGTCGGCGCGGATGCCGCACCGTCGTTCCACGATACCTGGTTATTCCGCTCCACCAAAATCGCTGCCGGCGGGATGCGGCCCGCCTCCTCGACCCTCCCACACGCCCGCTGACGAGCCCATTCTTGACGCCGAGGACAGGCCCCGCGGACGCGGCAGCGCAGCCCCCGCAAACCCGGCATGCTCACCGTCGGCGACGATCCCTCGGGATCTCGGGCCGGCGCGCGCGACCGGCGCCGCCACCGCGGCGGGGAGCTGCGGGTGGAATCCGCTACCCGGCGAGGCGGAGGAAAGCGCCGCGACCCCGGAATAGGGCCATCCCGCGCCCGGTTGGGAACACCATGACCGATGCACCCAGCAAGCCCGATCTCGGCCGGTTCGGATCGTTCGGACGCGGCGTCACACCCCAGCAGGCCAAGGACATCGAGGCGCTGGGCTATGGGGCCGTCTGGGTCGGCGGTTCGCCGCCCGCCGAGCTGGGCTGGGTCGAGCCCCTCCTGGAAGCGACGACGACGCTGCAGGTGGGCACCGGCATCGTCAACATCTGGACCGCGGCCGCCAAGCCGGTGGCCGAATCCTTCCACCGCATCGAGGCGGCCTACCCGGGCCGCTTCCTGCTCGGCATCGGAGTCGGCCACCCCGAGGCCCACAGCGAGTACCGCAAGCCCTACGACGCCCTGGTGGACTACCTGAAGCAGCTCGATGACTACGGGGTGCCCGCCAACCGCCGGGTGATCGCGGCGCTCGGCCCGCGCGTCCTGCGGCTGTCCGCGGAGCGTTCCGCCGGGGCGCACCCCTACCTGACCACGCCGGAACACACCGCGCAGGCCCGCGAGATCATCGGCCCGTCGGCTTTCCTGGCACCCGAGCACAAGGCGATTCTGACCACCGACCCCGAGAAGGCCAGGGCGGTCGGCCGCAAGGCGCTGGACGTCTATTTCAATCTCGCCAACTACCGAAACAACTGGAAGCGGCTGGGTTTCGGCGAGGACGAAATCACCCGGCCCGGCAGCGACCGTCTGGTGGACGCGGTGGTGGCCTATGGCACCGTGGACCAGATCGCGGCCCGGCTGCGCGAACACCTCGACGCCGGCGCCGATCATGTCGCCGTGCAGGTTCTGGCGAAGGATGAAAACCTGGTCTCGGCGCTGGCCGAACTGGCGGGGCCACTCGGGCTGAATCAGTCCTGACGACTCGCAGGGGGAGCTAGATGACCGAGGGAGTTTCGCTCAAGCCCGACCTGGGTCGGTTCGGCGTGTGGCTGCCGACCCGATCCGTCAGCCCGGAGTTGGCCGCACGGATCGAATCGCTGGGCTACGGCGCCGCGTGGATCGGCGGCTCGCCGGATGCCGACCTGTCCTGGGTCGACCCGGCCCTGGCGCGGACGACGTCGCTGCAACTGGCCACCGGGATCGTCAACATCTGGTCGGCGCCGGCCCCGGCCGTCGCCGAATCGTTCAAGCGCATCGAAACCGGCCACCCGGGAAGGTTTTTGCTGGGCATCGGGGTCGGTCACCCCGAGCACACCCAGGAGTACGTCAAGCCGTACGACGCCCTGGTCTCCTACCTCGACCAGCTCGACGCGGCCCTGGTACCGACGAGCCGCCGGGTCATCGCGGCGCTCGGGCCGCGGGTGTTGCGGCTCGCCGCGCGGCGCAGCGCGGGGGCACACCCCTATCTGACCACCCCGGAACACACGGCCAAGGCGCGCGAGTTGCTCGGCGGGGCGGTGTATTTGGCGCCCGAGCACAAGGTGGTGCTCAGCACTGACACCGGGCAGGCCCGCGAGATCGGCCGCCGGGCCGTCGAGCGATACCTGGGCCTGAGCAACTACGTGAACAATTGGCTGCGGCTGGGGTTCACCGAAGCCGACGTGCGCACGCCCGGCAGCGACAAGCTGATCGACGCGGTGGTCGCCTACGGCACCCCGGAAGCCATCGCCGGGCGGTTGCGTGAACATCTGGACGCCGGGGCCGACCATGTGGCGATCCAGGTGCTGGGCGGCTATCACGAGGAAACGCTGCTACCTGCGCTAACCGAATTGGCCGGGCCCCTGGGGCTAACTGCCACAAACTGACCGATCGGCTCGGTTAGGGTTTGGGGCATGCGGTTACTGGTCACCGGCGGCGCTGGTTTCATCGGCGCCAATTTCGTGCACAGCACCGTTCGCGAACACCCCGAGGACTCCGTGACGGTGCTCGATTCCCTGACCTATGCGGGTCGGCGCGAGTCGCTGGCCGGCGTCGAGGACGCGATCACGCTGGTGGTCGGCGACATCACCGACGCCGAGCTGGTGTCGCGGCTGGTCGCCGAATCCGACGCCGTGGTGCATTTCGCCGCGGAGAGCCACGTCGACAATGCGCTGGCAGGCCCCGAGCCGTTCCTGCACACCAACGTTGTCGGCACCTTCACCATCCTCGAAGCGGCGCGACGTTACGGTGTGCGGCTGCACCACATCTCGACCGACGAGGTCTACGGCGACCTGGAGCTCGACGACCCCCAGCGGTTCACCGAGGCGACGCCGTACAACCCGTCCAGCCCGTATTCGGCGACCAAGGCCGCCGCCGACATGCTGGTACGGGCCTGGGTGCGCTCGTATGGGGTGCGCGCGACGATCTCGAACTGCTCCAACAACTACGGGCCATATCAGCACGTCGAGAAGTTCATCCCGCGGCAGATCACCAACGTACTCACCGGGCGGCGACCCAAGCTGTACGGCACCGGCGCCAACGTGCGCGACTGGATCCACGTCGACGACCACAACAGCGCGGTCCGGCGCATCCTGGACAAGGGCGAGATCGGGCGCACGTATTTGATCAGCTCCGAAGGTGAGCGCGACAACCTGACCGTGCTGCGGACGCTGCTGCAGATGATGGGCCGCGAGCCCGACGATTTCGACCACGTCACCGATCGCGCCGGTCACGACCTGCGCTACGCCATCGACCCGTCGACACTGTACGACGAATTATGTTGGGCGCCAAAGCATACCGATTTTGAGGAGGGGCTGCGTGAGACCATTGACTGGTATCGCGCGAACGAATCGTGGTGGCGTCCCTTGAAAGACGCCTCGGAAGCCCGTTACGAAGAACGTGGGCAGTGACATGAAAGCCCGCGAACTGAAAGTTCCCGGCGCCTGGGAGATCAGCCCCACCGTCCATGGCGATTCGCGCGGCCATTTCTTCGAATGGCTCACCGACACGGGATTCAACTCCTTCGCCGGTCACCGGTTGGACGTCCGGCAAGCCAATTGCTCGGTGTCGTCGGCGGGCGTGCTGCGCGGACTGCACTTCGCCCAGGTACCGCCGAGCCAGGCCAAGTACGTGACCTGCGTGCGCGGTGCGGTGTTCGACGTCGTCGTCGACATCCGTTTGGGTTCACCGACATTCGGCCAGTGGGACTCGGTGTTGCTCGACGATTCCGAGCACCGGACAATTTACCTCTCCGAGGGCCTGGGGCATGGATTCCTGGCGTTACAAGACAATTCGACGGTGATGTATTTGTGCTCGGCGGAATACAACCCGCAGCGCGAACACACGATTTGCGCGACCGATCCGGCGCTGGGAATCGACTGGCCACTGGTGGACGGCGCGCCACCCAGCCTGTCCGACCGCGACGCCGCGGCCCCCAGCTTCGAAGAAGTGCGTGCCTCCGGCCTGCTTCCCACCTGGGAGGAGACGAAGGCGTTCGTCGACGGCCTGCGGGCAAAGCCGGCGAATTGACGCGGTGAACGGCGCGCCATTCACCGCGACGTGCTTTATCCCGCAACATTCTTGGCGCTCACGAGCGCAAAATCGCATCGATTGCCCGAGCGATTTATTGGACATGTATCGATTAGCCCTCTCCTCGCGGCCACCGAGTGGGCCAGTACCGTAAACCGGCCCTGTTCGGCCGTGGGTGACGATAGGATGTCGCCGATGATGCCGATGACGCCCTGTTCGGATGGCGGGAAGCGCAAATGAAAATCGGGGAGGTTTTCGATCCGCGAAGTAATGCGCTGAACGCATGGCGGTTAGCGCTCGCGGCCGAGGTCATCTTTTGGCACACCTTTCCGATCCGGGGTCATCTCCCTTCGTTGCGGGCCGTTCTGCAGCTGCTGCTCTGCGTCGGCGTGGACGGGTTTTTCGCGATCTCGGGGTTCCTCATCACCGCGAGTTGGATCAGTAACCCACGGCTGCGTGCTTACCTCGCCGCTCGCGCTCTTCGCATCCTGCCCGGCTTCTACGTCTGCATGATCGTGACAGCCTTCGTGTTCGCCCCGCTCAGCGTGGCGATCCAAGGTGGTTCGGCCGCCAGGCTGCTGTTCTCCTTCGCTCCATTCGAGTACGTCCTGAAAAACATTGCGGTGATGTGGCTCAAGCCCGACGTCGGAGGCACCCCGCTCGGCATTCCCAACGCCGGCATCTGGAACGCGTCCCTGTGGTCACTCTTCTGGGAAGTGATGTGCTACCTCGTCGTTGCCGTTATCGGCGTGGCCGGACTCGCCAACCGCCGGTGGATTTCCCCGGCGATCCTGGTGGCGGCAGCGATCGGGGCGTCGATGATGCCACCCGTCACCTTCCCCGAGGTGTTCAATCGGCCGACGGGCAACGTGGGCACCGTCATCATCTTCCTGGCGTGCCGCGCAGCGATCATGTTTGCGGCGGGAGCGCTGCTGTATCAGTGGCGCGATGTCATTCCCGCTCGCTGGTCGCTAGTCGCGGTCAGTGTGGTCATCGTGCTGGTGGCCGGCCAGCTGCCGGACTACCGGGTGGTCGCCGCCGTCCCGCTCGCGTACGCCGTCGTCGTCTCCGGCTCTCTCCTGCACAACAAGCGCCTCAGATTGCGCACGGACCTGTCCTACGGCATGTACATCTACGCCTATCCGACCCAGCAGCTTTTGGCCGTCCTCGGGCTGCTCAGCCTCAACCCGTTCGTGTTCTGTCTCGCCGTGGCCGTAGCTACCCTGCCGCTGGCCGCGGCGAGCTGGTTCCTGATCGAAAAGCCGGCGAGGTCGCTGAAATCGCGTCTCCAACGCAGATCCGCCGGTACCCGCGAGGCGGCGATGGCGGCGCCCCCGGAGGTCCCGGGCACGGCATAACTTCGGTCGCTACATCGCAAGGACTCAAATGACGGCTCCACCGATCGCAATCGCCCACCGGCACCCGGCCGATACGATGGCGCAGACGGCGCGTGGAGTAACGGGTGGCGGAGGCTAATGAAGCTAGGGCAGGTATTCGATCCGCGAAGAAACGCGCTCAACGCACTTCGGTTGGCGCTGGCGGCCGAGGTGATGCTGTTCCACTCCTGGCCGATCACGGGCCACATGCCACCGCATGCGACTCTGCAGCTTTTCTTCTCGGTGGGCGTTGACGGGTTCTTCGCGATCTCCGGCTTCCTCATCACCCGGAGTTGGATCACCGACCCGCGACTGCGGGACTACCTCACCGCCCGCGCCCTTCGCATCCTGCCCGGCTTCTACGTCTGCCTGATCGTGACCGCGTTCGTCTTCGCCCCGCTCAGCGTGGCGATCCAGGGCGGCTCGGCCGCCAAGCTGCTGGGGTCCACCGCACCGCTCGAGTACGTCCTGAAGAACAGCGCGGTGGCCTATTTGCAGCACGACGTCGGCGGCACCCCGCGCGACGTACCGGGCGGAGACGCCTGGAATGGCTCCCTGTGGTCACTGATCTGGGAACTGTTGTGCTATCTCGTCGTTGCCGGCATCGGCGTGGCGGGCCTCGCCAATCGCCGGTGGATTTCACCCGCCATCCTGGTTCTGGCGACGGGTCTGGCATTGGTACTGCCGCCCTTGACATTCCCGGGGGTATGGACCATCCCGCAGCTCGCGGTGCGCTCGGCCATCATGTTTTCGGCCGGCGCCGCCATGTACCAATGGCGCGACGTGATCCCCGCCCGATGGTCGCTCGTCGCGGTCTGCATCGTCATCGTGCTGGCGGCCAGCCGGTTGCCCGATTACCGGGTCGTCGGCGCCCTGCCGCTGGCCTACGCCGTCATCGTGTCCGGTGCCCTGCTGCAGAGCGATCGGTTGCGACTGCGCACCGATCTGTCCTACGGCGTCTACATCTACGCGTTCCCAGTCCAGCAGTTGCTGGGCGTCTGTGGGCTCGCGGCGGTTCTCTATCCGCCCGTGTTCTTTCTCGTTGCGGTGGTGGCCACGCTGCCGCTGGCCGCGGCGAGCTGGTTCCTCATCGAAAAGCCCTCGATGTCTCTCAAACGCCGGCTCCGGCGCAAGTGGGCCGCGCCCGTCGTCTCCAGCGGCGACGAAGCCCGCCCCGCCGACAAAGCCGAGGCCATGGCCGACCAGCCCGCGCCGAAGGCCCAGGACACCGCCTAGCCACGAATCGGTCCGCGCCGACAAAGCCCGCGAAAGCTCTCGGCCCCTGGCCCAGCGGCGGTAGTATGCCGCCGGGCGGGGGCACGACGGGGCGGTGGCCGATGACCCTCGGACAGGTATTCGATGGGCGGAACAACGCGCTGAATGCGTGGCGGCTGGTGCTGGCGGCCGAAGTCATGCTGTGGCACTGCTGGCCCATCACGAACCGCCTGCCCCCGGCGGTGACGCTGCAACTTCTGTTCTCGATAGGGGTGGACGGGTTCTTCGCGATCTCGGGATTCCTCATCTCCAGGAGTTGGCTCGACGACCCGCGAGTCCGCGACTTTCTCACCGCCCGCGCCCTGCGGATCCTTCCCGGCTACTACGTCTGCCTCATCGTGACGGCGTTTGTCTTCGCCCCGCTGAGTGTGGCGATCCGGGGCGGATCGGTCGGCAAGCTATTGTCTTCCGGCGCGCCGCTCGAATACCTCCTGAAAAACAGCGCGGTGGCTTACGTCCATCTAGACGTCGGCGGAACACCAAGCGGGGTAACACATTCCGGGCTCTGGAACGGTTCGCTGTGGTCCCTGGGCTGGGAAGTGATCTGCTACCTCGCCGTCGCCGGTATCGGTTTGGCGGGTCTGGCCAATCACCGGTGGGTTTCTCCGGCGATCCTGGTCCTGGCCACGGGTCTGGCAACGGCGGTACCGCCGATGACGTTTCCGGGGGTGTGGACCATCCCGCAGATCGCCGTGCGCTCGGCGATCATGTTCGCCGCCGGAGCCGTGATCTACCAGTGGAAAGAGGTGATCCCCGCCCGGTGGTCGCTGGTCGGGGTGAGCGTCGTCATCGTGCTGGCGGCCAGCCGGCTGCCCGATTACCGGGTGGTCGCCGCCCTGCCGCTGGCCTACGCGATCATCGTGTCCGGAGCCTTGCTGAAGAGCAGCCGCTTGAGACTGCGTACGGATCTGTCCTACGGCGTGTACATCTACGCGTTCCCGGTCCAGCAGTTGCTGGCTGTGTGCGGGGTTGCGACGCAGCTACCTCCGGTCGTGTTTTTTATGGTCGCCGCGGTCGCCACCCTACCGCTCGCTGCGACAAGCTGGTTCCTCATCGAGAAGCCCTCGATGTCACTCAAGCGCCGACTCAAACGGAAGTGGTCGGACCGCGCCAAGGCCGACGTCGAGCACCCTGCCACCACAGCGCCACGGTGAGCACTTCAGCGCCCACGCTGATGACCGCGTACGGTGCTGGGTCCCAACCCCGTTCGGAAAAGCCGGAAAGCCCCACGGTCCGCGACAGCGCGAACGCGACCAGCGAACCGGCCGCCAGCGTCGCACCGGCCCAGCGCAGCCATCCGGGACCACCGACCAGAATCAGCAGGGCGATCGCCAACGAGCCACTGGCCTGAACCAGAAATCCGATGCCGATGGTTGGGATATGTTGGTAGCCATGGACATAGAGGTAGGCGTGGCTGGCGGCGCTGATGGCCAGCGACGTGGCGAGTCCGACCCGGACCAGGATACCCATCACTGCAACGTCCGCTCTTTCAGCGCCAGAGCGGTCTGTCCCCTGGTGTAACTGACCTCGCGGATGCCCAGTGCGTCGCGCAGCCTGCCGGCCGGCAGTGTCACCGGTTTCGGCGCCGGCCCGTCACCGGGATGCGGCAGCGGGTAGGCGGTGGTGGTCCCGCTGTAGAAAGCCACGTTGCCTTCCATTTTGGAAAACAGTTGGTGGACATGGCCGTTGAGGCATGTGACGGACGAGAACCGGCGCAGGTAGCTCAGCGCCCGGGTGGCATCGTCGGTGCCCCAGCCCCATTGCGGGTACATCGCGAACAACGGGATGTGACTGAACACGATGATCGGAGTATCACTCGACAGACGGGCCACGTCCTTCTCGACGAACCCCAGCTGATCCACACCCAGATGACCCAGCTTGCGCAGGTTCAACGTGTTGACCAGCGCGATGAGGTGCACACCGGCGACGTCAAGGCTGTACCAGCCGTCACCAACAGCGCCCGCCCCGAAGGTGTTTCGGTACTTGCGCCCCGCGTCATCGATCGAATCGTGCTCGCCGGGCACAGTGAACACCTGCGGCGTCTTCACCTCACTCATCATCTGCTTCACCTGGTCGAACTGTTCGGGGCTGGACAGGTGCGTGAGGTCGCCGGTGTGGATGACGAAATCCGGTGTGTAGCCGAGGTTGTTGACCTTTTCGATCGCGTGGCGAAACGTTGCGGCGACGTCCGTGTTGGGCGCACCGGTGAAACCGAGGTGACTGTCGCTGACTTGGGCGAACCGCAGGGTGGGCTGGACGTGTGCGCGCTGTGCCGCCGCCTCCCCGGCGACATGCGAGATGACCTCGCCGCCGGCCACGGCGAACCCGACCGCCGCCCCGAACCACGCCGAATGCCGGATGAGCTGGCGCCGGGTCATGCCCTTCGGGTCCCTCATCCCGTCACCACCACGGTGCCGCGCATCATCGGGTGGATCGAGCAGACGTAGTCGAAAGTCCCGGCGGTGGAAAAGATGTGGGCGAAGATGGCTCCCGTTCCCATACCGGGTGAGTGGAAGGAGCCGTCACTGGCCGCGACCGTATGGGGTTCTTCGTCGCGGTTGGTCCAGGTGACGGTGGTCCCGGCGGGCACCGTCAGGGTGACCGGCGCGAAGGCGAAGCCGTCGATGGCGACCTGGTCGGCACCGGCGGGCCGGGGCGGTGCGGTGATCGACATCTCGGTGGTGGGTGCGCCGGTGGTCGCCACGGGCCGGGACTGGCCACAACCGGCCGATGTCAGCACGCCCACGGCCAGCACGGCCGCCAAAAGTCTTCGTCGCATGGGGATATCCATGCCCAGGGATAGGGCGGTGGGTTACACCGTCAGGCGGGGCGCGCCGGGGCGAACACCTCGATGACCCCGTTGGCCTCCCGGACCATCAATGCGGGCAACGGTTTCGGTGCGATCGGCAGCTGGTGGGTGAGCACCTCTCCGCTGGGCGAGAACGACGTGGTGTGGCAGGGGCAGCGCAGCGTGTCATCCGGCGCGTCGAACCACAGCTTGCACCCCTGATGGGTGCACACCCCGGATATCGCTTGCACTTTGCCGTCGACGCGCCGGACGAATCCGGTCACCGAACCCAGATCGAAGGGATGCATGACGCCGTCGGGCACGTCCGAACCGGCCGCGACGCGCTGCCAGCTTCCATCGTTGGGGGTGAGTTGCCCGGTGGCGCTGTCCGGGGCGCGCCGTTGACCGTATTGACCGGCGATCACGGCCCGATCGAGGGAAACCGCGGCGACCGCGGCCGTCGCGGCGGCCGACGTCCCGACGATGACCTGGCGGCGCGTGCTACCGCGTCCGGAAGCCGTTTCCGTTGGCACGCCTGAGATCTGCTCGCCGAGCCGGCGGTGCAGATCGGAGACGAATTCCGGCCGCGGTTCGTCATCCCCGCCGCGAGCCGCCCGCAACTCGATGGCCGTGCGCAGCTGCGCCGCCTCGAAGTCGTCGGGCGCGAACGACCTGGGCCGGCGCCCCCGCAACAGATCGTCGACATAGCGTCGCAACCCCCGCGCATTCATGGCTGGCCCCCATCGTTGACCTGCGCCGCCAGCCGCAGGGCGCGGTGCTGGAGCACTTTGGCATTGGCCACGCTGATCCCGAGTTCCGCGGCGGACTCCTTGATCGAATTACCCCGCAGAAAGCGCGATTCCAGAATCTGGCGATAGCGATCCGGCAGGTTGTCCAGAACCCGGGCCACGCGCTGCGGCGCGGTGCTGATCGCATCCTGGCTGTCGGCTGGTTGTTCGATGTCCTCGATCGAGGTTATCTCCCGTCCCAAGGTCTCGCGCCAGTGTGCGGCCAGCACCGTCCTGGCCGTGGCCCGCAGGTAGGCACGGACCTCCCCCACGCTCACGGTCAGGCGCAGCGGGCGCAGCGCGGCGAGGAACACCTCGGCGGTGAGGTCTTCCGCGTCGGTCCGGTTGCCGACCCGCGCGAACAGCGTGCGGTACACCCAGCTCACGTTGTCGGAGTACACGGCTTCCCAGTCCGGGTAGTCGGCCTCATGGCCACTGCCGGGTACCGCACGCAGGGGTCGCGGCCCGACGGGTTCGTTTCTTGCCGCCACATGCCTCCTTCACCCGATCAATATCGGCTCGGGTTACACCCTCAGGGCGCTGCGAGTGCGGCGTCGTCGGCCATCAGCCGGTCGAGCTTGGTGGCGGTGGCGGAAAAGACGGACTTGGCGATGCTCAGTATCCGATCCCGGACCCGGGGCTTGGCCGACGCCGACGGCAGCAGGTGGCCGATCAGGTGACCGAAAAGGTCCAGGCGCGCCGTGAACAACCACGACATCAACTCCGGGTCGTCGAACCAGCGCAGCTGGTTGCTGTAGTCGGACAGCGCCAGCCGTAACCAGTCGGCGTCGGTGTCCGGATGCGGCAAGGGCACACAGAGCCCGTTTTTCCGCGAGTCGTCGCGGTACGCGGCCTCCACGTGAGCGATCAGCGCCGCGCTGAAGATCTGCTGGCAGCCGCGCACGCTCTGCAGCGTGATGCGACCGGAATCGAAAATCGGCGTGGCGGGCCGCTTTTCGGCACCGTCGGCGGTGCAGTCGATGTAGAGCCCGCGGCCGTTGACCGCCACCGCGCCCCGGTCGAGGACCATCTTGTCCGCCTCGATGGCCAGCAGGTGGCCCATGCGCACCACGTCGGTGATTCGTCGCAGCTGCTCGAGTTCGAGCCGGGTGACGGTCGCGCAGCGATACATCGCGGGCCGGGTCGCCGGATCGATCCGCAGCAGCAGGCCGGCATCCTCGAGGCGGGCGAACAGATCGGGCACCGACACGGCGTCGTTGATGGCGCGCAGTTGCGCGGTGAAGCTCGCCTTGATCTTCTCGGCGAACAACGAGCCGGGCTGCATCGTCTCGCGGTCCAACAGCCAGGAATCGCGGGGCATGATCCAGGTGAGCCGGTCGGGGTCGATGCCTTGACCCAGCAGCCACAGGCAGGTGTCGATGCCGGTCTTGCCGGCCCCGACGACGACGTAGCGCTCGTAGGGACCGCGCCCCGGCAGGTCGCCGGGCGCGACGCAATCGATGCCGGTCGCGACCCGATACGGCGGCGGGCGCATCGCCGGGACCATGACACGCATGTAGGTGGCGTCGACGACGCGGCGCGCCACGCGGACGGTGTAGTCAGCGCCGGCGAGCGTGCGAAACCGGCCTTCACCACGGTCTTGGCCGAGGTATTCGCTCATCGGGAAGTAGCTGACCCGCCCGGTCGGCAACAGCTGCCGGCGCATGATGTGGTCGTAGTACGCGCAGATCTCCCCGGCGGTCGCCAATTTGTAAAGGCCCTGGTTCCAACCGACTTGGTCGATGGAGTCACCGCCCAGTCGCAGCGAGTTGACGCCGTAGAACACCGACGGCTGGTGCAGCCGCACGAACGGGTAGGCCATGGTCCAGTGCCCACCGGGCGCATGGTTGCGGTCCACCACCACGATGCGGGCCTGCGTCGCCGAGGTCACCGAGGTCTCTGAGGTCACCGAGGTCTCCGTGACCAGCGCGTCGATGAACGCCATGCCCATGGCGCCCGCGCCGACCACCAGGTAGTCGGCCTCGATGGTGTGCATACAGCTGTCAGGCTAGCCCGCTACCCACCTTGCCAAGGCCGTATCCAAGTTACTAGGATATGCAAGTATCCGCTCACCTCCGCTTCAGCGCCGTCAACCACATTCGAGGGCCTCATGACCACACAGATTCCGCACTTCATCGATGGGCAGCGCACCGCCGGCCGGTCCGGCCGCACCGCTGACGTCTTCGACCCCAGCACCGGGGGCGTCCAGGCGCAGGTGCCGATGGCCGGCCAGGCCGATATCGACGCCGCGGTGGCGTCGGCCATCGAGGCCCAAAAGGGTTGGGCCGCAATGAATCCCCAGCGCCGCGCCCGGGTGATGATGCGTTTCATCGAGCTGGTCAACAAGAACATGGACGAGCTGGCCGAGCTGCTGTCGCGCGAGCACGGCAAGACCCTGCCCGACGCCAAGGGCGACATTCAGCGCGGCATCGAGGTCATCGAGTTCTCCATCGGCATCCCGCACCTGCTCAAGGGCGAATACAGCGAGGGCGCCGGACCGGGCATCGACGTCTACTCGCTGCGCCAGCCGCTGGGCGTGGTCGCCGGCATCACCCCGTTCAACTTCCCGGCGATGATCCCCCTGTGGAAGGCCGGCCCGGCGCTGGCCTGCGGCAACGCGTTCGTGCTCAAGCCCAGCGAGCGCGACCCGTCGGTCCCGGTGCGTCTCGCCGAACTCTTCGTCGAAGCGGGCCTGCCGCCGGGCGTGTTCCAGGTCGTGCACGGCGACAAGGAGGCCGTTGACGCCATCCTGAACCACCCCGACATCGCGGCGGTCGGGTTCGTCGGCAGCTCCGACATCGCCCAGTACATCTACGCCGGGGCCGCCGCCACCGGCAAGCGGTCGCAGTGCTTCGGCGGCGCCAAGAACCACATGATCGTGATGCCCGACGCCGACCTGGACCAGGCCGTCGACGCGCTGATCGGCGCCGGATACGGCAGCGCCGGCGAACGCTGCATGGCGATCAGCGTCGCGGTGCCGGTCGGTGAGCAGACCGCGGACCGGCTGCGGGCCCGGCTCATCGAGCGGATCAACAACCTGCGGGTGGGCCACAGCCTGGACCCCAAGGCCGACTACGGTCCGCTGGTGACCGAGGCCGCGGTGGCGAAGGTGCGCGACTACATCGGCCAGGGTGTCGACGCGGGCGCCGAATTGGTCATCGACGGCCGCGAACGCGCCAGCGACGACCTGACTTTCGGTGACGCCAACCTCGAAGGCGGCTTCTTCATCGGGCCGACCCTGTTCGACCACGTCACCCCGGACATGTCGATCTACACCGACGAGATCTTCGGGCCCGTCCTGTGCATCGTTCGTGCCCATGACTACGAGGAGGCGCTGCGGCTTCCCTCGGAGCACGAGTACGGCAACGGCGTGGCCGTCTTCACCCGCGACGGCGACACCGCGCGCGACTTCGTCGCCCGCGTCCAGGTCGGCATGGTCGGTGTCAACGTGCCGATCCCGGTGCCGGTGGCCTACCACACCTTCGGCGGCTGGAAGCGCTCCGGCTTCGGCGACCTCAACCAGCACGGGCCCTCGTCGATCCTCTTCTACACCAAGACCAAGACCGTGACCCAGCGGTGGCCGTCCGGCATCAAGGACGGCGCCGAATTCGTCATTCCCACAATGGATTAGGGCAGCATGCCTCATGGCTTCCTTTACCCTCGACGACGACGAGCGGGTGATCACCGAGACGGCCGCCGCGTTCGCCGCCAAACGCATCGCCCCGTACACCCTGGAATGGGATGCGGCCAAACACTTTCCGACCGACGTGCTGCGTGAATCGGCCGAACTGGGCATGGCGGCGATCTACTGTCGCGACGACGTCGGCGGCAGCGGGCTGCGCCGGCTCGACGGGGTCCGCATCTTCGAGCAGCTGGCCATCGCCGACCCGGTTACCGCGGCGTTCCTGTCGATCCACAACATGTGCGCGTGGATGATCGACACCTTCGGTACCGGCGAACAACGCAAGCTGTGGGTTCCGCGGCTGGCGTCGATGGACGTCATCGCCAGTTACTGCCTGACCGAGCCCGGCGCGGGGTCCGACGCCAGCGCGTTGAGCACCCGCGCCGTCAGGCAGGGCTCGGATTACGTGCTCGACGGCGTCAAGCAGTTCATCTCCGGCGCGGGGGCCTCGGACGTCTATGTGGTGATGGCCAGGACCGGCAGCGAGGGTCCGCGCGGCATCTCGGCGTTTGTCATCGAAAAGGACACTCCCGGGCTGAGTTTCGGCGCGCTCGAGGAGAAGATGGGCTGGCATGCCCAGCCCACCGCGCAGGTGATCCTGGAAGGGGTGCGGGTGCCCGCCGACGCGATGCTGGGCGGCCTGGACGGTGAGGGCGCGGGATTCGGCATCGCGATGAACGGCCTCAACGGCGGCCGGCTCAACATCGCCGCATGCTCACTGGGCGGCGGCCAGGCCGCCTCCGACAAGGCCGGGGCCTACGTCCGCGATCGGCAGGCGTTCGGGTCGTCCCTGCTCGACGAGCCGACCATCCGGTTCGCCCTGGCCGACATGGCCACCGGCCTGGAAACCTCGCGAATGATGTTGTGGCGGGCCGCCAATGCGCTGGACACCGACGATCCCGACAAGGTCGAGTTGTGCGCGATGGCCAAGCGCTACGTCACCGACACCTGCTTCGAGGTCGCCGACAAAGCCCTGCAGCTGCACGGCGGCTACGGCTACCTGCGCGAGTATGGTCTGGAAAAGATCGTGCGCGACCTGCGGGTGCACCGAATCCTGGAAGGCACCAACGAAATCATGCGAGTGGTCATCGGTCGGGCCGAAGCAGCACGGGTCCGCGCAACCGCGTAGAAAGGTCTTCAGATGACCGAGCACCTGACGGTGGCCTTCCTGGGTCTGGGCCACATGGGCGGGCCCATGGCGGCCAATCTTGTTGCGGCCAAACATGCGGTGCGCGGATTCGATCCGGTGCCCGCCGCGCTGTCCGCGGCGACCGCGGCCGGCGTCACCGGATTCGACAGCGCCGCCGACGCGGTCACCGGGGCGGACGTGGTGATCACCATGCTGCCCAACGGCGAGCTGGTCAAACGCTGCTACGCGGACATTCTCCCCGCCGCGCGACCCGGCGCGCTGTTCATCGACAGCTCCACCATCTCGGTCGACGACGCCCGCGAGGTGCACGCGCTGGCGGAATCGCGCGGTGTCGCGCAGCTGGACGCGCCCGTCTCGGGCGGGGTGAAGGGCGCCGTCGCCGGGACGCTGGCGTTCATGGTCGGCGGTGACCCGGAAAGCCTGCAACGGGCGCGGCCGGTGCTGGAACCCATGGCGGGCAAGATCATCCACTGCGGCGCGGCCGGGGCCGGGCAGGCCGCCAAGGTGTGCAACAACATGGTGCTGGCGGTGCAGCAGATCGCGATCGGCGAGGCGTTCGTCTTGGCCGAGAAGCTCGGGTTGTCGGCGCAGTCCCTGTTCGACGTGATCACCGGGGCGACCGGAAACTGCTGGGCCGTGCACACCAATTGCCCGGTGCCGGGCCCGGTCCCGACCTCGCCGGCCAACAACGACTTCAAACCGGGCTTCGCGGCCGCGCTGATGAACAAGGACCTTCACCTGGCGATGGATGCGGTGTCCTCCAGCGGTTCGGCCGCCCCGCTAGGCCGGCACGCCGCCGAGATCTACGCGAAATTCGCCGCCGATCACGGTGATAAGGACTTCAGCGCGGTCATCGAGACGCTGCGAACGCCTCGTTAGCCCCGAACGTCGACCTGTTGTGGGAAATCAGCCGATTCGTCCCCACAACTCGACGTCGGGCGCGCCCGGGAACCGGCTCAGAAGTCACCCGCGTTGCGGCGCAACGTCTCGATCGATGACGCCAAGTCCTGCGATTCGGTGTCGGTCATGCCGAGATCGGCGAACACCTGCTTGTTGAGCGTGACGGTGGCGTCCTCGACCGTCGAGCGGCCCAGGTCGGTGATCCGCACCAGCGTGGTGCGCCCGTCGGTGGGGTGCGGCGCCCGCTGAACCAGCCCGTCGGCCTCCAGCCGGCGGATCGCGTGGGTCACGCTGGTGACGTGAACCTGCAGCCGGTCAGAGGCCTTGGTGATGGGCAGCGCGCCGGTCCGGCTGAACGCCAGCAGCCGCAGCAATTCGTATCGGGAGAAGCTCAGGTCGTAGGGACGCAACGCCGTCTCCACCCGGGCCAGCAGGATCTGGTGCGCACGCATCACCGACGTCACCGCGACCATGCCCGACGCCACGTCACCCCACCCGGCGCGCTCCCAGTTGGCGCGCGCCGCGGCGATGGGATCACGTTTGTCCGGTCGTGATTGCACCACGCCCCTTCTTACCGCACTTGGAGCCCAAGCGTGGCCTTTCCCAACGCCGACAGCACCGCCGTCGTCGATGCCCGGCCGCCCACCGTGATCCGCGCGCCACCGTCCGCGTAATACCGCACCCGCGGCCCACCGTCGCCGAAAACCTCACGCCACGGCCGACACTGCCTGTCCCCCCCACCCGTCGGCGACGGCAGATACATGAAATTCGCGTGCGCGTCGGTCGTGTATATCCCCATGGCGCTCAGCCGCATCCGGAGATAGCGGCGTTCGGCGGTGATCAACCGGATCCGTCGCGCCAGTTCGTTTTCCGCGGCATACGACGCCGCGACCGCAAGCAAACCGGTGATCGCGATGCCGAACGGCACCTGCTGGTGCCACAGCGCCGGTGCCAGCTCGGGAGACGCCACCGCATAACCGATCCGCAGCCCCGCCAGACCGTAGGCTTTGGAGAAGGTCCGCACCACCACCACGTTGGGGAAACGCGCGACCAATGCCGCCACGTCGAAACCGTGCTCGGGAGCGGTGAACTCGATATAGGCCTCGTCGAGCAGCACGACGGTGTCGCGCGGCACCCGGCGCAGAAACCGAACGACGGCGGCCGTGGGCTCCAGCGTGCCGGTCGGGTTGTGCGGCCGGCACAGGACGACGACGCGGGCGGTAGCGGCCGCGTCGGCCAGTGCGTCGAGGTCGTTGTGGCCGTGTGCGTCCAGCGCGACGAGCGACGAGTTCAGCCGTGCCATGTCCGCGACGATCGGATAACCGTCGAACGTCGGCGACGCCATCACGATCGTGTCACCCGGCGCGGTCAGCGCCTGCAGCGCCTGCAACACGACACCCGTCGCCCCCGCGCCCAGCACCACCCGGTCGGCGGGCACGCCGATGTGGCCGGCGATCACGTCGCGCAACCGCTCCGGCAGGAACTCCGGATACCGGTTCGCCGCGCACAGGGAACGAATCAAGGCCGAACGTACCGCCGGCAGCGGCGGGAACGGATTCTCGTTGAGCGACAAGGCAAACGGATCCACCGCGTTGGGCAGCGCATCGCAGATCTCGCCGGCCGCCAGGCCTCCGGGGTGCATCAGTCTCGCCCGCCCCAGCGCACCGCGGCGGCGCCAGCGAAGTCGCCGGCGTGCGCGAATGCCGCCATCATGACCACCTCGCCGGCGCCGAGCCGGCCATCGGCTATCGCGCGGTCCAGATTGATCGGGATCCCGGCACCGAACAGGTTGCCGCACTCGTCAAAAGTGTCGACGTGCCTGGATTCGGGCAACTCGAGCGCGTCACGCCAATTGCGCAGAAACGCCCTGTTCGGCTGGTTGGTGACCAGCAAGCCGATGTCTTTGGCGGACAACCCGATTCGACCGCACACCGCCAGTGCCACTTCGGGAACCTGCCGGTTGCCGCGGGCCAGCACCTTGGTGATCTTGCTTTCGGTGAAACCGATGCTGCCCTCGCCGGGACCCGCCTGCCACCACTTGCGCGGCGGATCGTAGGAAAGCGCCATCTCGCCCGCATACTCACCGTAGGTGCGGCACTCGACATCGAGAATCGGCGACTGCTCGCTCACCGCGACCAGTCCCACCGCCGCCCCGTCGCCGGGCACCGCCGACTGCGCCTTGCGGCGAATCGTCGGTTGGTCGAAGAATTGTCCGGCCGCATTCTGCGCGATGGCGATGAGCGCGGTGCGCCCGTCGCCCGCCGACAACAATTTACGGGCCACGTTGAGCGCCAACACAAATGCGGCGCAGCCGCCGTTGTTCAGGTCGAGCACCCAGGACGGCCGCATACCCAGCCGATGCGCGATGCTGCCACCTTGGCCGTAGAACGCCATGTCGGGTACCTGAGTGTGCGTGATCAGCACGTCGGCGCCTTCGATGACGTCGTGGCCGTGCCGCTCGATCAGGCCATGGGCCGCGCGTTCGATCATGTCGACTGAACTCTCGTCCGCACCGACGTGATGGCGAAACTTCGGGGCGCGGAACATCACGTTGTCGCGCAGGTCGTCGGATTCGGCGAATCGCGCGTAGTAGTCGGCGGGGATCGGCTCGCCCGGCAGATACGTGGAGACGTCGATCAGGCTGACGCTTGGCTTACCCATGGTGCGCTCATCTCATCCATACCGGTGTCACCGGCAGTCCGTTGCGGTGGCGGTACTCGGCGATCGCCTTGAGGTTGCGCATCTCCAGCAGATGGCCGGCGGCGAACATGTCCCAGAAGTCGCCGACCCATACGGGCCGGGAAGGCGGCGCGGTCTCCGGATACGGATTGCGGTCGTAGAACGGGTGATGGCAATTGGTCCACAGCACAACCGATCCCGACTTGTCGAGGACGGTCTGGGCGTCGATGACACGCATCAGGTAGATCATCCACAGATGCTTGCCTTGATCCCAGGCGCAGTGGTAGTCCACGGTCCGCGCCTGCGCGTTGGCGACGGTGCGGGTGTAGATCTCGGTTTCCGAGCCGAGCCGGTCGTACGCCAGCCATAACCCGGGCTCCTCGGTGGGGGTGAACCCGCGCAGGCTGTATGTCCACTCCTCCAGGCTGCGGGTGTCGGCCATGTACTCGTACAACTCGTCGGGTGGACAGTCGACGTAATCGTTGACGGTGCAGTACTGTCCGAAGACCTGATCGTGCGGGTACACCGACCGCATCATGTCCATGATGATGGGCGTGGCCTTCTCCCTGGGGCTGGTTTCGATGCGGGTGACCCCATCGAGGGGGGCGGGAATATCCTCAAGCGCTGGCAGCGACATTGGTGTGGTTCTCCTTGTCAAACGAGTCCTGGTTTACGGCGGCGTCTTTGGTCGGTGCGCCGGTGAGAAAGGGTGCGAACGGCGGGATCTCGTCGGCGGCGCACTCGACACTGACCACCGCCGGGCCGTCGACGTCGAGCGCCGCGCCCATCGCCGCGGCAAATCCCTCGACGTCGCTGACGTCCACCGACGTCAGGCTCGGGAACATCGCCGCCAGGCCGGCGCCCAGCCGGCTGGGATGAAAACGGTTGTAGCTGTACAGGTCGTCGTAGAACAGCTGCTCGCGGGTCACGCACATGGCGTGCGCGTTGTTGTTGAACAGTACGAACGTCATCGGTAGCCGGTATTGCACGGCCGTGTGCACCTCCATGCCGTGCATGAAGAACGCGCCGTCGCCGGCGATGACCACGGTGCGGCCCCCGGGCCGCCCACTGTTGGCGCGGCCCAACGACATTCCGATGCCGGCGCCGAAGCTGTAGCCCATGCCGCCCATGCCGAGCGCGACGACGAACCTGCCGCCGCAACGCACCGGGAGATAGTGGATCGCCGCGGCGCCGGTATTGCCGGCGTCGACCACGATGTCGGCCCCGTCGGGCACGACTCGGTCCAGCACCGCCATGGCGTCGCGGTACCGCACACCCGGGCCGGAGCAGGGCGGGGGCGTCATCTCGGCGGGCCGGCCCGCACCGGGGATGCGCGGACCGGCCGGCCGCCCGCGGTGGCGAACCGCATGGGTCAGCATGCGCAGCGAGCCGCGCAGGTCATCGGTGTGCACGTGGGTGCAGGGCAGATACGGCGGCGCCGACCCGATCGAGATCGTCCGCACCGCCGCCAGCGCGTCGTCCAGGCCGGCGCGGGCGGTGACCGCCAGCCGGGTGCCGACGACGAGGCACACCGAGCTGGCGGCCACCGCTTCGGCCACGTTGCGGTGCCCCATGATGCCGGTCACCCCCAGCGCCCCCGCCGCGCCGAGTCCTCGCGCGCCGGCGACATCCTTGGCGTCCGGGACGGTGGCCACGCGCGCATGCAGGAGCGCGCACAGCTCGTCGAGCTCGGCCCGGGCGTCGTCGCGGGCGACCTGCTCGCCGGCGATGATGGTGACCCGTCCCCGCGCACGGCGCAGTTCGGCCACGATCGGATGCGGGTTGCCGATCCGCCCTCGCACACGACCCCGCGCGGTGGCGTCGCGATGCCCGATGCCGATGTCTGCCTGCTGAATGTCCTTGGGCAGCAACAACACCGCCGGACCGCCGGTACGCGCCGCCGCGATGGCCCGGGGCAGTAGCGAGACGATGCCGGCCGGGGTGCGCAGCCGCTCGCAGAACACCGATACCGCCGAGAACAGCGCCTCGGCGTTCAACGATCCGTTTGCGCCACTGGTGTCCTGGAAGCTGCCCCGGCCGTCCATCGTGCTGGCGGGTTGGCCGACCAACGCCAACACCGGAACCCGGCTCGCCAGCGACTCGCCCAGACCCGCAACGAGGTTCAGCGCTCCCCCACCCGAGGTCGCGGCCACCACGCCCAGGCCGGCCCCGCTCCGGCTGTACCCGTCGGCCATGGTGGCCGCGGAGAACTCGTGCTTGGCCAGCACCGCGTCGATTTCGGAGCAAAAGTGCGCGGCGTCGTACACGTCCTCGATGTTGGCGCCATCCACACCGAAGACGTGATCGACTCCGATTGCCGCGAGGTGCCCGACGATGTGGTCGACCACCCGGTACCTACCGAGCATGCCTGAAGAAACGAGGTAGGCGCGCGGTCGGTTCATCGGCGTCTGGGGCCGGCGAATGAACCGTTCGCCACTCGCCATCGTGGTGCCTGAATGACCATCGAACTGCGCAACGTGGTGCGCGAGTACCGGGTCGGCGGTCAGACGGTGCGGGCGCTCGACGATATCAGCCTGCGGCTGGCCGACGAGCAGTTCGTGTCGGTCGTCGGGCCCTCCGGGGCGGGTAAAAGCACGTTGCTGCACCTACTCGGCGCTTTGGATTCCCCCGATTCGGGGTCCATCACCTTCGACGGCGAGGAGATCGGCCGCCTCGGCGACGAACAGCAGTCGCGGTTCCGCCATCACCGGGTGGGTTTCATCTTTCAGTTCTTCAATCTGTTGCCGACGCTGTCGGCCTGGGAGAACGTGGCGATCCCCAGACTGCTCGACGGTGTCCGGCTGGGCAGGGCCAAGCCGGATGCGATCCGGTTGCTGGACCGGGTCGGACTCGGCCACCGGACCCAGCACCGGCCGGCGGAGCTGTCCGGCGGCCAGATGCAGCGGGTGGCGGTGGCGCGCGCAATGATGATGAACCCGCCGCTGATTCTCGCCGACGAGCCGACCGGAAACCTGGACTCCACTACGGGCGCAGCCATTTTGGCGCTCCTGGCCGAGGTGGCGCACGAGGACGGTCGGGGCCGGCTGGTGGTGATGGTCACCCACAACTCCGATGCGGCCGCGGCCACCGACCGGGTCGTCACGCTGCAGGACGGCCGGATCGGGTCGGACGTCATGGCGGTCGCGGGGTGAAACCCGGGGCGCAGCGCGGCTTCAAGATCACCGCCACGGCGAGCAGGCTGCGCGTATTCAGTCTGCGGGAGCTTGCCGTGCACCGGCGCCGTACGTTCGCGTCGATCGCCGTAATGGCGGTCTCGGCAACGTATTTGGTGGCGATTTTGGGGATCTTCGGGTCGATCACCGGATCGGTTGGCCGGCTGGCCGACGGGATCGCCGGGGTCGCCGCGCTCGAGGTGTCCGGCATCACCGACGCCGGATTCCCCGAGTCGATCCTGGCCGAAGTGGCGGCCGTTCCCGGCGTCGCCACCGCGGCACCGATGATTCGGACGTCGACGCCCACACCGTCGGGGCCGGTGCTGCTGCTGGGCGCGGATGCGAGCACCGCCGCCCTGGGCGGCGCCCTCAAAGACGCGGTCACCCGGCCCGTGCAGGCGCTGTCTTCGGCGCCGTCCGGCGTTCAGGTCGGACCCCGCGTCGGCTATGCGAAAGGCCAGGCATTTCAACTGGGTTCGGCTTCGGTGACGGTCACCGACGTGCTCGCCGGCAAGCAATATGCGGACCTGAACGGCGGACATTACGTTCTTGCGCCACTCGCTTTGGCGCAGAACGCCACCGGCCGCACCGGCCAACTCGACTCGATACTGATCAGCATGAAGCCGGGCGCCGACCCCGGCGCCGTTCGCGCCGCGGTCACCGGAGCAGTGAACGGCCGTGCGATCGTCGCGGCCCCGAGCCTCCGGGCGGCCCGGGCCGGTGACGGTGTCAGGCTGATGAACTACATGGCCCTGCTGGGCGCCGCCGTTGCGTTGGTGGTCGGCGCGTTTTTGATCTACACCACGATGACGATGGCGATCACGGCGCGCCGGCCGGTCATCTCGATGCTGCGCGCGATCGGCGGCCGGCGCGCCACCATTGTCGGCGACATGCTCGCGGAGGCCGCGATTCTCGGGCTGATCGGCGGAGCCATCGGTTCCGGACTGGGAATTGTGGCGGGCCACATCGCGATCGGCCGACTGCCTCCGGCGCTGACGCAGGGACTCGAGGCCCGCGTCGAGTATTGGCTGCCCGGTTATGCGATACCGCTGGCACTGGCGGCGACGGCGCTCACCAGCGTGGCGGCGTCGGCGATGGCGGCACGGCAGGTGTACAAGGTTTCGCCGATCGAGGCGCTGGCGCCGATCGGGGCCTCGGCGGCCGATGTCGTGCCGCGGTGGCTGCGCATCGCGAGTGGGCTTGGGGCCGTTGCGGCATTCGCGTTCTCGACGTTGGTCGTCACCGGCCAGCGCGGCAGCTACGCGTTCATCGCGATGGCCGTGGTGTTAGGCGCCGAGATCGCCCTGGGCTTCGGGCTCACCGCGCCCATCGTCACCGTGACGGCGGTGACGGCGCGAATGTTCGGATCGTCCGGGGCGCTCGCGGCGGCGACGATCCGGCGTGCGCCGCGCCGAGTGTGGGCAACCGTGATGACCGTGCTCATCGGGGTGCTCACCACCGTCGTGATCACCGGCACGAACGCCGACATGATTCGATCGGCGCGGGACATCTTTTCACCGGTCGCCGCTGCCGACGTGTGGGTGAGCGCAGATCCGCCCGACAGCTACCCCACCGACGTTCTGCCACAGGGCCTTTCCGCGAAAGTCGCCGCACTCCCCGGTGTGGCGCGAGTGACCGAGGGCGCGGTCGGGTTCGCCGTCGTCGGCGACACCCGCGTCCTGCTCGACGGGTTTTCCGCCGGCAGCCACGACGCGCTGTACCGCTCGCTCGACGAACGAGTGCGCACCGAGGTGCTCGCCGGTCGCGGCGTGGTGCTCACGCAGAACCTGGGCAGAATTCTGCACGTCCGGGCCGGCGACCAACTGCGGCTGCAGACGCCGCACGGCCCGCGGTCGGTGGCCGTGCTGGCCGTGGTGCCGTTCTTCTCGACCGTCATCGGCACCATCGGCATCGATCTCGATCACCTGCGGGCATGGTTCGATCGCCCGGCGGCGACGACCCTGCAGATCGCCGCGGCCCCCGGAGTGAATCGGCAGCGACTGTTGGCCAGCGTCCGCGAGGCGGTGCCGGCGCCGAACCACGTGTACGACGGTCGCGTCGCGCTGGCGGGGCTTGCGGCTCCGCTGCACCAGAGCATGTTCATCGCCAACGCGGTGTGGATCATCGTCGTGGCGGTGGCCGCGGTCGCACTGCTCAACACGTTGACGCTCTCGGTGACCGAACGCCGGCGCGAAATCGGCGTGCTGCGCGCGATGGGGTCCAGCCGGCGCTTCACACTGCGGATGGTGCTCGCGGAGGCGGCCGGAATCGGTTTGGTCGGCGGCGTTTTGGGGCTCGCGCTGGGGCTGACGGACCAGTGGCTGTTCAGCCGCATCAGCGGGGACATCATGAATTTCGAAGTCGGCTTTCGGTTGAGCCCGCTGGCGCTCGCCTTCACCCTCGGGGCGCTGGCGATCAGCCTGCTCGGCTCGGTGCCGCCGGCACGGCGTGCGGCGCAGCTCAACATCATCGAGGCGGTCAGCGTCGAGTAGAGGTGGCGAATCCCCGCAGATGAGGTTTGCACGGAAAGGGCACCGGCGTTCGCGGAATGCTGCGCAGCGCGGTGGTCTCGAATCCGGCCGCGGCGATGGCCTCGAGGGTTCGCCGGTTCGGCTCGCAACCGCCGGCCAGCCACGACCACGGCTTGGCGATCAGGTCTTGGAACCGGCCCGTCGCGCCGTCCCCGCGCACATGCTCGAGGACCACCAGCCTGCCCCCGGGGACCAGCACCCGCCGGATCTCGCCGAGCGTAGCGGCCACGTCGTCGACCGAGCACAACACAAGACCGATATGTACGGAGTCGAAAGAGTTGTCCGGGAAGGGAATTGACTCACCGACTCCCTCGACGATGTCCACCGCGACGCCGCGGCGCTGAGCGAGCCGGGAAGCCATCCGCCGAAACGGCGCCTCGGGCTCCACGGCGGCGACCGACGTCACCGCCGCGGGCAGAAACACCAAGTCGGTTCCCGGCCCCAGTCCGAGCATCAACAGCCGGCCGGTGGCGTTACTCAGGGCGGCCCGTCGATACCGGTGGTAGAACAGCCGGTCGAAAGCCGGCTGGCCGAATCGATAGACATAGGGGAACAGGAGATTGTGGTGAGTCATCGGCCACCCAAATCCATTCGGAACGGCGGATATTCGTCGCGCATCAACGACACGTACACCGCCACCCGGTACCGCCAGCGCACCATTCCCATGAGCAGATCGAATATGGTTGGCGGGATGGTTCCGGTGAACAACAGCGTCAGCGCGGCGATGAGACACAGCACCTGCAGCAGCGGCTCCATCGACCAGCACAGCAGCACCTGCGGGATCGCCAGCAGCAACTTCACCGGCACCGCCGAGTTTTTCAGCCGTTCCGGATAGTCGACCGCAAGATCAGCGGGATAGTCGGGCCGGGACGCGAGCGTGAAAGGCGGGTACTGGTCGGTGCTGTTCATCGGGAACCGGTAGTTCATCACTCGCCATGACCAGCGCAACACCCCGACGTTGAATTCGAAGAGCGGCCGCGGATACCGCCCGGTACCCAAGATGGCCACGCCGGCGGCGACCGTCGAGAACGGATACACCAGGTAGAGGAGTATCAATATCGGGTAGTGCGGGACGGCCAGCACACACCACTTCACCAGCCAGAGCCAGCGGGAGGGCGCATCGAAATCGCCTCGCACCCTTACGGAATCGGTCGGGTTACTCACGGGCTTGACGGGACCGTCGCCGCTACCCCCAAGTTTCGGCTGATATCGGCGGCCATCCGGCGGTGACTCGTGAAGCGCAGAAATGCCGTCAGCGCGCAGGCCTGCAGCCGGTCGGAGATCAGTGCGGCCGGCCCCAGCACGAATTCACCGTGCGACACCGGCAACGACGCCGCCCAGGACACGGCCATGACTTTGCGTCGCCGGGTCTTCTCATACCAGCGCAGCGCGCTCGAAACGTCGGTGCCGCGGCGGCCCGTCCCGCGACGGACACCCGCCAGCGCCCGGCACAGGACCATCGTGTCGAGCAACGCCTGGTTGGTCCCCTGCGCGAGGGTGGGCGGCATCGTGTGCGCGGCATCGCCGAGCAACGTGACCGGGCCCCGGCCCCCGCGCGGAATCGGATGCCGGAAATGCGGAAACGGCGAGTGGGCCAAATCGTCGTCGGTCAATGTCGCGAGCACCCGATCGACCGGGTCGGACCATCCGGCGAAATGGGAGCGGATCATCTCGATGGGGCGTTGCGGTCGGACGAAGTCTGACGACCACGGCAGGTCGAACCACCACTGCACGTCGGAACCGCCCGCCGGCCACAGGCCGAGGTTTCCGCGCGCACCGATGATCATCAGCGCGGCATCGGATTCTGTGATCTCCGGAATCCCCGGAAGGGTGATCAGCCCCTGCCAGCTACACCAGCCGGTGGGCTTCGCGTCCCGCGCGCCGACCCAATCGCGCACCATCGAGCGCAGGCCGTCGGCCCCGATCAACACGTCCCCGTCGGCCACGGCGCCATCGGCGAACTCGACGCGGACCCGGTCACCCGCACCGACCACCGCGACCACCCGCGAGTCGCACCGGATGCGCTCGGCTTCGAACCCCTCCAGCAGCCGTTCCAGCAGGACCCGGCGCGGAACCATCCGCACGGGTGCGCCCAGCCGGCGCACCATCGCGGTCACGTCGAGCGTGGCGAGCCGGCGCCCCTTGGACGTCACGGCCCGCACGGTAGCCAGCAGCTGACCGGCGCCGTCCATGTCGACACCCAGCTGGTTCAGGACCGTCTCGCCGTTGGACCAGATCGTCACCGCACCGCCGGCGGCCCGCACATCCGGCCGCCGCTCGAAAACGGTGACGTCATGGCCGTCCCGCAGCAGTCCCCGGGCGACGGAGATGCCGGCCACACCGGCGCCCACCACCAGCACCCGCAGCGAACGCCCGTAGCCGAACACGCTGGCTCCGATCCTCTACAGCGAACGCTGCAACAGCACCTTGCCGCTGTCGGCGGCCACCACTTGCACGGCGGCGATCTGGTCGACCGGGGTCGAGATCGCGCCCGCGGGTGTCGCGGTGTGGCCGGGCACGGCCACCCACGTCGCCAGTCGGGTTTGGCTGCCGTCACGACCGACCACGACCATCGCCAGCGTGTCATGGTGCGCATTGAGCGGGGCCAGACACACGCACCGCAGGTTGATGGATGTTCCCCAGTGCTGGCTGCTGACCTGGACGCTGGAGGTCAGCAGACTGGTACTCACCTGCGCCATGGGCTCGGCCGACGCGGTCACCTGCTGGGCCGGAGTCGACGACCACCCCTCAAGGCCGACGAACACCCCGATCGCCAACACCGCGGCCGCGGCGGCCGACGCGACCCAGGTCACCACCCGGGTGCGGCGCCGGCGCCATCGCACCGTCGCCAGCAAGGACGGCAACAACTTTTCAGACATCTCCGGCGCCGGGCCGGACTCGTCGATCGCGGCCACTTCGTCGCGGTCCAGCTGAGAAAGCAGGGCCGGCACGCCACTGAGGTCGGCGACCGCCTCCCGGCAGGCCGGGCAGTGCGCCAGGTGCGTCTCGAATTCGCGGCGTTGCGCGGCCGACAGCGATCCCAGCACGTATGCGGCATCCCACATCGCGTAGCGGTCTTCGGGAGGGCCGACATCCTGCACCGGCGTCCTCATTTCATCCATCTCCATCACCCCTCAAGTATTCGGAGTCCCTCATCGGGTAACCCCAAGTTCCTGCAGAGTGAGTCGCAACGCCCGCACCGCATAGTGTAGTCGCGACTTCACCGTTCCCTCCGCGATGCCGAGGTCTGTAGCAATCTGTGTGGTGGTCCAACCGCGGTAGTAGGACCGTTCGATCACGGCTCGATGCTCGGCGGACAACTGGGCCATCGCGTCCGCGATCAGGAACCGGTCCAGCGCCGCATTGACCTCATCCGGCGTGGACTGTTCGGGCGCCCCCGCTACGTCTGTCGAACCGACGACATTGCGGAACCGCGCGCTGCGCCGGTCGTCGATGATCATGTTGCGGGCGACGGTGAACAACCACGCCCGCGCCGAGCGCTCGGTGTCCCCGACGACCTCGGGATGTTGCCACGCCCGTAACAACGTCTCCTGAACCACGTCCTCGGACTGGCTCGCGTCCCCCGTCAGCCGCAGCGCATAGCGCCACAGAACCGCGGCATGTTCGTCGTAGAGGGCCTTCATCAGAGCGGCTTCCGCAACCCCGGACGCTCTCCACGTGCCAGCCACACGAGCCACTCGATCACCTCCTGCCAAGGGAACGAGCGGAGCAGGGGCTCGGTTCAATGGGCCCCGACCCGCTGCGCCCGGCTCCGCCGCCCTTGCGATCGCGGCGGGTTCACGCTCCTAGGCCAGGGTCAGGATGCGCGGCCCGGCGTCGGTGACCGCAACGGTGTGCTCCCAGTGTGCCGCACGCGACCCGTCGGCGGTGGTGACCGTCCACTGGTCCTCGAGCACCACGGTCTTGCCGGTTCCCAGCGTCAGCATCGGTTCGATGGCCAGCACCGACCCGGGGGCCAGCAGCGGGCCGCGTCCGGGAGAGCCCTCGTTGGGCAGGAACGGGTCCATGTGCATCTCCCGGCCGATGCCGTGGCCGCCGTAGCCCTCGACGATCCCGAAGGCCCGCGAGTGGCGGGCCTCGGCCGCGTGCGTACCCATCTCGATGGCGTGCGATACGTCGGTCAACCGGTTACCGGGCACCATCGCCGCGATCCCGGCTTCCAGCGATTCCCGGGTGGCCTGCGACAGCTCTTCGTCGGCCGGCGCCAGCGATCCGACCCCGAAGGTGATCGCGGCGTCGCCGTGCCAGCCGTCCAGCACCGCGCCGCAGTCGATCGAAACCAGGTCACCGGACGCCAAAACCTCTGCGGCCGAAGGGATTCCGTGGACAACCCGTTCGTTGACCGACGCACAGATCGACGCGGGGTAGCCGTGATAGCCCAGGAACGACGGCACCGCGCCGGCATCCCGGATCACCGATTCGGCGATTTCGTCGAGGCTCAGCGTCGATACTCCGGACACCGCGGCCGCGCGGACCGCCTGCAGCGCGGCCGCGACCACCGCGCCCGCCGCGGCCATGGCGTCGAGCTCACCGGCGCTGCGCTGCGGCACCACCTTGCGACTCCGCAGCCGCGCCAGCGGGGTCATGCCTACTTGCCCAGCGCCTGCAGCGCGCGGGCGAACACTTCGTCCATGCTGCCGATGGCGTCGACCGTCTTGAGCTCGTGGCTGTAGTAGTCCAGCAGCGGCGCGGTCTCGTCCCGATAGACCTTCATCCGGTTCAGGATGACGTCGTCGGTGTCGTCGGCGCGGCCGCGCGATTTGAGTCGTTGCAGCAGCTCGTCCTGGGAGACACGGAACTCCAATACCGCGTCGATGTCGGTGCCGCGGCGTTCGAGCATCTCGTGCAGCGCCTTGGCCTGCTGCAGCGACCGCGGAAAGCCGTCCAGGATGAAGCCGTTGGCCGCATCCGGATCTCTCAGGCGGTCATCGACGAGCTGGTTGGTCAGCTCCGAGGGCACCAGGTCGCCGGCGTCCAGGTAACGCTTGGCCTCCAGGCCGAGTTTGGTGCCGTTCTCGATGTTGCTGCGGAACAGCTCACCGGTGGAGATTTGCGGGATCCCGAGCTTTTCGGAGAGCTTCTGGGCCTGCGTTCCCTTGCCCGCCCCCGGCGGTCCCAGCAAAACGACTCTCACTTGAGGAACCCTTCATAGTTGCGCTGCATGAGCTGGCTCTCGATCTGCTTGACCGTATCCAAGCCCACGCCAATCATGATCAACACCGCGGTACCGCCGAACGGCAGGTTCTGCACCGCTCCCCCATTGCCGATCTCCAGGAACAAGTTGGGCAGCACCGAAATTGCACCGAGGTAGATCGAGCCGGGCAGGGTGATTCGGCTCAGCACGAAACGCAGGTAATCGGCGGTCGGCTTGCCCGGCCGGATCCCGGGGATGAACCCGCCGAACTTCTTCATCTCGTCGGCGCGCTCGTCGGGGTTGAACGTGATCGACACATAGAAATACGTGAAGAAGATGATCAGCCCGAAATACAAGCCGATGTAGACCGGATCACCGGGGTCGGACAGGTAGCTGCCGACGAACTTGTCCCACCAGCTGTTGCCGACACCGCCGCTGCCGCTGCGGACCAGCTGGGTGACCAGGTGCGGGATATAGATGAGCGAGGACGCGAAGATGACCGGGATGACACCGGCCTGGTTGACCTTGAGCGGCAGATACGTCGAGGTGCCGCCGTACATCCGCCGGCCCACCATGCGCTTGGCGTACTGCACCGGGATGCGGCGCTGGCCCTGCTCGACGAACACCACGCCGACGATGATGATCAGCGCGGCCACGCAGACGGCGGTGAAGATCATCCCGCCGCGGCTGTCCAGGATGCTTTTGCCCTCCGCCGGGATGCGGGCCGCGATGCCGATGAAGATCAGCAACGACATGCCGTTACCGATGCCGCGTTCGGTGATCAGCTCACCCATCCACATCACCAGCGCCGCGCCGCCGGTCATCACCAACACGATGACGACCAGCGTCAAGATGCTCTGGTCGGCGATGATCTCGAGCGAGCACCCCTGCAGCAGCCCACCGTTGGCGGCCAGCGCCACGATGCTGGTGGCCTGCAGGACGGCCAGCGCGATGGATAGATAGCGGGTGTACTGCGTCATCTTGGCCTGGCCGGATTGGCCTTCCTTGCGCAGCTCCTCGAACCGCGGGATGACCACCGTGAGCAGCTGCACGATGATGCTGGCCGTGATGTACGGCATCACCCCCACCGCGAACACGGTGAGCTTGAGCAGCGCGCCGCCCGAGAACAGGTTGATCAGCGAGTAGATCTGCCCGGCCGCGCCACCGCTGGCCTCTTTGATGCACTGCTGGACATTCGGATAGTTGACGCCCGGGGACGGCAATGCGGCGCCGACCCGGTACAAGACGACGATGCCAAGCGTGAAGAGGATCTTCCGTCTCAGGTCGACTGTCCGCAACGATGAGATGAAAGCGGAAAGCAACTCTTCCTCCTGCGCAGCCGGGGGTTTCCTGCATCACGCGCCCAACACCCGCAGGCCAGGACGTACGGCGTCGCGCGTTAAACCGTGTACGAGACTAACAGCTGATCCGGTCAGGTCCGGTCAGGGCCTTTCCAGAGGCCGTTAACCGGGTGTCGGCGCCGCGGCCGCGAGTCGCCGGAAAAAGTACAGGAAGCCGTAAGCCGAAGGGCGTAGAGTGCGTCTGGCTCGTTGCATTTGCTAAGTAACTTGGGGAGCAGCATGACACGCACCGACCAAGACAGCTGGGATTTGGCCTCGAGCGTCGGTGCCACGGCCACGATGGTCGCCGCGGCCCGCGCGCTGGCCAGCGGGGGGACCAACCCGATCATCAACGATCCGTTTGCCGCCCCCTTGGTGCGCGCCGTCGGCCTGGATTTCTTCCGCCGCCTGGTCGACGGCGAGGTCGCCGAGTCCGAGGCCTACGCGGCGGCCGGAGGCGGCGGGAGGGACCTGACGCTGGAGACCGATTCGATCGCGGTGCGCACCCGCTTCTTCGACGACTTCTTCCTCAACGCCGCCCGCGACGGGATTCGCCAGTCGGTAATCCTGGCCGCCGGCCTCGACGCCCGTGCCTACCGGCTGAGCTGGCCGCCGGGGAGCGTGGTGTACGAGGTCGATCAGCCCAAGGTCGTCGAGTTCAAGAGCGCCACGTTGGCCAGCCTGGCCGCCGCCCCGGCCGCGGACCGGCGGACCGTCAGCATCGATCTGCGCGAGGACTGGCCGGCCGCGCTGCGCGGCAGCGGATTTGACGTGACGCAACCGACGTCGTGGACCGCCGAGGGCCTCCTGATGTATCTTCCGCCCGACGGGCAGGACCGGCTCTTCGACAACATCACCGCACTCAGCGCTCCCGGCAGCAAGCTGGCCACCGAATACCACGCCGACAACGGCACGACGATGTCGCAGCGCGCGCAGGAATTCAACGACCGGTGGGCCAAAATCGGCTGCGACATCGACCTTTCGGGGCTGTTCTTCGACGGCGAGCGCAGCAACGTCGTCGATTACCTCACGGGCCGGGGATGGCAGGTGACCACCCGGCCGCGGCGGGATCTGTTCGGCGACTACGGGCTGGAATACCCCGACGACACCGAGGCCACTGACACGCCGCAGTCCCCCAATATCGTCGCCGTTACCGCGACATTGGGCTCGTAACGCCGCGCTGCGCGCTCAGCGGGGTTTGGCGGCGGGTGCGCGCACGACCATCGGGACCGCGGGGAAACACCACGCCATCTCCGAACGCGACTTGCGTAACGCGGCGGTGCCGTAACCCCGCTTGCGGTGATCGGGGTGAATCCAGATCCGCACGCTGACCTCGCCGCGGACCAGCTCGCCGAACACCATGCCGACCTTCTCGCCGGAATCGACGGCCACGAACCACGCGGCCTCTTCGTCATCGACGCGCCCCAGCGCGGCATTGATCTCGTCGTCCACGTTGCCGGCCGGCCCACCGGAGCCGTCACCGGCCGCGCCGATCTCCTCGGTGCGCACGGCGAAGATGTCGCGATCGGTCGCCGCGGAAAACGGCCGCAGCTCCAGCGTCTCCCCCGAGCTCGCCGGGCGCTCGCGAAGGGTGAAGCTCAGCTGGTTGTTCAGGTCTTCGAGTTCGGCCAGGATCTTGCGGCGCGAGTCGATCGTGAGCTGATCGAACGACATGCCCATCACCGCTTCGGCGGCCAGGTGGGAGGTGTCGAGCAACCGGACGATCGTCTCGACCGCGGCCGCCCTGTTCTCTGATTCCACGATGGCGTCGGCGATTTCGTGGCGCCGCTCCACGGCTTTCGACAGGGCGTCGGCGATTTCTCGGCGGGTGGCTGTGCGGTCGTGGTCGGTCATTACACCAGCCTAGAACGGCGGTGGTGGGATCGCGCTACATCTGCGGTCCGCCATCTCCAGGAACCGTTGGTAGCGGTCCTGAACTGCGGCCGCCCAGGCGGGGTCGGGCTCGACGATGCGTTCGGTTCGGGCCCACCGGGCGGCATCGGCGATCGTCGTTTCCAGACCGGCCGCCATGCGCGCCAGGAAGGCCGCCCCCAGCGCGGCCCCTTCCGCCACCCCGGACACCTCGACAGGGCGCCCGGTGGCGTCGGCGACGGCCTGCAGCCACGGCCCGACCCGGGTGCCGCCGCCGGTGGCCACGATGCGTGACACCGGCGCCGCGCTGAGCTCGATGAGCTGGCGCACCACGAAGCCGGACGCCTCGTAGGCGGCCCGCCGCAGCGCGGCGGCGTCGTGGGTCAGATCCAGCGCCTCGAGCACACCACGGCGGTCCGGGTCGTGGAACGGGCTGCGCTCACCGCGCAGGTAGGGCGACCACACCGGTACCCGGCCGGGTTCGACAGCCGTCGGATCCGCCTGTGCCACAACGCGATCCACCCAGCCGAGGAACAGCCCACCGGCGTTGCTGGCCCCGCCGATCTGACTCTTGCCGGCCGCGGTGTGGGGAATGGTCCACAGGCCGGGCATCTGCCGCGCCTCCGAAATGGTCGTCCACACGATCAACGTGGTGCCACACATCACCAACACGTCGCCGTCGCGGTCGGCACCCGCCACGATCTGTTCGCACAGCGCGTCGATGGCGCCGGTGGCCAACGTGGCACCGGTGCCGTGCACCTGCCCCACGACGGCCCCCATGCTTTCCACCCGCGGCATCTGCTCGACGTTCGCGCCGCGCTCGGCGCATGCGGCGGGATCCCAGCCGGTCCCGTCGAACAACGGAAACGCCGTGGCGGCGGTGGCGATGTCGATCACCGCCTGGCCCGCCAGCGCGTGGTTGGCCACCGCCGGCGCGGGCCAGTAGCCGGCGGCGCCGGGCGCCTGGGCGGCGGTCCAGCGCAAGAACTCGGCGGCCTCGCCCAGGGCGGGCAGCGGCCGCGCGTCTCCGCCGGGGGTGCGGCCCCGGCCGTCGCCATAGAGCAGTCCCGGCGTGATCGGCGTGCCCGTGTGGTCGACGGCGGTCATCGACGGCACCATCGCCGAGACGGCCACCGCCGCGACGTCGGTCCGGTGGACCAATTCGTTCAGGGCCGCCGACGGCCCGCGCCGCCACGCCTCGTCGGCGTCGTGCTCCAGCCGGTCGGCCGCCGGGACCCGAAGCTCATGGGGGATGCGCACCCGCGCCGTCACGTTGCCGTCGGCGTCGGCGGCTATCGCCTTGACCGCGGTGCTGCCGACGTCGACGCCGATTGTGACGTCTTTGCGTGACACGGGCGTCACCGTACGCCAGCATTGGCATTCGTGACGTCCAAACCGCGCGCCTTGGTGACCGCCCCGCTGCGTGGCCCGGGCTTCACCAAGCTGCGGGAGCTGGCCGACGTGGTGTATGACCCCTGGATCGAACAGACCCCGTTGCGGATCTACAGCGCCGAACAGCTGGCCGACCGGATCGCGAGCGAACGCGCCGAAATCGTGGTGGTGGAAAGCGATTCCGTGCGCGGCCCGGTTTTCGGGCAGCGGGCCCTGATCGCCGTGGCATCCACCCGCGGTGACCCCAACAACGTCGACATCGCCGGAGCCACCGCGGCCGGCATCCCGGTGCTCAACACCCCCGCCCGCAACGCCGACGCCGTCGCCGAGATGACGGTGGCCCTGCTGCTCGCCGCCACCCGCCACGTGCTGCCCGCGGACGCGGATGTACGCAGCGGCAATATCTTTCGCGACGGTAGCATCCCCTATCAACGGTTCCGCGGCGGTGAAATCGCGGGACTCACAGCCGGACTGGTGGGCCTGGGCGCCGTCGGCCGCGCCACACAGTGGCGGCTGTCCGGGCTGGGCCTGCGGGTCATCGCGCACGACCCCTACAACCCCGACGCGCGGCACAGCCTCGACGAGTTGCTCGGCGAGGCCGACATCGTGTCCCTGCACGCCCCGGTCACCGACGACACCGCCGGCATGATCGGCGCCGGCCAGTTCGCGGCCATGCGCGACGGCGTGGTCTTCCTCAATACCGCCCGCGCCCAGCTGCACGACACCGACGCGCTGGTCGACGCCCTGACCGCGGGCAAGGTGGCCGCCGCGGGCCTCGACCACTTCGCCGGCGAATGGCTGCCGGTCGACCATCCGCTGGTGGGGATGGGAAACGTCGTCCTGACGCCGCACATCGGCGGCGCCACCTGGAACACCGAGGCTCGGCAGGCGCAGATGGTGGCCGACGACCTCGAAGCGCTGCTGAGCGGTGGCGCGCCCGCGCATATCGTCAACCCGGAGGTGCTGGGGCCATGACATCCGTGAAATCCACTAGATTCACCGCCGACCCGGAGACCGCGGTGCTGGACGCGGCCAAGGACATGTTGCGCCGGGGCCTGGTGGAGGGCACCGCCGGCAACATCTCGGCGCGCCGCGCCGACGGCAACATCGTCATCACCCCGTCGTCCGTCGACTACCGCGACATGGAGCTCGACGACCTGGTGCTCATCGACCCCGGCGGCTCCGTGCTGCAGGCCGCCGAGGGTCGGTCGCCCTCCTCCGAGATGCAGCTGCACCTGGCCTGCTATCGGGCCTTCGACGACATCGGCAGCGTCATTCACAGTCATCCGGTGTGGGCCACCATGTTCGCCATCGCCCACGAGCCGATCCCCGCGTGTATCGACGAGTTCGCGGTGTATTGCGGCGGGGACGTCCGGTGCACCGACTACGCCGCCTCCGGGACCCCCGACGTCGGCACCAACGCGGTCACCGCGCTCGAGGGCCGCGCCGCCGCCCTGATCGCCAACCACGGCCTGGTCGCCGTCGGGCCCCGGCCCGACAAGGCCCTGCACGTCACCGCGCTGGTCGAACGCACCGCCCAAATCGTCTGGGGTGCACGCGCTCTCGGGGGCCCGGTGCCGATCCCCGAGGACGTCAACCGCAACTTCGCCGCGGTCTACGGTTATCTGCGCGGCAACGCGTGACGCAGCGGTTCCGGCTCGGCCGCGCGAGCCTGGCGCGGGTACTGGAACTCCGGTTCTCGTTGGGCACAACGTCTTTTCCCCGAACCCCGCGGTCGGGATGGCACGACAATGCCGACCTGCTGGTGCCCGACTTCTTCGATCCCGACACCGATCAGTGGCACATTGCGATTCAGAGCTGGGTCATACAGGTCGACGGCCTGACCGTCATCGTGGACACCGGCGTCGGCAACGATCGGCTACGCCCGCACATGCCGCCGCTGGACCACCTGAACACGGCATTCTTGACCGCGCTCCGGTCGGCGGGCATCGACCGCAACGCCGTCGACGTGGTGGTCAATACCCATATGCACTCCGACCACGTCGGCTGGAACACCATGCTCGAAAACGGCGCGTGGGTGCCGACATTCCCCAATGCCCGGTATCTGCTGCCCGCCGCCGACTACCGCCACTTCGAGCCCGACGGGCCCGCGGCGCGCGCAACGCCGCACACCGAGGCCGAACAGGCCCAGCAGCGCGGTGACCAGCTGGTGTTCGCGGACAGCGTGTTACCGATCGATGCCGCGGGACAACTGATCCGGTGGTCGGACGACTACCGGATCAGCGATTCGCTTCGGCTGCGGCCCGCCCCCGGGCACACGCCGGGCTCCTCGGTGCTGTGGCTGGATGCGGGTCAACCGACCGTGTTCGTCGGCGATCTCACGCACAGCCCGCTGCAATTGCGTCGACCCGGCGACGCGTGCGCCTTCGACGTGGACGCCGCCGCGGCCGCGGTGACCCGTCGTCGCATATTCACCGAGGCCGCACAGGCGAAAGCGACGGTGATACCTGCGCATTATCCCGGCCGCGGCGGCGCGACGATCCGCGCAGTCGACGACCAGTTCGACGTCGGTCACTGGTTGGACATTCCGTCCCTCCCGCCGCCTTCGGGTGCGCCACCTCACCGCTGATCGAAGGCGACCTTGACCGCGCCGCTCTCGCCCTGATCGGCGATCGCCAAAAACGCGTCGCGCCAACGCGGCAACCCGAAGGTATGGGTGAGCATGGGACACAGGTCCACCCGGTGGGCGGCGGCCAGGTCGAGGTAGTGGGCGATGGCGTGCTTGCGCTGCCCGTCCACCTCTTCGACGCCGAAGGCGTTGGAGCCCACCAACGAAATCTCTTTGAAGTAGAGCGGGCTGTCCTCCCAGCGGCCGGGCGCATGGACACCGGCCTTCACCAGGGTCCCTCGCGAGCGCAGGACCCGGACCCCCACCTCGAAGGTCTCGGGCTTTCCGACGGTGTCGTAGACGACGTCGACCGCGCCGGGGTGGGCCATCGGCAGACCCAGCAGCGGCTGACGCAACCGGCCGCCGCCCCACGCGACGAGTTCTTCGATGAGGGACGTACGCGGTTCGTGCGCAAGGACTTTGGCGGCGCCGAACCGGTGGGCCAGCTCGGCCTGGGCATCGAAGCGGGCCACGACGGCCACGGCCACGTCGGGATACAGCGCACGCAGGATCGCGACCGCACACAACCCGAGCGAGCCGGCCCCGTACACCAAGACGGAGCCGGCGCGGGGTGGCGGATGGCGGGTGACCGCGTGCAGCGACACCGAGAACGGGTCGGCGAACACGGCCATCTCGTCGGGAATCGACTCCGGCACAACGAACAGCATGCTGTCGTGGGCGGGCATCAATTCGGCGTAGCCACCCGTCACGTCGGCCGAGACACCGGTGTGGATGCCGGGTTTGATGTCGCCGTCGGTGAAGCTCCAGCACAGGCTGTGGTCGCCGGCCTCACACGCCGGGCAGGGCGGCTCGATGCCCCGCGGCCCGCAGGACAGCCACGGGTTGAGCACCACCCGCTGCCCCACCTGCAGCCCGCGCGCCCGCGGGCCCAGCGCCACCACGTCGGCGACCACTTCGTGACCCATGACTTGCGGGAACGAGCAGAATGCGGACATGGCGTTGTCGGCGTCGTCTGCGCCGAAATCCATCAGGATCTGCTTGGAATCCGACCCGCAGATGCCGGTCAGCCGCGGCCGGGTGAGCACCCAGTCATCGTGCGGCAGTTGCGGATCCGGCAACTCGCGCAGCGCGGTCGGGGTGCGGGCCAGGTTCTGGGTCAGCGCGTTGGCGTCCTCGGGGACGTCGAACGGCTCCGGCGGTACGCCGTAGACCAGCGCCTTCATTGCGCCGCCAGCCCCGCCGCCCCGGCGATGAACGCGTCGAGGTCGGCGTTCTTGGCGTCGACGACCGATTTCAGGTCCGGCAGGTAATGCTCGAAATGCTCGCCGCCCAGGGCCGCGACGATGCCGTCGGCCACCTCGTCGGCGGCGGCCTTGGGTCCCCGGTAGAGGGGTGCCTCGCTGCCCGGTTGGTCCCAGATCTCGGTGTCCACCGGGCCCGGCTCGATCAGCTTCACCGAGATCGGCGCGCCGTGCAGGTCTACGGCCATCGCCTCGCTCCAGCCGCATAGCGCGAATTTACTTGCACAGTAGGCGCTTTCGTGGATTATTCCGAGCCTGCCGCCCACACTGGACACGTTGACGATCATGCCCGATCCGCGCGCCCGCATCCGCGGCAACAGGGCCAGCGTCAGCCGCATCGGGGCGAAGAAGTTGACCCGCATGACGTCTTCGACGTCGTCGGGATCCAGCGCGGTGACCGGCCGCCGCTTCGGGACGGCGGCGTTGTTGATCAGCACGTCGATCCCGCCGAGCCCATCCCAGGCGGTGACCGCCAGGTCGTACAGCGCCGGGGTGTCGGCCAGGTCGGCCACCCACATCGCCGATCCCGGGGAGGCGCGCCGGCAGTCGGCCAGGACCTCGGCCAGCCGGTCCGAGCGGCGCGCGATCAGCCCGACCACCGCGCCGCCGGCGGCCAGCCGCCGGGCCAGGGCCGCACCCAATCCCGACGAAGCACCCGTGATCAGCACCCGCTTACCCGCCGGTTCGTACGCCATCGGTAAAGGTTGCCGCGAATCGCGGGAAGCGTACAGTGGGTGAAGCTTGTTATATCGGCTAAGTATTAGATTTCCTACCTCCGATAGGGGCAGCACCATGACTTCCACCAGGTACGAGGGCGACACCTGGGACCTCGCCTCCAGCGTGGGCGCGACCGCCACCATGGTCGCCGCGGCCCGCGCGATGGCCACCCGCGCCGAGCGTCCGCTGATCAACGACCCCTTCGCCGAGCCGTTGGTCAAGGCGGTCGGCGTGGACCTGCTCGCCCGTCTGGCCAGCGGCGAGCTGGACCCGGCCGAGCTGAACGACGTCCACGACGGCACTGTGGGATCGGGCGGATCCGCCGGGGCGATGTCGCGCATGGCCGACAACATGGCCGTGCGCACCAAGTTCTTCGACGAGTTCTTCCTCGGTGCCACGAACACGGGCATCAAGCAGGCCGTCATTCTGGCTTCCGGGCTGGACGCGCGCGCCTACCGGTTGGCGTGGCCGGCCGGGACGGTGGTCTACGAGGTGGACCAGCCGCAGGTGATCGAATTCAAGACCCGCTCGCTGGCCGAGCTGGGCGCCGCCCCCACCGCCGAGCGGCGGGTGGCGGCCGTCGATCTGCGCGACGACTGGCCCGCCGCGCTGCGCGCCGCCGGGTTCGACCCGGCGCAGCCCACCGCCTGGAGCGCCGAGGGCCTGCTCGGCTACCTGCCCCCGGAGGCGCAGGATCGCCTGCTGGACACCATCACCGAGCTCAGCGCGCCGGGCAGCCGGCTCGCCACCGAGAGCGCGCCCAACCCCGAGCCGGGCGACGACGAGAAGCTGAAGGAGCGCATGCAGACGATCTCCGAGCGCTGGCGTGCGCACGGTTTCGACCTCGACATGGCGGGACTGGTCTACTTCGGCGACCGCAACGAGGCGGCCCCCTACCTGGCCGATCATGGCTGGCGCCTGCACAGCGTCAGCATCCGGGAACTGTTCGCCGCCAACGGGCTTGACCCGCTCACCGACGACGACATACGGATGGGCGAGATGCTCTACACCAGCGGCACCTATGAGTGAGGGACGCGCCGACGGCGACAGCTGGGGACCGGCGCACAGCGTGGGAGCGACGGCCACCATGGTCGCCGCCTCCCGCGCGGTGGCGTCGAAGGGACCCGACGCGCTGCTCGATGATCCGCTGGCCGACCCGCTGGTGCGCGCCGTGGGGCTGGAAACCTTCATCCGGATCATCGACGGGGAGATCGACTTCGAGGACGACCCACTGTTAAACCGGAAGGCGCGGGCCGAGCAGATCACGGTGCGCAACAGGTTTTTCGACGACTTCTTCATTGGCGCCACGCGAGACGGTGTGCGCCAGGCGGTGATCCTGGCTTCCGGCCTGGACACCAGGGCCTACCGCCTGGGGTGGCCGGCGGGCACCGTGGTCTACGAGATCGACCAGCCCGACGTCATCGCCTTCAAGACCGACACGCTGGCCGGTCTCGGCGCTGCTCCCACCGCCGAGCGCCGCACGATCGGCATCGACCTGCGCGACGACTGGCCCACCGCCTTGCGCGAGGGCGGTTTTGACGTCACCCAACCGACCGCGTGGAGCGCCGAAGGCCTGCTGCCCTACCTGCCGCCCGAAGCTCAGGACCGACTGTTCGACAACATCACCGCGCTCAGCGCGCCGGGCAGCCGGGTGGCGACCGAACACGTGCCCGACCCCGACGCGTTCTCCGATGAGCGCCTGCGGCGCATCTCCGAGCGGTGGCAGCGCTTCGGCTTCGACCTCAACGCGGCCGACCTGTTCTACCGGGGTGAGCGCAACATCGTCGTCGACTACCTGAGCGGCCACGGCTGGCGGGTGATCGCTCATCCCGCCCGGGAGTTGTATGTCCGCAACGGGTTTGAGTTCCCCGAAGACGAGATGGCGGCCACGTTCGGTGACCTGAGCTACGTCGCGGCGACCCTCAAGTAAGGTTCTTCTGATGCCACGCACTCACGACGATAATTGGGATCTGGCGTCCAGCGTCGGCGCCACCGCGACGATGGTCGCGGCCGGGCGCGCGATGGCGACGAAGGATCCGCGCGGTTTGATCAACGATCCGTTCGCCGAGCCGCTGGTGCGCGCGGTCGGCGTGGATTTCTTCACCAAGATGATGGACGGCGAGCTCGACATCGACGCGATCGAGGACGCCTCGTCGGTGCGCGTTCAGGCGATGATCGACGGAATGACAGTGCGCACCAAATACTTTGATGATTACTTCATCGACGCCACCGGCACCGGGGTGCGTCAGGTGGTGATCCTGGCTTCCGGCCTGGACGCCCGCGCCTACCGGTTGCCGTGGCCCGACGACACGGTGGTCTACGAGATCGACCAGCCGCAGGTGATCGAGTTCAAGTCGACGACGCTGGCCGGCATCGGTGCCGAACCGGCCGCCGACCGGCGCACCGTCGGCATCGATCTGCGGGCGGACTGGCCCGCCGCGTTGCAGGACGCCGGATTCGACGCGACGGTGCCGACGGCGTGGTTGGCCGAGGGCCTGCTGATCTACCTGCCGCCCGACGCCCAGGACCTGCTGTTCGACAACATCACCGCGCTCAGCGCGCCCGGCAGCACCATCGCCACCGAATTCGTGCCCGGCATCATCGATTTCGACGCCGACCGGGTGCGGGAGATGTCCGGCTCGTTCCGGGAACACGGCGTGGACATCGACATGGCGTCGCTGGTCTACGCGGGTGAACGCAACCATGTCGTGGACTATCTGTCGAGCATCGGGTGGCAGGCCGAGGGCATCACCCGAACCGAACTCTTCGGTCGCATCGGAATTGAGGTGCCCGCCCCGGAGAACGACGACCCGCTCGGTGAGATCGTGTTCATCAGCGGCAAGCTGCTGAGCCGCCCGCCAGCGCGGCGTAGCTAGAACCGCCAGGGCCCCAGCCAGAGCGCGCTGGCGCCACCGAAGGACCGTTCGACGTTGTCCAGGATGCCGCCGATGGTGCGGCCCAACAGCGCGCCCAGCGCGTCGGGCAGCGACGCGGCGGCCGGTTGCGAGGAGGCCCGCGGCCGAAGCATGTTCAGCAGCGAACCACCCGGGTAGGTGACGATGCGCACGTCGGTGTCCTCGTCCAGTCCGGCAAGGATTTTCGCCCGGCGCAGCGCGGTTCGGAACCCGCCAAGCTCGTCGACCAGGCCCCGCTCCAGCGCGTCGGCGCCGGTCCACACCCGGCCCCGGGCGACCCGATCGACGGCATCGGTGGTCAGATTGCGGCCGTCGGCGACCCGCTCCACGAAGTCGGCGTACACCAGGTCGGCCTCGGCCTCCCGGTGCGCGCGCTGCTCCGGGGTGAACGGCGCGTCGATCGCCCAGGCGTCGGCATTGGCGTTGGTGCGCACCGTGTCCGACCCGACGCCCAACCGCGCCAGCAGATCACGGATCACCAGCTTGCCGGTGATCACGCCGATCGACCCGGTGATCGTTGCCGGGCTGGCCACGATCGCGTCGGCCGCCACCGAGATGTAGTAACCGCCGGAGGCGGCGACCGCACCCATCGACGCCACCACCGGTTTGCCGTGTTTGCGGGCCCTTTTCACCTCGCGCCAAAGGGTTTCCGATGCGGTGACGGAGCCGCCGGGGCTGTTGACCCGCAGCACGATCGCGGACACCGAATCGTCGGCGGCGGCTTCCCGCAGCGCCGGCGCGATGGTGTCGCTGCCGACGGTGGAGGCGCCGAACGGCAGGAATTGGGGCCCGCCGCGTCCGTCGACGATCGTGCCGTCGATGTTGACGACGGCCACCGTGGGCTTGGGCCGGCGACCGGGCAACGATGGCACCGGCGGGGTCAGCCGTGACCGGGCCGCACCGGCGTAGCGCGACACGTAGAGCCGGGGCGGCCCGTCCTCATCTGGATCGTCTTCTGAATGGCTGCGCGGCCCAACCAGTTCCGCGATGCGGGCGTAGGCCTCGTCACGGAATCCGATCCGGTCGACCAGGCCCGAGGTCACGGCCTCCTCGCGCAACAGCGGCGCGCGGTCGGCCAGCGCGTCGAGCACTTTCGCGTCGAACTTGCGTGATTGCGCGACCGCCTGCCACACCTGTTCGCGAATGCTCTCCAGCATCCGGGTGACGGCCTCGCGGTGGGCGTCGGTGAAGCCGTGCTCGGTGAAACGGTTGACCGCCGACTTGTATTCGCCGCGCGCGACGAATTCGGCCTCGATGCCGGCCTTGTCGAACGCGTCGCGCAGGAAGGTGACGTTGCTGGCGAAGCCGATCAGTCCGACGCTGCCTGCGGGCTGCATCCAGACCTCGCCGAACGCGGAAGCCAGGAAGTACGACAACGTGCCCGGGTAGGTCTCGGCCCAGGCCAGTGACGGCTTCGCGGCGGTGAACGCGACGATGGCCTCGCGCAGTTCCTGCACCGCGGCCGACGGCGACGCCGCGAGTTGCACGCGGGCGATCAGCCCGGCGACCCGCGGATCCTCGGCCGCCCGGTGGATGGCGGACACCATCTCGCGCAGCGGTACCGGCCGGTTTCCCCCGGTGATTATCGCCAGCGGATCGAAGCCCGACGTCTCCGGCGGCATGGAGCGCAGATCTAATTCGAGCACACAGCCGTTGGGAACGCCGTGATGGCGGGCGGTATCGACCCGGCCGGCGAGCGCGCGGACCTCGTCGACACCGGGTATCGAGGGCAGGAAAGCGAACATGTCTGCAGACTACCGAGAGTCCGCCGTACGGTGGTCCGGTGAGGTTCTCCATCGCCATCCCGCAGTTCGACTACGACGGTTCCGGAGACGCCTTCGACGCGGCCGGGCTGCGGTCCTTCCTCGCCCGCGCCGAACAACTCGGGTTCGAGGGCGGCTGGGTGCTCGAGCAGGTCATCGGGCCCGCGCCGCTGCTGGCGCCGCTGGAGCTGCTGGCCTATTGCGCCGCCTGCACCGAGCGGCTGCGCCTGGGCGTCGGCGTGCTGGTGACATCGCTGCACGAGCCGCTTCAGTTGGCCTCGGCGATCACCGCCGTCGACCGACTCAGCCACGGCCGCCTCGACATTGGTGTCGCCCCCGGTGGCGCTGGGCGCAAGTTCGCCGCCTTCGGCGTCGACAAGGACACCTTCATCTCGTATTTCACCGAGGGCTTGGAGCTGATGAAGGCGGCCTGGTCCGACGAGCCCACGGTGAAGTTTCACGGCCGGTTCCGCGACGTCGACGACCTACCCACCCAGCCCAAGCCGGTGCAGCGACCGCACCCGCCGATCTGGTTCGGGGGCCTGGCCCCGAGGGCCCTGGCCCGCGCCGTGCGGCACGGCGATTCATTCCTGGGCGCCGGCTCGTCGACCACGGAGGCGTTCGCCGGGGCCGTCGCCGTCGTGCGCCGCGAGCTCGACGAGCAACACAAGGACCCCGCCGGCTTCACCATCGGCAAACGGGTTTATCTAACGGTCGACGACGACGCCGCCAAGGCCTCCGAACGTGTGCTCGCCGGGCTGGACCGCATCTACGGGCCGATGCCCGGCGTGCAGGACGTGCCGGTATCCGGGACACCCGACGACGTGGCCCGCGGGCTGCGTGAGGTCATCGACGCCGGGGCGCAGATGCTGTTACTGAACCCCGTCGGCACCGACGTCAGCGAAAACCGTGAGCAGATGGAACGCCTTGCCGCAGAAGTGATTCCGCAACTGAGTTAGGACAGCTCGGTGGCCGAGCCGCCCGCGGCGGTGATCTTCTCGCGCGCGCTGCCGCTGAACTTGTGCGCGGACACCTCGACCTTGACGGTCAACTTGCCGTCGCCGAGTACCTTGACCAGAGAGTTCTTGCGAACGGCACCCTTGGCCACCAACTCGTCCACGCCGATCGAACCACCCTGCGGGAAAAGCCGATTGAGGTCGCCGACGTTGACGATCTCGTACTCGGTGCGGAACCGGTTGCGGAACCCCTTGAGCTTGGGCAGCCGCATGTGAATCGGCATCTGCCCACCCTCGAAGGTGGCCGGCACGTTCTTGCGCGCCTTGGTGCCCTTGGTACCACGGCCCGCGGTCTTGCCCTTGGAGCCTTCACCGCGACCGACCCGGGTGCGAGCGGTCTTCGACCCGCGCGCCGGCTTGAGATCGTGCAGCTTGATCGTCATTTCTTGCTACCTCCGGTGCCGGCGGTCCTCGCCTCGGCCGGCTCCACCTCGACGAGGTGGCTGACCACCGCGATCAGACCGCGGGTCTGCGGGTTGTCCTCGCGGATCACCGAGTGGCGAATCCGCCGCAGACCCAGGGTGCGCAGGGACTCACGCTGCTTCCAGCGGGCCCCGATGGTGCTGCGCACCTGGGTGATCTTCAGTTGACTGCTCATGGTTGGGTCCCCGAAATCTGCGCCTCACGCGCCGCCGCACTGGCCAGCGCGTCACTTTCGCGGCGCGCCTTGAGCATTCCGGCCGGCGCAACGTCCTCGATGGGCAGTCCGCGACGAGCGGCAACCTCCTCGGGGCGCTGCAGCAGCTTGAGCGCGGCGACGGTCGCGTGCACCACGTTGATGGCGTTGTCGCTGCCCAGCGACTTGGCCAGGATGTCGTGCACGCCAGCGCATTCCAGCACCGCGCGGGCCGCGCCACCAGCGATCACACCGGTACCCGGGCTGGCCGGGCGCAGCAGCACCACACCGGCGGCCGCCTCACCCTGCACCGGGTGCGTGACGGTCCCGCGGATCAGCGGCACCCGGAAGAAACCCTTGCGGGCCTCCTCCACGCCCTTGGCGATGGCCGCGGGAACTTCCTTGGCCTTGCCGTAGCCGACACCGACCATGCCGTTGCCGTCACCGACGATCACCAGCGCGGTGAAGCTGAATCGCCGACCACCCTTGACCACCTTGGAGACACGGTTGATGGCGACGACCCGCTCCAGGTAGTTGCTCTTGTCGCCGTCGCGGCCACGACCGCCGTCGCCGCGCCGACCGCGGTTGTCGCGGTCACCGCGGGAGTCACGGCTGTCGCCGGCGCCCTGTCCGCCGGCGGGCTGCTCCGCCATTATGCGGTCCTTCCAGTCGTGTACACGTTCTCAGTCATCAGGCTGATGTTGTTCATCAGAATTGCAATCCGTTCTCGCGTGCGGCATCCGCCAGCGCCGCGATCCGTCCGCCGTAGGTGTATCCGCCCCGGTCGAAGACCACACTGTCGATGCCGGCGGCCTTGGCACGCTCGGCGATCAGTTGGCCCACCCGCACGCTGCGGGCTTTCTTGTCCCCCTGCAGACTCCGCACGTCGTCCTCGATCGACGACGCGGCGGCCACCGTGGTCCCGTTCTCGTCGTTGACCAGTTGCACGTGAATGTGGCGCGCGGACCGGTTGACCACCAGCCGCGGACGCTGCGGGGTTCCCTCGATCTTCTTACGCAGCCTGGCGTGCCTACGCAGCCGAGAAACGCGGCGAGTCGCGGATACGCTCTGCCCCAACGGCTTTCGCGTTGCGGTGCCAGCTTGTGATTGCGCCATGATTACTTACCTGTCTTTCCGACCTTGCGGCGGATCTGCTCGCCCTCGTAGCGCACGCCCTTGCCCTTGTACGGGTCGGGGCGGCGCAGACGGCGGATGTTCGCCGAGATCTGGCCGACCTTCTGCTTGTCGATCCCGGTGATGGTGAACTTCGTCGGCGACTGAACGGCGAACGTGATGCCGTCCGGAGCCTCGATCACCACGGGGTGGCTGTAGCCCAGCGCGAACTCGAGGTTGGAGCCCTTGAGCTGCACGCGGTAACCGACGCCGAAGATCTCCATCTTGGTGGTATAGCCCTGCGTCACGCCGGTGACCAAGTTGGACACCAGGGTGCGCGACAACCCGTGCAGCGAGCGGTTGCGCCGCTCGTCGTTGGGCCGGGTGACCACGATCGCGCCATCGTCGTTGCGCGCCACGGTGATCGGCTCGGCCACCAGCAGATCCAGGTTGCCCTTGGGGCCCTTCACCGAGACCTTTTGACCATCGATCGTTACGTCGACTCCGGAGGGAACCGGAACCGGCTGCTTACCAATACGCGACATTTCTATCCCCTCACCACACGTACGCGAGGACTTCGCCGCCCACGCCCTGTCGGGCTGCCTGGCGATCGGTCAACAGGCCCGACGAGGTGGAGATGATCGCCACACCCAGGCCACCGAGCACGCGCGGCAGATTGGTGGATTTCGCGTACACCCGCAAACCGGGCTTGGACACGCGGCGCAAGCCGGCGATGCTGCGCTCCCGGCTCGGCCCGTATTTGAGCTGAACGATCAGCGACTTGCCGACCCGGGCATCCTCGGTCCGGTAGTCGCTGATGTAGCCCTCGCTCTTGAGGATCTGGGCGATGTTTGCCTTGATCTTCGAGTGCGGCAACATCACCTCGTCGTGATACGCCGAATTGGCGTTGCGCAGACGTGTCAAGAAGTCTGCGATCGGGTCCGTCATCGTCATGACAGCGTTGGTACCTTCCTCGCGGTGGTTCCCGGTCCGGGCCTGTCGCGCACCTGTTCTGGGTTGGTCTGGGGGTTCTGGCTGTTACCAGCTGCTCTTTTGCACGCCGGGCAGCTCGCCCGCGTGCGCCATCTCGCGCAGGCAGATCCTGCACAGGCCGAATTTGCGGAAGACCGCGCGCGGCCGGCCGCACTTGTTGCAGCGCGTGTAGCCGCGCACCGCGAACTTCGGCTTGCGTGCGGCCTTGTTGACCAGTGCCTTCTTTGCCATGGCTCACTTCTCCTTGAAGGGAAAGCCGAGAGCTCGCAACAGCGCTCGTCCTTCGTCGTCAGTCGTCGCCGAGGTGACGACGTTGATGTCCATGCCGCGGACCCGGTCGATCTTGTCCACGTCGATCTCGTGGAACACCGACTGCTCCGCCAGCCCGAAGGTGTAGTTGCCGACACCGTCGAACTGCTTGGGCGAAAGGCCGCGGAAGTCGCGGATACGGGGCAGCGCGATCGAGGTGAGACGGTCGAGGAACTCCCACATCCGGTCCCCGCGCAGGGTGACCCGGGCACCGATCGGCATGCCCTCACGCAGTTTGAACTGTGCGATGGACTTGCGCGCGCGACGGATCTCGGGCCGTTGCCCGGTGATCAACGCCAGGTCGCTGACCGCGCCGTTGATCAACTTCGCGTCCCTCGCCGCGTCACCGACACCCATATTGACGACGACCTTGGTCACCGTCGGGATCTGCATGACGTTGCCGTAGCCGAATTCCTTGTGCAACACATCGCGAATCTCGTTGCGGTAGCGCTCTTTCAGGCGAGGCTGCGCCTTCACATTGGTCTCTGTTGTGGTCATGCTAGATTTCCTCGCCGTTGCGCTTAGAGATACGGACGCGCTTACCGGTCTCCTCGTCGACCCGGTAGCCGATACGGGTCGGCTTACCGTCCGAGTCGACCACCATCACGTTGGAGGCGTCGATCGGGGCTTCCTGGGTGACGATTCCGCCCGACTGGGCTCCACGCTGGTTGGTCGAAATGGCGGTGTGCTTCTTGATCGCGTTGACACCCTCGACCAGCACCCGGTTGCGCTCGGGGTAGACCTTCAGCACCTTGCCTTTGGCGCCCTTGTCCTTACCTGCGATCACCAGGACGGTGTCGTCCTTTTTGACCTTCATCTACAAAACCTCCGGAGCCAGCGAGATGATCTTCATGAACCGCTTCTCGCGCAGTTCGCGGCCGACCGGCCCGAAGATGCGCGTCCCGCGCGGGTCATTGTCGGGCTTGATGATCACCGCGGCGTTCTCGTCGAATTTGATGTAGCTGCCGTCGGAACGCCTGCGCTCCTTGACCGTGCGCACCACCACGGCCTTGACGACATCCCCGCGCTTGACGTTGCCGCCGGGAATGGCGTCCTTGACGGTGGCGACGATGACATCGCCGATGCCCGCGTAGCGTCGCGACGAACCGCCGAGCACACGGATGCACAAGATCTCCTTGGCGCCGGTGTTGTCGGCGACCTTCAGTCGCGATTCCTGCTGAATCACTCGATCTCCTGACCTGGTTGCGTGTGCACGGCAGGAGAACCCACCTGAGTGGGCATTCGGTGGGCATGACCCACCAAAAACCTGACGTGCG
>NZ_SCRH01000071.1 GCF_004298145.1 Mycobacterium sp.
GCCGGGGCCCGTCAACCAAGCCCCGGGCGATGAGCGCGTAAGCGCGCGAAGAGAGCCGGGGCCCGTCAACCAAGCCCCGGGCGATGAGCGCGTAAGCGCGCGAAGAGAGCCGGGGCCCGTAACCAAGCCCCGGGCGATGAGCGCGTAAGCGCCGTCAGTGCAGGGCGCCGCCGTAACTCGCCCGGTTCTCGACCTCCGCCTCTTCTCGCAGCGCTGTGATCGCCAGGTTCAGCCTGCCGGCCAATTCGCCGTGGCCATACCCGGTCATCACCCCGGGGTGCAACGTCAGTCTGATCAACCGACCGTCGGAATTCGCAACAGCGGAGATGTCGCCCAGGTCGACGCTGTAGGTCACAGCCTCGGCCTGCGCCACAAGGGCTTCCCACTTGTCGGCCGCCTCGCTCAGTTCCCGAAGAACCGACTCGACGAGATCCTTATCGCTGAGATTCGCGCGACTGCCCGAACCCGACACGAGGGACAGTATCGTCGACCCCTCCGACCAGCGTCAATTCATACGCGCGGGGTTCTCGGCTCAGCTGGCGGGCGTCGACGCGGCGAGCTTGTGATACCAGGCGAAGTGGTAATTGGCCGACACCGCGTCCCCGCTGGCAATGCCTTCGGTGGCGGCCATCAACAGGCACTTGAGCAGCAGCGCCGGATTGATGTTCGGATACTGAACCAGGAGCTGATAGCGGGCCGTGTCGAGATGCACCCGCAGCACGTCGACCTCCTGATCAACGACCATCGTGCCCGCGGCCGCGGCATCCGCCAGCCGCGCCACGATCTTGGGCAGATCGGCCCGCCCATGGGTGGCCTTGCTCAGCACTGTTGCCAGGTCATCGATCGCAGGCAGCTGGCGTGCCTCCACAGACGATCGTGTCGCAGCGAAGTCAGCCGAGCGACGCAGCGAATCACCGGGAGTGTAAGTGACGATGCGCGCGGTTTCGCCGATCAGCGCGGCGACCCTGCCACTGCGTCGCTCGGGTTCCAACAACCGCACTCCTGCCGGAAGGCTGATGCCAGAAGGAATCCATCCGTGGGCGAGGTCGGTGACCAATACCGTCGTCCCGTCAGCGCGATCCCCGATCGCCCAATTCAACCGTGGCTCTTGCCGGACCACAAATTCGAGGAGCCGGTTCAGTCGTTGGTTATCGAATCCTGTTGGAGCTACTAGCTTTTCGGTGTGCTCCTGCGCGGTCACCGGCTCGTCCGCTGGTGTTTGACGGTGTTCGACCTCGACGGGTTCGTCAACGGGCGCCGGCGCGCTGTCGACCGGCGCCTCGACGACCGGCGCCTCGTCGGTAACCACCGGAATGACCTGCGTCTCTCCGAGATCGGACAGGTCGGCAGTCCCGGCCGACTCCTCATCGGCGGTGGCTTGCTGCTCGGGGGCAGCCGGCTCATCGCGGTCAGCGACCGGCTCGTCTACAACAGCGTGGTGGCGGCCGCTGCCGACGGGCTCGTCGGCCGGTTCCAGCGCACCGTCGGCCCGCGCCTCGACGACCGGCTCCTCCTCGGTAACCGCCGGAATGACCTGCGTCTCTCCGAAATGCGATAGATCGGCAGTCCCGGCCGCCTCGTCATCGGGGGTGGGTGCCTGCCGCGCCTGCGGCTCGTCCGGACGAGCGACCGGTTCGGCCACGCGGCGGCGACGCCTTCTGACCGGTTCCTCGGGTGGCTCGGGTGCGTTCCGCGCGGGCGCCTGGGCGACGCGGTTGACCTCGCGGATCGCAGGTAGCACTTGCGTCTTTTCCAGGTCTGCACCGGAGGGCTCCGGGGCCGGTGGGGGAGCAGCGGGGGCTTGGGTGCCGTTCTGCACCGTATGCAGGTAGCGAATCGTCGATTCGACGCGGCGCACGGCACGGGCACGGGCTTCGTCGATGATTCGCGCCTCGGCTGCCTGCCGGGCATGATCGGTCATTCCCGCCCGCTTGAGCACCTTGAGTTCATCGTTGGCGCCGTTGGCAATTCGCCGCAGGTCTGCCTTGAGATACTCTGCGAGAGTGGCGGTCTCGACAGCGACCGGCGACAATTCGGCAGGCCACAGCCCGCCTGTCACCCAGGGGGTGCAGTCGATGGGAGAGCTGAAAGCCGGAATCGTCAGTGATTCCCGGGTAGCTCTCCGGAGGCGCTGACGCGCCGTCATCCGACCGAAGATCGCCACTGGCTAAGCGTACCGGCAGCGCGGCGACTTGTGCGGTCAGTGAATTGTGCGCCCGCAAAGGCCTGGGTACCGTGGGGACATGGCTGAATCTGCACTGCAGCAGCAACTCGACGAGGTGCGCGCCTTGCTCGCCCGCGCGCGAGAGTTGTTCGGCCCCAATCCCGTAGAACCGCCCACCGGTATCGCTCCCGATCCCCGCGCAGCTGAGCCGTGGCTGCGCTAGGCGGGCGGCTCAGCTGAGGATCCGTCCGGGCTGGTCAGCGCACGCCGTTGCGGCGACGCAGTTTGTGCGCCAGCAACTTCTCAATGGCCGCATCAAGGTCCCGCGGGGTCGGAACCTCGGCGGAAGGAGTGTGTCCGGCCGCGACGATCTCGTCGCGAATCTCCAGCAATGCCTTGAGGCACGACACATCGGCGGTGAGCAGGATGCCCTGCGCCAGCGTCTCGGCGTCGGTTTCCATCGCCTCTTCGCTCAGCGCGACGCTGTGCATGTATCCGCCGCGGCAAGAGCGAACGAGGATGTGCCCACTCGGATGAACAGTGTCGAAAGCGGGATTCGCGTCGGTCATCGACCGCGGTCGACGATGTCGCCGAACTTGCGTGCAGCCTCCTGCTCGTGCTGTTCCCACATCGTCGCCGATACGGTCAATTGGTCGGCCAAATCGGCGTGGTCGGCAGCCTGCTGCTCATAGCACTGGCGTCGCAGCTCAAGCAGTTCGCGGCCGGCATCGCGAAGTTCACCAAAGATCGGTCCGAGCGAATCGAGGCTCTCCTGAATCGCGGCGTGCGACGACGGAACGGTGCGCAAGTACTCCGACGTGTCCTGGTGATGCGCGGCGGCCTGACGTAAGTGCCCGGGCACCACATGAATCGAATCTGCCATCCGCAATCTCCTGGTTACGACCGCCGTACGTACCGGCGACTTCATTTTTGTCAGGTGGTCGACGAGGTCGCCGGCCGGGTAGGTGTCGGTGGTTCAGGCTTAGCCGGCGTGGTCACGGTCGCGGCCGCCGCCGGCGGATGCTCCCAGCCTAGGAAGCTCGGCCCGCTCACGGTGCCGATGTGTTGAATTTGGCCGTCGAGAAGCGCCTTGCCAGGTCCGAGGGCAAGGGCGTGACGATCCGTGAACATACCGACATCGCCCGGAGTCACCTGTACGGCATCGATGGGGTTGACCACCGCCGTTCCCGGTGGGGGAAGAGTCATTCCCTGTTGTTGGAAGGCCTCCGCGATCGGTGTCCCGCCGACCGCGGCCTGGATCGCCGCAGCCAACTGGGGGCTGGCCGCGGTCACAGTTTCGCCGTCGGGCAACGTCACCGGTGTCGGGCCGACCGGAGGCTCACCGGATGACACACCCTGCGGGTCGTTGTTCTCGTCGCCGGGGCCGTTCGCGCTCGGGTCCTCCTGGGCGTCCGGTACGTCTTCGTCGGCCAAATCCTGCGTCGCCGGATCGATTCCGTCGCCACCCCGCAACCCCGAAAGCGGAAGGCCGCCGGGCGCTTCCCAACCCGCCATGGAGGCGGGCATGGCGCCCAGACCCGGGAGTGGCCCACCACCAAAGTTGGGCAACGCGGGCGCCATCGGCGTTTCCGACGCCGGCGCGAGGGGGGCGCCCCCCATCGGACCCGGCCCCGATATGTCCCCGGGCAGCAACTCGTCATCGTCGGCCAACAACGAGTCCAGCAGCGGATCCCAGTCGGAATCGATACCGTCGCTCCCCTGATCGGTGGTGCCGACCGCGGGCGCATCACCAACGGACACCGGCGCCGGAGGGTGTTCACCGGGCCGGTTCGGTTCGTTCTTGGACGCGTCATAGAGCGACGTCCATGCGGCCATCAACGCCGACTTCGACGTGTCGTCCAGGCTCGCATTCAGGACCACCGCGCGAATATCCCTGAGCTTCCCGATGAGAAACCGTTGGAAATCGCGCGCCCCCGCCGGGGTGTCCAGGTCTGATCTCATCCGTACGGCGGCTTCGGTTTCCTGTTGCAACTTGGTGAGCGCTTCCCCGCCGTCGACCGCACTCAGGTGGGCGTTCAGGATGGCCGAAACCACTTGCATATCCAATTGCGAGCTCGCCGAGTTCTGCTGTGCCAGAGCGGCTTCGGCGCTGGCGATGGCGTCCGCGGCGGCACCCGATTCGCGATCGGGCGGTGTGGCGGTTCCTTCGACTGATCGCCCGGTGGGCGGGCTGCCCGGTGCTACCTCGCCGAATACGGCAGCATGCTGTTGGCGGATCTTGCGCAGGATCGCCTCGAGTTGGTCGGGGCGCGTCGTCGGGGTGATCACAGCGGACACCTCGGCCGGCGCCAACCCCGTCTGCCACGCGTTCGGATCGCCGGTGCGGTCTCGAACGTATTTGACCGCGGCGAGGAGATCGTCGTAGGCCGACATCAGCCCGGCGGGCAGCACTGCGACCGCAGCGGACCCTGCTGCGGGAAGTAGCGCGACCCCTCCATGTCCGGCGACGGTACTCAGGGGCGTTCCTGTCGACAATTCACTGAGCTGCATGGTTGTGGACTAGTCCTTGTCAACCGCTACCGGTGGTGTACTGCGTCCGAAGGTTCGCCAACACAGCCCTTTTCGCCTGAGCGAGTTCGCGAGCCCCGGCCACAACCGTGGCGATCTCACGTTGTTTGTCCAGCAGAAACTTCTGAAACTCGCGCGCGCCCATGGGCGTATCCACGGCGAGGGCCGCTTGCTGCACGACGGCGTAATCGATCTGCTCGGCGATGGCGTCCAGCCGGCGGACGCTCTCGCGCGCTGCGGCGTGAGCAGTGGTGAGCACGTCGGTGAGCACACGGTCGGCGTCGGACGCGGCGCCGTGCTGGCTCGCCAGCGTCGATCGCCGCGCCTCAACGGCCTCTAACGAGGGCCCGGGTTGTTCCGGCATCGACTCACCCTTCTCGTCGCGCCCGCATGGCCGGGCGATCTTGGCGTGTCATATCGGTCGACGTATCGCAACGCTGTTGCCCAGCCGGCTTATTCGCACCGACGCGCCCGGGTAGGGCGCCTCGACGACCAGGTTGTTGCCGATGGCGAGCTGGACGTGTCCGGCGTGCGGAAAGATCAGATCACCCGGCCGCACCTGGGAACGGGGTACGGGGATGCCATCGTTGATCTGCTGATATGTGGTGCGGTCCAAGTGAATACCGGCCCGCGCGTAGCTCCACTGAACCAGCCCGGAACAGTCGAATTGGTCGGGGCCGGTCGCGCCCCACACGTATGGCCGACCTAGTCGTGACAACGCGGCCCGCACCGCAAGTACGGCACGGTCGTTCGGTAGGCCCAGTAACGCGAGACCGCGCACATACCGGAGCCGGTACCGCAATGCCAGCAGTGCCGCATGGTGCCGTCGCGCGCGCGACCTCGCCGATAGGACGTGGGCCCGTTGCGTACGCAGTCGCGCCGCGCGCCGGCGCATCGCCTCTCGCTGTGCCAACGGGGTCGACCAGGGCACCGTGGCATCGGCCCGGGCCGCGTCGAGGACGCTTTGGGTCAGGTCGCCGGCCTGCGCCCGGTCTCGGTGGGCGCTGGCGAGCAGGTTCGTGACCGCGGCGTCGGTGCCGGCCGCCGACGTGAGGCGTTGCCGGCTGTGGTCCACCGCGAGTCGGTAGCCGCCGCCGGCCGATCCGTCGTTCAGCCGGGCGGCCCGCCGCAACAGGCTGCGGTAGTGCCCGGTGTCCGCATCCAGGGATGACGGCATCGTGCTGCCGGCGAAAAGTTGATGTGCGCGGCTCAACGCTTCGACCTCGGTCTGGCTCACTGCGCCCCCTCGACGCTGTCTTGGTTCGCCCGTTCTTGGCTCGTCGACTCGGCCGCCTCGGTGAAGGCCCGCACACGGGGGAGGGCACCCGGCGAAATGACCCCACGATTGCGGATGTCCCACATCTCGTCGACGTCGACGCCGACCAGCGCGGCGATGATCGTCTCCGGCAATGACGACTGCGCGCAGGCCCGGTCGAAGCGCGCGCTCAGGCTGGTGGGCATCCGCTTCAACAGGGCCGTGCGGGTCGCTTCCAGGGCTTGCAGATGCTCCATCAGCCGGTCGGTCGAATCGGCGCCCGCGTTCACCGCGACCCGCCAGGAGCTGGCGGCGAGCATCTCCGCTTTCACGCACTGAGCGATCACAGACAGAATATACGTCTCATATTCGTTTGATGTTGTCGCCGGCAGTCGATCGATGACGGATTTGAGGGCATCGAGCTGGGCTTCGGCGTAGCCTTCCAGCACTTCGGTGTCGCTATGACGGTCGACCACCACCGGTCCGGTGCGCCGCGCCGGCATGGCGACGGGCGGCTGCGCGGCCATCAGGCGGGCCAACTCGGCGTCCGGATCCGCGGCCACCAATAGCCGCGAGTAAGTGCCCGGCGGCAGGCCGAGCCCGTTTTCAATCCTCTGAACTGTGCTTTTGTGTGGTTTACGGGCGCCGCGTTCCAAAAAGCTCAGGCCCATGATGCTGACCCCGGTCGCGGCGGCGAGGTCCGCTAGTGACCAATCCCGCGATTCCCGCAACGCGCGGATCGCCGCACCGGCCGATTCACGGCTCACCACACGCTCCGGCCATGGGCCGGATATTACACAGCCACGGTCCCGGATATGCATATATACGTTTCTATCGCCGTTTCTCTTGCGTGATGGACCCGTCGCCATATACGATTTCACCTACGTTTCGCGTTCAACAAGGAGACCGACATGGGACACCCCTGCGCAGCCAACCCTGAGCTTTGGTTCGGCTACCCCGACGACGACGGTGGTGACGGCGCGGCGAAGGCCCGCGCATACGAGCGGTCGGCCACCGAGGCTCGCCTTCAATGCCTGCGCCGCTGCCCACTGGCGCAACAGCGCCGCTGCGCCCAACATGCCATCGCGCACCGCGAGGAGTACGGCGTGTGGGCGGGGGTGAAGCTGCCGGGCGGTCAGTACCGCAAGCGCGACCAGCTCGCCCACGCCCACGACGTTCTGCGGCGCATTGCTTCTGGCGAGATCAACTCCCGCCAGCTGCCCGAGAATGCGGCGCTGCTCGCACGGCACGAACACGAGGCGGTCGCGGTGGCCGCGGTCGTATTGCATCTGCCGCTCGCCCAGGTCGGGCCTCGTTCGGCTGCCTGACATTTCGCCGAAATCCCAGCTCGGCAGTTTGTTGCAGCAGCCAACGGGGTAGTCGGGGTCGGCAAGACCAGTCTGTCGACCTTGAAGGCGCACCCCATGACGTTCGACCTGACCCCGACGGCGGCACAACACGATCTGGCCCGACGCACGCATGAGTTCGCCGAATCCGTAATACGCCCAGTCGCGCTCGACTACGACCAGCGACAGGAGTTTCCCTGGCCGGTGCTCGAGGAGGCGGCCGAGCAAGGTTTCTACAGCCCGCTGTTCTATCGCGACCTGATCGGTGATCCGACCGGTATCTCGCTGCCCATGTTCATGGAGGAACTGTTCTGGGGCTGCGCCGGGATAGGGCTGGCCATCGTCATGCCGGCGTTGGCGCTGTCGGCGATCGGCCAGGCCGCATCCCCGGAACAGATGCTGGACTGGGCGCCCGAATGTTTCGGCACACCAGGCGATCTCAAGCTCGCCGCTCTCGCGATCTCCGAGCCCCAAGGCGGTAGCGATGTGCGAAACCTGCGCACCCGCGCGCGCCGCGACGGTGACGACTGGATCATCGACGGCCACAAAATGTGGATCGGCAACGGCGGCATCGCCAATGTGCACGTCGTCAACGCGGTGGTCGACGAGGAACTCGGCCATCGGGGTCAGGCGCTATTCGTGGTGCCCGGCGGCACGCCCGGGCTGAAGCTGCTGCGGAAGCTCGACAAGCTGGGGTGCCGAGCCTCCCATACCGCCGAGTTGCTCTTCGAAGGTGTGCGTGTGCCGGGTGCCAATCTGCTCGGCGGGGAGGAAAAGCTCGAACACAAACTCGCCAAGGCGCGAGAGGCAGTGGCGGGTGGAAAACAGTCCGGCTCAGCGACGTTGGGCACCTTCGAGCAGACCCGGCCCATGGTCGCCGCCCAGGCCATCGGGATCGCCCGCGCGGCGTTGGAGTACGCGACCGCGTATGCCACCGAGCGTGAGGCGTTCGGCGGGCCCATCATCGACAACCAGGGCATCGCGTTCCCGCTGGCGGAACTGGCCACCCAGATCGACGCGGCTCGGCTGCTCACCTGGCGCGCCTCGTGGATGGCGGCGAACAACGTTCCGTTTGAACGGGGGGAGGGCTCGATGTCGAAGATGGCCGCCAGCGAGGTAGCGGTCAAGGCCACCGAGCGCGCCATCCAAACGATGGGTGGCTGGGGCTATATCACCGATCACCCGGTAGAGAAGTGGTATCGGGATGCCAAGCTGTACACCATCTTTGAAGGAACCAGCGAGATCCAGCGGATGGTCATCTCCAACGCGCTGGGGGCCGCCGTAGGTACGCCGCCGCTGCATGTGGTGCTCGAGCCGTCCGGGGGAGCGTTGAACCGGGTCTTCGGGCGCGGCACCCTGCTGCGATCCCGTGCCGCCGAAGCCGCCCTGTCGATGCAGGATCGTGTGCCCGGGCCGGTCATGCGGCTGGCCATGAAGGTGCTGCGGCCTCCGGGAAAGTGAGTCGGCCGGGTACGGTCGCGGATGACGGCGCTCTTGGTGGGCCCGCGACGGAGGGTGAACGATGAGCAACCTCGAAGCCGCGCCGGCCGAAGTCGCCTGTGCTGCTTCCCAACATCTGGGCGACTCGCCCATGGTGGAGGTGCTGCATCCGCGAGAGGTCCCCCTGGGCGGTCCCAGGGCGATCCGGGTCCAACGCACGCTGCCGCAGCGACAACGCTCGCTGATCGGTGCGTGGTGCTTCATCGACCACTACGGTCCGGTTGCCGCGCGGATGGACGTCCCGCCACACCCGCATACGGGACTACAAACCGTCAGCTGGTTGTTCGGTGGAGAAGTGGAGCACCGCGACAGTGCCGGCGTACGTGCGGTCGTACGGCCCGGCGAGCTGAACCTGATGACCGCGGGCGCCGGCATTTGCCATTCCGAAGTGTCGGTTGACTCGGGGTCCTTCTTGCACGGCGTCCAGCTCTGGGTGGCGCTGCCCGCTTCCGACCGCGACACCGGGCGAGGCTTTGCGCACTACGCGCCCGCGCCGGTCTCGCTGCCGGGCGCCGAGGCGCGCGTATTCCTCGGCGAGCTGGCCGGAAGTCGTTCGCCGGCGCCGACATTCACTCCGTTGCTGGGCGCTCAGCTCGACCTCGACGCCGGGGCCGGCCTGGACATCGCCGTCGACCCCACCTTCGAACACGGAGTGCTCTGTGATTCGGGTGCCGTCCACGTGGACGGGGAAGCCCTGGCGATCGCCGATCTGGCGTACCTGAATCCGGGCCGCTCGCAACTGCACGTGCGCAACGTGGGGGAGCGGCCCGCGCGGGTGCTGTTGCTCGGCGGCACCCCGTTCGCCGAAGACTTGGTGATGTGGTGGAACTTCGTGGGACGAAGCCACGAGGACATCGTCAACTACCGCCGACTGTGGGAGGACGGCGACGACTGGTTCGGCGATGTGCACGGATACCGTGGAGCGCTCGCCCGATTGCCCGCCCCGCCGCTGCCGACCACTCGGTTGCGTCCACGACCGACACCGCAAAAGAAAGGGAAGCACAAATGACAACGGATAAGACCGGCGCGGAAACCATGGTGAGCCTCCAGGACGGCAAGTACACGATCGCCGTCGAGGGCAAGACGGTGGGCTTCGCCGATTTCGTCGACCGCGGGGACCAACGCGTCTTCCACCACACCGAAATCGATCCGGCCTATGGCGGGCGCGGCCTGGCGACCATCCTCGTCGAGGAAGCGCTCAACGAGGCGCGCGATGAGGGCAAGCGCATTGTTCCGGTGTGCTCGATGATCGGCACGGTGCTCAAGAAGCACCCCGAGTTCGACGACATCACCGACCCGGTCACTCCGGAGATTGAGCAGTGGGTGCAGTCTTAGGCACACGCAAGGTCAGAGGCGGGCAACGGCACAACCGTTACGCCGACACAAGTTATCGACGTTGTGCCTAGCTGATTTCATCCGGTTTCGGCCATCCCCATTTTTTGGACGAATTCGACCGGCGCAGGGTAATCAGCTCCTCGCAAATACGTGAGGCAGTCGATTGATCCGCGAACATCTCCTCGACTCGATTCAGGTTCGCCGATAACCAATTGGCCTGATCTATCGCGCCGCTTGCTCCTGTGTCGTCGACTCCTTCTAGGTACTGGCGAATTAGTGACAGCCAAAACCAATCGTCCGAGGTCGAATAGAGGACCGGTGCGGCGGCGAAATAGATGATGCCGCGATCATTGATCACATCCCACCTGAGCTGCTCGCCGGTGAACGAGATCGATGCATCGATGTCGGCGAGGCCTCGGTTGGATGAGTCTGTAATTCTGTATTTTGGATTGAGGTAAAGAACGCCGACATATTGAACAATAAATTCCAGAAGCGTTTTCAACGCTGACCTCCGATCTTCGGCGGGACTAAGGTGTAGCCATCCGCTGCTTGGTATCCGTGCTCCATCAGGTACTTGAGTTCGGCGGCCGTGTACGTATTGTCCAAAACACTATCGATGGACGTTGACAACCTAATAGTGTCCCGATTTGCGATTGCAATGTCGAGTACATGCTGATTTGCTGCGAGTTGCTCTACGGGTGTGGACGAGTTCCACGCGTCTCCGATATCGAAGTAGCTTGCGCCGCGCTGCTGGGCGAGGTCGATGTACGAGGGCCCCCCAAACGGGTTTTTATACGGTCCCAGAACAGTTTCACCACTTCCGGTCAGATGTGCTTCGGACATCGCTCGCAGCTCGGGTGGCATGTAGTTGAGCGGGTTATCAAGGTGGAATTCCGGATGGGCTGGATCAACCACGACGGGCGCCGGGCTATCGGGCAACGCCGGCACGTGAGGTCCGGCCGGCGCATGTTCGACGGGCACGTCGCCGTGCGGGGCGGGCGGCGTGTGCTCAACCACCGGTGGCTCAAGAGGGTGGGTGCCCGGGATCGGCTCTCCGGGCAGCGGGGCATGAGAAGCCAGGTTCCGCTCGGCGGCTTGGAAGTGTTCCTCGGCTCCGGCGAGTGCGCGGGGGAACACGTTGTCGGCCGTCAGCCCCTCCAGCATTTCGCGGCTGAAAAGCATCTTCACGCCGTGAACGAGCGCCTCACCGCCCGCCTTGAGCTCTGGCGCCCCGACCGCCAGGGTGATGGCCGTAAACAGCGGTTCGGACGTCGCTTCCACCTGCCCCGGATCGGGTGTGCGCATGCCGGTCAACTTGCCGGCGTTGAAGGTGTAGTACGTGCCGGTGGCTTGGTCGAAGAACTCACCCGAGCCGTTCCTGAGCTGGCCGAAGGCCTGTACGGGCTGCCCGTTGACGTTGTAGGTGAACATGAAATGCCCGTCGGGGGTGATGCTTACCGACGCCGGGTCAACGCTGTTGTAGTCGGGAATCTTGCCCAGGTCGTCGAGAGCATGGGCAAGGTCGGCCTTGAGCTTTGGCAGCCGGGCGCTGGCGGCCTCGCCTTCCGGCGAGCCCGGGCCATGGGTATAGAGGTCGGCCGTAGCTTTGTTGAGCGCCTCCTGCGCGGCGCGCACCTTGGCCATTTGGTCCACGACGGCCTGATTGGTGACTTGGCGAAGCTCAGCCAATGCGGCCTGTTGGGTGGGAGACGGCGGAGCAACGCCGTCCCCGTCGACACCGTGAAGTGGGGCGCCGTCATACCCCTCGGCGTGAAGGCTATTCAGCGAATTCCGGAGCCCATCGGAGTAGCCGTTTCGGATCGATTGCAGCGCGGCGAGCGCGGCTTTGGTGTCACGCAGGGCGTCGTCCTCGCAAGTATTGATGAGGGTGTGCAGCGCGTCCTTTTCGCCTGCGCTGAGGCTCTTGTCGTTGTTCAACAAGGCGACGGCCTGGGTAACCAAGTCCGAAATATTCGTCAACTGGGCATCCAAGGTGGCGATCCGCGCGGCCCCGGCGTTCTGCGCGTCGGCCAACGCCGCGGCAATGTTCTCCAGGTCCGCACCGATCTTGGGCAGTTGCAAGGACTGCGCCCCTAGGGATTTCGTGACCCGCTGAACTTCGTCAGAGTCGTTGATCGGATGGCCGCCATCGTGGTGGTTCCAGGCAGCCTCGAAGCGGGTACGGGCCTGCTGGAACGCGTTGTCGGCCTCCGCCGTGCACCGGCCCGCGCGATGAAAGGCGCCGGCCAGATTGGAAATCTGCAATGGGCTGCCCGCCTGCAGGCTGGCATTGATCGCCCAGGGGTCGCCACCGGCCTCGGCGATCAGCGCCTGCTCATCTATATACGGAAGTCCCACAGCACCGCTCGTAGCCGGGCAGCTCTAAACGTCAGTCCCCGCGACGGTGTTGCGAGCATTTGCCACCCTCCCTGAGCTAGCTCATAAGGGTACTGGCGCGAACGCACCCGTCAATTCATTGCAGACTGCGTATCAGCGGAGCATGACCGGCACACTCAGGCGCTGGCCGGCCGAACCGAATCGGGTCGCTAGTCGCTGTTTCGCGGTGGTGCGCCCGAAGCTTCCGGCCACTGCAGGCACACGGGGCTGCACTCGCCCATGCACTCACCGATATCTCCGCGACCGTCCGGCAGGTTCCGGCACCACCCGGACCCGAACCGCTGCCCTCGAACAACATTCGCGTCGCTGATCCCGACGGAGCAGACGCGGAACGGGCCGCCGAATGGATGAACCGGGCCGTACTCCCTGAATCGGGCGGCGCCCTAATAGCGCTCGGCCTCAGGCTTGTAGTTGGCTGCGGACCTCCAGTCGTCTCAGCTTGCCCGACGAAGTACGCGGTAATGATCCGGGTGGCATCAATACGACATCGGCCGGCGTCACCCCGCACACCGAAATGACCCGCTTGATGACGGCGCTGCGGGCCACATCGGGATCCGACCCCGCGAATTCCGCGGCGATCACCAGCCGAGACTGGGCGGCACCGGATTTGGAGCCGACCGCAACTACGCCACCGTGCCGCACACCATCCACTTGCGCGGCCACTTGCTCGATTTCGGTGGGAAAGATGTTGCGGCCGGCAATCGTGATGACCTCTTTGGAGCGACCGCAAATGACCAGCGCGCCGTCGACCAGGTAACCGATGTCTCCCGTGCGGAACCACTGCGCACCGCGATCGGGCTCGATGGTCGCGTCGCCGAAGTACTCCGTCATCATCGACGATCCACGGATCTCTATTTCCCCGACCCGATCATCCGATGCGTGGTCCGTCGGGCTGATGCGCAATTCCATACCGGAGATCGGGCGGCCCAACAGTGCATATTGTTGGCGTGCACCCGATTCCGTCCGCTCGTCGATGCGCAACCCCTCCCCGCAGGCGGGCATCGTCACGGCGCAGGTCGACTCGGCCATCCCGTACGCAGGTATGGCCGCCGACGCCTGCAAACCAAACGGGGCCATTCCCGTGGCGAATCGCTGAAACCCCTCGCAATCAACGGGTTCGCCGCCGTTGATCGCAATCCGCAGCGCTCCCAAATCGACGTCCGGAACTTGCGACGCGTAGCGACCGAGGATGGAATACCCGAAATTGGGGCCGGCGGTGAAGGTTGCCGCGCTGGCGGAAAGCCAATCCGCCCAGCGGAGCGGCGCCGCAGAGAACGCACCCGTCGGCGCCTGCCATAGCGGCACCCCAGTCAGAACAGCGGTCAGCAAGAGGGTCAAACCCATGTCGTGGTAGATCGGCAGCCAGGAACACGCCCGGTCGGAGGCGCCGTCGAGCTGTAGCCGCTCGATGAGGCCGCGCACGTTGTTCAGCACGGCGCCCGGCGCCAAGACCGCCGTTCGGGGATCACCAGTCGAGCCGGCGGTGCCCTGCAGGATCGCGGCATTCGAATCCGGCTGGCCCTGAGGCCTATTCGACGCCGGGGTGCGAGCGGCATCGGCAAGGCTACACACCGACAGGGTCGACTCCGCATCGCCCAACGTGCGCAGGGTGGCTCCGTGACTGAATACCGTGCTGACTCCGATTCCACGGAACCGATTCAGCGTGCTGCGCGCCCATTCAGCCGGGTCGGCACCGCGTCTGGGGCGGGGGAGAATCGAGACGGCGGCACCCGCCAGCCACGCACCCTGAACGGCGGCGACCAGCTCGACGGTCGGTTCACCGACAAGGCCTACGGCGCCAAGGTGATCCTGCTGCAGCAAATGCGTGGCGATGCTTTCGGCCGTCCCGTGTACCTCGGGCCAGGGGCGGGTTATCCAGCGGTCGGTTTCTTTGTCCAGGACGACCAAGTCATGCGGCGATCGCGTCATCGCGTCGCGCACGGCGGACGCGAGAACGTTCATGCGCCGACTCCGGCCCCGAGATGCGCGGTCCCGTTCGCGCCCGACGTCTGGTCTCCGCTGGAGTACGCATGCCATCCGCGTGATGAGCTGCCCGACGAATGGCGTCGACTGTGCGTCCATGGGTCGCGGTACACACCGCGCACGAGCTGCGGCACCACTTTCTCGACATTCGCCGCCAACTGTGACCGGAAGCAAGCGGGGAGCACGAAAATCGCTGGGCTGCCGATTCACCCGCGCTACAGTGCCGTCCATGAACGTCGATGCGGCCGCCTTCTCCAGACGATGGGCAGAACGCTGGAACGCCCACGACGTCGATGCCGTCCTGGATGACTTCCGCGACGACGTCGTGTTCACGTCGCCCGTGGCCGCCGAACTCCTGCCGGAAACGCAGGGGGTGGTGCGCGGCAAGGCGGTGCTGCGGCGGTACTGGGTCGCCGCTATTGAACGCATTCCGGATCTTCGGTTCACCGTCGAAGGCGTCTACCAAGGCGTCAACACGATCGTCATCACCTACCGCAATCAGAACGACGATCTGGTCAACGAGGTCTTGACCTTCAAGGACGACGTGATTGTCGAGGGCCACGGAACGTACGGCTGTGCCGGCTCATAGGGGGACGCCGGATCTCGCGGCCCTCGAACACAAAAGTCACGACCTCTTGCGAGGTCGTGACTTTTCGTAGCACCGCTCAATGTGGGCGAAGGGGGACTTGAACCCCCACGTCCCGAAGGACACTGGCACCTGAAGCCAGCGCGTCTGCCATTCCGCCACTCGCCCGGAAAAACAACCGATGGACCATATCACTCTAATGGCCCGATTCCCGAACCGCCGCAGCGGGCCCGCAAGCCTTCCGGCGCCGAGCACCTAACCGCGGGCGTGGCTCTGAGCTGCGGGGACGCAGTTCTCACCATTTCGGGAGTGCCGCACCGTCGCGATGTCCCGATACCATGCGGGAGTGAATCAGCACGCCGGCGATTCGTTTGCCGCGCACGGGCAATACCTTCTGGCAAGTGCAAGCGAACGGTAGGACATGAGTAGCCAACGGGGGCTGGTCGCGCGGATCGAGCGCAAGCTCGAGGCGACGGTGGACAACGCCTTCGCCCGCGTATTCGGCGGATCGATCGTCCCGCAGGAGGTAGAAGCCCTGTTATGCCGCGAAGCGCGCGACGGAGTCCAGAAGCTTCACGGAAATCGCCTTTTGGCCCCCAACGAATACATCATTACCCTCGGTATGCACGACTTCGAGAAGGTGAGCGCCGATCCGGATCTCACGTCGAGCTCTTTCGCGAGGTACTTGGCTGACTACATCCACGAACAGGGGTGGCAAACGTATGGTGAGGTGGTCGTTCGGTTTGGGCAGTCGTCGAACCTGCGTACCGGCCAGTACCGCGCCCGTGGTGCTGTCAACCCCGATGTCCAGCCCCGCCCGACGGTCGAAGACCCCGTCCGGCCACAATCAAATAATGCGTTCGGCGATGAACGAGGAGTAGCACCCATGACTGACAACTCGAGCTACCGCGGGGATCAGGGGCCGGGGCGGCCCGGTGACGAGTACCACGACGACCGGTACCGGCGTCCCCAGGACGAGGCGCACGATGGCCCACAGGGTGCACCCGACCCGCGGGGAGGATATCCGCCTGAGCAGGGCGGCTACCCACCGCAACAGGGATACCCGCCGCCGCGCCAACCCGAGCAGGGTGGCTATCCCGAGCAAGGCGCCTACCCCGAGCAGGGGCCGGGCGGCTACCCACCGCAACAGGGATACCAGGACCAGCGCGGCCACCCCGAGCAAGAGCAGGGCGGCTACCCACCGCAACAGGGATACCAGGATCAGCGCGGCTACCCCGAACCGGGGCAGGGCGGCTACCCGCCTTCGTATGAGCAGCGCCCTCCCGCGCCCGCCGGATATGGCGGCGGCCAAGGCTATGACCAGGGGTACCGCCAGGGCGGCGGTTACGGCCCACCCGGCGCCCAGCCAGGAGCTGGCCCGCAGGGTTACGGCGGCGGATACGGCGACTACGGTCGCGGGCCGGCCCGCCAGGACGAGGGCGGCTACGCCCCGCCAGAACAGCGCCCCGCCTACCCCGAGCAGGGCGGTGGGTACGACCAGGGCTACCAGCAGGGCGCGGGATACGGTCGCCAGGACTACGGATCCGCCGAATACACCCAGTACGCCGAGCACGCGCAGGGCGGGACGTACGGAGGCCAGGCCGGGGGCTACCCCGAGGCCGCCAGCCCCGAGTACGACTACGGCCAGCAGCCCGAGTACGGGCAGCAAGCGGAGTACGGGCAGCCGGCCGACTACGGTCAACAGGCGGGTGGCTACGGCGGTTACGGCCAGGGCGGCTACGGCGCCACCGGCACCGCGATCACCCTGCAGCTCGACGACGGCAGCGGCCGCACCTATCAGCTGCGCGAGGGCTCCAACATCGTGGGCCGCGGGCAAGACGCGCAGTTCCGGTTGCCCGACACCGGCGTGTCACGGCGTCACCTGGAGATCCGCTGGGATGGACAGGTCGCGCTGCTGTCAGACCTGAACTCCACCAACGGCACCACCGTGAACAACGCGCCGGTCCAGGAGTGGCAGCTGGCCGACGGCGACGTCATCCGTTTGGGCCACTCGGAAATCATCGTCCGAATCCACTAAGTCACTGGGCTAACGCTGCCGTGCTTCGCCCCGTGTCGACAACCGTCCAAGTATCGTGGCGTAGCCGATGTGCTCGGAGTCGCGGGCGCCGGGGATACGACGCTAGGACGGAAAGGACGCCAGATGCAGGGATTGGTACTGCAGCTGACGCGCGCCGGATTTTTGATGTTGCTATGGGTATTCATCTGGTCTGTGCTGCGAATCCTGCGGACCGATATCTATGCTCCCACCGGTGCTGTCATGGTGCGGCGGGGCTTGGCGCTGCGCGGCACGCTGCTGCCTTCGCGTCAACACCGTCGCGCGGCCCGCTATCTGGTGGTGACCGAAGGCGCGCTGGCGGGCGGGCGCATCACGCTCAGCAGCCAGCCGGTGTTGATCGGAAGGGCTGACGACTCCACCCTGGTGCTCACCGACGACTACGCCTCGACGCGGCACGCCCGGCTATCGCAGCGCGGCTCGGAGTGGTACGTCGAAGACCTAGGATCGACCAACGGTACTTACCTTGACAGGGCGAAAGTGACGACTGCGGTACGAGTTCCGATAGGAACGCCGATTCGAATCGGCAAAACGGCGATCGAGTTGCGCCCGTGACCCGCGCCAATGACGATGATGCTGGCTCGGTAGGTTTTCCGGCCGGGATCGAGGAGTGGCGCCCGTGACCCTGGTCCTGCGATACGCCGCCCGGAGTGACCGCGGCCTGGTGCGCGCCAACAACGAAGACTCTGTCTATGCCGGCGCCCGCCTCCTCGCTCTGGCCGACGGCATGGGCGGTCACGCCGCCGGCGAGGTGGCGTCCCAGTTGGTGATCGCCGCACTCGCCCACCTTGATGACGACGAGCCCGGCGGCGACCTGCTGGCCAAGCTCGACAACGCGGTGCGCTCCGGCAACGCGGCCATCGCCGCTCAGGTCGAAGCGGAGCCCGAACTTGAAGGGATGGGCACCACACTTACCGCAATCCTGTTCGCGGGCGACCGAATTGGATTGGTGCACATCGGCGACTCGCGTGGCTATATGTTGCGCGACGGCGAACTGAGCCAAATCACCAAGGATGACACGTTCGTGCAGACCTTGGTCGACGAAGGCCGTATCACCCGGGAAGAGGCACACAGCCATCCGCAGCGATCGTTGATCATGCGCGCGCTCACCGGTCACGAGGTCGAGCCGACACTGACCATGCGGGAAGCGCGCACCGGCGATCGCTATCTCCTTTGCTCCGACGGGTTGTCGGACCCGGTGAGCGACGAGACCATCCTCGAGGCGTTGCAAATTCCCGACGTCGCCGAGGCTGCGTACCGCCTCATCGAGCTGGCGCTGCGCGGCGGCGGTCCGGACAATGTCACCGTCGTGGTCGCCGACGTCGTCGACTACGACTACGGGCAAACCCAGCCGATCCTCGCCGGCGCGGTGTCAGGCGACGAGGACCAAATGACACTGCCCAACACCTCGGCCGGGCGCGCCTCGGCGATCAGGCCTCGCGAAGAGTCAGCCAAACGCGTTGCGCCGCAACCGGAAACGACACATCGGCCGCGGTGGTCCCGCCGGCACATGATCGTCTTCGCCGCCTTGGCGGTACTGCTGGTTCTCGGGGGCTTCACTGTCGGGTGGTGGGTCATCCAGCGCAACTACTACGTCGCCGAATACAACGGCCGGGTCTCCATCGTCCGCGGGATCCAGGGAACCCTGCTGGGTGTTCCGTTGCAACGGCCCTACCTGGTGGGCTGCGTCAACACCCACAACGAGCTGTCCCTGGTCAGCTACGGGCAATCCGGCCACCCCAATTGCCAGATGATGACGCTGCAAGATCTGCGCCGTCCCGGACAGGTCCAAGTCCAAACGGGACTGCCGGGCGGCAGCCTGGACCAAGCGGAATCGCAGCTGCGCCAATTGTTGGCCGAATACCTGCTGCCGATCTGCCCGTCACCACGCGCCACCTCGCCGCCCCGGTCACCGTCCACCGGCAGCGGAACACCCGAATCCAGCACCACCGCATCGCCAGCACCACCCAGCACGAACGCCTCCAACGGCCCCGCGAACTCATCACCGGCAGGTCCGACCACCACGTCGCAAACGGTGACCGCTCTCCCCGGGCCCCCACTCCAACCGGGCATCGACTGCCGGACGGTGGCATGACAACACAGCTTCAGCCGCCGGTCGCGGTCACGCCCCCTCTGCCTACCCGGCGCAACGCCGAGTTGTTGCTGCTGGGCTTCGCCTCGTTGATCACCGTTACCGCGCTGCTGATAGTTGAGGCCAATCAAACCCGCGATCTGCGCTGGAACGCGATCAACTACGGGCTGGTGTTTCTCGTCGTGTTCGGATCGGCACACATGGCCATCAGGCGTTTCGCGCCCTATACCGATCCGCTGCTGTTGCCGATCGTCGCATTGCTCAACGGGCTTGGCCTGGTGATGATTCACCGGCTCGATCTGGTGACCGACCAGCTCAGCGGCCGCCACCACCCCAGTGCGACCCAGCAGATGCTGTGGACCCTGGTCGGTGTGGTCACCTTTGCCCTGGTGGTCACCTTCTTGAAAGACCATCGGCAACTGGCGCGCTACGGCTACATATGTGGACTCTTCGGTCTGATCTTCCTGGTGATTCCCGCCCTGTTGCCGGCATCGCTGTCCGAACAGAACGGCGCCAAGATCTGGATTCGCTTGCCCGGCTTCTCAATTCAGCCCGCCGAATTCTCCAAGATCCTGCTCCTGATCTTCTTCTCCGCGGTGCTGATCGCCAAACGCGGCCTGTTCACCAGCGTCGGCAAGCACTTCATGGGCTTGACCCTGCCTCGCCCCCGCGACCTCGCGCCCCTGCTGGCGGCCTGGGTGATCTCGGTCGGCGTGATGGCCTTCGAAAAGGACCTTGGCACTTCGCTATTGCTGTACACATCATTTTTGGTGGTGGTCTACCTCGCCACCCAACGCTTCAGCTGGGTGGGAATCGGCCTGGTGCTGTTCGCCGCGGGAAGCGTTGTCGCGTACTTCATTTTCCGCCACGTCCGGGTCCGGGTGCAGATGTGGTGGGACCCGTTCTCCGACCCCGACGGCAGCGGCTATCAGATTGTGCAGTCGCTGTTCAGCTTTGCCACCGGGGGGATCTTCGGCACCGGGCTCGGCAATGGCCAACCCGACACCGTGCCGGCCGCGTCCACTGACTTCATCATCGCGGCGTTCGGCGAGGAGCTGGGGTTGGTGGGCCTGGCGAGCATCTTGATGCTGTACACCATCGTCATCGTGCGAGGAATGCGTACGGCCATCGCCACCCGGGATAGCTTCGGCAAGCTGCTGGCGGCGGGCTTGGCCTCGACGCTGGCCCTTCAGCTATTCATCGTCGTCGGCGGGGTAACCCAGCTCATCCCGCTGACCGGGTTGACCACCCCGTGGATGTCTTACGGCGGTTCGTCATTGCTGGCGAACTATGTGCTGTTGGCCATCCTGGCGCGTATCTCGCACAGCGCCCGCCGTCCGTTGCGCACCCCCGCGCGCCGCAATCCACCGATCGCGGCCGCCGGCACCGAGGTGATCGAGAAAGTATGAACGCCTCCCTGCGCCGGATCTCGGTGACCGTGATGGCGTTGATCGTGCTGCTGTTGATCAATGCCACGATGACGCAGGTCTTCGCGGCCGACTCGCTGCGCGTCGACCCGCGCAATCAGCGGGTCCTGCTCGACGAGTACTCGCGCCAGCGCGGCCAGATTGTGGCGGGCGGACAGCTGTTGGCCTACTCCGTCGCCACCGATAACCGCTTCCGGTTCCTGCGGGTCTATCCCAACCCCGCCGCATACGTCCCGGTCACCGGGTTTTACTCGTTGCGCTATTCCAGCACTGGTCTGGAACGGGCCGAGGACCCGCTGTTGAACGGCTCCGACGAAAGGCTGTTCGGACGCCGGCTGGCCGACTTCTTCACCGGTCGCGACCCCCGCGGGGCCAACGTCGACACCACGATCAAGCCGCGGGTCCAGCAGGCCGCCTGGGACGGGATGCAGCAGGGCTGCGGGGGCCCGCCGTGCAAGGGCGCCGTCGTCGCACTCGAGCCGGCCACCGGCAAGATTTTGGCGATGGTGTCATCACCGTCCTATGACCCCAATCAGCTGTCGTCGCACGATCCCGAGGTGCAGGCGCAGGCCTGGCAACGGCTGCGCGACGATCCCAACAACCCGATGACCAACCGCGCCATCTCGGAGACCTACCCACCCGGCTCCACCTTCAAGGTCATCACCACCGCGGCCGCGCTGCAGGCCGGCGCCTCCGACAGCGAACAGCTGACCGCCGCCCCCTCGATCCCACTGCCCAATAGCACCGCGACTTTGGAGAACTACGGTGGACAGGCGTGTGGCAACGAGCCGACCGTGTCCTTGCAACAGGCGTTCGCCCTGTCCTGCAACACCGCATTCGTCCAACTCGGCATCCTCACCGGATCCGACGCGCTGCGCAGCATGGCGCACTCATTCGGCCTGGACACCACCCCGAGCGTCATCCCGCTGCAGGTCGCGGAATCAACCATCGGGATCATCCCGGACGCCGCGGCCCTGGGAATGTCGAGCATCGGCCAGAAGGATGTCGCCATGACACCCTTGCAGAACGCCGAGATCGCCGCGACCATCGCGAACGGCGGGGTGACGATGCAGCCCTACCTCATCGACAGCCTCAAGGGGCCGGACCTGACCACCATCAGCACCACCGCACCCTATGAGCAGCAGCGCGCGGTGTCGCCGCAGGTCGCCGCTAAGCTGACAGAGCTGATGGTCGGCGCCGAGAAGGTCGCACAACAGAAAGGGGCCATTCCCGGCGTGCAGATCGCATCCAAGACGGGTACCGCAGAGCATGGCACCGATCCGCGGCACACACCGCCGCACGCGTGGTACATCGCTTTCGCGCCCGCACAGACCCCGAAGGTCGCCGTGGCGGTGTTGGTGGAGAATGGCGCCGACCGCCTGTCCGCGACGGGGGGTGCACTCGCCGCGCCGATCGGTCGGGCTGTGATCCAGGCCGCGCTACAGGGAGGACCATGAGCCCGCGAGTTGGTGTGACGCTGTCAGGCAGATACCGCCTGCAGCGGCTGATCGCCACCGGCGGCATGGGTCAGGTCTGGGAGGCGGTGGACAGCCGCCTGGGCCGCCGCGTCGCGGTCAAGGTACTCAAACAGGAGTTTTCCCAGGACCCCGAGTTCATCGAGCGCTTCCGCGCTGAAGCGCGGACCACGGCGATGCTCAACCACCCCGGGATCGCGGCGGTCCACGACTACGGCGAGAGCCAGCTGGACGGGGAAGGCCGCACCGCCTATCTGGTGATGGAGCTGGTCAACGGCGAGCCGCTGAACTCGGTGCTCAAACGCACCGGCCGGCTGTCGCTGCGGCACGCACTGGACATGCTCGAGCAGACCGGACGCGCGTTGCAGGTCGCGCACGCCGCCGGTCTGGTCCACCGCGACGTCAAGCCGGGCAACATCCTGATCACCCCGACCGGCCAGGTGAAGATCACCGACTTCGGTATCGCCAAGGCCGTCGACGCGGCCCCGGTGACCCAGACCGGGATGGTGATGGGGACCGCCCAATACATCGCGCCCGAACAGGCCCTTGGTCACGACGCCACCCCGTCCAGCGATGTGTATTCGCTGGGAGTCGTTGGCTACGAGGTTGTTTCGGGTAAGCGGCCGTTTACCGGTGACGGCGCGCTGACGGTGGCGATGAAGCACATCAAGGAACCTCCGCCGCCGCTGCCCCCGGAGCTGCCGCCCAACGTCCGAGAACTCATCGAGATCACGCTGGTCAAGAATCCGGCGATGCGTTACCGCAGCGGGGGACCGTTCGCCGATGCCGTGGCCGCGGTGCGCGCCGGTCGTCGCCCTCCCCGCCCCAGCCAGTCACCGCCTCCGGGCCGGGCATCGCCCGCGGCGATTCCGTCCAGCCCGACGACCAGGGCGGCCGCGGTGTCCCCTCGAAGCGCTGCGCCGCGGCGATCCCGCCCGACCACCGGCGGGCACCGTCCGCCCCCGGCCCGGCGCACCTTCTCGTCGGGGCAGCGGGCACTGCTGTGGGCCGCCGGGGTGCTCGGCGCGCTGGCGATCATCATCGCGGTGCTCATCGTCATCAATTCCCGGGGGGATCAGCAGCAACAACCCCCGACGGTCACCGACACCGGCACCCCGCCGGCCTCGGCGCCGCCACCGACCAACACGCCGAGCGGTTCCGCGACCCACCCCGGCGTGCGGCTCACTTGGCCCGATGACGGCACGATGGGGACGGCTGGATTCCGCCCCGGACCGGCCCGACACGAGACATCGCAATGACCACCCCGCAGCACCTGTCCGACCGTTACGAAGTGGGCGAGATCCTCGGCTTCGGGGGTATGTCCGAGGTTCACCTGGCCCGCGACGTCCGTTTGCATCGCGACGTCGCGGTCAAGGTGCTGCGCGCGGATCTGGCCCGCGATCCCAGCTTCTACCTACGCTTCCGGCGCGAGGCGCAAAACGCCGCCGCGTTGAATCACCCGTCCATCGTCGCCGTGTACGACACCGGTGAGGCGGAGACCCCCACCGGGCCGCTGCCCTACATCGTCATGGAGTACGTCGACGGGGTCACCCTGCGCGACATCGTGCACACCGACGGCCCGCTACCGCCGCGGCGCGCGATCGAGATCATCGCCGACGCGTGCCAGGCGCTGAACTTCAGTCATCAGAACGGCATCATCCACCGCGACGTCAAGCCGGCCAACATCATGATCAGCACCACCAATGCGGTCAAGGTGATGGATTTCGGTATCGCCCGCGCGATCGCAGACAGCGGCAACAGCGTCACCCAGACCGCCGCGGTGATTGGAACCGCGCAGTACCTGTCGCCCGAGCAAGCCCGCGGCGAGACCGTCGACGCCCGTTCCGACGTGTATTCGTTGGGTTGCGTCCTGTACGAAATCCTCACGGGCGAACCGCCTTTCGTCGGAGACTCACCGGTCGCGGTTGCCTACCAACATGTCCGTGAAGACCCGGTCCCGCCGTCGCAGCGCCACGAAGGCATCTCCGCCGACCTCGACGCCGTTGTCCTCAAGGCGCTCGCCAAAAATCCGGAGAACCGCTATCAGACCGCAGCGGAGATGCGCGCCGACCTGATCCGGGTGCACAACGGCGAAAAGCCCGAAGCGCCCAAGGTTTTCACCGACGCGGACCGAAGCTCGATGCTGTCGTCCGCCGGCAGCGCGGGCCCGCCACGGACCGATCCGTTGCCTCGCCAGGTTCTCGCCGACGCCGGCGAGGACCGCACCGTCGGTTCGGTCGGTCGCTGGATCGTCGCGGTGGCCACGCTGGCCGTCCTGACGATCGTCGTGGTCATCGCCTTCAACACCTTCGGCGGCGGGGCCCGTGACGTTCAGGTGCCCGACGTGCGGGGGCAGGTATCCGCCGATGCCATCGCGGCGCTGCAGAACCGCGGCTTCAAAACACGCACGCTGCAGAAGCCGGATTCGATCATCCCGCCCGATCACGTCATCGGCACCGACCCCAGCGCCAACGCCTCCGTCGGTGCCGGCGATGAGATCACCGTCAACGTCTCCACCGGCCCGGAACAGCGCGAGGTACCCGACGTCTCCTCGCTGAGTTACACCGACGCGGTCGCCAAGCTCAAAGCCGCGGGATTCACCAAGTTCAAGCAGGCCAATTCGCCGTCCACACCGGAGCTGCTGGGCAAGGTGATCGGGACCAACCCGCCGGCCAACCAAACGTCGGCGATCACCAACGTCATCGCCGTCATCGTCGGCTCCGGGCCGGAGACCAAGCAGGTTCCCGATATCGCGGGACAAACCGTGGACATCGCGCAGCGGAACCTGACCGTCTACGGCTTCAGCAAAGTCACCCAGGCCCAGGTGGATAGCCCGCGTCCGGCCGGTGAGGTCGTCGGGACCAATCCGCCCAAGGGACAGATGGTGCCGGTGGACTCGGTGATCGAGCTGCAGGTGTCCAAGGGCAATCAGTTCGTCATGCCCGACCTCAGTGGGATGTTCTGGACGGACGCCGAACCGCGGCTACGGGCGCTGGGCTGGACGGGCATCCTGGACAAGGGCGCCGACGTCGACGCCGGTGGCTCCCAGTCCCACCGGGTGGTGTATCAGAACCCGCCCGTCGGCGCCGGGGTGAACCGGGACGGGATCATCACGCTGAAGTTCGGTCAGTAGCCGCCGGATCGGCCGAGAAATACGGCCGCACCGCGGCGTGTACGTCATTCTCAAGTCGACGAACCAGCGTGTCATTGCGCACCAACCCGCAATCGGCAAGCCAGTTCGCCAGCATGCGATGGCCGCCCTCGGTCAGGATCGACTCCGGGTGGAACTGCACGCCGTGAATCGGCAATTCGGCATGCCGCACCCCCATGATCACGCCGCTGTCGGTGTAGGCGGTGACCTCGAGCACCGGGGGCAACGACTCGGGCAGGATGGTCAGCGAGTGATAGCGGGTTGCCGTGAAGGGATCCGGAAGCCCTTGCAGCACACCGATATTGGTGTGGTGGACGCTGCTGGTCTTACCGTGCAGCAGTTCGGGTGCACGGTCGACGGTGGCGCCGAACGCAACGCCGATCGCCTGGTGCCCGAGGCAGACCCCGAGTAACGGAGTTTTCTCGGCGGCACACGCGCGAACCATCCCGATGGAAGCACCCGCACGCTCCGGGGTGCCCGGCCCCGGACTGAGCAACACGCCGTGGAACTGGCGCGCGGCGGCGGTCTCGTCGGAGAGCCGGGCGTCGTCATTGCGCCAGACATCGGCGTCCACACCCAGCTGGCCGAGGTACTGCACCAGGTTGAACACGAAGCTGTCGTAGTTGTCGACAACCAGGATCCGCATCGTGCCAGGTTACCGCCCGGGGCCGTGCGCGCTGCTGGTCAGCCGTCCTCAGTAGCCGATCGAGCCGTTGGGCTGCGCGAAATGCAGCCGGTCGGGCTCGAAATGACCGACGATCTGCACATCGGACTTGACCTCTTCGCGGTAGCCGAGCCCGAACCGGACCACGTACTGCTTGTAAAGGATCACCAGGGGAGCGGCGGCCAGGGCGGCTTGCATGGCTGCGGAGTTACCGATCGCGGTGATCGTGTAAGGCGGGCTGTAGGTGCGCCCGTTGAGCAGCAGCGTATTACCCACACAGCGGGGAACCGAGGAGGCGATGAGCCGTTGGTCTTGCATCTGGATCGCCTCGGCGCCGGCGCTCCACAACGCGTTGAGCACGGCCTGGATGTCTTGCTGGTGCACTACCAAGTCGTCGGGGGACGCATCGCGCGGGAACCGGCCGTTGGCGTCGCGCTGCGCGTCCTCAAGGGTGACCACCAGACCCGGGCCGTGCACCGCGTTCATGTCCGCCTCGCCGGCAAGCTGAGCGGAGCGCCGCAGCATCGCGGCCAATGCGGCGTCCGAAGAGCGCCCGTGCGCCGCGTCGATCTTGCCCGCCAGGGCCTCCCGTTCGGCGTTGAGGCGGTTCACCGACGACTGGGTCTCACGGACCAGGTCCACCAGCCGCGGGGCATCGCTGCCACGGATCTCGGCGCCGCCGGATACCCCGTGTGTGGCGGCGAGCAGCAATCCGGCCAGCACACAAACCACCGGGACGCCGAGGCGCCATGGCGACCGGCGCGTCTGGATCATCGAGTCTCCATTTCCTGGTCACCGCCCCAGGTGAGTTAGTCTCGTAGCCAAGCTATAGGTGCAGCTGCCGATGTTTATCGTTGCACCCCGTCCCGCTCACCGTGTTGTTGAGGTAATCCGCGAGGTAATCATGCCCAAGTCCAAGGTCCGTAAGAAGAACGACTTCACCGTTAGCGCGGTCAGCCGCACCCCGGTGAAAGTCAAGGTCGGGCCGTCCAGCGTGTGGTTCGTCGCGCTCTTTATCGGTCTCATGCTGATCGGGCTCGTCTGGCTGATGGTATTTCAATTGGCCGCGGTCGGAACGCAGGCGCCGGCCGCCCTCAATTGGATGGCACAACTAGGTCCCTGGAACTACGCCATCGCGTTCGCTTTCATGATCACCGGGTTGTTGCTCACGATGCGCTGGCACTGAGCACGGCAGCCAACGGAATGAATTCATTTTTGGGCTAATTTGTCACCGCATCAGCAACTTTCCAACCACCCAATCACACGCGTGTGATTTATCCCCACTGTTGATAGAGATTGTGGATAACTGCATCGACAGTGGTGGGAGGGGCTAAGGACCGCATGCAGCAAACACAATGGGAGCCGCACACGGCGGGAATCGCTGGTTGTGGAGTCGCAGGTGTTCTGATGGCTATCGCCGCTGTGACCCTGATCACAGACCTGCCGGGGCGTGTTCTGGCGGGCGTTGCCGCGGTGGGTCTGATCTTGTTTGCGGGGATGTCTTGGCGCGCGCGCCCGAAGCTGGCAATCACACCCGAAGGACTGGTGCTGCGCGGCTGGTTCCGGACGCAGGTATTGCAGCATTCCGACATCAAGATCATCCGCATCATGGAGTTCCGCCGCTATGGACGCAGAGTGCGGTTGCTGGAGGTCGAAAAGGCCCACGGCGACCTGGTGCTGTTCTCCCGCTGGGACCTTGGCACGGACCCGGTACAGGTGCTCGACACGCTCACGACAGCCGGCTACGCGGGCCGTTCACAGCGCTGAGCGGCCTGCGGGGGCGGACTGGTTACGAGATGGTGATCGACTCGATGACGACCGCATCGGAGGGACGGTCGTTGCCGTCGGTGCTCGTCGTCGCGATCGCGTCAACCACCTTCTGCGACTCCGGGTCGGTCACTTCGCCGAAGATCGTGTGGCGCCGGTTCAGGTGCGGCGTCTTGTCGACCGTGATGAAGAACTGCGAGCCGTTGGTGCCCGGGCCCGCGTTCGCCATCGCCAGCAGGTAGGGCTTGTCGAATTGCAGTTCGGGGTGGAACTCGTCGGCGAACTTGTAGCCCGGACCGCCGCGGCCGGTCCCGGTCGGGTCGCCGCCCTGGATCATGAAGCTCCGAATCACCCGGTGAAAGACCGCGCCGTCGTAGAACGGGCCGGAGGAGCCTCCCGATGCGTTCTGGGTCGAGTACTCCTTGGTGCCCTGCGCCAGGCCAACGAAGTTGGCGACGGTCTTGGGCGCGTGGTTTCCGAACAAGGCGACCTTGATGTCGCCGCGGTTGGTGTGGAGCGTGGCGGTAGCAGTCTGAAAGGGGCTGTTAGTCACGGCAAGAGAGTCTGCCACTACGCGTGGGCGTGCCCGCACGCGGTGTCACCCAATGCGGACCGCTGCCCAAAACGCGGCGAACGCACACGGCGACCGCGGACGTCCCTATGCTGGCAGTCTGTTCAGATATCGGGCCGGCCGTCGGGCTGGCTTCACGGAAGGCTCCACCAGCGGGATAGAAGGGCGGCAGATGAGCGCGAAGACGGAATCCCGGCTGACCCCGCGGCAGCGGCTGGCCCGAGGCCTGGCCTATTCGGCGACCGGGCCGGTGGACGTCACCCGGGGAGTGGTCGGCCTGAGCGTTCAGTCCGCGCAGTCGACCACCGCGCAGCTACGTCGCCGGTATCAGGAGGGACGCCTGGCCCGCGACATCACGGCGGCACAAGAAGCCCTGGCCCAGGAACTGGCCGCGGCGCAGGAAGTGGTCACCAACCTGCCCCAAGCTCTGCAGGACGCGCGACGAGCGCAGCGACGCGGCAAGCGCCCATTGCTCATCGTGGGGGTGGCCGTCGCGGTCCTCGCGGGCGGCGCCGCGGCGTTCACCCTCGTCCGGCGCTCAGTGCGGGCGAAGCCTCAGGAGCCCCAGTCGCGGCCGCCCAGTGTGGATGTGCAGCCGCGACCATGAGCTCACTGCACGGTGAGGCGCAAGCGTTCGCGGCGCCGAACCAGAATGCTCGGCAGCCATTCGCCGACCTCGGCCGCGCCGATCCAGGTGGTGCGCTCGAGCAGCATCCGTAACACGATGTGGGCTTCCAAGCGTGCCAGTGCGGCGCCCACGCAGAAATGCACGCCCTTGCCGAAGCTCACGTGACTTTTGCCTGCGGCACGGTCGAGGCGAAATTCGTTCGGGGCTTGGAAGTGCGCCGGGTCGCGGTTGGCGGCTCCCCACAGCAGCAGCAGATGCGAATCGGCCGGCACCTCGACACCTGCAAGCGTGGTGTCGCGCCACACGTGCCGATAATGACCCCGAAAAGGTGGCTCGAAGCGCAGCGTCTCTTCGATGAAAGCGCTTAGTAACTCCGGATTTTCGCGAAGCTGCCGTTGAATCGTCGGGCGATCGGCGAGGATCCACGCCGCGCTGCCCAGCAGCGACGCGGTCGATTCGCCGGCGGCGCTGAAGAGCGTGAGCATGATTCCCAGCGCCGGCAGTTGCTCTAGTTCACCCGAGCCGTAGCGCGCGGCCAAGTCGGCGATCAGGCCGTATTCACCGTTGACGCTTGACTTTTCAAAATACTCCAGGACATAGCCGGACAGTTCCATCGCCGCCGCCCCGGCTTGTTCGAGACGCTCGGGGGTCACGATCCCGTCAAGCAGTGTGGTGGTGGCGTAGCCGAGCCGAATGAGGTTGTCGACGTCGTCATCGGGGAGACCCAGGAGCTTGCAGACCACCATCATCGGCACCCGATTGGCGATGCTGCTCATCCATTCGATCTGACCGTCGCGCAGGTTCTGTCCCCAGAGGCGGTCGACGGTCTGGACCGCGAATTCCTCGATGATCCGGACGCGCTTGGCCGACAGGTGCGGTAGCAGAATCTTGCGATGCAGCGCATGCACAGGGTCGTCGGCGGTGGCCAATGCGTGCATCTGGGCGCCCGGCGGCCCCATGTCGAACGGGGTGACGGTGCCGTCCTCGTGAAAGACCATGGTCGCCGTGAGGTTCGACGAGAAATCCTCGACCCGATCCACGGCCTCTTGCACCGCATCCCAACCACACACGGCGTAGAACACGGAGTCGCCGATCCGGTGCACGGGTGCCTCGGTGCGCATCCGGTCATACAGCGGGTAGGGGTCCTGTATCGCCTCGCTACCGAAGAACCGGGTCGCGCTGTCCAAGACCGTCACGTATTTCAGGCTCGAGGCAGCTCGCCGCGGGGTCAATAGATCGCGGACAAGTTGAGGAGCTCTCGCGATGGCCGGCGATGGTAGCTGACCGCGTCGACCGGTCACCAGCAGCACGTTCGCGTGAGAGAAACAGGCTGAAATTTCTCAACCTGCGAGAGGTATTTCCGCATGCCGCAGCACAGGGGAGCATGGGTGGATGCCACGTGATGACTGGTTGGTGGGCCGCGATCGCCGTAGCGAAGCCGCCGAGCGGATCTACGCCGCGGCGGCCGATCTCATCGCTCGTCGGGGATACGAAGGGTTCACGATCGAGGCCCTGGCCGCCCGGGTTCACTGCTCGCCCGCGACGATCTACCGGCACGCCGGCGGCAAGGCGACCATCCGCGACGCCGTCGTGGGTATTCACGCGGCTCACATCGTCGACACCACACGGGAAGCCATCAAGGACCTTCGCGGGCCGGATCGGGTCGTGGCCGCCACGATCATCGCCTTACAACGCCTGCGATCCGACCCATTGGCCCAGCTCATGCGGTCGATCCACGCGGCCCCGGTCAGCGACTGGGTGATCAGCTCGCCCACCGTGACTCGCTTGGCCGCCGAGATGCTGGGGCCCGACAATGATGATCCGTTGGCCGCCCAGTGGCTGATTCGCGTCTTCCTGTCGCTGTGGGGTTGGCCGCTCAAAGACCCGACCGCGGAACGTGCCCTGGTGCAGCGCTTCCTCGGCTCGTCGTATGCCTCGGGGAGAGGCGCGCATTAGACAGCGCAGAACGGCGATCAGGCTGTGGAGCCTAGGGGAATCGAACCCCTGACACCCGCCTTGCAAAGGCGGTGCTCTACCAACTGAGCTAAGGCCCCTCTATCGTGACCCCTCAGTGTGGCCCAGGGGTTGACCGGAGTCATCCACAGCCACGTGCCAGACCTCGACTCCACGTCGTGACCACGCCACCGAGGCCACTACGGCGATCAGTCCCAGTGGCAGTGCGAGTCGTACGCAACGTCTTGACGGGCACATGGTTGTGGGCCTAGGAGGACTCGAACCTCCGACCTCTTCGTTATCAGCGAAGCGCTCTAACCGCCTGAGCTATAGGCCCGTACTCGCGTACGGCCGAGCGACGAGATTACCGCAATAGCCGCCCGACTCCCAAAAGCGCAGCATCCACGCTAGTCGCGATCCGCCAGGGTCACCTCGATGCCGCCGATCAGATCGGTGGTCAGGTTGTAGACGAACGCGGCGATGGTCGCCATCGCGGTCAGCAGCACGATGTTGACCAGGCCGACCAAGATGGCGCCGCCGAAAATCGTGCCGCTGGACACCAGTTCGCCGCTGCTGCCGCTGGTGTTGTTCAGCAAGTCACCGACGTTGCTGTTCAACTTCGACCACACGCCCATGCCGCCGAGCACGAGGTAGAGGAACGCGACGGCGATCATCCACACGAAGAACAACGCCACCGAAAGCAGCAGCGACACCTTCAACGTGCTCCACGGATCAACGCGGCGGATCTGCATGCTGGCACGAACCGGGCCTCGCGGTCGCCGCGACACCTGCACCCGGTCGCGGTTCTCCCGGCTTTCCGCGGTTGCCGGCCGGCCGGCTCCCGACGAGCTCTCCGCGGGCCGCTCGGGTGCGGGCTTGCGGTGCGGGCCGCGCGGCAGCGGGCCGGACAGATCCGGCAGTTCGCTGGCATAGGCCTCAGCGGGGGATCCCTCTCCGCGGGCCGGCCCGGCGTCCGCGTCTTTCGAATGCGCCGTAGCACCGGCTCCCGGCGCCGCGGTGCCGGAGATGAACCGGTTCAGCCGGGCCTCAACCCCGCCGGCCTGGCCCGATGGCCGCTTCTCGGTGGGCGGCTCGTTCTGGCGAGGAGGCGGCGGCTGGGGCCGGGCCCCGCCGCGCTGCCACGGCGGTCCGTCCCCGGCCTCCTGGGCACGGCCACCCTGTGCGGGTGGCGCCGCGCGGCGCACACCGGCACGCTCGGCCGAACCATCCCCGTTGGGGACGTCCCCCTTTTTGGGGGCGCCCGGCTCGTTCGGTGAAGTCACCCCGACTCCTTAGGTCTTCTACCCTGGCCGCCCAGGCGGTGGCAGTCGCGTCATCTCCGGTCGGGTTGAGTCTAAATGCCCGATTCCTCCGCGGGCCGCGCCGCGGCCCGCATCGTCATCGGGCCGAGTCTAGTGGCTCGGTACCAACTAGCTGTCCGACTCCGCAGCACCCCCGATTTCTTCGGCTGCTCCGTCCGCGCTTTCCTCGGCGTTGCGGGCAATGGCCAACAGCGTGTTTTCTTCACCCAGGTTCATCAGGCGCACGCCCTTGGTCTGCCGCCCCGCCTTACGGACCTGGCGGGCCGCGGTGCGGATCACGCCGCCTCCGGAGGTGATTGCGTAGAGCTCGCTCTCGTCGTCGACAATCAGCGCACCGACCAGCCTGCCGCGCCGACGGTCGTACTGAACGGTCAGAACGCCCTTACCGCCGCGGCCCTGCACCGGGTACTCCTCGATCGCAGTGCGTTTGGCATAGCCACCTGCCGTGGCCACCAGCAGGAAGGTGCCTTCCTGGATCACGTTCAGCGACAGCAGTCGATCGTCCTCGTTGAACCGCATGCCCTGCACGCCGGACGTGGCGCGTCCCATCGGTCGCAGCGCCTCGTCGGTCGCCGAGAACCTGATGGACTGGCCGTTGGCCGAGACCAGGAGCAGGTCCTCCTCGGCCGAGCACAGCACCGCCCCGACGAGCTCATCGTTGTCGCGCAGGTTGATCGCCACGATTCCGCCCGAGCGGTTGGAGTCGAAGTCGGTCAGCTTGGACTTTTTGACCAGCCCGTTTTTGGTGGCCAGCACCAGATACGGCGCATCCTCGTAACCGCGGATCTGGATGACCTGCGCGATGCGTTCCTCGGGTTGGAAGGCCAGCAGGTTGGCGACATGCTGACCGCGCGCGGTGCGCGAGGCCTCCGGTAGGTCGTAGGCCTTGGCCCGATAGACCCGGCCCTGGGTGGTGAAGAACAGGATCCAGTCATGAGTCGAGCACACGAAGAAGTGCGCGACGATGTCGTCCTGCTTCAGGCCCGCTCCCTGCACACCCTTACCGCCGCGCTTCTGGCTGCGGTAGAGGTCGGACTTGGTCCGCTTTGCATAGCCGGTCTCGGTGATGGTGACGACGACCTCTTCGCGGGCGATCAGATCCTCGTCGGCGACATCGCCGTCGGCGGGGATGATGCGCGTGCGCCTGTCGTCGCCGTACTTCTCGACGAGTTCCGCGAGTTCGTCGTGCACGATGGCGCGCTGCCGCTCGGGCTTTGCCAGGATGTCCTCGAGGTCGGCGATCTCGGCCTCGATCTTGGCCAGATCGTCGACGATGCGTTGACGTTCCAGGGCGGCCAGCCGGCGCAGCTGCATATCCAGAATGGCCTGCGCCTGGATGTCGTCGATGTCCAGCAGCTCGATCAGGCCGGCCCGGGCGATGTCGACAGTCTGTGACGCCCGGATCAACGCGATGACCTCGTCCAGCGCGTCCAGCGCCTTGACCAGACCGCGCAAGATGTGCGCGCGTTCGTTGGCTTTGCGCAACCGGTAGGTGGTGCGCCGCACGATGACGTCCAACTGATGCACCACGTAGTAGCGGATCAGCTGGTCGAGGCGCAGCGTGCGGGGGACACCGTCGACGATCGACAGCATGTTCGCGCCGAAGCTGGCCTGCAGCTGGGTGTGCTTGTAGAGGTTGTTCAGCACTACCTTCGCGACGGCGTCGCGTTTGATCTCGACGACGATGCGCAGACCGACGCGGTCGCTGGACTGGTCCTCGATGTTGGAGATGCCGGCGAGCTTGCCGTCGCGGACCTGCTCGGCGATCGAGGTGATGAAGTTGTCGTGGTTGACCTGATAGGGCAGCTCGGTGATGACCAGCAGGGTGCGGCCCCGCGAGTCCTCTTCGATCTCCACGACACCGCGCATGCGGATCGAACCGCGGCCGGTGGTGTAGGCATCGTGGATGCCTTGCGAGCCGACGATCAGGCCGTAGGTGGGGAAGTCCGGTCCCTTGACCCGCTCGCACACCGCGGCCAGGGTGGCCTCTTCATCGGCGTCGTGATTCTCCAGGCACCAGAACACCGCCTCGGCCAGCTCGCGCAGGTTGTGCGGCGGCATATTGGTGGCCATGCCGACCGCGATACCGCCGGAGCCGTTGGCCAGCAGGTTGGGAAACCGGCTGGGAAGAACGGTCGGCTCTTGCACCCGCCCGTCGTAGTTGGGGATGAAATCGACTGTCTCCTCGTCGATTTCACGCAACATCTCCATCGCGAGCGGAGTCAGCCGCGCTTCGGTGTACCTCATCGCGGCTGGCGGGTCGTTGCCCGGCGAACCGAAGTTGCCCTGCCCGTCGACCAAGGGGTACCGCAGCGACCACGGCTGGGCCATCCGGACCAGGGTGTCGTAGATCGACGAGTCGCCGTGCGGGTGGTAATTGCCCATCGTCTCGGCAACCGAACGCGCTGATTTCGCGTGGCCGCGGTCGGGCCGGAATCCCGAGTCGAACATCGCGTAGAGCACCCGGCGGTGCACTGGCTTGAGACCGTCGCGCACCTCGGGCAGCGCGCGGCCGACGATGACGCTCATCGCGTAATCGATGTAGCTGCGCTGCATCTCCTGCTGAATGTCGACCGGTTGGATCCGGTCGACGGAGTCGTCACCTGGCGGCAGCGTGGTGTCAGTCATGTATTCCTCGTTGGTCGGTCAGCAGGGTCCAGTCTGGGGCCGGTCTGATCGCTCAGACGTCCAGGAAGCGAACGTCTTTGGCATTGCGGGTGATAAAGCTGCGGCGGGCTTCAACGTCCTCGCCCATCAGGATGGAGAACAGTTCGTCAGCAGCCGCGGCGTCGTCCAGCGTGACTTGGCGCAACACCCGGACGGTGGGGTCCATTGTGGTTTCCCACAATTCCTTGGCGTCCATCTCACCCAGACCCTTGTAGCGCTGAATACCGTCGTCCTTGTTGATCTTCTTGCCCGCCTTCTGCCCGGCCTCCAGCAGGCCGTCGCGCTCACGGTCGGAATAGGCGAACTCCGGATCGGTGCGCTGCCACTTCAACTTGTACAGCGGTGGCTGCGCCAAGAACACGTGGCCGTGTTCGATGAGTGGCCGCATGAAGCGGAACAGCAGCGTCAACAGCAGCGTCGAGATGTGCTGGCCGTCGACGTCGGCGTCGGCCATCAGCACGATCTTGTGATAGCGCAGTTTGGCGATGTCGAATTCATCGTGGATGCCGGTGCCCAGTGCCGTGATGATCGCCTGGACTTCAGTGTTTTTGAGGACGCGGTCGATACGCGCCTTCTCGACGTTGATGATCTTGCCGCGCAACGGAAGGATCGCCTGGAACATCGAATCGCGGCCACTCTTGGCCGAGCCACCGGCCGAATCACCCTCCACCACATAGAGTTCCGATTTGCGCGGATCGGTGGACCGGCAGTCGGCCAGCTTGCCGGGTAGCCCACCTATATCGGTAGCGCTCTTGCGACGCACCAACTCTCGCGCCTTGCGGGCGGCGATACGCGCTTGTGCCGAAGACACCGCCTTGTTCACAACGACTTTGGCATCCGCGGGGTTGGCTTCGAACCAGTGCGTCAGTTGTTCGTTGCAGACCTTCTGTACAAACGACTTGACTTCGGTGTTTCCCAGTTTGGTCTTGGTCTGGCCCTCGAACTGCGGTTCGCTGACCTTGACCGAGATCACCGCGGCCAGGCCCTCCCGGATGTCATCGCCGGTCAGGTTGGCGTCTTTCTCTTTCAGCAGCTTCTTGTCTTTGGCGTACTTGTTCACCACCGACGTCAACGCGCTGCGGAAGCCTTCCTCGTGGGTGCCGCCTTCGTGGGTGTTGATTGTATTAGCGAACGTGTGGACCGATTCCGAATATCCGCCGTTCCACTGCATCGCGATCTCGACCTCGTGACCGGTGCCCTTGCCTTCGAAATCGATAATGCTTTGCTGAATTGGGCTCTTGGTCCGGTTGATGTGCTTGACGAAGTCGACGAGGCCGCCGGGGTAATGGAACGTGCGGTGCTTGACCTTGTGTGGCGCAGTCGATTCCACCTCTTTTTCCTGGGCCGACTTGGGCGCCTCGGCGGTATCGCTGACGACCTCGTCGACGACCTCCTCCTTGGTCACCCGCTCGTCGGTCAGGTTGATGGTCAATCCCTTGTTGAGGAAGGCCATTTCCTGCAACCGGCGCGCGACCGTCTCGAAGTCGTAGTCCGTGGTCTCGAAGATGTCGGAGTCGGCCCAGAACCTGATCGTGGTGCCCGTCCGCTTGGTGGCCTCGCCCTGTTTGAGGGTTCCGGGCACGGCGCGGTCGTAATACTGCGACCACTCATGGCCGTCGCGGGCGATGTCCACCTCGAGCCGCTTTGACAGCGCGTTGACCACCGACACGCCGACGCCGTGCAGACCGCCACTGACGTTGTAACCGCTGTTCTCACCGCCGAACTTGCCGCCGGCGTGAAGTTGCGTCATCACCACGTCGACGGTGGGGGCGCCGGTCGCGTGCATCGCGACCGGGATCCCGCGCCCGTTGTCGGCGACCTCGACACTGCCGTCGTCGAGAATCCGCACATCGACCTTGTTGGCATAACCGGCCATCGCCTCGTCGACCGAGTTGTCGACCACCTCCCAGATGAGGTGGTGCAGACCCCGCTCCCCGGTGGACCCGATGTACATGCCGGGACGTTTGCGGACGGCCTCGAGGCCTTCGAGCACGGTGATCGCTGAAGCGCCATACTCGTCTTGCGCCTTCTTCTTCTGGGCAGCCACGGTCGGAATGCTCTCCTTGGGGTTTCATGCGGGCGGTTCCAGTCACCGCAACAGTCGCATACAGCCAGTCTAGCGTCATTAACCGTCCGTACCGATTTTCTGGCCGCGTTTCTACCCAGCTAACTGCGCCGTGCGGACGATTTTTCTATTCTCGCCGCGTCCCGACGTGCATCAAGGGTGTCTACGTCATTCTGGCCGGTTTGAGCGGCCTGTGGATCGCGGCCTGTCTGGGGATCAGTAGGTACCGCCAAAGCGCCCTAACCGTAGGTGTCGCGCGGGCCCCTTCCGGCGATATGGCGCGGCCCCTTACGCCAGGATGGGGCAGTGGGGCCGGTGATTTTCAACGAGGTCACCACTCCGTTGCCGACCGCCGCGGCGATCTTGGCCAACAACTGCGCCTGGATCATCCGCAACTGGGTGGCCCACGCCGTCGATTCGGCGGCCACGCTCAGCACGCCGTCGTTGAGGGCAGTGGGGGCCGCATGGTCGGCGATCTGGTGGCCGACCACGGACGTCCAGTTGCCCAGCACGGTGCCCTCGGCGACTTGCGCGGACCACCCCCGTTTCTTCGCCAGGTCGCGCGCCAGCCTGCCCAACGGTTGTGGGTCGCGAACGTCGGGTCCCGGCCCCGACCAGCTGCGCCGCCGCCCCGCCACCCGCCGGGAGGCGGGCGGCACCGCCCGACCTCGGCCCGCGTCTTTGCCCTGGGCCCGCGCCGCCGCCCGGGCCTCTTCGAGGGTGCGCCTGACCAAGTCGATCCCGGTCAGCTCGCTCGACGGTCCGCTGGAGTCGGGGCGCGGACCTTCACCCGTGCCGGTCATGCGCGCATCTCCGATACCCGGCCCGAATCGCTGTCACGCAAGTCGACATAGACCTGTCGAACGTCCCAGCCCGCCGGAATGTCTTCGACCACCGCCGCGGTGACCAACACCTGCTCGGCCGATTCGGCCACCGTGGCCAGCGCGCGGCGGCGCGCGGCGTCAAGTTCGGCGAACACATCGTCGAGCAACAAAACAGGATCGCTTTCGTCGGCGCGCAGCAACTCGTACGCGGCCAGCCGCAATGCCAGTGCGAACGACCACGACTCCCCGTGGCTGGCAAAGCCTTTGGCCGGTTGATCACCCAGCCACAATTCTAAGTCGTCGCGGTGGGGGCCGACCAAACACATGCCGCGCTCCAACTCCGCATCGCGGCGCGCCGACAATGCCGCCAACAAGGCGGCCTCCAGGAATTCCCGGTCCGCGCCGCCGACATCCGCCGCGGCGGCGGCGCCCAGGCTGGATCGATAAGCGATGGACGCCGCCCGTGATCCCGGAGCCAACAGCTGATAGGCCTTCTCCACCTCCGGGGCCAACTGATTCACCAAATCGATACGGGCGGCCATCAATTGGGCACCGTGTTCGGCAAGGCGACTGTCCCATACGTCGAGCGTGTCCAGCGCGCTTTGATCGCCTCGGTATCGCGCCCGGGACACGGATTTCAACAGCGCGGTCCGCTGCCGCAAAACTTTTTCGTAATCAGCGCGCACCGCCGCGACCGCAGGACGCCGCACCGTCGCCAAGTCGTCGAGGTAGCGCCGCCGCTCCGACGGGTCTCCGCGCACCAATGCCAAGTCCTCGGGAGCGAAAAGCACCGCCCGCAGGACGCCGATGACCTCGCGGGTGCTACGCACCGGTGAACGATTCAATCGCGCTTTATTCGCCCGCCCCGCAGCGATTTCCAGATCGACAGCGCATTCCCTGCCCTCGTTGACCACGATCGTGGAGACCACCGCGCGAGCAGCGCCGCCCCGGATCAACGGCGCGTCCGTTCCCACCCGGTGTGAACCCAAGGTGCTCGAATACCACAGCGCCTCAAGCAGATTCGTCTTACCGAAACCGTTTGAACCAATGAAGACCGTCCGACCGGGTTGCAATTCGAGGTCGGCCTGTGCCCAGGACCGGAAGTCGCGCAGTCCTAAATGCCGGACGTACACCTAGCCAGGCAACCGGACAGGCATTAACAGGTAGACGTAATCGGTCGGTAGGGCGCTGAAGGGCCCCGTGCCGGTCGGGTGACTGTCATCGTCCAATGCCGGGCGCAACAACGCGGGCTTACCCGGAGTCGTGAAACCAAACGACACCCGCTCGGAATGCACCGATCCCAGTCCGTCAGTCAGGTACGTCGGATTGAAGGCGATCGTCAACGGCTCACCGGCGAAATCGATCGCCAGGTCTTCTTCGGCCCGGCCGACGTCATCGGCACCCGCGGACAGCCGCAGCGATCCCTCGCTGAATTCCATCCGCACCTGGGCACCCCGATCGGCGACCAACGCAACCAGCTTGATGGCCTCGGTCAATTCCGACACGTTGATGGTGGCGACGGCCGTGTGCTCGGCCGGCAACAGCTGGCGAAACTTCGGGAATTCCGCGTCAAGCAGGCGTGTGGTGCTGCGCTTGCCGTTCCCGCTGATGCCGAGCAACCCGTCTTTTCCGACGCCCGCACCCGCACCCAACGACAAACGGACCTCGGAACCGTCGGTGCCGGTCCGAGCGGCTTCGGCCAGCGTCTTGGCCGGCACCAGGACCGCGGCTTCGATGTCCGGTACGGCCGCCGACCAAGTCAACTCGCGAACCGCCAGCCGGAACCTGTCGGTGGCGGCCAAGACCACCGTGTCGCCCGAAATCTCCACCCTGATCCCGGTCAGCATCGGCAACGTGTCGTCGCGGCCGGCCGCGATGGCGACCTGACTGATCGCCTCCGCGAACAGATCGGCGGGCAGCATCCCGGTCTCGTCCGGCAGGGTGGGCAGCGTCGGGTAATCCTCGACCGCCATCGTCGGCAACGAAAACCTCGCGTTTCCGCAGTTCAGCGCCACCCGATTGCCGTCGACGTAGAAGTCGATGGGCTTGTTGGGCAGCGCCCGCACGATGTCTGACAACAGCCGCCCGGATACCAAAACACTTCCGGGAGAAGCGATTTCGGCTGCCACCTGTGCTTCCGCGGAAACCTCGTAATCGAATCCGGAGATCGTGAGGCCGTCATCGGCCCCGGACAGCAGCACACCGGAAAGCACCGGCACCGCGGGTCTGGACGGCAGGTTCTTCGCCACCCACGACACCGCGTCGGCGAAAGACTCCCGCGTCAAACGAAACTTCAAGTCGCTGAGGCCAGCCGTTGTCGTCGCCGCGTCCATAGCGTCCCTTCACCTTCAGCGTTTTCGAATCCATTTTGGCTAGCCTCCCCCCGCTAGCACGGGGCCCCGCCACGAACGCCGGTGACGCGATGCGCCGACGACGCCCGAAACGGCAGTCGAAGAACAACCGTAGATCCTCCGGAGTCATCTTGAAAGCTAATCGCAAAGGCCGACAAACCGATCTGAAGGCGGGTTCGACGACGGGTGTGCATCGAGCGTCCCCAGGCCCATATTTCAAAGAAGAACCGATGAAGAGATCTCAGTAACAGTATTAAGGCCTGTGCATTCTGGGGACAGCTCCGTCCCGGCGCAGCTAGCGCGACGATCGCGGTGTGGATCGTGGCGTTGACGGCTGTGAGTCAGGTGTTGGTCCGATGGGGACGAACGGCGGGTGTGAACGGAACGACCGGTACTACACCGGCGTTTAATTACTCTGTGCACAGGGCTGCGCACATGCGCTGGGTGTGGCCGGTGTGACGGACGCGCGGGAAGTTTCTCGAAAAAAATTACGCGCATGGCCCCGAAAACCCAGGATTCAGCGCTTGGAGCGCTGACGGATGCGAGTGGTGAGCTCCTTGACGTGATCAAAAACCTCACGCCGCTCGGCCATCTCGGACAAAATCTTGCGCTGCGCGTACATGACCGTGGTGTGGTCACGGCCGAAGGCCTGCCCGATCTTGGGCAACGACAGATCGGTGAGCTCACGGCAGAGATACATAGCGATCTGGCGTGATTGAGCCAGCGCTCGAGTCTTGCCCGGGCCGCGGAGTTCCTCCACGGTGGTGTCGAAGTATTCGGCGGTGGCGGCCATGATGGTGGCCGCACTGATTTGCATGGTGCTGGCATCGGCGATCAAATCGCGAAGCACGATTTCCGCCAGCGCCTTGTCGATCGGGGTTTTGTTGAGCGAGGCGAACGCGGTCACCCGGATCAGGGCGCCTTCGAGCTCGCGAATGTTGCGCTCGATGCTGCTGGCGATGAGTTCCAGGACGTCGTCGGGGACCGCCAGCCGCTCCATCTGAGCTTTTTTGCGCAAGATGGCGATCCGGGTTTCCAGCTCCGGGGGCTGCACGTCGGTGATCAGGCCCCACTCGAAGCGCGTCCTGAGTCGGTCTTCCAGGGTGGCCAGCTGTTTGGGCGGCCGGTCAGACGAGATGACGATCTGCTTGTTGGCGTTGTGCAACGTGTTGAAGGTGTGGAAGAACTCTTCCTGGATGCCTTCCTTGCCTTCGATGAACTGAATGTCATCGACCAGCAGCACGTCGACGTCGCGATAGCTGCGCTTGAAGGCAACCTTGCGGTCGTCGCGGAGCGAGTTGATGAAGTCGTTGGTGAATTCCTCGGTGGAGACGTATTTGACTCGCATCCCGGGGAACAGCCGCTGCGCGTAATTGCCGGCGGCGTGCAGCAAGTGGGTCTTACCGAGACCGGACTCTCCCCAGATGAAGAGGGGGTTGTAGGCGCGGGCCGGTGCCTCGGCGATCGCCAGGGCCGCGGCATGCGCGAACCGGTTTGAGGCGCCGATGACGAAAGTGTCGAAGGTGTAGCGGCGGTTGAGGCTCGTTCCGGCGGCGACGGCGGGATCGATGGCGTGCGGCCGCTCAGTGAAGTAATTCGGCCAGCCCGGCTGGGCGTCGGCGACGGTCTGATCAGTTCCGAACGGCTCATCGGTGTCGATGGTGGCGTCGTCGGCCGGGAAAGCGTCGGATCCCGGGAACGGTTCCGCCGGTGGGATGAGAGCGTCCTCGACATCGTCGGGTGGGGGAGCGATGCGGACTCCCAATTGGATCTGCTGTCCGAGCCGGCGGCTGAGCGCATCGGTGATCGGTGCGCGCAGATGACGTTCAATCTCGTTTTGCACGAAGCTGCTCGGTACCGACAGCAGAGCAAATCCCTCGACGATCGTCAGCGGCCGGACGAGATTCAGCCAGGCCCTTTGCTGTGGGGTGAGGGGTGTGACCAGAGTTGCGCGGTTGGCGGTGACACCGTCTGCGGTGGGGTCACCGTTGAGCTCGGAAACGACCGCATTCCACACTGTCGTGAAGCCTGAACCGGGGTCATCGGTCAACGACGCATCTCCCTGGTTCTCGAACGTCCCGGGTCGAAGTGCAACTCACGGTTGGCGACAAAGCAGCTGTCCACATAGTTATACACAGGTGTGGACAGGATGACCGTATACGAGCCACAACCTACCCGCGACGGCTCGCGATCTCCGCGCTGGAAGAAAACCTTGGAAGGTTGTCTAGGCAGCTAGTCGATCCACCATCCTCGCTTCGTTGTCGAGTGCTGCTTCAGTCTAAAACGACTTGGGCAGAAGCTAACAGTTTTCCGTGCGGCTGCCAACCGTTCTGCTGCATTCCAATCGGGTCGTTTAGGGTATTGAGGCTTTGCTTCGGCTCGTTAGCGTAGTCACGCCGGCGTGGAGTGTGGCCGGAATGAGAAATCTTGCACCGGGTCCGCGCGGCTGCGTTGTGACAAGCCAGGTTTGACCAGGCGAAGGCTCGTCAGTACCCTCAAACAGTCGCCCGAAAGTCGGCGATACGGCTGCGACCCAGAACCACAGGGGACCGCGCCGGCCAGTAGCAGCAAGACCACCTCCGGTCGGAACGCAGACGAGCCCGAAGCGAAACGTCTGAGCGGCCGGATGGCAAACAACGAGGAGAACGTCGTGGCCAAGGGCAAGCGGACCTTCCAGCCGAACAACCGGCGCCGAGCCCGTGTGCACGGCTTCCGCTTGCGGATGCGCACTCGTGCCGGACGCGCGATCGTGTCCGGTCGGCGCCGCAAGGGCCGCCGCGCGCTATCTGCCTGATCGCGGGTCAGGTCTTTCGGCGGTGCTTCCCGCACGCAACCGCATGACGCGGTCAATTGAGTTCGACGCGACGCTGAAGCATGGGATTCGCCTGGCACAGCCCGACATCGTCGTTCACTTCCGGCGGGATAACGGCCGCGACGGAGAGACAGCGCCACACGTCGGACTGGTTGTCGGTAAGCCCGTCGGGTCGGCCGTGGAACGTCACCGGGTCGCCCGTCGGCTGCGGCATGTGGCCCGCGCGATTCTGGGCGAACTCGAGCAGTCCGACCGCCTGGTGATCCGGGCGCTGCCGAGTAGCCGCACCGCGTCGTCGGCCCGTTTGGAGCAGGAGTTGCGGCGGTGTTTGCGGCGTATGCCGGCGGCGGGAATCGCACCGTGACGGAACGGTCTTCGGTCGGCGCGTTCACCCGCACCGCGGGAAAGTCTGTAGCGCGGGGATTGATTTTCCTCATTCAGCTCTATCGGCATATGGTGTCGCCGCTACGTCCGGCGACGTGTCGCTTCGTTCCGACCTGCAGCCAGTACGCGGTCGATGCGCTGAACGAGTACGGGTTGATTCGGGGGAGCTGGTTGGCTGCGGCCAGACTCGCCAAGTGCGGACCATGGCACGAGGGCGGATGGGATCCGATACCGGATCGTCCCGGATGCCAAGGGAATTGCCAAGATGCCAGCGACGCTTGGGAGGTCCGAGCGACGCGAGGGGAGAGTGAATCTTTTGTTTGATTTCTTCAGCCTCGACTTCGTCTACTACCCGGTGTCGTGGATCATGTGGGTTTGGTACAAGTTGTTCGCCTCCATGCTGGGGCCGTCGAACTTCTTCGCCTGGGCGCTGTCGGTGATGTTCTTGGTCTTCAGCCTGCGCGCGCTGCTTTACAAGCCGTTCGTGCGACAGATCCGCACCACGCGCCAGATGCAGGAGCTGCAACCGCAGATCAAGGCGCTGCAGAAGAAGTACGGCAAGGACCGCCAGCGGATGGCGCTCGAGATGCAGAAGCTGCAGCGCGAACACGGCTTCAATCCGATCCTCGGCTGCCTGCCCATGCTGGCGCAGATCCCGGTGTTCATCGGTCTGTATCACGTGTTGCGCTCGTTCAACCGAACCACCGGCGGGTTCGGCCAACCGCATCTGTCGGTGGCCGAGAACCGGATGACCGGAAACTACGTGTTCACCCCGACGGACGTGGCGCACTTCCTGGATGCCAACTTGTTCGGCGCACCGATCGGCGCCTTCATGACACAGCGCACGGGCTTGGACGCGTTCACCTTCTTCAGCCGGCCCGCCGTGATCGCCGTTGGCCTCCCGGTGATGATCCTGGCCGGCGTCGCGACGTACTTCAACAGTCGGGCGTCGGTGGCGAGGCAGAGCCCGGAGGCGGCGGCCAACCCGCAGACCGCGATGATGAACAAGCTTGCGCTGTACGTGTTTCCGCTCGGCGTGGTCGTCGGTGGGCCGTTCCTTCCGCTCGCGATCATCCTGTACTGGTTCGCGAACAACATCTGGACCTTCGGTCAGCAGCACTACGTCTTCGGGATGATCGAAAAAGAGGACGAGGCGAAAAAGCAGGAAACGATCGAGCGCCGGGCGGCCAACGCGCCGGCGCCCGGCGCCAAGCCCAAGCGGAACCCCAAGACGGCGCCGCCGGGCGGGAACGGTTCGGCGAAGGCCGATGCCGACGCGTCCAGTCCCGCGGAGACGGATTCCGATGTGGCCGAGGGGCAGGAGACGGAAGCCAACGATGGGCCGGGCAATCGGACCCCGCGGCCCGGTGCGCGACCGAAGAAACGCAAACGCTGATACGGGCGGACAAGCTATCGGGGCGACCCTGGGTAGGGCGACCCGAATCGGGCTCAGACCCATGGATGAGGGAGAGAAAGACATGACAGACGCCGACACCACCGAGCGCGACGTTGATACCGAACTCGAGACATCAGAGCCGGCCGAGGACACCGTCCAGGGCGGTGCCGAGGAAACCGACGACCTGGAGGATCGGTTGGTCGCCGAGGGCGAGATCGCCGGGGACTACCTCGAGGAGTTGTTGGATCTGCTGGACTTCGACGGTGACATCGACTTGGACGTTGAGGGGAGCCGCGCGATCGTGAGCATCGATGGCAGCGACGACTTGAACAAGTTGGTCGGCCGCGGCGGCGAGGTGCTCGACGCACTGCAGGAACTCACCCGACTGGCGGTGCACCAGAAGACCGGAGTGCGGAGCCGGTTGATGCTCGACGTCGCGGGTTGGCGCCGGCGCCGCCGCGAAGAGTTGGCGGCGCTGGGTGACAAGGTCGCGCGGCGGGTGCTCGAATCGGGGGATCGCGAAGAGCTGGCGCCGATGACGCCGTTCGAGCGGAAGATCGTCCACGACGCGGTCGCGGCGGTGTCCGGGGTCCACAGCGAGAGCGAGGGTGTCGAGCCGTCGCGCCGCGTGGTCGTTCTGCACGACTGACGTCCCGGAGTTACAGCGGTGTAGTTCGTCTGGTCCGAAGGGCGTCCGAAGGTTGAAAGTGCACACGCCAACTAGAGGATGTTTCACGTGAAACATGTCGGTTCGGTCGAGTCCGCGGGGGAGCCTTCGGGCTCGGACCCCGGTGCCGCGCCCGATTCGGCCACGGAGGTCTTCGGCGAGCGGCTCGGTATCGCGCGACGGTACGCCGCGCTGCTCGCCGGCGCGGGTGTGGAGCGCGGGCTGCTCGGGCCGCGGGAGGTGGACCGCATCTGGGACCGCCACATATTGAATAGTGCCGCCGCCGCCGAGCTTCTCGTCCCGGGCGAGCGCATCATCGACATCGGGAGTGGGGCAGGTCTGCCGGGGATACCCCTGGCGATCGCGCGGCCCGATCTCGAGGTCGTGCTGCTCGAACCCCTCCTGCGCCGCAGCGAGTTTCTCAACGAGGTCGTCAACGAACTAGGGTTAGCCGTCGAGGTGGTCCGCGGCCGTGCGGAAGAGCCGGGAGTGCGCAACCGGTTCGGCGAGAGGGATGCGGCGGTGTCACGAGCGGTCGCGGCGTTGGACAAGCTGACGAAGTGGAGCATGCCGTTGCTACGCCCGGGCGGCCGAATGCTCGCCATCAAGGGGGAGCGGGCAGCCGAGGAAGTTGAAGAGTTCCGGCGTGTGATGACAGCATCGGGCGCCGCTGATGTCAGGGTGGTGACATGTGGCGCGAACTATTTGCGTCCCCCCGCAACCGTCGTTTTAGCGCGACGCGGACAGCCGCCGCACCACAAGTCGGCACGGACCGGGAAGGCCGCAACCCGATGACTTCTTCAGGAGATAGGCCGGTGACTCCGGCTTCGGGGGGCGTTGCGGAGCCGGACGTCGCGGCCTCGGTGGAGACGCACGCGGCACCGCCACCGCCCCAATCGTCGCCGGCCCCGCCCGTGGCGCAGCCGAATGTTTCACGTGAAACAGCGGCCGAATTCGACACCCCGATCGGGGCGGCCGCCGAACGCGCCATGCGGGTTCTACACACCACATATCCGCCGCTGCGCCGTCCGGCCCGCCGCCGCGTCTTCACCGTCGCGAACCAGAAGGGCGGCGTGGGTAAGACCACCACCGCGGTCAACCTGGCTGCCGCGCTCGCGCTGCAGGGGCTCAAGACTCTGGTCATCGACCTCGACCCGCAGGGTAATGCGAGCACGGCGCTCGGCATCACCGACCGCAAATCGGGGACGCCGTCGTCGTACGAGGTGCTGCTCGGCGAAGTTTCCGTGCGCGACGCCCTGCGGCAGAGTCCACACAACGACCGGCTGTTCTGCATCCCGGCGACGATCGACCTGGCGGGTGCCGAGATCGAGTTGGTGAGCATGGTGGCGCGCGAGAACCGGCTGCGCACCGCGCTGGCCGATCTCGACAGCCTCGACTTCGACTGCGTCTTCATCGACTGCCCACCCTCGCTCGGCCTGCTGACCATCAACGCGCTCGTCGCCGCACCGGAAGTCCTGATCCCGATCCAGTGCGAGTACTACGCCCTGGAGGGTGTCTCGCAGTTGATGCGCAACATCGAGATGGTGAAGGCCCACCTCAATCCGAAGCTCGAGGTGAGCACGGTGGTGCTGACCATGTACGACGGCCGCACCAAGCTCGCGGATCAGGTCGCCGAAGAGGTACGGCGCTATTTCGGGAGCAAGGTGCTGCGGACGGTGATTCCGCGCAGCGTGAAGGTTTCCGAGGCACCGGGCTACAGCATGACCATCATCGATTACGACCCCGGTTCCCGCGGGGCCATGAGCTATCTTGACGCGAGCCGCGAACTCGCCGAGCGCGGTTGACCACCATCCGTGAAGGGACGACCATGACGCAGCCGTTACGCAAAAAGGGTGGCCTCGGCCGGGGTCTGGCTTCGCTCATTCCTACCGGTCCCGCGGAGGGCGATTCCGGACCGGCGACCCTCGGCCCGAGGATGGGGGACGCGGCCGCCGACGTTTTGATCGGGGGACCGCCGCCGCAGGACACCTCGTCGATGGGCGCGGTCTACCGCGAAATCGCACCGGCCGACATCGAGCGCAACCCACGTCAACCCCGGCAGGTCTTCGACGAGGAAGCGCTGGCCGAACTGGTGCACTCCATCCGCGAGTTCGGACTCTTACAGCCGATCGTGGTGCGGGCCGTCAAGGATTCGGCAACCGCTGCGCGCTACCAGATCGTGATGGGGGAGCGGCGCTGGCGTGCGGCACAAGAGGCGGGGCTGGCGACCATCCCGGCGATCGTGCGCGAGACCGGCGACGACAATCTGCTGCGCGACGCGCTGTTGGAGAACATCCACCGGGTGCAGCTGAACCCGTTGGAAGAGGCGGCCGCCTACCAGCAGCTGCTCGACGAGTTCGGTGTCACCCACGATGAACTGGCGGCCCGCATCGGACGGTCGCGGCCGTTGATCACCAACATGATCCGGTTGCTCAAGCTGCCGATCGCGGTGCAGCGGCGCGTGGCCGCCGGGGTGCTGTCCGCCGGCCACGCTCGTGCGCTCCTGTCCCTGGAGGCCGGTCCCGAGGCGCAGGAGGAACTGGCCACCCGCATCGTGGCGGAGGGGTTGTCGGTGCGGGCCACCGAGGAGGCGGTCACGTTGGCCAACCGGGCCGGCACGACCACGCCGGCGCCCCCGCGCCGCAAGCCGATGCAGATGCCCGGGCTGCAAGATGTTGCTGACCGACTCTCGACCGCCTTCGATACGCGGGTGACGGTCAGCCTGGGCAAACGTAAGGGCAAGATCGTCGTCGAGTTCGGCTCGGTGGACGATCTACAGCGAATCATCGACGTCATGACGCCGCCCAAGGCATGATCTAGGGGCACGGTGTAATTACGTCACTGTGACATTGGGCCGGTTCGGTGGGAGATTTCCGGGCTCCCGGTGTTGCGGTTCGACGAAACAGTATGGGTGGCAACGACTTTCGGAAATCGATGCGCCGCCACCACACCGGGCCGGCGATCCGGGTGCGCCAACCCGCGTGGCCAGGTTAACGCTGGCCCGATCGCGGCCACCTCTCCTATCCTGGAGGGGTTGCCGGTGCAGATGGCTGCAGTACCGCACAGGAGCAGGAGGCTAGTGTCCGCTCGAATCATGCCGCTGCGGCTCGAGGCATTCGAGCAGCTTCCCAAGCACGCGCGCCGGTGCGTCTTCTGGGAGGTCGACCCGGCGACCCTCGGCAACCAGGATCACCTCACCGACCCCGAATTCGAGAAGGAAGCGTGGTTGTCGATGGTGATGCTGGAGTGGGGGTCATGCGGACAGGTGGCCACCGCGGTCCCCGACGAGCGAAGTCAGGCCGAGCCGCCGTGCCTGGGCTATGTGTTCTACGCTCCACCGCGGGCGGTGCCGCGTGCTCAGCGATTTCCGACCGGGCCGGTTTCCGCGGACGCGGTGCTGTTGACGTCGATGGGTATCGAGCCAGGACCGGCCGCCGACGACCTACCGCACGGCTTGATCGCCCGGGTCATCGACGAGTTGGTTCGACGCGGCGTGCGGGCGCTCGAAGCGTTCGGCCGCACCCCGGCGGTGTCGGAACTACAGGACCCGAGACTGGTCGGCCCCGATGTGCGGGCGGTGTTGGAAGCCGTCGGCGATTGCTCGGTGGACCGTTGTGTGATGGACGCGGAGTTCTTGCAAGACGTGGGTTTCGTTGTGGTGGCACCACATACGTACTTCCCGCGACTGCGGCTCGAGCTTGACAAGGGTCTCGGATGGAAGGCCGAAGTCGAGGCGGCCTTGGAGCGTCTGCTGGAGAGCGCGCATCTGGAGCAGCCGGTCGGGGCCGGGTCGACGGCAGGGAATGCGGCGGGGACCACCCCGGGTGGTTAGCGGGTGGTTAGGAACCGCCCAGCTGGCTGGTGCGTTCCACCGACAATTCGTGGGCCAGTAACTCGGCGAAAGTGAATGTCCCGGTGGGCCGGTCGTTCTTGCCCAACAGATACAGGCGCTTGACCGCGGCCAGGATTCCCTCGGCGATGGCGTCGCGGGTCTGGGTTGAGACCAACATCGCGCGATCGCGCGGGTTGGTGATGTAGCCGATGTCGACCTGGACCGTGGGCATCCGGGTCAGACGCAGCAGATCCCACGTCCGGCCGTGCGTACGACAGTCACGTAAACCGGTGCGGGCCACCACTTCTCGCTGGATGAAGTCGGCCAGATTACGGCCGATGGTGGACACCGAACCATGCGAGTTCCCGAAGTGAAAGGAAGCCACCCCGTTGGCCGCGGCGCTGAGCTGATTCTCGCAGCGCAGGCTGATCATCAGGTCGGCGCCGACATTGTTGGCGGTGGCCGCGCGTTCAGCGTCGAGGAGGCTGCGGCTGACCGGCCGCGACAAGAAGGTCTCCATCCCGATCGCGGCCATGCGTCCCTCGAGTCGGCTCGCCAAGTCCCACAACACATCTGCTTCGCTGACCGGACCCGAAGAACCGTGCACGATCAGGCCGTGGTCCGCACCGCCGCGGCCCGGATCGATGATGATCCGCTTGCCCGACAGTTTGGGACCCGAGCGGCGAACCAACTCTTCTTCGCGAAGCGCGTGGGGTGACCCGCCGGTGACCCGCGAACTCAGAAAATACAAGGACCGCAATGTTTCCGGCCCGCAGATACCGTCCGCGGACAGCCCGCATTCACGCTGATATGACATCAAAGCGTTGTGGGTCTGCAACCCGAAGTAACCGTCGACCATGCCGGTGTAAAAGCCGAGATCCTGCAGCCGCGCCTGCAGCGTGGCGACGTCGTCACCGAACAGCGGGCCGCCGAATTGGTGATATAACGTGCGCGCGCCGAGCCGGTATGACGCCTCTTTGAGCGCCCGGTAGGTGGCCTCCCCGACAATGCCGTCCACGAGCAGGCCGCGATGCTGTTGAAAGGCACGAACCGCCTGGTCAAGTTCGGCGTCGAAGAGTTCCAGGGCCACCTGCCGCCCGGTACGGAGATCGTCGTCGGAGCCATCCAGCATTCCCAATGAGGCCAGCGTGGCCCGGATCTCGGTCACAGCGGCGCTGCGGTCACCACAGCGCAGCGCGTCGCCGTATTCGCGGCGCGGACTCGACATACCGAGGGTCCTCCGAGACAAACTGACGGGCTCACATATGGGCAACAGCTAACCGTATTGTCGCAGACGCGTCATGGATTTCGGAAAACCCCAGGCTATGCGCTGGGTGTGGTGCGGTGAATCAAATGAAGGTCAGCTGAGGTTGGGAACCGCGTCGGAAAGCTCACGCAGTAGTGCCGCCTTGCCCTTGGCGCCGACGATTCGCTTCACCGGCTGGCCGTCTTTGAACAGGATCATGGTGGGGATCGAGACCACCTGGAAGTTCTGGGCGGTTTCCGGGTTGGCGTCGACATCGAGCTTGGCGACGGTGAGGTGATCGCCGCGCTCGCTGGCGATCTCTTCGAGGACCGGCGCAACCATCTTGCAGGGCCCACACCATGTCGCCCAAAAGTCAACCAGCACAGGCTTATTACTGGACAACACGTCCGTCGAGAAGGATGCGTCAGAGACTTCTATTGTGGCCCCGGCCTTTTCGGCGTCGGTCATTGCGGTGCTCCAATCAATGTGTCGGTACTGCCCGGAAATTCGGTGGCATCGCCGTGTGCGGCGGTGCTGGACTCTTCATTGTCGGCGAGCCAGCGTTCGGCGTCGATGGCGGCCGCGCAGCCGCTGCCGGCGGCGGTCACAGCCTGGCGATAGGTGCGATCCACCAAATCCCCCGCCGCGAATACCCCCTCAATC
>NZ_SCRH01000072.1 GCF_004298145.1 Mycobacterium sp.
CGGCACTATGACCCGTGGCGATCGCCAGCGCGGCGGGGCCGGGCGTAGCGGGTCGGCACTATGACCCGTGGCGATCGCCAGCGCGGCGGGGCCGGGCGTAGCGGGTCGGCACTATGACCCACGTCACCAATTAGGGCTACTAATGGGTAGCTCAGTACCCTGAAGCCCGTGTCCGAATTGCTTGAATCGATACAGAAGCAGGCCGAGCATGGCGCGATCACCGACGCCGAGATCTTCGAGGCACACGTAGGCGGCAAGCTTTCGGTAAGCATGACGTCCCCGCTGGACACCCAGCGTGCCTTGTCGATCGCCTATACCCCCGGCGTGGCGCAGGTCAGCCGTGCGATCGCCGCTGACCATGCTCAGGCGGCCCGCTACACCTGGGCTAACCGGCTGGTCGCGGTGGTCAGCGACGGCAGCGCGGTGCTCGGCCTGGGCGACATCGGGCCCGCGGCGTCGCTGCCCGTCATGGAGGGCAAGTGCGCCCTGTTCCAAGCGTATGGCGGGCTGAACGCCATCCCGATCGTGCTGGACACCAAGGATCCCGACGAGATCGTGGAGACCCTGGTGCGCTTGCGCCCGACGTTCGGCGCCGTCAATCTCGAGGACATCTCGGCGCCGCGCTGCTTCGAGATCGAACGTCGGGCCATCGAGGCGCTGGATTGCCCGGTGATGCACGACGACCAGCACGGCACCGCCATCGTTGTGCTGGCCGCACTCATGGGTGCGAGCAAGCTGCTCGGCCGGGACATGAGCTCGCTCAAGGTGGTGGTTTCCGGAGCCGGTGCCGCCGGCGTGGCATGCACCAATCTTCTTATGGTGATGGGTGTTTCCGATATCACGGTGCTCGACTCGCGTGGAATTCTGCACACCGCCCGGGACGACATGAACGACGTCAAGGTGGCTCTGGCGCGGCGTACCAATCCCGCCGGGCTGACCGGCAGCGCGGCGGAAGCCATCCGGGGTGCCGATGTGTTCCTCGGTCTGTCGGGCGGCGTGGTCCCCGAAGAGATGATCGCCACGATGGCGCCCAACGGGATCGTGTTCGCCCTGTCCAACCCCGATCCGGAGATCCACCCGCAGATCGCGGCCAAGTACGCCTCGGTGGTGGCCACCGGCCGCAGCGATTTCCCGAACCAGATCAACAACGTGCTGGCATTCCCCGGGGTATTCCGCGGTGCGCTGGAAGCCGGCGCCCGCCGGATCACCGAGAAGATGATGGTCGCCGCGGCCGAGGCGATCTTCTCCGTCGTCAGCGACGACCTTGCTCCCGACCGGATCGTCCCCAGCCCGCTGGACCTGCGCGTCGGGGAAGCGGTTGCCACCGCGGTCGCGCTGGCCACGGACGTTTCAGACACTTCCGTCGCCGGGGGGTGAGAATCGGCAGGCTGGCGGCCCCGCTGCTCGCCGTCGTACTCGCTGTGGCCGGTTGCACGACCCACACCGGGGGCGACCGTCGTGCCCGCGCGGACGTGGTGGTCGCGTCCCAGCCCGATGCCGAGTCGAGCCTGCTGGGCGGCGTCTACGTTGCTGCGCTGCGGTCCTACGGTTTTGGCGCGCGCTTCCAGACGACCACCGACCCGAAGGCCCAATTGGATTCGGGCGCAGTCACCGTCGTTCCCGCCTTCACCGGCCGCGTGTTGCGGGCCCTGCAACCCGGCGCAACGGCGATGTCCGACAAGGACGTCTACCGCGCGATGATCGCCGCGCTACCCGAGGGTATTGTCGCGGGCGACTACACGACGGCCGCCGAGGACAAACCCGTGCTGCTGGTGAGTCGAGCCACCGCCAAGGCATGGGGCGGCAGTGATGTCAGCGCGGACTTGAGCACACTGGCGCAGCATTGTGACGGCCTCGTTGTCGGGGCCATCACCGGGCACCGGCCGCCGTCGCAAGTCGGCCCCTGCCGGCTTCCCGCTCCACGCGAATTCCCCAACGGCACAGCGATGTTCGCAGCGGTTGAGGCCGGACAGCTGACCGCGGGGTGGACGACCACCGCCGACCCCGGCGCCCCCGCCGAGCTCGTCGCGCTGGCCGACGGCAAGCCCGCACTGATTCGGGCCGAGAACGTGGTGCCGCTTTATCGCCGCAACGCGCTCAGCGATCGGCAATTGTTGGCGATCAACGAAGTGGCGGGCGTGTTGGACACCGCGGCGCTGGTCGACATGCGTCGGCAAGTGGAGGCCGGCGCCGACCCGCAGGCTGTGGCCGCGGGCTGGCTCGCTGAACACCCACTCGGGCGCTGAAGCGCGGGGTCGCGTTTAGATTTGTGTCCCGGCTCTTTTCGCGCGTGTTCACGCGCTCATCGACCGGGTCAGCGCTTAGGCATCAGCCGGTGCACGAACTGCTGAAGCCGGCCCATCACGGGCCCGCCCACGAGCCGCTCATAGTTCGGACCGGCGACCCGGACCAGCACGTCCATCGCCTTGACGTCCGGCCCGACCAGAACCCGTGACTTGTGCTTGCGCACCCCTTCGAGGATGAGCTGGGCCGCGCGCTGCGGTGTGGTCTTGGCCTGCTGTTCCTCGAACACACTCGCCAGCTCGGCGTGGTCGAGCCCCTCGACGGCGGTGGCGTTGCGGGCGAACGCGGTTTTGATGCCGCCCGGATGCACCGTCGTCACCCGCACCGGGTGGCCGGCCCGCGCCATCTCCTGGTGCAGGGCCTCGGTGAATCCCCGGACGGCGAACTTGGCCGAGACGTACGCCGCCTGGCCGGGCGCTGAAAACAGGCCGAGCGCGCTCGAGATGTTGATGACGTGTCCGTCGCCGGAGGCGATCAGGTGCGGAAGGAACGCCTTGGTGCCGTTGACGACACCCCAGTAGTCGACGTCCATCACGCGTTCGATGTCCTTGAACCGGCTGTCCTCGATGGAGCCGATGAACGTGATGCCGGCGTTGTTGTAGATCTGGTTGACCGTGCCGAAATGCAAGTTGACCGCGTCGGCGTAGGCCAGGAAGGCGTTGCGCTCGGTCACGTCGAGCTGGTCGGATTTGACCGGCGCGCCGATCGCCGTCAGTTGCTCGGCGGTGGCTGCCAGTCCTGCGGTGTCGACGTCGCTGATCGCCACCTTGGCGCCGGCGCGGCCCAGCTGAACCGCCAGCGCCTGGCCGATGCCCGAACCCGCGCCGGTGACCACGGCGACTTTGCCGGCGAACCCATCCATGCAACACTCCCTCGTGGAGGTTTGACCGCGTTGACGCTAATCGTTACCAGCGATGGTGGCCAGAGCAGGGCGAAATGGTGAATCGACGATCGTCGGCGCCACGCGCGGCCCCGAGCAGTGGCGCCTGAGCTGGGCAGAAGCGAGCGGCCGGCGCACTGAGAGATCGATCACTGCTTGGGTAGCAGCCGGCCCATGACGGGCCCGAACAGCTGCTGATAACCCGAGCCCGTCAGCCGCACCAGGATGTCCAACACCTTGGCGTCCGTTCCGACCAGCACGCGCGCCTTTTTCTTCCGCACCGCGTCCAGGATGATCTGGGCCGCGCGGTGCGGGGTGGTCTTGGCCAGCCGTTTGTCGAACAACTTGGCCAGCTCGGCCTGGTCGAGGCCCTCGGCGGTGGTGGCGTTGCGTGCGATCGCGGTTTTGATGCCGCCCGGATGCACCGTCGTCACCGCCACGGGGTGGCCGGCCGCCACCATCTCCTGTCGTAGCGCCTCGGTAAAGCCGCGGACGGCGAACTTGGCCGAGTTGTAGGCCGCCTGGCCGGGCACCGAGAAGAGCCCGAACACGCTGGAGACGTTGATGACGTGTCCGTCGCCGGAGGCGATCAGGTGCGGAAGGAATGCCTTGGTGCCGTTGACGACGCCCCAGAAGTCGACGTCCATCACGCGTTCGATGTCCTTGAATTGGCTGACTTCGACGTCACCGGTGAAGGCGATGCCGGCGTTGTTGTAGATCTGGTTGACCGTGCCGAAGTGCTCTTTGACCGCGTCGGCGTAGGCCAGAAAGGCTTCACGCTCGGTCACGTCGAGGCGATCCGCCTTGACCGGCGCACCGATCGCCTTCAGCTGTTCCTCGGTGTGGGTGAGACCTTCGAGGTCGACGTCACTGATGGCCACCTTGGCGCCCGAGCGACCCAACTCAACGGCCAGCGCCTGACCGATACCCGAACCTGCGCCCGTCACCACCGCGACCTTGCCGGCGAACCCTTGCATGAGCACCCTTCCTTGTCGGCCCGTTTGCGTCGAGGCTAGCCGGTACCGGCGGTACCGCTCTCGTCGGGTGCGAACGTCGACTCGTTGGGCGAAAACTTGGCGTTTGGGCCCAACGAGTCGACGCTCGGCGAATCAGCCGAAGGCCGTGTCGATGATCTCCTGCTGCTCGACGGCGTGCACTTTCGATGAGCCCGACGACGGAGCCGACATCGCCCGGCGGGAAATCCGCTTGAGTCCGGTCAGCTTGTCGGGCAGGAGCTCGGGCAATTCCAGACCGAATCGCGGCCAGGCACCCTGATTGGCCGGCTCCTCCTGCACCCAGAAGTACTCCTTGACGCTCGGGTAGCGGTCCAGCGTTTCGCCCAGCCGGCGCTTGGGCAGCGGAGCGAGCTGTTCGATCCGAACGATCGCCACGTCGTCGCGATTGTCCTTGGCCTTGCGGGCCACCAACTCGTAGTAAAGCTTCCCGCTGGTCAGCAGGACCCTGCTGACCTTGCTGCGATCACCGATGCCGTCCTCGTAGGTCGGCTCCTCGAGCACCGAGCGGAACTTGATCTCGGTGAAGTCCTTGACGTCGCTGACCGCCGCCTTGTTGCGCAGCATCGACTTCGGAGTGAACACGATCAGGGGCCGTTGCACGCCATCGAGGGCGTGGCGCCGCAACAAGTGGAAGTAGTTGGACGGCGTGGAGGGCATCGCGATCGTCATCGAACCTTCGGCCCACAGCTGCAGGAAGCGCTCGATGCGGCCCGAGGTGTGGTCGGGTCCCTGGCCTTCGTGGCCGTGCGGCAGCAGCAGCACGACAGTGGACAACTGGCCCCACTTGGCCTCACCGGAGCTGATGAACTCATCGATGATCAACTGCGCGCCGTTGACGAAGTCCCCGAACTGGGCTTCCCACAGGACGAGGGCATCCGGGTTGCCCACGGTGTAGCCGTACTCGAAGCCGACGGCGGCGTATTCGGACAGCGGGGAGTCGTAGACCAGGAACTTGCCGCCGGTGGCGATGCCGTCGGTGTTCGTCGCCAGCAGCTGCAACGGTGTGAACTCTTCGCCGGTGTTGCGGTCGATGATCACCGAGTGCCGCTGCGAGAAGGTGCCGCGGCGGGTGTCTTGCCCCGATAGCCGCACCAGCTTGCCCTCGGCCACCAGCGAGCCCAGCGCGAGCAGTTCGCCGAAGGCCCAGTCGATCTTGCCGTCGTAGGCCATCTGCCGGCGTCTCTCCAGCACCGGCTGCACCCGCGGGTGCGCGGTGAAGCCCTCGGGCAGCGCCAGGAATGCGTCGCCGATGCGGGCCAGCAACGCCTTGTCCACCGCGGTGGACAAGCCCGCGGGCAGCATCTGGTCGGCCTCCACCGATTCGCTCGGCAGCGCGCCGTGCTTCTCCAGTTCGCGGACCTCGTTGAACACCCGCTCGAGCTGGCCCTGGTAGTCGCGCAGCGCGTCCTCGGCTTCTTTCATCGAGATGTCGCCGCGGCCGATCAGGGCCTCGGTGTAGCTCTTGCGGACTCCGCGCTTGATGTCGACGACGTCGTACATGGCGGGGTTGGTCATCGACGGGTCGTCGCCTTCGTTGTGACCGCGCTTGCGGTAGCACAGCATGTCGATGACGACGTCCTTCTTGAACTCCTGCCGGAAATCGACGGCCAGCTTGGCCACCCACGCGCAAGCTTCCGGGTCGTCGCCGTTGACGTGGAAGATCGGCGCGCCGATCATCTTCGCGACGTCGGTGCAGTATTCGCTGGACCGCGAGTGCTCCGGCGCGGTGGTGAAACCGATTTGGTTGTTGGCGATGATGTGGATGGTGCCGCCGACCCGGTAGCCGGGCAGATTCGCCAGGTTCAGCGTCTCGGCGACCACCCCCTGGCCGGCGAACGCCGAGTCGCCGTGCAACATCATCGGCACCACCGAGAAGGCTTTGTCGTCTCCGTGGTCCTCGGCGCCGCGGTCCAATAGGTCTTGCTTGGCCCGAACCAGTCCCTCCATCACCGGGTCAACGGCCTCCAGGTGCGACGGGTTGGCGGTCAGCGAGACCTGAATGTCGTTGTCGCCGAACATCTGTAGGTACACACCGGTGGCGCCCAGGTGGTACTTGACGTCCCCGGAGCCGTGCGCCTGCGCCGGATTGAGGTTGCCCTCGAACTCGCTGAAGATCTGTGAATACGGCTTGCCGACGATGTTGGCCAGCACGTTGAGCCGGCCGCGGTGCGGCATCCCGATGACCACTTCGTCGAGGCCGTACTCGGCGCACTGGTCGATCGCCGCATCCATCATCGGAATGATGCTTTCCGCGCCTTCCAGTGAAAACCGTTTCTGGCCAACGTATTTGGTCTGCAGAAAGGTTTCGAAGGCCTCGGCCGCGTTCAGTTTGCTGAGGATGAACTTCTGCTCGGCCACCGTCGGTTTGACGTGCTTGGTCTCAACCCGTTGCTGCAGCCATTCCTGTTGTGAGGGCTCGAGGATGTGGGTGTACTCCACGCCGATGTGACGGCAGTAGGCATCGCGCAGCAGACCCAGCACGTCGCGCAGCTTCTTGTACTCGGAACCGGCGAAGCCGTTGACTTTGAACACCCGATCGAGATCCCACAGCGTCAGGCCATGGTTGAGGATCTCGAGATCGGGATGGCTGCGGAATCGGCTGCCGTCCAAGCGCAGCGGGTCGATGTCGGCCATCAGGTGGCCGCGACTGCGGTAGGCCGCAATCAACTCCATCACCCGCGCTGTCTTGTCGATGATCGAGTCCGGGTTGTCGGTGCTCCAGCGCACCGGCAGATAGGGGTTGCCCAGCTCACGGAAGATCTCGTCCCAGAAGGCGTCCGACAACAGCATCTCGTGGATGGTGCGCAAGAAGTCGCCGGATTCCGCGCCCTGGATGATGCGGTGGTCATAGGTCGAGGTCAGCGTGATCAGCTTGCCGATCCCCAGCTCGGCGATGCGTTCCTCGCTGGCGCCCTGGAACTCAGCGGGATAATCCATGGCGCCGACGCCGATGATGGCGCCCTGCCCCGCCATCAGCCGCGGCACCGAGTGCACGGTGCCGATGGTGCCCGGGTTGGTCAGCGAAATCGTCACGCCGGCAAAATCTTCGGCGGTCAGCTTGCCGTCGCGAGCCCGTCGCACGATGTCTTCGTAGGCGGTGACGAACTGCGCGAACCGCATGGTCTCGCAGCCCTTGATGCCGGCCACCACCAGGGAACGCTTGCCGTCCTTGCCGTGCAGATCGATGGCCAGGCCCAGATTGGTATGAGCTGGCGTGACAGCAGTCGGTTTGCCGTCGATCTCGGCGTAGTGCCGATTCATGTTCGGGAACTTCTTGATCGCCTGCACCAGCGCGTACCCCAGCAGGTGGGTGAACGAGATCTTGCCGCCGCGGGTGCGCTTGAGCTGGTTGTTGATGACGATCCGGTTGTCGATCAGCAGCTTGGCGGGAATGGCGCGGACACTGGTCGCCGTCGGCACGTCCAGCGACGCCGACATGTTCTTGACGACGGCCGCCGCGGCGCCGCGCAGCGTCTGCAACTCGTCGCCTTCCGCCGGCGGGGCAATGGCGGCCTTCGCCGGGGCGGGCCGGGCCGGGGCCCCATTGCCGGCGGCCGTGCTGACGGGGGGTGCCGCGCTGGCGGGGGGCGCGGGCTTGGTGCTCGCGGGGGCGGCCGGAGCAGCCGCCGCGGCGGCGGCCGGCTGGCCATCACCGCTGGTCGGGGCGGCGGGCGCTGCTTCGCCGGGTGGCTCGGGGTTGTAGTCGACCAGGAACTCGTGCCAGCTCGGATCGACCGACGAGGGGTCATCGCGGAACTTGCGGTACATCTCCTCGACCAGCCATTCGTTTTGCCCGAATGGTGAACTTATGTTGCTCACGACCGCAGTTCGCCTCAATCCCTTTGTCCTACAGGGTCACCGCAGCGCTATTGCGCGGCGCCTCACCCTTGTCGGCCCCGGAAGGCCGAGCACCTCACGCCTATGGCGATCCCCATTGATTCCGCCCTATAAAGGCTAACCTTTCGCCACCAATCTGCCAGGCCGGCCGGGGCGCCTCGGGGCGGGATGCGGCCGGACCCCATGGCGGCGACCCGCTGCGCCCGGCTTCGCCTGATGGCGGCGACCCGCTTCGCCCGGCTTCGCCGCGCTTGCGATCGCCGCGGCCGCACTTGCGATCGCCGCTAGCCGGCTTCGTGGATCGGCGGCACCAGATGCAGCGCGCGGGGCCAGCGCGCGGGCGGGGCCCCGAACGCCCGGTTGGCGTTGCGGATCATCTTCTTGCCGGCGAGGTAGTTGCCCACCGCTCCCACCACGACCCCGATCCCGACCGGCAGCAGTTTGCCGAACAACAGGGCGCCCCGGCGCACGGTGTACTTGCGAACCCACGACCTGAGCAGCCGTGAGTTCAACCGCGACATCGAGGACAGCGGCAGCGTGGCCAGGCTTTCGGAAATCCAGGCGCCGTTGGTGCGGCGCGGACCGATCAGCTGGGCGACGGCGTGCTCGCTGTCGTCACCGACCAGCACCGCCAGCACCAGCGCGCGGCGTCGTTCCCGGTGATCGGCCGGAATGTCGTGGACCACCGCGACCGCCAACACGAGGAACGCGGTGGCCTCCAGGAATGTCACCGTTTCCGCGGCCGCCGCTGACAGGGCACTCAACGTACCGATTCCGGGGATGGTCGCCGCGGCCCCCACCGCAACGCCGGCGGCGGTCACGATGGCCACGTAACGCTTCTGCAGCTTGGCCAGGATCTCCGCCGGGCTGGCATCGGGATCAGCGTTGCGCAGCCGGGTCACATAGGCCTCGGCGGCCGGGCCCTGTATCCGCGCGCTGCGCTCGATGACCAGCGCCAATGCCCGCGCGGACACTGTGGGTCGACCGCTCTTGGCGGCCGGCGCCTGTCCCGCGTTGGCCATGTTGAAAAACCGGTTCGGCGACCTTTTCCGTCGGGCCCGCATATTGTCTCTCCTGCAAATGGGTTCCTTCAGGCTAACGTGCCCGTGGCAAATCCTGACGCGTTAGCGATTCCTATCGGATCCTTGGCTGCCGGCCCTATTGCGTCACCGGGAATAATGCAGGCTGGATCTCTGCGAGGGCCGGGCCTTTGGTCGGCCGTCGTGGTGGACAGTTCGCCGTGCGCGTGGTCGATGACCTGGGTGGTTCGGGCCGGTCGACCACACCGGGCCGATACGGCGTAACGACATCGTCGGGAGCGAAACGAGGTGGGGTGGATGGCCACGGCTGCGCCCCGCACGCCCGGGGGTGCGGGGCGCGCGGGTTCGACGCCGGCGCGGGCCACCAAACGCTGGGAGTTCGTCACTCGGAGCTCGCCGCACTCGCAGAACCCCTGGAACCCGCTTTGGGCGATGATGATCGGCTTCTTCATGATCATGGTCGACTCGACCATCGTCGCCATCGCAAACCCGACCATCATGGCCAATCTGCGCATCGGCTACGACACCGTGGTCTGGGTGACCAGCGCCTACCTGCTCGGTTATGCCGTCGTGCTGTTGGTGGCGGGCCGCCTCGGTGACCGGTTCGGCCCCAAAAACCTGTACCTGATCGGCCTGGTGGTCTTCACCGTCTCCTCGGTGTGGTGCGGAGTGTCGGGCAGCGCCGCCATGCTAATCGCGGCCCGCGTCGTGCAAGGTGTCGGAGCGGGCGTGCTCACCCCGCAGACCCTGTCGACGATCACCCGGATCTTCCCGCCGGAGCGGCGCGGCATCGCGGTGAGCTTGTGGGGCGCGACCGCGGGTGTCGCCAGCCTGGTAGGCCCGCTGGCCGGCGGTGTGCTGGTCGACGGGCTGGGCTGGCAGTGGATTTTCTTCGTCAACGTCCCCGTCGGTGTGATCGGGCTGGCGTTGGCCTATTGGCTGATCCCGGTTCTGCCCACCCAGTCGCACCGGTTCGACCTGATCGGGGTGGCGCTGTCCGGGGTGGGTATCTTCCTGATCGTGTTCGGCCTGCAGCAGGGGCAGGCCGCCCACTGGGAGCCGTGGATTTGGGCGTTGATCGTCGCGGGCGTCGGGTTCATGACGGCGTTCGTGTTCTGGCAGTCGGTGAACCCCCACGAGCCGCTGATTCCGTTGGTGATCTTCGGTGACCGTGATTTCAGCCTGTGCAACGTTGGGGTGGCCATCGTCTCGTTCGCCGCGACGGCGATGATGCTGCCGCTGACGTTCTATGCGCAGGCCGTTTGCGGACTCTCGCCGACGCGCTCGGCCTTGTTGATCGCGCCGATGGCGATCGCCAACGGGGTGTTCGCGCCGTCCGTCGGCAAAATGGTCGACAAATACCATCCGCGGCCGGTGCTCGGTTTCGGTTTTTCGGTGCTGGCGATCGCGCTGACCTGGCTCACCTTCGAGATGTTGCCGACGACACCGATCTGGCGGCTGGTGTTGCCGTTCTTCGCGATGGGCGTCGGGATGGCGTTCGTGTGGTCGCCGCTGACCGCGACCGCGACGCGTAACCTGCCGGGGCAGTTGGCCGGCGCGGGTTCCGCCGCGTACAACTCCGTTCGTCAGCTCGGCGCGGTGCTCGGCAGCGCCGGCATGGCCGCATTCATGACGTGGCGGATCAGTGCCGAGATGCCGCGGCAGCCGTCCGGTTTGGGCGCCGGGGAGGACGGCATCGCGTTGCAGTTGCCCGGGTTCCTGCGCGAGCCGTTCGCGGCCGCGATGTCGCAGTCGGTGTTGTTGCCGGCGTTCGTCGCGTTGTTCGGGATCATCGCCGCGCTGTTCCTGGTGGGCTTCGGGCCCCGCCTCGGTGGCGGGCGAGGCGCCGATCCGTTGGGACCCGACGGCGATGACGTTGTCGACGACGACTATGACGATGACGAGTACGTCGAATTCGTCCTCCTGCGTGAACCCGACGTCGAGGGGGGCAGCGGCGGCGACCGGCCGTCATGGGAGCGGGCTGACACTGCGCCTCGACCGCCCGCCGGGGTGCGGCATCGGGGCCCTGTCGATTCGTGGCACAGTGTGCTCGACGACCCGGTTGCCCAGGCGCAACCAATTGGCTTTGCCCACAACGGGTCTCATGTGGACAGTGGTAAGCGCCTTCGCCAGGTGGCGGTGCGGCGTCCGGTCAAGCCCAGCCCACCGGTGGAGCGGCTCACCCGGCCGCCGCGTCGCCCCCACACGGGTCCGGCGGGTCACCACTTCACCGAAGGTGAATCGCTGCGAGGTCAGCACCACCTCCCCGATCCCGACGACGACCCCACCGGTTACGGCCGGCACTCGTCGGGCAACTAGGCTCCTCAGCGCAGATCGGGCTGGGTGAGCGCCAAGAATGCGCCCAAATCGATCAGGCCGGCGGGTGTGGCGGGCAGATACTCCGTCAGTGACGGCGACCGCACGATCACGGTTGCATACTGTGCGCGGCTGACCGCGACGTTGAGTCGATTCCTGTTGAGCAGGAAGGAGATTCCGCGTGGTACGACGTCCATGGACGAAGCCGTCATCGAGATGAACACCACGGGTGCCTGCCCGCCCTGGAACTTGTCGACGGTCCCCACCCGCACCCCGCCGAGCCCGGTAGAGCTCAACCGGCGGCGCAGCAGCGCCACCTGCGCGTTGTAGGGCGCCAGCACCAGCACATCGGAGGCGGTCAATGCCCGGGTGCCGTGCTCATCGGTCCACAACGCGCCGAGCAGTCGCCCGATCTTGGCGGCGATCGCATCGGCCTCCTCGGGGCTGTCCGTCGAATTACCCTGGTGTTCAATCGAAAGCAGTTGCACGCCGGGCTGATATCCGTCAAGGCGGCGGCCGGCGGTGCATTCGTGGGAATGCAGCCTGCCTTCGTAGGACAGCGCGGAAACCGCGGCGCAGACAGCCGGGTGCATCCGGTAGGAGCGGTCCAGGAAGTAGCCACGTTCGTCGGGCAGGGTGCGCTGACCGTCGACCAGCCACTCCAGCGCGGAGGCGTCCACCGGCTCCGGATGAGTGCCCTGGCTGACTTGCGGCAACTGCTGAGGGTCCCCGAGCAACAGTAGATTGGCTGCAGCCGGGGCCACCGCGACGGTGTTGGCCAAACAGAATTGGCCGGCCTCGTCGATCACCAGCAGATCCAGGCCCCCCGGCGGTATCCGGTTGGCATTGGCGAAATCCCATGCGGTGCCGCCGATCACACAACCCGGCGTATCAGCGAGGAATGTGGCGTACGCGCTGCCGTCGATCTCTCGCCAGCGCGGGGCGTGGTGGTCGTGGGGCTTTTTCGCGATCCGATGCGGATCCAGGCCGGCGTCGATCACACAGTCCAGCAGGTTCTCCACCGTGGCGTGCGATTGCGCGACGACACCGACCCGCCAGCCGTGCTGGGTGACCAGGTGTTGGATCACCCGCGCCGCCGTGTGCGTCTTGCCGGTGCCCGGTGGCCCGTGCACCGCCAGGTAGGAAGAATCCAAATCGAGTAGCGCCGCGGTGATGTCGGCGACGGTGCCGGCGCCGCGCGGCAGGGGAGCGCCGCTGCGTGTGCGGGGCGTGCGGCGCAGCAGGACGTCGACGACGGCGCTGCAGGGCAGCGCCGGGAGTCCGGCCGCCACCGCGGCAGCGGTCGCCTCGATCGACTCCCGCAGGGCTGTGGTTCCAATGGGCGGGCCGGGGGTCAGTGCGAAGGGTAACTGGTGAAATGTCTTGCCGTCACCGCCAACTCGTTCGAGGACGACCACTTCTGTGGGTACCGCCGGATCGTCGGCCTCGACGACGGTGGCCCGTCCGGCCGCCCGCCGATCCGGGTTGTCGGTCATGCCGGGCGGCGCCGGCGGGTTGTACAGCGCAAAGACATCTCTCTTCAAATCACCGCGCGCCAGCTGGCCGCGTAACTCCAGCCGGCGCTGCGGCTTGCGCGCGCGGGCAGGGGTATGCCATTCGACGCTGACGGACGCGTCCTCGGCGACGAAAACATCGGTGTTATCCGCCCATTCGTCGATGGGGAAGTTCAACCGGTCGAAATGCGCCCACCAGAAGGGTTTGTCCTCGCGCCGGTGGTAGCCGCGCGCCGCCGCCACCAGCGCCGCGGCCGTCTGTTGCGGGGTGCGCTCGTCGATGCCGGCGGCACCGGTGAACGCCGACAATGTCATCGCAAGCTGGTCGCGGTCGTCGACGGTATTGCCGTCGCCCACGGGCTGGGCGCCAATCGGTAGGACACCGGATTCGTAGGCGCGCAGCATCAGCCAGTTCCGCAATTCCTGGGTCGACCGGCAGTCGTAGTGGTTGTAGTCCTCGATCTCCTTGAGCACGGATGAGGCCTCGTCGCCGCGGCCCTGCGCGCCCAGGTCGCAGTACCGTGCGTAGGAGGTGATCGAACCGGTGGCCGTGGTCACGTCGCCCGCGCGCAGGTGGGTTCCCATGTAGAGCGGCTCTAACGCCTTGAGGCTGAATGACTCCGCGCCGACACGAATACTCCTGCGCACCAACGGGTAAAGGTCGACAAGTGTGCCGCTGCGCAGCAGTTCGTCGACCTGATCCTCGCCGACACCGTAACGCCCGGCGAGACGCAACAACGTGGTCTTCTCGTACGGCGCGTAGTGGTAGATGTGCATGTTCGGACGGCGCTTGCGCCGTTTGGCCACCATCGCCAAAAAATCTGTCAGTGCCGCGCGTTCGTCTGCGCGGTTGTGCGCCCACAGTGGCCGGAACTTGCCTGCCGGTCCGGCCTCGAGAACACCGAAGAGATATTCCAGGCCCCACTCGCGGCCGTCGGCGGTCCACAGCGGGTCGCCTTCGAAGTCGAAGAACAGATCACCCGGGTCTGGCTCGGGGAGCAGCGCCAACGGCTGCGCGTCGACGACCTCGACCTGCGGAACGCCGGTGTCGCGTTGGCGGACTTGCAGTTTCGCCTGGGTGGTCAAGGTGCCGATCGCGCCGGAGGACAGCTCGGGCACGGGTCCGCTATGGACGGCCAGTTCGGCGACAGTGGTGATACCCGCCTCAAACAGCTTGTCCCGCTGGCTTACTCGCAAACCGGCCACCAACAACACATCGTCGGCGGCCCGCAGCTGCTCGATGCACAGCGGACAGTGAAAACAGGCGGCCACGCTTTCGTCGTCCCAGCGCACCGCGGTACCGCTTGCATAGTGGTCGTCGAGGAGCCGTTGCAGTCGCGCCCGCTGCGAACGGTAAACCGGGACCAGGTCGCAGACGCGGTGCCGCACGGCCGTTCCATCGCCGAGCTGCAGTTCGGCCTCGGGCGCGACCGGCACACCGGAGGCGGCCAACGCGTCGGCGTAGGCGGCCAGCTGCAACAGCGCGGTCACTTTTTCGGAACGGGCCAGCTTGGTGTCCACGACCCGATACTGCTCGCCGTCGCGCACCAGAAAGTCGGCGAATCCGAGGAAGCGACCGTCGAACATCGCGGCCTGATACACGACGGGAGCGCGATCGGCGACGGCGCGCCGGGTCGCGTCGGTGGCCGCCGCCAGACCGGCGAGTGTGTAGGCCGGGCGGCCGATGACCGCGACGGCATCCTCGAACCGCTCGCGCAATCGCGCGAGCTCGCGCCGCTCATGCTCGTCGCCGAGGGCGGCCGTCCGCGCGAGCAAATCGTCCCCGGTGACGGTCGCCGGTCCGCGGCCGAGTTTCGCGTCGAATTCCCGCAGCATCGCGAATTCACAGCGGGCGGCAGCGGCAAGGTCCGACGCGCTGTACACGATGCTGTCGCCGGTCACGAACACTGGAGCCACAGTAGTTCCGGGCTCCGACAAGATGGTCGCGCTGGGCGGGCGCGCCCTGGATCAGTGGGCGGAGGTGTTGCCGATCAGTTCGACGGCGCTGCCGTTCCAATGGAACTTCACGTTGGTGTTCAAGCCCTTGATCCCGGCGGGGTAGGTCAGCGCCACGGTGTCGCCCGTGGTTTGCGCCGGGTCAATGCCATTGAATCCGTAAGTATCGGGGACACCCTGCGGGATGAACTGGCCGAGGTGGAACAGCACCGCCCGGGTGGTGGGACTGACCGCGTTGGTGTTGGCCTTGATGATCACCGCCGACAGCTGCGCACACTGGTTGTAGTTGCCGGCCAGCGGTTCGGGGTTCCAAGGCTGCTGGCTGCGCGGGTCGCGCGGCAGTTCGGACACCACCTTCGCGATGGTGGGGGAGGCGAGGTTGACCGCGCATGGATCGGCCGGCGGCGCGTTGCCGGGCTGGGCGGCCGGCGAGGGCGTGGCCGGGGCCGTGATCGACGCGGTCTCGGAAGTCGTCCTTGCCTGCGGTGTTTTGGCGACTGTGGAGTCTCCTGAACCGCAGCCGGTCAGCGTGACGGCGATCAGTGCGAGGGCGGCCGAGCAGGTCAGTGGCTCGGTACGACACGGTAGCGACCACACATCGACGCACCGTACCGTCATCGGGTCCGCGGGTGTGGCAGGCGTGGCCGGGAGCTGCTCGGCTGTGCTGATGATCACGCGGACCGCCCCACAGTGCTGACTCGCTGCGCTCAGCTCTGCTGAGCTGGCGATCACGCTGAGGTCCTTTGATGGTGACTCGCTGCGCTCAGCTCTGCTGAGCTGGCGATCACGCTGAGGTCCTTTGATGGTGACTCGCTCCGCTCAGCTCTGCTGAGCTGGCGATCACGCTGAGGTCCTTTGATGGTGACTCGCTGCGCTCAGCTCTGCTGAGCTGGCGATCACCACTAGACTCCTTGGGCGATGACCCTCTCAGACAGCTCGACTGACGCTGCCGCTACGACGTTTGCCGACCTGCAGATCCACCCCTCGGTTCTGCGGGCGGTCGCGGACGTCGGTTACGAGTCACCCACCGGTATCCAGGCCGCGACGATCCCGGCGCTGATGGCCGGATCGGACGTCGTCGGGCTGGCCCAGACCGGTACCGGCAAGACGGCCGCGTTCGCGATCCCGATCCTGTCCAAGATCGACGTCACCAGCACCGCCACCCAAGCCCTGGTGCTCGCCCCCACCCGGGAACTGGCCCTGCAGGTCGCCGAGGCGTTCAGCCGATACGGCGCCCATCTGCCGAAGATCAACGTGCTGCCGATCTACGGCGGCTCGTCCTACAGTGTGCAGCTGGCCGGGCTGAGGCGCGGCGCCCACGTGGTGGTCGGCACGCCAGGTCGGGTCATCGACCACCTCGAACGCGGCACGCTGGACCTGTCGCGGGTCGACTACCTGGTGCTCGACGAGGCCGACGAAATGCTCACCATGGGTTTCGCCGAAGACGTCGAACGCATCCTGTCCGAAACCCCCGAGTACAAACAGGTCGCCTTGTTCTCGGCGACCATGCCGCCGGCCATCCGCAAGCTCACCACCAAATACCTGCACGACCCGTTCGAGGTCACCACCAAAGCGAAAACGGCTACCGCCGAGAACATTTCGCAGCGCTACATCCAGGTCGCCGGTCCCCGCAAAATGGATGCCCTGACCCGAGTCCTCGAGGTCGAGCCGTTCGAAGCGATGATCGTGTTCGTCCGCACCAAACAGGCCACCGAGGAGGTGGCCGAAAAGCTGCGTGCCCGTGGTTTTTCCGCGGCGGCCATCAACGGCGACATCCCGCAGGCCCAGCGCGAGCGGACCGTCGCCGCCCTGAAGGACGGTGGTATCGACATCCTCGTTGCCACCGACGTCGCCGCGCGCGGGCTGGACGTGGAGCGGATCTCGCACGTGCTCAACTACGACATTCCGCATGACACCGAGTCTTACGTGCACCGCATCGGGCGCACCGGCAGGGCAGGACGGTCGGGAACCGCACTGCTCTTCGTCTCCCCGCGAGAACGCCACCTGCTCAAGGCCATCGAAAAGGCCACGCGGCAAACGCTCACCGAAATAGAGTTGCCGACCGTCGAGGACGTCAACGCGCAGCGGGTGGCCAAATTCGCCGATTCCATCACCACCGCGCTCGGGGCTCCCGGCCTCGACCTGTTCCGCAAGCTGGTCCAGGACTACGAACGCGAGCACGACACCCCGATGGCCGATATCGCCGCCGCGCTGGCCGTGCATTCACGCGACGGCGAAGAATTCTTGATGGTGCCCGAGCCTCCGCCCGAGCGGCGCGAGCGCCGTACCGAACGGCGCGATCGCCCCGAAAAGCCACGGTCTACACGGCCCTTCGCCACGTACCGCATCGCGGTGGGCAAGCGGCACAAGATCGGCCCGGGTGCAATCGTCGGCGCCATCGCCAACGAGGGAGGGCTGCATCGCAGCGATTTCGGCCACATCGCCATCGGGCCGGATTTCTCGTTGGTGGAACTGCCGGCCAAGTTACCCAAGTCGACCTTGAAAAGGCTTGAGCAAACCCGCATTTCGGGTGTGCTGATCAACCTTCAGCCGGACAGGTCCTCCGCCAAGGCCCGCGTCCGGGACGGCGGGAAACCGCGCAGGAAACACGGCGGATGACCCTGTCCGAAGAACAGGACGCTCAGGGCGGGCTCGAACAGACCTCTCACGTGGACCGGGTCGCCTCGCTGACCGGCGTCCGCGCCGTCGCCGCGCTGCTCGTGGTCGGCACCCACGCCGCCTACACCACCGGCAAGTACACGCACGGCTATTGGGGCCTGGTCGGTTCCCGGATGGAAATCGGGGTGCCGATCTTCTTCGTGCTCTCCGGCTACCTGTTGTTCCGGCCCTGGGTGAAGTCCGCCGCAACCGGCGGCCCGCCGCCGTCGCTGAGTCGCTATGCGCGGCACCGGGTTCGGCGCATCATGCCCCCCTACCTCGTCACCGTGCTGTTCGCCTACGTGCTGTACCACTACCGCGAGGCGGGGCCAAACCCCGGACACACATGGCTGGGCTTGGCGCGCAACCTGACACTGACCCAGATCTACTGCGACGGCTATCTGGGAAAGTATCTGCACCAGGGACTGACCCAGATGTGGAGCCTGGCCGTGGAGGCCTCGTTCTACGTCCTCCTTCCGCTGCTGGCATACCTGCTGCTGGTCCTGATCTGCCGGCGGCAATGGCAACCGAAATTGGTGCTGGGCGCCCTGGCGGGATTGGCGTTGATCAGCCCGGCGTGGTTGGTTCTGGTGCACGCCGATCACTGGTTTCCCGACGGCGCGCGGCTCTGGCTGCCCACCTACCTGGCCTGGTTCCTCGGCGGCATGATGCTCACGGTGCTGCAGGAGATGGGTGTGCGCGGCTACGGATTTGTGGCCATCCCGCTGGCGACCATCAGCTATTTCATCGTGTCCACTCCCATCGCCGGCGCACCCACCACGTCCCCGGCCACGCTGAGCGAAGCGTTGTTCAAAACCTGCTTCTATGCTGTGATCGCTGCGCTGGCGGTGGCGCCGCTGGCACTGGGGGACCACGGATGGTATTCGCGGCTCTTGGCCAGCCGCCCGATGGTGTGGCTGGGGGAGATCTCCTACGAGATCTTCCTGATCCACCTGATCACCATGGAATTCGCGATGGACTACGTCGTTGGCGCCCGCGTCTATACCGGCCCGATGCTGAACCTGTTCGTCGCGACCCTGGCGTTGACGATCCCGTTGGCGTGGCTGCTGCACCGTTTCACCCGCGTGCGGGACTGAGCCGGCGAGCTAGTCCCGCTGGCGGGCGGAAACCGGGGTCACGATCGGGACGACAAATTCCTCGATCATCGCCCGCTCGTCGGCTTCGTCGCGGCCGGGGTGCGTCAGCAGCGAGACGATCACCCGCACCGTCCAGCGAGCTCGGCGTTCGACGACGGCGGGATCGTCGGGCCCTAGTGAGTGCAGGAACGCCGCCGCCAGGGCCGCGATCACGTCGGACTGCCCGGCCAATTCGCCACCCACCGGTGTGCGGGTCGTGGCAAACCAGGATGCCAGGGCCGGGCTCTCGCGAACCATCCCCAACGTGACCAGGATGCTCGCGATCAGCCGTTCGCACGGGTCCTCGATGTCGCCCGTGCGCGCGATGATCGCTCGGCCGAGCCGGTGGGTCTCGCGGTGCACATAGGCGGTTCGCAGCGCCTCGCGGTTCTCGAAGTAGCGGTACAGGGTCGCACGGGAACACCCTGCTGCCCTGGCGATTTCGTTCATGCCGATCGAATCCGAGTCGCGCTGCGTATAGAGCCGCTCGGCGGCGTCGAGTATCCGGTCGGCGGCCGCTTCGGTCCGGTGTGCGCCCAGCCAGTCGTTGCCCGGCATCAGGACCCCACTCGAATCGGCACCGACAGCGGCCGCCGCACGTAGCTGCCGCCAGCCCAGACGACGCCCGACTCGTCCACCTCGAAGTCCGGGCATCGGGCCAGCAGTTCGGTCAGCGCAACCCGGGACTGCATCCGGGCCGCGGCCGCGCCGAGGCAGTGGTGTGCGCCGTGGCTGAACGTCAGGATGTTGCGCGGGCACCTCGTCACATCGAGTTGGCCGGCGTCCGAACCGTATTGGCGTTCGTCGCGATTGGCGGACGCGTAGAGCAACAGTGCCCTGCGCCCGGCGGGAATGGTGGTGTCGCAGATCGTCACGTCGCGCGTGGTCGTACGCGCCAATCCCTGGACCGGTGAGGTCATCCGCAGCAACTCCTCGACCGCGGCGGCGATCAGGTCGGGGTTATCCACCAACAGCTTTCGCTGATTGGGTCGTTCGTGCAGCAGTGGCATCGAGCCGCCGAGCATGCCGGTGACGGTGTCGTTGCCGCCGGTGACCATCGTGAACGTGAACGCCAGGATCGACAGCGTACCGGCGACGTCACCGTCGGCCCCGACCCCGGCGGCCACCAGGTGGGAGATGGTGTCGTCCTCGGGCTCGGTGCGGCGTCGCTCGATCAGCCCGGTGAAGTACGCCATCATCGACCCGACCGCATCGCCGACGGTCTCCAGCGCACCGGCCAAGCCGCCTTCGGCGGTATTGGCCGCGACGATCGCCTGGGTCCAGCCGTCGAATTGCACCCAGTCTTCTTCGGGCACACCAAGGTAATAGGCGACGACCATCGACGGCAGCGGCTTGAAAAGCTCGGTGACGATGTCGCCGCCACCGGCCGCGCGCAACCCCTCGATGCGCTCGACGACGAACTCCCGCACCTTGGGTTCGACCGCCTCGACCTGTCGCGGCGTGAAGCCGCGCGACACCAGCTTCCGAAACTGGGTGTGCACCGGCGGATCCTGCATCACAAACGGCGGATTGTCCTGCAGCCCGATCAGTTCCAGCTCGTTGTAGTTGACGGTCAAACCCTTTGCCGAGGAGAAGGTTTCGTGGTCGCGGGCCGCGGCCCACACGTCGGCATGCCGGGACAACACGTAGTAATCGTCGTCGGGGGATTTCGGGGGGACGACGTGGTGCACGGGATCGTGGTCGCGCAGCGCGCGGTACATCGGCCACGGGTTCGACCAGGTGGCGGCGGTCGCGAGCTGGAAGGCGACCGGCACGTTGTGAGACATAACAACAGACATGTCTTATTCGTACGACAGGATAGGTAATATGTCAACCGCCGAGCGCCGCCGGGTGTGCGGCCAGCTTCACACTCGGAACCGAGTGTGCGGCCAGCTTCACGCTCGACCAGCAGCTCCCCTCGACCAGCAGCTCCCCTCGACCAGCTCGCCTCGACCAGCGGCCGCAGCTCAGATGCCCGAGCCGGGGTTGAGGATGCCAAGCGGATCCAGCGCCCGCTTGATGCGCTGGTTCAGCTCCATCACGTCGGGCCCGAGATAACCGGCCAGCCAGGGCCGCTTCAACCGGCCGACGCCGTGCTCGCCGGTGATCGTGCCGCCGAGTCCGACGGCCAGGTCCATGATCTCGGCGAACGCCAGGTGGGCGCGTTCGGTCATGCCGGCATCGGCGGGGTCGTAGACGATCAACGGGTGGGTGTTGCCGTCGCCGGCGTGGGCGATCACCGAGATCATCAGGTCGCGCTCGTCCGCGATGCGCGCGATCCCGGTGACCAGCCGGCCCAGCGCCGGCAGCGGCACCCCGACATCCTCGAGCAGTAACGAACCCTTGGCTTCGACGGCCGGGATGCAAACCCTCCGCGCGACGACGAACGCCTCGCCATCGTCGGGATCGTCGGTCGAAAATACTTCCGTCGCAGCGCTTTCCGCGAACACCTTGGCCATGATTTCGGCGTCTTCACTTCCGGCGCGGCCGCGCTCATCGGATCCGGCCACCAGCATCGCCGCCGCTCCGCGGTCCAGGTCCATGCGCAGGGTGTCCTCGACGGCGTTGATGGCCACCGAATCCATGAACTCCAGCATCGAGGGGCGAAGCCGCGCGGTGACCCCGAGTACCGCTTCGACGGCGTCCTGCACCGAGGAGAAGCTGGCCACCACGATGCTGGACGCGTTCTGCTTGGGCACCAGCCGCAGCGTCACCTCCGTGATGATGCCCAGCGTGCCTTCGCTCCCGACAAAGAGCTTGGTCAGCGAAAGGCCCGCCACGTCCTTGAGTCGTGGGCCACCCAGCCGGACCGCGGTGCCGTCGGCCAGCACCACCTGCATGCCCAGCACATAGTCGGTGGTGACGCCGTACTTCACGCAGCACAGCCCGCCGGCGTTGGTGGCGACATTGCCGCCGATGCTGCAGATTTCAAACGAGGACGGATCCGGGGGATACCACAGGCCGTGTTCGGCGGCGGCCTTCTTCACCTCGGCGTTGAACAGCCCGGGCTGACATACCGCGGTCCGGGTGACCGGGTCGACGGCGATGTCGCGCATCTTCTCCGTCGACAGCACGATACCGTTGTCCAGCGCGGTCGCGCCGCCGGACAGGCCGCTGCCCGCGCCCCGGGTCACCACGGGCACTCGGTGCGCGGCGGCCCAGCGCAGCACCGTCTGCACCTCTTCGGTGCGCCGCGGCCGCACCACGGCCAGCGGTTTGCCGGCCGACGGGTCGAAAGCGCGGTCCTGGCGATAGCCCTCGGTTACGCCTGCGTCGGTGACGACCATCCCGTCGGGCAGGTCGGCAATCAGGCCGGCCAGGGCAGCAGAGCTCACGGCCCGATAGTAAGCCCGTGTCACGGCCCCGGACGGTGCCCGGGTCCGCATGACGTGGCGCCTGAATGCAGGATGTTCATGTGCTCGACCACCCACGTACCGGCCAGCCGTTCGACTCTCCTGTTGGCGCGGGTACCGGATGGCCGGGTGATCCGGCCACACCGCAGACCGCGGTGGCGGCCGATGCCGCCCAGGTCGTCGCGTTCGCGGAACAGGCCACCTCGATACCCGAGCTCGATGCCCTGATCAGCGTGTGCCGGGCCTGCCCGAGGTTGGTCGACTGGCGCGAGGAGGTCGCCGTCGTCAAACGCCGGGCCTTCGCCGATCAACCGTATTGGGGCAGGCCGGTACCCAGCTGGGGATCGGCGCGGCCCCGGCTGTTGATCGTCGGGCTGGCACCCGCCGCGCACGGCGCCAACCGCACGGGCCGGATGTTCACCGGCGACCGCTCGGGCGACCAACTGTACGCGGCGCTGTTCCGGGCCGGTCTGGTGAACCAACCGACCAGCGTCGACGCCGCGGATGGGTTGGCTACCAAGCATATTCGCATCGTTGCGCCGGTGCGGTGTGCGCCTCCCGCCAACGCCCCGACCCCGGCCGAGCGTGACACCTGCTGGCCCTGGCTGCAGGCCGAATGGCGGCTGGTGTCCGACCACGTGCGCGCGGTCGTGGCCCTGGGCGGTTTCGGCTGGCAAATCGCGCTGCGGCTACCGGGCACCGCCGGTAGAGCAGCGGCGCGCAAGCCCCGGTTCGGCCACGGCGTCGTTGCCGACCTGGCGCCCGGTGTGCGGTTGCTCGGCTGTTACCACCCGAGCCAGCAAAACATGTTCACCGGTAGGTTGACACCAGCGATGCTCGATGACGTCTTCCGCAAAGCAAAGGAACTGGCAGGGATCAAGTGAGCGAGGTTCTGGTATCCGGCGCCAGCGTGGCGGGTACGGCGACCGCGTTTTGGCTTGGGCGGCACGGCCATTCGGTGACCGTGGTGGAGCGCCATCGCGGGCCGCGGCCGGGCGGTCAGGCGATCGACGTGCGGGGTCCGGCGCTGACCGTGCTGGACCGCATGGGGCTGCTGGGTGCCGCCCAGAAGCGCAAGACGCAAATCCGCGGCTCCTCGGTCGTCGACCGTGACGGTAACGAAGTGTCCCGGGACACCGAAGCTGCGCTCTCTGGGCCCTCTGGGGCCCCTATCGATAGCCCCGACATCGAGTTGCTGCGCGATGACTTGGTCGAATTGCTTTACGGTGCAAGTCAATGGACGGCCGACTACATCTTCGACGACACCATCACCGCGTTGGATGACGATGGTGCGGCCGTCCACGTCACCTTCGAGCGCGCCCCGCCGCGCGAATTCGATCTCGTCATCGGCGCCGACGGATTGCACTCCAACGTACGGCGATTGGCGTTCGGGCCGGAAGAGGATTTCATCGAGCGGCTGGGCACGCATGCCGCAATCTTCACCGTGCCCAATTTCTTGGACCTGGACCACTGGCAGATGTGGCACTACGGGGACTACAGCATGGCGGGGGTCTACAGCGCGCGTAACAACGCCGGGGCCCGGGCCATGTTGGGTTTCATGGAGACGGATCTGCGGATCGACTACCGCGACATCGAGGCCCAATTCGCCGAGCTGGAGCGGCGGATGGCCGGCGACGGATGGGTTCGCCCGCAACTGCTGGAGTACATGCGGACCGCGCCGGACTTCTACTTCGACGAAATGTCTCAGATCAAGATGGACCGCTGGTCGCGCGGCAGGGTGGCGTTGGTCGGTGACGCCGGGTATTGCTGCTCGCCCCTGTCGGGTCAGGGAACCAGCATCGCGCTGCTGGGCGCCTACATCCTGGCCGGCGAGCTCAAGTCTGAAGGCGACGATTACGAACGGGGATTCGCCAACTACCAGCACGAGTTCGGCGACTACGTCCAGCGCAACCAATGGCTGGTCGTGGACAACATTCCGGGCGGTGCGCCGATACCGCAAGAGGTGTTCGATCGCATCGTCGCCTCGATCGTCCTGAAGGACTACTGAGCCGCATCGCGCCGGGTCGGGAACGTTTGCGGGCCCGCGCGCGTTGACGCCATCGTGCGTCTTTCCGTCCTTGATCTCATCCCGGTGCGCAGCGACCAGACGACCGGCGACGCGCTGGCGGCAACCGTGCAGCTGGCCCAGGCCGCGGATCGGCTGGGTTTTACCCGCTACTGGGTGGCCGAGCACCACAACATGCCCTCGGTCGGTGCCACCAGCCCGCCGGTGGTCATCGCTTATCTGGCCGCGCAGACCTCGCAACTACGGCTCGGCTCGGGTGGGGTGATGCTGCCCAACCACGCGCCGCTGGCGGTGGCCGAGCAGTTCGCGCTGCTGGAAGCCGCTGCTCCGGGCCGCATCGACCTCGGCATCGGCCGGGCACCGGGATCCGACCCGGTGACCTCATATGCCCTGCGCGGTGGGAATGACGGTCGGGACGTGGAGAACTTCCCCGAATATCTCGACGACGTGGCCGCGCTGATGAGCGCCCGCGGCGTGCGGGTTGCGTTGCGCTCGGGCGATTACACGCTCAAGGCCACTCCGGCCGCCACGACCGAACCGCGCCTGTGGCTACTGGGTTCGTCGATGTATTCGGCGCATTTGGCCGCCGCCAAGGGGTTGCCGTACGTGTTCGCACATCACTTCTCCGGCAAGGGAACCGAAGAGGCGCTCGAGCTTTACCGCTCCCGATTCAAGCCCAGCGCCGTGGCCGCGGAGCCGCTGACGTTCTTGACGGTCAACGCGACGGTGGCCGAAACCCGGGAGGAGGCAACGGCGTTGATGCTGCCCAACCTGCAGATGATGGCCAGGCTGCGGACCGGGCAGCCGCTCGGGCCGGTGCCGCTGGTCGAGGAGGCCGCGGTGGCCGAGTTGACGGGGCAGCAGCAGCGGATAGTCGAGAGCGGTCTGCAAGGCGCCGTTTTGGGTGCGCCGGCGGAGGCCGCCGAGCAGGTCCGGGCGCTTGCCGAACGGTTCGGCGTCGACGAGGTGATGGTGAACCCGGTGGCGTCGGCCCGCCGCGGCACGGACCCTGACGCCGCGCCGGCGCGCGTCGCGACGCTGGAGCTGCTGGCCAAAGAGCTGTTCTGACTCCCTGTCACGCCCGCGGGTTGGACCGGCTGGAGTGGGGGTCTGGCGCGTGGGCGGCGATCCAGTCGCGTAAGTCGTCCGGCGGCAGGGGCGGGCTGTGCACGAAACCCTGGGTGATCATGCAGCCGTACCGCCGCAGGGCGTGCAGGGTGGCCTCGTTTTCGACACCCTCGGCGACCAGGTCGGCGCCCAGGTTGTGCGCCAGCGCCACCGTGGACCGCACGATGGCGACCGATCGCGTGTCGTGAACCAACCGCGTTACGAAAATCCGGTCGAGTTTCAGCTCGTCGACCGAAACCTCTTGCAGGCGAGCCAATGACGACCAGCCAGTGCCGTAGTCGTCGATCGATATGCGAATCCCCAAGCGCTGCAATGCGGCGACGGTGTTGCGAGATCGCACGGAATCCACCAGTGCGCTCTCGGTGATCTCGAGAATGAGCGCGTCTGCGGGTAGGTGGTAGTTTGCCAGCAGCTGCTCGACGGTACCGACGAGCTCGATGTCGAGCAGGTTGGTCGTCGACAGGTTCACCGCGACAGTGAGCGTGACGCCCTGCTCACGCCAGCACCGGACCTGCTGGAGAGCCATGCTCAGTGTGCGGTTGGAGATCTTGCGCATCAGTCCGGCGCGTTCGGCGACCGGCAAGAACTCCTCCGGTAGCAGTGTTCCGCGGGTGGGATGCTGCCAGCGCAGCACCGCCTCGACACTGTGAACGCTGCCGTCGCGCCCGTCGATCTTGGGTTGGTAGTGCAATCTCAGCTCGTCGGTGTCGAACAATGCCGTCCGCAGTTCCTCGATGAGGTTGGGGTCGTTGTTCCGATAGACCTCAAACGACGAGTCGTAGACCGCGATCTTGCTTCGGGCGGATTTCGCGTGTGCCATGGCGGTCTCGGCGCGGCTCAGCAGCTCTTGCGGATGGTCGCAGTGGTCGGGGCACAGCGCGATGGCGATGCGGCCTTCGACTTGCACGGTGATCGGATCCAAGGCAATCGGCTCACTCAAAGCTTCCAGCAGCCGGCCCGCCTGAGCGCTGGCGGCGGTGAGATTGGCCCCGTCCGCGAGCAGCACGGCGAACTGGTCATCACCCACGCGCGCGAGCAGGTCGTCGTGACGGACACTGCCGGACAACCGGTTTGCGATATGGCACACCAGCTCATCGCCGAATTGGCGACCGATCGAGTCGGTGATCTCGTGAAAATCGCTCAGGCTCAACAACAACAATGCCCGCCGTGCGGGTGCTCGGCTCGGTATCGACGTGGGCCCCGCCGCCGCAGAGGCGGGCAACGCAGTCAGGGCGCTCGCCAGTGAGTGCCGGTTCGGCAGCGCGGTCAGCTCATCGATCACGGCGTGCTTGCCGCTCGTTTGCAGCAGGCTCGCATCCCGGAGGGTCAGCGAGAACCGCCCGGCCGCCACGATCAGGCTCAACGCTGCCAGTGTCGCGGCGGCTCGCGAATCATGCGCCAGGACAATCACTCCCAGCGCCGCAACGGAGGTCGCCACCGCGGTGACATACGGGCTGAATCGGTGTCTGGGTAGTGGCGCCGTCGGCGACGAAGGGGACCAACTCGCCATCGCGATGAGTATCGACGACGCGGGCCAGCAGGCATCCAGCAAAGAGCCGACCCGATATGAGCCGGCGGTCGTCCGGAACAGATAGGCCCCGTCCGCCACCGCAAACAAGACCAATCCGGCCACCAGCAGCACCCAGCGAATCTCATTGCGCCAAGCGAGTATTGGTAACATGCCAGCGGCGAGGGCCAGGAGCACCAGATCAACCCACGGGTAGGCCAGACCCATCCATACGGTCGCCGGTGTGCGTAACGTCGCCGCTCGGATGGGACCCTCCGTCAAGGCCGCGGCCACCGCCGCCAACGTCAGGGCGCACACCACCGAATCGAGCTGAATCGGGATCGGCAGCCGCTTGAACCGTGCCCGCATGAGCAGCAGCAGCCCGGCATAGACGAATGGGTAGTACGCCAGGTACACCGGGTCGGCCACCGACGGGGATCGGCCGTTGGGTACCCACAGGGCGTAGACGATGTCACCCGCGGCCGAGAACGCCATACCGGCGGCGATCAGTGACCACGCCAACCGGTCGGCCGGTACACGGTACGCGCGAAGGCCAATCAGACCGGCCGCCGACACGTTCAGCGCCGGGTACAGCGTCGTCGCCGAGAACATGCCATGTCCGGCGTCTGGATGTACGAGGCTGGACACGGCGAAGGCGATCACGCCGATCGCCAGCACCGCGAAGGCGCCCTGGACACCTCGCGGTGGCTGACGGGCAGCGTCGGTGACATCGCTGGGGGGCGGGTTCGATGTTGCTGTCGCGACGTCGGGAACCGGCGGCGACGCCTGGGCGCTGGTGCTGCCGGCCACGCGCGATGCGACGGCGGATCCCCTCGAGCCGGGAGACGGCGGAAACGCATAGGGCAGAGGCAGGTCGGGCATGAAGCTGCGGATACATTGCCCGCCTTCACGTTTGGCGGCGTACATGGCCAGGTCGGCATGCCGCAGCAGCTGATCGACCGTGCACACCGACGCACCGGTGCACACCGTGAATCCGATGCTCGGCCGGACCGTGATCGGAATGCCGTCGATCAGAATGGCCCCGGCGAATGCGTCGAGGATCCGGTGCGCGGCCGCCTGCGATTCTTTGACGGAAGCCTCGATGACCGCCGCAAATTCGTCGCCACCAAGGCGGGCGATGGTGCCACTTTCCCCCAACGCCGCGGTGAGCCGCCCGGCCACCCGGACAAGGAGTTCGTCGCCGGCCGGATGGCCCAGGGCGTCGTTGACCGATTTGAAGTTGTCGAGGTCCAGGCACAACACCGCGATGGGCATGCCGTCGGGATGCTGGCGCGCGACGGCCTGTTCCAGCCGCTGCAGGAACAGCGCTCGATTGGCCACACCGGTCAGGTGGTCACGAAAAGCCTCCCGCGCGACTTCGGACAACAGATTCTGGTTGTCGACCAGGACGACGAATTGCCGGGCCAGGACGGCGGCAACCAGTACGCCCAGAGCGGCGAGCATGGGGTTGTGCAGCGAATTGCCCGCCACGTGCGCCCAGCCCACCGCGGCGGCGAGGATCAGCGGCAGGTAGGGCAGCCATAGCCGGGCCCGGAACTCGATCTCATCCGGCGATGCCGGCGTGGGACGCTCGTGCGCGGCGGCCAGTGCTGCCAGCGCCAATATGGCCAGCCCCGCCACTCGGACCAGGTCACCGGCACCGCCCGTGTGATAGCTGGCGATGCCGGTATAGAAGACCAGCACCATGTCGGCGACGCAGATGGTCGCGACGCCAGCGGCCAGCAGGCTGCGGCTGGGCCGGTCGCCGGGACGAGCCCGGGACAGCATCAGGATCGCGGTCGTCACCTGGACGACGTCGGCGAAGACCTCCGCCAGCGTCACCAGCCGCGCACCGGAATGCTCCCGCAGCTGCGCTTCGACCACGAACACCCAGGCGATGACGAACAGCGACGTCGCCACGATGAGACCGTCGAGAAGCAGACGCCGGGGACTGTTGCGAGACAACTGGGACAGCAGCACCAACGACGTCATGGCGCCGACCGGCCACAACAGCAGCACGAACTCGGCCGCCGCAGGGTGGGTGGCGTGGTCGAATTCCGGGCGCACGTCGTAGACCGCCCAAATGATCTCACCGGCCGCCCAGCCGAGCAGCGCCGTTACCAGCGCCAGCCAGCCGTATCGCTGCCGCGGGGCCTTGAAGCGGGCCGCGCGCCCGGCGTATGCCGCCGTGATGACCAGGCATACCGCGATGACGAACCCATTGGCCGGATGCGTGCCGTAGGGACCGCGCCATCCCCAGAACGACGACAGCAGGATCAACGACCCGGCTGCGCCGTATACACCGGTGAGGAGCCACCCCGCGGGCGCGGGCACCCCGGACCGTCGCCACGGATTCACCACCCGCCGTTTCATGACCGCTCCAGCCACTCCCCCCGCTGTGTGGTGAAGAAACGAACACTTCACCACGAGTTACAGGGCATTAAACCGCTGCGCATGTGCGCGAAGTGTGGCTTTTGCCAGGTTGGTGCGACGCTGGCCGTGCTCGGGTGGGGCCAGCCGTCGCAAACGCGCAGTCGACGAGCCCCGATTTGCTCCACGAGGGGACGACCCGCAATGGGCTTAGTCCGGCTGACTTGCGTCGATCCGGGCCAGCGCGTTGCGCAGAATCTGGCCGGTGGCGTCCCGATCGGGGTCGCGGCGAAGCAGCAGTCCTTTGGCCACCGACAGCTTGTCGCCGTTGCGGCGCGGCAAGACGTGCAGGTGGATGTGGAACACCGTCTGGAAGGCGGCGCTGCCGTCGTTGATGGCGATGTTGGTCGCGTCGGCCAATTCCGTCGTGCGCGCCGCCCGGGCGATGCGCTGGCCCAGGGTGATCATCCCGGCCAGCGTCTCCGGCGCGGTGTCGGTGAGATCGACGCTGTGCCGTTTCGGCACCACCAGCGTGTGGCCGCGGGTGAACGGGCGGATATCGAGGATCGCCAGGTAGTCATCGTCTTCGTAGATCCGGATGGCCGGAGCTTCACCGGCGACGACCGCACAGAACACGCAGGACATGTGGCCCACGGTACTGGCTGCTCCGCCGCGACCACGCCGAGGCCAGCGGCGGCCCGGCGCGATTTAGGGGGATACGCTGCCGCAGTGAACGATCTCGCCTTCGCCGGCGCGGCGGCACAAGCGCGCATGCTGGCCGACGGCGAACTGACCGCACCGGAGTTGCTCGAGGTCTACCTGGAGCGGATTGTGCAGCTGGACAGCCAGCTGCGTTGCTACCGCGTGGTGCTCGCCGACCACGCTCGTTACGAGGCCGCGGTGGCGCAGGACCGGCTGGACGCCGGCGAACGGCGGCCACTGCTCGGCGTGCCGATCGCGATCAAGGACGACGTCGACGTCGCCGGGGAGGTGACGACGTTCGGCAGCGGCGGACACCGGCCCGCGGTGACCTCCGACGCGGAGGTGGTGCGCCGGCTGCGCGCCGCGGGCGCCGTCATCATCGGCAAAACCAATGTGCCCGAGCTGATGATGCTGCCCTACACCGAGTCGTTGACCTTCGGAGCTACCCGTAATCCGTGGGATCCCAGACGCACACCGGGCGGCAGCAGCGGGGGCAGTGCCGCCGCGGTCGCGGCCGGGCTGGCTCCGCTGGCGTTGGGATCCGACGGGGGTGGCTCGATTCGCATCCCGGCGACCTGGTGTGGCGTGTTCGGCCTGAAGCCGCAACGCGACCGGGTGTCGTTGGAACCGCATGACAATGCCTGGTACGGGTTGAGCGTCAACGGCCCGATCGCCCGGACGGTGATAGACGCGGCCTTGTTCCTGGATGCGACCTCGACGGTGCCTGGGCCCGAAGGGGAGTTCATGAGTGCGGCGACGCGCAACCCCGGTCGGCTGCGAATTGCGTTGAGCACCAAGGTCCCGACGCCCCTACCGGTCCGGGTCGGCAAACCGGAGTTGACGGCGCTCGACCAGGCCGGCGCGTTACTTCGCGATCTCGGCCACGACGTCATCACGGCCGACCCGGAATATCCGGCCTCGGCGATACTCGCCAACTACCTGCCTCGTTACTTGCGCGGCATCTGCGACGACGCGGACGCCCTGGCCCATCCGGAACGTCTGGAAACGCGTACCCGCAACATGGCCCGCCTGGGGTCGTTCTTCTCGGACCGTCGCATGGAGGCGATCCGAGCGGCCGAGGGGGCCGTGATCTCGCGGATTCAGGCGATCTTCGACGACGTCGACATCGTCGTCACGCCCGGAACCGCAACGGGCCCATCGCGTATCGGCGCCTATCAACGGCGCGGCGCCGTGTCGACGCTGCTGAGGGTAGGGCAGTGCGTTCCCTACCAACAGATCTGGAATTTGACCGGACAGCCCGCCGCGGTGGTTCCGTGGGACTTCGACGGAGACGGCATGCCGATGTCGGTCCAACTTGTCGGCCGGCCATATGACGAAGCGACGCTGCTGTCGGTGTCGGCGCAGATCGAAGCCGCCCGACCGTGGGCGTTGCGCCGGCCGCCGGTGTCGTAACAGCGGACCAGCCCCCGCGATCGGGTGGATCTACGTGCGCCGACCCGCATCGCCCGGCTGCGCCGCGCTCACGATCGGCGCGGTCTACGCGCGCCGACCCGCATCGCCCGGCTGCGCCGCGCTCACGATCGGCGCGGTCTACGCCCGCCGACCCGCATCGCCCGGCTGCGCCGCGCTCACGATCGGCGCCCACGCCGCGAGCTTGGCACCCGGCCGCATCACGTGGGCCGGGCTGGTCGACGGCAGCCGGTGGTAGTGGATCTCGTCGGGCGCCACCGCCAGCCTGCGGTACAGCTCGGCGGCCTTGACGCCGTTGAAGTACACCGCCGTGATGGTGGGGTAATCGGCGAACAGTTCGCCAAAATCGTTGACCACCAGACTCTTTGGATCGATAGCCGAGTCGGCACTGCCGCCGCGGCGACAGCTGTGAAGCACATCCCACAGGGCGACCTGGTGGGATTGCAGTTCCGCCAGACGTCTGTCGTAGGGCGCGGCCGCCTCGAAGCCGAAAAGCTCTCCGGTGATCGACCAGAACGCATTGCGCGGATTGGCGTAGTACTGGCCCGCCGCCAGTGATTGCGCACTGGGGAACGAGCCCAGGATCAGCGTCCTGGCGCGCTCGTCGACGACCGGCGGGAATCCCCGCAGCAACGCTGTGCTCATCACGTCACATCATGACGCGCCGGCGTTGTACGTTGGCGACGTGCACGCCGGGGACGACCACACCATCGACGATCTGCTCGAAGGTCTCGAGGGAGCCGCGCGCACGGAACGGGCCGAACTCGTGAAGTGGCTGTTCGACCAGGGCATCACCGCCGAGGAGATCCGGGCGACCAATCCGCCTCTGTTGCTGGCCACTCGCCACATCATCGGCGACGACGGCACGTACGTGTCGACCCGGGAGATCAGCGAGACCCACGGCATCGACCTGGGCCTGCTGCAGCGCGTACAGCGCGCCATCGGTCTGGTCCGGGTCGACGACCCCGACGCGGTCGTCCACATGCGCGCCGACGGTGAAGCCGCTGCGTTCAGCCAGCGGTTCGTGGAGCTGGGGCTGGATCCCGATCACGTGGTTCTCGTGGTTCAGGTGCTTGCCGAAGGTCTGTCGCGGACCGCCGAAGTCATGCGGTACTCAGCGCTTTCGGCGATCATGCGTCCGGGCGCCACTGAGCTCGAAATCGCCCAAGCCTCAAAGGCCTTGGTGAACGAAATCGCGCCCATGCTCGGCCCGATGATCCAGAACATGTTGTTCATGCAGCTGCGCCACATGATGGAGACCGAAGCGGTCAATGCCGCGGAGCGCGCCGCCGGAAAGCCGCTCCCGGGCGCGCGCCAAATCAGCGTTGCCTTCGCTGATCTGGTCGGCTTCACCCGCATCGGCGAGGTGGTAACGCCCGAAGAGCTGGGCCATTTGGCCAACCGGCTGGCCATCCTCGCCCGTGACATGACCGCTCCCCCGGTGCGTTTCATCAAGACTATCGGTGACGCGGTGATGTTCGTCTGCCCCGACCCGCAGCCCTTGCTCGATGTCGTCGTGAAACTCGTCGAAGCGGTCGATTCCGACAACGACTTCCCCCGGTTGCGGGCGGGGGTGGCCTCGGGCATGGCGGTGAGCCGGGCCGGTGATTGGTTCGGCAGTCCGGTCAACGTGGCGAGCCGTGTCACCGGCGTGGCGCGTGCGGGCACCGTCCTGGTCGCGGATTCGGTGTGGGACGTCATTGGGGAGCGCGGTGAGTTTTCGGGATCGTTCGCCGGTGCCCGCCGCCTCAAGGGGATCAAGGGCGAGGTCAAACTGTTTCGCGTCCGGCGGGGCGACGGCGAGGACTGACCGCCGCTGAGCGTGGCGAACGATTGTGTCGATATGGGCAGGCCCGGTGCGACTCCTGGGGGCGTCTGACTCCGTCTTACGCGTGTCCTACGCGGCCGGATTCCTACCCCGTGTTCCGGCGCTTCGAATTGGTCGCTTCCCGGGCCTGCTTCGCTATCCAAAATACGCCGTCGAACAGCCCGGATCAACGGGTTTTCCGGTCCAGGGATGAGATCGGCGACCGGCCCTCTTTCGCTGCCGGTGAACGCTATTCCGTTAAGAGTGTAACGATGTAATCATGTAATTATGAAAGCGCATCACGCACACGGGCGCCGATACGGGCGTCCCGGGGGCTGGCAGCAGGCCCAGCAACCCGACGCCAGCGACGCCGCGGAATGGTTCGCCGGGCGTCTTCCGGAGAAATGGTTCGACGGCGACCCCACGGTGATCGTCGACCGCGAAGAGATCACCGTCATCGGAAAGCTCGCGGACACGGCGAACTCCGAAAGCGAAGGGAGCGAGGCCCGCGCGGCCGGGCGAGCGTCGCGATTCCGCGAGGAAACACGTTCCGAGCGAATGCATGTCGCCGACGAAGCTCAGGATCGCTACGGACGCAAGGTTTCCTGGGGGGTCGAGGTCGGCTCCGCAACGGGCACGGAACGAATTCTGTTCACCCACATCGCAGTACCTGTCATGACTCGGCTGAAGCAACCAGAACGCCAGGTGCTCGACACGTTGGTCGACGCCGGTGTCGCCCGGTCCCGCGCCGACGCCCTCGCGTGGTCGGTGAAGCTGGTCGGTGAGCACGCTGAGGAGTGGCTGGCCAAATTGCGCGACGCGATGACGGCGGTCGACGACCTGCGCGCGCAGGGCCCCGATCTGCCGTCGTAACACGCCCTGGCGTTCTTGGTGCGCAGCCGTCGGGCCAGTCGTTGTCGATCTTGTCGGCGATCTGACCGGCCGGCTCGCTGATGCGGTAGCTCGCGCAGTTCCTAACCGTCGTTTTGGTCGGTATCGGCTATCCGGAAGATGAATTCGTGGTCGCAGATGCGGATGCGGTCGCCATTTTGCAGGCCGGCGGCCGCGACGATTCGTTGGTTCTGGACGTGCACGCCGTTTGCGGACCGCAGGTCGTTGATGATGTAGCTGCTTCCCGTGTCGATGATGACGGCGTGGTGTCGGCTGACCTTGGGCGAGTCGAGCACGATGTCGTTCTCGCTAAGGCGCCCAATCGTCGTCGATGCGTAGAGCGGATACCTGCGCCCGGACGGGTCGTGCAGATGGGCGACCGCTTTCTGGTCGGCCGCCATGGTGTATTGCTCGAGCGCGGTGACCGTGACCGCCGCGGTCGTCATGGCGTTCTTCTTGGCGTCCAGCGGTTCCTGGCGCAGGATCCGGTCGTTGAGGGTGCGCAAGTTCTGGCCCGGGTCGATCCCGAGGTCATCGGCGAGCGCTTTCTGTACGCGGCGGTAGGCCGCCAACGCATCGGACTGGCGGTCGGTGAGGTAGTAGGCGGTCATCAATTGAGCCCACAGCTGCTCGCGGTAAGGATGTTCGTGGGTCAGCGCTTCGAGTTCGGTGATCACGGTAAAGGCTCGTCCGCAGGCGATTTCGGCCTCGGCCTTCGCCGTGTGGGCGAGGATCTTCTCCTCGGCGAGCGAGGTGGTGAACGTATCGACGAACCGAAAGTCCTGCAGATCCTCGAGCACCGGGCCGCGCCACTCCGCCAATGCGGCCGACAGATGCCGACTGGCCTGTTCGAATCGGCCGGCGGCCGCCGCCTGCACCCCGGCGGTTTTTTCGGCGATGAACCGGCCGAGATCGCAAGCCTCATTGGGGACGTTGAGCCGATAGCCCGGCGGCGCGGCGACCAGCACCGCGCGCGGGTCGATTCCGGCGCCGCTCAGCAGCTTACGCAGGTTGGACACGTAGGAGTGGATGCTGGCCCGCGCCCCCGGCGGCGGCGACTCATCCCATAGGGCGGTGATCAGCCGGTCGACGCCGACCGGGTTGTTGCGGTTCATCAGCAGCATGGCCAGCACCGCTCGCTGCTTGGGCGTGCCCGACGGCACCAGGACACCGTCGACGCTCATCTCCAACGGTCCGAGTAGACCGAGGTCGAGACGTTTGTCCGCCATCACGCCTACCAGCCTTTTCCCGTCCGCGGCGTCGGGTGCCAATGAGGTCACAACGGTGATTGTGCCGCCAAGCGGGTGGATTCGTTGAGAATCCCGACAAACCGCCGAGCTGCGCCGGCATGTCGGCACCGTCATCGCCCCGCCGCGCCCCCACACCTTGGCACCGGATGTCCGAAATGCGTTCTCGCCCACTGTGATAGTCGATATCACCCGTGAATCGGATTGTACCGCCGGCGTGCCCACACCGGTCGCCACCACAGCGTGCTCGCCGCGGTTGTCAGGCCCGGGTCATCGCGTAGTAGGCGCCGCGCCGGGCCAGCAGTTCGGCATGGTTGCCTTGTTCGACGATCCGGCCGGCCTCGACCACCAGAATGCGGTCGGCGTCGCGGATTGTCGAAAGACGGTGTGCGATAATGAAACTCGTTCGATCTCGGCGCAGTTCGCGCATGGCGTGCTGGATGAGGACCTCGGTGCGGGTATCGACCGAGCTGGTTGCCTCGTCCAGGATCAGCAGCTGCGGGCGGGCAAGAAATGCGCGTGCGATGGTGATGAGTTGCTTTTCGCCGGCGCTGATGTTGGTGCCGTCGCCGCTGACCCGGGTTTGGTAGCCGCCCGGCAACGACCGCACGAAGGGGTCGACGTAGGCCGCCTCGGCGGCGGCGACCACCTCGTCGTCGTGCGCGTCGGGGCGTCCGTAGGCGATGTTCTCCGCGATCGTCCCGTCGAAGAGCCAGGTGTCCTGCAGCACCATGCCGATCCGCGACCGCAGCGAATGCCGGTCCATCGTGGTGATGTCCACCCCGTCGACGAGGATCTGGCCGGCGTCGACGTCATAGAACCGCATCAACAAGTTCACCAGCGTGGTCTTGCCGGCTCCGGTCGGTCCGACGATCGCCACCGTGCTACCCGGTTCGGCCACCAGTGAGAGGTCTTCAATCACCGGAGTGCCCGGGCGGTAGGCGAAGCTGACGTGCGCGAATTCGACGCGCCCACCCAGCCGGGGCGTCGTGTCGGTGGGCCGGGGCGCGGCGGGTGCGGGATCCGGCGATTCTTCGGGCTCGTCGAGCAGGGCGAAGACGCGCTCGGCGCTGGCCACCCCGGATTGCAGGGTGTTGTACATCCCGGCCAGTTGGCTCAGTGGCGAATTGAACTGCCGGACATATTGAATGAAGGCCTGGATGTTGCCCAGGGTGATGTGCCCGGTGGCCACCTGCAGGCCGCCCACCACGGCGACGGCGACATAGCCGAGGTTGCCGATGAACGTCGTCGCGGGCGCCACCAGTCCCGAGAAGTACTGGGCACCGAAACTGGCCTGGTAGACGTCGTCGTTGAGGCCGCGGAACCGCTCGCGGGCCGCGGCCTGGTGGCCGAACGTCTTGACCACCGTGAACCCGCTGTAGGTCTCTTCGATGTGGGCGTTGAGGCGCCCGAGGCTCGTCCACTGGGCGAGGAACAGGCGCTGGGAATGTCGCGCGATCGCGCGCGTCGCCAGCAGCGACAGTGGCACCGTCAGCACGGTGATGCCGACCAGTAGCGGCGAGATGGACAGCATCATCGCCAGCACCGCCACCACGGTCAGAACCGATGTCAGCAGCTGGCTGACCGTCATCGACAGTGACGATTGGACGTTGTCGATGTCGTTGGTGAGGCGGCTGAGCAGCTCGCCGCGTTGCCGTCCGTCGAAGTACGACAACGGCAACCGGTGGATCTTGTCCTCGACGTCGGAACGCAGCGCCGCCATGGTGCGCTGCACGGTGACGTTGAGTAGTCGCGCTTGCGCCCAGATCAACACCGAGGAAACGAGATAGAGGGCCAGCGCGACCATCAGCGTCCGCGCGACCGCACCCAGGTCCACGCCGTGGCCCGGCACCACATTCATCCCGGACAGCAAGTCGGCGAAGGTGTCGTCCCCCCGGCGGCGCGCGGCGGAAATGGCCTGCGCCTTGCTGATGCCGGCGGGGAGCTGCCGCCCGATGACGCCGTTGAACAGCAAATCGGTGGCATGGCCGAGGATCCGTGGAACGATCACCCCGATCACCGTGCCCGCGATGCCCAGCGTGATCACCGCGAAGCTCATTCTGCGCTGTGGCGCAAGCTGTTTCACCAGACGGGCGGCCGAACCCCAGAAATCGAGGGACCGCGCGGCCGGGGGCGGGGCCACGCCGCGGGCCGGGGTGTTGGTCGACGGGGTCATTGCGTACCCCCGACTTGACCTGATCGCAGGGCGCCCACTGCTTGCGAATCGGCGAACTCCGCATAGGTGGGGCAGTCGAGGAGCAGCGACTCGTGCGTGCCGGCGCCCACCAATCTCCCGCCGTCTATGACGATCACCTGGTCGGCCTGTGCGGCAGTCGAAACCCGTTGAGTGACAACGATGACGGTGGCCTCGCTCGATATCTGCTCGAGGGCCGCGCGCACCCGCGCATCGGTGTGCACGTCGAGTGCGCCGAACGAATCGTCGAACAGATAGATGGCCGGGTGGCGGATGACCGCCCGGGCGATGGCGAGTCGTTGCCTTTGCCCGCCGGAGAAGTTGATGCCGCCCTGGGCGACCCGCATGTGCAGCCCGTCGTCGTGTGCGCGCACGAATCCGTCGGCGTCGGCCACCCGCAACGCTTCCCACATGTCCTCGTCGGTGAGTACCTGTCCCGGGGCGGCGCCGTAACGCAGGTTGTCGGCGACCGTCCCGGAGAACAGGTAGCCGCGCTGGGGGACCAGACCGATCGCCGACCACAGCCGCTCGGTGTGGTATTCGCGGACGTCGATGCCGTCGACCAGGACGGCTCCGCCGGTCACGTCGTAGAGCCGGCAGATCAGGGAGACCAGCGTCGATTTCCCCGAACCGGTGCTGCCGACGATCGCGGTGGTGGTTCCGGGCCGTGCGGTCAACGAAATGTCTTGCAGCACAGGGCGGTCAGCGCCCGGATAGGTGAATGTCGCGCCGTCCAAGCGGACCATCCCGGCGATCGCGCCCGGCGGAGATTTCGGGCTGGGTGGGTTTCGGACGGCGGGGCGGGTGGATAGCACCTCGGTGATCCGTTCGGCGCACACCGAGGCTCGCGGCAACACCACCGCCGTCATCGTCGCCATCAACACCGCCATCAGGATCTGGGTGAAGTACGCCAAGAACGCGGTCAACGAGCCGACCTGCATTTGGCCCCGATCGATGCGCAGCCCGCCGAACCAGATCAGGGCCATGCTGGACACGTTGATGGTCAGCGTGGTCACCGGCAGCATCAACGCTTGCCAGTTGCCCGCGGTCAGCGCGGTATTCGACAGCGCGGCGTTGGCTCGCGCGAAGCGGTCACGCTCGAAACCTTCCCGGCCGAACGCCCGGACGACCCGGACGCCGGCCAGCTGGTCCCGCATCACCCGGTTGATGCCGTCGATCAGGCCCTGCATCCTGCGGAACAGGGGCAGCATGTGCGACATCACCCAGTAATTGGTCACCGCCATGATCGGCACGCTGACCAGCAACAGCCACGTCAGCGCCGCCTCCTGGTGGACGGCCATGACGATTCCGCCGAGGCACATGATCGGCGCCGTCACCAGCACGGTGCCCGTTATCTGGACCAGGTACTGGATTTGTCGCACGTCGTTGGTGCTGCGCGTCAGCAATGTCGGCGCGCCGAATCGGGCGCTTTCGCGTTCGGAAAAGGTGATGACGTGTTCGAACATCGCGGCGCGCAGGTCGCGACCAAAGCCCATCCCGGTGCGGGAGCCGAAATAGGTCGCCCCGACCGAGCACAACACCTGCAATCCGGTGGCCCCGAGCATCACGGTGCCGAGCCTGACGATCGTGGTGGTGTCGCCCTTGGCGACGCCCTCGTCGATGATGGCGGCGTTGACGGTCGGCAGGTACAGCGACGCGAGGTTGCTGACCAGCTGCAGCACCATCAGCACCGCGACCAGCCGGCGGTACGGCTGGATGTACTGGCGCAGCAGTGCCAGGAGCATTGGGTAACTGTCGCACACCGTCCGCCCGGGCGTCCCCGCCAACCGCCGGATGGTCAACGCCCGCATGGTCCGCGTTCGCGGCATTGAAATACCTGCTCAGGCGCGTCGGTGGTTGAGCCGCTGGGCTGCCGCTACAGTGCATCGTGTGGACCAGCAGCGGGCGGAGCGGAAGCAGGGTAGCGGTGCGGCGTAACACGAGGGCGCTGGCTCTTGTGGCGTCAGCCTTGACGATCCTGCTTCCCGCGGTGGCGGCCTGCTCCGATTCCGGGGGCAACAAACCCGGAGCGACAACGTCGTCGACGCCGCAGAAAGGGCAAGGCAACCACGGGCCGATGTTCCCGCAATGCGGCGGCGTCGGCGACCAGACGGTGGCCGAGCTCACCAGGGTGAGCGGACTGATCAATACCGCCCGGAACTCCGTCGGATGCCAGTGGCTCGCCGGCGGCGGAATCCTCGGGCCGCACTTCTCCTTCTCCTGGTATCGCGGGAGCCCGATCGGACGCGAACGCAAGACCGAGGAGCTCTCCCGTGCCAGCGTCGACGACATCAACATCAACGGCCACAGCGGTTTCATCGCCGTCGGGAACGAGCCCAACCTGGGCGACTCGCTGTGCGAAGTAGGCATTCAGTTCCAGGACGACTTCATCGAGTGGTCGGTCAGTTTTAGTCAGAAGCCGTTCCCGCCGCCGTGCGACATCGCGAAAGAACTGGCTCGTCAGTCGATTGCGAATTCGAAGTGATGGCCCCGATGCGTGCCGGATCGCCGAGTGGGACGGCGGCCCGTGCCGCCGCAGCCGTTGTGCTGGCCGCGCTGCTGGTGTTGACGGGCTGTTCCCGGTCGATCGGGGGCAACGCGGTCAAGGCGGGCGGCAACATGCCCCGCAACAACAACTCCCAACAGCAGTATCCGAACCTGCTCAAGGAATGCGAGGTTTTGACCAGCGACATCCTGGCCAAGACCGTGGGTGCCGATCCACTCGATATTCAGAGCACGTTCGTCGGCGCGATCTGCCGGTGGCAGGCGGCTAATCCGGCCGGCCTGATCGACATCACCCGGTTCTGGTTCGAGCAGGGCAGTCTGAGCAACGAGCGCAAGGTCGCGGAGTTCTTGAAATACAAGATCGAGTCGCGCCCGATCGCCGGGATCGACTCGATTGTGATGCGTCCCGACGACGCCAACGGTGCGTGCGGCGTGGCCAGCGACGCGGCCGGTGTGGTCGGCTGGTGGATCAATCCGCAAGCGCCGGGCATCGATGCGTGCGGGCAGGCCATCAAGCTGATGGAGCTGACGCTGGCAACGAACTCCTAGGCGTTCGACCGCGCCGCTTCGACCGCGCCGCGCCGCGCCGCCGAACGTCGACTTGTTGTCGTCGATTTCGTGTTTTGAGCTCCACAAGTCGACGTTCGGCGCGGCGGCGCGCCCTCAGCGCGGAACCTGGAAGTCGATCAGCGTCGCCGTCCCCAGTTCCAGCTCTTTCCACGCGCATGGCACCGAGAGGATCGCGATCGCCGACGTCGGGAACTTGGCTGAAATGCGTTCGGCCGCAGCGTCTTCGGTGCCCGTGGCGCCGCCCAGGCCCAGGGCGAGGGTCGACATCGTCGGCTCGTGTCCGATGACGAGCAGCGTGTTCACACCGTCGTCCACCGTGTTGATCTCGTCGATCGTAGTGCCCGGGGTGCCGGCGTAGAGGCGCTCGCTGTATCGCACGGGCGCATCGATGCGAGCGTTCAGCAGCGTCTCGCGGGTGCGTGTCGCGGTGGAGCACAGCACGCCGTCGATGCTGGCCACGTTGGCGCGCAGCCAGTCGCCGGCCAGCCCGGCCTGCCTGATGCCGCGTGGCGCCAGCGGCCGATCATGGTCGGCGACCCCGGCCGGGTAGTCGGACTTCGAATGTCGCATCAACAGCAAGGTGCGCTCGCCAGTCACGGAGAATCAGATTAGTCAGTGCGGCAACCGGTCCGCCATGCCCTCGCCGTCGGGTTTTACGCACTACCAAGACCTGCCGATCGAGGTCCCGCGTCTTGTCGGTGCGCGGACCTAAACTCGCCATGCCCCGGTAAACACGCAGTTCGAAAGGGGGTCGCCGGCATGCGATTCCTGCACACCGCCGACTGGCAGCTGGGCATGACCCGGCACTTCCTCGCCGGCGACGCCCAGCCCCGCTATTCAGCGGCCCGCCGCGACGCGGTTGCCGGTCTGGGTGCGCTCGCGGCGGAAGTGGGCGCCGAGTTCGTCGTCGTGTCGGGTGACGTCTTCGAGCACAACCAGCTCCCGCCGAAGGTGATCGGACAGTCCCTGGAAGCCATGCGCGCCATCGGGATTCCCGTGTATCTGCTTCCGGGCAACCACGACCCCCTGGACGCCTCATCGGTGTACACCAGCGCGCTGTTCACCGCCGAGCGTCCCGACAACGTGGTGGTGCTCGACCATGCCGGCGTCCACCAGGTGCGTCCCGGGCTGGAGATCGTCGCCGCGCCGTGGCGGTCGAAGATGCCGACCACCGACCTGGTCGCCGAAGTTCTGGACGGCCTGCCCGCAGCCGCGGCCACCCGGATTCTCGTCGCGCACGGCGGAGTCGACGTCCTCGACCCCGATCGGGAGAAGGCCTCGCTGATCCGGCTCGCCAAGCTCGACGACGCGGTCTCCCGCGGCGCGGTGCACTATGTGGCGCTGGGGGATAAACACTCACTGACCCAGGTCGGCGGCAGCGGCCGGGTGTGGTACTCCGGGTCGCCGGAAGTCACCAACTTCGACGATGTGGAATCCAACCCGGGCCACGTCCTGGTCGTCGACGTCGACGAGGCCGACCCGCGGCGCGCCGTCTCCGTGACCGCACGGCACGTCGGATGCTGGCGCTTCGTCACGATGCACCGGCAGGTCGACACCAGCCGCGACATCGCCGACCTCGACGTGAACCTGGACCTGATGACCGAAAAGGACCGAACCGTGGTGCGCCTGGCGCTCACCGGTTCGTTGACGGTCACCGACCGCGCGGCGCTGGACGCCTGCCTGGACAAATACGCACGATTGTTCGCCTGGCTGGGCCTGTGGGAACGGCACACCGACCTGGCGGTGATCCCGGCCGACGGCGAATTCAGCGATCTCGGCATCGGCGGGTTCGCCGCCGCGGCGGTCGAGGAGCTGGTGGCGACGGCGCGCGAGGAGGACTCGGCCACCGCCGTGGACGCGCAGGCGGCGCTGGCGCTACTGTTGCGCCTCACCGATCGGGGCGCGGCGTGAAGCTGCACCGGTTGGTCCTGACGAACTACCGCGGCATCTCGCACCGGGAAATCGAATTCCCCGACCACGGCGTCGTGGTGGTGTGCGGCGCCAACGAGATCGGCAAGTCATCGATGATCGAAGCCCTGGATCTGCTCCTGGAATCGCGGGATCGCTCGACGAAGAAGGAAGTCAAACAGGTCAAACCCACCCATAGCGACGTGGGCTCCGAGGTGTCCGCTGAAATCAGTTGCGGCCCGTACCGTTTCGTGTATCGCAAGCGGTTTCACAAGAAATGCGAAACGGAGCTGACGGTCATCACGCCGTGCCGCGAACAGCTGACCGGCGACGAGGCCCACGACCGGGTCCGGGCGATGCTGGCCGAGACGGTGGACAGCGACCTGTGGCATGCCCAGCGAGTGCTGCAGTCGGCGTCGACCGCCGCGGTGGATTTATCCGGATGCGATGCGCTGTCGCGTGCGCTTGATGTCGCCGCCGGTGACAGCGGGGGCCTGTGCGGCACGGAGCCGTTGCTCATCGAACGCATCGACGCCGAGTACGGGCGGTATTTCACCCCGACCGGACGCCCGACGGGGGAGTGGGCCGCCGCGATCGCCCGGCTGGCCGATGCCGAGGCCGCGGTCACCGAGTGCGCGGCCGCGGTCGCCGAGGTCGACGAGCGGGTGTCTCGCCACGCCGTTTTGACCGAGCAGGTGGCCGACTTCTCCCAGCGGCGCATCGCTGCCGGCCCGCGTGTTGCGGCCGCGCAGGAAGCTGCGGAGCGGATCGCAGAGCTCACCGCGCAGCGGCGCGAAGCCCAGTTGGTCGCCGCCGCCGCGGCGGCCACCAGCGCCGCGGCGGGCGCCGCCCACACCGGACGTATGCAGCTGCTCGCCGAAATCGACGCCCGCGCCGGCGCTGTCGCCGAAACGGAAGCCCACGCGCAAGAAGCCGCGGCCGCACAATCGGCGGCGCGTGCCGAGGCCGAAGCTTGCGATGCCACGCTCGAGCAGGCCACCCGGGCCCTTACCGACCTGCAGCGCCGGGTCGATGCCGCGCGGCGCGCCGTCGACCGGCTCGCCGACCGCGAGCAGGCCGACCGGTTGCGCGTTCGGCTGGCCAAGGTCGATGCCCTCGAGCGGGATCGTGAGCGAATCTGCGCCGAGCTCAGCACGATCGCCGTCACCGAGGAAGTGCTGCGACGAATCGAGGACGCCGCGGCCGCGGTCCAGCGCATCGGCGACCAGTTGGCGTCGACGTCGGCGGCGATCGAATTCACCGCTGCGGCTGACATTCACCTCGTGGTGGGTGGCGAACGGATCTCCTTGGCGGCGGGGCAAAGCTGGTCGATCACCGCCGCCGGGTCCATCGTGGTCGAGGTTCCCGATGTCCTGACCGCCCGGGTCACCCCGGGTGCGACCACGCTGGATATTCACGCGAAACATGCTGCGGTACAACATGAAATAGCCGCAGCACTGGCAATCGGTGAGGTCGCCGACCTCGCCGCCGCGCGATCGGCCGACCAGCGCCGCCGCGAGTTGCAGAGCACCCGTGATCAACTCAGCGCCACCCTGGCCGGTTTGTGCGGTGACGAGCAGATCGACGAGCTGCGCGCACGCCTGGCGCAGCTACGCGCCGAACACCCGGCCGAGCCGGACCTTGGGGTCACGGACATCGGCGCTGCCCGCGCCGAACTCGACGCGGCCCAGCAGAGTCGCGTGGCCGCATCGAGCGAATGCGACACACGCCGCCAGGCCGCCACCGCCGCCGCAGCAGGGCTGGCCGAGTTGTCAACCCGGGCAACCGTCCTGCAGAACACGTTGGAAGCTCAACGCGCCGAGCTACAGGCGACCGCCGCCCGGATGGCCGCGGAGCGCGCCTCGGTCAGCGACGAGGAACTGGCGTTGTCGGCGGACACGGCCCTGCGCGCCGAGCAAGCCGCGGAACAACGGGTCACCGAGCTCGCCGCTGCGTTGGCGGCAGCGTCTCCCGATGCAGTCACCACCGAATTGGCCGAGGCCACAAAGGAAGCCGAGTCGCTGCGCGAACGCTACGAAGAAGCCGCCAGCGCGTTGCGCGAGATCACCATCGAACTCTCGGTGTTCGGCAGCGAGGGGCGCCAGGGCAAGCTGGACGCCGCGGAAACAGAGCGCGAGCACGCCGCCACCGAAAACACCCAGATTGGCGGGCGGGCGCGGGCCGCCCAACTGCTGCGCTCTGTCATGACGCGCCACCGTGACACCACCCGGCAGCGCTACGTCGAGCCCTACCGTGCGGAACTGCAGCGGCTCGGACGTCCCGTGTTCGGCCCCAGTTTCGAGGTCGACATCGACAGCGACCTGCGCATCCGTAGCCGCACGCTCAACGGCATCACGGTGCCCTACGAATCCTTGTCCGGCGGCGCCAGGGAGCAACTCGGCATCCTGGCCCGGCTGGCCGGCGCCGCCCTGGTCGCCAAGGAGGACGCCGTTCCGGTGGTCGTCGACGACGCGCTGGGTTTCACCGACCCCGACCGGTTGGCCAAGATGGGGCGGCTGTTCGACAGCGTCGGGACGTACGGGCAGGTGATCGTGCTCACCTGCAGTCCCGACCGGTACGACGGTGTCCAGGGCGCGCATCGCATCGATCTGAGCGCCTAGCCGTGGGTGGCTGACCTCGGCCGATCCGGCCGGTGCGACGATCCAGCGTTGCCGTGGCGCCGTGCCTGCAGAATGGGACCATGGCGGTCCGACTGGAATGACGATGAACGCGAAGCGGAGCCGGGTGCAGGAGAAGCTGGCGGAATTGCCCGGCGTGCGCGCCGTGCGCCGGCCGATCTCGCCCCAGAGCGCCGAAGAGTTCGATCTGTACTACGTGCGCACGGGCCGCAAGTCCACCCACCCGCTGGTCATCATCCCCGGCGGTCCGGGCGTCGCGTCGGTGCAGATGTACAGGGGATTGCGGAGGCGCGCCGCGGCGGCAGGTCTCGACGTCATCATGATCGAACACCGCGGGGTGGGGATGTCGCGCCACGACGATTCGGGTGCCGATCTGCCCCCACAGGCGATGACCGTGAATCAGGTTGTCGACGATGTGGCGGCGGTGCTCGACGACGCCCACGCGGGTTCGGCCGTCATCTACGGCGCGTCCTACGGCAGCTATATCGCGGCCGGAGTCGGTGTTCACCATCCCGATCGGGTGTCTGGGATGGTGCTGGATTCGCCGCTGCTGTCGCGGCACGACATCGTGGTCGTGCGCCGGGCGATCCGCCGGCTGCTGCTTCGGGGCGACAGCCCCGAAACCGCCGCGTTGGCACCGAAAATGCGCAGACTCGTCGACGCCGGTGTGATGACGCCCTCGGCAACACAGGTCGTCGCGACAATCTACGGCTTCGGTGGGGCCGACTTGCTCGAGCGGCAACTCGATCTGTTACTGGAGCGCCGAAAACTATTGTGGTGGACGCTGTCCCGGTTCACCACCCTGAGCAACCTGCCGTACCGGTATGAGGAAGATCTGGTGAGCCGCATCGCGTTCCGTGAACTGGACTACGCGGCCGAGCCCGATGGCCTGCCCCTCGATCCCGCAGTGGCCGAAAGCGAAGCCCGCACGCGGCGAGTGACTTTCGAGGATGAGCCCTATGACCTGCCCGCCGAAATGCCGAATTTCGGCTGGCCCACCGCGGTGATTTCCGGGGGCCGCGATCTCATCACCCCGCCGGCGGTGGCGGACCGCGTCGGGTCGCTGCTGCCCAATGCGGCACTCTTGAGCCTGCCCAGCATGGCGCACAGCGCGCTGGATTTTCGTGAGCCCGTCGCGTTCGCCGCCGCCGACGCGGTCCGGCGCGGCGATCTGGACGGGCTTGCTGCCCAAGCCCCGGCGCTGGACGCGCTTCCGCTGCGCCCCGAGATGCGTCTGCTGTGGAAGTTGATCGAAACGGCGGCCGCCGCCGAAGGGGCGCTGCCGATCCCGACGCGGCTGCTGCGGCGGCTCAGCTTCGCGTGAATCCGATGGCGGTGTAGTTCAGGTCGCCAAGACCGGCCGCGCCGAAGTTGGCCAGCGTGCTGCGCACCGCGATGTCGCCGGGCGATTGGGTGAGCGGAAGGCTGAACCCCTCCGCCCAGATGAGCTTGTCGAGGTGGTTGGCCAGCGCCCGCGCCCGGTCGGGGTCGAGCTCTTGCAGTGTTCGTTCGATGGCTGCGTCGATCTGCGGGCTGCCGATCTTGCCGAAATTGCTTTCCCCGTCGGATTTGTAGATCTGGGTCAGCGCCGAGAGCGGGAAAGCGTCGCCGAGCCAACCGAATTGGGCCATATCGAAGGCTCCGACGTTGATGTAATTGGTGAAGAAGCCGCTGCCCGCGCGGGCGATAAGTTCGAGCTTGACGCCGATTTGAGCGAGGCTGTGCTGGGCGATCTGCGCGAACTGCCTGCTGCCTTGGGCGTCGTAGAACAAATCACGAATGACCAGCTGCCGACCGTCCTTCTCCCGGAACTGGCCGACCCGCTTCCAGCCCAAGGCGTCAAGCTCGCGGTTGGCCGCGGCCGGGTCGTAGGGAACCACCGAGCTGTTGTCCTGGTAGCCCTTCTGCCCGGCGACATAGATGTGATTGCTCAATGCCACCGGGTCGGTGGTGAGGCCGTATTGGACCACCTCGGCGATGGTCTGCCGATCGATGCCCTTGGCCACCGCGACCCGCAGCGCCTGATCGGCCAGGATCGACCCCGGGGCTCCGTTGAACGTGAAGTGAGACCACGCGGGGGCGGGGGCGCGCCGGATCGTGATTCCCTTGGTCCGCGCCGCGATGGTCAGTTGATCGACCGTGCCGACCCCGGTGGCGTCGATCGTGTTGTTTTGCAGCGCCGGCAGCCGCGCGGCGTCGTCGAGAACCAGGTAGGTGATGCTGTCCAGGCGGGGCCGCGGACCCCACCATTTCGGGTTGCGGCTCAACATGATCCGCTGGGTTGTCCGATCCAACGACGACGCGATGAACGGGCCGGCCGACGGGCCCGGCCCCTCGAGCTGGCCCTTGTTGAATGCCTCCGGGGTGGCCGTCATGCTCTTGGGCAGCAGCATTCCGTTGCCGGCGAACATGCCGCGCCACTCCGCGTATGGCTTGGCGAACGTCATGATGGCCTGCCGGTCGTCGACGCCGCGGGTCACCGAGGCGACGCGGTCGGCGCCGCCGGGCCCGGCGATCTCGAAATTCTTGTCAGCGCCGCTCAAAGCGTGGATCTGGCTGGCGATGTCCTCCCAGGTGATCGGTGTGCCATCCGACCAGACGGCCTTGGGGTTGATCGTGTAGGTCACCACTTGCGGTGCGGTGCCGGTGAGTTCGACGCTGGTGAAGTAGTTGGTGTCGACCGCCGTCGAGCCGTCCGGGCCGATGATGAAGGCACGCGGCAAGGTGGCCTTCATCATCGCGGCGACCTCGGCCGAGTTGCCGTCGATGTGCAAAATGTTGAAGTTCGGCGGGAAGTCGGTGAGCGCGAGTCGCAGGCTGCCGCCGTCTTGCAGGGTGGCCGGATCGCGCGGGTTGATGTCGCTGGTCGTGCCGATTTGCGCGTTGTGCCCGGTTTCGGGAATCACGTTGATGGCCGGCGAGCAGCCCGACAGCACCAGTGCAATCGCGAGAAGCGCCGTCACGAACCGGGCGTCGCGACGTGGCTTGTCCGCCCGGCTAGACACGTTTGCCCGGATCCGGTTGCGGTACCGCGTTCAGCAGCCGCCGGGTGTATTCGTGTTGTGGATTGTCGAAGACCTGCCGGCTGTCACCCTGCTCGACGATCGAGCCGGCGTGCATCACCACCACGTGGTGGGCGAGGTGCTTGACCACCGAAAGGTCGTGGGAGACGAACAGATAGGACAAGCCGAAGAGCGCTTGCAGGTCGAGCAACAGGTTGATGATCCCGGCTTGGATGGACACGTCGAGCGCGGAGACGGGTTCGTCGAGTGCCAGGATCTTGGGCTGCAGTGCCAGCGCACGCGCGATGCCGATGCGTTGCTTTTGCCCGCCGGAGAACTCGGCGGGGTAGCGGATCGCGTCGGCGCGGCGCAGGCCCACGATGTCGAGCAACTCGGCGACGCGCGCGTTGGTGCGGGATTTGTCGAACCCGTTGGCGCGCAGGGGTTCGGCGAGGAGCTCGAACACCGGTAGTCGCGGGTCCAGCGAGGCGACCGGGTCTTGGAACACGACCTGGATGTCGCGCCGCAGCGATCGTCGGCCGGCTGAGCTCAGCGTGGTGACATCGGTGCCCAGCACCTCGATCGTTCCCGATTCGGGCCCGGTGAGTTCCAAGATCTCGTGCAGCGTGGTCGATTTGCCCGAACCGGACTCGCCGACGATGCCCAGGGTGCGGCCCTGCCGCAACTCGAAGCTGACGCCGTCGACCGCGCGGACCTCCCCGGCGCTGCGGCGCAGCACGCCCTTGGTCAGTCGGTAGGTCTTGGTCAGGTCGCGAACCCGCACGACGACCGACGCGTCGGTGGATTGGGCCGAATGGGCTTTCGTGCTGACGCCGTAGATGTCCGCGGCGCTGCGCCCGTCGACCTGATCGGTGCGAATGCAGGCCGCCCGATGGTCGGCGCCGACGGACAGCAATTCCGGCTCCTCGAGCCGACATTCGTCGATGACCAGCGGGCAGCGTGGGGCAAAGGGGCAGCCGCGATCCAGGCCGACCAGCGACGGCGGCGCACCGGGGATCGGCACCAACCGGGTGCCCTGCGCGGCGTCGAGCCGCGGGACCGAGCCCAACAGCCCGACGGTATAGGGCATTCGGCGATCCCGGTAAAGGTCGTGCACTTCGGCGGATTCGACGACCCGCCCGGCGTACATCACCAGCGCCCGGTCGGCGAACTCGGCGACCACGCCGAGGTCGTGCGTGATGATGAGCACCCCGGCGCCGGTGATGTCGCGCGCGGTTTTGAGGACTTCGAGGATCTGCGCCTGGACGGTGACATCCAATGCGGTGGTGGGCTCGTCGCAGATCAACAAGTCGGGGTCGTTGGCGATCGCGATCGCGATGACCACCCGTTGTCGTTCGCCGCCGGAGAGCTCGTGCGGAAACGCGCGGGCGCGTCGCTCGGGCTGCGCGATACCCACCAGCTCGAGCAGCTCCACCGCGCGGCGGCGGGCCGCCTTCTTGCCCACCCGCGGCTGGTGGATCTCGATCGCCTCGGCGATCTGGTCGCCGACGGTGTACACGGGCGTCAGCGCCGACATCGGATCCTGAAACACCATGCCGACCGCCTTGCCGCGGAACCGCGACATCGCATCGTCGCCCAGGCCCAGCAGCTCGGTGTCGTGCAATCGGACCGAGCCGCGCACCTGCGCGTACTCGGGCAACAAGCCCACGACCGCCATCGCCGAAACGGACTTGCCCGAACCTGATTCGCCGACCATGGCGACGACTTCCCCCGATTCGATGCGGTAGCTGATGCCGCGCACCGCGGTCACCGGGTCGCCGCCGGTTCCGAAGGTCACGGCCAAGTCGCTCACCTCGAGCAGCGGGCTCATCGGCGGCCGCCTCGCATCAACGCGCTGCCGGGATCCAGCGCGTCCCGCAGACCATCGCCGGTGAGGTTGGCGCACACCAAGATCAGCACCAGCACCCCGGCGGGAAACAGGAACACCCACGGAAAGGTGGTCGCGGATTGGGTGCCATTGGCGATCAGGGTTCCCAGCGACACATCCGGTGGCTGAATACCGAAACCCAGGAAGCTCAAGCCGGTTTCGGCCAGGATGGCCGAGGCGACGTTGAGAGCGGCATCGATGATCAGGATGGATGCCACGTTGGGCACCACATGCCCGACGATGATGCGACGGCTAGATACACCCATATACCGTGCGGCACGGATGAATTCGCGCTCACGCAAACTCATGGTCATGCCGCGCACCATCCGGGAACTGACCATCCAGCCGAAGCCGGCCAGCAGCAGAACGAGCATCAAGACATTGGCCGAGTCCTTGGTTCGCGGCGTCACGATGGCGATCAGGATGAAGCTGGGCACCACCAACAGCAGGTCGACCACCCACATCAGCACGCGGTCACGCCAACCACCGAAATAGCCGGAGACCGACCCGACGGTGGCGGCGACGCCGGTGGAGATGACCGCGACACAGACACCGATCAGCATCGACTTCTGCATTCCCCGCAGGATCTGCGCCAACAGGTCTTGGCCCAGCGCGTTGGTGCCCAGCCAGTGACGCGCGTTCGGCGGCTGCAGCAACGCCGTGAAGTCGAGGTCCTCGTAGGAATAGGGCAGCACCGCCGGCAGCGTGTAGCAGCCGACGAACAACAGCACCAACAGCGTCAGCGACGCCACCGCGAACCGGTTGCGCGCAAACCTGCGTAACACCAGCGTGCGGCGCGACGTGAAGTCCGCCACTTCGGGGCTAGAAAACCCTTGGGCGCCATCGACATTCGCCTGGGAAGTCATGACACACGGACCCGCGGATCGAGGGCCGCGTAGAACACGTCCGAGAGCAGGCCGGCCAGCAACACCACCGCGCCGGAGAACAAGGTGATGGCCGCGATGATGTTGGTGTCTTGCGTCGCGATGCCCTGCACCAGCCATTCGCCCATGCCGTGCCAGCCGAAGATCTTCTCCACGAACACCGCCCCGGTGACCAGCCCCGCCACCCCGTAGGCGAACAGGGTGGCCAGCGGGATCAGCGCGGTGCGCAACCCGTGCTTCACCAGCGCACGACGGCGGGTCAGCCCCTTGGCGCGCGCGGTGCGGATGAAATCCTGACCGAGGACATCGAGCATCGCGTTGCGCTGATAACGGCTGTATCCGGCCGCGGCGACCAGCGCCAGGGTCAGCGACGGCAACACCAAATGCCGTAACCGGTCGAGTAACCGCGCACCGGCCCCACCGGACACACCCGGTGAGGTCTCCCCGGTGTAGTCGAAAATGTTTAGGCCCACGGCCCAGTTCACCCGCAGCGCGGCGAGGATCAACAGGCTGGCGATGACGAAGGTCGGGGTGCTGAGGACCAGCAGCGCCACCATGGTGACGACCCGATCGCTGAGTCGATACTGCCGAATGGCGCCCCACGCCCCGGCCGCGATGCCCGCGATGGTGCCCACCAGCGAACCAATGATCAGCAGGCGCAGCGTTACTCCGACGCGGCGCCCCAGTGACGCTCCGACGGGCTGCCCGGTGATGGTCGTGCCGAAGTCACCGCGGACGGCGTGCGAAGCCCAGTGCGCGTAGCGGATCGGTATCGGCTCGTCCAGACCGAGCGTGTGGGCCTTGGCGTCGATCACCGTTTGTGGCGGTCGCGGGTTGCGCTGCAAGAGGCTGTCCAGCGGCTTGAAGGCCACCGATGTCAGGCAAAACGTCAAAAACGATGCCAGCGCCAGCAGCACGACGTAGTTGAGTAACCGGCGTGCCAGAAACCGAGTCATGCCTGTCCGGGCAGCCCACGTCGCATTGGGACAGGTTATCGAGCCGGCAGCATGGCGTCGCGGCTACGGCGCCCGGCGCGTTCGGTGATCTTCCGATCTGGTTGATTCTCATGCGTGAATCGCGTGTGATCGATTGTTAGGATCCCAAGCGACCGCGACACTCCCGAGGAGGCTTGCGTGACGGTTACCGAGGATTACCTGGCCAACAACGCCGACTATGCGAGCACCTTCACGGGGCCGCTACCGATGCCGCCGAGCAAGCATGTCGCCGTCGTCGCCTGTATGGACGCCCGGCTCGACGTCTACCGTCTTCTCGGGATCAACGAGGGGGAAGCCCACGTCATCCGCAATGCGGGCGGAGTCATCACCGATGACGTCGTGCGCTCGCTGGCCATCAGCCAACGACTGCTGGGAACGCGGGAGATCATCCTGATTCACCACACCGATTGCGGGATGCTCACGTTCACCGACGATGACTTCAAGCGCGGCATCCAGGACGAGACCGGGGTCAAGCCGCCGTGGGCGCCCGAGTCGTTCCCGGATGTGGCCGAGGATGTCCGGCAGTCGCTGCGCCGCATCGAGGGCAATCCCTTCGTCGCCAAGCACGGCTCCGTGCGCGGATTCTTCTTCGACGTCGCCACGGGCAAGCTCAACGAGGTCACGCTGTAATCGGCGGTTGGCCGCGGTCGTAACGCCACGGCGAAATATCGCGCGGATTTTGGCCGCGCCGTTACCTGCGCGGCCTCCCCGGGCCCGGTAGCTCGCCCTTTCACACCTCAGGTTGACAGCGCCAGCGCTAGCTGGTCTCATATATCGCTAAGATGCTAAATATGGCCGGTTCTACCAGGTTTTAGCGCGAAGGAAGCGATGACCAGCGATCTGAGGACGGCCCCCGCCGTCGGACAGTACGAATTAAGCCATCTGCGCTCGCTGGAGGCGGAGGCGATCCACATCATCCGGGAGGTGGCCGCCGAATTCGAGCGGCCCGTGCTGCTGTTCTCGGGCGGCAAGGACTCCATCGTCATGCTGCACCTGGCGCTGCGGGCGTTCCGCCCCGGTCGGTTGCCGTTCCCGGTGATGCACGTCGACACCGGACACAACTTCGACGAGGTGATCACGACCCGCGACGAGTTGGTCAACGAGCACGGGGTGCGCTTGGTCATCGCCTCCGTCCAGGAAGACATCGACGCCGGGCGGGTGGTCGAGCCGCGCCAGGGGCGCAACCCGATTCAGACCGTGACCCTGCTTCGCGCCATCCGGGAGAACACGTTCGACGCCGCGTTCGGCGGAGCGCGCCGCGACGAGGAGAAGGCGCGCGCCAAGGAGCGGGTGTTCAGCTTCCGCGACGAGTTCGGTCAATGGGATCCGAAGGCGCAGCGGCCCGAGCTGTGGAACCTCTACAACGGCCGGCATCACAAGGGCGAACACATCCGGATCTTCCCGCTGTCCAACTGGACCGAGTTCGACATCTGGTCCTACATCGGCGCCGAGAACATCGCACTGCCGTCGATCTATTACGCGCACCGGCGCAAGGTCTTTCGTCGTGACGGCATGCTGCTGGCGGTCGACCGCAACATGCAGCCCAACGCCGACGAGCCGGTGTTCGAGGCGTCGGTGCGTTTCCGCACCGTGGGGGACGTCACGTGCACCGGATGTGTGGAATCCGAAGCCGCCACCGTCGACGAGGTCATCGCCGAGACCGCGGTCTCCCGGCTCACCGAACGCGGGGCGACCAGAGCCGACGACCGGATCTCGGAGGCCGGCATGGAAGACCGCAAACGACAGGGATACTTCTGATGGCCCCGCCCACCACGCTATTGCGCCTGGCAACTGCAGGTTCCGTCGACGACGGCAAGTCCACCCTGATCGGTCGCCTGCTGTATGACTCCAAAGCCGTCATGGAAGACCAGTGGGCGGCGGTGGAGCAGACGTCCAAGGACCGCGGTCACGACTACACCGACCTGGCGCTGGTGACCGACGGCCTGCGGGCCGAACGCGAGCAGGGCATCACGATCGACGTCGCCTACCGCTACTTCGCCACTCCCAAACGGAAATTCATCATCGCCGACACCCCCGGCCACATCCAATACACCCGCAACATGGTCACCGGGGCGTCGACCGCCCAACTGGTGATCGTGCTCGTCGACGCGCGGCACGGCCTCTTGGAACAGTCCCGCCGGCACGCCTTCCTGGCGTCTCTGTTGGGTATCCAGCACATCGTCCTCGCCGTCAACAAGATGGACCTGATCGATTGGGACAGAGAGAAATTCGAGGCGATCCGCGACGAATTCCACGCCTTCGCCGCACGACTGGATGTGCACGACGTGGCCACCATCCCGATTTCCGCGCTACACGGCGACAACGTGGTGACCAAGTCGGACCAGACGCCCTGGTATGAGGGGCCGGCGTTGCTGTCACACCTCGAAGAGGTGTACATCGCCGGTGACCGCAACATGGTCGACGTGCGGTTCCCAGTGCAGTACGTCATCCGCCCGCACACCCACGAACATCAAGACCACCGCAGCTACGCGGGCACCGTCGCCAGCGGTGTCATGCGCGCCGGCGATGAAGTCGTGGTGCTACCGGTCGGCAAGCACACCCGGATCACCGCGATTGAGGGGCCGAATGGTCCGGTGGAAGAGGCGTTTTCGCCGATGGCCGTATCCCTGACCCTCGCCGACGAGATCGACATCTCGCGGGGCGATCTGATCGCACGCACCCACAACCAGCCCAGGGTCGCGCAGGAGTTCGACGCGACGGTGTGCTGGATGGCCGACGGCACGGCGCTCGAGCCCGGCCGCGATTACGTCATCAAGCACACCACCCGCACCACGCACGCAAAGGTGACCGCGCTCGATTACCGGCTCGACGTCAACACCCTGCACCGTGACAAAACCGCGACGGCGTTGAAGCTCAACGAGCTTGGCCGCATTTCGCTGCGTACCCAGGTTCCCCTGTTGCTTGACGAGTACACCAGGAACCCCAGCACCGGTTCGTTCATCCTCATCGACCCGCACACGAACGGCACGGTGGCGGCAGGGATGGTGTTGCGCGACGCGTCGGCACAGGCGGCTAGCCCAAACACCGTGCGGCACAAGCCATCAGCGATCGCCGAGGCCCGGACCCCGGGTAAGACGGTGTGGTTCACCGGTCTGTCCGGTTCCGGCAAGTCGTCGGTGGCCGTGCTGGTCGAGCAAAAACTGCTCGAAAGCGGCGCTCTGGCTTACGTTCTCGACGGTGACAACCTGCGGCAGGGTTTGAACGCCGACTTGGGCTTCAGCATGGCAGACCGCGCCGAGAACCTGCGCCGGCTCGCGCATGTGGCGGCGCTGCTCGCCGACTGCGGCAACGTCGTGCTGGTCCCGGCGATCAGCCCGCTGGCCGAGCAACGCGAATTGGCGCGCAAAGTGCACGCCGAGGCCGGCTTCGACTTCATCGAGGTGTTCTGTGACACCCCGATCGACGAATGCGAAAAGCGTGACCCCAAGGGTCTGTACGCGAAGGCGCGCGCCGGTGAGATCACGCAGTTCACCGGCATCGACAGTCCGTATCAGCCGCCGGTCAATCCCGACCTGCGGCTCACCCCTGACGGCACCGTCGAGGAGCAGGCGCAGCGGGTCATCGACCTGCTCAAATCGCGCGGCTAGCCTGCCGGTCCAGCCCGGCTGCGCAGAAATGCTCACACCGGGTGGCACAATCCTGAGAGTGCGCATGTCAGCGAAGGCGGAGTACGCCGTGCGGGCGATGATCCAGCTCGCCACGGTGTCGGACGGGACGCTGGTGAAGACGGACGACTTGGCCCAGGCCCAGGGCATCCCGCCGCAATTTCTCGTCGACATCCTGACCAACCTGCGCACCGACCGGCTGGTGCGCAGCCATCGTGGTCGCGAGGGTGGCTATGAATTGGCCCGTTCCGGAAGCGACATCAGCATTGCCGACGTGTTGCGCTGCATCGATGGACCACTGGCCAGCGTCCGCGACATCGGACTCGGCGATTTGCCGTATTCGGGACCCACCGCCGCGCTCACCGACGTCTGGCGGGCGCTGCGCGCCAGCATGCGATCCGTGCTGGAAGAAACGACCCTGGCCGACGTCGCTGCCGGCGGGCTGCCGAAGCATGTCGCGCAACTGGCCGATGACTATCGGAAACAGGAAAGCCAGCGGCACGGCACGGCACGCACCGGCGACTAGGAGCTCATACAGCATCGGCTGCGGATGCGTCGCCACTTTTACCGTCAGCGGTGTGGCGGCCGAACCGCTGACGTGACGCATTCTGCCTGTCGTCAACCACGCCGTTTACCGTGGCCGTCGCGCGCGTTTCGTGGCGCCCAGGTGGCCAAATACCGGGGCGTAAAATATGCCGGGTGGGGCGGCACACACCGCAGTAATGACATTCACCGCAACTGAGGCGGTGGCCACCCATGTGGGTTCGAACTCGGGCCGGCCCACGGCGTATAGGTCGGCAGCACGTCGAGAGTCAATCGGGCGGAAGGCCTTCCGCTAAGCGCTATCTGCCACATGCAGTTGTGCTCGGGTGGAAGTATCCCTTGAGTCCCTTTTCGACAAACCACAACGTGTCCAGGCGCATGGACTCTCTGCCGTCGATGATGCCGCGCAGCCACTCGGCGTCCAGCTGTGCCATGTCGGAACTCAGCGGCGCATGAAGAACGACGTCAGCCTCGATCGCGCAGATGTCGTCGGGATTGTTTGTCACCAAGACCCCCACCGGGTCCCGGCCGATAAGTTCCCCGGCATCGGAGCCGTCCTTATCAGGGTTGTATACGTAGACACCCGCCACTTCCAGTTTGGGATCGTCCAGGGTCTGAGCGAGCTGAAATGAGCCGATATTTCCCGTCGCACATGAATCATTCTGTGTCGCATCGTATTTCCGTGCTGTCGTTGTTGCGGCAGAAAGCGGCACAAAAAGTGCCTGTGAAATTCGGGTTCGTGATGTTCGGGTTCGCCGGCGTTTGCGCCATGGGATGACCGAGGAGAGCAATGCCGTGGGGCGCCAGCATCGTTCAGCTGGTCAGGTCGAGCGCTTGCTGGGCGTAGCGGTGGAATGCTGCAAGATAGAGTTCCTCGCCACGCGGGTTGACCTCGACGTGGATGAACGTGCCGACGAATCCGAGCAGTCCATAGACCGCGTAGCGGGCGTAGTCACGGAGACAGTCGTCCCACGAGTAGGTCGTCACTCCGAGGGCCTGCAGACGCTTGTGGTAGCCGCGAAGCAATTCTTGTTCGTGCGCTCGTCGCTCCTCAATGGACAAACATCCGCCAAGATAGAAGCCGGCATCGACCAGCGGAGGGCCGACTCTGGCTGTCTGCCAGTCGAAAACGACGATGCGGGACGGTGCTTCGCCGAAGAGCATGTTGTCGAGTCGATAGTCGCCGTGCTGGACGACAGTCGGCCCAGACCAGGCGTCGAGCCAGGGCACCGCTTGCGGGATCACCTGCTCGCACAGTGCGATCTCATCGGCACCCAGCGCATCTGCGAAGCGGTCGAGGAAGGGCTGCAGCGCCGACGGGAACGTCTCGCTGAACATGCGCCAGCGTGCAGGCGAGAGCCAGGTGGTTGTCGACAGTGCGGGGCTATTCCACAGTGGTGCTTGCAGTTTGGCGAGTTCGGCCAACGCGAGCGCGGCGTCGTCGACGGTTCCGCCGGTCACCATGTCGCCCACCCGTAGCTCGGGCTGATCCTCGAGCAGCAGGGTGAACGCGCCGTCAGTCACATCGATCGCACCGGCGATGCAGGGCGGCGTCGCTGCGGTGACCTGTGGGGCGATCTCGCGGTAGAAGCGTACTTCGGCTTCGTAGAAGCCCATCGCGTGTCCGGCGGCGCGCGCGCTGGAATCCTCCGAGGCGACCTTCACGATCAACGAACCTGGTGCGTTTTCACTATCCGAGCTGTATGTCGGTGTCAGCCTGAGCACGCGGCTCATCTGACCCGTGCCGATGGCCTCCGAATCGAGCGCTACGACGGCTGAAGACCCAAGGCGCCCCGCGTCATCCAGGACCGTGTTCAACCAGTCCGGGGTGAGGTTGTCGAGAGTGCGGGCGATCGGTGGTGTGACGACGGACATTCAGACGACCTCCAGGATCATGACCGGGAAATCGCGGTCAGTTCGTGTCATGTAGGCCTGCCAGGCCGGCCACATATCGATGAGCCGCGGCCACAAGGCCGTGGCCTCCTGCGCGGTCGCACGCCGGGGCCGAACCTTGGTGCGGCCGCCGCGAATGTCGACCGTGACCTCGTCGGGTCGGGCCAAAACGTTGTGATACCAGGCGGGATGCTTGGGCGATCCACCGTAAGAGGCGACGACGACGAGCTTCGCCTCGTCCTGCAGGTAGATCATCGGCGATTCGCGAGGTTGGCCGGTCTTGGCTCCCCGGTGATGCAGGATCAGCAGCGGCGCCCCGTCGAAGGTGCCCATGAGGCGACCGCGGGTGAGCTGAAAGACCCGCACGTGAGTGGCTGTGACCACCTTCTCTATCCGCCACGCCCAAGTGCCGTGCTGCGCTGTCGGGAACGTCGAGGTGACCCAGCCCCAGAATCCCTTGTAGTGCTTCATGCCAGCCATCGCGGATTCGGCGGAAGGATGCTGTGCTCGAACTGCCCCACACCGCGCTCACCGGTCTCTTCGATGACCAATTCGCCGAACGTCTCGTAATCGTTGAGACGACTTTCGGCGTCATCCTCGCCGAGCATCCTGAGCTTGGCCACCCAGCGCGACTCAGGCATCGCAACGTGGATCACGTCGCCGTCCTCGAATTCGATGCGCCAGCGCGCCGGACACCGCGCGCCGCTGGGCGCGGCGAGATCGCCCGGGCCCGGCGCCGGCACGCAGCCAACGATGCGCCGACAGCCCTCGGTGGTCGACTCAAAACCTCCGACCCGGTCGATGTCCCGCTCGATTCCCAGCGGGCTGAGATCGAAGAACCCGGTGACGTTCATATTCCGCTCCGGGAACTGCAGGACCAGCCAGAAATGCAGCGCCGCACTGATGTCGGCCGGGTACGTCCAGGGCGCCGCCCCGGCAAACCGATCCGACCACGTGTGATCGCGATGCGCGATGGCGTCGATCGTCCGCACCTCGCCCGCACTCGGACCGCCGCGGATCTCGAACGCCCCCGCCACGTTCATCGCCTGCTCGTAGTGACCGCCATGAATACCCGCGGCCGGCTTGAGCCCCTCGAGGGGGCTGCCGCCGACGCAATCGTCGTAATCGAACGTTACGTGGCGGGCGGTGTACGTCAGGTCAAACGCGAAGCGAGGGCAGTCAAGTCGCACGACGATGCACCTGTAGGGTTCGACCACTTCATAGGTCATGTGCCCGTCGGACCACTGTGTGTCGCCGGGCGCCAGCCCGCCGGTGGACTTGCCCAGGTAGACCTGCTCGACCCCGTCGATCACGACATAGGCGGCAAAGCGCCCGTAGCCGCGGTTGGGGCAGATGTGGTTGTGGATCAACCCCCAGATTCCGCGCTCGGGGTCGATGAGGCTCAACCACACGGTGTCGCCGAAGAGACGGCCGTCGGCCTCGGGCGGCGGTGAGTGCAGGCCTTCATCGGCGGGGGTGCGGTAGACGGGGTGCTGTAGTCGGGTAACCGCGGCAGGGTTCATCGGTAGCTCCTTGGAAGGCCGAAGAGTATGGCATCGGCCAGATTTGACGGCAGGCCGCGCAGGCCGATGAGCGGAAGTCCGGCCGCGGGCACAGCCAACGGACGTCGTCGTCCCGACTCAACCGCGGCGAGGATCTTGGCCGCGATGACATCAGGGGCATCGGCGGGTATGGCCGATAGCCGCCGCGCGGCGGGACCGGCGACCGGGTCGGCGTCATTCTCACGGATGAGTTCGGTGTCGACGCCGCCGAGGAGAACGGGAAGAGCCCGCACACCAGTTCCGCGCAGTTCGCGCTGCAGGACCCTGGTGAGGTGGGTGAGAGCGCCTTTGCTCGTCGAGTAGGCGCCGATATTGCGCAGCGCCATCTCGCCGGCGAACGACGACACCGCGACGATCACTCCCCGATGGCGGGTGATCATGCTGGCCGCCGACGCTCGCGCCAGCTCTGCCGGTGCCAGCAGATTCGCGGTCAACGTGTCGCGAAGGCCTGCGGCGGACAGGGTAGCCAACGCGCCGGTACCCATCATCGCGGCGTTGTTGATCACAACATCGAGGGGCCCGAGATTCGCCTCGGCGGCGGAGATCACCCCGGCAACCGCGTCGAGGTCGCGCAAGTCGGTCGGGATGCTGCACGCTCCGAGCTCCCTGGCGACAGCAGACAGCCGATCCGACGGTCTCGCAAGCACGCTCAGCCGGGCTCCGCGCTGGGTCGCCTCGCGGGCGAGGGCAAGGCCGATTCCCCTGGTTGCCCCGGTGATCAGCACATGGGCACCAGCTAGGGGAAACGGGGAGGCGGCGCCGATGGCGATCATTGTGGACACCATACACATTGAAAGTGTGGGGTGTCCACTATCGTGTTTTCCGCCCGGAGCCCGAGGTCGGCTTGCGGGATACACGGTCGTGAAATCGACAGGGGCAACCGCTAAGTCGTCAGGCCGGCCTGACGCAAGCGCCGACACTGTTCAGCAGACCTTCGAGCCCATCGCGGAACTGGTCGCGCCGGGAGCCCTCGGAAAATTCGGATTCGGCGCGGCTGATTGCGGGGTAGGTAGCGGCGTCGATCGACGCGATCGCCGGCGGCAACTCATTGGCTTCTCGGGCCGCCCTGGCGGTACCGTGCAGCGCTGCGCCCAGGGTGGACCATTGCAACATCGCCAGCGTCGTCACCGCCTGATGCGCGCTGACCCCGTCGGCCTCCATAGCCAGCAGAGCGGTCTCAGCGGCACGCAGCATCGTAGGGGCACCGGTCGTTCGCTGGAGCATGAGCTCCGCCATCCCGTGGTGCTGGACCATCAAGTCCCGCAGCGCGACGAACAGTTCGACGAGTCCGGCCCGCCAGTCGAGATCTCTCGCCATCTCCGGCAGCATCGACAGCACCGAGTCTGCCATCCGGTTAAGCAGGTCTTCCTTATTGTCGATATGGCGATAGAGCGCCATGGGAACGACGCCAAGGCGCTCACTGACGGTCCGCATGCTGACGGCGGAGAGGCCCTCTTCGTCGGCGATATCGAGTGCTGCGCCGACGATCTTGTCGACGTCGACAATTCTCGGTCGCGGCATCTCAGCTCCCACCGCCGGACTCAAACCTATTGTGTAGAGAGTACACATACAGAGCGTGTCGGCAGGGTCCCGGTTGCGACCTCGGCCTGCCGGCCGACCCTGCGACTTCGCCGGCGCGACGCTACACGTTGTCGGTCCGGCGCGGCCACTCTGTGAATACGTGCGACGTTGCAGAGAAGAGATTCCAGTCTGATCGTGCAAGCGCCTGCCCGCAGCGGCGCACCGCCGAGCCCGAGATCAGTCGCCCGGGCCGCACACCCGGTGATGTCCGAAAAAGCAAAGTTTTCGTCTCACCCGGCCCTGTCGTTGCGTCCAGATCGTCCCTAACGTGCGTGTCATGCCGGATACCGATAGCAGATGGGGCCCATTATCGCGACCGGTGCACCAACCGGGCGAGGTCGACACCCTCGAGCAGGTCGGCCTGCCCTGGCGGGACAACGCATTCTTCGCCTGGTGGGATCACCACCGATCGGTCTACGGGATCGTGCATGTGTCGACGTCACTCAACGGTGGCGGACTGCGCGCGCGTTGTGCGCTGCGCATCGGCGACCGTGACCGTGAGATCGTCGAGGATCTGAGCGTCGGGACCTTTGACAGCGCGTCGATTCGTGTCAGGCTTGATGGCCGGATCCTCGTGGAACACCACGCGATGGGACTGGACCTGATCATGACACCGATGTTCGCCACGGTGGATTTCACGACCAACCGATCGGTTCCTAGTCTCACCGAAGAGTTTCCGGTGCACCACTACCAGCGAGGGTTTCACGCGGAAGGCACCGCCACCCTCGGCGGGGAACGCCGCGACTTCAGTGGTGTCGGCTGGCGGGACCGAACCTGGGGCTACCGCAACGAGTCGGCACAGTGGGTGGAGTACTTCTACGCCAACTTCGTCATGCCCGACTGCGCGATCGGTCTGTGGAAAGCATTGGGCGCCGACGGCAAAAAACGTGCATTCGCCTGGCGTGTCGACGATCACGGCCAAGCAACTCTCGGCGACTTCACCTTCGCCCGTGACGGCGCGGGCTTGTTCAGCGACGCCGCCATCGACCTCGGAGGGCAGACCGCGTGTTTCGAGAAGATAGAAACCACCGCAGGCTGGTGGCTGCCCATGGGTGCACGTCAGACCGGTCCCACCTTCGCTGCCTGGGACGAGTGGTTCACCGTGCGCACGGGCGACGGCGACGTTGTCGGCGCGCTGGGTGAATACGGCTGTCTGCGACAGGTCTTGGGATGCGTACCAGCGTGAGGTGCGATTGGGCTGTTCCCCACCAGCGCAACCAGATTCGGCCGGCGGCATGACGGACGGCTCTCAGCTGGATCCCGGCGTCGACGTCGTCCATGGAGTCTGGGACGACCGCTCCTGGTGGAGCACCTCGAATATGGGCGAAGCTGTTCCGGGCGTGCTCACGCCACTGAACTGGACATTCTGGAGTGACAGCAGCGAACATGCGTTGCGCCGCGCCTTCGCGTCGTTCGGGGCGCTGGAGACCTCACAGGTCGAGGTGCCGCAGCAGCCGCAGCTGCGCATCATGGGGGTATTCCACGGCCGACTCGCCGCCAAGGTCAGCTTCCTCGGCGCGATGGGCGACCGACTGCCCGGGACGAGCGGCGCAGCGGTCGCCGAGCAGATCCTGGGCACCCTGCCCGACGACTTCGTTTCACATCCCTCCCTGCGACGCCTGCCCCACATTGCGGCACGACTCCCGGGTATTGCGCTGCGGGCGCCGGGCAATGTCCGGCGGCTCACCGCCGACACTGGGCAGTGGTGGTCCAAGGCCGTGCATCGACAGTTGACGCTCGAGGGCGCCCGAAAACAATTCAGCGAATGCCTGGCACGGTTCGACGACTGCATGACCGCCCACATCCAGTGCGTGTTCGCCGCGGTTCAACCGCTCTACGATCAAGTGCAGCGGCTGGCAGATTCTGTGGGCGATCCCGCATTGGCCGACCAAGTGCTCACCGGCCAAGGCATGCACGCTGAGCTGGACATGGTCAACGACATCTGGGAGATGTCGCGCGGCCGCCTGGAGCTGACAGCGTTCCTGGACCGGCACGGCTACCACGGGCCCAACGAAGGCGAGATCTCCAGCCGAGTGTGGCGAGAAGATCCCGAGCCTCTGGCCCGCATCGTGGGTTCCTATGCGGCGCAGCCGGAGTCAGAATCACCCGCGTCAATCGTCAGTCTGCGCATACAACAACGACGCGAAGCGGAACACGAGCTCCTGGGCCGGCTCACTGCAGCCCGGCGGGCCGCTGCCACAGTCGTCTTACGCTTGGCTGCCCGTAACGTTCCGCTTCGCGGAGTAGGCAAAGTGGCCTATTTGCAAGTCCTCGACGTCGCGCGCGCCAGCGCCCGGCAGATCGGCGCAGAACTTGAACGGAAGAACGTGATCGGATCTGCCGATGACGTCAGTTTTCTGACCGCACATGAACTGCTGACCGTGTCTACACCGCTACACGCTGCCGTTACTGCCCGACGGGCCAAACACGACGAACACCTCTCGGTGATGCTTCCCCGGTCATGGTTCGGTCGGCCCGAAGTGACCATCGGATCGACAGCCGGTGCAGACCGTCGGGGCCTCGTGATCCGCGGCATCGGGGCCTGCGCGGGGGTTGTTGAAGGCCGTGCCCGCGTAGTGCTGGATCCGACCTTTGAAGACGTCGACAGCGGTGAGATCCTCATCGCACCCTTCACCGACCCCAGCTGGGCTTCGGTGATGTTCACCTCCGCAGCTCTCGTAGTGGATATCGGCGGAGTCCTCAGCCACGCCGCCGTGGTGGCACGCGAACTCGGTGTCCCATGCGTCATGGGGACTGGCGACGGCAGTCGTCGTGTCCGAACCGGAGATTGGTGCCGAATCGACGGGCACGCCGGCACGTTGGAGATTCTTCGACCGGCCGACGCTGCTAGGACCGCCGAGTCGAGGAGTTCAGGTCCGTGACGAGACACTCAACGCCTGCGATCGACCTGACCGACACCCACGTCGTCATCACCGGGGGCAGCCGTGGGATCGGACGCGCATTGGCCGATTGCCTGGCTGTTCGTGGCGCCAGGCTAAGTCTGATCGGCCGGGACAAGGAAACCCTCGATCGAGCGGCGGCGGACACCGGCGCACTCCCGATCGTGGCGGACCTGGCCGACATGAGTGACGTCGAACGAATCCTGCCTGCGGCCCGTGCGGCGAACGGTCCGGTCACCGTCCTGGTCAACAACGCCGCGGTGAACATTCCTGGGCCGCTGGCCACCTGCGGCCGCGCGAATCTGCGCGACCGGCTCACCACCAATCTCCTGGCTCCCTTGGAACTCACCCGCGATGCACTGCAGGACATGCTGGCCCACAAGCGCGGCTCTATCGTCAATATCTCGTCGCTGATCGGCGACATGGCGGTGCGCAACGTGATCCCTTATGCAGCAAGCAAATCGGCGCTGGGCCTCGCCACACGGGCGCTGCGCCGCGAATTGAAAGGGACCGGGGTCACTGCACAGCTCGTCGTCTTTGGCGCGGTGGACACCCAGATGTACAACGAGGACACTTTCATCGATCCCATCGCGGGCCAAAGCGCAGCGCGGCTGGGAAAAATCTCTCCGCAGTCACCGGTGTCCGCCGCCCACGCCATCACCAAGTTCCTGGGCACTGGCAAAGAGGTCCTCGTCGTCCCGCGAGTTGTCCACCCGGTGCACGGCCTACGATTCCTGCCCACCCGACTGGCTGATCTGCTGCTCATCGGCATTCCGCGAAGCGTGCCCTGACACCGCCTGGGCCCGCACCCACCGCAGCAGCACCGCCAACGACATCAAAGGAGAACGATGAATAAGGTGCCAGTCGCCGACCGCCTCGAGATCCAGGAGGTCGTGGCGCGCTACGCATTCCGGTGCGATACCAAGAACTACGGCCAGGTGGCGGCACTCTTCACCGAAGACGGCACCTGGGATGAGACCGTCATCGGAATGCCGCTCTGTGAAGGTCGCGCGGCGATCCACAATTTCTTTTGTGGCATGGCTGACAGCTCCCTGGAATTCCTCATTCACCTCGGCGGTAACCACCAACTGACCAGCTACACCGGACACTCCGCCAGCGGAACCTCGCACCTGCACGTGAAAGGAATCTTCGGCGGCCGCAGCATCGAAATCCTCGGGTACTACGCCGACGAGTACGAGAAATACCACGACGAGTGGCTGCTGCGGCACCGCCGACTCGTCGAGATCGCGCCGTCGGTCGGTTTGAGCTGATCAGCTCAAACGAAAGGGGAGCTGAGAGCGGGTGCTTTAGAGTTCCGCTGTGGTGGTGCACCATCCGAGTTGGGACTACCCACGCGGAACTTCGGGTCTTCGCGTCCTAACCGAACTCGCCGACGAGCATGGGCTCTCGCCTTATGCGCTGCTCGCCGGTACCGGGTTGACCCTCCGCGACATCAACGGACCCGAAGGAGTGGTGGCGGCCGGCCAGGAGTTGGCCGGCGTGCGCTGGCTGGTTCAGGCCACTGGCGACGAATCCGGCTGGGGAGCGCTGGCCGGCAGCAGACTGCGTCTCGGCATGCTGGGCGTCTGGGGCTACACGATGCTGCTGTGCCCGACTCTGGCGACGGCGATCGACGTGGCGATGCGCGTCGGCCCGGGACGGCTGGCGTGGACCTTTCTCCGACCCCATGTCGACCGGGTGGGTAGGGACCTTCATCTCACCTATGACGACGACGAGCTCCCCAGTGACCTTCGGGAATTTCTCACCGAGCGTGATCTGGCAGCCACCGCCTGCGCGCTGCGAGCGATCACACGCAGACAGCGATTCCCGATCCAGATCTCCACGGCGCTAAGCGCTGAACGGCGGCGGGGGCTCGCGGACACCGTACCTTTCGCGAAAGTTGTTCGAGGCGAGAGCCATACATTGATCCTAGGTGAGCGCCTTCTGCAATCGACCCTGCCCTACGGAGACCCGCTGAGCGTCGCCGCCCAGGAACGGGAGTGCGAACGCCTCGCCGAGCAGCGTGCGCGCCGAACCCCAGCCGCAAGTCGAGTACGCGCGTCGCTACTGCTGAATCCGGCGTGGCCGACCCTGGAAGAGATCGCCGCCGACCACCATCTCGACACCCGGACACTGCGGCGACACCTCGACGCCGAGGGTACGAGCTTTCGCGAAGTTCTCGACGACACTCGCCGGGAGCTGGCACTAACGCTGCTAGACGGCGGAGAACTGAGCGTGCTGGCGATCGCCGATCGACTGGGTTACGCCGACGCCGCCGTATTCACCCGAGCGTTCCGACGCTGGACGGGAACCTCGCCCGGACGGCACCGACAACGGACGCGAGAAGCGCTGGGGCGCAGTGCGAATGATTCGGTATCGGCGTTCCGGAAAGGACAAACGTAAGACCCCGCAAAGGGCGCAGCGGCCCGCTGCGCTCCACCGCCGAGAACATCATCGCAGACGGACTACTAGCAACGGTCGGAGAAACGTCAGCCGCCCGAGCCGTAGGGGCGCGTGAGGATCTCCATGGCGTGCCCCGAGGGATCGAGGAAGTAGACGCCGCGCCCGCCGTCCCGGTGGTTGACCTCGCCGGGCCGCTTGGCTCCCGGGTCCGCCCAGTGCTGCAAATCGCGCGATGTGATCTTGCCGTAGATGGCGTCGAAGTCGTCCTCGGAAATCAGGAACGCGTAGTGCTGTCGCCGGATCTCCTCGCCCTGGGGGGCGTCGGCGTAGTCCAGGCTGGCGCCATGTTCGAGTTCGACAACCATGAAGTGGCCAAACGGCTTTGGGCTGGGCAGCCCGAACAGCTCGGCGAGAAACTCGGCGGATTCTCGCTTGTCGCGTGACGCGACGATGGTGTGGTTGAAACTGATGGTCATAGTTCTGTCCAGTCAACCACCGGCAGCCCGGCGCGACAACGCCAGAAGAGCCTTGGCGCTACTTCGGCGCCGTCAACTCCAGCGCGATGTTGTCGGGGTCGCGGAACTCCAGGATGAATGACGGCCCGATGTCCTTGACCGGCTCGTGGGCAATCCCGAGTTCGTCGAGATGCGCTGCCGCCGAATCTAATTCGGCTTTGCTGGAGAGCCGGAACGCAATGTGGTCCAGTCCGACGCGATCCTCGTCGAAGCGGTCAGCGGCGACGGGTCGCAGCCCGAGTAGCGAGCCGCCGAGGTCGTAGATGACACCGCCGAACAGGAAGCTCAACTGATTGCGGGTGGATTCGTCGGCGTTGTCGGGGACCTCCAGTAACACCGGCCAGCCGAACACGCTCTCGTAGAACTGCCGTGACCGCTCGATATCGGTCACGGTCAGCCGGACATGCGCGATGGAAGTGCTGGTGAAGTCCACTTGCTCCATGTTTCCACTGATGGGCTGCATGTTAACTATGCCAGAATCGCCGTCGTGCGGATTGCGATGACCATGCCGGTGATGGAACCGGATCTGGATGCGGCGGTGCTCGAGACCTGGGCGCGCACCATCGACGACGGCCCGTTCTCGTCACTGTGCTGGGGCGAGCGCATCGCCTTCGACAACCCCGACAACTTGACGTTGCTGGGCGCACTGGCCGCCTGGACCAACCGGGTGCGGCTGTTGACCACGGTGATCGTGCCGCAGCTGCACGACCCGGTGATGCTTGCGAAGGGTCTGGCGACGGGTGATCTGCTCAGCGGCGGCCGGTTGACCGTGGGCGTCGGGGTCGGCGGCCGGCACGAGGATTATCACGCCGTCAGCGCCGACCCGGCGACGCAGACGATGCGCGGCATGGCCGAACGGGTGGCGGTGATGAAGCGCGTGTGGGCGGGGGAGAAGATCACCGACGCGGTGCTGCCCGTCGGGCCGGCGCCGGTGCAGCCCGGCGGCCCGCCGCTGTTGGTCGGCAGTATCGGGACGAAAGCCATCCGCAGCGCCGCGGCATGGGCCGACGGGCTGGCCGGCACCACCCTCGACCTCGGCGTCGCCAAGCAGAACGAGCTCTTCGACGTGGCGCGTGACGCGTGGGCGCAGGCCGGCAAGCCCAAACCCCACCTGATCACGTCGTTTTGGTTCGCCTTCGGGTCGCCCGAGGGGTCCCGCGCCCAGATGCACCGTCATCTACGGCGCTATATGAACTGGATACCGGCCGAATACGTCGACGCCATGGCGCCGACCACCGGCTGGGCCGGTAGCGAAGACGAGCTGCTGGACGTGTTGCGCAAGTTCGAGGAGATCGGCACCGACGAGGTTCAGCTCATCCCGACGAGCTCGGATGTCGATCAGCTTCGCCGCGCGGCCGGCGTGGCGGGGCGGCTGTAGCTCGCCCCGGCTCGGAACGGCCGGCGGGCGGCACAGGGTGAATTGCCGCATCGGCGAAGTGGCGTTTTCATTAGCGACATGACGCAGCAGGAGTTGCCCGCCCCGCTGGCCGAAATGACCGGGCTGATGGCGGAGTGCGCGAACAACGGTGATTTCGCCGGGGCCGCACTGCAGGCAAACGAGCTGGTGACCCTGTGCCGGGCAACGTTGGGTGAGCGCAATCCCAACGTCCTCGAGCTCAAGGTCGCGCTGGCCACCTTGCAGCTGCGAGCGGGCGATGACGCCGTCGCCTACGCCGACCTTGAAGGGTTGGTAGCGGACCTCGTTGAGGTGCTCGGTCGCGATCACCTGAGCACCTTGACCGCTCGTCACCTGTTGGCGGGGCGACAACAACCCCCGCTGTCGTCACTGTCCGAATGGTCGCAGCTCCTCGCCGACGAACAGCGCATTTTAGGGGCGGAACACGAGAGCACGTTGGTGGCCCGCGAGAAGGTCGCTGAGAAGCGTTGGGAGATAGGTGATTTTGTCGGCGCCATCGCCGAGGGGCAACGCGTGTTGGCGGCGCGGCACCGGGTGCTCGGTGATGATCACGCCGACACCCTCGGGACGCGGTTGATGCTGGCGATCTGGTGGGGCCGCGCGGGTGACATCCCCGTGGCCGTCGACAAACTCGAGCTGCTGATCGGCGAACTGCGCGACAAGCTGGGCGACGACCACATTCACCTGCTCATGGCGCGGCACATGTTCACGTTGTGGGCTCCGGACCGGGCCGGCGTCACGGACGGGGTCGCCGCATGGGAAGCGCTGGTCGAGGAAGAGACCCGCGTACTCGGTGACGAGCATCCGGTGACCATCGCGGCCCGCCAGGAATTGGCCGGGTGGTGTGCCCGACACGGCGGCCACGCGGACGAACCGGGCGCCCAAGGGTCCATGGGCTGTTCTGCTCAGTGACCTGGATGTGCCGCTGAAGCCGGCCTTTGTCGCGGTCTTCAGGTCGCCGCGTTATCCGCCGGGCGCTCGTCGTCGGCGGAATGCTCCTGGGGTGGCTGCCCCTTGCGCAGCGTCTCCAGCAACTCGCGGTACGGCCCTACCAGGTACACGGTGTCGCCGCCGCGAAGCCAGGCATCCCGGCGGGGGTGTAGCTCGACCGGGGTATCCTGGCGGGTGATCGCGATGACCCGGGTCTGAGTGGACATTTCGAACATCCGTAGCCCGTCAAGCTCGCTGCCGGCCGCCACGTGCATGGCGCCCACCATGAAGGAACGCTGCCCGACCGAGAACGTGCCCAGCACCTGCAGGCCCATCGCGGCGCCGATGAACCAGGGAGCGGCCAGGTCGACGGTCGACCGGACATTCTCGAACCCGAACCGCTTCGCCACCGCGTCGCCGAGGGTGCGGTCATAGATGCGCAGCACGATGGGCACGTCGGGCCGGTTGACCTCGGGCATCACTCGAGGACCCAGCATCTCGCGCAGCACGATTCCGATCTCGATGTTGACCATGTCGTCTTGAGTCAGCACGGCGACGGCCCGGGCGCGGTCGACGCGGGCCGACTCCAGCGTCTGGCGCAGCGTCGCGTCCCCGAAGATCACCGGCACGTCGAGTTCGGCCGCGGTGGACAGGAACCGGTTGTTCTCGTCGCGCTCGATCACCGCGACGTCGTATCCGGCCGCGGTCAGATCACCGACGACGCGGCTGCCGAACGAACCCAGCCCCACCACGATGATGTGGTCGCGCAGGTGGCGTGCCCGCCGGACGCCGGCTGATTGCAGGACGCGGCGCGACAGCAGCAAGTCCGCCACGAAGGCGACGAGCAGCGCGGTGGTCGTCACGCCGGCGAACATCAAGGCGACGGCGAATATCCGTAGCCACGCGGATTGTTGGGCGAAGGTGAATTCGCCGTACCCCACGGTGGTGATGGTCTCCGCGGTGAAATACATCGCGTCCAGCCAGGACAGGCGCGGCTTCGTGTAGGAGATGTGCACGACGACCGTCGACGCGAGCAGCAGGCTGAGCGCGAGCAGCATGGCGGGGAAAAGCATGGGGTTCACATCGTCACGCATCGCGCGCACAGCGTCCGAGGCCCGCCGCACCGACGACTGGCGGGAGCGTGTCGCGGTCGGCCGGGGCGTTTTGATGCCGCGCGCGGCCAGCTCGTCGGCGCTGCCGATCATGGCGGTCCAATCACCGGCGCGCACTCGATGGTCTCGGCCGGGGCACGGCACCACCTCGTCGGGGGTGGCGGTGTTCTTGCCGTGGATCACGGCTACCGGCGCCAGGTCGCCGTAGATCTCCCGCAGCGTCGCGTCGCGGGGTGCCTCGGCGCCCGACACAACAAATTCGATGCCGGCCGCTTCGACCGGATGGGTGTTGCTCGCCAAACAGGCCTCGACGACCGACGGCGCCGCGAGGTCGGCGACATCGAGGATGGCGCCGGGGCCGTTGTCGGCGGCCACCGCTCCGCGCAGCACGTCGTTGCCCAACCGGGCGACCACGCGCAGATGCGGATTGGTTTTCCTTGCCAGCAAGGCGTTTTCGAGATTCTTCGCGTCGTCATGCCCGGCGCAGACGATGGCGCTTGCTCCGCCAAGATCGGCGCCGGCGAGCTCTTCGCTGGGCAGCTTGACGATAGTGGCGCCCGCGCGGTTCAGTTCCTTGGCGATGGTGCTCGCGAGCGCATCGTCGCCGCTGACGATGATGTGGCTGCGCGCGCTCATAGACGCTTCGCCGCGACGGTGACAGCACGGTCGCGGTCGTCGCGGCGCGGTGAGTCGTCACGCATAAACCCCACCTCTGATGACATCCGGCGCTCACTTGCTGCTACGACTATCGGGCACGATGCCGATCGACGCCAGCGCGACATGTTCTCAACCGGCAACCGAATTGCCGGGCCCCCGCGCGGCCGATGCCATATCGGACGGAAGACGTCAGGCTCGATTCCGAGTTGAGCAGTATGCCAACAGAATTGGCGAGCCCCTCGACGTGGCTATAAAACCTTGACGTCAGCAGGTGACCAGAACGCCCGCATCGACGTGATCTTGGCGTCCGTGTCGAACGACATCGTCGAGATGGGCGAGATTCTGGTGCGGCTGTCACCGGCGTCCAGCGTGAGGTGCCAGAAGAAGGCGGCCTCGCTGCCAGAGACCCGCAACTCGGCGAGTTCGGTGTCCTTCTTGGCGTCTTGGAATCCCGCGTAGAACCCGCGGATGGCGTCATGCCCGCGGCGAATATCGGCTCCGATCGGATCCTCGATGGTGGCGTCGGCGGCGTACAGGGTCACGATGTCGTCGGCGGTGCCGGTCGCGACGAGAGCGAGGTAGCGATTGACGGTCTCGGTGATGGCTTCTGGGGACGGCATGGCTTCGGACGCTACTCCTTGCCATGGCCGCGGCTTCAGGTGCGGTATTCGCGGCAATACTGGCGGCGTGACTTTTATCGAACGCCTCGCGAGCCGCGAGATCTATCGGAATCCGTGGATGGTGCTGCGCGAGGATGACATCCGCCGTCCGGATGGCAGTGCCGGCATCTACAGCGTCGTCGACAAGCCGGCCTATGCGCTCGTGATGCCATATGACGGGCACCGCTTCCGGTTGGTCGAGCAGTTTCGCTACCCCATCGGGGAGCGTCGTTGGGAGTTCCCCCAAGGCACCGCTCCGGGGATGGCCGATGCCGAACCTGCCGAGTTGGCCGAGCGTGAGCTGCGCGAGGAAACCGGATTGCGCGCAACGACGTTCGAGCCGCTCGGCGAGCTCGACGTGGCGCCGGGAATGACCAGTCAGCGCGGCTGGGTGTTCTTGGCGACGGGGATCGTCGAGGGAGAAGCCGACCGCGAGCACGAGGAGCAGGACATGCGCAGCGCGTGGTTCTCGCGCGAAGAGGTCGAGCAGATGATTCGCCGGGGAGTCATCGTCGACGCGCAGTCGGTCGCCGCGTACGGCCTATTCCTGTTGCGCTGAGGACGGACGTTGCGAAACAGCGTGATCGTGTCCTCGCCGAGATCGCACTGCGTCATCGAACACCGACCATTGACCAATGCGGCCGAGGTTTCGGGTAGTCGCGGCGCTCGCTGCCGTGACTGCCTCGGTCGCCGGAACACCCGCCGTCTGCGCGCATGCGGTGTCACCGTCGTGGAACGGCAAATACTCGCTGGTGAGGTATGCGGCCAGTAAATCCGGCACCAGCGTCGCCGCGACGCAAGCCGAACCCACCTTCAGCGCCGACTACGTCTTCACCACCGCGTGCTCGTCGGGCAAGTGCGTGGCCACCGCGACCAACGGCCCCACGCCCAAGAACCCGACGCTGCCCCAGCCTTCGCACTACACGTGGGATGGGGCGAAATGGGTGGAGCACTTCGACTTCCAATGGGATTGCTATATGGGCGAAGGCGCTGCGAAGGTGTGGGCACCCGCGAGGTCGTGGGCCTTTTACACCCCGCAGCCGGACGGATCGTTGCGCGGTGTCTGGCACACCGACATCAGCGGCGGCCCGTGCCGCGGAACCGTCGAAATGCCGGTCGCGGCGTTTGCCGCCGGTCCGCAATGACGGGGACGCCGTGAATCAGTCCGGCGGGGCGGTGGTCATGGAGGCGATGTAATAGATCTCGTGCCCGGTCGGATAGCCACCGCCATCAGTGGCGATATGAACGTGGTCGTAATGGTCGGCGGTTTCTGAGCCCAAGTCCGCCATCCAGTTGCCCCCGCCGACGCCCGGGTAGATCTTCTGCCGCCAGATCACATGATTGACGCCCCACCGCTTCGCATTCGCCAGCGCATATCCGGCGATCTGATTGCCGAGCTCGATGCCTCCGGGGGTGTGGAAGTTCGGGATCATCACGTCGATGGCCAACCCGTTGGGATGCCACGGCAGCGGGTCCTGCCGATACCCATAGATGGTCTTGACCTGGGGAAAGAGCACCCCGATGGCGCGGGCCGCCCAGATGGTCTTGACCTGTAGCCGATCCTCGGACGCGACCCCGTGCGGCAACGCGAGCTGGAATTGCTGGCCGGCCGAAGGGGCGGGCGGTGCCAGCGCGGTCAGCGCCTCCACCTCGGCGGGACTGGCGGTGTGCGGCGGGCTGGGTGACCGAGTCGCCGTGGCGGTGGGGGTCGCTGCCGGCGTCTCGACGCAGCACCGTGGCTTGGTGCCCTGGGCGTGGATCATGGCGGCCGAGACAATGAGCGACGCCGCGATCGCCAGCCATCGGCCACCGCCCTTGGCGAACACCTTCACCCCCACGACCGGCAGCTTAATGGCGTCTGTGACGCGTGGGGCGATGTTTGGCGAACACTGCCGCCGCCGGCGGATCTCACTCGCGGCGAGAGCCGGCGACGGTTCGTTCAGGCGAATGTGACCGTCTGGGTCCCAGCAGAAGTGGGTAAACAACGCACTAGTGCGTCGCGGGCAGCGTGAAATCGAGTCACAGTCGAAAGGCGGCATCCCATGGTTCGTCATGAGGGGGGCCGATGGGACGTCGGAATGAAGGACGCCGCGGTCTATGTCGAGCGCGTCTCCGACAGCGACGAGCGCGTCTTCGATGATTCGTTGACTGCCGAGGAGGCCCGCAAGTTAGCCGGACTGTTGACGAAGTACGCGGACAAACTCGACGAGGTGCGGGACTCCGACAAGGCCAAGGAGTCCGACGACGCAGAGGAGTCCAAGGAGTCAGATAGGTCGACGGATTAGCTTCAAGAGACGTCTGACCTGCTACAACGCTGGTGCCCCCGGCAGGATTCGAAAATGCCGTCCTATTGGTTGCCCACACCAGCAACTAGCTGCGATAATCGCCTCTGAACTGCTGATACGCTTTAGGGTAGCGGTGTGCATAAATTAGCGCAAGTACGCACGAGCTAGCATGTTGATAGCAGACAGATAACAGAGCGGAGCAAAAGTGTCCGGCAAGAGGGGTCGCCGCGGCTGGGGTTGGCTGCGTAAGTCAGGCAAGACAACTTGGCAAGCCTCCTACGTCGGCCCCGATTTGCTGCGTCACCGGGCCGCGAAGACCTTCTCCGCGAAAATGGATGGGGAGGAATGGCTCGCCAAGGAGCGGCGGCTCATCGAGCTGGGCATCTGGACGCCTCCCGCGCAGCGCGAGGCTGAGAAGCGCGCCGGCGCCCTCACCGCTGCCGAATACGCCGCCAAGTGGGTTGAGCAGCGCCCCCTGAAGGGGCGTACGAAAACGGGATACGAGAGCATCGTCGAGCGCAGGATCAAAGATTCGATACTCGGCCAGGTGCCGTTGTCCAACCTGACCGCGGAGGCCGTTCGATCGTGGTATGCCGCAATGAGCGCCGAGAAGCCGACCGCGAAGGCGCACGCCTACCAGCTTTTGCACGCCGTGTGCGCCACTGCCGTGGGGGACGGCCTGTTGCCGGCTAATCCGTGCCAGATTTCGAAAGCGATGGCCGCCAAGACTAAACGGGCGGCCGTCGTCCTGACTCCCGCCGAGGTGGCAGCTCTTGCGGATGCCATCGAGCCGCAACGCTTGCGGACACTGGTGTTGGTCGCCGCCTGGTGCGGCCCGCGCTGGGGGGAACTCATGGAGCTGCGCCGCGGTGACGTGGCCGCCGACGGCTCGACGATCACCATTGCGCGCGGCGCCACGCACCGGCAACGTGTCTGTCGTATTGATACGCCGAAGTCGGGTAAGGGCCGCACTGTGGTGGTGCCTCCGCACATTCGAGCGGATCTGGTGGCACATCTGGCTGCTATCGCTGACGGGGCCGATACGTTGCTGTGGCCGCCGGCGCGGGGCGGCTGCCACATGGATGGGAAAGTGTTCCGCGACAGCTATTTCAACCCAGCGCTGGACAAGATTGGCCGCGACGGCGTGAACAAGCCGAGACCGACGGTGCATGGGCTGAGGCATTTCAGTGGTACGCAGACTGCGCGTGTGGCGAACCTGGCCGAATCGATGCAGCGGTTGGGCCACTCCACCGTCCGCGCCAGCCTGATCTATCAGCAAGCCGTCAGCGGCCGCGACGCCGAGGTGGCTGATGCCTTGTCGAAACTCGCTGAGCCGCCAGCAAAATAGTTCAGTCAACACTATTGGGGGGGTTCGAACCCCTGGGGCGCCTGATTTTTATCAGGCTGCCGAAACGAACATATGTGACCATATGTGACCCGGTGTGATCGTAGTGCGCCCAACCGGGTCCGCAAAAACATGCAGCCTTTCCAGTCAACACTTTTTGACGACAGCAACGAAAAATGTTGCGTAGCAGGCGCATAACGTCTAGCAAAAAAAGCACGGCGTGCGGATTTGTGCTTTTCTGATTACAGGCAAGACAACTCACGTTCGAAGGGAACACAGCACGATGAGCACCAAACGAGAGAGGCTCGACCTGAAGCAAGTCGCCGACCGACTACACGTCTCCGTCTGCACGGCCCGGCGACTCGTGGCGGGCGGTCAACTCCCCGCCCATCGGCTAGGGCCGCGATTGATCCGCGTCTGGTCGGACGACCTCGACAAGATCGAGAACCCCATCGGCAGTGCAGCGTGACCACCACGTCAGCCGAACGCACAGCACTACTCAAACTCGTCGCCCGCAATACGAAGATCGCCTGCGCGGACCTGGACGCGCTCGCCGCTGCACAGTACGCCGAGTTCGAACGCCAGATGACAAAGCTGTGGGAAGCCCAAGAGCTGGGCGTACAGCAGCTCATCGCCGAAGGCCACGAGCTACTTGCGCCCGTCCTAGCAGAAGCCAAGCGGCTAGTCGACGAGCGGTGCGAAGCGATGGGCATCGTCGCCGAACTACGCCCAAGGGTGGACGGCGGCATAGCGCTCGGCTGGGGACCGGAAAGGCTTTCCAGGGAACGCAAAACCGAGATACGGCGTGCCGCCAAAGCCGAAATCGAGGCGCGGAAACGCCGCGCCAAAACAGAGGTCGAACGCGCACGCGGCAAACAGGAAACGCTGATACTTACGGGCGCCATCGAAACCGCCGAAGGCAAGGCGATCCTCGAATCCCTGCCATCAGCCGATGAGTTATTGCCCGCCCTCGGTGTGGCAGACGTTGAGGCGCTGCTGGCTACGCAAACCAGCGGGGGCGCGTAACGCCCATAGCCTGCAACGTAATTCACCCACAGCTCCGCGGGGCCAACAGGCCAAATAATTGACGGGCCGCGGATCCACCCAAACGGAGCTGACACCGATGACAACCACCCCCCTATGCGAAGAGGGCCGCCCAAATAGGACGACCCTCAACGACACCGATACTGACCACTATAAACCACGCGGGCATTACGCGCACACCGCATGGCAAGCGAATCTAGCCCGAATGGCCCGGCGGGCAGTGCATGACCCATCTTTCTACGACATCGCCGGCGGGACCGTGCAGCGGCTAGCTGACGAACTCCGCGTCGAGAGAATCGCCGCCGAATATTACGACGGCGGGGATGTCGCGTGAGCACCCAACCGCCCTATTTCACTGATCGCCTACGCGCGGCCGGCATCCCTTTTCGAGGATCCGAACTACCGGCGGCCCCGGCCCAACGACCGGTAGGCGTGAGCACCCGCGCCATCGACAGATGCCGCGACGCCTTCCTGGCCGCCGGCCTCAATTGGAAAGACACAGCGGGAGACAAGGCATCAGCACAGGCCCCCGGACACAGCAGCGCAGACCTGTCCGTGTCCTTCAAACAGATAGACGGGCAGGTGCTAGTCCACTGCCACGCGGGCGAAGACAAAGGGACCGTGCTCGAAGCGGTCGGGCTGCAAATGCGGGACCTGTACGACGAAGCGCGAACGACCAATAGCACTGGCGCGCTACGCGACTCCACAACCTTCGAGTACCCCGACCGTCGTTTCGTGCACCGCTCCCTCGATAGTAAGACGTTCCGCCAAACCGGAAACACCACGGGTACGGCACTGTTTCACGTCGACCGCATCGCAGACGCGGAAACCGTGTACGTAGTCGAGGGCGAAAAGGACGTGCTGGCAATGGAGTCCGAAGGCGCCGCCGCGGTGTGCTCAGCGATGGGAGCCGGAAAAGCGCACCTCGCCAATTGGACTCCGTTGCGCGATAAAAGCGTGATCATCGTGGCCGACAAAGACATTCCCGGCTACCGCCACGCCGCGCAGGTAGCCGAACAGCTCGACGGGCTGGCCGCATCAATCCGGACAGTAGAAGCGGCGACAGGCAAAGACGCCGCCGACCACATCGCCGCCGGACACAGCCTCGACGAGTTCACCCCGGCCGCCGACATAACCGAAGCGGCAGCAGATAAGGACGACCCGGCTGGTGTCACCTGGCGTCCCGTTGACCTCGGCCCCTACCTGCGCGGCGAAATCACCCCACCCAAGCCGGCGCTCGGTGTCGCACGGGACGACGGGCAGCGCTGCCTATACCCGGGCCGCGAACACGCAGTCATCGGCGAAACAGAAAGCGGCAAAACGTGGTTCTGTCTGCTATGCGCAGCTGCAGAAATACGCACAGGCAACCGTGTCGTATACATCCACTTCGAAGAAGGTGACCCCGGCTCCACCGTGGAGCGGCTCAAGTTCCTCGGCCTGAGCGACGACGCCGTCAACGACCACCTGGCGTTCATCGGCCCCGCCGAGCAGGTCCGCCGCGAATGGCTCACCGCCCTCATGGAACCCGCGCCGACGCTAGTTGTCCTCGACGGCGTTAACGAAGCGATGGCGCTGCACGGCGCGGAGATCAAAGCCGCTGAAGGAGCCTCAGAATTCAGGCGGCGCCTAGTGACACCGTTCCTGCGGGCCGGCGCCGCGGTGCTGTCCTGCGACCACCTGCCCATGGGTACAGACCACACTCGCCGTGACGCCTACGGCACCGTCCACAAAGGCAACGCGATCGACGGGGCACGGTTCGTCCTGGTGAACAAGGAGCCGTTCGGCCGCGGCATGCGCGGCATGTCGCACGTGTACCTGACCAAGGACAGGCCGGGCGCGTTACGCATCCACGGGCGCCAGACCGGCGTCCCAGGGAAGTCTTATTTCGGCGCGTTGTCCATTGACGCCACAGGGAACAGCCCCGAGCTGTGGGGGTTCTACCCCCCACGGGACACCGACCAAGGAGGCGGCATTGAGGGCGGCGATCCTGCAGCCGAAGCGATCATCGGTGCCATCGAGAAGGCGGGCGGCGCGGCGACGTCGTTCAACAATCTGTGCGCGCTGCTACGGGACAGCGGGATGGGCTACAAGCGGACCCGCATCCGCGACGCCGTGGATGACCTTGTTGTCGCGGCCCGGTTACTCGAGGCGCCCGGCGCACGAGGCGCTATCGGGTACAGGTTGCCCGATTCGACTGGTTCCGTGACTGGTTCCGGCAGCGGTTCTGACGAGGCGGCCGCATGAGCGCGCAGACGGACAATGGCGAGGAGGGACGTGACTGGTTCCCGCGACCGGTTCCCCTAAGTAGAGAACCACTCAGAAAACGGTGCACAGTCAAAAGACACTGTGCCAACCGCATTCTTTTTCACCGGTTCCCGGAACCAGTGGGAACCAGTGGGAACCAGTGGGGTTTTTGCCCGGCTAGCCAAGGCAAAAATCACCCAGTTCGTTGCCCCCTCAAGGCGGTGTCATCGTGAACCGCGCCGCTCGCCGCCGCGCTGAACGTCAACGGCGAAACGGTGAACGGATCGTCGCCGCGATCAACGCCGGGCGCCCGGTCGTCGGGTTGACCGACGCCTGTAGCGACTGCAATGCAACGGGATCGCTGACACCGTTGCCCGGGGGTGCCGTTTTTGGCGAGATCTTCCACGCCGCGGGATGCCCGGCAGCTCGTGGTGTCGTCGCTTGGCGGCCGGCCTCATGAACGCACAACAACTGGCCGATCTGCTCGGGGCTGCTGCAGCGGCCCCGAGGATGCGCGATGCCGCTTGCCGCGGTCGGACGGAAATGGCGGATGTCGACGTCCGTTCGGGTCGGGAGGTGACGGACGCCAGCCTCGAGGTATGCCTGAGCTGCCGGCATATGCAGCAATGTGCTGCCTGGGTGGATTCGCTGCCGGCGGACCAGAAGCCGCGCGGGGTAGTCGGGGCCACGCTGGTCGATCCCGACGCGTATCAGACGGTCAGGGCGGTGATGGCGGCCGACCTGGCGGCCCGGCAGCCGACGCCGAAGCGTCAGCGGTCGCTGTCGCGGAGCCGGTTGCGGGGTGTGCTGCTTGAGGCGGTCGATTCGGCCGGCCCCGAAGGGGTTACCGTCGCCGAGGCGGCGGCGGCGTTGTACGGCCCCGCCCCGACTGGCACACAAGTCGAGCTGGCGCGTCAGGCGCTAAACCGCGCGGTGAACCGTGGGCTGTTGCGGCGGATCGGCGGCGGCCGCGGTGGGCTGGCCCGGTACGTCCGCGGGGCTGTGGCGTCCGCTGCGGCACCGGATGGCCGTGTCGGGTGTGCTGACACCCCGGAATCGGCGGTGGCGTCATGAACGCGAACGGCAGTTGCGTTCATGGCCATTCGCTCGATGACGCTTACCGGGTGCGCGACGGGCTGCGGATAAGACACCGCTGCCGGCCGTGCCAGAAGGCCGCCAACCGCGCCTGGTACGCCGCAAACAAGGACCGGATCAGCGCCGTCCGGCGCGCTATGCGTCTGGCGCGTATGGGGATCCGAAAATCACACCAGTACGAGAAGGTAGCGACTAGATGACCGAACCAGAGTACACGGCCCGCGATGCGCTCATCCATGTCGACGCGCTCCTTACGTTGCTGCGGAACGAGATTCAGCAGGTACGGGATGTGCTGCCCGAGAGCGTCACAGCCAGCGACGCCCTCGGGCATGTGATGGCTCGGCTTGAGGTCCTGGCGGGGAAGGTGGATGAGCACAGGGCCGCGCACGACGCGTACGGCGACGTGTACGACTCAGGGGTGCCGGTGGCTTCGGTGGCCGACCTGGGTGGTGGGCATCGCTGGCAGATGGCTTGGCATCCGTCGCCTGCGCATCCGGCGAATACTCCGCGGACACTGGTGTCTGGGGTGCGGTTACCGGACGGCACGACTGGTGATGTGATCGCCACGGCGGTCGGTGTGCTCGACGTTGTGCGTCGCAGCTAATGTCGTGCTACGTCTAGTGTTTTCGCGCTACAACGCCTCATGCCATATACTGGACATGTCGGTTGATCAGCGTGCGACGCGCGTTCAACCCATTCTCAAGCCGATACGGCATCGCTGAGCGAAAACGCTAGAACCACGAAAGTAACTGCGATGCTGTTACGCAAATCTGAGGTCGCCTCGAAACTTCGCGTCACCGAACGCACGGTGGACCGCTGGATCCATGACGGCGCCCTGCCTGCGCTTCGTTACGGAAGCCGTACCGTGCGAATCGACTCCGCCGACCTAGACGCTTTCGGCCGCAGCGCGGCGGTGAACGCATGACCGCCCCGGCGCTCGCACCCCAACCACGCCGCCTCACCGCGTGCACTGGTTGCAGGGTGCATGGCCGGAACTGCCCGAAACGCGGTAGGGGCCAGCGATGAGCGGCAAAGGTGTAGAACTCGCCGCCGGGTACATCTCTCTGACCGTCAAGAAATCCGGCGACGGCCTCAAAGAGGTAGAAGCTGAGATAACTAACGTCGGAAGGACAGCCGACAAGGTCGGTAAGCAAGCCGGGCAGTCCCTCAACGACGGGATCACCAAGGGCACCAAGGGTGTCGGAAAGTCCGTGGGCGACTCGATCATCGAGGGCGCGCAGAAGGGCAGCAAGAAGGCCGGCGAAGAAATCGGCAAAGAGCTCGAAAAAGCCGGCAAGAATACGAAAGTAACCCCGCAGGTCGACACCAAACCGGCCCGGG
>NZ_SCRH01000073.1 GCF_004298145.1 Mycobacterium sp.
GGGTCCCACGCCCGGGGCTTCGCCGGTGCCGCGGGCGAAGACCACTTGCACGTCCGGGCATTGGGCCGAGGCGGCGGGTATGACGGAACCGGACACGGCCGACGCGGCCATGCCCGATGCCGCGATCACTACTGCTGGACCAAGCGACCGAAAAATGTGACGCGCGTTCATGCCGCCCGACCTGCCCATGCAAGCCCCTCCCAAACTGTCAACTTACTGCTCATTTTCGTGATGTTTCCTACATACCGGGGCGCGGCGACAGGGTGCGGATAGTGGCTCCTTCGCCTCCATCGGACCGATGCAGCCATTGCGCACCCGGGTTGCCCACCAAAACACTTTAAGCCGTCGTTCGATGTTGTCCATCCTAGCCGGAGCCCGTGAGACACCCACACTCAGAGGGGTGGTGACATGGCAACGGGCGAAACGGGTTTCGGCGACGTGAACTTCGATCGTATCCGCGCTGAATTCCACTCATTCAAAGGCGGGCCCGACTACGCGGGCGACGGGAAGAACTCGGGCTTGGATTGTCCCGTCGGGGCGCAAGACGAGAAGTCCATTAGTGGATTGGATTCCACTCGAGCTGACATTGCTGAGCGAGCGCACAGGTGTCGGCAAGGTCACATCCTGACAAAAGTCAGATGCGCCCGGCGTGGCGCCCTATTAGAGTTACGTATCTTAGGGAAAGCTTATGATTCGTTAAGTACGGAAACAGGTAGCACGGAGCAAGGCTGTGAACACGGACCGTTTCGACGCGATCATCGTAGGTGCAGGTTTCGGGGGCATCGGCGCCGCAATTCAGCTCAAGCGCCTCGGGTTTGACGACTTCGTCATCCTCGACCGCGAGGACGACTTGGGCGGCACCTGGCATATCAACCACTACCCGGGTATCGCCGTCGATATCCCCTCGACCACGTACTCGTATTGGTTCGAACCCAAACCTGACTGGTCACGGTTGTTTGCGCCGGGTGCTGAGGTCAAGCAATACGCCGCGAGCGTCGCCGCCAAATACGACGTGCGCCGCCACATGCGGTTCAACACGACCGTGGAAGGCGCCCAGTGGGATGAGGACGCCGCGGTGTGGCGGGTCGCACTGGCCGGCGGCGAAACCCTGACCGCCCGCTACCTGATCACCGCGACGGGGTTTTTGTCCCAGCCGCGCATCCCGGACATCCCCGGCATCGCGAGCTTCCAGGGCAAGGTGATCCACACCACCGCGTGGGACCACGACTATAGCTACAAGGGGCGCCGAATCGCGGTCATCGGGACCGGGGCGTCCGCGGTGCAGGCCATTCCCGAGCTGGCCAAAGAGGCCGCGGACCTCACCGTGTACCAGCGCACCGCGACCCACGTGATTCCCAAGTTCGATTTCCCCATCTCCCCGCGGACGCAACGCCTGTTCGCGCGGGTGCCGGCGACGCAGCGGGCCCTGCGGTGGGTGAGCGACGTCGTTCTCGAGATCATCATGGTCGTCATGGCGCTGCATTTTCGGCAGTCGCGGGGCCGGGGGAACATTTCCGCCTCGGACCTGGCCAAGATCAACCGATTCCGGTGGATCCGGGACAAGGAACTGCGCGACAAATTGACGCCGGACTACGACCTCGGCTGCAAGCGGCCGACCTTTTCCAACAGCTTCTACCGCGCTTTCACCAAGCCGCACGTGCACCTCGAGACCAACACGATCGAGCGGTTCACGGCGGACGGCATCGTCACCGCGGATGGACGTAAGACCGTCATCGACACCCTGGTGCTCGCGACGGGATTCGACCTGTGGGAGGCCAACTTCCCGGCCATCGAGGTGGTCGGCCGAAAAGGACGCAACCTCGGAAAGTGGTGGCGGGAGACCAGGTTCCAGGCATACCAGGGCGTCTGCATGCCCTACTTCCCCAACTACTTGAGCCTGGCCAGTCCGTTTGCCTTCTCCGGACTCTCCTTCTTCCACACCATCGAATACCAGATGCGGCACATGGACCGGCTGCTCGGCGAGGTCAAGCGGAGGGGTGCGACGACCTTCGAGGTGACCGAGGACGCCAACGAGCGATTCATGCAGCGGATGACCAAACTGCTGGACGACTCGGTGTTCTACAGCGGCGACTGCGCGACGTCGCGGTCCTACTATTTCAGTCCCAATGGTGAAGCGTCGCTGCTGCGTCCGACGACGACACTCAACGCGGTGCGTGAAGCCCGCACCTTCCCGCTCAGCGACTACGTGATCGCCTAGGGCCACACCGGCCAATCGGCCAAGGTGTCCAGATACCGTTGGCGCACCGCGGCGATGCGGTCGACCAATGTGTCGAGCGTCCAGTCGTCGACCGAGATTGGCGGCAGCACAGCGACATCCACTGTGCCCGGATGGATCTCCATGGAATCGCGCGAGGCGATGATCTCCGCGTTGCGGATTACGATCGGTACGATCGGAACGCCCGCGGCCATGGCGATGCGGAACGCCCCCTTTTTGAACGGCCCCACCCCGGTGGTGTCCAGCGACGTACCCTCTGGGGCGATCAGGATGGACAGACCCTCTTTCGCGCGCTCTTCTACGTGGTGCAGGGTTTCCACCGCCGCCGCGGTGTCGTCTCGGTCGAGGAACACACCGTCGTTCAGCTTGAGCAGCGTGCCGATGATCGGGTCGCGCGCCAGTTCCTTCTTGGCGATCTTGATCCAGTCGTCGCGCATCAGCGCCGCGGCGATGAAGGGGTCGACCCGGTTGCGGTGGTTATAGAGAAACACGCCCGGGCGCCGTGCCGTCAGGTTCTGCGCGCCAACGACATTGATGCGGATGCCGTTGGTGGCAAGCAGCGCTCGAGGCCAGGTGGAGGTGAAGAAGTTGACCCCGCGGCGTCGGCTACCGTTCAGCAGGCCCAGCCCCAGGGCGCCGGCGGCGAGCGGAAGGGCCAGGCCGAATCCCGCTACCAACGCCGCCTGCCTGCGGACGCCGGCAAAGTGGGTGCGGGAGGGCGAAACCGGCTCGGCCAACGCCGGATCCGGCGGCCGAAGATCGTAGGACCACGCTTCCGGCGCTGGTTCACCTGCGGCGGACATCGGCGTCACGCGCTTCTCGGCAAGTGACGCTTCGGCAACTCATGTCTGCCGTGGCGTCGGCGGGCGCCGGCCGTCCGGCGGAGTTTGTTGCGCAACTTCGACGACGTGAATTTCAGGGTTTCCACGTCGTAGAAGAACCGAATCGTGCGGAAGGGGTAATACAGCAGCAGAAGGGTGGCGATCGTCGTGTACGCCGCCAGGCTCTTGATACCGTGCAGCTTCGTTGTCCGCGTATAGCGCGTGACATACCGATAGAAATCGCGCGATGAAGATTCCACCCGGCGGGCAGACATGGCCACCACCATGCCCGGCTCGTACGCGATCTCGAAGTCATTTTTGAATAAGGTCAGCGCAAGATCGACGTCCTCATGCAGGCGGTCTTCCAGGTCCAGCTGAGTCAGCTGACGAATCGACTTCCACGCCTGGGCGCGAATTGCCATGTTGGCTCCCAGGAGAAACCGCTCGTTCTTTGCGTACTTATGCACCCTGCCGCGCAGGATGCAGTCGAGCCAGAAAAGGAATCCCCGCAGCGGCATGTCATGAAAGCCCATGGGTCCGCTCGCGGCGTCAATGGCCGGATCCTCGAAACGGCGGCGAACCGTCTCGACCCAGTCCTTGGCAATGACGGAGTCGGCGTCGGTGCGGCCGATGATATCGCTCCGCGCATAGTCAAAGCCGTGGCTGCGGGTCGGGGCAATACCCTGATGCTCGTTTTGCTCGATCAGCTGTATGTCGAGGTCCGGGTTCTCGGCTTGATAGCGGCGGACGATGGATACGGTGTTGTCGGTCGACTTGTTGTTGACCACGATTATCTCGTCGGGTGCCGAAGTTTGGCCGATGCACGATTCGAGGCATTTGCCTATATAACGTTCCTCGTTATAGGCAGGAATGACGATCGCGACGGAAGGCTGTTGGGACATCGCTCGGAGACCAATCTGCGAGGGTGTAGGACGGAATCTGACATTGGCTTCGAGCCTGCACCAGTGAACATGCGTGCCGAATTCCCCGCCGGTAATTCATCACGCTTCGACTCCATGGCAATCGCGACCCAGTCTGCCTCCGAATATCGTTGATTTCCTTGAGACCTTAACCCCGGAAGGCCAACTTATTCAACACATGTCTATGTTGAACACATGAAAGGGCCAGAGGCCAAAGTGCCAGCAGGACAGCCGGACTGGTTACAGTGGGCAGGCTAACCTCGGCCATCCGCATCGCCGACCTGGCGCCACCGGCTAGCCGGGTGGGCCGCCTACCTGTTTTGCGGGATGGCGCTGGAGGCCAAATCACCGCGGATTATTCGATTTGCCAGTCGAGACCTCACGCCACAGCGTACGTTCACACGCATAACCAAACGTCACCAAAGTCGACGTCTGTGCTGAGCCGCATCGAATGCCCCACGGGAAACCTCGGGGCAAAGGGTAATAAATACCCTTCCGGCGGCCGGGGCGAGGCGAGGACGACATTCAATGAGGTATGCACCTCTGCTGACTGCCCGGTGAAATCCGCGTGAACACGAATCGCGCCGTCGCCACACAGACAGAACAGCCATTCATCGCACGTGCCATCTGTCGATTTTCGATCCCCATCATCTTCGGATGGCTGGCGATCACCGTCCTCGTTACCCTGGCTGTCCCTTCGCTGGAAAAGGTCGGACAAGACCACTCGATATCGATGACCCCTGAAGAGGCGCCGTCGATACAGGCGATGAAGCGAATGGGCAGGGTTTTCAGGGAATCCGATTCCGACAATGCGGCAATGATTGTCCTCGAAAGCGACCCACCGCTCGCCGACGATGCTCACAAATATTATGCCGGCCTGATTCGCAAGCTGAAAGACGACCCACGACACGTCCAGCACGTACAGGATTTCTGGGGCGATCCATTGACCGCCGCGGGTGCGCAAAGCGCCGATGGCAAGGCCACGTACGTTCAACTCGATCTCGCCGGTAACCAGGGCGAGGCCTTGGCGGCCGAATCGATTGACGCGGTTCGAGACATCGTCGCGCAAACGCCCCCGCCGAATGGGCTCAAGGTCTACCTGACCGGGCCGTCGGTGCTGATCGCGGATATGCACGCCACCGGTGACAAGTCGCTGGTTTTAATTACCGCGACGACCGTCCTGGTGATATTGGTCCTGCTGCTTGCCGTCTACCGATCAATCGTCACCACCATCCTGCTGTTGCTATTGGTCGGCATCGAGTTCGTAGCCGCTCGGGGAACCGTCGCGTTGCTCGGAGATTTGGGCGTTATCGGCCTTTCCACCTTCGCCGTCAACCTGCTCACATCGCTGGTGCTCGCGGCGGGAACGGACTACGGCATATTTCTGCTTGGCCGCTACCAAGAGGCACGTCAGGCCGGCGAGGACCGGGAAACGGCTTACTACACCACCTATCGTGGGGTCGCCCACGTTATCTTGGGCTCTGGCTTGACGATCGCGGGCGCGACATGTTGCCTGAGCTTCACGCGATTGCCCTATTTCCAGTCCCTCGGCATACCTTGCGCGGCGGGCACGCTCGTCGCGGTGGCGGCGGCGCTCACGCTGGGGCCCGCAGTCCTCACCGTCGGCAGTCGCCATGGTCTCTTCGACCCCAAGCGGATGATCAAGGTTCGTGGCTGGCGACGGGTGGGCGCCGTTGTCACTCGTTGGCCGGCGCCCGTTCTGGCGGCGACGTGTGGTGTCGCGCTCGTCGGCCTGCTTGCGCTGCCTGGGTACAAGACCAGCTACAACGACCGGCGATATGTGCCCGACTACATCCCCGCCAATGCCGGATACAGCGCGGCGGACCGCCATTTTTCTCAAGCGCGGATGAAGCCGGAGATCATGTTGATCGAGGCCGACCACGACATGCGCGACCCGGCAGACATGTTGGTGTTGAACAGGTTAGCCAAAGGCGTTCTCGCGGTTCCGGGTGTTTCCAGGGTTCAGGCGATAACTCGGCCGGACGGGACCACGCTGCCGCACACGACGCTGCCGTTCATGATCAGCATGCAAAACGCCAGCATGGTTCAAAACAGCACCTTTCAAACCCAACGCATGGATGATCTGCTCAGACAGGCGGACGAGCTGGCGAAGATGATCGACACCATGCAGCGCATGTATGACCTGATGTCGCAGCTCGTCGCCACGACCCACCACCTGACCGGCGAAACCCACGACATGCAGGCCATCACCGCCGAATTGCGCGATCACATCTCGGATTTCGAGGATTTCTTCCGGCCGCTCCGTAGCTACTTCTACTGGGAAAAGCACTGCTACGGCATTCCCGCCTGTTTCTCCATCAGATCCATCTTCGACACGCTCGACGGCGTCGACTTGATCAGCGACAAGCTGCAGGAGATGGTGAAAGATCTCGATCGGCTGGATGCGCTGCTGCCGCAGCTGCTCATGCAGATCCCACCGATGATCGACTCCATGCAAAGCATGCGAACCATGATGCTGACCATGCACAGCACCGGGTCCGGGGTCCTCGGCCAGATGAAGGAGAACAGCAAGGACCCCAGTGCCATGGGGCAGGCCTTCGACGCGGCCGAGAACGACGATTCCTTCTATCTGCCACCGGAAGTCTTCGACAACCGAGACTTCAAGCGCGGCATGGAGATGTTCTTGTCAGCCGACGGAAAAGCGGCGCGGTTGTTCATCTTGCACCGGGGCGACCCCGCGACACCCGAGGGCTTCGCCCGGGTCAACGCCATCAAGGCCGCGGCCGAGGAAGCGCTGAAGACAACCCCGCTGGAGAACGCCACAATCTCCCTCGGAGGCACCGCGGCGGTATTCAAGGACATCTCCGACGGCGCGAAATACGATCTGATGATCGCGGCGATCTCGTCGCTCTGCCTGATTTTCATCATCATGCTGGTGATCACCCGCAGCTTTGCTGCAGCGTTGGTCATCGTGGGGACGGTGGTCCTTTCGCTGGGGGCATCCTTCGGGCTCTCGGTGCTGTTGTGGCAGCACATCATCGGCATGGAGCTGCACTGGCTGGTGCTCGCGATGTCGGTGATCATCCTGCTGGCCGTGGGATCCGACTACAACCTGCTTCTGGTCGCCCGGTTCAAACAGGAGATCGACGCGGGGCTGAACACCGGGATCATCCGGGCCATCGGTGGTACCGGCAAGGTCGTGACGAACGCGGGCCTGGTGTTCGCCTTCACGATGGCGTCCATGGCGGTCAGCGAACTGCGGGTGCTCGGCCAGGTGGGCACCACGATTGGCCTGGGTCTGCTGTTCGACACCTTGGTGGTGCGCGCGTTCATGACCCCGTCCATCGCCGCTCTGCTGGGCCGCTGGTTCTGGTGGCCGCTGCTGGTACGCCGGCGCCCCGCCAGCGCATTGCCAAGGCCGACGGGGCCGCGCCCGTTGGTGCGAGCCTTGCTGGGCGACTAACCACATCCGCCGCACCCGCCCCGGCGGCGGGTGCGGCGGAGTGTGCGCCCCTAGCGACAATCTGAGATCGCTACTCGCCCTCGGTGAGGACCGAACACCCTGCTAGATGAGTTGGGCGACCGTGGTGACGACGATGAGGGCCAGCACGGAAGTTCCGATGAGGTGCACCTGGCGCCGGGGCGTGAGCCGCTTCGGGAGGGGCCACTGCTGCAGGGTGTGCTGGCGGTGCACGGCGATCAGAAACGTAACCAGCGCCACGGCGCCGGCCAAAACGGCGGGGATCAACGCCGTCGGCCCGACGGAGCCGTGCAGGTTCCTGATCATCAACAGGGCGCCGTTGGCCAGGAATGCGAACGATGTCCGAGTCCAGGCCAGCGTCGTTCGATCGGCCTGAGTCCCGCGATCCGCCGTCGAGTCGCTCAACCGATTACCGCCTTCGCGATCACCAACACGAGCGCGACGAGCCCGACCACCGTCAGGCCCACCGCGAGGTAGGTCGGTGAGGGATGCCGCGGCAGTGAGGTCCCGTGACGCATGGCGCGATCCGCCTGCCGCCAACGCAGCAACCCCATCCCGCTGGTGAGAATGGCCAGCAGCGCAAGCCCCGCACCGAGGACACGGCGCGCACCGGGTACCCCCAGCTCCGGAACCAGCTGCACGAGCGCGACCGCCGCGGCGAGCAGCCCCAGCGCCGTGCGCTGCCAGGCCAAGAAAGTCCGCTCATTGGCGAAGGTGAACCGGTAGTCGGGTTCGTGTTCTTCGGCGCTGTCGGTGTCGGCCACGAGCACATCGTTGCATGACGAGGGCTGTGCTGAATGATGGTGGCCAGCCACAAGTACGACCTGCGCGCCGCGGGTGCTCTGGGTTTCAAGACCGCGTTCGTCGCGCGCCCGCTGGAGTTTGGTCTCGACGGCGAGGCCGACGTCGTCTACCGACGAGTTGGACGTCAATGCGTCCGACTTCCTCGACCTCGCAGCGCAACCCGGCTGCTGATCAGCGGTGCGCGGATCCCGTCAGGGGCTGCCCGTTGGCCGCCTGCAGCAGGCAGATGACAGTGCTCGGGGTGGGGTTGGCCCCGGTGCGATCCTGATTCGAGTCGATCAGGTAGGTGATCGAAAGCGGGCTGCCCTCAACGGATCGGCCGGTATACGGCGCGAACCCGGCGGCGCAATCCCGATTCGCGACGCCGGCGACCGCGGTGTCGACGGCCATCGGCGCCCGCAGATACACCTCGGCCAAATGCGCCGTCGCACAGTCGACTACGGTGACCGTCACGCGGCTCAGGTCCGGCGGGGGCAGGTCGGCCACGCACTCGCCGGCCCGCAGGTCGATCCACTTCTCGTGGTGCGAGCCCGACGGTGCGGGAGCCGCCGTGGCGGTGGCGCAGGCGCCCAGCATCGCCAGGGCGGCGGCCAGGCCGCACACCACGTAAAGGGCCCGCATGCAGTGCAGTTTAGGCACTTTGGAACGTCGGCGGCACGGTATTCGTCAGCGCCGGGTCCGGCTTTTCCGACGACATCGACAGGAACCCGCGCACGCAGCGCGCGGCCAGCAACCAGTTCGTCGGCTTCTTCATGTCCAGGCCACCCAGGAGCTGTTTGACCATCGTCAGGCTGTCGAAGTAAATGCGTTCGCAGACAAGTGTTTCCGTCTCGTCGAAGACGAAGTAGGCGGTCATCCGGACGCGGAACCGGCTACCGGTGGGCGGCACCTTCCCCAGGTAACCGCGGTGGGTGCCCATGAGCCAGAATTCGACGATCACCGCGTCGGCGCTGTGCCGCAGCGCGATGATTTCGTGATCCTGATCGGGAAACGCGATCCGCGTGTCGGCGTAGTAGCCGCGCACCGCCACGTCGCCGTCGTGCACGAGCATCTGGGGGATCAGCTCATAGCGCGGATGCGGGAAGGTCGACAGGACGTCGTCCCAGGCCTGGCGGACCTCGTGGTGGAAGTGGTCGAGCACAAGTTTCTGGCGGGCGGCCAGCACCTCGGGAACGGGAAACGCGGGGATGGTCACGGGACCAGCGTAAGCCCGGGTTTCGGGTCGGTCGGCTGTGTGACGTCGTGGGATTTGATAGCGCATGCGCTATCGGATTCGAGAAAGCGATATACCTTGGGAGACAGGAGAATCCGCCGAGCAGCTACCGCGGGGGCGTCCAGGCGACCGGCAGGCTCTTGATGCCGTGAATGAATTGCGACAGCAGCCGCGCGGGTTCGTCCGTCGCGACGATGTCGGGTATCTCGCGGCGCAATTCGTCGAAGACGACCCGGATTTCGCGACGAGCCAGGTTGGCGCCCAGGCAGAAATGGGCGCCGCCGCCGCCGAAGCCGAAATGCGGATTGGGGGTGCGCGCGACGTCGAAAAGCCAGGGATCCTCGAACGTCGACTCGTCGCGATTGGCCGAGTTGTACCACAGCGTGACCTTGTCGCCGGCCTTCATCTTGGTGCCGCCGAGCTTGAAGTCCCGGGTCAGCGTGCGTCGCATGTAAACCACCGGGGAAGCCCACCGCACGACCTCCTCGACCGCGGTCGGCGCCAGGTGGTCGAAGTTGGACCACCACTTGTCCCGCTCGGCGGGATAGCGCGACAGCGCGAGCACGCCGTGGCTGATCGCATTGCGCGTCGTCTCGTTGCCGGCCACCACCAGCAGGATGAAGAACGACGCGATCTCCGTCGACGTCAGCCGTTCCCCGTCGACCTCGGCTTCCACCAGGCTGGTGGTCAGATCGTCGAGGTGATTGGACCGCCGGTCCTCGGCCAGCGCGCTGGCGTAGGCGCCGATGTCCATCGACACCTGCATGAACTCCCCGAAATCCGTGGCCAGGTCCGGGTCGCCGAACCCGAGAATCACGTTGGTCCAGTGGAAGATTCGCTGATGGTCCTCCTCGGGGATGCCCATCATGTCGCAGATGATCTGCAGCGGTAGCGGGCCGGCGAGCTCGCTGACCAGCTCGGCCTGCCCGTCGGGATGATTGGCGATCAGCGAGGAAACCAACCGGCGGGCCCGCTCGCGGACCGAGGCCTCGATGCGCGCCACCACTTTCGGGGTGAACGCGCGGCTGACGATCGAGCGCAGCCGCTGATGCCGCGGATCGTCGAGCACGATCATCGAGCCGAAGTATTCGCTGATCTCGGGCGTGTTGTCGTTGATCGTGATGTTGGGGCTGGAGCTGAAGATGTCCGCGTGACGGCTCGCGAAATACACGTCGTCATGCTTGGTCAGCGCCCAGTGCCCGCTGCCGGGTTCGAACCCCTCGTACTCGATCGCGGGCCAGAACGAGATCGGCGCCTCGCGGCGCAAGGTGGCGAAGGCGCCGTCGCGGAAATCGTCGTCGAACCCCCAGAAGTCCAGCGACTCGAGATGGATGTCGGCCAGCGGAATGTCGGGCGGTGGCGCGCCGTTCGTCCGCGCCGCCAAGCCGGCTGTCACGCTTTTGTTGGGACCCGTCTCGAGACTCACCCAGATCTCCTTTTGTCGTGAGCGAACCGCTCGGTCAGTGGGTGCAGACCGTTCTGGCGGGCACACCGACGGTTGCCGTGGCCGCACTCACCACGTTGCCGTCGACGAAAATCTTGCAGGAGATGGGGCCGGGCCCCTGCGCGCTGAGGGTGAACACCTCCCCGCCGAACCCGGTGAACTCCGTCGACCACGGCAACGGCGCATTGACCTGATGCAGCTGCCCGGTGTCGGTCTCGTAGTAGATGAATTCGGCGACCGCGGGGCCATTGACCTCATAGCGGACCTGAGGCAGCTGGGGTAGGGCGTTGGCCACGCCACAGGCATTCGCGAACCCGAGTCCGGCGGCCAACAAAATCGACGGTCCGGTGAGGTGCTTCGTCATGAATTGCATCGTGTCACCACGGGCGACGGTACGGAAGCTTAATGTGAAGTTCCGGGCGGGGGCTGGTGAGGTGGAAAGGTGGCGTCGAAGCATGGCGGAACACGGCTCAAAGCGGGTAGTGGTGTTTGGCACTGGTTTCGTCGGCAAGATGGTGATCCCCGAGATCGTCAAACACCCGTCGTTCGAATTGGTGGGCGTCGGTGTCAGCAGTCCGAACAAGGTTGGCCGCGATGTCGGCGAGATCTGCGGGATGGCCGAGCGGGTGGGTGTTCTCGCGACCGACGACATCGATGCCCTGATCGCTTTGCAGCCTGATGCGCTGGTGCACTACGGCCCGACGGCCTTGCACGCCAAAGAGAACATTTCGCTGATCACCCGGTTCCTGCGGGCCGGCATCGACGTGTGCTCGACCGCGATGACGCCGTGGGTCTGGCCGACCATGCACCTCAACCCGCCCAACTGGATCACGCCCATCACCGAGGCGTGCGAACTGGGAGAGGCGTCCTGCTTCACCACCGGCATTGACCCCGGGTTCGCCAACGACCTGTTCCCCATGACGCTGATGGGCCTGTGCTCGGAGGTGCGCCGGGTGCGGGCCTCGGAGCTGCTGGACTACACCAACTACGAGGGCGACTACGAAGTCGAGATGGGCATCGGCCGCGAGCCCGAGTACAGCCCGATGCTGGAAAACCGCGACGTGTTGATCTTCGCGTGGGGTGCCACCGTCCCGATGATCGCCCACGCCGCCGGCATCATGCTCGACGAGATCACCACCACCTGGGACAAGTGGGTGACACCCACCGAGCGCACCACCGCCAAGGGCGTCATCAAGGCCGGGCACGTCGCCGCCGTCCGGTTCACCATCAACGGCGTCTACGGGGGTGAGACCCGCATCCAGCTCGAGCACGTCAACCGGATCGGACTCGACGCCGCCCCGGACTGGCCGTCGGGCCATGACAACGACGTCTACCGCGTGGAGATCGACGGGACCCCGAGCATCTTCCAGGAGACCGCGTTCCGGTTCACCGATGGCTCGGGGCGCGACGCCGCCGCGGCCGGCTGCCTGGCGACCGGGCTGCGGGCGCTCAATGCCGTCCCGGCCGTCAACGACCTTCGGCCGGGCTGGGTCACCCCGCTCGACCTGCCGCTCATCGCCGGGGCCGGCAACATCCGCTGATCGGCGCACAGCGGCCGCATAGCTACCGCCGACACGCGATACAGGTTCTGGCGGCACAATGGCACCTAGACGATGGCGGCTAGACGATGGCAGCTAGACGATGGCGAATCGGTGCTGTGAACACGGGGGTCGAAATATGGCCGATGGAGCTGGGACCGCGCTGGGCTTATCGATCGGTGCCACCAATCTCGCGGCCGTAACCGCCGATAACGCCATCACCCGCAAGCCCGTTCTGACGCTGTATCCGGACCGCCCCGCCGAGATCGGCATCCCCGCCGAGAACCCCAGGCTGCGAGGGCCGGGCGTGGTGATCACCGGCTTCGTGAATCGAGTCGGCGACCCGCGCGGAATCGTGGCCCCCGACGGCTCGGTGCACCGCAGCGAGGTGGTGCTCGCCGACGGGTTACGGGCACTGGCCTATGCCGCCACCGGCGGGCGCCCCCTGCCCGACAACGTCGCGGTCACCTATCCGGCCCATTGGGAGTCGCCGGCGGTCGAGGCCCTGGGCGCCGCCCTGGGGGAAATCCCCGAATGGTCGCAACGCGCGCGCCCGATCCTGTTGATTCCCGATGCCGCCGCGGCGCTGCTCGCCGTGCGGGCCAACCCGGGCATACCGGCGCGCGGGACCGTGGCGGTATGCGATTTCGGCGGCAGCGGCACCAACATCACCTTGATGGACGCGGACGGTGACTACCGGGCGTTGGCGCCGACCGTGCGGCACCGCGATTTCTCCGGCGACCTGATCGATCAGGCGCTGCTGGGCGTGGTGGTGGCCAACATGCCGACCACCGGCGCATTCCCCACGGGCACGGCGGCGATCGGCTCGCTGAGCCGGCTGAGGGGTGGGTGCCGGGTCGCCAAGGAACAACTGTCCTCGAGCACCGCGACCATGCTGACCGACGGACTGACCGGGGCGCGCGGCGAAATCCGGCTCACTCGACACGAGCTTGACGACGCGATCCGCCCGGCGCTGACCAGCTTCATCGCGAGGCTGGATGAAGCGTTGGCGCACAACGGAATCCGCGATCTCGTCGCGGTGGTTTCGACGGGTGGTGGGGCGAACCTCCCGGCCGTCACCACGACGCTGTCACGGCATTTTCGTGTCCCGGTCGCCACCACGCCGCGGCCCCAACTCACGGCGGCGGTCGGCGCCGCGTTGCGGGTGGCGCACGGTGCCGGTGACGCCGGCGCAACGTTGTCCGCGCCCGCCGCGCCCGCCGCGCCCGCCGCGCCCGCCGCCGCGACGGCGCGGTCGGCGGTGCGGCCCGATCAGCACGCGGAGGCGACCGCCACCGCCCAGGTGCCACCGGCGGAACCGACACCGGGCGGGATGCCGATACGGGCCTGGTCGGCGACGGGTCATCACTCGCGCGTCACGCCGGTCGGCCCGACGCCCGACGCGGCGGTGACCTCTCGGATCGATGCCGCGACCCCTGTGCGCAAGCGGCTATTCGCGCGGTGGCGACTGCTGCCGGTGGCCGCGGTCGTCCTCACCGCTGCGGCGGTGCTGCTGGTGGGGGCCGCCGTGGCGATCGGACTGAGCTCGCAGCACACATCGGCGACAACGCCGGCGCCCGCCCTGACCACGACCCCGGCCGCGCCGGCGCCTTCACCCAACAGCACGACGGCCCAGCCCGGGCCGCAGGACGTTCCGGTGCCGTCGACCTCCGATACCAACCCGCCGGCCGGGACCGAGACACCGACGACCACCACGCCGGCGGCGACCCCGCAGGCGGTCCCGCCCGCACGTCCGGCATCCCCGCGTAGGGAGGCAGTACCGCCGATTCCACCCATCCCCGGAGTCAACGGACCCATCCCCGGTATCGACCGCGTCAACGAGATCATTCAGGAGTTCGAAGGCGGCCTGGGCATCAGCCTCCTGGGGCCGCTACCCGCTCAGTGAGCTTGATTCGGGAATTCCCTTTCAGCTCAATTCTTTTCGCCCTTGTTCTCCGCGGTCGCGGCTTTCCTCAGCACCTCGTTCAGGGCCTTGTCCTTGTCGATCTGGTCCTGCAAATCTTTTTCGTCGCGCGCCTGGTCGCCCGCGGCCCGGTCGTCCGAACCCGCGCCCTCGACGACTTCATGCTTCGGGTTGCCGTCCTCGTCCAGCCACTCGTTGACCGCGGTGCCGGACACGCTGCCGCCGGTGCCGGGTAGCACTATTGTGGGCTTGTCCGCGTAGGCCTCCATCATTTCGGCGGCCTTCTTCTTGTCGTCCTCGTCCGGCTCCGGCTTCTCCGTCAACCGTTGACCATCGTCTCGGTCGGCCCCTTTATCGTCCTGCACGCTCATGCATCTACCCCCTCGCAGTCGCAAGTTCGACGATGACAAGGGGTTACCCGTTGCGCGGCTGTGCCGAAACTCTCGTCAGCGCAATTCGTCACCCTTGACCAGCACAACCAACGCCTGGGGAATCCGCATCGGCTCGGGTGCGCTTGACAGGCGCTCGGCGACCGCGCTCTGCAGCTGCTCGGCGAATTGCGCGGCCCGCGCGTCGTGGACCCCGCCGTCGAGCGCACCCACCAGTGCGGGGAACAGCGCGGACCGCGCGAAGGCCGCCCACTGCGCCCCGAAAGCCCGCGCGTCGTGATCCAACTGGAAACGCGCCCAGAATCGATCCTCGGCGTTGAAGATCTCGAGGTGCTCGACCATCAGGCCTTCGAACCGCCCCTTGGGCGCGAACGGGGCACGAAAATCCTTCTCACTGCGGGCAAACGTGGGAATAGTCATGCGCCGCAGCTCATCTGACCGCAGCAGCCCGTCGCGCGCCAGATCGTCCAGCGTCCCGACGAGGGCGTCGAGCAATGGGGCGAAGCCCGCCGTCCGGTCCTCGTCGGCCGCCAGCGTCAACGCCACCAACCGGCCCTCGGGGGCCAGTTCCCGGCCGCGGAACGCGACGAAGTTATGCCAGTCCAGCGCGGCCTGATCGGAATACGCCGAGCGCGCCGAGTCGTCGTCGCTGCACGACACGTGTATGTGATCGGGTATCTCGCAGGGCGTTCGGCTCAACCACTGGGTTGCCCAGGACGTCCAGCCCAGGTTGACGGTCTTGGACGGCACAATCTGGTTGTAGAACGACCGGCCGATCGCCGACGTGAACGTGGACGCGTCGAACTGCAGGTAACTTTCCGGATCGTCGGCCACCGTGTCGAACAGCGCCGTGAAGTCGTTGCGCGGAACGTCGGTGTGCACCACCAGGATTGCGTGATCGTGGCGGGTGCGCCGCCGCAACACCGCGATGGCCGCCGACAGCGGCTTGAGTGAATTGTGACCGTTGGCGGCGCCGTAGTCCGCGATGACGATCGGCTGTGGGGCCTTGGGCAGCCCGACTTGCTCCGCGGCCCGCTCGAACTCCGCGATCGCCTTCGCCAAACCGGCGGCCCGCAGCCGCGATGCCTCGCTGTAGGTCGGCTCGGGGCGGACCACAATGCTCGATTCGGGCATCCGTGGTTCGGGCGGCATACGGCCAACGATAGTGGCTGGGCTGGTGGCCAGTTCGGCTTGGCGCAATCAGTGGCCGCGAGCCACCCACTCCTCGTAGTGCACGATCTCGTCGCCGACGGTGGTGCTGTCGCCGTGGCCGGTATGCACGACGGTGTCGCCGGGGAGGGTACCGAGCCGGCCGGAGATCGACTGCAGGATCGTGGGGAAGTCCGAATAGGAGCGCCCCGTCGCGCCCGGCCCGCCGGAGAACAGGGTGTCCCCGCTGAACACCACACCGAGTTCGGGGGCGTACCAGCACACCGAGCCGGGGGAGTGCCCCGGCGTGTGCAGCGCCAGCAGCTCGGTGCCGGCGACATCGATCGTGTCCCCGTCGGCGATCGTGCGGAAGTCTTTGTCCGGGTGAGTCATTCGCCACAACACGTCGTCGGCTGGGTGCAGCAGCACCGGTGCGTCCAGGGCCGCGCCCAATTCGGGGGCCACCGTGACGTGGTCGTTGTGTCCGTGTGTGCACACCACCGCGACCACATTGCGCTTACCCACCGCGGTCAAGATCGGCTCGGCGGTGTGCGCCGCGTCGAACACCACGACGTCGGAGTCGTCGCCGACGATCCAGATGTTGTTGTCGACTTCCCAACTGCCGCCGTCGAGTTCGAATGTTCCGTGGGTGACCAGGCGTTCGACGGCTTTGTCCGAGGCCGTCATCAGAGCACCACCACCGAGCGCAGCACGTTGCCCCCGTGCATCTTGTGGAATGCCTCTTCGACGTCGCCGAGGCCGATGCGCTCGGAGACGAACTGCTCGAGCGGAAGCCGGCCCTGCAGGTACAGGTCGATCAACGTGGGGAAGTCGCGTTCGGGCAGGCAGTCGCCGTACCACGACGACTTCAGCGAGCCGCCGTGGCTGAAGAAATCCACCAGCGGCATGTCCAGGGTCATGTCGGGGGTCGGAACGCCCACCAGCACAACGGTTCCGGCTAGGTCACGGGCGTAGAAGGCCTGCTTGTACGTTTCGGGCCGGCCCACCGCGTCGATCACCACGTTCGCGCCGAACCCGTCGGTGAGATCCTGGATCGTCTTGACCACGTCAAATTCGCGGGCATTGACGGTGTGCGTGGCGCCGAATTTGCGGGCCCAGTCCAGTTTGGTGTTGTCGGTGTCCACGGCGATGATGCGCCGCGCGCCCACCAACGCCGCCCCGGCGATCGCGGCATCGCCCACGCCGCCGCAGCCGATCACCGCGACGGTGTCGTCACGAGTGATGGCGCCGGTGTTGATCGCCGCACCCAGTCCGGCCATCACGCCGCAGCCCAGCAGCCCGGCGACCGCGGGGTCGGCGGCGGGATTGACCTTGGTGCACTGGCCGGCGGCGACCAGCGTCTTGTCGGCGAAGGCCCCGATGCCCAGGGCGGGGGTGAGCTCGGTGCCGTCGGTCAGGGTCATTTTCTGGGTGGCGTTGAAGGTGTCGAAGCACAGGTGCGGGCGGCCGCGTTTGCAGGCCCGGCACTGACCGCACACCGCGCGCCAGTTCAGGATCACGAAGTCGCCCGGGGCCACGGCGGTCACCCCCGGGCCGACGGCCTCGATGGTGCCGGCGGCCTCGTGGCCGAGCAGAAACGGGTACTCGTCGTTGATGCCGCCCTCGCGGTAGGTCAGGTCGGTGTGGCACACCCCGCAGGCGATGACGTCGACCAAAGCCTCTCCGGGTCCGGGATCGGGAACGACGATGTCCACCAGTTCGACGGGTTCGCCCTTCTTACGTGAAATCACACCGCGCACTGTCTGACTCATGGGCTCCAACCTAGGCGTTCGCCGCCATACATCTCGCGGCGGGCCGTCCACCCATCGGGCCGGTGTAGCGTCGCAGGACGTGACGGCTTGGGAGACCACCGAAGAATTCACCGGACGCATCGCCGCGACGCTCGACGGCGCCAGCCTCACGATCTTGCTGAGCATTGGGCACCAGACCGGTCTGCTGGACACGATGGCCGGGCTCGCGCCGGCCACCAGCGCGCAGATCGCCGACGCCGCCGGCCTCAACGAGCGCTACGTCCGCGAGTGGCTGGGCGGCATGACCACCGGGCACGTCGTCGACTACGACCCCGACACCGCCACCTACTCGCTGCCCGCCCACCGCGCGGGAGTGCTGACGCGTGCGGCCGGGCCCCAGAACCTCGCCGTGGTGGCCCAATTCCTGCCGCTGCTCGGCGAGGTCGAGCAGAAGATCGTCGGCTGCTTCCGGGCGGGCGGCGGGCTGCCCTACAGCGAATTTCCGCGCTTCCACCAGCTGATGGCCGAGGAGAGCGGCGCGGTGTTCGACGCCACGCTCGTCGACGTCGTGCTGCCGTTGGTGGACGGCCTTCCCGACCGCCTGCGCGCGGGAGCCGACGTGGCGGATTTCGGCTGCGGCAGCGGGCACGCCATCAACGTGATGGCGCAGGCGTTCGGCGCCAGCCGCTTCACCGGCATCGACTTTTCCGAACAGGCCATCGCCACCGGCATCCGCGAGGCCGCCGACCGCGGTCTGACGAACGCCGCCTTCGAAAGCCACAACCTCGCCGAGTTGGACAAGCCGGACGCCTACGACGTCATCACCGTGTTCGACGCCATCCACGATCAGGCTCAGCCGGCGCGGGTTTTGGAGAACATCTACCGGGCGCTGCGCCCCGGTGGTGTTCTGCTGATGGCCGACATCAAGGCGTCGAGCCGGCTCGAGGAGAACGTCGGTGCGCCGATGAGCACCTACCTGTACACGACGTCGTTGATGCACTGCATGACGGTGTCGCTGGCGTTGGACGGCGCCGGACTGGGCACCGCCTGGGGAACGCAACTGGCCGTCAAGATGCTCGGCGACGCCGGATTCGACGACGTGCGGGTCGCCGAGATCGAGGCGGACCCGATCAACAACTACTACCTGGCCTTCAAGCGGGCCGGGCAGTGACGCGCGATGTCCTGGAGGTCTTAGCCGACTGGCCGGTGCAGGCCGCCGCCGCCGCCGTCATCGGGCCCGGCGGCGTGCTGGCCGGCCACGGCGACACCGAGCGGGTGTTCGAGCTGGCCTCGGTGACCAAGCCGCTCGCGGCGCGCGCCGTGCACGTCGCCATCGAGGAAGGCGCCGTCGACCTCGACACCGCCGCCGGCCCGCCCGGTTCCACCATCCGCCACCTGCTGGCGCACGCCTCGGGTTTATCGATGCACTCCGAGAAGGTGCTGGCCGCCCCCGGCGCCCGGCGCATCTACTCCAACCAGGGCTTCACCGTGCTGGGCCAGACGGTGGAACGCGAGACCGGCATCGACTTCGCCCGCTATCTGACCGAGGCGGTGTGCGAACCGCTCGGCATGGCGACAACACGCCTCGACGGGGGCGCGGTGGCCGCCGGGTTCGGCGCGACGTCGACCGTGACGGACCTTGCCGTGTTCGCGGGGGACCTGCTGCGCCCGTCCACGGTCTCGCAGCGGCTGCATGCCGAGGCCACGACGGTGCAGTTTCCGGGTCTGGACGGCGTTTTGCCCGGATACGGGGTGCAGCGGCCCAACGATTGGGGGCTGGGTTTTGAGCTCCGGGACACGAAATCGCCGCACTGGACGGGAGCGCGGAACTCGGCGCGAACGTACGGCCATTTCGGCCAAACAGGCGGGTTCATCTGGGCAGATCCGGAGATCGAGCTGGCGCTGGTGGTGCTCACGGACCGCAATTTCGGGGAGTGGGCGCTGCGGCCGTGGCCGGCGATTTCCGACGCCGTGATAGCCGCGTACAGCTAATTCGCACAGCACACTAGCGCAACACGGGTATCACAGGGCACAATAGACACGCACGACACAGAAAAAATCGAAGACTTCGCACAAGCTGTCCTGCTTGCCGGGTCCACAGGTCGTTGGGGAAGACGTCCCTCGTGGAACCGAAGGAGCAGGAAATGCGAGCGTCGAATCAATTCGCCGACGTGACGACTGGCGTGGTGTACGTGCACGCCTCGCCGGCGGCCGTGTGCCCGCATGTCGAGTGGGCGTTGTCGTCGACCCTGGGGGCCAAGGCGAACCTGAACTGGACGCCCCAGCCGGCGATGCCAGGTCAGCTGCGTGCGGTCACCAACTGGGTCGGTCCCGTCGGCACCGGCGCCAAGCTGGCCAACGCGTTGCGCTCGTGGTCCGTGCTGCGGTTCGAGGTCACCGAGGATCCCAGTCCCGGAGTCGACGGCCATCGCTTCAGCCACACCCCGCAACTGGGTCTGTGGACCGGGGCGATGAGCGCCAACGGCGACATCATGGTCGGGGAGATGCGGCTGCGGGCGATGATGGCCCAGGGCGCCGACACGCTGGCCGCCGAATTGGATTCCGTGCTCGGAACGGCCTGGGACGAGGCGCTCGAGGCGTACCGCGACGGCGGCGACGGCGGCGAGGTGAGCTGGCAGAGCCGGGGCGTCGGTTAGGTTTCCCGGCGAGCTGACGCTTACGCGCCCAACAAAAGCCCCCGAAAATCGCAATTTTCGGGGGCTTTTGCGGCTCTCGCCCGCGGGGTGATGTTGCCCGACCGGTGCCGCGGTCACGGGCGGAAGTTCGGTGGCGAGTTTGGGTTGATCGCGCGCCCGCTTTCGCCGCCGGTTCGGCCGTCCTGCTTACCACCCCTCTCGGGCGGCAAACTGCTAATATAAAGGACGTATATCCGGTAAATAGGTGGGATGGCAGGTGGCGAGGTGGACGGCGAAACAGACGCGCCGGTGAGGCGGCCACAACCAGATCGGCTGCCTCGCAACCGGCAACGCGAACGGGTGCTGGCGTTGGTGCGCGAACACGAAGGTGCCGTCGACGCCGTAGAGCTGGCCTCGGAAATGGGTTTGCATATCACGACCGTGCGGTTTCATCTGGACGCCCTGTGTGACGAGGAGTTGATCGTGCGCACCAAGATGAACCGGCCCGGCCGCGGTCGCCCCCGCACCGGCTATCGAGCGGTCGAGACGGGCATGGACTATCGGACTCTGGCCGAGATCCTGGCGATGGAGTTGGGCCGGACGGAGGAGACGCGCGGGCTCCGTGCGCAGCGTGCCGGACGGAAATGGGCCAGCCGGATCGTGGTTCCCCGGGAGGACGCGGAGGCCGACACCGGCGACGTGCTCGACCGGGTGGCGGCGGACACCGCCCGGGCTTTCACGCGGTTGGGGTTCGGCCCTGAACTCGTCGCGGCGGCAGAGCCGGCGCCGCCACCCGCTGACGGTGACCAGACGGCCGGGCGGGAGCGGACCATTCGGATGCGCGCCTGCCCGGTCAGGGATCTGGCCAGGTCCCACCCCGAGGTGGCGTGCGGGGTGCATCTGGGGTTGCTGCAAGGCATGCTCGACAATGCACCCGACGAAAAAGGCCGGCCGGTGTCCCCACACCCGGCGATGCAGGCTCACCTCGAGCCGTTGGTCGAGCCCCAACTGTGTGTGGCCAGGCTGGTGGCGAGGTGAGTGACGTCCACGTGCGCCGGATCTACGACGCGGCGACACCCGGTGACGGCACCAGGGTTTTGGTGGACCGGATCTGGCCCCGCGGCATCAGCAAAGCCAGGGCGAATCTGGATGAGTGGTGCAAGCAGATCGCTCCATCCACCGAACTGCGAAAGTGGTACCACCACGATCCGAAGTTGTTCGACGAATTCGTCCGCCGCTACCGTGACGAGTTGACGGATTCCGGCCGCGCAGAAGCACTGGCGCATCTGCATGGCTTGATGAAACGGCGGACATTGACGCTGCTGACCGCCTCCAAAGCCGTCGATATCAGCGAGGCCGCGGTCCTCGCCGATCTCCTGGCCACCGATTCGGGCAAGGACTGACCCGTCCAACGACAAGGCCGGGCCGACTATGGAACCCGCGGACGGCTAGGCCGGTTCGCAGATCACCACCGGGATCACCCGGTCGGTCCACGATTGGTATCTGCCCCACCGCGGGTTGTGCGCGATAAGTCGCGGCCAGAGTCGCGCGCGTTCCGTCTCGTCGGCGACCCGGGCATGCATGTTGCGAGTCTGCCCTCGGATCTGAACGCGCACATCGGGATTGGCGCGAAGGTTCAGAAACCACATTGGGTGTCTGGGCAGACCGCCCTGTGACGCCACCAGAACCAGTCGGGCGCCGTCGGCCATGAAAATCAGTGGGGTGGTTCGGGATAACCCGCTCTTGCGGCCGGTGGTGGTCAACAGGCACAGCGGGAGCCCCAACTCGTGGCCGGCAACGCGGCCATCGGTGGCGCGATAAATCGCCACATTCGCCTTGGAAATCCGTTTCAGGAGCCGCGGAGCCAGAGCGGAAATCAGGAAAGGGGGCCGCTTGGGTGCGGCCCCCCGAGTAGCAGTGGGCCAACGCCAGATCATTTCTATTCCTTGTTCGAGCCGCGCGCGGATTCCGCTGCGGCAGTCGGTTGGAGTCACCTCGAGGCGGGGGGCCGCCGGATGGCGGGGGCCTCGCACTCGCATACCCCACGTGCCACCTCGGTAGGTCTTCTTTTAGATGAGTGTAGACCGTTAAAATAGTTTTAGTGCAGGTGCGCACATCGGGATGTCAACGCCGCGGGTCAGCCATCACGCAAAGGACGCGACGAGTCATTCGGGAAGTAGGAAACGGCCATGAAAAACATCGAAACCCCCGAAATCGAAGCACTCGGTGATCACGATTACCTCGTGCGTCTTGCCCAGGACGAGGAACGTGTGACCATCCGGATACGGGCCACGCCAGAGGTCGTCGCGCGCATTGCCGGACCCGATACCGACGAAACGCGCGTCATCGCGGCCACCATGGCCTATCTGACTGCGCGTCAGAGCCCCGACGACCTACCAAAGCAACTGGACCTCGACGACATCATCGCCGCCTACGACGATTACCTCGATGATGTCCGTACCGAGATCGGCAACCCGGGATGAACGGCATCGGGAATCCGGTGATCGCACGCGCGCATCGTTAGCGGGCGGGGCGCAGGATCTGCAGAGCGCCTGGCACCACCGAGATCTCGGCCGGCAGCGCGCACGCGAAGTCGCCGTCGGCGTAGACGTTGATGCCGGGGCACTCGACGTGCACCGATCTGGCGCGCGTCGTGCTCACCTCGTCGAGGTTGACGTGGGTGCCCTTCATCACGGTGGGGAAGAGGCGGACCAGCTTGGTGCGGGACGCCTCGTGCACCATGGTGATGTCGAGCAGGCCGTCGGTGTAATCGGCTGTGGGACATATCCGCATCCCGCCGCCGTAGCTGCGGGTGTTGCCGAAGGCGGCCAGCGTGATCTCGGCGTCGACCTCCCTGGTGCCGTCGAACACCATGCGAAACGGTAAGAGCCGCAACTGGGACAGCTCGGCGAGCATCGCGACGTAATAGCGCAGCCTGCCGTGCGGCCAGCGCATCCGGTTGGCGCGATCGGTGACCAGCGAATCGAAGCCGGCGGCCGCCACGGTGCCGAACCATTTGCTCGCCCCGTCGCCGTCCGTGATCCGGCCCAGGTCGATGGTTTCGGTCAAGCCGTCGACGATGATGTCCGCGGCCGCCTCGGGGTTCCGGGTGGGGATGCCGAATTCACGGGCGTGGTCGTTACCGGTTCCCGCGGGGACGATCCCGGCGGGAACATCGGTGCCCGCCAACACTTGTAGCGCGTTGGAGAAGACGCCGTCGCCCCCGGTCACCATGACCGCGTCGGCGCCCTTCTCCAGCGCCGCCCCGACCAGGTGCCGCGCGTCTTCGGCGTCGTCGCCGATGATTTCGACGACCTCCACACCCCGCTTGTGCAGCCGGGCGATCGCGAGCTGGGCAGCCCGGACGGCGGCGCCGTGTCCCGAGAGCGGGTTGGTCAGCGCGATCACCTTGCCGATTTCGCGGCGGCGCAGCGGTGTCACGGAATCAGCTTGCCGGGATTGAGGATTCCGGCCGGATCCAGGGTCGCCTTGACCGCGCGTAGCACCTGCACTCCCAACTCGCCGATCTCGTCGCGCATCCACGGCCGGTGATCGGCGCCGACCGCATGGTGGTGGGTGATGGTCCCCCCGGTGGCCATGATCGCATCCGACGCGGCCTTCTTGGCCGTCTTCCACTGTTCGATCGGATTGCCCCGTTGCCCCGCGACGACGGTGAAGTACAACGAAGCTCCGCATGCGTAGACGTGCGAAATGTGACACATCACCAGCGCCGGAGTGCCGGTCTCGGCCAAAGAGTCGGTGAGCGCCTGGGTGACAGCGGATTTGAGAGCGGGGACGTTGGACCAGTCGGTGGCGGTCTCGAGCGTCTCGCACAGCGCACCCGCCGCGAGCAGCGAGTCGCGCAGGTACGGCGCGCCGAACCGGCCGCGCTCCCATGCCCGCGCGGGTCCTTCGCCCAGCGAGGTACCGCCCATGGCGGCGAGTAGCGCACTGGTTTCGGCGTGCCGGCTCTCGACGTGCTCCCTGGTCCCCTCGAACATGGTGATGCCCAAACATCCTCCGGTGATCTGAGATTCGCCGATCGCCTCGGTGGTCGCCAGGTTGACTCCCGTCTCCGCCTCGTCGGAGAGCCGAACGACGGTGGGGCCGGTGGCATTTTGGGTGACGGCCCGCAGGGCCGCGGCGCCGGTCGCGAAATCGGGGAACGACCAGGCCTCGTAGCGGACGGCTTCCGGGGCGCGGTGAACCCGTAGCCGGACCCGGGTGATGACGCCCAGGGTGCCTTCCGAGCCGATCAGCAGCTGACGCAGGTCGGGGCCCGCGGCGGATTCCGGCGCGCGACCCAGATCCAGGGTGCCCACCGGGGTGATCACGCGCAGTCCCCGGACCATGTCGTTGAACCGGCCGTAGCCCGCCGAGTCCTGCCCGGAGGAGCGGGTCGCGGCAAAGCCGCCGATGGTGGCGTACTCGAAGCTCTGCGGGAAATGACCGAGTGAAAAGCCATGTGCGCCAAGGAGTCTCTCGGCATCCGGCCCGGTGACGCCCGCCTCGAAGACGGCCTGGCCGGATACCTCGTCGAGCGAGATCAGCCGATCGAAACGGCGCAGATCGAGCGAGACGACGGCGCCGAACTCGGCGCGGTCGGGATCGAGCCCACCGACCACGCTGGTGCCCCCGCCGAAAGGCACGACGGCGATGCGCCGCTCGGAGCAGTAGCGCAGGATCGCGGCAACGGCATCCTCACCGGCGGGGCCGCCGGGCAGCAACACGGCGTCGGGCGCATCCTGCGGGCCGCGTTGCTTGCGGTTGAGCAGGTCGATGGTGGACTTGCCGCCCGCGTGCAGCAACCGATCGGAATCCGCGGTTCGGCAGTACTCGGCACCGACGATGGCCGCCAGCGCCTCCCGGTCCGTCGGCGACAGGGTCGACGGACGCAACCGCACCTGGTCGGGTTGCAGCTCGGCCGCGGGGGACCCCTCGACCCCCACGGCTTGCTGCAGCAACGACCGGATCCCTTCCGAGAGTGGCTTGGCCGCGGCGGGGTCTCCCCACGCGTTCCATTTCATGGGTGGCAAGAGCCCCTCGGGATGCGTCATGCGTTACAGTATTACATATGTTGTCAATCCGTAACACGGAGCTGGATACCGGTGACCGCATCCTCGCGGCGGCCGCCAGCTGTGTGGTCGATTTCGGCGTGGACCGGGTGACCCTCGCCGAGATAGCCCGGCGTGCGGGTGTCAGCAGGCCCACGGTGTACCGGCGCTGGCCGGACACGCCGTCGGTCGTCGCGGCGTTGCTGACCCGGCACGTCACCGACGTGATGCGCGACGCGCCGTTACTCGGAGATGACCGGGAATCGCTTGTGCGACAAATTGTTACGGTGGTCGACCTGCTCCGCCAAGACCAGCTGGTGATGTCGGTGCTGTATTCGGAGCTCGCGACCACCTACATCACCGAACGGCTCGGGACCAGCCAGCACATGTTGATCGAGGCCCTGGCCGCGCGCCTGCGGGTCGCCCAGCGCCACGGCAGCGTCCGGTCCGGCGACCCGGTCCAGATGGCCACCATGGTGTTGCTGATCGCGCAGTCGACCATCCAGTCGGCGCGGATCGTCGAACCGATGCTTGATGCCGACGCGCTGGCCGCCGAACTCGCCTACTCGCTGAACGGATATCTGTCGTGATCCCCGACCCGACCGCCCTGAACGCCCGCCGCCGCGCCGCCGACCTGACCGCACTCGCCGAGGGTGAGCCGTTGGACGTCGTGGTGATCGGCGGCGGCATCACCGGCGCCGGTATCGCATTGGACGCCGCGGCACGCGGGCTGCGCGTGGCGCTGGTGGAAAAACATGATTTAGCGTTCGGCACCAGCCGCTGGAGTTCCAAACTCGTCCACGGCGGCCTGCGCTACCTGGCGACCGGCAACGTGGGCATCGCCCGTCGCAGCGCCATCGAGCGCGGAATCCTGATGACCCGCAACGCCCCTCACCTCGTTCGTGCGATGCCGCAACTGGTGCCGCTGCTGCCGTCGATGAGTGCGGGCAAGCGGGCGCTGGTGCGCGCGGGGTTCCTCGCCGGCGACGCGTTGCGGTTCCTCGCCGGCACACCGGCATCGACGCTGCCCCGGTCGCGCCGGATCTCGGCGCGGCGCGTCGTGGAGATGGCGCCGACCGTGCGGCGTGACGGCCTGGACGGGGGCTTTTTGGCCTACGACGGGCAATTGATCGACGACGCCCGACTGGTCGCCGCCGTCACCCGCACCGCGGCGCAGCACGGCGCACGGATCCTCACCCGGGTGTCGGCGTCGGAGGCCACCGGCACCTCGGTGCGGTTGACCGAGATGCGCGCGGGGGACTCGTTCGTCGTTTCGGCGGGCGCGATCATCAATGCGGCCGGGGTGTGGGCCGGCGAGATCGACGGCTCGCTGCGGTTGCGGCCCAGCCGCGGCACCCACCTCGTCTTCGACGCGCACACTTTCGGCAATCCGACTGCGGCGCTGACGATTCCGATTCCCGGTGAACTCAACCGCTTCGTCTTCGCCATGCCCGAACAACTGGGCCGCATATACCTGGGGTTGACCGACGAAGCCGCCCCCGGTCCGATTCCGGATGTGCCCGAGCCGTCGGTCGACGAGATCACGTTTTTGCTCGACACGGTGAACACCGCGTTGGGGATCGGGCTCACCGCCACCGACGTGATCGGCGCCTACGCCGGGCTGCGCCCGCTGATCGACACCGGTGAAGGCCGCACCGCGGACGTCTCGCGCGAACACGCCGTCGTCGAATCGGGGTCCGGGGTGATCAGCGTGATCGGCGGCAAGCTGACCGAATACCGTTACATGGCGCAAGACGTGCTGGATCGCGCCGTCCGGGCGCGGCGGCTGCGCGCCGCGAAATGTCAGACCCGAAACCTGCCGCTGATCGGGGCGCCCGCCAACCCCGGGATCACCGCGGCGCCGGACGCCGAAGTCCCGGAGTCGCTGGTGTCGCGTTACGGGGCCGAGGCGCCCAAGGTCATCGCCGCTGCCGCCTGCGAGCGGCCGACCGAGCCGGCGGTCGATGGAATCGATGTCACCCGAGCGGAATTCGAATACGCGATCACCCATGAGGGCGCGCTGGACGCCTCCGACATCCTCGACCGGCGGACCCGGATCGGGCTGGTGCTGCGCGATCGGGAAAGGGCAGTCGCGGTGGCCGAGGAGTTTCTGGCGCGCTTCGGGTGAAGCGGGTCGGACGGGCACGGCAACGGATACGATAGACGGAACTTGCCCGTATCGTTAGGAAGCCCATGGAGCTCGAAAGCGGCCGACCGCGCCGCACCCGACGGCCGAGACGCCTCGATCGATCGTTGGACGCGGCGATCCTCGACGCGACGCTGGCCGGTGTCGCCGAAGTGGGGTATGACCGGTTGAGCATGGACGACGTCGCGTCGCGCGCCGGCGTCGGTAAGGCGGCGATATACCGTCGCTGGCCGTCGAAGGCCGTGGTGGTTGCCGATGCCATCGCCCACTGGCGGCGGCGACTGGGCCCCGTCGAACCGCCCGACACCGGCAGCCTTCGCGGCGACGTCGAAGCGGTGGTCGCGGCCACCCCCGACCTGGATGATGCCGATTCGCAAATGATTCGGGTCGTGGTCGGGGTGGCGACAGCGGCCATGCACAACCCGGTCCTGGCGGCTGCCCTGGATGACCTGGTGCTCTCCACGCCGCGCCAGGTGGTCCGGACCATGCTCGACCGGGCGGTGACCCGCGGGGAAATTCCGGCCGGCCGCGACCTGAGCCTGATCCCCGACGCCTTGCTCGGCCTCAACGTCCTGCGGGTGATCACGGGACGGCCGGTCGACCGCGTCTATGTCCGCCGCGTGCTCGAAGACGTGATCTTGCCGCTCGCCGGTTCACCCGCGCCGTAGTTATTGCGCATGCCACCGCGGCGTGCCACATTAGGATCTAGACGAAACTGATTAGTTCCGTATGGATGGGAGAAGGCGATGACCGTCAAGCACGTCCCGGTGCTGATCGTCGGCGCCGGCGCCGCCGGCCTCGCAACCTCCGCGTCGCTCGCCAAACACGGGGTTCGCTCCCTGCTGGTCGAAAAGCGCAGTGAGACCTTCATCTACCCGAAGGCGCGCAACCTGAGCTTCCGCAGCCTGGAGATCCTGCGCGGCCTGGGCCTTGCCGACGAGGTCCATGCGATCGCCCACGGCGTTTCGGACATGCTCACCAGGCCGACGCTCAACAGCACCGAAGAAAAGCGCGCTTTCGACGTCAACGCGATCTTCGCGCCGTTCAAGGATCTGAGCCCCGAGCCGGGCGGGCAATACTGTCCGCAAAGCGCCTTCGAACCGATCCTGCTCGCGCACATCCGTCGGGACGGCGGCCAGGTGCGCTACAACACGGAGCTGGGCTCGTTCGAACAGGACGAAGGCGGCATCACCGCGGTCATCCGCGACCGGGAGTCGGGCGAAACGGAGGCTGTGCGCGCCGACTACCTCGTCGCAGCCGACGGCGTGCACAGCCCGATCCGCGACGCATTGGGCGTAACCACCGCGGGCTACGGTGCGCTGCCGATCTACGTCGTTTTCATCTACTTCCGGGGGCCGTGGCGAAAGTTTGTCCCACAGCTCGACGGCGGCGACGGGATCCAGGTGAGCAATCCGGACGTGGAGGGGATCTTTCTCCCGGTGCGCGACGACCTCGGCATGTTCATCACCACCTACTTTCCCGGCCGCGGGGAAACCGCCGATCAGTTCACCGCACAGCGGTGCCGCGAGCTCCTGGTGAAAGCCGTCGGCGAGCCGATCGACGTGGAGGTCATCGACGTCGCGCCGTGGCAACCGCACGAGCGGGTGGCCGACCAATTCCGCAGCGGCCGAGTGTTTCTCGTTGGTGATTCGGCCCACACCATGCCGCCGTTCAAGGCCGGCGGAGCCAACACCGCCATCCAAAGCGCGCACAACCTGGCCTGGAAGCTGGCCGCCGTCTTGAACGGGACCGCCGGCCCCGCCTTGCTGACCACCTACCATGCCGAGCGGCACCCGGTCGGGCGCTTCAACGCGCGCCAGTCGCTCACCGGGCCGTCGCTGGCGTTCCTCAAGCTGGACGACAACCGGCCCACATTGCCGGCGCAGGAAGAGGCGCCGATGTTCGCGTTGCTGATCGGCTATCAATACCATTCGGCCGCAGTGGTTTCCGACGAGCCCGCTCCGGCGGATCCGGAAGCCGTGTCGCTGGTGCAGGAATTGCGCGGGCAACCGGGCACCCGGGTGCCGCACGCCTGGGTCGTCGACGGCGGTAAGCGAGTCTCCACCCTCGACCTGCTCGGTGCTGGCTTCACGCTGTTCACCGGAGACGACGATGCCGCGTGGTCCGACGCCGCAGTGCGCGTGTCGCAGACGGTTGGGGTCCCAATCACGGTGCGGCGCATCGGCACTGCGCTGGACGTCGACGGCGCCTGGGCAGCGGTCACGGCTCTGGCACCGGGCGGGGCGTTGCTGGTGCGCCCCGACGACTTCGTCGCCTGGCGCGCCGACAACCGTTCGCAGGAAGCCGACCTCGGCCGGGTGATGTCTGAGATCCTCGGCCGCGCGCCGTGACCATATCGACGCGGCCCGACACGGTCGCCTGTCTGGGCTCGAGCACCACCGCGTCGAGGGGAACCTATAAATGGATCGACGAGCTGGAAAAGCGGCCCCGCAACAACCGATTTCGATTCGTCAACCTCGGTGTGGGCGGGGACCTTTCGCTCAATGCCGTACGGCGCCTCGACCGCGTCGTCGCGCTACGGCCGAGCCGGGTCATCGTGCTCATCGGCGCCAACGACATCATGGCGAGCGTCTTTCCCAATTTCGCGCGATTCGTCCGGGTCTGGAAGCGACTCTCCGAAGAACCGTCACCGAAGCGCTTCGAAGAGAACCTCGCCGTCATCGTGCGCAGGCTGCAGCGGGAGGCCAATGCCCGGGTCGCGCTGAGTTCCCTTGCCCCGGTGGGCGAAGAGCCCCGCTCGGACCATCCGGTGCAGGCGCGGCTCAACGACCTGTTCGGCACCTACAATGGCATCATCCGCGAGGCCGCCTCGGTCGGGTCTACCGACTACATCCCGTTCAACGAAGCCTTCCAGGAGCAACTCGCACGGACTTCGACGACGAAACCGTTCACCCGTTTCTCGTTCGCGTCCTTATACCGGGACTATCTATGGCGGGAAATGGTGATGCGGCAGAGCTTTGACGAGATCTCCCGACGCAACGGCTGGCAGTTCCACATCGACGGCATTCACCTCAACACCGATGGCGGACGCATACTTACCGCCGGCGTTCAGCAGTTCTTGGACTCCTGAAATCCGCTGCGGCGCCGTTACAGCGGGATGTTCTTGTGGCGGCCGCGGCGTGCCGGCGCCTGGGCCAGCGCCTCGGTGAGCTTGCTGCGGGTGTGGGAGGGGTCGATCTTCTCGTCGACCACGCCGATCTCGATGGCGCTGTCCACGCCGCCCGCGATCCGCTCATGCTCGGCGGCCAGCTCGTTGTGCAGTACCTCGCGCTCGTGATCGGGCGCGGCGGCCAGCTTCTTCTTGTGCAGAATGCCGACCGCGGCCTTGGCGCCCATCACCGCGACCTCGGCGTCCGGCCAGGCATACACCTTGGTGGCGTTCAGCGACCGGGAGTTCATCGCGATGTAGGCGCCGCCGTAGGTCTTTCGGGTGACCAGGGTGACGCGCGGAACCGTGCACTCGCCGAAGGCGTGCAGTAGCTTGGCGCCGCGGCGCACCACGCCGCCCCACTCCTGGTCGACACCGGGCAGATAACCCGGCACGTCGACGACCACCACCAGCGGAATGCCGAAAGCGTCGCAGAGACGCACGAAACGTGCTGCCTTCTCGGCGCTTTCGGAGTTCAGGCAACCGCCGAGGCGCAGGGGGTTGTTGGCCAGCACGCCGACCGTGCGGCCGGACAGCCGGCCCAGCCCGACCACCATGGACGGCGCCCAGTTGGCCTGGAACTCGTCGAACGGCGTGTCCTCGTCGAGGATCGCGGTTACGATCGGGCGTACTTCGTAGGCCCGCCGGGACGACTCGGGCAGCAGTGCGTGGATATCGGTATCACCGGCCTCGGCCTTGGTGCGGTCGAAATGCCCCTGCTGGCAGAACAATCCGACCAACCGCCGGCCGCGCTCGTAGGCGTCGAGCTCGTCGTCGGCGACGATGTGGCACACCCCGGACTTCTTGTGGTGGGTCTCGGGACCGCCGAGTGAGGCCATGTCGACGTCCTCGCCGGTGACGCTGCGCACCACGTCCGGGCCCGTGACGAATACCCGGCTGTCCGGCGCCATGACGACGACGTCGGTCAGCGCCGGCCCGTAGGCGGCGCCGCCGGCCGCGAAGCCCACGACCACCGAGATCTGCGGGACATAGCCGGACGCCCGGATCATGGCCTCGAACACCAGGCCCACCGCGTGCAGGGCCTTCACGCCCTCGGCCAGCCGGGCACCGCCCGAGTGCCAGATACCCACGATCGGGCTCTGCTCCTCGATGGCGGTGTCGTAGGCGTTGACGATGTGCGTGCAACCCTCGATGCCCATGGCGCCGCCCATCACCGTGCCGTCGGTGCAGAACGCGATGGTGCGCACACCGTTCACGGTCCCGGCGGCGGCAAGCACACCGGAGCGGTCACGCTCGTGCAGCAGCTCGACGCTGTCGTTGTCGAAGAAATTGCTCAACCGCAACAGCGGGTCGCGGGGGTCGAGCGACTCGCCAACCGCCTCGGGGGCCGTGATAGTCATCGCAGGTCTCCTGATATTCCGGTGTTGCTCGGTTCAGTACCGCCCGAAGGCGATGGCGACGTTGTGTCCGCCGAAGCCGAACGAGTTGTTGATCGCGTACTCGTAGTTGCCCGGCCGGGGTTTGCCCGCCACCACGTCCAGGTCGATTTCGGGGTCGAGGTTTTCCAGGTTCA
>NZ_SCRH01000008.1 GCF_004298145.1 Mycobacterium sp.
GCCCGGATCGCGCATGTATCGCACCGGCGACCTGGTGTGCTGGGGTACCGACGGGCAACTCGCCTACCTGGGCCGCGCCGACGAGCAGGTCAAGATCCGCGGCTACCGCATCGAACTCGGTGAAATCCAGGCCGCGCTCGCCGCGCTCGACGGTGTCGAGCAGGCCGTGGTGATCGCGCGCGAGGACCGCCCCGGCGATAAGCGCCTCGTCGGCTACGTCACCGGGATTGCCGACCCGGCCGAGGCGCGCACCGCGCTGGCCGAACGACTCCCGGGCTACATGGTGCCGGCGGCCGTGGTCGGGCTCGACGCACTTCCGCTCACACCCAACGGCAAACTCGACACCCGCGCCCTGCCCGCGCCCGAATACACCACGGGCGAGTATCGCGCCCCGGGCAACGCGGTCGAGGAGATCCTGGCCGGCATCTACGCCGAGGTGCTCGGCGTGCAGCACGTCGGCGTCGACGAGTCCTTCTTCGAGCTGGGCGGTGACAGCATCTTGTCGCTGCAGGTGGTGGCGCGGGCACGCGCCGCGGGGCTCAGGTGCCGGCCGCGCGACGTGTTCGTCGAGCAGACCGTGGCCCGGCTGGCCCGGGTGGCCGCGGTGAGCGGTGGGGCGGCGGAGGTGGTCGACGACGGCGTCGGGCCGGTGCTCGCCACCCCGATCATGCGGTGGCTACAGGGTGCGGAAGAGGCCGGCGGCGCTGTCGATCAGTTCAACCAGACCGTGATGGTGCAGGCCCCCGCGGGGGTGACCGAGGCCGACGTCTCAATCGTGTTGCAGGCCTTGATAGATCGACACGCCATGCTTCGGCTGCGCGTCGATCACGACGACGACGCCGGCGGCTGGTCGTTCCACGTGCCCGAACCGGGGGTGGTGCGCGCCGACGACTGCCTGCAGTCGGTCGACGCGTTGTCCGACGAGGCGCTGTTACAGGCTCGCTCGCGGTTGAATCCGGCCACCGGGGCGATGCTCAGCGCGTTGTGGGTCGGAGCCACCGGCCGGTTGACGGTGATCATCCACCACCTGGCCGTTGACGCGGTGTCGTGGTGGATCCTGTTGGAAGACCTCAACATTGCCTGGGCGCTGCACAGCGGCGGACAGCCGGTGGAGTTGCCGCCGACGGGGACGTCGTTCGCCCGCTGGGCGACGCTGCTGAACGAGCACGCGCACCGCCCCGACGTGGTCAGCCAGCTGAACACCTGGAAGGAGGTGACGGCGACTGCCGCCGCGCTGCCCGCGGCGCGTCCCGACGTGGACACGTACGTCAGCGCCGGCCGCCTGTCCGTCGAGCTGGACGCCGAGACGACCGGGATGCTGCTCGGTGACGTGCCCACGGCTTTCCACGCCGGCATCCACGACATCCTGTTGATCGCCTTCGGGCTGGCGTGGGCGGAATTCCTGGGTGAGGGCGGCGCCCCGATCGGTATCGACGTCGAGGCTCATGGGCGTCACGAGGAGCTCGGGGCCGACACCGACCTGTCCCGCACCGTCGGGTGGTTCACCACCAAGTACCCGGTTTCCCTGGCGGTTGCCGGGTTGCGCTGGGCGCAGGTGATTTCCGGCGACGCGGCGCTGGGCCCGGTCATCAAACACGCCAAGGAGCAGCTTCGCGCCCTGCCCGAGCCGCTGACCTACGGGCTGCTGCGTTATCTCAACACCGACGTCGACCTCGCCGGGCCCGACCCGTCGATCGCGTTCAACTACCTGGGACGTCAAGGCGCGGCGTCCGATTCGGCGGGCGAGGGCTGGCGCATCAGCCAGGACGGGCTGTCGTTGCTCGGCGTCGCGGCGGCTGTACCCATGCCGCTGATGCACACCGTCGAGCTCAATGCCGGCACCATCGACACCGGCACCGGGCCGCACCTGCACGCCGAATGGACTTGGGCGCCATCAGCTCTCGACGCAACGCAGATCACCCGGCTGAGCCGGCTGTGGTTCGAGGCCCTGACCGGCGTCTGCGCGCATGTGCGCTCCGGTGGCGGCGGACTGACCCCCTCGGACATCGCCCCGGCCCGCCTGAGCCAGCAGCAGATCGACGAGCTGGCGCGGCAGCACCATATCGCCGATATCTTGCCGTTGACCCCGCTGCAGCAGGGACTGCTCTTCCACTCCAGCACCGCGCAGGGCGGCGACGACATGTACGCGGTCCAGCTGGATTTCACCCTCACCGGACCGCTGGACCCCGACCGCCTGCGCGATGCGGTGCACACCGTCGTCAACCGGCACCCCCACCTGGCGGCCCTGTTCTGCGAACAGTTCGACGAGCCGGTGCAGATCATCCCGGCCGACCCCGTGGTCGAGTGGCGGTACCTCGACCTCGGCGGTAGCGGCGCCGGGGAGGCCGAAGCCGACGAGCGGATCGAGCAACTGTGCGCTTCCGAACGTGCCGCGGTGTGCGACCTCGCCGGTCAGCCGGCATTCCGCGCCGCATTGATCCGCACTGCGGACCGTCGGTTCCGGTTCGTGCTGACCAATCACCACATCCTGCTCGACGGCTGGTCGCTCCCGATCCTGCTGCGCGAAATCTTCGCCGGCTACTACGGGCAGCGCCTGCCCGCCGCCGGCTCCTACCGGGCCTTCCTCACCTGGCTCGCCGACCGAGACCTCGACGCCTCCCGCGAGGCCTGGGCAGAGATGCTGTCCGGCTTCGAAACTCCCACCCTGGTCGCGCCCGAGGACCGGTTGGGGCAAGGGCGACGGGGCTTCCAGAAGTCTCGGGTGCCGCAGCAGACCACCCGGGCCCTGGGCGAACTGGCGCGTTCCTGCCACACCACACTCAGCACCGTCCTGCAGGCCGCCTGGGCGTTGGTGCTGACCTCATTGACCGGTCAGCACGACGTCGTGTTCGGCACCCCGCGCTCGCGGGTCGGCCAGCTGGAGGTCGACGACGCGGAATCGATGGTGGGGCTGCTGATCAACACGGTGCCGGTGCGCGCGAACATCACCGTGACGACCACCACCGCCGATCTGCTGGCGCAGCTACAGAACAGCCACAACGACGCGCTCGAGCACCAGCACCTGGCGCTCAGCGAAATCCATCGCGTCACGGGCCACGAGCAACTGTTCGACACGCTTTTCGTGTACGAGAACTACCCGATCGACAGCGGCATGACGCTGGGCGACGACGGGCTGGCCATCGCCGAGTTCAGCAACCGCGAGTACAACCACTACCCGCTGACGGTGGAAGCCCTGCCCGGCCGCGAACTCGGCCTGCACATCGAATTCGACACCGACGTGTTCGACACCGCCGGAATCGAGTCGCTCATCGAGCGACTGCAGCGGGTATTGGTCGCGATGACCGCCGACCCCGCCCGTCGGCTGTCGTCGGTCGATCTGCTGGACCGCGACGAGCGGGAACTGATGCTGTCGACGATGTCCGGCGCCGGTGTGACGGCACCGGTCGGCGTGGCGCCACAGCTGCTGGCCGCGGCCGTGGCGGCCGACCCGGACGCGCCCGCCGTGGTCGACGGCGCGCGGGAGTTGTCGTATCGCGAACTCGACGAATGGTCAACGCGGTTGGCGCGCACGCTGATCGACGCGGGCGTAGGCCCCGAGCGCGCGGTGGGCGTGGCGATTGATCGGTGCGCCGAACTGGTCGTCGCCTGGTGGGCCGTGGTCAAGGCCGGCGGCATCCACGCGCCGGTGGATCTGGACCACCCCGTCGAGCGGGTCGCGTCGGTGCTGGACACCGTCGACGCGGTCTGCGTATTGTCTTGCGGCACAGACGAAGTCGCCGGGGCGGGGACACGCCCGATCGTGCGCATCGACGGCCTCGATTTGTCCGGTCGCTCCGCGGACGAGATCACCGACGCCGATCGGCTCTCGCCGCTGCGCGCCGACGACACCGCGTACCTGATCTTCACGTCGGGCTCCACCGGCGTCCCCAAAGGGGTGGCGGTGAGCCACACCGGCCTGCTGGGCTGGGCCGCGGCCCAGCGCGAGCTGTTCGGTCTGGGCGCGGACGCGCGGGTGCTGATGGTCGCGTCGCCGACCTTCGACGCCTCGGTCGGAGAATTGTTGCTGGCGGCGGGATCCGGCGCGGCACTGGTGGTGGCGCCCGGCCAGGTGTACGCCGGTGACGCGCTGACCGCGCTGCTGCACAACCAGCGGGTCAGCGCGGCCATCCTGACCCCCACCGTGATCTCGACGCTGGACCGCGCCCGCCTCGACGGGCTGGACACGCTGGTCGCCGTCGGGGAGGCCTGCCTGCCGGAGCTGGTGGACGCCTGGGCGCCGGGTCGCCAGATGTTCAACGGCTACGGCCCGAGCGAGACCACCATCTGGGTCACCTGTGCTCGGCTGTCGGCGGGCCGGCCGGTCCGCATCGGCGCTCCCATTCCCGGCGTGTGCGCTCGCGTGCTCGACGCCTGGCTGAACCCCGTGCCGGTCGGCGTGGTGGGCGAGCTGTATCTGAGCGGGCCGGCGCTGGGCCACGGCTATGTGGGCCGGGTGGACTTGACCGCGGAACGGTTCGTCGCCAACCCCTTTGGCCGGCCGGGGGAGCGCATGTACCGCACCGGCGACGTGGTGCGCTGGATGCCCGACGGAACCCTGGACTACCTGGGCCGCGTCGACAGCCAGATCAAACTGCGCGGACAGCGCATCGAATTGGGCGAAATCGAAAACACCCTGCTGGCCTGCCCGCAGGTGACGCAGGCAGCCGTCACCGTGCAGGACAGTGCCACCGGCTCGCATCTGGTCGCGTACGTCACGCTCGACGACGCCGCCGCCACCGACCGAGACGTCCAACAAGACGAGGAAGACGTCCAGGAGTGGCAGCACCTCTACGACGACCTGTACGGCGCCGAACTCGCGGCGAACTTCGGCGAGGATTTCCGCGGCTGGAACAGCAGCTACACCGGCGACCCCATCCCGCTCGAAGAGATGGTCGAATGGCGTTCCGCCACAGTCGATCGCATCATATCCCTGCGGCCGCGGCGCGTGCTGGAGATCGGTGCGGGCTCGGGATTGCTGCTGTCACAGCTCGCCCCGCGGTGCGATCAATATGTCGCCACCGACTTTTCGGCCATCGCCATCGACAACCTGGCCCGCTCGATGGAGCAGCTGCAGCTGCCGTGGCGAGACCGCGTCGAGCTGCTGACCCAACCCGCCCACATCACGGACGGGCTGCCGCAGGGCCACTTCGACACCATCGTTCTCAACTCGGTCGTCCAGTATTTCCCCAACGCGCGATACCTGGCCGAGGTCATCGACAAGGCCATGGAGCTGCTGGCCCCCGGCGGCGCGATCTTCATCGGTGACATCCGCAACCACACGCTGCAGGGCGCGTTCCAAACCGCGATCGCCCTGGCCCGCGGCGGCGCCGCCGACGCGGCCGAGATCCGCCAGCGCGTCCGCCACGCCATGCTCGGCGAAACCGAATTGCTGTTGGCCCCGGAGTTTTTCACCACCTGGGCCGGTTCCCGCGGGTCGGCGGTCGGGCTCGATATCCGGGTCAAGCGCGGAATGGCCGACAACGAACTGAACCAGCACCGCTACGACGCCGTCATCCACAAGACTCCCGCGCCCGTGCGCTCGGTGGCCGACGAGCCCACCCGGACGTGGGCGCTGTGCGACGGCCTGCGTGGGCTCCACGACACCCTGACGTCGCAGCGCCCCGCCGCCGTCCGCGTCACCGACATCCCGCGTGCCGGACTGATCACCGACGTCGGGGTCGAAGCGGCGCTGGCCGCGGGGCTGCCGCTGGCCGACGCCCTCGCCCAAGCCGACGCCGGCCCCGACGCCACCATCGCCGAGGAATTGCACCGCCTCGGTGAGAGCACCGGATACCACGTCGCGGTCACCTGGGGTGCCCGACCCGGCACTCTCAGCGCGGTTTTCATCGCCCCCGACAACAACCAGGCTGCCCCGGCGCTGACCGATCTCTACCTACCCCCGGACGGGGCCACGCGGCGCACCAGTCACGCCAACGATCCTCGCGCCAACTCCAAGATCGGCCAGGTGCGCGAGCGGCTGAGCGCATGGCTGCCCGAGTACATGGTGCCGACGCACATTGTGGCGCTTGAGGAATTCCCGATGACCTCCTCGGGCAAGCTCGACCGCAAGGCCCTGCCGGCGCCCGAGTACCAGGACGCCGACCGTTACCGCGCCCCGGCCACCGCCGTCGAGGAGATCCTGGTCGGCATCTACGCGCAGGTGCTCGGTCTGGAGCGGGTGGGTGTCGACGAATCGTTCTTCGATCTGGGTGGGGATTCGCTGTCGGCGATGCGCCTGATCGCCGCGGTCAACGCCAGCCTGAACTCCGACCTCGGGGTGCGTGCCGTATTCGAGGCGCCCACGGTCGCCGAGTTGGCGCTGCTGCGCGGTGGAGACGCCGACCGCCCGGACCCCCTGGTGGCGGCGGAGCGCCCGGCGGTGATTCCGCTGTCGTTCGCGCAGACCCGGCTGTGGTTCATCGACCAATTCCAGGGCCCCTCACCGATGTACAACATCACCGTGGCGCTGCGGCTGCGCGGACGCCTCGACGCCGACGCGCTGGCCGCGGCACTGGCCGATGTCGTCGGCCGCCACGAAAGCCTGCGCACGGTGTTCGCGGCGGCCGACGGGATTCCGCGGCAGGTGGTGGTTCCCGCCGAGCAGATCGGGTTCGCCTGCCACGTCATCAACGCTCGCGGGTGGGCCGAAGACCGGCTGCGCGAGGGCATGGCGGCGGCCGCCCGGTACACCTTCGACCTGTCAACCGAAAGCCCCCTGCACACAGAGCTTTTCACGGTCAGCGACGACGAACACATGCTCGTGGTCGCCGTACACCACATCGCCGCCGACGGCTGGTCGATCACCCCGTTCGCGCGTGACCTCGGAATCGCCTACGCCAGCCGGTGCGCGGGCCACGCCCCCGACTGGGCGCCGCTGGCGGTGCAGTACGTCGACTACACGCTGTGGCAGCGCGCACACCTCGGTGACGTGGACGACGCCGACAGCCGCATCGCCGCCCAGCTGGACTTCTGGGCAGACACCCTGGCCGGGCTGCCCGAACGCCTGCAGCTGCCCACCGATCGGCCCTACCCGCAGGTCGCCGACCACCGCGGCGCCCGGCTGGCGGTGGACTGGCCCGCCGAGCTGCAGCAACAGGTCCGTCGCGTCGCGCGCGAGCACAACGCGACCAGCTTCATGGTGATCCAGGCCGCCTTCGCCGCGCTGCTCGCCAAGGTCAGCGCCAGTACCGATGTGGCCGTGGGCTTCCCGATCGCCGGGCGTCCCGAACCCGCGCTCGACGAGTTGATCGGATTCTTCGTCAATACCTTGGTGCTGCGCGTGGACGCCGCGGGGGATCCGACCTTCGCCGCTCTGCTGGCCCAGGTGCGCCGGCGCAGCCTGGCCGCGTTCGAGCATCAAGACGTGCCCTTCGAACTCCTGGTGGAGCGGCTCAACCCGACCCGGAGCATGGCCCATCATCCACTGATTCAGGTGCTGTTGGGCTGGGAGAACTTCCCCGGCGAGGTCAGTACCCCCGCAGCCGGGTTGGCCCTGGGCGATCTGCAGGTCACCCCGATGCCGGTGCACACGAATACGGCCCGCATGGATTTGACGTTCTCGCTGGCCGAACGCTTCACCGAGTCCGGCCAGCGCGCCGGCATCGCCGTGACGGCCGAATACCGGACCGACGTGTTCAATGCGGACACCGTCGAGGCGTTGATCGAGCGGCTGCAGCGGCTGCTGGCCGCGGTCACCGCCGAGCCGGAGCGGCGGCTGTCCTCGGTGGATCTGCTGGACACGGCCGAGCACACCCGGCTGGCGCGGTGGGGCAACGAGGCGGTGCTGACCGATCCGATGGAGCCGGTGACGGTGGCCGGACTGTTCGCCGCGCAGGCGGCGCGGACTCCGGATGCGGTGGCGGTGTCGTTCGAAGACCGGTCGATGACCTACCGGGAGCTCGATGAGGCGGCCAACCGGTTGGCGCATCTGCTGGTCGACC
>NZ_SCRH01000009.1 GCF_004298145.1 Mycobacterium sp.
GGTGTCGGCGCGGACGGTGTCCCTACGGCCCGGGTTTCGGCCGGTGAGGGTGTGGTGCGTAAGTCGGCGATGGACCGCGGTGCCGCGCCGATTGTCGCTGCGCTGAACGGCGGAATGCGGCTGCCGGGCTTCGACGACGGTGGCGTGGTGCCTCCGATCCCAGGGCCGGATCCGCGGTTGCTCGCGGCGATGCAGCGTGGGTTCAACCCGTCGGCACCGCTCGGCGGCGGCGGCGGCGAAGGCGGCCTGCAGAACAGCAGCATTCGCACCAAGCGACTGATTCAGCAGTTGTTCCCCGAAATCACGAGCGTCGGCGGGTACCGCCCGCCGGACGGGTTCAACGAGCACTCGTCTGGTCAGGCGCTCGACTTTATGATCCCCGGCTGGAACACGCCGCAGGGCAAAGCCCTTGGCGACCAGCTGTCCAATTTCTTGATGCAGAACGCGGGAGCGCTGGGTCTGGATTACACGATATGGCAGCACGGGCAACACAACCCGGACGGCAGCTTCCAAATGTACGGGGACCGCGGCAACCCGACGCAGAACCACATGGATCATGTGCACGCTCATTCGATCGCGTCGGGCTACCCGGGCAAGGATCAGCAGTTCTTTGTGCCACCCCAACTTCAGGCGTTGCTCAGTGGCGGCGGTATGGGGTCCGCGCTCACGGGTGGGGCTCCCGGCCAGCTCGCGGCGATGCTCGGTCAGCAAGCCGACGGTAGCCCGTTGGGCGCCATGGGTACTCCCGGTGGGAAAGATGGCCGCACACAAGGCTATATCCCTGCCGGGGCTGGCGGTAGCGGTGCGGCGGGCTCGAGTTTCTTCTCGGGCGCCATGCAGATGGGCGCCCAAGCCATCAACGGTTTGATCGACCAGGCCGCTTCGGCTGCGTCGACCGCGATTTCAGCGGCAGCTACCGCCGGATCGTTCGGGGCGGGCGGTCAGGCCGCCGGTCAGGCTTCGTCGTTCCTTATCGGTATCGGTACGCAGGCCGCGAAACGTGGCGTTCAATATGGCTTCCAGCTAGCAGGCATCGGCGGCGACGCTTTGACCGAAATCCTGATGCCATTCGGTGTACCCAGGTTCTTCCAGACTTCGCCGCAGCAGTTCATGCCGCAGTTGCCGAACATGGCCGCAGCTGTCACCACAGGCGAGAAAGCGCAAGGGCAACAAGAGGGTCTGCAGACGCCTTCCCCGTCTGGTCCGGTGCAGCCCGGGCAGATGCCTGGCCAGCAGGTGGTGGGGCAGGCGGCGCCGATAGCCACGCCGGGCACTGGGGATTTCGTGGCCGCGGCGCCCTCTGTGTCGCCGGCGTTGTCCCCGACACCAGGCGGGCCAGCAGTGCCCAACCCGGCACCCAATCCGGTCGCCCCGCCGGTGCCGCAGTCCGGGCCAATGGCGCAGCCGCAACCCGCCGCGCCACCGATCAAACCGACCGATTTGGGCGGCCTCTTGGGCGTGTACGACACGGGCGGATGGCTGATGCCGGGCGGCATCGCAGCGAACATGACGAACAAGCCTGAGCCGATCCTGAACGCCGAGCAGTGGGGCGACATGCACGCAATCGCAAGTCAGCAGATGCCAATGCCGGACCCGGCCGCGGTCGGTGGCCGTAACGACTATTCAGTGCACTTCCACGACACTGTGGTCAAGGATGTCGACGAGATGCAACGCCGGGCCGAGTCGCAACAGCGGTTGCAACGGTGGAGATACGGCGGCCGACCGTAGCCGTAACCCTAAGACTCACAACTGAATCCGGTAAACGCTGTCCGAATAAATGAATATTCCACTCCCACAACACATCACGGAAAGTGAGACCCACAATGTCCGCACAAGATTACTACGACCAGTTAACCGCCGATCGTGCGGGGACCGCCCGCGGCTCAGTGCAGTGGACGGCTCCACGACCAGAACGACCGGCCGACTCTATGGGCCCGCGAGACCTTCAGCAGAACGAATTCACGTTGCGGCTACCGAACACCCCGGCCCGGACACACTCGCCGCACTCGACCCCATACCAGCGCGCCGCTGACTCCTTCGAACACCTAGCCCAAGCCTTCGACGCATACCGCGACGCCATCACCCCCGCCGCCAGCGACCCCCGCTACCCCGGAGAAGTTATCCGCGAACACCTCGACGCGTTCCGGGAAACCCCAGCCTGGCGCGACGCTGAGCGGCAGGTAGACGTGCTACGCAACCGGGAGGAACTCGCCAAGGCGAAGGTCGAGCAAGAACGCGCAGCACTGTCTCAGCCGCTCGATTCCGCTGGTGAGCAACGCAATTCACGCGCCTGGGATCTGGTTAAGATGCAGGTCGAGGCAGCTAAAGACGGCGACTACATCTCTGTGGTTGACCGCATCCTGGCCGGCGCCAAAGACGAGCAGCTCGGGATGCTGGTAGACAGCCTGCCGATTCTCCTGCAGTCCAAGGGCGTTGACACTTCATGGCTGGAAGAACGCTTCGCCGCGCGGGCACCGCAATACGGTGCGGCTAAACGCAGCGCTGCCGTTGATGAGCAAGCCCGCATCGTCGCCGAATACAACTTGTCCAGCTTCCACCGACACGTCGACGGCGCAACCGTCTCGGAAGACCGTTACCACTACCATTCGCTTCCGCTCGCCGGGTGCGACGCGAAGTCACGTGCCGACCTGGACTCAGCCGTGGAGCGGCCGTGATGGCAAGGCCAGACAGGAAGAGAGACGTTCGTCGAGGTGGCGGCAGCGTTGCCGCCGCTGTCGATCCCGCAGCCGGTCAGCCACCGGGTGGATGGACGCCCCAGCGGTTGGTGGCCAACCAGCCGCGGCAAGAGGCAGCGCGGCTATCGGCAGTCGGGCAGGGCCAGCTAATGAACCTGCGCCAGCAAACTAGAGAGCCTATGCATTATCCGGGCCGTGCATACATATTGAGTGAATATTCATGCATAAAGCAGGTGATGGTCGCGCATATTCGAAGGAACGTGCCCAATGGAGGCTCCGTGTTTGCGCAGGTCAAAAGGGGTGCGGGGGACCCCCTGACCTGGCAAAAAGATTCACCGACCGGGCGCAAGAACGCATCTGTGTACGTTTCCCCACGTTTTATGCAGCGATTTATGCATGACGGTGGATAGCCCCGTCCGGCTAACAGCAAAGCTGGCGAGAAGCCAGCAAAGACCGAAGGAAGTAACCCCATGCCGCGCCCCCTCAAAGACGCCTCGGTGCGCAAACGCCGAAATAAGGCCACTACCAGGGCGTTCCTGGCCGCCGACCACGATATCGAGGCCCCTCCGCTACCGGAAGGCTTCGACTGGCACCCGCTGTCCCGGAAATGGTGGGCCGAGCTGTGGGAATCCCCGATGGCGCCCGAATATGTCGACGTCGACATCAACGGCCTGTATCGGGTGGCGGTGCTGACGAACGACTTCTACGCCGCTACCACCGCGAAGGAACGCGCGTTTGCGCAGGTCAGGCTTGAAAAGGCGGACGCCGAGTACGGATTGAACCCGCTTGCGCGTCGCCGCCTCGAGTGGCAGATCGAGCAAACGGAGGATGCGCAGCGCCGGGGCCGCCGCCGGCGCGCCGCGGAGCGCGCTGTTGCCGCACCGGTCGCGCCGACCGATGATCCGCGGTTGCGGCTGGTGAAGGGCGCGCAATGAGTAGCGCTGTGACCTGCGAAAACACCGCGGATGGCTGGCTTGAAGGTGTGGCCGAGGTGGTTGCGGAGTCGCGCGGTGGCATCACTGTGTTGTGTCCGCATTGCGGTGGCCGGCATCAGCATTCGGCGCGGGTCAAGGGCAGTAAGCGGGTGCTTGCTGGTTGTCACACCGGCCACGGCCGTTGCTGTACCTATGCGGTGCCGGGTGAGCCGCCGCGTCCGCGGCCGAGCTGGGCCGAGTGATGAGGGCGGCGACGGTGATCGGCTCGACGAAACACCATGTGGCCGTGGGTGCGCGGTGAAGTGGCGGTGGCGATGGTGGTCGCTGCGGCGCCGCGTGGCCGACCTCGAGGAGCGGGTCGGGGCGCTCGAAGCCGGCCGACCGGTCATCGTCGCCTATCCAGCCAAGCGACGACCCATTTCGCTCTCGCGTCCACATCAGTTCCGTTCGGGCCAAGTGTCGCCGGCTAGCGATAGCGTTGTGTCATGCTTGCGGCCATGACGGTTACCTCGATGCTGGATCGTGAGGTCTACGTGTACGCCGAGGTGGATCGGCTGATCGGTCTTCGCGGCGGGACGGCTCGGCGTTGGATCAACGGCTACGAACGATCCGGCAAGAGCTATGCCCCGATTCTGCGCGTCACTCCGCGCGATACGCCATGGGTCACGTGGGGGGAATTCGTTGAGACGCGGATGCTCGCCGAATTCCGCGATATCAAGAATGTTCCGATTCCTCGATTGCGGGCGGCGATTGACGAGCTGCGCCGCGTTTTCGATATGCAATATCCGTTGGCCCACATGCGCCCTTTTTTATCGTCCTGGGACCGCGAAGTGACGATAAAGGACGATGGTTCGGAGCAAGAGGTCGTTATACGCACTGGTCAGCAGTTGCTCGGCGACGCCCGGTGGCTCGCGAAGCGGTCCGCCCTTGAAAATGACGAGAACGGCGAACCGATGTTCGCTGAAATCCCCGCCGATTCCGACTTCCCTGACATTGTGATTAATCCGATGCGATACAGCGGGCAGCCGACGTTCGTTGGCCGCCGCGTGTCGCCAGTGACGATTGCCGGCATGGCGAACAGCGGTGAGCCGCACGAGGTTCTGGCTGCAGAGTACGGGCTAAGTATCAAGCAGGTGGATCAAGCCATCGCCTACACGGAGAGGTACCGGCTGGCGGCTGCGTAGACCCCCAATCATGGCGATAGTGGGACTCGGTGACGTGAAGTACGTCGTCGACGAGAACCTGCTCAGCCTCGGCAACGGCATGGTTACGCTACGCAGAGATACCGCACGTTTCAGCCGTCACCCGGTTGAGGAATTGCTGCCGCGGGGGATCGCCGATCCCGATTGGATACCAATCGTCGGGGATCGTGGCTGGGTGATCATCACCAATGACAAGCGGCTGCGCACACGGCCGGCCGAGGCGGAACTCGCGGTCGCGCACAAGCTCAAGGTGATCCACTTGCACGGCGACATCGGTAACAAGCCTGCGTGGGATCAGTTCGTGCGGTTGGCGACTCGTTGGGCCAGCATCGAGAACCATGTGGATCGAACGCCGGACGGGCCCTGGTGGCTGTCAGTACGACGGAATGGTGTTGAGGTGATGCAGTTCGCGCCCGGCGCCGCGGAACGCGCATAAACGCGGCGAGCGGATCTGGGCTGCCGACCCCTAACCCGGTCCGTAATTGAACACGGTCTCCGGTTACTCGGTTGGGCGATGCGTGACCGCAAGATCGATCAGGAATGGTGATCCGCCAGGCTCTTTGCGTAGCCAGAAGGGGTGTATCAGTTTCGGGTCGGCGGGCAAGCCCTCGGCGTGTTGTTGAATGGCCTGACCGACCGAGTCGTCCATCGACGTCGATTGGGCGAGAACCACGAGCCGTCGTCCGCTGGATAGCCGCATCGCGCAAACCAAACCGATGTGGTTGCTGAAATCTGCTATCGCCGCGTCTGGGTCGCCGACGTAGAGGTGGAAAGATAATTGCTCGGGGCGCGGCGGCGGAGTCCACCATTGAATGACTTCACTTGGCTTTAAGGGTGGCGTTTCGGCGAAGGTGCCGAAAGTCGTTGTCGGTGTCATTATTTCGAGTTCATGGCGCCATCCGGGGGCAACCGGATCGGTCCGGCCCATATAGAGGCTCATTTTGCGTATCAGTTGACCGTTCTCAGGGTTTCGCTCGTCCCACGTAAAAACGGTCGCCGGCTCGGGATATCTCGGCGGCTTCGCGTCATGCAGGCTGATCTTGATGGCATGCATTGTTCGTCGGGTTCCGACATAGATGTCGTCGTGCCCAGAGGCGTTGGTCTTGCCCTGGATTCGCCAGGTGTGTGATCGCGCCCCACCGGCACTTCCCGCTGCAAAACGAACCACACCGGGTTCATTAAGCACCACGGGTTCCGGCGGCCGTATCGGAGTCACGCCTCCTATTGTCTGGGTTTTTGCCGTTCGCCGGCCCAGAGGCGCGCCGTGGTTAGTACCCTCCGCGTAGTTCGGCGGCGAGCTGGATGGCGATGCCGCGCCAGCCGTCCGCTCGTTCCTGCAGTTTGGTGATGTGTCGCTGTGCGGCGACGAGGAGCGCCACGCATACCGCGCAGGCGATGAGCGCGATGACTGCGAGTTGGGTTGATGGGGTCATGCTGTTCTCCCGGGTGGTTATTGGTCGCGATGGTTGCACGAAGGGGCGCGGCCTGGGGTGGTTAACGGCAAACACGACCGAAAACAGTTGCCCCGCAACCCATTACCATCGGCCGGGCGACCTGTATTCGAGCAGACGTGTTACGTACTCATGTGTGACGTGCGGGCTCGGTGGCTAGCCGGCCAGCAGAAGCAACAAGGTCCCCGCAATCACCAGCGCCACGCCGACCCCGGCTATCGACGTCTGGCGCAACGTGGCGGCTCGCTGCTCGGCCCGGTAGTTGTTGATTTCCTGCTTGATTAGCTCCGCGTTGCGTCTCGAATCTTCTGCCCGTTCGCTGGCCGCCCTGTTTGCGAGTTCGTCGACCGCGCGCCCGATGCGCGCCAGCTGGTCGGAGTCGGCGCCGATGTGGGGGGCGTGCATTCGAGCGGCCGCCTCCATCGTCGTACCGACAATGACGTGGGCATCAACTGTGTGATGCACTGGCCGGCCGAAGCGCACCCACCGCCTAGCTGTCGCAGCGAGTCTGCGCAGACATGCCCGCCACTTCTGCGGTGTGTCAGAGTTCTGGTGCCATATGACCAGCAGGCCATAGGCCGTGACGATCGTTCCCAGGAGGACGAGCACGTTCCCGGTCGTGGCCATGAGCCATCATTGCGCACCCGCGCACCCAGTCGGCGCAAAACGACAGCTGATGTTGAGCGACAACGCCATAACAGAGGTGCCGCCAGGGGAACGGCCCTGGCGGCACTCTGCTCTTGCGGTTGGCTGTGGTTTCAGACACCCATGACGCGCCGGATTTCGTCGAGGACGTCGCCGCTGCGGGGGTGGTGCCGCAGCATTTCGGCGATGGCCCGGCCGGCGCCCGGTTCGTTGCGTTTCCACGCGGCTACGGCGGCGACGACTTCGTCGGTGTTCTGGTTGTCCATAGTTAGCCTTCCTGGTGTGTGCTTGCAGGTTGCATCAACCGCGGGGGTGGCGCAGTAGGTCTGGGCGGGTTCACACCGAACTCATAGAGACCCAGGCGAAGACCCCGACGACGGCGGCGGCGATGAGGGCGCAGGCGATCAGGAACACGGCGTAGTTGATGGTCGCGGCCCATGACTCCGTGCCCGGTTCGTCCCAGCCGTCGGCCGCGGCCTGCGCTGATTGTGTGGCTGGTTCGTCGCAGTCGTCGTCGGCCCAGGCGAGCGCAGGGGTTTCCTGCGCCGGTTGGGGGATGTTGGTGGTGGGGTCGGC
>NZ_SCRH01000001.1 GCF_004298145.1 Mycobacterium sp.
GCGCCGCGATCACCCCAACCTGATCGACCGACAGCCGGCCCTCCCGCATCCCCTGGACACAGCGGGGAAACTCGCCCAGCCGGCCCGCGATCGCGGCGATCGTATGCGCATTTCCCGGTGAGCAGCCCGTCTTCCAGGCCACCAACGCCGGCACCGACCGCGCCCCGGTGACCCCGCACAACTGGTCGCGATCGATCTCGGCCACGATCTCCACGAGGCGCCCATCAATCGCATTGCGCTGACCACACAACTCCGCCAACTCCTCAAACAACACCTCAAGACGATCGGCACAGCTCACCGCCGCGCCAGGCGATGCGATCGACGACATAACGCCATCATCACAACCACCACCGACAACACCGGGCCACCCGAACCCCGCTGAAGAATTCCGTGCGCACATCCCCGCCGCGCACCTGGACCGTGCCTGACGATGAACCCGGTTGACATTGGCAGACGGCGCTTTCGACGCCGTTAGCCACCAAGGTTCGCTAGCGGGCGGCGGAATCCGACTCAGGCGAACCGTTGCCCTCGCGGCCGTGCACACGCCATTTTCGGTATCCACGATGCGCGGCGAACGCGCCGACGATGGCGCTCACGCAGCACACCGCTATGGCCGCGTAGGCCAACGGCGATGACCGGTTGCCGATCGAGGCGCCCAGCGCGGTGTAGGCGAAAGCCCGGGGAGCCGAACCGATGAACGCGCCAACGGCCATCTGCCACAACGGAACTCCGAAGGCCCCGAACGCGTACGAGGCCAGCGCATCCGAGATTCCGGGGACGAACCGCTGCCCGACGACCGCCCACAGGCCCCGGCGCCCGATCAGGGCGTCGATGCGGTCGGCCCGCTCCGCGCCCAGCAGCGCCCGGGCGCTGTCGCGGCCGGCCCGGCGGCCGACGGAACTCGCGACGATCGCGGTGCCCACCGTCGCGCCCAGCGTGACGAACACGCCGAGCAACGGACCGAACAACAACCCACTGCCCGCGGCCAGGATCGACCCCGGCACGAACAGCGCCCCGGCCGCCGCCGAGACCACGACGTAGGTCAGCGGTGCGGCCGGCCCGGTGGCCGAGACCACCCGCCGGATCTCCGCGATGTCGATGACGTGCGCGATGGCCACCAGGTAGAAGACCACCCCCAAAAAGGCGGTGAATACCGCGAGCCGCACGAGGGGGCCCCGCCGCGATACGGGTTGCGATGGCGGGGCGAGATTCTCGTTGTCGTCCATGGCGGCCGTCACGTCGTTGCGGCACCGGCGCGCAACCGCTGCCGCAGTCCGGTGGCCCGCATCGCCCGCCGCTCGATCGCCGCGCGCACCGAGGCCTCGGGCCCCACCACCCGCACCCTGGTCTTCGCCCGGGTCACGGCCGTGTAGAACAGTTCCCGCGTCAGCAGTCGCGAATCCTCCGGCGGTATCAACACGGTCACCTCGTCGGCCTGGCTGCCCTGACTCTTGTGGATGGTCATGGCATGCATCGTCTCCACCTCGCCGAGGCGGCTGGTCGCGAAGTCCAGCGGCCCGGTGGCGCCGGCGATGACGGCCCGCAGTCCGTCCGCGCCGGCCACCGTCACGCCGGTGTCGCCGTTGTAGAGCCGCAGCCCGTAGTCGTTCGCCGTCACCAGCAGTGGACGCCCGGCGTACCACTGTGACCAGGCCGGCTGGCCGGTCGCTTCGGCAATCCACTTCTGCACCAGCGTGTTCCAATGCGTCGCTCCGTACGGCCCCTCGCGGTGCGCGCACAACAGCCGGTGTTCGTCCAGCGTGGCCAACGCCTCGTGCGCCGCACCCAGCAGCGCCGCCGAGCGCAGCCGCAGCGCGTGCGCAACCAGCACGTCGCGCAGCCGGTCGGCCGGGCGCCCGGAATCCACCCACTCGACATGCTCACCGCCGGTGGCCAGCAACCCGACGACCCGGTCCGCGTCGCCGGCCCGGATCGCTTCGGCCAGCGCGCCGATCGACGTGCCGAATCGGTGCGGCGTGCGCAGGGCGGCGACCCGCACGTCGTCCCGGGCGGCCAGCCCATCCACCAGATCGGCCAGCACGGCGCCCGCCTCCACCGAGGCCAACTGGTCCGGATCGCCGACCAGAATCAGCCGGGAATCCGGCCGGATCGCTTCGAGGAGGCGCGCCATCATCGTCAACGACACCATCGACGTCTCGTCGACCACAATGATGTCGTGCGGCAGCCGATTGGCGCGATTGTGCTTGAACCGCACCGACGTATCCGGCCGGGGCCCCAGCAGCCGGTGCAGCGTGGTCCCCGGCAGGCCGCTCAGCCGCGCCCTGTCGGCCGCGCCGAGTTCCTCCGCTCCCGCGGCCACCGCCTCGGCCAGCCGCGCCGCCGCCTTGCCGGTCGGCGCGGCCAGCGCAATCCTCGGCGGTGGCACACCGGCCCGCTCTGCCTGCTCGACCAGCAGGGCGAGCAGTCGCGCGATCGTGGTGGTCTTGCCGGTGCCGGGCCCGCCGGTCAGCACGGTCACCGGCTGCGAGACCGCGATTTCGGCGGCCGCCCGCTGCTCTTCGTAACTGGCCTCGAAAAGCCTTTCGTAGCTGGATGGTTCGACGGTGACCGGGGCCGCCGACAGGGCCAGCAGGTCGGTGCACACCTGCTCTTCCTCGAGCCAGTAGCGGTCGAAGTACAGCAGATCGCCGAAGAACCGCAGCACCGGTGGCGGCCCCAGCAAGGCGCTGGCCCGCACCGCCGCCATCCAGTCGTCGGTGCCGGGCCAGGGCAGGTCGGGGTCGCCGATCTGTGCCGGCGCCGCGCGGAGATCGACGCAGACCGAACCGCCCCGCAGCGAGCGCACCACCAGGGCGACCGCCAGCGCCACCCGTTCGTCGGATTCACCGGTGAGCGCGGTAAGCCGTTGTGCCACATGAATATCCGCGGCCTCGAAGACGCCGGCATCGCCGAACGTGCGCAGCAATCCCGCTGCGGACAGCACTGCCTCCACCGTCATGCGGGCACCCGTTGGGCATCGAGCAGATCCGACAGGGCCGCGATCAACGACGGCGGCGGCTGCCAACTGGAGACGCCCGACGGATGTCCGTCGAGCACCGGGGTAGCCGCGCCGCACATACCCCGCACGAACAGGTAAAGAACGCCACCGAGATGCCGGCCCGGGTCGTAATCCGGTAATCGCCAACGCAGGAACCGATGCAACACCGCGCTATACAGCAGCGCCTGCAGCGGATAGTCCGAGTGCAACATCGCCTCCGCCATCCGTGGCCGGTCATAGTCGGCGGCCGTGAGCGGTCGCTCCGGATCCCCGAGCCGGTTGGTCTTGTAATCCACCACCACGAAGCGGTGCCCCGAGGCGTTGGGAATGCGTAGCACGGCGTCGATCGAGCCGGAAAGGTATCCGCGCAACGACTGAGCACCCAGAGCCTGGTCCATCAGCCGGTCGGCATACGATGCCAGCGGATCGTCGGCCGGGAGGTGCTCGCGCAGCAGCGGCGCCAGATCCGCCAAGCGGACCTCGGGCGCCGCCGAACGCCGATCGCCACCGGCCAGCGGCAGCTCAAAGTCCAGTTCGCGCAATCGATCCGACAGCCCGATCTGGCGCAGCGTCAGCCCGCCCGCCAACGGGCCCAGCGGTGTGTCGTGCATCGGCACCATCGCCGCGGCCAGCTCCTCGGGGGCCGCGGCGACCGGCCACCACGCCGCGTGCTCCCGGACATGCGCCGCCAGCTCGGCGACCAGGTCCGCGGCGAACGGGTCGGCCGTCTCCAGCACGGCGTGCACCAGGGTGCCGAAGGTGGCGCCCGCCGGAAGGTCCGCCATCGGCGAGGGCACGTCCGGCCCGGCCACCGGGGAGGTCAGCGGGATATCGCCGACCTCGTCGTCGAGTTCGGCGGATTCGGGTTCGCTGCTCACCCCGCTGGCGTGGGCGCCCCGGATCAGGCCGGAGTAGGAGGTGCGCCGCCAAGCGGTATCGATGCCGCGGTGGAAGTGGCGGCTCCCCAGGTTCGGGGGCATCGGGGCGGGTGGCAGCGCGGGGGCCGGCGCCACCACCGAGTCCTCGATGACCGGCCCGCCGGCGGCCTCCCACTCGCGGAACCGGGCCAGGGCGTCGTCGTCGGAGATCTTCGCGGGTTCACAGCGATCCGGAACGACCGGCTCGCCGGGCCGGCGGCCGCGCAGCAGCCGCGACAGGCCGCCGTTGGGTTCGTAGTACGCCGGTGACCACCAGGCGACCACCTGGGCCTGCGCCCTGGTCAACGCGACGTAGGTCAGCCGGCTGTCGTCGCTGGCGTCCTCTTTACGGCCCAGCCGCTCAACGGCTTTGAAGTCGGGGCTGTCCTTGCCGCCGATGTGCAGGCAACGCGCACCGTCCTCGTCGTGGAACAGCACCACGTCGCTGTCCTGGGTGTTGCGGTTGAACGCGAACGGCAGATACACGATCGGGTATTGCAGGCCCTTGCTGACGAAGACGGTCATGATCTGGACGGCGGCGGCGTCGCTGTCGAGCCGGCGGTTGCGTTCGGGTGCGCCGGTGCGCTCGTCGCGTTGCCGGCGCAGCCAGTCGCGCAGCGCCGGCAGGGTGTAGTGCTCGCGGTGCGCCACCTCACCCAGCAGCTGGGTGACATGCGCCAGGTCGGTCATGTGCCGCTCGCCGCCCTGCCAGCCGAGCACGCGATCCCGCATCCCCAGCAGTTGGGCGGCTTCGAAAATAGCCGCGACACCGCGCTCGCGCGCATGACCGGCCCACTCCCGCAGGGTTTTCGCGATCCGGTCCGTGAGCGTGTCGCCGCCGGCCGCCAGCGTTTGGGCGGTCTCGCCGAAGAACATCGTCGCCGCGGCCGCGCGCACCATCCCGGGCCGGTGCGGCTGATCGAAGGCCTCCAGCAGGCACAGCCAGTCCCCGGCGGCCTCGGAGGTGAACACGTCGGTGTTCCCGGTGTAGACGGCGGGAACGCCCGCGTCGCAGAGCGCCTTGAAGCAGGCGTGCGCGTCGCGGTGCCTTTCCACGATGACGGCGATGTCGCGGGCCTGCAGCGGTCTATCGCCGAACGTGGCACCGCGGGCCAGCAATGCGCGGATGTCGGCGGCGAGATCGGCGCCGATGTGTTCTCGCAGCTCGTCGATGGGTATGTTCTGAATACCGCGACGCCCCAGTGTCTTTCGCGACACTACGCGCAGCCGGAACGGATCGTTGCGCGGTGCGCCGGCGAGCCGATGGCCCCGGTGCTGCGCGTCGACGTCGTTCACCACGATCGCGGGGTCACCGAGCTGGGCACCGCGCAGCACCACCTGCAGCCGCTGCAGCAGTGCGGAGTCGCTGCGCCAGTTGGTGTCCAGCGTCTTGCGCCGGCCCGCCGTCTCGGCAGCCCGCAGGTAGGTCACGATGTCACCGCCGCGAAACGCATAGATCGCCTGCTTGGGGTCGCCGATGAGAATCACGGTGGAGCGCCCGCTGAACGCGCGGTCGATCACCCGCCATTGCACCGGGTCGGTGTCCTGGAACTCGTCGACCATCACGATCGGCCAGCGTTGATACATGCGCAGCCGGGCGGGGGAGTCGTCGGTGGCCAGCGCGTCGGCCAGTCGGGTGAGCAGATCGTCGTAGCCCAGGACGCCGAGTCGGCGCTTGCGGGTATCCAGCTCGGCCAGAACATCATTGGCGAACCTGAGACTGACCGCGGCCCGCGAATCGGGATCTGGATCCTGCGGCCGCAGCTGGGTCGACGGGTTGTTGACCACCTCGCGTGCCAGCCGCAACGCTTCGCGATAGTGCAGCGCCGGTTCGTCGCGCTCCTGTCCGAAGTGGGCCAGGTACAGATCGTCGACGATCTCGGTCACCAGGTCGTCGAGGCTGTCGAGCAAGGTCACGCTCGCGGCGGTGTCGCCGGCCACACCGAGCGAGCGCAGCACCAGCTGGCAGAACTGATGGGTGGTGGCGATCGTCGCCGCGTCGAAGCCGGCCAGCGCGTCGCGAAGACGCTGGTAACGCGCCGCGCGCTGATCGTCGGTGCCGTCCAGCAGGTACTCCACCAACTGGTTGTCGCCGACCGTCGACGGATCGGCGAAAGCGCTTACGGCATCGACGATTTGGCAGCGGACACGCTCCCGTAGCTCTTGGCTGGCGGCGCGGCCGAACGTGATGAGCAGCATCTGATCCAGGCTCGCCGCGCCGTCGGCGAGATACCGGGTCACCAGGGCGGCCAACGCGAACGTCTTGCCGGTGCCCGCGCTGGCCTCCAGCACGGTGGTGGAGCGCTCGGCCGGCAGCGCGCCCACAAGATCGAAGCGCTCCATCAGACCGGCTTCCGCTCGGCGCGCAGCATCGGCAGCCAGAGTCGCCCCGCGTAGGCGCCGAGCCGGTTGTCTTCGCCGTCGCACTCCTCGCCCGGCCGCACCGGCTGCATCAGGTCGTCCAGCGGTGCGCCGCGGCCCCACGCCCGCACGTGCGCGGGCGCCTGGTCCTCACCGGGGTACCGGTCGCTGGATTTCCATCGGCGCCGCGCCTCGGCCGCCGGGTCGTCGCCGCCGTACCGCGCGGCCGCCCAGGCATAGGACGTCTTGATGGGCAACGGAATTGGCTCCCGTCGTCCCGCATCGTAGATCGTCACCAGCTCGCGGAGCACCTCGACCGGATCGCCGCCCGGCGGCCCCAGGCCCTCCACCCGGATGCTGGTTCCCCTGCGCATACGGCCGAGACACACCGCCGACCAGTCGTGGCGGGGATCGTGAGCGGCCAACGCCAGCAACGGAATCCACGACTCGAGCAGGTGCTTGCCGTCCAGCCTGGAATAGGTCACCGATACCAGGGCATCGCCGTAGACCGGGGACACCGTGCCGGTGAGTCGCCGCCCGCTACCCAGGTCGATGTCGACGTCGTATGCGGCGGCGCCGAGCCGGTGGCTGTGCCGATGGCGGAGCGCCTCGAGCGCCAACGTCGCGGCCTGGTCGCGAATCTCGGTGACCTTGCGCCATCCGAGCTGGCCCGGAGGCAGCGTGCCGCGGCGCCACTCGGCCTGCCGCGCGTCATCGGGGCTCATCCCCCGCAGGATGTCGCCCAGCATCCGGTCGCCGACCGTCCACTCTTCGAGGCCGTTGATGTCGACCGGCATGGCATCTTGGACGCCGTCGACGTCGTACGGCAGCGTGAATTCCAGGGCGCGGAAGAAGCCCTTCACCGGGTCTTTGAAGAAGCCGACGAGGTCGGCCAGGTTGACGTCGCCGGCCGTCGGCGGCGGCAGCGGCGCGGCAATGAACCCCGGTTGTTCGGTGTGTTCGCCGGTGGCCGCGCGCGCCGCGCGCAGCACCGTGGGGTCGAAACTGAACGGCACCTCCGGCACCAGTTCACCCGGGATGACGTTTCGGATGTCGAAGGGCTGCAACGGATGTTCGACGACGATGCGGTGGCGAACCTTCGTCGTCGTGGTCATGTCGAGGGTGTCCAGGAATTCGGCCAGCGGCACCGCGGGCGGTCGTGGCTGCCCCGAGTGCTCGTTGGCGCCGGTGTAGGTGATCACCAGCTTCTCGGTGGCGGCACCGATCGCGTCGAGCAGTAATTGCCGGTCCTCGGAACGGATGTCGCGTTCCCCGGTCATCGGGCGCCGGGCCAGCACGTCGTCGCCGTCGACGACGCCGAGACGCGGGAACAGTCCGTCGTCCAGGCCGACCAGGCACACCACCCGGTGGGGGACCGAGCGCATCGGCACCATGGTGCATACGGTCAGGGTGCCGGTGCGGAAGTTCGCCCGCGTCGGGCGTCCGGCGAGGCGCCGGGTGAGCAGCGCGCGGATGTCGGGCAGCCGCAGCACGGTGTCGCCCCGCGACCCGGCGTGCCGCAGGGCCGCGGCGAATTCGCGCTGCACCTGACCGGCCTGCCATCCGTCGGAATCGTGCACCCGCGTCAGCAGCGTGATGCCCTCGTCGAGGGTGGCCAGCCACTCGGCCAACGTCCTTGTGCCGGTGAGCGAGTCGACCACGTGTTGCAGCCGGGCGACGAATTCGGCGAACTGGCCGGCCAATTGGACACGGTTACTGCTGACATCGTCGAGCGGCAGCGTCGCGTCGATCCACGCGTTCGAGTCGTCGGACATCGCGACCCCGGCCAATATCCGGTCGATACCGAAACGCCATGTGTTGTGCACGAAGTCGACGTGGTAGGGCCGCCGATGCTCCTGGTCGAATCCCCACCGGATGTTCGCCTGCCGCACCCAGCGGGTGATGGCCTCCAGATCGTCATCGGTGAAGCCGAACCGGGCGCGCACCGGCGCCGCCTGGGCCAGGTTGAGCACCTCGCTGGCCGTTACCCTGCCGCCGGCCAGCGCCAGCAGTTGGGAGGCCACCTGCAGTAGCGGGTTGGTCTGAATCAGTGACCGGTCCGCCAGCCGCACCCGAAGCTGGTGGGCCGGATGCGCGCCGTGCACCACGTCGCCGAGGCCGAAGTCCGCCACGATCAGCGGCGCGTAGGTTTCGATGTCCGGGCACATCACCAGGATGTCGCGCGGCTCGAGCGTCGGGTCGTCGGCCAACAGGCCGAGCAGCACCTCGCGCAGCACGTCGACCTGGCGGGCCGCGCCGTGGCAGTTGTGGATCTGCACCGATCGGTCCTCGGCGGCCAGCGAACGCCCCCGCGGCCGAACGGCGTTGTCGGCGATATCGGACTGCACCCAGCCGAGCAGCGTGTCCGGGCGCGCATCGCCGGCCAGGTACTCGTCGGTCTGCGGGTCCGCCGGCAGGCTGCGTTGTAGTTCGCGCAGATCCCGTCCCAGGGTGGCGAGCAAGGGATGACCCACGTCCCGATGGCTGGTGTCCTCCCGGCGGGGGATCGCCCCGTGCGTACCGGCCAGCGCGCGCCACAGTCGGTCGCTGGGGTGCGGCAGCCACAAATGCAGCTCGTGGTGGATGGCCACTGCGGCCAGCAGTTCGGAATCGGTACAGGCCAACCGGGTGTGCCCGAACAGCGACAGCCGAGCGGGCAGGTCGCTGGGCGCTTCGGACAGCCGCGCGAGGGTCTTGCCGTGGCGAACGTGCGGCGGATCGGCCGCCACTCGCGACACCAGCGCCCGCCACAGCTCCGGCTGCCAGCGCAGGTCCTCGTCGAGATCGCCCGGGTGGCCGTTGCCCCAGTCGATCAGCAGCTGCGGGCGCTGGCGGGCGTAGGAGGCGAACAGCCCGGCCAGCCGCCGCGCCACCTCGTAGCGCCGGCCCCGGCGCAGCTCGGCTTCCGCGCCGGTGTGGAAGTGACCGACATGCATGGCCAGCGTGCGGCACCACGGTTTATCCAGCGAGCAGTCGATCGCCTCCAGCAATGGCCAGGCCATGGCGTCCGGCGACCACGGATCGTCGTCGGCGGTGCCGGTGATTTCGGCGATCAGCGAGCCGGGACTGCGGAATGAAACCCCGGCGCACACCCCGTCGCCGCCGCGGGCGCGACCGAGCACATGCGACAGCCGTTGGCTCAGCCAGCGCTCCACGCCGCGCGCGGGGACCACGACGAGCTCGGTGGCGAACGGGTCGGCCGGCGGGTCGGCCAGCAGAGCGCCGAGACCGTCGGCCAACAGATCGGTGCGCTCGGCGCGGTGCAGATGAAGCGGCATTGCGCTGTCACGATAAACCCCCAGCGCCCGGCGGGGCCTACTTCGTCAGCGTGAACTGGTTGACGTCGATGTATCCGGCGCGGAATGCGTTGGCGCAGCCGGTCAGGTATCGCATGTAGCGCCGGTAGACCACTTCGGACTGAATCGCGATGGCCTCGTCGTGGTGCGCCCGCAATGCCTCGGCCCAGCAGTCGAGCGTGCGGGCATAATGCAGCTGCAGCGACTGCCTGCGTTTCAGGTTGAAACCCATCTTGGAGGCGTGGAACTCCACCATCTCGATCGCCGGCAACTGGCCGCCCGGGAAGATCTCGGTGGCGATGAATTCGTTGAAGCTCGTCTGTTCGTCGGACAGTTCCAGGCCATGTTCGACGATCTGCTGCGGGGTCAGCATGGTGATGCTGTGCAGCAGCATCACCCCGTCGTCGGGCAGGGTGCGATAGGCCATCGCGAAGAAGTCGTCGTAGCGGTCATACCCGAAATGCTCGAACGCGCCGATGGAGACGATCCGGTCCGCGGTTTCGTCGAACTCTTCCCAGCCGTGCAGCAGTACCCTCCTGCTGCGTTCGGTGTCCAGCGCGTCGAGGAGCTGCTGGACGTGTTCGGCCTGGTGTCTCGACAGGGTCAATCCGATGACGTTGACGTCGTAGTTTTCGATCGCGCGGCGCATGGTGGCGCCCCAGCCGCAGCCGACATCCAGCAGCGTCATCCCGGGCCGCAGACCCAGCTTGCCCAGCGACAGGTCCATCTTGCGCAGCTGCGCCTCTTCCAGCGGTATGTCCCGGTTGCGGTCCCAATACGCGCAGCTATAGGTCATGGTGGGATCGAGGAACAGCCGGAAGAAGTCGTCCGACAGGTCGTAGTGGGCCTGCACCTCCTCGAAGTGCGGCGTCAGGTTCTCTGCCACGGCGGGCACCCGCCTTTCTGACTCGGGGCCATTCAGCTGTTCACGAGCGGGTCGCACGGTTGGTTCACCAGGGCTTCCCGATATCGCAAAAAGCAAACGTCGCCGGCCCTGCGGGCGAGCCTCGTCAGAACTCGGGAAAACAGCTGCCGGGAAGTACACCGCGGCCGCTGGTGAGAACGCGTGAAAAACCTTCGGCGACTTGTCGAGCCGTAAGCTGGCGGGCGTGCATGACCACCAGGGCGATTACGGAATCGACGGGTCTTTCCACAAAGTCTCCGCACGAACCCAGGCGATAGGCATCGGCGCTCAGGCCGCCGCCCTGGCCGTGTGGGCGGGCATCAGCTGGGCGCGCGGCAAGCGGCTCAGGGCGGCGCTGGCCGCGGTGTCCAGCGCCGGGATCGCGGCCAACACGCTCCTGTACATGTATGCGACGCGGACCGGGAAATTCGTTGTGTGGGAACGGGTTCTGCGCGACCTGCGGCTCACGGGCGACGAAACGGTGCTCGACCTCGGGTGTGGGCGCGGTGCGGTGCTGCTGGCCGCGGCCAAACGGTTGCCGCGGGGCCGCGCGATCGGTGTGGACCTGTGGCAGGCGGACCAGACGGACAACTCGCAGCAGGCCACGCTGGCGAACGCGGTGGCCGAAGGCGTCGCCGACCGCGTCGAGGTGCACACCGCCGACATGACCGCGCTGCCGCTGGCCGACGAGAGCGTCGACGTGATCGTGAGCAACCTGGCCATCCACAACATCGGCGGCCACACCGGCCGGCGGCAGGCGCTCGACGAGGCCGTACGCGTGCTGCGACCGGGTGGCCGGCTGGCGATCGCCGACCTCTGGGAGACGCGTCAGCACGCCGCGCGGCTGCGCGAACTGGGCTGGCGCAGCGTGCGACGGCGCAACCTCGGTTGGCGCATGTGGTACGGCGGCCCCTGGTTCTCCACGCGGCTGGTCACCGCGACCAAACCGGGCTGAGGCGTGGGCTCGCGCGCGGGCGGTGCAATGCTGATACGCATGACGAGAAACGAACTCACCGAACAGATCGTCGTCGCGCGCCTGGCCAAGGGGCTGACGTGGCAACAGCTGGCCGACGCCATCGGCGCACCGGTGGTGTGGACCACCGCCGCGTTGCTCGGACAGCATCCGATTCCGGTCGAGCAGGCCAAGGTCCTGGCCGAGATGCTCGGCCTCGACCAGTCCGCGGTGCCGGTGCTGGCCGCGGCCCCCATGCGAGGCGGCCTGCCCAGCGCGGTGCCGACCGACCCGACCGTCTACCGCTTCTACGAGGCCCTGCAGGTGTACGGCGGCGCCCTCAAGGAGCTGATCGCCGAACAGTTCGGCGACGGAATCATGAGCGCCATTAACTTCAGCGTCGACCTACAGAAGAAGCCGCACCCGTCCGGCGACCGCGTCGTGGTCACCTTCGACGGGAAATTCCTTCCCTATCAATGGGTTTCGTCGGAGTAGCGGATGGTGTCCAACACGCACGAGCCGAAACCCGTTGACCTCGTGCTGTCCGGCGGGGGCGTGAAGTTCATCGGTCTGGTGGGCGCCATCGTCGCGCTGATGGATGCCGGGTATTCGATCAAGAGGGTGTCGGGGGTCTCGGCCGGCTCGGTGGTCGCGGCGATCCTGGCGGCCGGATCCATCGGGTCCCAGCTGACCGGCGCGCAGGTCAAAGAGCTCGCCTTCTCGGTCCCGCTCCATAAGTGGCGCGACGCCCGACCCGTCCCCTATCTCGGTGCGGCCTGGGGGCTGGTGACCGAGACGAGCATGTACCGCGGCGACGTCGCCCACGACTGGATTCGCAGCGAGTTGAGGAACTTCGGGGTCACCTCCTTCGGCGATCTGCACCTCGACGAGGACGACCTGGTCGAAGGGCGGCGGGACAGGCTGGTGGTCACCGTTGCCGACGTGACCGCGGCCCAGCTGGTGCGGTTCCCGTGGGACTATCGGCGGCTCTACGGTCTGGACCCCGATGAGCAGCCGGTGGCCGACGCGGTGCGCGCCTCGATGGCGATTCCCTTCTTTTATCGCCCGGTCAAGCTGACCGGCGCCGACGGCACGACGTCCACCCTCGTCGACGGCGGTGTGCTGTCGAATTTCCCCGTCGACACCTTCGACCGGCGCGACGGCAGGGCGCCGGCCTGGCCCACCTTCGGGATCACGGTCCTGCCGAGGCTGACCGAGGGCCTGGGTGCGGTGATGCCGGCCCTGAAACCGTTGCGCTTCTTCGAGCAGACGGCATTGCTGGAAAGCCTGCTCACCACCATGCTGGCCGGCCACGACCAGACCCATCTCAGCCAGCCGTGGGTTGCGGCGCGCGCCATCGCGGTCGAATCGACCGATGTCGGCGTGCTCGACTTCGCCACCTCCAGGGGCCGGCTCGAAGAGCTCTATGAGAGCGGCTATGCGGCGGCGCAGGCCTTCCTGTCGACGTGGGATTGGCCGGCTTATCTGGACCGGTTCCGGTAAGCCGTGTCCCGGCGGGTGAAGTGACGGGCCGGCGTGTACGTGTCAGACTGGCGGCGAGGAGGCGAAGTGAACGCGGTGGCGGCTTTATGCGGCCACCGCGTTCGCCGTTTCAGTTCATCAGCACCTGCGGTGAAAACTCTTTGAGCATCGCGTTGGCGAGGACTTCCCCGGCGGCGGCCCCCGAAACCACCTCAGGCGGATCCGCCGCGCGGCCTACATCCCGAATTCGGCTTCGATCCCGTCGATGCCGGCTCGGATGGCCGCCAGGGCGTCGGCGCGGGCGCGCAGCTTGGTGGCGGCGTGGGCGCCCCGATTGAGGCCGGCGAATTCGATTGCGGCTTCCTCGGCGCGGTCGATAACCATCTCGGGCAGCACGATCTCATCGATAAAGCCCGCGGCAAGGGCGGTTTCACCGAAGAACGTTTTGGCCAGCCCGGCGGCCTGCTGGTATCCCGACGGCGTCAGCCGCAGCTTCATGATCTCGCACGCCGCGTAGGGGATGACCATGCCGATCGCGACCTCATTGGCCTGGATGTTGTAGGCGTGAGCGGCCACCCGGTGATCGCCCGACGACAACAGGAACGCCCCCATCGCGATCGCATGGCCGGTGCACGCCATCACCACCGGCCTCGGATAAGACAGCAGGCGGTACGCCAGCTCGAACCCGCCTCGCAGCATGTCGATCGCGGGCTGCACCTCACCGGAGGTGAGGACCTTCAGGTCGAAGCCCCCGCTGAACACCCGCTCATTGCCGGTGATCACCAGCGCCCCGGCGTCGTCCCGATCGGCCTGGTCGATCGCGTCGCCCAGGGCCCGCTGCATGGTCGGACCCAGCGCATTGACCTTGCCGTCGTCCATCCTGATGACGGCGACGGAGTCCTTGGTGCTGTAGTGGACCGGGGCGGTCATGGCTTGCTCCTTGCCGTCACGCGGGCTGGCCGTGGTGTTTGCCCAAATCGCCTTCGGCGTTACTCCAGCGCAGGCTGACATCGGTGGGTTCGTCGATTTGGCGGGTGCGCCATCTGTCTTGGGTTTCTCGGACCGCCGCGTTGATCCGCTCGATCTCGCTGCGGAAGACCTCGGGCCGGGTCTCCTTGCTGGCGTAGTGGAAATAGGTCAGCAGGCCGCGCAGCAGCTCCAGCTTCTCCTTTTCCCGCTTCGCCAGGTCATGGGTGGTCATCAACTCGATGCGCTGGACGGGAGGCAGCGCATCCCAGTCCAGCACCACCTCGGTGCGCAGCGGAGAGCGTTCGCGCTGCCAGAACCGCAGGCCGCGCGGCCGATCGGGCCGGTCGTAGTAGCTGACGGTGCCGGTGAAGCGCGATTCGATACCACTGCCGATTTCGGCGCGGTCGAGCGCGGAATCCCACACCATCCGCCATTCCTGACCGGGTGCGAGCACCGGCAACTCGCGGGGCAGCCGCAATTCGACGACGTCGGCGTAGCCGTCGGCGGCGCTTTCGTATTCGGCCACCGTCGGCGGATTGACGAACGAGAACTCGATGTCGTAGGCCGCGGTCTGACCGAAGTTGCGGACCACCAGTTCGATCACGTGCCAGTCGGCGGGATGCGGTTCCATGAACACCCCGACGTGCGGGCGGGTTTGCTCCGCCGCCGCGCGGCGATTGCGGGTGATCTGGCTGTTGGTGAAGACCAGCGTGACGACGGCGAGGGCGATCGCCGCCCACGCCGCCCACGCAATCCAGGTGCTGGACCCGACGTGCGTGACCTCATGCCAGCTGTCCTGGATCCAACCCATGGAATCCACCCCCCGCTTATATCACAGGGCCGGGCGCCGAAGGGTCACCATCGAGTGATCACCGCGACGCTCAGCCGCCCATCAGCATCCGCCATTGGTCAAGGTCCGCGGCCCGATACACATAGTTGGAACGCTTGACGTCCGACAGCGAGGCACTCGGTTCAGCCGAATACCAATGCCCCGGAAACACCATCGGGTCACCGGGAAGGGTCGCGAGCCGCTGCAGGCTGCGGTACATCTCGTCGGAGTCGCCGCCGGGGAAGTCGGTGCGCCCGCAGCCCTCCAAGAACAACGTGTCACCGGCGACCAGGCGGCCGTCGAGCAGAAAACACTGGCTGCCCGGGGTGTGGCCGGGGGTATGCAGCAACTCGATCTCGATATCGCCGATGCTGACCTTGTCATGGTTCTCGTGTGCGGTCAGGTCGCCCAGACCGATCCCGGTGACTCGCGAAACCCACAGCGCCTCATGGGTATTGACGTGCACCGGCACCGACGCCCGTTCCAGCAGTTCCGCCAGGCCCTGCAGCGAGAAGCCCATCATCGATCCGCCCACATGGTCGGGGTGGTGGTGGGTCACCAGCACCCCGGACAGACGCATGCCGTCGGCCTCGAGGGTGTCGATGAGATCACCGGCGGCATATGCCGGGTCGACGACCACGCAGTCCCCGGTTTGCCGGTCGCCGATCAGGTAGGCGAAGTTGCGCATCTGGGTCGCGACCATGTCGTCGGCGGCGAAGTCGCGACCGGAGAGCAGTTGACGAAAGTACAGCCGGTCTTGTGACACGTCACCAGATTAGGACCCGGATCAGGGCGGGCCGCGGTGGGTATTGTTGGCGCATGAGGAAGAAGGTCGAAATCGAGGTCGACCTCGATCTGGTCGATGAGGCGATCCGGCGCTTCCATCTCGCCGACACACGTGAGGCCGTCAATCTCGCGTTGCGCACCCTGCTTCATGAAGACGATTCCATCGAAGAGGACGACGAGTACGACGAGTTCAGCGACCTCGACGCGTGGCAACCTCGCCGTACCGGCGGGAGCGGGTGAGCTGCGCGCCGGCCTCGTCGAGGGCCGAATGAGCCCGGCGTTTCGGGCGACCGCGGCGTGCCACCGCCCATCGGTACTCGTGGTTTGGTGCCGCTGCGAGCCAGGTTGTACCCTCTTTTAGGCCCGCGCGACTGATCGCTTCGGGTGAACGGCCCCCTTAGCTCAGTCGGTAGAGCGTTTCCATGGTAAGGAAAAGGTCAACGGTTCGATTCCGTTAGGGGGCTCGGCGGACGCCGAGCAGCGTGGCGGCCCCGACCCCAAAAGGGGTGGCCAGAGGCGATGTAGCTCAGTCGGTTAGAGCGAACGACTCATAATCGTTAGGTCGCCGGTTCGAGTCCGGCCATCGCTACAACAGAACAGCACAGATTTTTTTCAAGAATCGAGAGAGAACCGTCATGGCGTCCAGTACCGACGTACGGCCGAAGATCACCTTGGCATGCGAGGTGTGCAAGCACCGCAACTACATCACCAAGAAAAACCGCCGGAACGACCCGGACCGACTGGAGCTGAAGAAGTTCTGCCCCAACTGCGGTAAGCACCAGGCGCATCGGGAGACGCGCTAGCGGCGACCCGCCAGCGCTTATTCCGATTGATTAGGTAGTTTACGAACCGTGCCGTTAACCGAAAGCATCGTCGGGATGCACTACCGCTATCCCGATCATTACGAGGTGGAGCGGGAGAAGATCCGCGAATACGCGGTCGCCGTGCAAAACGACACCCCGGCGTTTTTCGAGGAGAAGGCGGCCGCCGACCTCGGCTACAAGGGTTTGCTGGCCCCGCTGACGTTTGTTTGCGTGTTCGGCTACACGGCGCAGATGGCGTTCTTCAAGTACGCCAAGGTCGCCGTCCAGGACGCGCAGGTCGTTCAGGTCGACCAGGTGCTGAAATTTTTCGCGCCGCTGGTGGCCGGTGACAGGCTCTACTGCGACGTTTATGTGGACTCGGTGCGCGTGTCGCACGGCACCCAGATCATCGTCACGAAGAATGTCATCACCAATGAAGCCGGTGACGTCGTGCAAGAGACCTACACGACCCTGGCGGGCCGTGCCGGCGATGAGGGAGAAGAGGGGTTTACTGATGCCACTGCGTGAGTTCAGCTCCGTGAAGGTGGGCGACCAGCTTCCGGAGAAGACCTACCCGTTGACCCGCCAGGATCTGGTGAATTACGCGGGCGTTTCCGGTGACTTGAACCCGATCCACTGGGACGACGAGATCGCCAAGGTCGTCGGCCTGGATACCGCGATCGCGCACGGCATGCTGACCATGGGCATTGGCGGCGGTTATGTCACTTCGTGGATCGGTGATCCCGGGGCGGTCACCGAGTACAACGTGCGGTTCACCGCCGTGGTACCGGTGCCCAACGACGGCAAGGGCGCCGAGCTGATCTTCAGCGGCCGGGTGAAATCCGCCGATCCCGAGACCAAGTCCGTGACCATCGCGCTCACTGCCACCACCGGCGGCAAGAAGATCTTCGGCAGGGCGATCGCGTCCGCAACCCTGGCATAGCTGATGGCGCTCAAAACAGACATCAGGGGAATGATCTGGCGCTACGCGGACTATTTCGTGGTCGGTCGTGAGCAACTCCGCGCGTTTGCGCAATCCATCAAGAACGACCATCCGGCGTATTTCGAGGAAGACGCGGCCACGGAGCTCGGCCACAGCGCGATCCTGGCGCCGCTGACCTTTGGGACGATCTTCGCCAAGCTGGTCCAGCTCGATTTCTTCCGGCATGTCGACATCGGCATGGAGACCATGGTGATCGTCCAGGTCGACCAGCGGTTCGTATTCTCCAGGCCGATCAAGGCCGGCGACAAGCTGTGGGCCCGGATGGAGGTCCAATCGGTGGCCGAGCGTTTCGGCGCCGACATTGTCGTCACCAAGAACATCTGTACCGACGAAGCCGGCGAGGTCGTCATGGAGGCCTACACCACGTTGATGAGCCAGTACACCGACGGGTCCGCAAACCTGCGGTGGGACGCAGAGTCCGGCCAGGTCGTGAGGACGGCGTAATTAGTATCTGACTCCCGCACCGATGTACACTCGGTCGTCGGGGTTTTCCCAGCACTAGCGCGCTTTCCGTGAGTCGAGCAATCGGAAGGCGCGCGTGTCATGTAAGCCCGGGTAGGTAAGCGCAGGTTGGCCTGCCAACCGCGAAGGGGCGTAGCTCAACTGGCAGAGCAGCGGTCTCCAAAACCGCAGGTTGCAGGTTCAAGTCCTGTCGCCCCTGCTGAAGACGAACGTCCGTTGACGATGCGGGCCGGGATGGCCTGAGGAGGACACGGGCGACCGCTGAGGTGTGCCATGGTGGACACTGGAAGAATGTGCCGCCACCGAGGGGACGGCTCTCGGGTACGAGCAATCAAAGGAGCGTGCGGTGAGCGACGAAGGCGATGTTGCCAACGACGCCGCCGGCGACGGCGCTGAGACAGATGACGGCCGCGCCGGCGGCGGTCGGACGGCGGTGGTGACGCGGCCACAACGCCCCACCGGTAAGCGGTCCCGGCAGAAAGCCGCCGGCGCCGGCGAGGACGCCGAGTCGTCGGACGAGATCGAGATCTTCGGCAAGGAGAAGGCCAAGAAGGGCGCCAAAGCCAAGAAGGCCGCCAAGCCGAAGAAATCCGGGGACCACCGGGCCAATCCGTTCGTGTTCGTCTACAACTACCTCAAGCAGGTCGTTGCAGAGATGCGGAAGGTCATCTGGCCCAACCGCAAGCAGATGCTCACGTACACCTCCGTTGTGCTGGCCTTCCTGGCCTTCATGGTGGCGCTGGTCGGCCTGGCGGATTTCGGCCTGACCAAGCTGGTGCTGTTGGTGTTCGGCTGAGCGAGTGACGCCGCTTTTAAAGTGACAGAGAGGACTCACACCGTGACTACCTTCGACGGTGACCCGTCAGCGGGTGAAGCGGTCGACCTGAAAGAGACCGCCGACGCCACCGAGGCTGCTGAAGCTTCCGAGGCTTCTGACGGCACGGCGACCTCCGAGGCCGCCGAGGCGACTGCGGACGACGCTGCCGAGGCGCACGAGGAGCCGGACGAAGAGGCAGACCCGGCCGCCACGCTCAAGGCGGAACTGCGCAGCAAGCCCGGCGACTGGTATGTGATCCACTCCTACGCGGGATACGAGAACAAGGTCAAAGCCAACCTCGAAACGCGTGTGCAGAACCTTGACGTCGGTGACTACATCTTCCAGGTGGAGGTGCCCACCGAAGAGGTCACGGAGATCAAGAACGGCCAGCGCAAGCAGGTCAATCGCAAGGTGCTGCCCGGCTACATCCTGGTGCGCATGGAGTTGACCGACGACTCGTGGGCCGCGGTGCGCAACACCCCCGGGGTCACCGGGTTCGTCGGGGCGACCTCGCGCCCGTCGGCCCTGACGCTCGACGACGTGGTGAAGTTCCTGCTGCCGCGCGGCGCGACGAAGAAGGCCGCCAAGGGCGCGGCCAGCACCGCCACCGCCGCCGAGGCCGGCGGGCTGGAACGTCCGGCCATCGAGGTCGACTACGAGGTCGGCGAATCGGTGACGGTCATGGACGGGCCCTTCGCGACGTTGCCGGCCACGATCAACGAGGTCAACGGCGAGCAGCAAAAACTCAAGGTGCTGGTGTCGATCTTCGGCCGCGAAACACCGGTCGAATTGACCTTCAGCCAAGTCTCCAAGCTCTAAACCGGCGGATACGCCGGGCACAAACCAGGAAGGAACGAACAACATCTCATGGCCCCGAAGAAGAAAGTCGTCGGGCTGATCAAGCTTCAGATCCAGGCGGGGCAGGCCAACCCGGCGCCGCCGGTCGGGCCCGCGCTCGGTCAGCACGGCGTCAACATCATGGAGTTCTGCAAGGCGTACAACGCCGCCACGGAGAACCAGCGCGGCCAGGTTATCCCTGTCGAGATCACGGTCTACGAGGACCGCAGCTTCACCTTCGCGCTCAAGACCCCGCCCGCCGCCAAGCTGTTGCTCAAGGCCGCCGGCGTCGGCAAGGGCTCGGCCGAACCGCACAAGACCAAGGTCGCCAAGGTCAGCTGGGATCAGGTCAAGGAGATCGCCGAGACCAAGAAGGCCGATCTGAATGCCAACGACATCGACGCGGCCGCCAAGATCATCGCCGGCACCGCCCGGTCGATGGGTATCACCGTCGAGTAATACCCGACCACAGTGGGAGGGCCAGCTTCGGCCCGCGAACCACGACCCAACACCAGATTGGATGAATCAATGAGCAAGAACAGCAAGGCATACCGCGCCGCCGCCGAGAAGGTGGACCGCAACAACCTCAACTCCCCGCTGGAGGCGGCCAAGCTCGCCAAGGAAACGTCGTCGAGCAAGCAGGACGCGACCGTCGAGGTGGCGATCCGGCTGGGCGTCGACCCGCGCAAGGCGGACCAGATGGTCCGCGGCACGGTCAACCTGCCGCACGGCACCGGTAAGACCGCCCGCGTCGCGGTGTTCGCCGTCGGCGACAAGGCCGAGCAGGCACAGGCCGCCGGTGCGGACATCGTCGGCAGCGACGACCTGATCGAGAAGATTCAGGGCGGCTGGCTGGAATTCGACGCCGCGATCGCGACCCCGGACCAGATGGCCAAGGTCGGTCGCATCGCGCGGGTGCTCGGTCCGCGCGGCCTGATGCCGAACCCCAAGACCGGCACCGTGACCCCCGACGTCGCCAAGGCCGTGGCCGACATCAAGGGCGGCAAGATCAACTTCCGCATCGACAAGCAGGCCAACCTGCACTTCGTCATCGGCAAGGCCTCCTTCGACGAGACGGCCCTGGCCGAGAACTACGGCGCCGCGCTTGACGAGGTGCTGCGGCACAAGCCGTCCGCGTCGAAGGGCCGCTACCTGAAGAAGATCACCGTCTCGACGACGACGGGCCCGGGCATTCCGGTCGACCCGTCCGTCACCCGCAACTTCTCCGAGGCGTAATTTTTCGCGAGCAGACGCAAAAGCCCCGCTTTCTCGGCGTGTCGGGTGCTTTTGTGTCTGCTCGGCATCCTAGCCGCCGCACTCGGCGATGCGCCGCCGCAGGAACTCGCGGCCCGGGTCAGATCCGTTGGATGTCAAGGCCGTTCGGTACCACGTGAGCGCTTCGGCTGGTCTGCCCGCGCGCCGGAGCAGGTCGGCGCGCACGATCACCGCAAGATTGGAGCGGTCGAGCCGCGGATCGCCTGCCACGTCGTCCAAGGCGGCGAGGCCGGCGTCCGGACCGTCGCGCAACCCGATCGCCAGCGCGCGATTGGCGGCCACCACCGGGGAGCCGGTGATCCCCACCAGCCGGTCATAGGCGGTGCAGATGGCGACCCAATCGGTCTGTTCCCACGACGGCGCCGTCGCGTGCAGTGCGGCGATCACCGCCTGGAGCAGATAAGCGCCCGTCGAACCCTGGGCCCGCCGCAACCGGTCCAGCCCGCGGACGATGCGTGCGCGGTCCCACCGGCGGCGGTCCTGGTCCTCGAGCGGCACCGGCATCCCGGACTCGTCCACCCGGGTCGCGCGTCGCGAATCATGGAGCAGCGTAAGGGCGGACAATGCGTGCGCCTCCGGCTCATCGGGCAGCAGCGCGCACAGCTCCCCGCCCAGCCGGATCCCTTCGTCACACAGGTCGTCACGGATGGCCGAGGGCCCCGCGGTCGACCAGTAGCCCTCGGTGAACACCGAATAGACGCAACCCAGCACGTGGGGTATGCGCTCGGGCAGCAGCTCGGCGGGCGGGACCCGCAGCGGGATGTTGGCGTGCCGAACCTTGTTCTTGGCGCGCGTGATTCGCTGGCCGATCGCCGTCTCGGTCTGCAGGAGCGCGCGGGCGATTTCACCGACGGTCAGGCCGGACACCAGCCGCAGCGTCAACGCCAATTGTGATTGCCGGTCCAGCGCCGGGTGCGCGCAGGTGAACATCATCCGCAGCTCGTCATCGGGAACCGGATGCGGGTCGGTGTGCTCGGTGCGTGTCCTGATGTCGTCCAGCACGGCCGTCAATTCCTTTCCGGGGCGCACCGATTCGCGGCGCAGGCGATCCCGGGCGCGATTGCGGCCGACGGTTACCAGCCATCCGCCCGGATTGACGGGCACCCCATCGCGCGGCCAGGTGCGCAGCGCTTCGGCGCAGGCCTCCTGGACGGCGTCCTCGGCGACGGTGAGGTCACCCGACCACCGCGCGAGCGCGGCCACGGCCGGGCCCCACTCCCGGCGGAAGACGCCGTCCAGGTCGGCCATCTGCCTACCGGCCGGAGACTCCCGCCAGCTGGCGCAGGTGCACCGTCGAGGCGGGGATCATCGATGCGATCTTGACGGCCTCGTCACGATCCGCGGCGCTCAGCAGGTAGACCCCGGTGGCGATTTCGGCGCCCTCCACATACGGCCCGTCGGTGATGAGGACCTCGCCGTCGCGCACCCGCACGGTCGTCGCCGTGGACCGGTCGTGCAGCGCGGCGCCGCCGATCACGTGATCGCCGGCGGCGGCGTGCAGATCCACGTGCTTCGCCGCCACGGCCTCCCACTCCGGCGTACCCGGTGTGTGGGCGGATTCGGCGGGTTCGAGCAGCAGCGCGAGCCAGTCGTCGCCGGTGAGCGCGCGGGACGGCTCGACGGCGTGGACCACCGGCCACAGCTCCACCGCCCCGAACGCGGCCACCGGGACGTCGCGTGCCAACGCCAGCGCCTCATCGAGGTTTTCGGCCTCGAACACGTAATAGCCGCAAGCCACCTCGGCGGCCTCCGCGAAGGGGCCGTCGGTCACCATCGGCGCATCCGGACCGCCGGTGATGGCCACGGCGGCCGCGGCGGGCGCCAGCGCGTCACCGGCTTTGATCGCCCGCCCGGCTTTGGCGTGAAAGCCCTCGAATGCTGCCATCGCGGCGGCGGCGTCGTCGGGCGTACGGTCCTGCTCCTTGCTGATCAACAAGGCGAAATACTGCATGGTCGTCACCTCCGGTAGTGAGCGAAGCCGTCTGCTCCACTCTCTACCTACTCGACGAACCGCGCAGCGCTAATCCGACAGGCTCGGGGGAATCAGGCGGCCGCACCCGGCTTGAGGTAGGTCACCAGGCTGACGTCGAGCATCTCCTCGGTGAAATAGTGCTCGCAGCCGCGCAGGTACTTGATGTAGCGGTTGTAGACCTCTTCGGACGTGGCCTCGATGGCCTTGTCCCGGTTCGACTCGAGCGTGTCACCCCAGATGTGCAGGGTCTTGATGTAATGCGGCCGCAGCGAAATCGGTTCGGGCACAACAAAACCGGCCTTTTCACCGTGATCGACCATCATCTGGGTGGAGGGCAGCCGGCCGCCGGGGAAGATCTCGGTGACGATGAACTTGATGAACCGCGCCGTCTCGAAGCTCAGCTTCTTGCCGCGCGCGGCAAGATCGTACGGGTGGTAGCTGACACTGCTCTGGACCGTCATCCGGCCGTCGTCGGGCATGATGTCGTAGGTCCGCTTGAAGAAGTCGTCGTAGTTCTCGTGGCCGAAGTGCTCGAAGGCCTCGATCGACACGATGCGGTCGACCGGCTCGTCGAAGTCCTCCCAGTTCTGCAGACGGACCTCGCGCGAGCGGTTGCTGTCGATGGAAGCGAGCAACGCCGCGGCGCGGGCGTGCTGGTTCTTGGACAGCGTCAGGCCGATGACGTTGACGTCGAACCGCTCGACGGCGCGTTTCAGGGTCGTGCCCCAGCCGCAGCCGATGTCCAGCAGGGTCATGCCCGGCTTCAGGTCCAGCTTGTCGAGATTGAGGTCGATCTTGGCGTACTGCGCTTCCTCCAGGGTCATGTCGTCGCGCTCGAAGTACGCGCAACTGTAGATCCGCGACGGGTCCTGGAACAGCCCGAAGAAATCGTCGGAGACGTCGTAATGCGCCTGGATGTCCTCCGAACGCGTTCGCGTCTTCGTCGGGCCAGTCGTGTGCTCAGCCATTTTCGTCCTGTTCTCCTGGATGACGTTTACTGCCTCTACTCACGTACGCATCGAGGGGTCCTGTGTGACCGGCAACGATACCAACGTCGGGGCGTCGTTTGCTAAGGGTGGAAGTGCGCGTCGCGGGGCCCAACCGCGGATGCAAAGTCTACGTTTTCCGGCGCTACTTGGTGAGAGTGTACTGGGCCACGTTGGAGATGCCTTTGCGGAAAAGGCCCGCGCAGCCGGTCAGGTAGCGCATGAAGCGGTCGTAGACCTCTTCGGACTGGATGGCGATGGCGCGTTCGCGATTGGCCTGCAGGTTGGCCGCCCACGTGTCCAGGGTCCGGGCGTAATGCGGCTGTAGGTATTGGGTCTGCTCGAGCGAGAAACCGCTTGCTCGCGACAAGTCGACGATGTCGGATTCGCCGCACATCTGCCCGCCGGGAAAGATTTCCTTGCCGAGGAAGTGCAGGAAACGCAGGTCTGACATCGTGATTTTGATGCCGACTTCCCTCCAGTGCGACTGCGGGTGCGTAAATATGCTGTGCATCAGCATCCGGCTGTCGCCGGGGAGGGTCTCGTACGCCCAATCCCAGAACGCGGGCCAGCGTTCCTTTTTGAATGCGTCGAAGGCCTCGAAGCTGATGATCCGATCGACGTGTTCGTCGAACTCCTCCCAACCTTGCAGCCGGGCCTCGGCTCGCCGAGTCGTCGGGATCGCGGCCAGCCTCGCTTCGGTGCGCGCGTGGTGGTTGCGGCTGAGCGTGATGCCGATGGCATTCACGTCGTACTTCTCCACAGCTCGGACCACCGCCCCGCCCCAGCCGCAGCCGACATCGAGCACCGTCATTCCCGGCTCGAGGTTCAGCTTGTCCAGTCCCAGATCCAGCTTGGCAAGCTGTGCCTCTTCCAGCGTCATGTCGTCGGTTTCGAAATAGGCGCAGGTGTACACCATATTGGGGTCAAGGAACAACGCGAAGAAGTCGTCCGAAATGTCGTAGGTTGCCTGCGACTCTTCGTAATACGGCTCCAGCCTGACCATTGGTACACCCACCCTCCTTCGACAACCGTACAACCCTGTGACAGGGACTGAAACTGCGAAGAAATGTGTCTACGGGATACTTTTCGCCTCAGCACGCCTTGCCGAAGTTGTTTGCCAGCACGCCGACCACCTGATCCCACAACTGCTGTGGCAGATCATGACCCATGCCGTCGAATACCACCAGTCGGGCGCCATCGATCGCCCGGGCCACCGCGCGGCCTCCGAAGGGCCGCATCAGCTTGTCCGCCCGGCCGTGGATCACCACGGTGGGGGCGACGGTCCCGCGGTTGTAGCGCCGCAGGCTGCCGCTGCCGAGCACCGCGGCGAAATGCCGCGCGACGCCCTGCGGGTAGTAATTGCGGTCGTAGCCCTCCGCGGCCTCGGCGCGGGCCTGCTCGTCGGCCACCCGGTAGCGCGGGCTCCCGATGATCTTGCCGACGCGCACCGCATTGTCGATGACCACCTCGCGCGGCGAGTTCGGCGGCGGCCCCTTCAGCAGCGCCAGCAACGCGCGCGGCGCCGGCGGCGGCAGCAGAGCCGAATTGTTGCTGGAGAAGATGACCGCCAGGGTGGTGGTCCGCTCGCGGAATCGCGCGGCGAAGATCTGGGCGATCATGCCGCCCATCGACGCGCCCACGACATGGGCACGGTCGATGTCCAGATGATCCAGCACGGCCGCGGCGTCGTCGGCCATGTCCTCGAGCCGGTACACCGCCCGGCTGGGCAGGCCAAGCCAGGACCGGACCAACCGCGTCGCCAGCGGCTGCCCCGAGCTACCGCCATAGCGGGTCTTGCTGGACAGGCCGACGTCGCGGTTGTCGTACCGGATGACACGCAGGCCGCGGCTGACCAGCTTCTCGCAGAACGGGATCCGCCACAGCAGCAGCTGGGCTCCCAGCCCCATGATCAGCAGGACGGGCGGGTCGTCGATGTCACCCATGTCCTCGTAGTACAGCTTTAGGTCGCCTGATATGGCATGCCCCGTGCGGACCTGCACCGCAGCGCTCCTATACCTCTACGTCGGAGGAGTGTTCGCGGCTGACTTCGACCATGAAGTTCGCGAAATACCCCGTCAATTGCGGATCCGACATCATCTGCCACTTGGGCGCCAGCAGCTTCATATAGCGCTCGACGTAGAGGAACTGCTTGCCGATCAGCACCAGCTCGCGGGGCAGCTTGACGTCGTAGGCGTCGGCCAGCGTCGACAACTGCCGGCCGATGTCGGCGTACGACATGTCACCCAACGTCTGCATGGTCAGCGGGGTGGCGAAACGCTCCAGGTCCTTGGCGGCCTCGGCCTCGGGCTTCATGGTGCCGACGGCGCCCATCAGCACCACGATCTTTCCCGCCGCGGCGTGGTCCTTCTTGACCAGCAACGCGTACACCAATTCGCGCAGCAACCAACGGGTGCGCGGGTCGATGCGGCCCATGATGCCGAAGTCGAAGAACACGATGCGGCCCTGATCGTCGACGTAGAGGTTGCCCGCGTGCAGGTCGCCGTGGAACAGCCCGTGCCGCAGCCCGCCTTCGAAGAGCGAGAACAGCAGCGCCTTCACCAGCTCAACGCCGTCGAACCCGGCCTTGCGGATGGCGGCGACGTCGTCGATGCGGATGCCCGACACCCGCTCCATCGTCAGCACCCGGTCGCTGGTGAAGTCCCAATACACCTGCGGCACCCGGATGCCCTGGCCCAGCGCGGAGGCGTGCAGGTGCGACACCCAGGCCTCCATCGACTGCGCCTCGAGCCGGAAATTCAGCTCCTCGGCCAAGTTGCCGGAGAAGTCGGCGACGACGTCCTGCGCGGAAAGCCGGCGGCCCAGCTTGGCCACCTCGACGGCCTGGGCGAAGCGCTTGAGGATTTGCAGGTCGGCGGCGACCCGGCGGCGAATGCCCGGCCGCTGGATCTTGACGACGACCTCCTCACCGCTGTGCAGGGTCGCGTAGTGCACCTGGGCGATGGACGCCGAGGCGAACGGCTCTTCGTCCCAGGTGGCGAACAGCTCGGACGGGTCGGCCCCGAGCTCGTCGATGAACAGCTTGTGCACCTCGCCGGAGTCGGCGGGTGGCACCCGGTCCAGCAGGCCACGAAACTCCCGGGACAGCGATTCGCCGAACGCCCCGGGGCTGGACGCGATGATCTGCCCGAACTTCACGTACGTGGGTCCCAGGTCGGCGAAGGTCTGTGGGAGCTGTTTGATCACCTTCTGCTGCCACGGCCCCCGGCCCGACAGTTTGGTGACGACACGAGCGGCGGAGCGGGTGACCTGCCAGCCTGTCACCGCTACCCGGGCCGCTTCGACCGGCAACGGCACCCGGTCCAGCTTGGCCACCTCTCGATGTTTGGTAGAACTCATTCCAGCAGTCTGCCAAATCGGCTCTGGCAAGTCCCAATCTCTACCGGGGCCGATGCCCGCTTCGCCACGGCCGCACCCACCCCTGGATCGCCCAGCCCTCGAGCCCGGCGATCAGCTCATACATGGTGGCGCCGTCGATCGTCTCCCGGATGATGTCGGCGTGCCCGGCGTGCCGCGCCAGCTCGTTGATCACGTGCAGGATCACCCAGCGCACCGACCAGGCCTCCTGGTCCTTCGGGAACCACGGGATGTCCCGCGGAACGGGCACCGCGGCGTCGAGGTCCGCGGTCTCGGCCAGCCGAAGCGATTCGGCGTTCTGCGCCTCGAATGCCCGCAGCAGCCCGTCCAGCGTCTCGTCGGGCCGCATCACGTGCTGGTCCGCGAACTCCTTACTGATCTGCTCGAAGGGGCGGGTGTCTTTCGGCGGCGCATCCGGCGCGGCGGCGACGCGCGCCATCCAGCTGCGCTGCATCCCGGTGGCGTGCTTGACCAGCCCGCCGATCGACAGCGCGCTGACCGAGGGCGTGGACCGGGCCTGTTCGTCGGTGAGGCCGTGCGAGACGGCGAAATACGCGCTTTGGTGGAACGCGAGGAATTCACGCAGGGCGCTGCGTTCGTCGGCCACGGGCCGGGCGAGGGCGGGCATTGTCCGATCGTAGTTCGCCCACACGCCGTAAAGTGCGGGGATGCAGCTGGTTTCGGCGCGCTCGACCGAGCTATTCGTCGGGCCGCCGGACGCCCCGCTGCAGCTGGTCCGGGTCTCGGTCTCAGGGTGCGCCGAGCCGACGCCGATCCGCATCGACGGCGACCGACTGGGCGGACAGATCCTCGCCGAGGCCGGCCGGGAAGTGATCGAGGTCCCGGTCACCGTGGACCATCCGGTGGTCGGTGAGCGCCGGCCCGCGCGGGTGCACGCCGGCGGTGCGCGACTGCCGTTTGACTTCACCATCGCCGAGCCCGGCTGGACCATGTTCATGGTCAGTCATTTCCACTACGACCCGGTGTGGTGGAACACCCAGGGCGCCTATACCAGCGAGTGGATCGAGGATCCGCCGGGGCGGGCCCGGCAGACCAACGGCTTCGAACTCGTGCACGCACACCTGGAGATGGCGCGCCGCGAGCCCGAGTACAAGTTCGTGCTCGCGGAGGTGGACTACCTCAAGCCGTACTGGGACACCCGCCCCGAGGACCGCGCCGACCTGCGGCGGTTCATCACGCAGGGCCGCGTCGAGGTGATGGGCGGCACCTACAACGAACCCAACACCAATCTGACCAGCCCGGAAACGACCATTCGAAACCTGGTGCACGGCATGGGCTTTCAGCGTCACATCCTGGGTGCCGACCCGGCGACCGCGTGGCAGCTGGACGTGTTCGGCCACGACCCGCAGTTCCCCGGGCTGGCCGCCGACGCCGGCCTGACTTCGAGCTCGTGGGCCCGGGGACCGCACCACCAGTGGGGCCCGACGCACAGCGACGGCGGACTGGGCGGCATGCAGTTCTGCAGCGAGTTCGAGTGGATCTCGCCGTCGGGCCGCGGCCTGCTCACCCACTACATGCCCGCGCATTACTCGGCGGGCTGGTGGATGGATTCCGCGACGTCGCTGGGCGAGGCCGAGGACGCCACGTACGAGCTGTTCGATCAGCTCAAAAAGGTCGCGCTGACCCGCAATGTGCTGCTGCCCGTCGGCACCGACTACACCCCGCCCAACACGTGGGTCACCGCCATCCATCGCGCCTGGGCCGCCCGCTACACCTGGCCGCGATTCGTGTGCGCGCTGCCGCGCGAATTCTTTGCGGCGGTGCGCGCCGAACTGGCGCAGCGTGAGTGTGCGCCGTCGCCGCAGACCCGCGACATGAACCCGATCTACACCGGCAAGGACGTGTCCCACATCGACACCAAACAAGCCAACCGGGCCGCGGAGAACGCCGTCTTGGCGGCCGAGCGCTTCGCGGTGTTCGCGGCGCTGATGACCGGCGCCGACTACCCGCATGCCGCCTTGGCCAAGGCGTGGGTGCAGCTGGCCTACGGCGCGCACCACGACGCGATCACCGGCTCGGAGTCCGACCAGGTCTACCTCGACCTGTTGACCGGCTGGCGTGACGCGTGGGAGTTGGGTCGCGCGGCCCGGGACAACTCACTGGCGCTGCTGTCGGGGGCGATCGGTGATTCCGGGGACGTCATCGTGTGGAACTCGCTGGCCCACCGGCGCACCGACATCGTCACCGCCCGGGTCGATCCGCCGCTGCGCGCGGGCGCGCGGGTGCTGGACGCCGACGGCGCCGAGCTGCCCGCGCTTGTCGAGCACGACGGCAGTTCGGTCACCTGGCTGGCCCGCGACGTCCCGTCGCTGGGCTGGCAAACCTACCGGCTGGCTCCCACCGATAAAGCCGACCGGGCGAGCGGCTGGGCGCCGGTGCCGGGATCGATGATCGCCAACGAGCACTACCGGATCGAGGTCGACGCCGCCCGCGGCGGGGCGGTCGCCTCGCTGATCGACCTGTCTGGCCCGGGGGGCCGCGAGCTGATCGCGGACGGCCGGGTGGGCAACGAGCTCGCCGTCTACGAGGAATACCCGTCGCACCCGACGCAGGGCGAGGGCCCGTGGCATCTGCTGCCCAAGGGGCCGGTGGTGTGCTCGTCGCAAGCACGGGCGCGGGTGCAGGCCTACCACGGTCCCCTCGGTCAGCGGGTGGTGGTGCGCGGCCGGGTCGGCACGTTGCTGCGCTACACCCAAACCCTGACGCTGTGGCGGGGCGTCGCGCGGGTGGCCTGCCGCACCACGATCGACGAGTTCACCGGCGCCGATCAGCTGGTGCGGCTGCGCTGGCCGTGCCCGGTGCCGGGCGCCATGCCGGTCAGCGAAGTGGGCGACGCCGTCGTGGGCCGGGGTTTCGCGTTGCTGCACGAGGGCTCCCGCTCGGTGGATACCGCACGGCACCTGTGGACTTTGGACAACCCGGCGTACGGCTGGTTCGGCCTGTCCTCAGCGGCCCGGATCCGGGTTTCGGGGGCCGACGTGCGGGCGATATCGGTCGCCGAGGTGGTGTCGCCGGCGGAGACGCTGTCCGGACCGCTGGCGCGTGAGCTGATGGTGGCGCTGGTTCGTGCCGGTGTCACGGCCACCTGCAGCGCCGCGGACAAGCCGCGCTACGGCCACCTCGCGGTGGATTCCAATCTGCCCGACGTGCGCGTCGCGCTGGGCGGGCCGGATCGCAACGCTTTCACCGGGGCGGTGCTGGCCCACGCCGATCCGGCCTACGCCGAGGAACTGGACCGTCAGCTGGCGGCGTCCGGCCGGGCCAGGGTGTGGGTGCCGGCCGAGACGCAGCTGGCCGCGGTGTGGGTGCCCGGCGCCGACCTGCGCCCGCTGCGCGCGCTGCCCGTGCTGGTGATCGACGGCCGCGACGAGGAAGACCTGCGGGCGGCGATCGCCTCGGTGGCCGACGACCTCGGCGACGCCGAGATCGTCGTCGCGCAACAACCCCCGTCGGGAACCGATGCATTCGACGACCGCACCGTCGCCCTGCTCAACCGGGGGGTGCCCAGCTTCGCCGTCGACACCGAGGGCACCCTGCACACCGCGCTGATGCGCTCCTGCACCGGCTGGCCGTCGGGCATCTGGATCGACGACCCGCGCCGCACCGCGCCGGACGGCTCCAACTTCGGCCTCCAGCACTGGACCCACGCCTTCGAGTACGCGTTGGTCAGCGGGCAGGGCGACTGGCGGCGCGCCGAGATCCCCGCCCGCAGCGCACAGTTCTCCCACCCGTTGCTCGTCGCCGCCGGAGGCCGGCGGCATGGCGCGCTGCCGCCGGCCGGTTCGCTGCTGCGCGTCGAGCCCGCCGAATCGGTGCACCTGGCGGCCCTCAAGGCCGCCGGCAATCCACTGACCGCGGGCAGCGCGGCGCCGCTCGACCCGAACGCGGTCGCCCTGCGGCTGGTGGAAACGACCGGGGCCCGCGCGCGTGTCGTTCTCGGCTCGGACTTCGCGGCGATCAGCGACTTGCGGCGCGCCGATCTCCTGGAGAGACCGACCGGGCGCCTGGATTCGGTCGACCTGCACGGTTATCAGGTGGCGACCGTGCTGGCCCGCTTCGAGACGCCCGGGACGATATCGGATGCCGCCGCCCTGGCTCCGCACGCCGAGGCCGCCCAGCCCCTGTACGCCCGCTATTGGCTGCACAACCGGGGTCCGGCGCCGCTCGGTGGGCTGCCTGCGGTCGCCCACCTGCACCCGTCGCTGGTCAGCGCCTGGCCGGGCGGCGAGATGACCCTGCGCCTCACCGCGGCCAGCGACTGCAGCGACGCCCCGCTGCGCGGTGGGGTCGTCCTTGCGTGCCCCGACGGCTGGTCGGTTTCACCCGCCGAGCTGCCGTTGACCCTGTGCAGCGGCGACCACCTGGAGGCCGACGTCGTGGTGTCGATCCCGCCCCGCGCCGAACCCGGGCTCTATCCGGTGCGGGCCGAGCTGCGCCTCGCCGGGGATGAGATCCCGGCTTCGTGGCGGCAAGGGGTGGAGGACGTGTGCGTGGTGGCCGTGGGCGGCGGACCGGTCGACCCCGGCGAGCTGATCTACCTTGCCGACGGGCCCAGCGAGGTCACGCTGCGACCCGGGGCAGCGGGCGACCTGACCGTCACGGTCGGCACCCACGGCCGGGCCGACCTCGGGCTGGAGGCGCATCTGATCAGCCCGTGGGGCACCTGGGAATGGATGGGCCCCGCCGCGCTCGGCGCGGTCCTGCCCGCCCGCGGCACCGTCGACCTCGGCTTTCGCTTGACCCCGCCGGCCTGGCTGGAACCCGGCCGGTGGTGGGCGCTGGTACGCATCGGCTGCGCCGGCCGGCTGATCTACTCGCCCGCCGTGCGGGTGACGGTGACATGAGCAACCACCCGATCGCGACCGTCGCCGGCATCCCCGTGTCGTCCGCCGAAATCGACGCGGCCGAAACGCGGCTGCGCGCCGCCCGGGGAGCGGGTGCGCTGCCGGCCGGTGGCACCGGCGAGGGCCGCCAGCTGCGGCGCTGGCTGACCCAACTGATCGTCACCCAACGCGTGATCGCCACGGAGGCGGGCGCGCGCGGGCTGACCGCACGCGGCGCGCCGACCGAGACCGAGTTGCTGCCCGACGCGACCGCGCGGCTGGAGATCGGCAGCGTCGCCGCGGCCGTGCTGGCCGATCCGCGCGCCCGGGCGCTGTTCGCCGATGTCACCGCCGCGGTGCACGTCACCGATGACGAGGTGGCCGCCTATCACGCCCGCAACCCGCTGCGGTTCGTCGCAACCCAGCGAGATCAAAGTGGCTGGCGCACAACAGTATTGGTTGCATCACCGCTGAATGAGGTGCGATCGGTGATCGCCGAACATCTGCGTGGCGCCGCGCGGCGGCGCGCCTTCCGGCTGTGGCTGGATGCCCGCCGCGCCGAGCTGGTGTGGCTAGCACCCGGTTACGAGCATCCCGGCGACCCCCGCCAGCCCGACAACACCCACCGGCACTGAGCGCCATGCTTACCCTCTGTTTGGACATCGGCGGCACCAAAATCGCCGCCGCACTGGTCGATTCGGATGGTGCGCTCGCGTATACCGCGATCCGCCCCACCCCGGCCACGGCCGCCTCCGACGACGTGTGGGCCGTCGTCGAAGCCATGATCACCGACGCGTTGCGGGCGGCCGACGCCCCGATCACCGCCGTCGGCATCGCCTCGGCCGGGCCGATCGATCTGCGCACCGGATCGGTCAGCCCGATCAACATCGCGGGCTGGGACCGCTTCCCGCTACGCGACAGGGTCGCCGCGACGGTGCCGGGGCTGCCGGTCGCGCTGGGTGGCGATGGCGTGTGTATGGCGTTGGGGGAGCACTGGATTGGGGCGGGCCGCAGGACGGGCCCGGACGCCCGGTTCCTGTTGGGCATGGTGGTCTCCACCGGGGTGGGCGGCGGATTGGTGCTCGACGGTGTCCCCTACACGGGGCGCACCGGCAACGCCGGCCACGTCGGGCACGTCGTGGTCGAACTGGACGGTTCGCCGTGCACCTGCGGCGGCCACGGCTGCGTGGAGACGGTGGCGTCCGGGCCGTGGATGGTGCGCTGGGCGCGGGAAAACGGATGGGCCGCACCGCCCGGCGCGGGCGCCAGCGACCTGGCCGTTGCGGCGGCGGCCGGAGACCCGTTGGCGCAGCGGGCGTTCCACCGGTCGGCCAACGCTCTCGCCGCGATGATCGCCTCGGTCGGCGCGGTCTGCGATCTGGACCTCGTCGTGATCGGGGGAGGGGTCTCCAAGTCCGGTCCGCTGCTCTTCGACCCGCTGCGGGCCAAGCTCGCCGACTACGCGGGACTGGACTTCTTGTCCGGCCTGCGCGTGGTACCCGGCGAGCTCGGCGGTGCAGCCGGTCTGATCGGCGCCGCCCGGCTCGCGGCCCTGGGCTGACGCGCCGCATGCGCCGCGGACAGCTCCCTACGCCGGCTGCGTGGACCACGGCATCGCCGTCACCTGAGCCGTCACCTGAGGTCGCCGTTTTGGCTGACCGCGCAGGCCACGCTATTCTGTTAGCCGATCCACCGAAGACCGTCGGTCACCGAGCAATCGGTTGAAGGTCCGGGAGCATCCCGGCGGCCCACGCAGGAGGACGAGGCACCAGCGCCGGTTCGCACCGGTGTGTTTTTACGCCCCGGCCGCTTCCTGCGCCGGGGCGTTCGTCGTTTTTCGGGGGAATCGAGATGACACGTCGCATGACTTTCACTTCAGGAGGTAGGCATGGCCAGGGCTGACAAGGCCACCGCCGTTGCAGATATCGCCGAGCAGTTCAAGGAATCGACCGCGGCCCTGGTCACCGAGTATCGCGGCCTGACGGTCGCCAACCTGGCCGAGCTGCGGCGCTCGCTGGGCGGGGCGGCCACCTACTCGGTGGCCAAGAACACGCTGGTCAAACGGGCTGCTTCGGAAGCCGGGGTCGAGGGTCTCGACGAACTCTTCGCCGGTCCGACGGCCATCGCGTTCGTCACCGGGGAACCGGTCGACGCCGCGAAGGCCATCAAGATCTTCGCCAAGGAACACAAGGCGCTGGTCATCAAGGGCGGTTACATGGACGGCCGCGCGCTGACGGTCGCCGAAGTCGAGCGCATCGCCGACCTCGAGTCGCGCGAGGTGTTGCTGGCCAAGCTGGCCGGCGCGATGAAGGGCAACCTCGCCAAGGCGGCCGGGCTGTTCAGCGCTCCGGCTTCGCAGGTCGCCCGGCTCGCGGCCGCGCTGCAGGACAAGAAGGCCGCGGAGGGGCCGGCAGCTTCCGCCGAGCCCGCTGCCCCGGAACCCGCCGCCGCCGCGGAAGCCGCCCCAGAACCAGCTTCGGAAACACCCTCTGAGGCTCCGGAAACCCCGGCCGAAGCCGAATAAACCCCAACCCGAAATCAGGAAGGACCCACACCCATGGCAAAGATGTCTACCGACGACCTGCTCGACGCTTTCAAGGAAATGACCCTGCTGGAGCTCTCCGACTTCGTCAAGAAGTTCGAGGAGACCTTCGAGGTCACCGCGGCCGCCCCGGTCGCCGTCGCCGCGGCCGGCCCGGCCGCCGGTGGCGCGCCCGCCGAGGCCGCCGAGGAGCAGTCGGAATTCGACGTGATCCTCGAGTCCGCCGGCGACAAGAAGATCGGCGTCATCAAGGTGGTCCGCGAGATCGTCTCCGGCCTGGGCCTCAAGGAGGCCAAGGACCTGGTCGACGGCGCGCCCAAGCCGCTGCTGGAGAAGGTCGCCAAGGAGGCGGCCGAGGAGGCCAAGACCAAGCTCGAGGGCGCCGGCGCCACCGTCACCGTCAAGTAGTTCTGCCGAGCACACAAAAGCCCCCGCACGCCTCGCGTGTCGGGGGCTTTTGCGTCCGCTCAGCGCAACGTGGCCGATCGTTGCGACCGGTTCACCTTCTCCGGTGAATCCCCAAGCGCCACAAGCAGGTTCGACGTCATCGAACCCAGCACCGCGATGACGGCGGAGCTGTCATCGCCGTAATAGCCGGCCAGCTCCAGCATGACGAACCCGTGGATCGACGCCCAGAACTGGGCCGCTATCGCCACCACCGCCGCGTCGTCATCGGCCGCACCGGTGCCGATCCGCTCCGCCAGCACGCACCGGAGTACGGCGCGCACGACGTGCGCAAAGCTGGGGTAGCCCCGCTCGATCTCGGCGACCGTCAGCGTCAGGACATCGTGGGCGGGCGCGTTGATGCCGTGCGCGCTGGTGCTGCCGAACATCAGCCGATACATGTGCGGGCACTTGATCGCGTAGCGCCGGTAGGCCGCACCGATCACGAACAGGTCGGCGACCGGATCGTCGGTTTCGGTCACGGCCAGCGCGGCGTCGAACTGCCGCAGGCCCTCCTCGGCCACCTCCGCGATCAGCCCGCCCATCCCGCCGAAATGGGTGTACAGCGCCATCGTCGAGGTGCCCGCGGCGCCGGCCACCTTGCGGGTCTGCAGCGCATCGGGGCCGTCCTCGTGCAGCAGGTCGACCGCCGCGGACAGCATGTCGTCCCGGACGCTGCGGACGCCGTCCTGTATCTCCGAAGTCATCCTTGCCACCTTCCCACCCGGGGCGTAGCGTGCCAATAACATTGAAATAACGATGTTATAGGAGCTCAGCCGTGACGACCAGAGAAACCGTCAAGTCGCCGAATCCCTACCTCGCAGGCTTCCTGGCCCCGGTGAGCGCGGAGGTCACCGCCACCGACCTCAAGGTCACCGGGCGCATCCCCGGACACCTCGACGGGCGCTACCTGCGCAACGGGCCGAACCCGGTCGCCGAGGTCGACCCCGCCACCTACCACTGGTTCAGCGGCGACGGCATGGTGCACGGGGTTGCCCTGCGCGACGGCCAGGCATGCTGGTATCGCAACCGATGGGTGCGCACCGCCCACGTCTGTGCCGAACTCGGCGAGCCGGCGCCCAGCGGGCTGAACCCGCGCGCCGGCATGCTCTCCGTCGGTCCCAACACCAACGTGCTGAGCCATGCCGGGCAAACGCTTGCGCTCGTCGAGGGCGGCGGGGCGAACTACCGGCTGACCGACGAGCTGGACACCGAAGGGCCCTGCGATTTCGGCGGAACCCTGTTCGGCGGATACACCGCCCATCCGCACGCCGATCCGCGGACCGGCGAATTGCACGCGGTGTCCTACTCGTTCACCCGCGGGCGGACCGTGCAGTACTCGGTGATCGACACCCGGGGCCGAGCCCGGCGCACCGTCGACATCGAGGTGAGCGGGTCGCCGATGATGCACGACTTTTCGCTGACCGACAAATATGTGGTGATCTACGACCTGCCGGTCACGTTCGACCCCGTCCAGGTGATGCCGGCGAACGTGCCCGGGTGGTTGAGTCTGCCGGCACGACTGGTCATGCAGTCGCTCATCGGGCGCGTGCGGTTGCCCAGCCCGGTGACGACGATGCTCAATCGCAATCGGCGGCCGATCGATCGGATGCCTTACAAGTGGGACGACGACTACCCGGCGCGCATCGGGGTCATGCCACGGGACGGCGGCAATCGAGACATGCGCTGGTTCGACATCGAGCCCTGCTACGTCTACCACCCGCTCAACGCCTACTCCGAAATGCAAGACGGGGCAGAGGTTTTGGTGCTCGATGTGGTGCGTTACTCGCGGATGTTCGACCGTGACCTGCGCGGTCCCGGCGACAGCCGGCCGACGCTGGACCGCTGGACGCTCAACCTGGCCACGGGGGCGGTGACCAGCGAACGCCGCGACGATCGCCCGCAGGAGTTCCCGCGTATCAACGAGACCTTGCTGGGCGGGCGGCACCGGTTCGGCTACACCATCGGCACCGACGGCGGTTACCTGTCGAGCGGCGCATCCGAGATGTCCACCGCCCTCTACAAACACGACTACGCCACCGGCTCGAGCGCCGTCGCCGAACTCGATGCCGGCCTTTTGCTCGGCGAGATGTCGTTTGTGCCCAACCCCGCGGCACGCGCCGAAGACGACGGCATCCTGATCGGCTTCGGCTATCACCGCGGCCGCGACGAAGGCCAATTGCTGTTGCTGGACGCGCAGACACTCGAGCACGTCGCCACCGCCCATCTGCCGCAGCGGGTGCCGATGGGCTTCCACGGCAACTGGGCGCCAGCTGGCTAACACGCACGTCAAATAACTTGCGCCGTCGGGGCTTCCGGCTGAGTCTGCGGACGGCCAATTTTCCACCGGCTGTGTTCGGCAACCCTGATGCCGTGTGGCGGGCGTGCGCTACAGTGACTCATGCCACACAAAAGGGCAGGTGGCGGGCACGAGTGTCGACGGAAGGATTTCCCATGGGCGTCGCAATCGAGGTGAATGGACTTACGAAGTCCTTCGGTTCCTCGAGAATCTGGGAGGACGTGACGTTGGAAATCCCTGCCGGGGAGGTCAGCGTCCTGCTGGGGCCGTCGGGTACCGGCAAATCGGTGTTTTTGAAGTCGCTGATCGGTTTGTTGCGCCCGGAGCGCGGCTCGGTCGTCATCGACGGCACCGACATCCTGCAGTGTTCGGCCAAGGAGCTCTACGAGATCCGCACGCTGTTCGGTGTGATGTTCCAGGACGGCGCGCTGTTCGGCTCGATGAACCTGTTCGACAACGCCGCCTTCCCGCTGCGCGAGCACACCAAGAAGAAGGAAGGCGAGATCCGTGACATCGTCATGGAGAAGCTGACCCTGGTCGGCCTCGGCGGCGACGAGAAGAAGTTCCCCGGGGAGATCTCCGGCGGTATGCGCAAGCGCGCCAGCCTGGCCCGCGCCCTGGTGATGGACCCGCAGATCATCCTGTGCGACGAGCCCGACTCCGGTCTGGACCCGGTTCGTACCGCCTACCTGAGCCAGCTGATCCTGGACATCAACGCCCAGATCGACGCCACCGTCCTGATCGTGACGCACAACATCAACATCGCCCGCACCGTGCCGGACAACATGGGCATGTTGTTCCGCCGCAAGCTGGTCATGTTCGGCCCGCGCGAGGTGCTGCTGACCAGCGACGAGCCGGTGGTGCGGCAGTTCCTCAACGGCCGCCGGATCGGGCCGATCGGCATGTCCGAGGAAAAGGACGAGGCGACCATGGCCGAAGAGCAGGCCATGATCGATGCCGGTCACCACGCCGGCGGCGTCGAGGAGATCGAGGGTGTGCCGCCGCAGATCCTGGCGACCCCGGGGATGCCCGAGCGCAAGGCCGTCGCGCGCCGCCAGGCCCGGGTGCGCGAGATTCTGCACACCCTGCCCAAGAACGCTCAGGCCGCCATCCTCGACGACCTCGAAGGCACTCGCAGGTTCCGCGCGCACGAGTTCGGCGACTAGTGCGTCGGCCCGGCGGGTTCCTCGACAACTCCCCGTAACACGGCGGCCCGCCCTCTTGACGACGGGCCCCAAACGGGCCAGTCTGTTGGGCAGCATGTACCTGAACTGTTCAAGGGAAGTCGGGATCGCCAGCCAGCGTCGATATCCCTGGACCGCCAGTGCTGGGAAGTTGAGGAATGCGCAGTCCTGCGCTATTGTTGGACGTTGCGCTGGCTACCTCCTGCCCACCTCACCCGCCACTTGACACCGTGGTCTAAGCCTGAGCCCCCTTACGTGGCTTAGTTCTTTAGTTGCGCGCGTGAGATCCGGACAGATCGTTCGCCGGCCGAACCGACACAATTCGCGGCGAGCTGGCCGGTGTTCCCGGCTTTCGTGAGTCGCACGAGGTGCTGGAAGGATGCATCTTGGCTGATTTCCGCCAGAGCAAGACGGATCGCCCACAAAATTCCTCTAACGGAAGTTCGTCGAACGGCTCAGTGCCTGGAGCGCCCAACCGAGTTTCCTTCGCCAAGCTCCGCGAGCCACTCGAGGTTCCGGGCCTGCTTGACGTGCAGATCGACTCCTTCGAGTGGTTGATCGGCGCGCCGCGGTGGCGTGCGGCCGCCGCCGACCGCGCCGAGGGCAAGGCGGGGGTCACCCCGGTGGGCGGCCTGGAAGAGGTGCTCTTGGAGCTCTCGCCGATCGAGGACTTCTCCGGCTCGATGTCGCTGTCGTTCTCCGACCCGCGTTTCGACGAGGTCAAGGCGCCGGTCGACGAGTGCAAAGACAAGGACATGACGTACGCGGCCCCGCTGTTCGTCACGGCCGAGTTCATCAACAACAACACCGGTGAGATCAAGAGCCAGACGGTGTTCATGGGTGACTTCCCGATGATGACCGAGAAGGGCACCTTCATCATCAACGGCACCGAGCGCGTGGTGGTCAGCCAGCTGGTCCGCTCGCCCGGTGTGTACTTCGACGAGTCCATCGACAAGTCGACCGAGAAGCTGCTGCACAGCGTCAAGGTGATCCCCAGCCGGGGCGCGTGGCTGGAGTTCGACGTCGACAAGCGCGACACCGTCGGCGTGCGCATCGACCGCAAGCGCCGTCAGCCGGTCACCGTCCTGCTCAAGGCCCTGGGCTGGAGCAACGAGCAGATCACCGAGCGGTTCGGCTTCTCCGAGATCATGATGTCGACGCTGGAGAAGGACAACACCGCCGGCACCGACGAGGCGCTGCTGGACATCTACCGCAAGCTGCGTCCGGGCGAGCCGCCGACCAAGGAGTCCGCGCAGACCCTGCTGGAGAACCTGTTCTTCAAGGAGAAGCGCTACGACCTGGCCCGAGTCGGCCGCTACAAGGTCAACAAGAAGCTCGGGCTGAATGTCGGCGAGCCGATCACGAGCTCGACGCTGACCGAGGAAGACGTCGTCGCCACGATCGAGTACCTGGTGCGCCTGCACCACGCCCGTTCGGATGGCCAGCCGGCTGTCATGACTGTCCCCGGTGGCTCCGAGGTGCCGGTGGAGACCGACGACATCGACCACTTCGGCAACCGCCGGTTGCGCACCGTCGGTGAGCTGATCCAGAACCAGATCCGGGTCGGCATGTCGAGGATGGAGCGCGTCGTCCGGGAGCGGATGACCACCCAGGATGTCGAGGCCATCACGCCGCAGACCCTGATCAACATCCGGCCGGTCGTCGCCGCGATCAAGGAGTTCTTCGGCACCAGCCAGCTGAGTCAGTTCATGGACCAGAACAACCCGCTGTCGGGGCTGACCCACAAGCGGCGCCTCTCGGCCCTGGGGCCCGGCGGTCTGTCCCGTGAGCGCGCCGGCTTGGAGGTTCGTGACGTCCACCCGTCGCACTACGGCCGGATGTGCCCGATCGAGACCCCGGAGGGTCCCAACATCGGTCTGATCGGCTCGCTGTCGGTGTACGCGCGGGTGAACCCGTTCGGGTTCATCGAGACCCCGTACCGCAAGGTGGTCGACGGTGTGGTCACCGACGAGATCCACTACCTGACCGCCGACGAGGAGGACCGCCACGTCGTGGCTCAGGCCAACTCGCCGATCGACGACAAGGGCCGGTTCGAAGAGTCGCGTGTGTTGGTCCGCCGGAAGGCGGGCGAGGTCGAATACGTCCCCTCGTCCGAGGTTGACTACATGGACGTGTCACCGCGCCAGATGGTGTCGGTGGCCACCGCGATGATCCCGTTCCTCGAGCACGACGACGCCAACCGTGCCCTGATGGGCGCCAACATGCAGCGCCAGGCGGTTCCGCTGGTACGCAGTGAGGCGCCGCTGGTGGGTACCGGTATGGAGCTGCGCGCGGCGATCGACGCCGGCGACGTCGTCGTCGCGGAGAAGTCCGGGGTGATCGAGGAGGTCTCCGCCGACTACGTCACCGTGATGGCCGACGACGGCACCCGGCACACCTACCGGATGCGCAAGTTCGAGCGGTCCAACCACGGCACCTGCGCCAACCAGTCGCCGATCGTCGACGCGGGTGACCGGGTCGAGGCCGGCCAGGTCATCGCCGACGGTCCGTGCACCGAGAACGGTGAGATGGCGCTGGGCAAGAACCTGCTCGTGGCGATCATGCCGTGGGAGGGCCACAACTACGAGGACGCGATCATCCTCTCCAACCGCCTGGTTGAGGAGGACGTGCTCACCTCGATCCACATCGAAGAGCACGAGATCGACGCCCGCGACACCAAGCTGGGCGCCGAGGAGATCACCCGGGACATCCCGAACGTCTCCGACGAGGTGCTGGCCGACCTCGACGAGCGCGGCATCGTGCGCATCGGTGCCGAGGTCCGCGACGGCGACATCCTGGTCGGCAAGGTCACCCCGAAGGGGGAGACGGAGCTGACTCCGGAGGAGCGGCTGCTGCGGGCGATCTTCGGTGAGAAGGCCCGCGAGGTCCGCGACACCTCACTGAAGGTGCCGCACGGCGAGTCCGGCAAGGTCATCGGCATCCGGGTGTTCTCCCGCGAGGACGACGACGAGCTGCCGGCCGGTGTCAACGAGCTGGTGCGGGTCTACGTGGCCCAGAAGCGGAAGATCTCCGACGGTGACAAGCTGGCCGGACGCCACGGCAACAAGGGCGTCATCGGCAAGATCCTGCCGCAAGAGGACATGCCGTTCATGCCGGACGGCACGCCGGTGGACATCATCCTGAACACCCACGGTGTGCCGCGACGGATGAACATCGGTCAGATCCTGGAGACCCACCTGGGGTGGGTGGCCAAGTCCGGCTGGAACATCGACGGCGGACCCGAGTGGGCGGCCAACCTGCCCGAGGAGCTGCGGCACGCGCAGCCGGACCAGATCGTGTCGACGCCCGTGTTCGACGGCGCCAAGGAGGAGGAGCTGCAGGGCATGCTGTCCTGCACGCTGCCCAACCGCGACGGCGACGTCATGGTCAACGGCGACGGCAAGGCGGTGCTGTTCGACGGCCGCAGCGGTGAGCCGTTCCCGTACCCGGTGACCGTTGGCTACATGTACATCATGAAGCTGCACCACCTGGTGGACGACAAGATCCACGCCCGCTCCACCGGCCCGTACTCGATGATCACCCAGCAGCCGCTGGGTGGTAAGGCGCAGTTCGGTGGCCAGCGCTTCGGTGAGATGGAGTGCTGGGCCATGCAGGCCTACGGCGCGGCGTACACGCTGCAGGAGCTGTTGACCATCAAGTCCGACGACACCGTCGGCCGGGTCAAGGTCTACGAGGCGATCGTCAAGGGCGAGAACATCCCGGAGCCGGGCATCCCCGAGTCCTTCAAGGTGTTGCTCAAGGAACTGCAGTCGCTGTGCCTCAACGTCGAGGTCCTCTCCTCGGACGGCGCGGCGATCGAGTTGCGCGAAGGCGAGGACGAGGACCTCGAGCGGGCCGCGGCAAACCTGGGAATCAACTTGTCCCGCAACGAATCTGCTTCTGTTGAGGACCTGGCTTAATCACTTTTAGGTAACTAAACCCGCAAGGGGAAAGGAAGTTACGTGCTCGACGTCAACTTCTTCGATGAACTTCGTATCGGTCTGGCCACCGCGGAGGACATCAGGCAATGGTCTTACGGCGAGGTCAAGAAGCCGGAGACGATCAACTACCGCACGCTGAAGCCGGAGAAGGACGGCCTGTTCTGCGAGAAGATCTTTGGACCGACTCGCGACTGGGAGTGCTACTGCGGCAAGTACAAGCGGGTCCGGTTCAAGGGCATCATCTGTGAGCGCTGCGGCGTCGAGGTGACCCGTGCCAAGGTGCGCCGCGAGCGCATGGGTCACATCGAGCTGGCCGCACCCGTCACGCACATCTGGTACTTCAAGGGCGTGCCCTCGCGGTTGGGCTATCTGCTCGACCTGGCGCCGAAGGATCTCGAGAAGATCATCTACTTCGCCGCCTACGTCATCACCGCGGTCGACGACGAGATGCGCCACAACGAGCTCTCGACTCTCGAGGCCGAGATGATGGTGGAGCGCAAGGCCATCGAGGACCAGCGCGATTCAGACCTGGAGGCCCGCGCCCAAAAGCTGGAGGCCGACCTGGCCGAGCTGGAGGCCGAAGGCGCCAAGGCCGACGCGCGCCGCAAGGTCCGCGACGGTGGTGAGCGCGAGATGCGCCAGCTGCGCGACCGGGCCCAGCGTGAGCTGGACCGGCTCGAGGAGATCTGGACCACGTTCACCAAGTTGGCTCCCAAGCAGCTGATCGTCGACGAGAACCTCTACCGCGAGCTGATCGATCGTTTCGGCGAGTACTTCACCGGCGCTATGGGCGCGGAGTCGATCCAGAAGCTGATCGAGAACTTCGACATCGACGCCGAGGCCGAGACGCTGCGTGACGTCATTCGTAATGGCAAGGGACAGAAGAAGCTTCGTGCGCTCAAGCGTCTGAAGGTCGTCGCGGCTTTCCAGCAGTCGGGTAACTCGCCGATGGGCATGGTGCTCGACGCCGTACCGGTGATTCCGCCGGAACTGCGTCCGATGGTGCAGCTCGACGGTGGCCGGTTCGCCACGTCCGACCTGAACGACCTGTACCGCCGGGTGATCAACCGGAACAACCGCCTCAAGAGGCTGCTCGACCTCGGTGCACCCGAGATCATCGTCAACAACGAGAAGCGGATGTTGCAGGAGTCCGTGGACGCGCTGTTCGACAACGGCCGCCGCGGCCGTCCGGTCACCGGGCCGGGTAACCGCCCGCTGAAGTCGCTGAGCGATCTGCTCAAGGGCAAGCAGGGCCGGTTCCGTCAGAACCTGCTCGGTAAGCGTGTCGACTACTCGGGCCGCAGCGTCATCGTGGTCGGCCCGCAGCTCAAGCTGCACCAGTGCGGTCTGCCCAAGCTGATGGCGCTGGAGCTGTTCAAGCCGTTCGTGATGAAGCGGCTGGTGGACCTCAATCACGCGCAGAACATCAAGAGCGCCAAGCGCATGGTGGAGCGTCAGCGTCCGCAGGTGTGGGACGTCCTCGAGGAGGTCATCGCCGAGCACCCGGTGCTGCTGAACCGTGCACCGACCCTGCACCGCCTGGGCATCCAGGCCTTCGAGCCAATGCTGGTGGAAGGCAAGGCAATCCAGTTGCACCCGTTGGTCTGCGAGGCGTTCAACGCCGACTTCGACGGTGACCAGATGGCGGTGCACCTGCCGCTTTCCGCCGAGGCGCAGGCCGAGGCCCGCATCCTGATGCTGTCCTCGAACAACATCCTGTCGCCCGCGTCGGGCCGACCGCTGGCCATGCCGCGTCTGGACATGGTGACCGGCCTGTACTACCTGACCACCGAGGTCGACGGCGATAAAGGCGAATACGTTGCGGCCGCGAAGGACAGGCCGGAGGTGGGCGTGTACTCGTCACCGGCCGAGGCCATCATGGCCTCGGACCGCGGTGTGCTGTCGGTGCGGGCCAAGATCAAGGTGCGGCTGACCCAGCTGCGTCCGCCTGCCGAGATCGAGGCCGAGCAGTTCGGCGCCAACGGCTGGCGGCCGGGGGACGCCTGGATGGCCGAGACGACGCTGGGCCGGGTCCTGTTCAACGAGCTGCTGCCGGTGGGCTATCCGTTCGTGAACAAGCAGATGCACAAGAAGGTCCAGGCCTCCATCATCAACGACCTGGCCGAGCGCTACCCGATGATCGTGGTCGCGCAGACCGTGGACAAGCTCAAGGACGCCGGTTTCTACTGGGCGACCCGCAGCGGTGTCACCGTGTCGATGGCCGACGTGCTGGTCCCGCCCCGCAAGAAGGAGATCCTCGACCAGTACGAGGAGCGGGCCGAAAAGGTCGAAAAGCAGTTCCAGCGTGGTGCTTTGAACCATGACGAGCGCAACGAGGCGTTGGTGGAGATCTGGAAGGAAGCCACCGACGAGGTCGGTCAGGCGCTCCGCGAGCACTACCCGGCCGACAACCCGATCATCACGATCGTCGACTCGGGTGCCACGGGTAACTTCACCCAGACGCGAACGCTGGCCGGCATGAAGGGTCTGGTGACCAACCCGAAGGGTGAGTTCATCCCGCGTCCGGTCAAGTCGTCGTTCCGCGAGGGCCTGACGGTGCTGGAGTACTTCATCAACACGCACGGCGCTCGAAAGGGCTTGGCGGACACCGCGTTGCGTACCGCCGACTCGGGGTACCTGACTCGTCGTCTGGTGGACGTGAGCCAGGACGTCATCGTCCGCGAGCACGACTGCGAGACCGAGCGGGGCATCATCGTCGAGCTGGCCGAGCGTCAGCCGGACGGCACGCTGATCCGTGACCCGTACATCGAAACCTCGGCGTACGCACGGACTTTGGGCGCCGACGCGGTCGACGAGGCCGGCAACGTCGTCGTCGCTCGCGGCGAGGACCTGGGTGACCCCTCGATCGAGGCCCTGCTGGCCGCGGGCATCACGCAGGTCAAGGTGCGCTCGGTGCTCACCTGTACCACCGGCACCGGGGTGTGCGCGACCTGCTACGGACGGTCGATGGCCACCGGCAAGCTGGTCGACATCGGTGAGGCCGTCGGTATCGTCGCGGCGCAGTCCATCGGCGAGCCCGGTACTCAGCTGACCATGCGTACCTTCCACCAGGGTGGTGTCGGTGAGGACATCACCGGCGGTCTGCCCCGCGTGCAGGAGCTGTTCGAGGCGCGGGTACCGCGCGGTAAGGCGCCGATCGCCGACGTCACCGGGCGGATTCAGCTCGAGGAAGGTGAGCGCTTCTACAAGATCACCGTCGTGCCCGATGACGGCAGCGAGGAAGTCGTCTACGACAAGCTCTCCAAGCGGCAGCGGCTGCGTGTGTTCAAGCACGAAGACGGTTCCGAGCGGGTGCTGTCCGGCGGCGACCACGTTGAGGTGGGCCAGCAGCTGATGGAAGGCTCGGCCGACCCGCACGAGGTGCTGCGGGTGCAGGGCCCCCGTGAGGTGCAGATCCACCTGGTCCGCGAGGTCCAGGAGGTGTACCGGGCGCAGGGTGTGTCGATCCACGACAAGCACATCGAGGTGATCGTTCGCCAGATGCTGCGTCGCGTCACCATCATCGACTCCGGCTCCACCGAGTTCCTGCCCGGCTCTCTGATCGAACGCGCCGGGTTCGAAGCGGAGAACCGCCGGGTGGTTGCCGAGGGCGGCGAGCCCGCGGCCGGCCGGCCGGTGCTGATGGGTATCACGAAGGCGAGCCTCGCCACCGACTCGTGGCTAAGTGCGGCGTCGTTCCAGGAGACCACGCGAGTGCTGACCGATGCGGCGATCAACTGCCGCAGCGACAAGCTCAAGGGTCTGAAGGAGAACGTGATCATCGGAAAGCTGATCCCGGCCGGTACCGGTATCAACCGGTACCGCAACATCCAGGTGCAGCCGACCGAGGAGGCCCGGGCCGCCGCGTACACGATCCCGTCCTACGAGGATCAGTACTACAGTCCGGACTTCGGCCAGGCCGCCGGTGCCGCGGTTCCGCTGGACGACTACGGCTACAGCGACTACCGGTAGTCGCTGTAGGAAAAGCCCCCGCCTCGTGCGGGGGCTTTTTCTATGCGTCGAGTGTGCGGCAAGCCGCACGTTCGGCGTCGAGTGTGCGGCCGGCCGCACACTCGCCTCGCGTCGGCACCCCTCACTACACTGGCAGCCGTGCTCATCGGTTCGCACGTCCACCAAGACGATCCCCTGGCCGCCGCGCAGGCGGACGGCGCCGACGTGGTGCAGTTCTTCCTCGGCAACCCGCAGAGCTGGAAGAAGCCCAAGCCGCGTGACGACACCGAGGCGCTGAAGGCCTCAACCATTCCCCTGTACGTCCATGCGCCGTATCTGATCAACGTGGCATCGGCCAACAATCGCATCCGGATCCCGTCGCGCAAGATTCTGCAAGATACCTGCGACGCAGCCGCGGCCATCAACGCGACGGCGGTGATCGTGCACGGCGGGCACGCCGACGACAACGACATGGCCGCAGGCTTCGGGCGGTGGGTCAAGGCGCTGGACTACCTGGACACCGACGTGCAGGTCTACCTGGAGAACACCGCCGGCGGCGACCACGCGATGGCCCGCCACTTCGACACCATCGGCAGGCTGTGGGATCACATCGGCGACAAGGGTATTGGGTTCTGCCTGGACACCTGCCACGCTTGGGCCGCGGGTGAGAAGCTGATCGACGCGGTCGACCGGATCAAGGCGCTGACCGGCCGCATCGACCTGGTGCACTGCAACGACTCGAGGGACGCGGCCGGCTCCGGTGCCGACCGGCACGCCAACTTCGGCGCCGGGCAGATCGATCCCGAGCTGCTCGCCGGGGTGGTCAAGGCCGCCGACGCGCCGGTCATCTGCGAAACCGCCGACGAGGGCCGCAAGGACGACATCGCGTTCCTGCGGGAGAAAACAAGCGGCTGAAACCGGGCCAGCGCTTACCTTTGATCCATGCTGCGCCGACTGCCCACGCTGTTGGGCGTTGTCCTGGTGGTCGCGGGCTGCTTCCCGGGAGCCGCCAACCTGCCGTCGGGCTTCGCGACCGGCACCAGCGTCCACCACATCAAGGTCGGCGGGCTCGAGCGCAGCTATCGGCTGTACAAACCCGCGGGTGTGCCCGCCAAGGCCCCGCTGGTGGTCATGATGCACGGTGTGTCGGGAAGCGCCGGGGAAGCCGAAAGGGATTACCGATGGGACGGATTGGCCGATTCGGGCAAGTTCGTCGTCGCCTACCCGGATGGCCTCGACCGGGCCTGGAACGTCGGCGGGCAAACCTGCTGCGGCCGGTCTGGACGAGAAGGCGTCGACGATGTCGGCTTCATCGCCGCGGCCGTCGCTGACATCGCCACGAACGTCGGCATCGACGCCGCCAGGGTCTATGCCACCGGTATGAGCAACGGCGGCATCATGTCCTACACGCTGGCGTGCACCACCGAGATTTTCGCGGCGATCGGCCCGGTTGCGGGCACCCAGCTGAACCCATGCCGGACCCCGCATCCGATGTCGGTCATGCACATTCATGGCACGGCCGATCGGCTTGTGCCCTACGGTGGCGGGCCGGGATACAGCGTCATCAACGGCCCTTCCGTGCCCACCGTGAATGCGTTCTGGCGCAACGTCGATCAGTGCGGCGCCCCATCGGCCACGACCGACGGTCCGATCACCACGTCGACCGCGGGGTGCGCCGAGGGCCGCGGCGTCGTGCTCATCACGGTCGACCAGGGTGACCACGAGTGGCCGGATTTCGCGACGCGAGAACTGTGGGAGTTCTTCGTCGCACACTCGCGCTGATCATTACAGCTCTTGTGCAATTGTCGAGAAAATGTAACATTGGTGGCATGTCGGATACCCATGTCGTCACCAACCAGGTCCCGCCCCTGCAAGACCACAACCCCGCTACCTCGGCGGTGCTCATCGAGGCCCTGATTCGCGAGGGCGGGCAGTGGGGCCTGGACGAGGTGAACGAGGTCGGGGCGCTGTCGGCCAGCCGCGAGGCGCAGCGGTGGGGCGAGCTCGCCGACCGCAACCAGCCCATCCTGCACACCCACGACCGCAACGGTCACCGCGTCGACGAGGTCGAATACGACCCGGCCTACCACGAACTGATGCGCGCGGCGATCACGCATGGCATGCACGCCGCGCCCTGGGCCGACGAGCGGCCGGGCGCGCACGTCGTCCGCGCCGCCAAGACCTCGGTGTGGACGGTCGAGCCGGGGCACATCTGCCCGATCTCGATGACGTACGCCGTGGTGCCCGCGCTCCGCTACAACCCCGAGCTCGCCAAGGTCTACGAGCCATTGCTGACCAGCCGCGAATACGACCCGGAACTCAGGCTCGCCACCACCAAACCGGGTATCACCGCGGGCATGTCGATGACCGAGAAGCAGGGGGGCTCCGACGTGCGGGCGGCCACCACCCGGGCGACCCCCAACGGCGACGGGACCTACAGCCTGACCGGCCACAAGTGGTTCACCTCGGCGCCGATGTGCGACATCTTCCTGGTGCTCGCGCAGGCACCCCAGGGGCTGTCGTGCTTCATGCTTCCCCGCGTGCTGCCCGACGGCACCCGCAACCGGATGTTCCTGCAGCGGCTCAAGGACAAGCTCGGCAACCACGCCAACGCCTCCAGCGAGGTCGAATACGACGGCGCGATCGCCTGGCTGGTGGGGGAGGAAGGCCGCGGCGTGTCCACCATCATCGAGATGGTCAACCTCACCCGGCTCGACTGCACCCTGGGCAGCGCCACCAGCATGCGCACCGGCCTGACCCGCGCCATCTACCATGCCCAGCACCGAAAGGCCTTCGGCGCCTACCTCATTGACCAGCCGCTGATGCGCAACGTGCTCGCGGACCTGGCCGTCGAGGCCGAGGCGGCCACCATGGTCGCGATGCGGATGGCCGGTGCCACCGACAAAGCCGTGCGCGGCGACGAGAAGGAGACGCTGCTGCGCCGAATCGGCCTGGCGGCCAGCAAGTACTGGGTGTGCAAGCGCTCCACCCCGCACGCCGCCGAAGCGCTGGAATGCCTGGGCGGCAACGGTTACATCGAGGACTCCGGCATGCCGCGGCTGTACCGGGAGGCGCCGCTGATGGGCATCTGGGAGGGCTCCGGCAACGTCAGCGCGCTGGACACGTTGCGCGCCATGGCGACTCGCCCCGAATGCATCGAGGTCCTGTTCGACGAGATCGCCGACAGCGCGGGTCAGGACCCGCGCCTGGGCAACCACGTCGGGCGGCTGCGAGCGGACCTGGCCAACCTGGACACCATCGCCTACCGCGGCCGCAAGGTCGCCGAAGACATCTGCCTGGCGTTGCAGGGCTCGCTGCTGGTGCGTCACGGGCACCCCGCCGTCGCCGAGGCATTCCTGACGACCCGGCTCGACCGCCAGTGGGGCGGTGCGTTCGGCACCATGCCGGACGGACTGGATCTGGCGCCCATCCTCGAGCGTGCTCTAGTAAAGGGATGACTCACGCCATCAGGCCGGTCGACTTCGACAACCTCAAAACGATGACCTACGAGGTCACGGGCCGGGTTGCGCGCATCACGTTCAATCGGCCGGACAAGGGCAACGCGATCGTCGCGGATACGCCGCTGGAGCTCTCGGCGTTGGTGGAGCGGGCCGATCTCGACCCGGGCGTTCATGTCATTCTGGTGTCCGGCCGCGGTGAGGGTTTCTGCGCGGGCTTCGACCTGAGCGCCTACGCCGACCGCACGGGGTCCGCCGGCGGAACCGGCGCGTATGCGGGCACGGTGCTGGACGGAAAGACCCAGGCGGTCAACCATCTGGCGGATCAGCCGTGGGATCCGATGATCGACTACCAGATGATGAGTCGCTTCGTGCGGGGCTTTTCCAGCCTCATGCACGCCGACAAGCCCACAGTGGTCAAGATCCACGGTTACTGCGTGGCCGGGGGCACCGACATGGCGCTGCACGCCGATCAGGTGATCGCCGCCGCCGATGCCAAGATCGGGTACCCGCCGACTCGGGTATGGGGTGTTCCCGCCGCGGGCCTGTGGGCGCACCGCCTCGGCGACCAGCGCGCCAAACGGCTGCTGTTCACCGGCGATTGCATCACCGGTGCGCAGGCCGCCGAGTGGGGATGGGCGGTCGAGGCGCCCGATCCCGCGGACCTCGACGAGCGCACCGAGCGGCTGGTCGAGCGGATCGCCGCGGTGCCGGTCAACCAGCTCATCATGGTCAAGCTCGCGCTGAATTCCGCTCTGCTGCAACAGGGTGTGGCCACCAGCAGGATGGTCAGCACGGTGTTCGACGGTGTCGCTCGGCACACGCCCGAGGGCCACGCCTTCGTCGCCGACGCGGTCGAGCACGGATTCCGTGAGGCGGTACGGCATCGCGACGAGCCGTTCGGCGACCACGGGCGTCGCGCGTCCGGAGTGTAGCCATGGCGGACATGACAGCGCGGTCGGTGGTGCTCAGCGTGTTGCTCGGTGCTCACCCGGCGCGCGCCCGCGCCAGCGAACTAGTCAGGCTCACTGCCGATTTCGGCATCAAGGAGTCGACCCTGCGAGTGGCGCTGACCCGGATGGTCGGTGCGGGCGACCTGGTCCGCAACGCGGACGGCTATCGGCTCTCGGATCGCCTGCTCGCCCGCCAGCGGCGTCAGGACGCCGCCATCGACCCACGGGTCCGCCCGTGGCGCCAGGAGTGGACCACGCTCATCGTGACCAGCGTGGGTGACGATGCGCGCACCCGCGCCTCGCTGCGTAATTCCATGCACGACAAGCGCTTTGGTGAGTTACGCGAGGGGGTGTGGATGCGGCCCGACAATATCGCCGCGGAGCTCGGCCCCGACGTCACGGCCAGGGTGCGGGTCCTGCGCGCGCGCGACGACGATCCCGCCGAGCTGGCCGCGCGGCTGTGGGACCTGCCCGGCTGGGCGCAGTCCGGTCATCAGTTGCTTGGCGAAATGGCCGCCGCGCCAGATATTCCCGGTCGCTTCGTGGTGGCCGCAGCGACCGTGCGGCACCTGCTCACCGACCCGGTCCTGCCCGACGAACTACTCCCGGCCGACTGGCCCGGTGCCCGGTTGCGGGCGGCCTACCACGACTTCGCCGCCGAGCTGCTGCAGCGGCGTGAACCACTATTTGCGGAGGCGACATGAGTGATCCGGTGCGCGTCGAGCGCAACGGCCCGGTGACCACGGTGATCATCGACCGGCCGGGGGCGCGCAACGCGGTCAACGGGCCGACCGCCGCCGCGCTGTATGCGGCTTTCGAGGAATTCGAGCGCGACGACACCGCGTCGGTGGCCGTGCTCTGGGGCGACGGCGGAACGTTCTGCGCCGGAGCCGATTTGAAGGCCTTTGGCACACCCGACGCCAACGCCGTGCACCGGACGGGCCCGGGTCCGATGGGGCCGACACGAATGGTGCTGTCCAAACCCGTCATCGCCGCGGTCAGCGGCTACGCCGTCGCCGGCGGTCTGGAGCTGGCCATCTGGTGTGATCTGCGGGTCGCCGAGGAGGATGCCGTGTTCGGTGTGTTCTGCCGGCGCTGGGGTGTCCCACTGATCGACGGCGGCACCGTGCGGCTGCCGCGGCTGATCGGACACAGCCGCGCGATAGACATGATTCTCACGGGCCGCGCCGTGGCCGCCGACGAAGCCCAGGCCATCGGACTGGCGAATCGGGTGGTCCCCAAGGGCCAATCGCGCCAGGCCGCAGAGGAATTGGCGGAGCAACTGGCGGCGCTGCCACAGCAGTGCCTGCGCTCGGACCGGCTCTCGGCGCTACATCAATGGGGGACAACGGAATCCGAGGCGCTCGACTTCGAATTCGCCAGCATCTCCCGGGTGGCCGCGGAGGCGAACGAAGGAGCCGGGCGGTTCGCCGCGGGCGCGGGAAGGCACGGCGCGGCCGCCGAATAAGGGCCGGTTAGCCGCCGGCCGGTCAGCCGCCCTTGTTGATCGTGTTGCTCTGGCCGATCTTGTCCACCTTGGGGTCACCGTCCTTGTAGGTGATGGTGTTGTTCATCCCCAGCACGGTGATGCGGGTGTTCACCTTGTCGAACGTGATCTTGTTGTTGGTGCCGCTGATGGTGGCCGTCTCGCAGGTGCCCGTGATCGTCAGGTTGTTGTCCGAGCCGCCGACGTTCAGCGACTTGCCGCTGGCGCAGTCCAGGGTGGTGGTGGTGCCCATCGACCCGTAATTGATCGAGTTGCCGATCTCGATGGACGCGGTGGTGCTCGCACCGCCCGATCCCGTCGTCGGCGCGGCGCCCGCACTGGTCGTCGCGCTGCTCTTGGTGGTGGTCGTCGAGGACCCCGCCGGCGGGTTGGCCGTCGAACTGCAGCCGGCCAGCACCAGGGCCGCGGCCGCCGGTGCCAAAGCGAATGCGGCCAGTCTGCGGCGGTGCTCGAAGGTATGGACGCACATCGTTTTTTGATTCCCTCTCGTTTTTTGGTTCCGCTCGGTGTGGTGCCTCAGCTCGCCACCTGCTGGAGCCGGTTGGTCATGCCCAATTCGCGGCCGCGGTCCCACAGGAACGGCTGACCGCTCTTGTAGAACACCGTCTGGTCGTAGCCGTACACCGTGATGTCGTGCGAAACCGAGTCGGCGACAACCACATTCGACGAACCCATCACCGTCACGGCGTAGCAGTTGCCCAGCGCGGTGACGGTGATGCCCGTGCCGTTGACCAGCAGCGTGGCGTCGTTGCAGTCGATCGTCTGCTCGATATCCTCCCCGATGACATGGGTGTCGCCGTTCTTGGCCTGCGCGAGCGGCGGTGGGGCGGCGACCGTGGCGGCGAAACCGGCGGCGACGGCGAGAGCGCCGGTGGCCAGTGACCCGGCGGCGGTTGTCCACTTCACTGCGGGCCCCCTTTTGGACGGGTCGTCTGCTCGAATGAGCCAAGCATGACATTACGTGCATTTGCCTGCCCGATGGCAGATTTATTTTCCTCCGCCGGGCGCGCATGTCCCGCCGGGGAGATTACTGTCTGAACGGGCGTCAACTAGAGTCATTAGTTAACCGCAACCCGTTTCCGCGATCGAAGGGCGACCGCATGGCAGCTCAACCGGATCCGCCGTCGGCGGCCGGGCGCCAACGCGCGGGACGGCCCGGCTCTCGCCCGACCAAGCTGAGCCGGGAAGGGATCATCGACGGCGCACTGACGTTCCTGGATCGCGAGGGCTGGGACGCCCTGACCATCAACGCGCTGGCGATGGGATTGGGCACCAAGGGGCCGTCGCTGTACAACCATGTGGACAGCCTGGAGGATTTGCGCCGCGCGGTGCGGATTCGCGTCATCGACGACATCATCATGATGCTCAACCGGGTGGGCGTGGGCCGCGCCCGCGACGATGCCGTGCTGGTCATGGCGGGCGCGTACCGCAGCTATGCCCACCATCACCCGGGCCGCTACTCGGCCTTCACCCGGATGCCGCTGGGTGGCGACGATCCGGAATACACGGCCGCGACCCGCGGCGCGGCCGCGCCGGTGATCGCCGTGCTGTCCTCCTACGGTCTCGACGGCGAGGCGGCCTTTTTCGCGGCGCTGGAGTTCTGGTCGGCGTTGCACGGCTTCGTGTTGCTGGAGATGACCGGTGTCATGGACGACATCGACACCGACGCGTTGTTCTCCGACATGGTGCTGCGCCTGGCGGCGGGTCTGGAACGGCGCACCGCCGGCGACGGCGCCACGGGCGCGGCCCGATAGCGGCGACCCGCTGCGCCCGGCTATGCCGCGCTGGCGATCGCCACGGGTCCGCCGCTTTGACCTGCGAGACCGGCGGCGGGTATTGTGGTTCCTCGTGCCTGGCGGCTTACGGCGCCCAACCGTAAGGAAGTGGATGCCGGGCGAATTCGCCTGTCCATGACGCATCGGACCAAGTCCGGTGCGCAGCGCATGCGACACACCCGGCCGCGGGGTGAGGCGGACGGACATAACTGCAGTACACAGACTTGAAATCGCCAGAAGTATGCCGAACACGAATAGAGAAAGCCGGTAGATGCCAACCATCCAGCAGCTGGTCCGCAAGGGTCGCCGGGACAAGGTCGCCAAGGTCAAGACCGCGGCCCTCAAGGGCAGCCCGCAGCGCCGCGGCGTATGCACGCGCGTGTACACCACCACTCCGAAGAAGCCGAACTCCGCGCTTCGGAAGGTGGCCCGCGTGAAGCTGACGAGTCAGGTTGAGGTCACGGCCTACATCCCCGGCGAGGGTCACAACCTGCAGGAACACTCGATGGTGCTGGTGCGTGGTGGCCGGGTGAAGGACCTGCCCGGTGTCCGATACAAGATCATCCGCGGTTCGCTCGACACCCAGGGCGTCAAGAACCGCAAGCAGGCTCGCAGCCGTTACGGCGCCAAGAAGGAGAAGAGCTGATGCCGCGCAAGGGGCCCGCGCCGAAGCGTCCGTTGGTCAATGACCCGGTCTACGGATCACAGCTGGTCACCCAGCTGGTGAACAAAGTCCTGCTGCAGGGGAAGAAATCACTCGCCGAGCGCATTGTTTACGGTGCGCTCGAACAAGCCCGGGATAAAACGGGCACGGATCCCGTGATCACGCTCAAGCGTGCTCTCGACAACGTCAAGCCCGCCTTGGAGGTGCGCAGCCGCCGCGTCGGTGGTGCCACCTATCAGGTGCCGGTCGAGGTGCGTCCGGATCGGTCCACCACGCTGGCGCTGCGCTGGCTTGTCAGCTTCTCGCGGCAACGCCGGGAGAAGACCATGGTCGAGCGCCTGGCAAACGAGATCATGGATGCCAGCAACGGCCTGGGGGCCGCCGTCAAGCGACGCGAGGACACCCACAAGATGGCCGAGGCCAACCGCGCCTTCGCGCACTACCGCTGGTAGGTCTCTCCGGCGCGGGTGCCGGGCCGGCCTGACCGCGAACGACAGCAACTACGCAATCGAAAGAGTGGGAAGACTTCTGTGGCACAGAAGGACGTGCTGACCGACCTCACCAAGGTCCGCAACATCGGCATCATGGCGCACATCGACGCCGGCAAGACGACGACGACCGAGCGCATCCTCTACTACACCGGTATCAGCTACAAGATCGGTGAGGTGCACGACGGCGCCGCCACCATGGACTGGATGGAACAGGAGCAGGAGCGGGGGATCACCATCACCTCCGCGGCCACCACCTGCTTCTGGAAAGACAACCAGATCAACATCATTGACACGCCCGGGCACGTCGACTTCACCGTCGAGGTGGAGCGCAGCCTGCGCGTGCTCGACGGAGCCGTCGCCGTCTTCGACGGCAAGGAAGGTGTCGAGCCGCAGTCCGAGCAGGTCTGGCGGCAGGCCGACAAATACGACGTCCCGCGCATCTGCTTCGTCAACAAGATGGACAAGATCGGCGCCGACTTCTACTTCTCCGTGCGGACGATGGAGGAGCGCCTCGGCGCGAACGCCATTCCGATCCAGCTGCCCGTCGGCTCCGAGGGCGACTTCGAGGGCGTCGTCGACCTGGTCGAGATGAACGCCAAGGTCTGGCGCGGTGAGACGAAGCTGGGCGAAACCTACGAGACCATCGACATCCCGGCCGAACTTGCCGAAAAGGCCGACGAGTACCGCACCAAGCTGCTCGAGGCCGTCGCCGAGACCGACGAGGCGCTGCTGGAGAAGTACCTCGGTGGCGAGGAGCTCACCGTCGCCGAGATCAAGGGCGCCATCCGCAAGCTGACCATCAGCTCGGAGGCGTACCCGGTGCTGTGCGGCAGCGCGTTCAAGAACAAGGGCGTGCAGCCCATGCTCGACGCCGTCATCGACTACCTGCCCTCGCCGCTGGACGTGCCCCCGGCCGTCGGCCACGCGCCGGGGAAGGAGGGCGAGGAGATCACCCGCAACCCCTCGACCGACGAGCCGTTCTCCGCGTTGGCGTTCAAGGTCGCGACACACCCGTTCTTCGGCAAGCTGACCTACGTCCGCGTGTACTCGGGGAAGGTCGACTCCGGCAGCCAGGTCATCAACGCCACCAAGGGCAAAAAGGAGCGGCTGGGCAAGCTGTTCCAGATGCACTCCAACAAGGAGAACCCGGTGGAGACCGCCTCGGCCGGTCACATCTATGCGGTGATCGGGCTGAAGGACACCACCACCGGTGACACCCTGAGCGACCCGAACCAGCAGATCGTGCTGGAGTCGATGACCTTCCCCGACCCGGTCATCGAGGTGGCCATCGAGCCCAAGACCAAGAGCGACCAGGAGAAGCTGAGCCTGTCGATCCAGAAGCTCGCCGAGGAGGACCCGACCTTCAAGGTTCACCAGGACTCCGAGACCGGCCAGACCGTGATCGGCGGGATGGGCGAGTTGCACCTGGACATCCTGGTGGACCGGATGCGCCGCGAGTTCAAGGTCGAGGCCAACGTCGGTAAGCCGCAGGTCGCCTACAAGGAGACCATCAAGCGGACGGTGGACAAGGTCGAGTTCACCCACAAGAAGCAGACCGGCGGTTCCGGCCAGTTCGCCAAGGTGCTGATCAGCCTGGAACCGTTCCACGGCGAAGACGGCGCGACCTACGAGTTCGAGAACAAGGTCACCGGTGGACGTATCCCGCGTGAGTACATCCCGTCGGTGGACGCCGGCGCGCAGGACGCCATGCAGTACGGCGTGCTGGCCGGTTACCCGCTGGTCAACTTGAAGGTCACCCTGCTCGATGGGGCTTTCCACGAGGTCGACTCGTCGGAGATGGCCTTCAAGATCGCCGGTTCGCAGGTGCTGAAAAAGGCTGCGGCGCAAGCCCAGCCAGTCATCCTGGAACCGATCATGGCCGTCGAGGTCACCACGCCCGAGGACTACATGGGCGACGTGATCGGCGACCTGAACTCCCGCCGTGGCCAGATCCAGGCCATGGAGGAGCGGAGCGGTGCGCGCGTGGTCAAGGCGCATGTGCCGCTGTCGGAGATGTTCGGCTACGTCGGCGACCTGCGGTCCAAGACCCAAGGCCGGGCAAACTACTCCATGGTCTTCGACTCGTACGCCGAAGTGCCGGCGAACGTGTCAAAGGAGATCATCGCGAAGGCGACGGGTCAGTGAGCGAAGACTAACGAGTTCGGAGGCGAGTAAGCGGAGCTTACGAGCGAGGAGTCGAGCCATCAGCTCAAGTTCCCTCGGAGTAACCTTGCCGGGTCATTGGAATGCCTTGGGCGCGGCACAACTGAAAACACCAACACTGCTTTAACAAGCACCAACTAGTCCAGGAGGACACAGAAGTGGCGAAGGCGAAGTTCGAGCGGACGAAGCCGCACGTCAACATCGGGACCATTGGTCACGTTGACCACGGCAAGACCACGCTGACCGCGGCTATCACCAAGGTTCTGCATGACAAGTACCCCAACCTGAACGAGTCCCGCGCGTTCGACCAGATCGACAACGCGCCCGAGGAGCGTCAGCGCGGTATCACCATCAACATCTCCCACGTGGAGTACCAGACCGAGAAGCGTCACTACGCTCACGTCGACGCCCCGGGTCACGCCGACTACATCAAGAACATGATCACCGGTGCGGCCCAGATGGACGGTGCGATCCTGGTGGTCGCCGCCACCGACGGCCCCATGCCGCAGACCCGTGAGCACGTGCTGCTCGCGCGTCAGGTCGGCGTGCCCTACATCCTGGTCGCCCTGAACAAGGCCGACATGGTCGACGACGAGGAGCTGCTCGAGCTCGTCGAGATGGAGGTCCGCGAGCTGCTGGCCGCCCAGGAGTTCGACGAGGACGCCCCGGTGGTGCGGGTCTCCGCGCTCAAGGCGCTCGAGGGCGACGCGAAGTGGGTCGAGTCCGTCGAGCAGCTGATGGATGCCGTCGACGAGTCGATCCCGGACCCGGTCCGTGAGACGGAGAAGCCGTTCCTGATGCCGGTCGAGGATGTTTTCACCATCACCGGGCGTGGCACGGTGGTCACCGGTCGTGTCGAGCGCGGCGTGATCAACGTGAACGAGGAAGTCGAGATCGTCGGTATCAAGCCGACCAGCACCAAGACCACGGTCACCGGTGTGGAGATGTTCCGCAAGCTGCTCGACCAGGGCCAGGCCGGCGACAATGTCGGTCTGCTGCTGCGTGGTATCAAGCGTGAGGACGTCGAGCGCGGCCAGGTCGTGGTCAAGCCCGGCACCACCACGCCGCACACCGAGTTCGAGGGCAGCGTCTACATCCTGTCCAAGGACGAGGGCGGCCGGCACACGCCGTTCTTCAACAACTACCGTCCGCAGTTCTACTTCCGCACCACCGACGTGACCGGTGTGGTGACGCTGCCGGAGGGCACCGAGATGGTGATGCCCGGTGACAACACCAACATCTCGGTGAAGCTGATCCAGCCCGTCGCCATGGACGACGGTCTGCGGTTCGCGATCCGCGAGGGCGGCCGCACCGTCGGCGCCGGCCGGGTCGTCAAGATCGTCAAGTAGTTCGCTACTGAGTTAGTCCAAAGCCCGGATTGCCGACTCGGCAATCCGGGCTTTGTTCGCTGTGCGCATCGTCGGTCGGAACCGGCGCGCTGAAATCATGCGGCCGCGGCGCGGCCTGGACTAGGATTTCCTCATTGGTTCTCGGTGACCGTAGGGCGTGGCGGGGAGGTGCCGATGTCGTTCGTTCAAGCGACTCCCGAGTTCGTCGCGGCTGCCGCGACGGACCTGGCCACGATCGGGTCGACGATCAGCTCGGCGAACACGGCGGCACTGGGTCCGACGTCGGGTGTGCTGGCCCCCGGCGCCGACGAGGTTTCGGCGAGTATCGCCGCTCTGTTCGACGCCCACTCCCAGGTCTATCAGGCGCTCAGCGCTCAGGCGGCCGCCTTCCACAGCCAGTTCGTGCAGCTGATGAACGGCGGCGCGATGCAGTACGCCGCCGCCGAGGCCGCCAACACCACGCCCTTGCAGACCGCCGCGGCGCCCGCGTCGATGGCCGCGCAGGTCCCGACGATGACCGCCGGCGCCGTGGGAACGTCCGCGCCGACCGCGCCCGCCGGGCCCCTGGCGGCGGCGGTGGCGCCGGCGGCGGCCGTCGCCACGCCGGCACCGGCCGGCACGCCCGTCGCGGCGGCGCCGACGGGATCGGCGACGCTGGCCTCGGCCACCGCTCCGGCCGGGCCGGCGCGGGTGGCGACGCCGGCGTACGCCCCGGCCAGTTCCCCGCCCGCCGTCCAGCCTGCGGTATCGGCATCGCCCGGCACGGCCGCCGCACCCATGCAGCCCGAGGTGGCGCCGCAGCCTTCTCCCGCCACGACGCTGCCGGTATCGCCGCGCGCGGCGCCGCACTCGCCGACTTCCCCGTCAGCGGCGCAGCCGCCGGTGCGCCGCGTGCCCATCGTGCCGTCCGATCCGCTCGTTTGACGGCGGCGACCCGCTGCGGCCGGCTTGGACTATGCGGCGACCCGCTGCGCCCGGCCACGCCGCGCTTGCGATCGCCGCGGCCGCGCTTGCGATCGCCGGTAGACGGCCGAAACCGGTTTGCGCGTATCGCGTTCACCGGTGACCGCGAGCGCTAATCTGACACAAATCCCCAGCAAGCCGAGGAGGGGCAAGTGTTAGCACGCTACCTGAAGGCACAGCTGGTCGTTTTGCTGTGCGGCGGCCTGGTCGGGCCGATTTTCTTGGTCGTCTACTTCGTCATGGGGCTCGGCAGCCTGTTGCAGTGGATGTTCTACGTCGGCCTGCTCATCACCGTGGCGGACGTGCTGATCGCGCTCGTGCTGGCGAACTATGGGGCCAAGTCGTCCGCGAAGGTGGCCGCGCTCGAGCAGAGCGGCGTGCTGGCGCTCGCCCAGATCACCGGCATCACCGAAACGGGCACGTGGGTCAACAACCAGCAGGTCGTCAAGGTGCATCTGCACATCGCCGGTCCCGGATTCCTGCCCTTCGACAGCGAAGACCGCGTGATCGCCAGCGTCACCCGGCTCGGCAACCTCAATGCCCGCAAGGTGGTGGTCCTGGTCAACCCCACCACCAATGAATACCGAATCGACTGGGAGCGAAGCGCTTTGGTCAACGGTCTGATGCCCGCGCAGTTCACGGTGGCCGAGGACAACCAAACCTACGACCTGAGCGGACAGGCGGGCCCGCTGATGGAGATCCTGCAGATCCTCAAGGCCAACAACGTTCCGCTCAACCGGATGGTCGACATGCGGTCGAACCCGGCGCTGCGCGGCCAGATTCAGGCGGTGGTGCGCCGGGCGGTCGAACAACAGGCCCCGGCCGCCCAACCGGCACCGGCTGCGGCGCCCGCGGCGGCGGCCGTCGCGACACCGCCCGAACCGTCGATCGCCGCGCGGCTGCAGGAACTGAGCGAGCTGCGCGCCCGCGGGGCGCTGACCGACGAGGAATACAACAGCCGGCGCGCGCAGATCATCTCCGAAATCTAGAGGGCTCGCCCGGCCGCCGGCGGGTGAATTAGAACACGTTTCAGTTCCGCTGCTAGCCTGGCTTGGTCTATCCGCGGTCGAAGGGGTTACACGTGGCGCAACAGGCCGGATCACTGCAGGGACGGGTGGCATTCATCACCGGGGCCGCCCGAGGCCAGGGACGATCGCACGCGGTGCGGCTGGCCGCCGACGGCGCCGACATCATCGCGCTGGACATCTGCGCGCCGGCGTCCGCCAGCGTGACGTACGCGCCCGCCACCCGCGAGGACCTCGACGAGACCGCGCGCCTGGTGGAAGGCCAGGGACGCAAGATCCTGGCCCGCGAGGTCGACGTCCGCGACGACGCCGCGCTGCGGGGGCTGGTGGCCGACGGGATGGAGCAGTTCGGTCGGCTCGACATCGTGGTGGCCAACGCCGGAGTGCTGAGCTGGGGCCGCGTTTGGGAGCTCACCGATGAACAGTGGGACACGGTCATCGGCGTCAACCTGACCGGCACCTGGCGCACGCTGCGCGCCACCGTGCCGGCGATGATCGAGGCGGGCAACGGCGGTTCCATCGTGGTGGTCAGCTCGTCGGCGGGCCTCAAGGCGACACCGGGCAACGGCCACTACTCGGCCAGCAAGCACGGGCTCACCGCGCTCACCAACACGCTCGCCATCGAGCTCGGCGAATACGGCATCCGGGTCAACTCCATCCATCCGTACTCGGTCGAAACCCCGATGATCGAGCCCGAGGCGATGATGGAGATTTTTGCCAGGCATCCCAGCTTCGTGCACAGCTTCCCCCCAATGCCGGTGCAGCCCAACGGCTTCATGACGGCCGGCGAAGTGGCCGACGTCGTGGCATGGCTCGCCGGCGATGGGTCGGGCACACTCACCGGTTCGCAGATCCCCGTGGATAAGGGTGCCCTAAAGTACTGACCGGCCACCGTGCTAAGAACTCCACGTGAGTAGTGACGAAGGCGCCACCAACGGAATCGTGATCGTCGGAGGCGGATTGGCCGCCGCCCGCACCGCCGAGCAGCTGCGGAAATCGGAGTATTCGGGGCTCATCACGATCGTCAGCGACGAAGTGCACCTGCCCTACGACCGCCCGCCGCTGTCCAAAGAGGTGCTGCGCAAAGAGGTCGACGACACCGCGCTCAAACCGCGCGAGTGGTACGACGAGAACGGCGTCACGCTGCGCCTGGGGTCGGCCGCCGGCAGTCTGGACACCGCGGCGCGGACGGTGACGCTCGACGACGGGACGACGCTGCGCTACGACGAACTCGTGATCGCCACGGGACTGGTACCGCGCCGCATCCCGGCGATCCCCGATCTCGACGGCATCCGCGTGCTGCGATCGTTCGACGAGTGCCTGGCGCTGCGCGAGCACGCGTCCGCGGCGCAGCGCGCGGTCGTCATCGGCGCCGGCTTCATCGGTTGCGAGGTGGCCGCCAGCCTGCGCAGCCTGGGGGTGGACGTGGTGCTGGTGGAGCCGCAGCCGACACCGCTGGCCGCCGTGTTAGGCGAGCAGATCGGTGAGCTGGTGGCCCGCCTGCACCGCGCCGAAGGCGTCGACGTCCGCCTCGGGGTCGGCGTGGCCCAGGTGCGGGGTGACACGCGCGTCGAGGCGGTGGTGTTGAGCGACGGCACCGAGCTGACGGCCGACGTGGTGGTGGTCGGCATCGGGTCGCGCCCGGCGACCGAATGGCTCGAGGGCAGCGGCGTAACCGTCGACAACGGCGTCATCTGCGACGAGGCCGGACGCACCAGCGCGCCCAACGTGTGGGCTCTCGGTGATGTCGCGTCGTGGCGTAACGCGACGGGACACCAAGGGCGCGTGGAACATTGGAGCAACGTCGCCGATCAGGCCCGAGCCCTGGTGCCCGCGATGCTGGGGCAGGATGTGCCTCCCGCGGTGGTCGTCCCCTACTTCTGGAGCGACCAGTACGACGTCAAGATCCAGTGCCTGGGCGAGCCGGAGGCCGACGACATCGTCCATATCGTCGAGGACGACGGCCGCAAATTCCTGGCCTACTACGAACGCGACGGTGCGCTGGTCGGGGTGGTCGGCGGCGGGATGCCCGGCAAGGTCATGAAGACCCGCGCCAAGATCGCCGCGGCCGTGCCGATCGCCGAAATGTTGGGCTGACCGCCTCTTTGGTTGTCCGGGTTGGCTGTTCGGCGTCAGCCGACGGCGGCCGCGTACCGCTCGCTGGGGATCTCGGTGTTCTTGATGACGGTCGCGAGTTGCTCGGCGATGCCCGGCGCGCTGATGACGGTCGACGCTGACTTGTGGGTGTGGGGATTGCCGTGCGCGTCGGTGAGCTGCGCTCCCGCTTCGCGCGCGATCAGCGTCCCGGCGGCGGTGTCCCAGGGCTTGTTGGACATCATCACGCAGGCGTCCAGGGCGCCCTCGGCGACGAAGGCGAGGTCCAGCGTCGCGGCCCCGATCATCCGGATGCGCTCGACGCGGGGCACCAGCTCGGCGGTGAGCGCCAGCCGGTGCTGATTCAGCCTGCCGGCGTCGTGGCCGACCGCGTAGTCGCCGAGGGACACGACGGCCCCGCTGAGGCTGTCGGTGGCGCTGGCGTTGATCCGCTGGCCGCCCAGGAACGCACCCTTGTCTTTGATCGCGTGATACGTCCTGCCGAGCAGGGGCGCGTGGGTGACCGCGACGACGGTGACGCCCTTGTGGAGCAGGGCCAGCGATACCGCGCACAGCGGGAGCCCGTGGACGAAGTTCGATGTTCCGTCGATGGGGTCGAGCACCCAGAGCCACTCGGACGTTTCGATGTCCGGCTGTCGCTCGGACTCTTCGGCCAGTAATGCGATGTCAGATGTGGTTTGGGCCAGGTAGTCGGCGATATCGCGCTGGATCGCGAGATCGATGTCGGTGACCAGGTCACGGTCGCCTTTGTGCTGCACCGAACTCGGTTGCGATTTCTTGAGCGTGACGGCACCGATTTGCGTTGCCTGCCAGGCGATTTCGAAAAGTTCTTGCATTGTCTTCATGGGACAGATTTGCCTCGCTTCCGGTGTTGGCGTGCGGTCGGCGTTTTTCGAGCATAAGGGGTAGGCGATTTCGCGTCACACGCACCCCGCTGGATCGACTGTCGATCGAAAACACTTGGACCGCACAGGTTTTCGCCAGACATATTCGTCTTACTGGGGCTTTGGCGCGAATCAGGCATGGAATACAGTCGAATTCGATGGTGATGCACATCACTGTCGTAAATGTTTTGAATGGCCGAAGGCGGGCATTGGGCGGCTCCTGTAGTCGCGGTCACATAATTGCCAGCACCTCGACGCCAAACCTATTGCGCTGGAAAAGCGTAACTCCGATAACCGATGATTGTTGCTGCGGCGACGGGATCGCCGAACTCTGTGCATCGGTTGCCGAGCTCCGTTAGTGTCTGCAAGCGAACGACGTCCGGGACCCTGCGCAATGCAAGGGGTTGGCTTAAACCGCCCGGCTTGGCGGCCGCCACTGATCGTTCTAATCCAGATAACCCAGTACCGAACTTGGCAGGCAGGTGATTGACAAGTGACAGTGATTGATGAGATGTACAGCACTCCCAGCGCGATTCCGACCGTCGCTCTCAACGACGAGGCGAAGATGCCCGTGCTTGGCTTGGGGGTAGCCAAGTTGTCCGATGTGGAGACGGAAAGCTCGGTACTCGCGGCCCTGGAAGCCGGCTGCCGTCTTATCGACACCGCTGCCTCTTACGGAAACGAAGAAGCCGTCGGCCGTGCGATAGCCGCGTCGGGCATTCCCCGCGAGGAATTGTTCGTCGCTACCAAGCTGGGCACCTCCAAGCAGGGCTTCCACAGTGCCCAGGAGTCGTGCAAGGAGAGCCTGGACCGACTTGGACTGGATTACCTCGACCTCTACCTGATCCACTGGCCGGCGCCGAAGCTGGGCAAGTACGTGGAGAGCTTCGAGGGCATGAAGGTCGCCCGCGAAGAGGGGCACGTCCGCTCGATCGGCGTCTGCAACTTCACCGAGGAACTGCTGGCGACGGTCATCGAGGAAAGCGCCGAGGTGCCCGCCGTGAACCAGGTCGAGCTGCACCCGCGTCTCAACCAGGCCGAACTGCGCCAGGCCCACGTCCAGCACGACGTGACCACGCAGTCCTACAGCCCGCTGGGCGTCGGCAGGCTCATCGAGGAGCCGGTCGTCACGTCGATCGCCGCCGAGTACGCCCGCACGCCCGCGCAGGTGCTGGTCCGTTGGAACCTGCAGTTGGACAACGTCGTCGTCTCGCGGTCGTCCAAGCCCGAACGCGTCGCCCAGAATCTGGACGTGTTCGACTTCACCCTGGAGCCCGAGCACATGGAGGCCATCGAAGGACTGCACGACGGCACCCGGGTGCTGCACGATCCGATGACCTTCATGGGGACCTAGAAGTTCGCGAAAACCCTACTGCCAGTGCACCGGTGGGCCGTGCGGATGGCATTCACCCAGAACGCGCGAATCGCCGTCCGGCCAGCTGCGGGCGCACACCACGAACCTGATCGGTGCGCCGGGGTGAGAGCGTGCGGGTTCCATCGTGAGGTGGGCGAACGGTGAGCGCGTCTCCGCCAGCGCGGCCAGCCTTTCCACCTGAGCGCGCACCGCGTCGCGTTCGTCGGTGGACAGGTATTGCCAGGTGATCGAATGCCACACGACGGTCAGCGCGCCGTCGGCCAGCGTCACGCCGGCGAGCGCGCGGGCCGCCGTCTGGCGCTCGAGCCGGGCCGGGACGCGGCGGGCGACCTCGATGGCCCCGCGCAGCCGCGCGACCCGCGCGCCCTGGTCGGGCCAGATGTAGCTCAGCACGGCCGTCTCCCCGTCGGCGCCGCCGACGTCGATGGGAGCGATGTCATACCCACGCCGTTCGACGATCCGCACCCCGCGCTCGGGCGGCAGCGCGCCGCGCCACGCGTCATCGATGCTCACCGGCGAGTCGGCCGGTCCCCACTGGCCCCCGGCGAAGCGGTAGCGGTAATGGTCCGCTCTCAGGTTCAGCCCCGCACTCGAACCGATCTCGAAAAGCCTTATGGGCAAATCGAATGCATTGATGTGCAGCAACCCGCCGATCAGTGCGGCCGATCGGCCCACCTCATTGGTCTGCGGTGGTTGACCCAACGCCGCGCGCAGGGCATCGGCGTGGCCGGCCGCGGTGTCGCGGATTTCCGGCCAGGCCAAGGTGGGATCCCAGCATCCCCCGGTGCTGGGGTACCAGCGGCGCAACCGCCCCGCCCGGCCGTCGAGCACCAGCCGGTGCAGCCCGCCGAGCAACCGGAGCGGTACCGCGTCGCGCGACGGGGCGTCCCGGTGCCCGGACAGGATGGTCGCGAACACGCCGCCGCCCGCGACGTCGGTGGCGACCAGCTCGAACAGGTCGCCGTACATCGCGGAGCCCGACGAGGCGCAGAACCTGCCCTGGGCCCGCAGCGTGTGCACCAGGTGCTCGACGCTCAATTGTCCAGCCCGTTCAGTCCGCCGCCGACAACGTCGAAGGCATTGCCCAGGGCGACCGGCAACGGGACGGATTCATCGCTCAGCCAGTGTTCGTATGCCGACAGCGCCACCCCGAGCATCGTCCAGGCGGCGGTCTGGGGCAGCAGATCGGTGGTCTTGCAATCGCACCGGCGGGCCACGAACCCGGCGATCACCTCGCGCCAACCGGCGTACATCGTCATCGAATAGGCTTGCAGCTCGGCGGTTTGCAGGATCACCCGCATGCGCTGGCGGTGCCGGGCGGTCTCCGATTCGTCAAAGGTGTTGAACGCCAACAACGCAGCGCGCAGTGCGTCACCCAGGCGTACCCGGGAATCCACGTTGTCCAGCAAGTCCCGTAGGTGGGCGAGGTGGGTGTCGAAATCGCCCCAGGGGATGGCGTTCTTGGACGCGTAGTAGCGGAAGAGCGTGCGGCGGGCGATGCCGGCGGCCCGGGCGACGTCGTCGACGCTCACGTCGGCGAAGCCGCGGGCGGTGAACAGGTCGATGGCGACGTCGGTGATGTGGGCCGGCGTGGTCGAGCGGCGCCTGCCCACCCGCGGCTGCGGCATCTTCGGACCCCGCCCTTCCATTTCGGCACTCGATGCCATATTCTGGCGTCGAGTGTGACTCAGACCCCATCGTTGTCAAGACCCGACGAAAGGCAAGGCCCCGTGGACCACGAGACCGAAACTGACACCCAACTCGTCACCGAGACCCTGGTCGAAGAGGTATCCATCGACGGCATGTGCGGGGTCTACTGACCGTGCCTGCGCCCGCGCGGGCTCACACGGCTCGCCCCGTCGGCGACACCATGTTCGATCCTGATCGCGGCTGGCGCCTGCACCCGCAGGTGGCGGTGCGGCCGGAACCGTTCGGCGCGCTGCTCTACCACTTCGGCACCCGCAAGCTGTCGTTCCTGAAGAACCGCACCATCCTCGCGGTGGTGCAGTCGCTGGCCGACCACCCCGATGTCCGCTCCGCCTGTCGCGCGGCGGGCATCGACGACGCCGGGCAGGGTCCCTACCTGCATGCGCTGGGTGTGCTCGTCGACTCCAAGATGCTGGTGCCCCGGGAGGACCATCAATGAACGCACCGTCCCAAGCGGCCGTACCGCGGCTGATCGACCAGTTCGAGCACGGGCTCGACGCACCTATCTGCCTCACCTGGGAGCTCACCTACGCCTGCAACCTGGCCTGCGTGCACTGCCTGTCGTCGTCGGGCAAGCGGGATCCGCGCGAGCTGTCCACCCGTCAATGCATGGACATCATCGATGAGCTGGAACGCATGCAGGTGTTCTACGTCAACATCGGTGGCGGGGAACCCACTGTGCGCCCGGACTTTTGGGAGCTGGTCGACTACGCGACCGCCCACCACGTCGGCGTGAAGTTCTCCACCAACGGCGTCCGGATCACGCCCGAGGTCGCCGCGCGGTTGGCGGCCAGCGACTACGTGGACGTGCAGATCTCGCTGGACGGCGCCACCGCCGAGGTCAACGACGCGGTCCGCGGACGCGGGTCGTTCGACATGGCGGTGCGCGCGCTGGAGAACCTTGCGGAGGCCGGATTTACCGACGCGAAGATCTCCGTGGTCGTCACCCGGCACAACGTCGACCAGCTCGACGAATTCGCCGCGCTGGCAAGCCGTTACGGCGCCACGCTGCGGATCACCCGGTTGCGCCCGTCCGGGCGCGGGGCCGATGTCTGGGAAGAGCTGCATCCCACCGCCGACCAGCAGGTCCAGCTGTATAACTGGCTGGTCGCCAAGGGCGAGCGGGTGCTCACCGGCGACTCCTTCTTCCACCTGGCCCCGCTGGGCCAATCCGGCGCGCTGGCCGGTCTGAACATGTGCGGGGCGGGCCGCGTGGTGTGCCTGATCGACCCGGTCGGCGACGTGTACGCCTGCCCGTTCGCCATCCATGACCGCTTCCTGGCCGGAAATGTGCTCTCCGACGGCGGTTTTGACAACGTCTGGAAAAACGCCCCGCTCTTCCTCGAGCTGCGCGAGCCGCAGTCGGCGGGCGCCTGCGCCAGCTGCGAGTTCTTTGACAGCTGCCGGGGCGGATGCATGGCCGCCAAGTTCTTCACCGGCCTGCCGCTGGACGGGCCGGACCCCGAATGCGTCCAGGGGCACAGCGCGTCGGCGCTGGAGAACGACCGCGAGACGCCTCGCTCCCGGGCCGATCACTCCCGTGGGAAGCACATCCGCCAGCCGCTGCCCCTCACGCTGTCGATGCGACCGCCGGCGATCACCCCCGCGAAGCCACCGGCCCGCCTGTGTAATGAAAGTCCGGTGTGACGTTGGCCCACAAATGGTTTGAAACCGTTGCCATCGCGCAGCAACGCGCCAAGCGCCGGTTGCCGAAATCGGCCTATTCGTCTCTGGTTTCGGCCAGCGAAAAGGGAATCACGGTTTCCGACAACGTCGAAGCATTCGGTGAGCTCGGTTTCGCTCCCCATGTCGTCGGCGCGGCGGAAAAGCGCGACATGTCGACCAGCGTTATGGGCCAGGATATTTCGATGCCGGTGCTGATCTCACCGACCGGTGTGCAGGCCGTGCACCCCGATGGTGAGGTGGCCGTCGCGCGGGCCGCCGCCGCCCGCGGCACCGCCATGGGCCTGTCCTCGTTCGCCAGCAAGCCGATCGAAGAGGTCATCGCGGCGAACCCCAAGTTGTTCTTCCAGGTGTACTGGTTGGGTGACCGCGACGCGATCGCCGCGCGGGTCGAGCGCGCCCGGGCGGCCGGGGCGGTGGGCCTGATCGTCACCACCGACTGGAGCTTCTCGCACGGCCGGGATTGGGGCAGCCCCTCGATCCCGGAGAAGATGGACCTGAAGACCATCGTCAAGATGAGCCCGGAGGTCATCACCAAGCCGCGGTGGTTTTTGCAGTGGGCGAAGACCATGCGGCCGCCGGAGCTGCGGGTGCCCAACCAGGGTCACCGCGGCGAGCCCGGGCCCCCCTTCTTCGCGGCCTACGGCGAGTGGATGGGTACTCCGCCGCCGACCTGGGAAGACATCGCCTGGCTTCGCGAAGTGTGGGGCGGTCCGTTCATGCTCAAGGGCGTAATACGCGTCGATGACGCCAAAAAGGCTGTGGACGCAGGGGTTTCGGCGATCTCGGTGTCAAACCACGGCGGCAACAACCTGGACGGCACCCCGGCCTCGATTCGCGCGCTGCCCGCGATAGCCGCGGCCGTCGGCGATCAGGTCGAGGTGTTGCTCGACGGCGGCATCCGGCGCGGGAGTGACGTCGTCAAGGCCGTGGCGCTGGGGGCGCGCGCGGTGATGATCGGCCGGGCATACCTGTGGGGCCTGGCCGCGGCGGGCCAACCGGGCGTGGAGAACGTCCTCGACATCTTGCGCGGCGGCATCGACTCGGCGCTGATGGGTCTGGGGCACTCCTCGGTGCACGACCTGGGTCCGGACGACATCCTGGTGCCGCCCGGTTTCACCCGGGCGCTGGGCGTGCCGTCGGCCGGCGGATAACGCAAGCCTGGCTATCCAGGGCGGCTTTGCCCGAATTATTTGACGGCCACGGAAATCGTGGTACGGGCGGGATAGCCGTGACGAACGAGCCCACAATTCGAATGCCCGATGAACGGTGCGGAAAAAAAGTTAATTTCAAGCTTCAACAATTGGTGCACGCCAGGTGAATTCGTCCTACCATCACCGAGTGCCCGTACTCGGCGAATTAGGAACAGCGACGTCGAGCCAGCTGTCCAGCATCTCGCCGTCGGTAATGGTTCCGCTGGGGTCGACCGAGCAACACGGGCCACACCTGCCGCTGGATACCGACACCCGGATCGCGGCGGCGGTTGCCCGCGCGGCGCAGGCCCGTCTGAAAGACCAGTGGCTGGTGGCGCCGGCCATCGCCTACGGCGCGAGCGGCGAACACCAGAGTTTCGCCGGGACGATCTCGCTCGGCACCGAGGCGCTGACGCTGCTGCTGGTCGAGTACGGCAGGTCAGCGGCCACGTGGGCCCGGCGCCTCGTCTTCGTCAACGGCCACGGCGGCAACGTCGCCGCGCTGGGCGCCGCGGTGGCCCGACTGCGCACCGAGGGCCGTGACGCCGGATGGTGCCCCTGTGTGGCCGTCGGCGGTGACGCCCACGCCGGTCATACCGAAACATCGGTGTTGCTGCATATCTCGCCGGCCGATGTCCGGACCGACCGGTGGCTGGCCGGCAACACCGCACCCTTGCCCGAGTTGCTCGCCTCGATGCGCCGTGGCGGAGTCGCTGCCGTCAGCCCGGTCGGCGTGCTGGGCGACCCGAGTACCGCCACGGCCGCCGAGGGCGAGCGCATCTTCACCGGGATGGTCGATGAGTGTGTTCGCCGGGTCGCCCGGTGGGGGCCCGGCCCCAACGGGATGCTGACGTGAGCGCGGCGGCACCCCGGCTGCCCGACGGGTTCGCCGTCCAGGTCGACCGCCGCGTGCGGGTGCTCGGCGACGGCTCGGCCCTGCTGGGCGGTTCGCCGACCCGGCTGCTGAAGCTGGCCCCGGCCGCACAGGACCTGCTCTGCGACGGCCGGCTGAAGGTTCGCGACGATGTCAGCGCCCAGCTCGCCCGTACCCTGCTGGACGCCACGGTGGCGCATCCCCGGCCGGCGGGCGGCCCGTCGCACCACGACGTGACCGTGGTAATTCCGGTGCGGAACAACCTCTCTGGCGTGCGGCGGCTGGTGAGCTCGCTGCGCGGCATGCGCGTCGTCGTGGTCGACGACGGCTCGTTCCACCCGGTCGAGCCGGAAGACTTCGTCGGCGCGCACTGCGACATCGAGGTGTTGCGCCACCACCGCAGCAAGGGCCCGGCGGCGGCCCGCAACAGCGGGCTGACTGCCTGCCGGACGGACTTCGTCGCATTCTTGGATTCCGACGTCGCGCCGCGCCGGGGCTGGCTGGAAGCTCTGCTCGGTCACTTCTGCGATCCCACCGTCGCGCTGGTCGCGCCGCGCATCGTCGGCCTCTCGCACAGCGAGAACGTGGTGGCGCGCTACGAGGCGGTGCACTCCTCGCTCGACCTCGGTGAGCGCGAAGCGCCGGTGTTGCCCCACAGCACGGTGTCCTACGTCCCCAGCGCGGCGATCATCTGTCGGTGCTCGGCCATCCGGGAGGTCGGCGGGTTCGACGAGACGTTGCAGTCCGGCGAGGACGTCGACCTGTGCTGGCGGCTGATCGAGTCGGGTGCTCGGCTGCGTTACGAGCCGATCGCGCTGGTCGCCCACGACCACCGCACCGAACTACGGGATTGGCTTGCGCGGAAAGCGTTTTACGGCGGCTCGGCGGCTCCGCTGTCGGTGCGCCACCCGGACAAGACGGCGCCGGTGGTGATTTCCGGCTGGGCGCTGATGACCTGGATTCTGATGGCATTCGGGTCCACGCTGTCGCGGCTGGCGTCCGTCGTGCTGGCCGTCCTGACGGGTCGCCGGATCGCGCGGGCGATGCGCTGCGCCGAGACGTCGATGACCGATGTCGCGATGATCGCCGGCCGTGGCCTGTGGTCGGCGGCGCTGCAGCTGGCGTCGGCGCTGTGCCGGCACTATTGGCCGCTGGCGTTGGTGGCCGCGACCATGTCACGCCATTTCCGCCGGGTGGTGGTGGTAGCGGCCGTCATGGACGGAGTGGTCGACTGGCTTCGCCGCCGCGACGCCATCGGTGACGATGTCGAACCGATCGGGCTGCCGACCTACCTGGTGCTCAAGCGCGTCGACGACCTGGCGTACGGACTCGGGTTGTGGTGGGGTGTGCTACGGGAGCGCAACGTGCGCGCCCTGAAACCCCAGATCCGGAGTTAGCCACCGCCTTGACCGCAGCCGTCTCGCACAGCGATGTGCTGATCGTCGGCGCCGGCAGTGCCGGATCGGTTGTCGCGGAACGTCTTTCCGCCAATCCGGGGCGCACGGTGACCGTCCTCGAGGCGGGGCCGGCGCTCGACGATCCGGGACTGCTCGCGCAGACCGCCAACGGGTTGCAGTTGCCGATAGGCGTCGGCAGCCCGCTGGTCCGGCGTTATCAGACCCGTCTTACCGAGGAACCGGCCCGCCAGCATCCCATCGTGCGCGGGGCCACGGTGGGTGGGTCGGGCGCGATCAACGGCGGCTACTTCTGCCGCGGGTTGCCCCGCGATTTCGACGGCATCGGGATGCCGGGCTGGGGATGGTCCGACGTGCTGGAGAGCTTCCGCGCCATCGAGACCGACCTGGACTTCGTCGGCCCCGCCCATGGCGACAGCGGCCCCATTCTGGTGCGTCGTACCCGCGACATGACCGGAACCACACAGCGTTTCATCGCCGCGGCGGAGCGCGCCGGGTTCGGCTGGATTGCTGACCTCAACGACGTTGCGGTGACGCCGGTTTCGGGGATAGGTGCCGTCCCGCTCAATATCGTCGACGGCGTGCGCAGGGGGTCCGGCGCGGGCTTTCTGATCCCGGCGCTGAGCCGGCCGAACCTGCGCCTGCACGCGCAGACCCGGGTGGCGCGAGTGCGTTTCGCGGGCACCGTCGCGGCGGGGGTGGACGCGATCGGTCCACACGGACACATCACCTTCACCGCCGATCGAATCGTCTTGTGCGGCGGCGCCATTGAAACGGCGCATCTCCTCATGCTCTCGGGCATCGGCGAAGCGGGGATGCTGGCCGCCGTCGGCGTACCGGTGGTCACGCCGCTGCCGGTGGGGGCGTCGTTCAGTGACCACGCCGAGTGGGTCCTGCCCACCGACTGGGCGGTGGCTCCCGGGCGGCCGGTGCTCGAGGTGGTGCTCAGCACGGCTGACGACCTCGAGATCAGGCCGTATACCGGTGGATTCGTGACGATGACCGGTGACGGCACCGCCGGGCATGCCGACTGGCCGCATATCGGGGTGGCGCTCATGCGGCCACGCGCGCGCGGGCACCTCACGCTGGTCTCGGCCGATCCGGGCGTGGCGCCGCGCATCGAGCACCGCTACGACAGCGAGCCCGACGACGTCGCGGCCCTGCGCCGGGGCAGCGAATTGGCCCGCGAATTGGCGGGTAGCACAACCGATGCCGCGACGGCCGTGTGGTCTACGTCGCAACATCTTTGCGGCACCGCGCCGATGGGCATCGACGGCGACCCGCGGGCCGTCGTCGACCCCCGGTGCCGGGTCTACGGCGTCGACAACCTGTGGGTGATCGACGGCTCGATCCTGCCCGCGATCACCAGCCGCGGTCCGCACGCCACCATCGTGATGATCGGGCATCGGGCCGCGGAATTCGTGCGGTGACGCCCGGGAAGCTATCGCCGATGCCGATCCCGTCAGTACGCTGGTCAAGCCCGACGAGGGTGGCGACCCGATAGTCTGGATTTCACACAGGAGGTGGTCACCATTGCCGCCGGAACGACCGATCCCCGGCCAGCGCGGTCGCGGGCCAGGCTGCTGGACGCCGCGGTCACGCTGCTGCGCGCCGGCGGTCCCAGTGCGGTGACGGTCGACGCGGTCACCCGCACCGCCAACGTGGCCAGGGCGACCCTGTATCGCCACTTCCCGAGCGGAAACGACTTGTTGGCAGCGGCTTTCAACAGCCTGATCCCGGCGTCACCGATGCCGCCGGCCGAGGGCTCGTTGCGCGACCGTCTGGTCGCGGTGGTGCTGGCCCAGGCCGAAGCCGTGGCCCACGCGCCCACCCTCATGACGGCCATGTCCTGGCTGGCGCTGGGGCGTGACCTGGAAGGGTTGCCCGAACCCCGGCATAGCGTCAATGGCGACAGCGCGGCGATCACCACGCTGCGCGAGCGGATCGCCCAGCAGTATGCGGAGCCCTTCGATGTCATCTTCGACAGCCCGGAGGCCGCCGAGCTGGGCGAGGTGGACCGCTCCCGGGCGATCGCGCTGCTTATCGGCCCCCTGGTGCTGGGCCGCCTGTCCACCCTGCCCGATTTCGACTACCGCGAGTGCGCGCTGGCGGCGGTCGATGGTTTCCTACACGTTCAGGTCGACCGGGCTAACGCAGCGAATACCGAATCGGCAGGTGCTTGAGGCCGCCCACGAACGTGGTGGCGATGAGTTCGGGTTCTCCGGAGCACTCGATGGACTTCAGCCGGGGCAGCAGCTCGGTGAAAAAGCTGTTCACCTCCATGCGGGCCAGCGCGGCCCCCAGGCAGAAGTGCACGCCGTAGCCAAAGGCCAAGTGCTTGTTGGGGTCTCGGCCGACATCGAAGTGGAACGGGTCTTCGAAGACCTCCTCGTCGCGGTTCGCCGACACGTAGGACAGGTACACCGATTCCCCCTCGGCGATCGGCACCCCGCGAATGGTGGTGTCCGCGGCCGCGGTGCGCATGAACTCCTTGACCGGCGTCACCCAGCGGATCATCTCCTCGGTCGCCAGCGGCATCAGCCCGGGGTCAGCGGTCAGGCGGGCGCGCTGGTCGGGGTTTTCGATCAGCGCCTGCAGGCCGCCGGAGATTGTGGCACTCGTGGTGTCATGCCCGGTGGTCGCGATGATGACGTAATAGGAGGCCGTGTCGACGTCCGACAGCGGTTCGCCGTCGACGCGTGCGTTGGCGATCGCCGAGGCCAAATCGTCGGTGGGGTCGGCCCGCCGCGCCGCGGTGAGATCGCTGAAGTAGCTGAAGAAGTCGAGCAGGATCTGCATCTGCTCCTCGGGTGTGGCCCCCCGCTTGAATTCCTCGTCGTCGCCGCCGAACAGCTCCTGGGTGAGTCTGAGCATGCGCGGGAAATCCGATTCCGGCAGGCCCAGCAGCGACAAGATCACGTACAGCGGGTAGTTCACGGCGACCTCTTGCACGAAATCACATTCGCCGCCGGCCGCCGTCATCTTGTCGACGTAGATCTTGGCCAGCTCGTCGACCCTGACCTTCAGCGCGCGCATCGCCTTGGGACGAAACCAGTCGGCACCGATCGCGCGCACCACCCGATGCTGGGGGTCGTCCATGTGGATCAGGGTGCGCAGCCCCATCCCGGCGTCCAGCTGGGCGCGCGCGAAGTCGTCGGCCTCGGCGGGGGCCAGCAGGGGCCGCGGCTCGCTGAGGAAGAGGTCGTTGGCCCGCTCGATTTCCATGATGTCGGCGTGCTTGGTGATCGCCCAGAACGGCCGGTACGGCGCACAGTCGACCAACGACACCGGTGCGTGCGCGCGCAGGTGCGTCAGCGCCGCATGCAGCCGCGGCTCGTCGGCGTACGCGGTGGGGTCGGCGAACACCTGGACGGCCTGTGCTGTTTCCGGATCAACGGTCGGTATGCTGATGGCACCAGTCTTGGCCTCCGCACCGGCTATCTCAAGGCTTCTGACCTGCGCATTAGCCCCCGGCCGTGACCACGCTCCGGGCGGGTGCGCCGGATTCGGCCCGAGATCCGGGCCGAATTTTGTTCGGGCCATGATCTAAGGCATACTGTTCAGGTTGCCTTGAGCCGGGTTTGCGCCTGGTCGGGCATACGACCAGCGTCCAAACGGGCGCGTCCGGTCCCATCCTTTGAGAGCGACGAATTTCGGTCGCGGATGAGGCTGCGTGAGGGTGACACACCCGACCGCGGGGGCCGGTGGACCACGACAGGTAAACAGCGGCGCAGTATCCGGCGCAACGCTCGATCGGCCCAGCAGCGGCCGGCCCGATCGGCGCGCCGGTGGCACTGAGGACACGGATTATTTGAGCCCGGATACCGGGCCTCAACAGGAGCGAGGGTAGGAGAAGCGTGGCGGGACAGAAGATCCGCATCAGGCTTAAGGCCTACGACCATGAGGCTATTGACGCGTCGGCGCGCAAGATCGTCGAGACCGTCGTCCGCACGGGTGCCAGTGTCGTAGGGCCGGTGCCGCTGCCGACCGAGAAGAATGTGTATTGCGTCATCCGCTCTCCGCATAAGTACAAGGACTCGCGGGAGCACTTCGAGATGCGTACGCACAAGCGGTTGATCGACATCCTCGACCCGACGCCGAAGACCGTTGACGCACTGATGCGCATCGACCTTCCGGCCAGTGTCGACGTCAACATCCAGTAGGGAGTTACAGAGCAATGGCGCGTAAGGGCATTCTCGGTACCAAGCTGGGCATGACGCAGGTATTCGACGAGAACAACAGGATTGTGCCGGTGACGGTCGTCAAGGCCGGGCCGAACGTGGTGACCCGCATCCGCACGCCCGAGCAGGACGGCTACAGCGCCGTTCAGCTGGCGTATGGCGAGATCAGTCCCCGCAAGGTCAACAAGCCGGTGACCGGTCAATACGCGGCCGCGGGCGTCAACCCCCGCCGGTTCCTGGCCGAGCTGCGGCTGGACAACCCGGACGCGACGGCCGAATACCAGGTCGGCCAGGAGCTGACGGCGGAGATCTTCACCGACGGCAGCTACGTCGACGTGACGGGAACCTCCAAGGGGAAGGGCTTCGCCGGCACCATGAAGCGCCACGGCTTCCGTGGTCAGGGTGCCAGTCACGGTGCCCAGGCGGTGCACCGTCGACCCGGTTCCATCGGTGGTTGCGCCACTCCCGCCCGGGTGTTCAAGGGCACCCGGATGGCGGGCCGGATGGGTAACGACCGGGTGACCGTCCAGAACCTGTTGGTGCACAAGGTCGATACCGAGAACGGCGTGCTGCTGATCAAGGGTGCGGTCCCCGGCCGCACCGGTGGGCTCGTGGTGGTCCGCAGCGCGGTCAAACGAGGTGAGAAATGATGGCAACACAAGGTTCCAAGACGCTCAAGATCGACGTCCAGACGCCGGCCGGCAAGGTCGACGGCTCGATCGAGTTGCCGGCCGAATTGTTCGACGCCCCGGCCAATATCGCGCTGATGCACCAGGTGGTCACCGCACAGCGGGCGGCGGCGCGTCAGGGCACGCACTCGACCAAGACGCGCGGCGATGTCAGTGGCGGTGGCCGCAAGCCCTACCGGCAGAAGGGAACCGGCCGGGCCCGGCAGGGTTCGACGCGGGCCCCGCAGTTCACCGGCGGTGGCGTCGTGCACGGCCCCAAGCCGCGTGACTACAGCCAGCGCACACCCAAGAAGATGATCGCCGCGGCGCTGCGCGGTGCGCTGTCCGACCGGGCGCGCAACGGGCGCATCCACGCGATCACCGAGCTGGTGTCGGGTCAGACGCCGTCCACCAAGAACGCCAGGGCGTTCCTGGGCACACTGACCGACCGCAAGCAGGTGCTGGTCGTGATCGGGCGCAGCGACGAAGCCGGCGCCAAGAGCGTGCGCAACCTGCCCGGTGTGCACGTCCTGACTCCCGGCCAGCTCAACACCTATGACGTGCTGCGCTCCGACGACGTGGTGTTCAGCGTGGAGGCCCTCAACGCCTACATCAGCGCCAACACCGGTACTCCCGAGGAGGTTTCGGCCTGATGGCGACCATCACCGACCCCCGCGACATCATTCTGGCTCCGGTCATCTCGGAGAAGTCCTATTCGCTACTCGATGACAACGTGTACACGTTTGTGGTGCACCCCGATTCGAACAAGACGCAGATCAAGATCGCCATCGAGAAGATCTTCTCCGTCAAGGTCGCATCGGTGAACACCGCGAACAGGCAGGGTAAGCGGAAGCGCACCAGGACCGGATTCGGCAAGCGCAAGAGCACCAAACGGGCCATCGTCACACTGGCCCCGGGTAGCAAGCCGATCGATCTGTTCGGGGCACCGAGCTAGCCGACGACGATGCAGAGCGAAGCGATGAGGAGGAGTTGGGTAATCCAACCGAGCCGCCGCGAGAGGGAGACCTGATTAGACATGGCAATTCGTAAGTACAAGCCGACGAGCCCCGGCCGTCGCGGCGCAAGCGTGTCCGATTTCTCCGAGGTCACTCGTTCCACCCCGGAGAAGTCGTTGGTGCGCCCGTTGCACGGTCACGGTGGGCGTAACGCGCACGGCCGCATCACCACCCGCCACAAGGGCGGTGGCCACAAACGTGCCTACCGGGTGGTCGACTTCCGTCGCAACGACAAGGACGGCGTCGACGCCAAGGTCGCGCACATCGAATACGACCCCAACCGGACCGCCAACATCGCGTTGCTGCATTTCCTGGACGGCGAGAAGCGCTACATCATTGCGCCGCAGGGTCTTTCGCAGGGTGACGTGGTGGAGACGGGTCCGAACGCGGATATCAAACCGGGCAACAACCTGCCGTTGCGCAACATCCCGGCCGGTACCGTGATCCACGCCGTGGAACTGCGGCCGGGCGGTGGCGCCAAGCTGGCGCGATCGGCCGGTGCGAGCATTCAGTTGCTCGGTAAGGAGGGCACCTACGCGTCGCTGCGGATGCCCAGCGGTGAGATCCGCCGCGTCGACGTGCGCTGCCGCGCCACCGTCGGCGAGGTGGGCAACGCCGAGCAGGCGAACATCAACTGGGGCAAGGCCGGCCGCATGCGGTGGAAGGGCAAGCGCCCTTCGGTCCGTGGTGTGGTCATGAACCCGGTGGACCACCCGCACGGTGGTGGTGAGGGTAAGACCTCGGGTGGTCGCCACCCGGTGAGCCCCTGGGGTAAGCCCGAGGGCCGCACCCGCCATCCCAACAAGGCCAGCAACAAGCTCATCGTCCGGCGCCGGCGTACCGGCAAGAAGCACGGTCGCTGAGGAAGCCCAGGACCAGGAGTAATCAGACATGCCACGCAGCCTGAAGAAGGGCCCGTTCGTCGATGGCCACCTGCTCAAAAAGGTGGACACACAGAACGAGAAGAACACCAAACAGGTGATCAAGACATGGTCGCGTCGTTCGACGATCATTCCTGACTTCATCGGCCACACCTTTGCCGTCCACGACGGACGCAAGCACGTCCCGGTGTTCGTCACCGAGTCGATGGTCGGTCACAAGCTTGGTGAATTCGCGCCCACCCGCACCTTCAAGGGACACATCAAGGACGACCGGAAGGCCAAACGGCGATGACCACGACGGAATTTCCCTCGGCGGTGGCCAAAGCACGCTTCGTGCGGGTGTCGCCGAGAAAGGCACGCCGGGTGATCGACCTGGTGCGCGGCCGCTCGGTGGCCGACGCGCTGGACATCTTGCGCTGGGCGCCGCAGGCCGCCAGTGAGCCGGTGGCCAAGGTGATCGCCAGTGCCGCGGCCAATGCGCAGAACAACAACGGGCTGGACCCGGCGACCCTGGTGGTCGCCACCGTCTACGCCGACGAGGGCCCGACCGCCAAGCGCATCCGTCCGCGCGCCCAGGGCCGCGCGTTCCGGATCCGCAAGCGCACCAGCCACATCACGGTCGTGGTGGAGAGCCGGCCGGGCAAGGACCAGCGGTCGGCGAAGTCGACCCGGGCCCGTCGCGCCGAGGCCAGCAAGGCCGCCGCCAAGAAGGCGCCGGCCACCAAGGCGCCGGCCAAGAAGGCCGCAGCAACAGCGCCCGCGAAGACGGCCGCACCGAAGGCCGAAGCCAAGACGTCTGAGACTTCTGACGCGAAGGGAGGCTCAGACTAGTGGGCCAGAAGATCAATCCGCACGGCTTCCGGCTGGGCATCACGACCGACTGGAAGTCACGCTGGTACGCCGACAAGCAGTACTCGGACTACGTCAAGGAAGACGTCGCGATCCGGCGCCTGCTGTCGACCGGCCTGGAGCGGGCGGGGATCGCCGACGTGGAGATCGAGCGCACCCGCGACCGCGTCCGGGTGGACATCCACACCGCGCGTCCCGGCATCGTCATCGGCCGGCGCGGCACCGAGGCCGACCGGATCCGTGCCGACCTGGAGAAGCTGACCGGCAAGCAGGTGCAGCTCAACATCCTCGAGGTCAGAAACCCTGAGTCGCGAGCACAATTGGTGGCCCAGGGCGTCGCCGAGCAGCTGAGCAACCGCGTGGCGTTCCGCCGGGCGATGCGCAAGGCCATCCAGTCGGCGATGCGTCAGCCCAACGTCAAGGGCATCCGGGTGCAGTGCTCCGGCCGTCTCGGCGGCGCCGAGATGAGCCGCTCGGAGTTCTACCGCGAGGGCCGGGTGCCGCTGCACACGCTGCGCGCCGACATCGACTACGGCTTGTACGAGGCCAAGACCACCTTCGGCCGGATCGGCGTCAAGGTGTGGATCTACAAGGGCGACATCGTCGGCGGCAAGCGCGAATTGGCTGCCGCCGCGCCCGCGGGCGCCGAGCGTTCGCGCCGCGAGCGTCCGTCGGGCACCCGCCCGCGCCGCAGCGGCGCGTCGGGCACCACGGCCACCAGCACCGAGGCCGGCCGGGCCGCCAGCGCCGAAGAAAGCGCCGCGCCGGCCGCACCTGCGGCACCTGCTGCAGAACCGCAAAGCACGGAGAGCTGAATCATGTTGATTCCCCGCAGAGTTAAGCACCGTAAGCAGCACCACCCCCGCCAGCGCGGCATCGCCAGCGGCGGCACGGCGGTGAACTTCGGTGACTACGGCATCCAGGCTCTGGAGCACGCCTACGTCACCAACCGGCAGATCGAGTCCGCTCGTATCGCCATCAACCGGCACATCAAGCGTGGCGGCAAGGTGTGGATCAACGTCTTCCCCGACCGTCCGCTGACCAAGAAGCCGGCGGAAACCCGGATGGGTTCGGGTAAGGGTTCGCCGGAGTGGTGGGTGGTCAACGTCAAGCCGGGCCGGGTGCTGTTCGAGCTCAGTTACCCCAACGAGCAGACCGCACGGGAGGCGCTGACCCGCGCGATCCACAAGTTGCCGATCAAGGCGCGCATCGTGACTCGAGAGGATCAGCTCTGATGGCAGTGGGAATTTCGCCTGGCGAACTGCGTGAGCTCACCGACGAGGAGCTGACCGAGCGGTTGCGCGAATCCAAGGAAGAGCTGTTCAACCTGCGTTTCCAGATGGCGACCGGCCAGCTCACCAACAACCGCCGGCTCCGCACCGTGCGTCAGGAGATCGCGCGCGTCTACACCGTGCTGCGCGAACGAGAACTGGGCCTGGCCAGCGGACCCGACGGGTCCGACGGAAGTGAGGAATCGTGATGGCAGAAGCCAAGAAGGCTGCACCCAAGAAGGCCGCCGCAGCCCAGGCCGCGTCGAAGGATAAAGGCCCCAAGAACACTCCGGCCACCCCGAAGGTGCGCGGCCGGCGCAAGACGCGCATCGGTTACGTGGTGAGTGACAAGATGCAGAAGACCATCGTGGTCGAACTGGAAGACCGCGTGCGTCACCCGCTGTACGGCAAGATCATCCGGACCACCACGAAGGTCAAGGCGCACGACGAGAACAGCGCCGCCGGGATCGGCGACCGTGTCTCGCTGATGGAGACGCGCCCGACGTCGGCGACCAAGCGTTGGCGACTCGTCGAAATTCTGGAAAAGGCGAAGTAAGCCCTCCTAGCAACATCGAAACGCCCGAGACCTGATCGTCTCGGGCGTTTTGCTTTGCCGAATGTGACGCCACTGCGAAAAATGATCGGAACATTCGCCGTCACGTTACGCTCGGCGCATGTCCACTGACTTGCGAGCCTTTCAAGGCAAGATCGAGCTCGATATCCGGGATTCCGAACCGGATTGGGGCCCCTACGCCGCGCCGACCGCGCCGAAGAACGCACCGAACATCCTCTATCTGGTCTGGGATGACACGGGCATCGCGACTTGGGATTGCTTCGGCGGCTTGGTGGAGATGCCCGCCATGTCGCGCATCGCCGAGCGCGGCGTCCGGCTCTCGCAGTTCCACACCACCGCGCTGTGTTCACCGACCCGGGCCTCGTTGCTCACCGGACGCAACGCCACGACCGTGGGCATGGCCACCATCGAAGAATTCACCGAGGGCTTCCCCAACGCCAACGGCCGCATCCCGTTCGAAACCGCGCTGCTTTCCGAGGCTCTCGTGGAACAGGGGTACAACACCTACTGCGTGGGCAAGTGGCACCTGACCCCCTTGGAAGAATCGAACCTGGCTTCCACGAAGCGGCACTGGCCGATCTCGCGTGGCTTCGAACGCTTCTACGGGTTCCTGGGCGGGGAGACCGACCAGTGGTATCCCGATCTGGTGTACGACAACCACCCGGTGAGCCCGCCGGCGACCCCGGAGGACGGCTACCACCTCTCGAAGGACATCGCCGACAAGACGATCGAGTTCATCCGCGATGCGAAAGTGATTGCACCCGATAAGCCTTGGTTCTCCTACGTGTGTCCCGGCGCCGGGCACGCGCCGCATCACGTCTTCAAAGAATGGGCGGACCGCTACGCCGGCCGCTTCGACATGGGCTACGAGCGCTACCGAGAGATCGTGCTGGAACGGCAGAAGTCGCTGGGAATCGTGCCGCCGGACACCGAACTGTCGCCGGTCAACCCGTACCTCGACGTGAAGGGGCCCGACGGCCAGGACTGGCCATTGCAGGACACGGTGCGGCCCTGGGACACGCTGACCGGCGAAGAGAAGAAGCTGTTTTCCCGGATGGCCGAAGTGTTCGCCGGCTTCCTGAGCTACACCGATGCGCAGATCGGCCGCGTCCTGGACTATCTCGAGGAATCCGGTCAGCTGGACAACACCATCATCGTGGTGATCTCGGATAACGGCGCCAGCGGTGAGGGCGGCCCGAACGGATCGGTCAACGAGGGCAAGTTCTTCAACGGCTACATCGACACCGTCGAGGAGAGCATGAAGCTCTTCGACCAACTCGGCGGCCCGCAGACCTACAACCACTACCCGATCGGGTGGGCGATGGCGTTCAACACGCCCTACAAGCTCTACAAGCGGTACGCCTCCCACGAGGGCGGCATCGCCGATACGGCAATCATCTCCTGGCCCAACGGGATTGCCGCGCACGGCGAGGTCCGCGACAACTACGTCAACGTCTGCGACGTCACTCCGACCATCTACGACCTGGTCGGTCTGACCCCGCCGGAAACCGTCAAGGGCGTCGCTCAAAAGCCACTGGAGGGCGTGAGTTTCAAAGCGGCCCTTGCTGCTCCGGACGCCATCACGGGGAAAAGCACTCAGTTCTACACCATGCTGGGCACCCGCGGGATCTGGCATGAGGGCTGGTTCGCCAACACCGTGCACGCGGCCACGCCGGCCGGCTGGTCGCATTTCGACGCCGACCGCTGGGAACTGTTCCACATCGAGGCCGACCGTAGCCAGTGCCACGACCTGGCGGCCGAAAACCCGGACAAACTAGAGGAACTCAAGGCGCTGTGGTTCTCGGAGGCCGACAAGTACAACGGGTTGCCGCTCGCGGATTTCAACATCCTGGAGACCCTGGGGCGGTCACGGCCATATCTGGTCGGCGAGCGGTCCAGCTACATCTACTATCCCGATTGCGCGGATGTGGGCATCGGCGCGGCCGCCGAGATCAGCGGCCGGTCGTTCTCGGTGCTGGCCGAGGTGACCATCGATATCACCGGCGCCGAGGGGGTGCTGTTCAAGCAGGGCGGCGCCCACGGTGGGCATGTCCTGTTCGTGCAGGATGGCCGGCTGCGTTACGTGTACAACTTCCTCGGCGAGCGCCAGCAGGAGGTCTCCTCGTCGCGGGCGGTGCCGTTGGGCAGGCATCTGTTCGGCGCCAGCTATGCGCGGACCGGCACGGTCGAAAACAGCCACACGCCACTCGGTGACGTCACGCTGTTCATCGACGACGAGGTCGTCGGCACGCTGGCCGGGGTGACCACCCACCCCGGCACCTTCGGGCTGGCGGGGGCCGGCATCACCGTCGGGCGGAACGGCGGATCGGGTGTGTCCAGTCGCTTCAAGGCGCCGTTCGCGTTCACCGGCGGCACCATCGCCCAGGTCACCGTCGACCTGTCCGGCCGGCCCTATCGGGACGTGGAAACCGAGATCGCCCTTGCCTTTTCGCGCGACTGAGGCGACCAGGTGAGGGGAGCGCCGAGCCCGCCGCCGGAGCGGTGAAATCGCGGGCCGGGAGCCGCCTTCGCTATCCGCTGAAAAGTGCGGTTTGCGCTGCTAGCATCACGCTGCGTGATGCCCCAATGATCGCCGCGCCCGCGGCCCCGGCCGGCGCGCGTGGACGGCAGGCCGCGATCGCGTTCGGGATCGTCGCCTTTCTCGTCGTGATCTATGTGCTGTCGTTGATCGCCGTGCACCTGTTGGCCCAATCGGCGCCCGCGCTTCCCGCGGTGGACCTGAGCAAGTTCGAGGCCGAGGACAGCGTCGTGCAGGTGCGCCTCGAGAAGCTTGACACCGTCGCCAACCGGTTGACGGTCAATGTGCTCGTCTACCCCAAAGACGCGTTGTACGACAAGAACTTCGGCGTGCTCACCACCGATGCGGCGGTGCGGCTGTATCCGGACAACGACCTGGGTGACCTGCACTACCCGGTGGGAAAGGCTCCGGCGCAAGTCAGTACGACCATCGAGGCGCACGGTGACCCGGCCAACTGGCCGTTCGATTCGTATGAAACGGGGGTTATCTCGGCCGATGTGTTCACCGGGTCCGGGTCGCACCGGGAGAAAACGGCCGCCCGTGTCGAAGCCACCGGGCGGCTGGACGGTTGGGATGCCACCGTCACCCGCGTGCACGACGCCGAAGACCCCAGCCCAGATGTCAAGGACGACTTGATCATTACGCTGCAGAGGTCTAAGGGCCAGCTGATCTTCGACGTCGGCATCTGCCTGGTCTTGATCTCGCTGCCCGTGCTGGCGTTGTGGGTGGCCATTCCCGTGGCGTTGGGCCGAACCTCGTTCTTGCCGCCGCTCACGACGTGGTACGGCGCAATGCTGTTCGCCATCGTCCCGCTGCGCAACATCCTGCCGGGCAGCCCGCCGTACGGTTCGTGGGTCGACCAGGCCATCGTCCTGTGGGTGCTGATCGGGTTGGTCGTCGCGCTGACGTTGTTCCTGGTCGGCTGGTGGCGCCAACGCGATCGAAGAACGCCCAATAAGACCTGAACCCATTCATTTGGGGTTCGTCATACCCTGGACGGGTGCTAAGCGAGCTGGTTGACCTCCCCGGCGGGACGTTCCGCATGGGCTCGACCGGCTTTTACCCCGAAGAGGCGCCGATCCATACGGTCACCGTGGGTCCCGTTGCGGTGGAACGGCACCCGGTGACCAATGCGCAGTTCGCCGAATTCGTCGCCGCGACCGGGTATGTGACGGTGGCCGAGCAACCGATCGACCCCGCGCTGTACCCCGGGGCGGACCCCGACGAGCTGTGCCCGGGCGCAATGGTTTTCCGGCCGACGCCGGGGCCGGTGGACCTGCGTGACTGGCGACAGTGGTGGCAGTGGGTGCCGGGCGCCAGCTGGCGTCACCCGTTCGGACCCGAGAGCGACGTCGCGGACCGCGGCGATCATCCGGTGGTGCAGGTCGCCTATCCCGACGCCGTGGCCTACGCGCGCTGGGCGGGGCGGCGGTTGCCGAGCGAGGCCGAGTGGGAGTACGCGGCCCGCGCCGGAAGTACGACGACGTACTCGTGGGGCGACGAGGCCACCAGCGAGGGGCGGCTGATGGCCAACACCTGGCAGGGCAGCTTCCCCTACCGCAATGACGGGGCGCTCGGCTGGGTGGGGACCTCACCGGTCGGCGCGTTTGCGCCCAACGCGTTCGGCCTGCTCGACATGATCGGCAACGTCTGGGAGTGGACCGCCACCGAGTTCTCCCCGCATCACCGGCTCGACTTGCCGGCCAAGGCCTGCTGCACCCCGTCGGGTCCCGCCGATCCGGCCGTCAGCCAGACGTTGAAGGGCGGCAGCCATCTGTGCGCGCCGGAGTACTGCCACCGCTATCGGCCGGCGGCCCGGTCTCCGCAATCACAGGACTCCGCGACGACCCACATCGGGTTTCGCTGCGTGGCGGAGGTGCCGTCGAGCTAGGCGTGTCGAATACGCTTCCACGACAAGCACATCCAGGCCGGCTTTGGCCAGATACGCTGCTGTGGTCAGGCCGTTGTGTCCGGCGCCCACGACGATCACGTCGGCACTGCGCGAGTCGTTAGCCATGTTTGGCCCCCTTCATTCGGTGTTGGTATGCGTCCCACCAGATTTCCTGGTAGGTGCAGTAAGTGGTACGGCCGGCCTCGTCCTGCCAGCGGTGCACGCTGTCGGTGAACGCGATGTTGGGCCATGAATGGATGGGCGCGACGGAGAGGGCCTGACCCTTAAAGCGGTGGGTGCGCCCAGTGTCGTCCACGATTTCAAGCTCCTGGCGGATCGCGCTGTTGAGCACCGGGTGATACTCGAGGACATTGCGTCGGACCGCGGCGATCTCGACCACTTCACCGTCACGGACCAGCCAGCGGTAATACGACGTCGGCGCAACCGTCAGGTATGTCGTAGAGTCCCCGCCACGCCGGGTTGGTGTCGGGGGCTTCGATGCTGGTGACGTTGAACGCGAGGTCGTCGCCGAAGTAGGCGGGTGACCATCCTACGGGCGGGGATTTTTGGGCACCGCCCGCAATCGTCGATTGCGACGGCCGATCGTACTGACGAGCCCGCATCCGCAGCCGGCTCGAATTGTTGCGCAACCTACGACTTGAACACGACGGGCAGCGATTCGACAACCGCGGTGGCCAGACTTGGTCGGAATATCGCTTCGCCGCGAAGCTCCGAGTTAGGAAATCGCGCCAGAAATTCCTCGAACGCGATTACCGACTCCAGTAGTGCCAGGGACTGTCCCACGCATCTATGCGGTCCCCACGAGAAAGACAGATGCGGATCAGGGTTGCGATCGAGATCAAACTCGAGCGGGTTGGTAAACATCTCGGGGTCGAAGTTGGCCGCGGTGAAGTTCATCACCACCGCGTCGCCCTTCTTTATCGCCTGCCCACCGAGTTCTATGTCCACTGTGGCGGTTCGCCGGATGTAGCGTCCCGGAGTGATGACACGCAGCATCTCGGCGACGGCGGAGCGGACCAGCTGGGGCTCGCGCACGAGGCGGTCACGATTGCGTAAGTCGCGCAGCAACAGATGCACTCCGCCCGCGATAAGGTTGCCCGTCGTCTCCAGCCCTGCCACCAGCAGTAGCCAGCACCACATGACGACCTCGTCGCGCTGAAAATCACTCTGTATCAGTGCCGACATCAGGTCGCCTTCGCGTGGGTCGGCCTGACGGGAGTCCACCTCGGCGGTGAAGAAGGCCACCATGTCGGCCAACGCGTCGAAATCCGGTGTCGCCCCTGGTTCGAACGACTCAAGAATCGTGTTAGCCCAGATCGCGAAGTCATGTTCGCGATCAGTGCTTACTCCGAGCAGTTCGGTGGTGACCAGCAACGGAACGCGGCTGGCGAACACGTCAACGAGGTCCACCTCCCGGTTCTCTTCAACCGCGTCGAGAATCGTCGTAATCGCATGGCGCACGGCACCACTCATTCTCGCGATGCTGGTTGGCCGGAAATGTCGGTTCAGCGGGGTGCGCAATCTCCGGTGACTGGCTGCATCCATGATGTTGGCCGGTCTCAGCGCGACCGGTAGTGCCTGCATCATCGATTGAGGCTCAACGTCTTTGAGGGTGAATGCGGCCCCGTTTAAATGCACACCGAATTCCGTCGTGAATGCCTCCACATCGTTGCCGACCTCTCGGATCAGATCATGGCGGCAGACGTTCCAAAACGGCTGTGTGTAGCGTGCGTCGACCCAGTAGATCGGACAGTCACGATGGATACCCAGGTAGGCCTGTCTGTTGGCCTCCATATAGAAGCGGGGGTCGCTGGCATCCCGTGTGAGGCGCAGGCCCATTTCCGGGTCCTGGATTTCGGTCTGTGACATGCAAACCTCCAGCGGGTGTGGTCAGTCGCAGCGTAGATCAGTTATGAACATATGGTCAATACTGATCAGTTGATCGTAACTTTCTGCGATGATGGCCCCGTGGAGCTTGAACACGTCTCTCGATCCGGCGAATCGACACGAATTGCCCGGCGCAAGTTACTCACGCGGCGCCGACTCACGGCGGCCGCGTCACGGCTCATCGCCGAGAAGGGCGTGGCAGCGCTGCGACTTCGCGAGATCGCTGCTGTGGCAGACATCGGATTCGGGTCGTTCTACAACTACTTCGATAGCAAGGAGGACCTTGTTGAAGCTGTGGCCACGGAACTGACGTCGGAGATTGCGAGTCAGTTGGCCATGCAAGCGAGCCGGTTCAATGATCCCGCCGAGTCGGCGTCCGCTGCGCATCGCTGGTTTGTGCGTAACGCCGCGACCGAACCGCAGACCGCCTGGCTGATCGTCAATCTCGATCGCGCGGACGTTGTCTTCCAAGACGCGTTGGCCGGTTACGGAAAGCGCCTTCTCGAACATGGGGTTGCTTGCGGACGGTTCAGGCCGATGGACGTCGACACCGCACTTACCTCCTTCATCGGCGCCACCATCGCTGTGACACGCGCTGTGCTCGAACAGCGGCTGGGGGCAGACGCCGAAACATCTAGTGCAGAGGTGCTACTGGGCGCACTCGGGCTGACAGCACAAGACGCACACAACATTGCCCGCCGGAAGCTACCCGATATTCAGCTGCGTGCGGGCACCGCTGACACCCCGCCGTGAGTGTTCAACCTCAGTGCGACCGACGACGGTGCCCGGTAACGGCATTGCTCCCTAGTTGGGGCGCCCAGGCCGGTCGTAAAAGTCTGCTCAGGGTCGAGACCGGGTCGTTGACGACTGGCACCGCGAGGCCGATCCTCCGCGCGCTCAGGTACGCCGCTCGCCGGACATACTTGCGAAGAGGATCGATTACGAACATGCGTCGAACCTGAAATGCCTGTGTCGGCCCGGGTCAACCCCTAGAACCTAGGGGTTGCCTTGGGCAGACCTCGGCCGGTGCGAATCGGCCCCGCGTGCCCTTCGGTGACAAAGACCGCGCACGTCAGGTTTTTGGTGGGTCATGCCCACCGAATGCCCACTCAGGTGGGTTCTCCTGCCGTGCACACGCAACCAGGTCAGGAGATCGAGTGA
>NZ_SCRH01000010.1 GCF_004298145.1 Mycobacterium sp.
GGCACTCGAACTGAGCTGCTGAGTGGTCGCGGACGAACCAACCTGCTGAGTCAGCGTGGTCGACGCCGCCTGCTGCGTCACGGCACTCGAACTGAGCTGCTGAGTGGTCGCGGACGAACCGACCTGCTGAGTCAGCGTGGTCGACGCCGCCTGCTGCGTCACGGCGGTGGCGGCCGGCTGGTTCGACGCAGCGGGTGAGGCCACCTGATAGGTGGCGGTCGTGGTCGGCTGCGGGGAGACGGCGCTCGGCGCTGACTGTGGCGAGACAGTGGTCGAACCAAGCTGCTGGGACAACGTCGTCGACACCGCCTGCTGAGACACCGTTGTCGCGCCCGGCTGCGAGGAGACAGCGTTCGACGCGGATTGCTGAGACATCGCAGACGCGCTGAGCTGTTGAGACACCGCGAATGAGCTGGCCTGCTGGGACGCCGCAGTCGAGGCAGACTGCTGAGAGACCGCAGTCGAAGCAGCCTGCTGCGTCGGACCAGCCTGCTGCAAGGCGGTGGGCGAGCTCAGTTGCGTGAGGGATTGGATCCGGGCGCTGGTGGAGTCGCTGACGGCCCGGACCATCGCGCCGGCGCGAGCTCCCTGCCCGGCAGGGTTGGTGGTCCGCGGCGGCTCCCCGAACGGGGCAAGAACGCTCGAGGCCGCCGAGGCGGCCTCATATCCGTACATGACGGCGGCGTCTTGGGCCCACATCTCCATGTACAGCGCTTCGGTAGCCATGATCGCCGGCGTGTTCTGACCCAGGAAATTGGTCGCGACCAACGCCGCCAGCTCCGCCCGATTCTCGGCGATCGCCGGCGGGGGCACCGTCGCGATGAACGCCCCCTCGTAGGCCGCTGCCGCGGCATACGCCTGGGCGGCGGTTTGCGCGGCCTGAGTACCCGTGGTCGCCAGCCACTCCGCATAGGGGGCCGCTGCGGCCACCATCGCCAGCGATGCCGGTCCCAACCACACCTGGCCGGCGAGCTCCGACACCACCGAGATGTAGCCGCTGGCGGTGGACGTCAGCGCCGCGGCCAGCGCGTCCCAAGCCGCCGCGGCCGAAAGAAGCGGCCCCGCCCCGGGACCGCTATACATGCGCGTGGAATTGACCTCTGGTGGCAGCTCAGCAAAATCCATAGCCTTCTCACCGAGTTGTTTGAGTGACGACACCCAAAGTCAGATGACTCTTAACTGCGCCCAGGGAGTATTGACCTCGATGACTGCTATTATGCGCGTGTCGTATTGGCTCGGGTGAATTTTGCAGAATTTGGTTGCGCATCAACCGAAGTTTCCACTGGCTTCGGGAACCGAACGGTGTCGCAGAATGGCCAGGGGCGGACTTCCGGTGAACCGCCAACGTGCGACGGCCCCTGGGAACCCGGCCTGGGCTCGGCTTTGCCCTGATCGGCAATGAGGTCGAGCTAAGCGCCGAGCCAGCCTCGTCGCACTGCCAGGTAAGCATCCGGGCCGTCGGGAGAAGTCGATGAATTCAGGCGTCTTCCGCGCTACGGATATGTGGACCTGGCGCGCCGGCGCTTGCCCTGGTCACCACTGCTGCAGTCAACCGTGAACGCGGATCGACATCTGGCCTTTGAACCGCAGAAAAGCAGCAGTCAGCGAAATCGTTGAGTTACCCGTCTTTCAGTCACGGGGCGGCTTGGCGATCGATGCAGCCAATTGCCCACTGCGGTAAGCCTTTCTGCGTACTGTTCTCGACATGGAGTTGACAGCGATTTTGTGTAACCACGCTGAGGTGCAGAACAACTTGTTGTACATCTCGGCAGGAGGCATAGATCAGGTCCGCGTTCCGGCCGGACACTCGGTACCCTTCACGGTCTCGGTGGGCCTCGGAATTATCGTCGAAGTACCGCGGGCGGCGAGCGACCAAGAGCACACGGTCGACATTGAACTACTGGACTCGGACGGGTGTGCGGTTGAGGTTCAAAAGGGTTTGGACGAATACGAACCGTTCCGCGCTCAATTCAAATTCAACATTGGCAGATCGAACCGTCATGGGGCCGACGAAACCCGGTCGGTTGCCTTCGCAGTCAACGTTCCGGTACTTCGGTTGGAGAAGCTGGGCTCGTACGTCTTCACCGTCAGCGTCGACGAGACCGTTCAACGCCGCCTCCCGTACCAACTGGTTGAACAGACGGCGTGACGGGTCGACCAATGTTCTCCTGTCGGCTCCAGGCCCCCGTCGACCAAACGAGCCTCAGTACTCCCGCAGTCTGACTGGCAAATGGGCCGGGCCATTGCGCGCATCCGGTCACTGTGCAACAAGCTGGGCGGTTGCGCTTCCCCCGCGCGGGCGGTTCTCCGCCTGATCCCGTTCACGCGGGCGGCACCGCCGCCACGGCCCCCTGAGCGCGCACGATTCGCCAGCGCCCGTCCTGGCGGCGCACCAACCCGGCCAGCTCGAGCATCGCCAGTGGCCCCAGCGCCTGCTCGGGCATCAGCCCCGACGCGACCGCGATCTCGTCGACCGTGGCGCCGCCGCGGCCCGGCAACGCCTCGTATACCCGGCGCTCGGTGTCGCTGAGGCCGTCGAGAGGCGTGACCGGGCGCGGCTCGTCGGAGGCCAGTTCGCCGATGTGGCCGATGAGTTCGACGATGTGGTCGGCTCGGGTGACCAGCTCGGCGCCGTCGCGCAGCAGCGCATGGCAGCCCGCCGACGCCGACGACGTCACGGGCCCGGGCACCGCGGCCACCACTCGCCCCAGCGTCCGCGCCCAGGCCGCGGTGTTCGCCGCCCCGCTGCGCATTCCACCACCACCGCGGCGCCGGCGGCGGCGGCCACCAGACGATTGCGGGTCAGGAACCGGTGGCGCGCCGGGCGGACGCCGGGCGCGTATTCGGTGAAAACCAGCCCGTGCTGGCCGATGCGGTGCAGCAGCGCGGTGTGACCGCTCGGGTAGGGGACGTCGAGCCCGCCGGCGAGGACCGCCACGGTGATCCCGTCGCAGTCCAACACGGCCCGGTGTGCGGCACCGTCGATGCCGTAGGCGCCGCCGGAGACGACCGCGACGTCACGCTGCGCCAGGTCGGCCGCCAGTTCGCCGGCCACCTGCTCGCCATACGTCGTCGCAGCGCGCGTCCCGACCACCGCGGCCGCCCGCTGCGCGACCTCATCGAGTCGGGCGGGCCCCTGCGCCCACAACACCACGGGCGGAACCACGGGCGGACCGCCGCGCCGTCGTGGTTCGGCACCGTGGAACGCGGCGAACGCCAGCAGCGGCCACTCGTCGTCATCGGGGGTGATCAACCGCCCGCCCCGCCGGGCGATCATCTCGAGATCGGCAGCTGAGCTGTCGATCTCGCGCCTGGCCTCCGTGTGTCGGGCCAGGTCGTCGTCGACCGATCCCCGCCGGACCCGCTCGGCCGCCTCGACCGGGCCGACACGTCGCACCAGGGCGGCGAGCCCGGCGCAGGGCGGTTCGGCCACCCGGGACAGATAGGCCCACGCGCCCAGCGTGGCACCGTCGGCCGTCGCGCTCATCGTCGCGCTCCCAGCTCCAAGGATTCCCCAAGGATCCGACCAGCCGCTCGCGCGAACGTGTTGTCGTCAGCCGCCGGCCGCCGCACGCCGGCCCGCACCGAACGGAGCGAACCATGATCCTCGACCAGTCGATGGCGTGCCCGGCCTCCGAGCGCCCCAAAAACCCCTGGGCGGTCGCGGCATTCGTGCTGAGCCTGGTCAGCTGGATCGGCTTTCCCATCCCCGTCATCAGCATCGGTCTCGCCTGCGTCGCGTTGCGCGAGATGGAGCACCGGGGCGAAAGCGGGCGTGCCATGGCACAATTCGCCCGCGCGTTCGCGATCCTGGTGAGCGTCGCGATCGTACTGCGGGGCGGGCACACCGATTGGCTGACGATGGTGCGCTGGTGACCCGGGCAGCCGGTTGGCCGTCGCGCTCATCGCTGCGCCCCGGGCTGGCGGAAGCTGAGCGCCAAGGCGACCTCGTCGAGCCCGGGCGACGTGCGGCCGGCCAGGTCCGCCAAGCTCCACGCGACACGTAACGTGCGATCAAGGCCACGGATGCTGAGCAGCCCGCGATCCAGCGCCCTTTGCAGCGGCTCCATCGCCGCGTTGCTGGGACGGAACTTTCGGCGCAGCAGGGCCCCGCTGACTTCGGCGTTGGTGCGGACGCCGTGCGGCAGCCAGCGCCGCGCGGCGGCCTCACGCGCGGCCGCCACCCGCTGACGAACCTGTGCCGTGGATTCGCCGTCGCGACCCGAGAACGCCTTTGCCCGCACCGGATCCATCTGCACCCGCAGGTCCACCCGGTCCAGCAGCGGCCCGGACAACTTGCCCAGGTAACGGCGTTTGGTCGCCGCGGGGCACATGCAGTCCTGCGGATCGGCCGGCGCGCACGGGCACAAGTTGGCGGCCAGCACGAGCTGGAATCGGGCCGGATAACATGCCACCCCGTCGCGGCGGGCGAGGCGAATTTCACCGTCCTCCAACGGTGTTCGCAGGGCCTCCAACGCGCTGACCCGGATCTCGGCGCACTCGTCGAGGAAGAGCACCCCGCGATGGGCCCGGCTGACGGCGCCCGGGCGGGCCATCCCGGAGCCGCCGCCGACCAGCGCCGCGACGCTGGAACTGTGATGGGGCGCCACGAACGGCGGCCGGGTGATCAACGGCGTGTCCCCCGACAGCAACCCGGCCACCGAGTGGATCGCGGTGACTTCCAGCGACTCGCCCTCCATCAACGGCGGGAGCAGGCCCGGAAGACGTTGCGCGAGCATCGTTTTGCCCACTCCCGGCGGTCCGGTGAGCATCAGGTGGTGCGCCCCGGCGGCGGCGACCTCCACCGCGAACCGCGCTTGCGTCTGCCCGACCACGTCGACCAGATCCACCACCGGTTCCTCGGCGGTGTCGTCCGCGTGGATCCGGTTGTCCAGGGCGCCGGTGCCGCCGAGCCATTTCTGCAGTTGCCGCAGGGTCCGCACGCCCCACACATCGATGCCGTCCACCAGGCTGGCCTCGGCGAGATTGTCCACCGGGACCACCGCGGCCGGCCATCCGTCGCGTTTGGCGGCGAGCACCGCGGGCAGCACTCCGCGCACCGGCCGGACCCGTCCGTCCAGTGACAGCTCGCCGAGCAGCACCGTTTTCTCCAGCCGGTCCCACGGGTTCTTTCGCTGTGCCGACAGCACCGCCGCGGCCAGGGCGATGTCGTACACGGACCCCATCTTCGGCAGCGTCGCCGGCGACAACGCCAGCGTGAGCCGCGCCATCGGCCAGTCGTTGCCGCAATTGGCGACCGCGGCCCGGACCCGGTCGCGCGACTCCTGCAGCGAGGCGTCGGGCAGACCCACCAGGTGCACGCCCGGGAGTCCAGAAGTGATGTCGGCTTCGATCTCCACGATCTCTCCGTCCACGCCGCGTACCGCGACGGAGAATGCGCGCCCCAGCGCCATCAGCCGATTCCTTGCAGGTGGGTGATCTCGGGGGTGCGGCGGCGTCCGACCCGTACGCCAATCACATCGATGCGGATCGCCGCCCAACGCCGATCCTGGCCGGCCAGCCACAGTCCGGCGAGCCTGCGCAGCCGCCGGACTTTGCGCGGGGTGACGGCATGCGCCAGCCCCCCGTAACCGTCGCCGGTGCGGGTCTTGACCTCGACGAACGCCACCGTGCCGGTGTCGTCGCAGGCGATGATGTCGAGTTCGCCGTAGCGGCAGCGCCAGTTGCGGTGCAGGATCCACAATCCCGCCCGCGTCAGATGATCCACGGCGAGGGCCTCACCCATCGCCCCCAGCTGGATCCGGGTCATCGTCGTTTCGGTTGTCATGCGGGCCACCGTGCCCCGCGGCCCCGACGGGGCGGGCCGCCACCACGACCTGCGGGCGTCCGCAGCGGCCGGTTATCCCCAGTGCGACGTTTATGCACAGCCGACGGCACGGCACCCGAACGGGACTACGTGATGCGGTCGGCCCTGGTGTAGATGTTCATCGAGTCCTCCCGCAAGAACGCGACCAGCGTGAGGCCGGACTCCTCGGCCAGCGACACCGCCAGCGACGACGGCGCGGACACCGCGGCCAGCACCGGAATCCCTGCCATCACGGCCTTCTGGGTCAGCTCGAACGACGCCCGCCCGCTGACCAGCAGCACCGAGGCTTCCAGCGGTATCCGCTGATGCTCCAATGCCCAGCCGATCACCTTGTCGACCGCGTTGTGCCTGCCGATGTCCTCGCGCACCACCAGCATCTCGCCGTCGACCCCGAACAGCGCCGCCGCGTGCAGCCCCCCGGTGCTTTCGAAAACCTTTTGCGCGGAACGAAGTTGGTTGGGCATCGCCTTCAACGTGCTCGCCGCGACGGCGGCGGGATCGGCTCCCGGTGTGAACCGGCTGACCAACCGCACCGCGTCCAGCGAAGCCTTGCCACACACCCCGCACGACGAGGTGGTGTAGAAATTGCGGGTGACATCGAGGTCCGGTTTGGGAACACCCGGCGCCAGCATCACGTCCAGAACGTTGTAGGTGTTCGCGCCGTCATCGCCACGTCCGGCGCAATAGCGGATACTGTGCACGTCGTCGCGGCCGCCGATAACCCCTTCGGTGAGTAAAAACCCTTGCGCGAGCTCGATATCCGATCCCGGTGTGCGCATCGTCACGGTGACCGCCGCCCCGTCGACCCGGATCTCCAAAGGCTCCTCGACAACCAGTGTTTCCGGCCGGGTGATCGCCTTCTCGGCGGTCAGGTGCGTCACCCGCCGACGCGATGTTACGTGCCCCACGACGCGATTTCACCGCCGGCGACGGGCGACCCGGCCGCGGCTGGCTCAACCCGGATGATGACGGCTTTCGACACCGGGGTGTTCGATTTCGCCGCCGTGTGATCCAGCGGAACAAGCGAATTGGTCTCCGGGTAGTAGGCCGCGGCATTGCCGACCGGAGTGGAATACGCAACCACCAGAAAGTCTTTCGCGTACCGCTCCTGGAGTTTACCGTCGGCGCCCGTCCACTCCGACACCAAGTCGACCCGCCCGCCCGCGGTCAGGCCCAGTGCTTCGATGTCGGCGGGGTTGATGAACACCACGCGACGCCCGCCCTTCACCCCGCGATAACGGTCATCGAGCCCGTAGATCGTGGTGTTGTACTGGTCGTGGCTGCGCATTGTCTGCAGCACCAGCCGTCCCGGGGGAACCGGCACCCACTGCAGCGGGTTGATGGCGAAGTTGGCCCGGCCTGTGCTGGTGTGGAATTCGCGTGCGTCCCGTGGCGGGTGCGGAAGCTGGAACCCGTCGGGCTGACGCACCTTGCGGTTGTAATCGGCGCAGCCGGGGACCACCGCGGCGATCGCATCGCGGATGGTGTCGTAGTCGGCCGCCAGGCCCTCCCACGGAACCGGGTGCGCTGCACCAAGAATCGTACGGGCCAGCTGACAGACGATTTCCACCTCGCTGCGCACCTGGTCGCTCGGCGGACGCAGGCTGCCGCGTGACAAATGCACCATTGACATCGAATCTTCAACCGAGACAACTTGCTTCCGCCCACCACGAATGTCACGGTCGGTACGCCCGAGTGTCGGCAGGATCAGCGCGGTGTTCCCGTGCACGAGGTGGCTGCGGTTAAGTTTGGTCGAGATCTGCACGGTCAGCGCGCAATTACGCAACGCGGCCTCGGTGACAACGGTATCGGGGGTGGCCGACGCGAAGTTGCCACCCATACCCACGAACACCTTCGCCCGCCCGTCGCGCATCGCCCGGATCGCGGCCACGGTGTCATACCCGTGCTTGCGGGGGGTGGTGATGCCGAACCGGCGATCCAGGGCGGCCAGAAACTCCTCGGGCATCTGCTCCCAGATGCCCATCGTGCGGTCGCCCTGCACGTTGGAATGCCCACGGACGGGGCAGACTCCCGCGCCTGGCTTGCCGATCATGCCGCGCAGCAGCAGCAGGTTGGTGATCTCGCCGATGGTGGCGACCGCGTGGGTGTGTTGCGTCAGGCCCATCGCCCAGCACACCACCGTCCGCCGCGACGCCCTCAGCATGGCGGCGACACGTTCGAGCTGCTGGCGTTCGATGCCGGTGGCGGCGAACACGTCGTCGAGGTCGATGTCGACGGTCCGGCGCCGGTACTCGTCGAACCCGGCGCAATGCGCCTCGACGAATGCGGTGTCGACGACGGTTCCCGGAGCGCGCTCGTCGGCCTCCAGCAGCAGCCTGCCCAGCCCGGCGAACAGCGCCATGTCACCGCCGAGACGGATCTGCACGAATTCGTCGGCGACCGGGATGCCATGCCCCACGACACCGTGCACCTTCTGCGGATCCTTGAACCGGATCAATCCGGCCTCGGGCAGCGGATTCACCGCAATGATCTTGGCGCCGTGGGCCTTTGCCTTCTCCAACACCGACAGCATCCGCGGGTGGTTGGTGCCCGGGTTTTGCCCGGCGATGACGATCAGGTCGGCGAGCTCGACGTCCTCGACGGTGACCGAACCCTTTCCGATTCCGATCGACTCGGTGAGCGCCGAGCCCGAGGACTCGTGACACATGTTGGAGCAGTCCGGGAGGTTGTTGGTGCCGAAGCACCGGACCAGCAGCTGGTAGCAGAATGCGGCCTCGTTGCTGGTGCGGCCGGAGGTGTAGAACACCGCCTCATCGGGGCTGTCCAGGCCGCCCAGTTCCTCGGCGATCAACCGGTAGGCGGCGTCCCAGCCGATCGGGCGGTAGTGGTCGTCACCGGGGTGCAACACCATGGGGTGGGCGAGCCTGCCCTGCTGGGACAGCCAATACTCGGGCTTTGCCGACAGCTCCGCGATCGAGTACCGGGCGAAGAATTCCGGTGTGACGGTACGTTTCGTGGCCTCCTCGGCGACGGCCTTGGCGCCGTTCTCGCAGAACTCGGCCAACTTGCGTCCACCGTGCTCCTCGGGCCACGCGCAGCCGGGGCAATCGAAGCCGTTGCGCTGGTTGAGCCGAGCCAGCGCCGCCGCGGTGCGCAGCGCGCCCATCTGCTCGAACCCCCGCTGCAGCGAGACCAGCACCGCCCGAACCCCCGCCGCCTCGCGCTTGCGCGGCGTGACGGTGACCGCGTGTTCGTCGTAATCGGCAGGGGCAGGCCGGGACACGGCCGAACGGTGAGACCTCACAGCATCAAATTACCGCCTTGCGGGCCGGCGGCGCGCTCCCCCGTCTCAGACCCGCCTCAGACCGCGGCGGCCAGCGCCGCCAAGGCCTGCGCCGAGGAGTGGACGGGTCGCCAGCCCAGTTGGGTTTTGGCCTTGGTGGTGTCCATGACCAGCGACGTTCGCGCGGTGTGCAGCCATTCCAGCATGGACGGCACCCGCGGCACCCGCGAAATCGCCGCCGAGGCGGCCGAGGCCGCCACGGCGGGAACCCGCACCGGCCGCCCGCCGAGCGCCTTGGCCACGTCGGCCACCGACACGACACCGTCGCCGGCGATGTTGTAGGCGCCCGGCGGTGCCGGGGCGGTCGCCGCCAGCGCGATCGCGGACGCGACATCGTCGTGGTGAACCAGTTGCAGCGGGAAACCCGGATCCGGCACCACCGGCCTCAATATCGGAACGGCCATGAGCGCCTTGACGATGGCGCGCAGCGGGCCTGGCAGCCGATTCCACGGCATGGCGTCGGCCAGGGCGGTGGCGTTGGGCCCGGCGACCACGCACGGCCGCAGGACGAAGACCTCCAGCGGCGAATCTTGGGTGATGTCGGCGAGCATCGCCTCGCATGCGGCCTTCTGCGCGGAGTAGTAGTGCTCGGCGGACCCCCGCACCGGCACGTCCTCGGTCAGCGGGACGGGGTTGTCGGAGTGGTAGCCGTAGGCCGCCACCGACGAGGTGTACACCAGGCGCCGCGGCCGCTGGGCGGCCACCGTCGCTTCGAAGACGTTGCGGGTGCCTTGCAAGTTGACGCGGGCGCTCTCGTCGCGCGAACCCATGATGATGAAGGCCAGATGGATCACCACGTCGGCCTGTGCGACCAGGGCGTCGACGGCCTCGCGGTCCAAAATGTCGCCCCGCTGATAGGTGGTCTTCAGCCAGCCGCGTGACGACGGGTCAAACGGCCGGCGAGCCATCCCGATGATGGCGTCGACGGCGGGTTCGCGCTCCAGCGCCGTCACCGCGGAGATCCCGATCTCCCCGGTGGGTCCGGTCACCGCGACGGTCATACCCATTTAGACGTCCTTCCCTTCCGCTGCCAGCCGAAACTCTGCCCGGGAAAGGTGACCGGGGTCAACGGCGACCGGCGGGACGCCCACCGATTCGCTGCACCGGACCAAACCGCGTGTAAGGGTGGGGTTTGCGGCCGATAATCTACGGCGATCGACAGGCCACGCCGGCCGACACGGCAGGAAACGAGGCAACAGCATGGCGGACGACCCGAACGCCGGCGCGGACGCGCTCCCGACGGGCGGGGGGAAAGCCGACCCCGCGATGGTTTTCGCGGCTCTGGCCGAGATCATCTATCGGGGCTCGGACGCCAGCGAGATGTACGCCGCCATCTGCGTCGCCGCCACCCTGGCGATCCGTGGCTGCGACCACGCCAGCCTGTTGGTGCGTGAGAACGAGCGATACGTCACCGTCGGCGCCAGTGACCGGCTGGCGCAGCACATCGACGAGCTGGAACGGCGTGCCGGCGACGGCCCGTGCATCGACGCGATCGAGGAGGAGACGCCCCAGATCGACCCGGACCTGACCACGCCGTCGCTGTGGCCCAAGCTGGCGTCGGTCCTGGTCGCGGAGACTCCGGTGCGGGGGGCGATGGGGTTTCGTCTCCTGGTCGACAAACGCAAGGGGGCGGCGCTCAATCTGTTCAGCGACACCCCGAACATGTTCGACGCCGAGTCCGCCGGGCGAGCGGCGGTGCTGGCGGCGTTCGCCAGCGTCGCGATCAACGCGATCGCCAAGGGGGAAGACGCCGCCAGCCTGCGGCGCGGGCTGCTGAGCAACCGCGAGATCGGCAAGGCCGTCGGCATGCTGATGATGCTGCACGACATGTCCGAGGACGAGGCGTTCGACCTGCTGCGCGGCCACTCCCAGGCGCTGAACATCAAGCTGGCCGAGGTCGCACGCGCGGTCATCGACCAGCGCGGTGAGCTGCCCGAGCCCGCAGCGACTGAGCTTCCGCCGAACACCTGAATGGCGGCTATTCGGGTAGCCGCAGTTCGGGCTTCTCGACCTCTTCGATGTTGACGTCCTTGAAGGTGACCACCCGCACCTGCTTGACGAACCGTGCCGGCCGGTACATGTCCCACACCCAGGCGTCAGACAGCCGCAGCTCGAAGTAGACCTCGCCGTCGGCGTTGCGCGGCGTCATCTCCACGCTGTTGGCCAGATAGAAGCGCCGTTCGGTTTCCACGACGTAGCTGAACTGGCCGACGATGTCCTTGTATTCGCGGTACAGCGAGAGCTCCATCTCGGTTTCATACTTTTCGAGATCTTCTGCACTCATCTGCTCAGACGTCCTTCTCCCACACGATGGTCCGGCAATCCTGATCCCATCTTTCCTCACCGATGTCCGTCGCGCCGCAGCGGTGGGTCCGGCGCGCAGTCCGCCACCAGCTTGGCGCCCGACCCGTTCGCGACGCGCCGCACGTTGATGAATGAATAACGATGCTCGGGGCAGGGGCCCAGCTGCGCCAGCGCCGTGCTGTGCGCCGGCGTGCCGTAGCCCTTGTGCAGGGCGAAGCCGTAACCGGGGTGATCGGAATCCATCGCGACCATCAGCCGGTCCCGACTGACCTTCGCCAGCACGCTGGCCGCCGCGATACACGCGGCGACCGCGTCGCCACCGATGACCGGCAGCGACGGTACCGCCAAACCGGGCACCCGGAAACCGTCGCTCAGCACATACCCGGGCCGCACGGACAGCCCGGCGACGGCGCGGCGCATCCCCTCGATGTTGGCGACATGCACGCCGCGCCGGTCCACCTCGGCCGGCGGGATGAACACCACGTGGTAGGCCAGCGCATAGCGGCGAATCAGCGGGAACAACTTCTCCCGAGCGGCCTCGGTGAGTTTCTTGGAATCATCAAGCGCGGCAAGGCTTTCCATTCGCCCCGGCCCGAGCACACAAGCCGCGACCACCAGCGGGCCGGCGCAGGCGCCGCGGCCGACCTCGTCAACGCCGGCGACGGGGCCCAGCCCGCTGCGGTGCAGCGCCGACTCCAGGGTGCGCAACCCTGACGATTTCCGGATCACCGTCCGCGGCGGCCACGTCGTGGCCATGGCTACCGAGTCTGCTGCGGGTTCACCGATTCCACGCCACCCCACCGGGACGGCGGCCACACGATGAACCTCGCCTTGCCGATGACGTTGGACACCGGCACGGTTCCCGACGTCGGATCGCCCGTGCACAGCACACCCTTGAGCGCCTCCGCCGGCACGCTCGTGCAGTGGGCGCGCGAATCCGCCGAGTGTGTCCGGTTGTCGCCCATCACCCACAGCCGTCCGGCCGGAACAGCGACCGGCCCGAACTCACTGCCCAGGCACGGGTACACCGACGGGTCGGCCGCCATGGTGTTGCGATCGAGGTACGGCTCCTTGAGCGGCTTGCCGTCGACCGTGAGCCCGGTCTCCGCCCGGCACTGGACCGTCTGCCCCCCGACCGCGATTACACGCTTGACCAGGTCGTTCTCGTCCGGCGGCACGAAGCCGATGAAGGACAGCGCATCCTGCACCCAGCGCAGCACGGTGTTGTTCGACCGGATCGACTTGTATCCGAGGTTCCACGGCGGCGGGCCCTTGAAGACGATGACGTCACCGGGGCTCGGTGCGCCGAACCGATAGCTGACCTTGTCCACCATGATCCGGTCGCCGACGCAGCCCGTGCATCCGTGCAACGTGGGCTCCATGGATTCCGACGGAATCAGGTAGGGCCGCGCGACGAACGTCAACATCACGTAGTAGAGCACGATGGCGATCACCGCCAGGAGGGCGAATTCGCGCAGCGCGGAGTGCTTGGCGCGCTCGGGCTCGCCCGGGTCGGGCGCCTCCCCCGTCGGCCCTGCCTCAGAACCCGGTCCGCCCGCCGTATCGGCGTCGTCGGGGCGCGTCCCCGGATTGCGCGTAGAGACCTTCGGATCTGATTCGCCAGCGTGAGACTGGGGGTCGGAGGAATCCGCGGTGTCGGTCACGAGATCAGCGTAGCCAGCGCAGGTTGCGGCCCGGCAAGCCGGCGAGCGATCCGCTTACCCAACCGGCGGGGCGAATCAGCAGCGCCGCCAAGGCGTCCCGGCTCAGCGCTTCTCCTTGATCTTGGCCTTCTTACCGCGAAGCTCACGCAGGTAGTACAGCTTGGCGCGGCGGACATCGCCACGGGTCACCACCTCGATGTGGTCGATGTTGGGCGAGTGCACCGGAAAGGTCCGCTCGACGCCGACGCCGTAGCTCTCCTTACGCACGGTGAAGGTCTCGCGGACGCCACCACCCTGGCGGCGGATCACCACGCCCTTGAACACCTGGATGCGCTCCTTGGCGCCCTCGATGACCTTGACGTGCACGTTGATGGTGTCGCCCGGGCCGAAAACCGGGATATCGTCGCGCAGCGACGCCTGATCGATGAAGTCCAGCCGGTTCATCTGAGAGACACTTCCTTGAGGTCGCGGCCGACGGCAGCTACACACACGCAGGTGTGAGACGCTCGCCGAGCCGATGGTTCGGGCTTTCTGGCGTATCTCGCAGCAGGCGGGAAGGGGCGCAGCCGGCCTGCAACCGCTGGAGACAACTGGTCAATTGTGCCAGACAGTGCGCGTGCCGCGAAAATCCCCCGAAGTCGGCGGTTCGCGACGAGCCGAACGCGCTGGTGAATGGTACATATGACTGGGGTCAGAACGCGCTGCCCGCACCCTGCGCGATGCCGGGTGCAGGTGGCCGGGAGCGATCCCACCCTGGCCACTGGGTCCAAGTCACGCCGGAGGAGACGAATGCGAGCACGGCCGCTGACGCTGGTCACCGCCACCGCGGCGGTGACGTTGCTGATTGCCGCCGGTTCCGAGGCGCTGGTTCAGGCGAAGGTGTACAGCGTCCCGATCAGCCCACCCGTCCGGGTCATCCCCCAGCGGCCACCACCGACGCCACCCCCACCACCTACGCCACCGCAGTCTGCCGCGCTGATGCTCGAGGCCGCCACGCCCCCGCAGCCACCCCAGGCGCTGCCGGGCGGAGGATTCGCGCAGCTGCAGGCCCGCGTCCAGCGGGCCGTCGACGAGGGCGCCGCCAGCGGCGCCGCCCTGTCGGTGGCCATCCTCGATCGCAGCACCCACCAGCTGGTTTCCAACGGCAACGGCCAGATCGTGGGCACCGCGTCGGTGGCCAAGCTGTTCATCGCCGACGATCTGCTGCTGCGCGGGGCCGAGGGGAAGACCGCCCTGAGCGCCGACGACCGCCAGGCGCTCGACATCATGCTGCAGTCCTCCGACGACGGCGCGGCCGAGAGGTTCTGGGGCCAAGGTGGTGGGGCCGCCATCGTCTCCGAGGTGGCGGCCCGCTACGGCCTGGCGTCCACCACCCCGCCCAGCGACGGACGCTGGTGGAACACGATGAGCTCGGTGACCGACCTGATCCGCTATTACGAGATGCTGCTGGACGGGTCGGGGGGCCTGCCCGCCGACGAGGCCAAGATCATCGTGAACGACCTGGCCCAGTCCACCCCGAACGGTCTCGACGGGTACCCGCAGCGGTTCGGCATTCCCGACGGCCTGTACGCGGAACCGGTCGCGGTCAAACAGGGCTGGATGTGCTGCATCGGCAGCGACTGGATGCATCTGTCGACGGGCGTGATCGGGGCCGATCGCCGCTACATCATGGTGGTGCAGTCGTTGCAGCCCTCCGACGACGCCACCGCGCGGGACACCATCACCCGGGCGGTCAAGACGATATTTCCCGAGGGCCGCATCGACGCGCCGGCGCGCGGCCTCTAGCGGACCGCATCGTCGTCGGGCTCAAGTAGCTCCGGGCGGCGTTCGCGGGTGCGCTGCAGCGAGATCTCCCGGCGCCATGCGGCGATTCGCGCATGGTCACCGGAGAGCAACACCTCGGGGACCTCTAGCCCGCGCCAGCTCGGCGGCCGGGTATAGCTGGGGCCCTCCAGGCGGCGGTGCAGCGCCGGTGAGTGCGAATCATCATGGCGCGACGCGGGATTGCCCAGGACTCCGTCGAGTAACCGCAGCACGGCCTCGATCATCACCACGGCGGCCGACTCCCCGCCCGGCAAGACATAGTCGCCGATCGAGACCTCTTCGACCCGCATCCGCCGCCCGGCATCCTCGATGACCCGCTGGTCGATGCCCTCGTAGCGGCCGCACGCGAACGCCAGGTGCTTCTCGGCGCTCCAGCGCGCGGCGGTGGCCTGGGTGAACAGGGCACCGGCTGGCGTGGGAACAACCAAAAGTGTTTCACCGGAGCAGATTTCATCGAGTGCGTCGCCCCACACCGGCGCCTTCATCACCATCCCCGGGCCACCGCCGTAGGGGGTGTCGTCGACCGAGCGATGCACGTCGTGCGTCCACCGCCGCAGGTCGTGCACAGCCAGATCGACCAGACCGGACTGGATCGCCTTGCCCGGCAAGGATTGCCGCAGCGGGTCCAGATAGGCCGGAAAGATCGTGACGACGTCGATTCTCATCTTCCGAGGGCCCCTAGAGATCCAGCAGGCCTTCGGGCGGATCGATCTCGATGATGCCGTCGTCCAGCGACACCGAGGTGACGATCGCGGTCACGAACGGCACCAATACTTCCCGCCTTTCGTCGCCGGCCACACCTGTCTCGCACCGCACCGCCAGGAGCTCGGCGGCCGCGGTGTGCAGCACCTCGGCGACGACGCCGACCTGTTCGCCGCCGGCGGTACGGACGCGCAGGCCTTCGAGCTGATGGTCGTAGTAGGTGTCCGGCTCGTCGATGTCGGGCAGGTCATCGGAATCGACGACGAACACGGTGCCGCGCAGCGCGTCGGCGGCGTCGCGGTCCGCGACACCGGCCAGCCGCACCAGCAGCCGCCCGCCGTGCTCGCGCGCGCTCTCGACGACACAGCTGCGCTCCGCACCGCCACGAGACGGCTTGGCGCGCAACGTGTTACCCGGCGAGAACCGGGCGGCCGGATCGTCGGTGCGGATCTCGACCACCAGCTCGCCGCTGACGCCGTGGGCTTTCACCACGCGCCCGACGGTCAACTCCAAAAGAGTTCCATGAGCAGCGCCGGCCTACTGGTCGGTGTCCACCACGTCGACGCGGATGCCGCGACCGCCGATACCGGCGACCAGCGTGCGCAAGGCGGTCGCCGTGCGGCCCCCGCGGCCGATCACCTTGCCCAAGTCGTCGGGGTGCACGTGGACCTCGACGGTCCGGCCCCGGCGGCTGGTCACCATGTCCACCCGGACGTCGTCGGGGTTGTCGACAATCCCGCGCACCAGGTGCTCAACAGCGTCAACGACAACGGTGCTCATCGCCGCGGTCAGCTCTCGGTCGTCGACTCGGCCTGCCCGCCGCCCTCGGTGGGCGTCTCGGCCGGCTTGGCCTCGGCAGCGGTCTCAGCAGTGGCCTCCGGGGCGGCTTCCGACTCGGCCTCGGCGGCCTTCGCGGTCTTCTTGGCCGGGGACTTCTTCTTCGGCTTCGCGGCCTCGGTGGTCGGTCCGCCCTCCGCCTCGGCCAGCGCGGCGTTGAACAGCTCCAGCTTGCTGGGCTTGGCCGACTTGACCTTCAAGCGGCCCTCGGCGCCCGGCAGACCCTTGAACTTCTGCCAGTCGCCGGTGATCTTCAGCAGCTTGAGGACGGGCTCGGTGGGCTGCGCACCCACAGACAGCCAGTACTGGGCACGCTCGGAGTTGATCTCGATGAGGCTCGGCTCTTCCTTCGGGTGATACCGGCCGATGACCTCGATGGAGCGGCCGTCGCGCCGGGTCCGTGCGTCGGCGACGGCGATGCGGTACTGGGGATTGCGGATCTTGCCAAGCCGGGTGAGCTTGATCTTCACAGCCATGGTTAAGCGATTTCTCCTGTGTGTGTCACGCTGCAATTCAGCGATCCGGGCGGGATGCCCGGATCCGGTTTTGCCTCGCGTTTCTGACCAACCGGCGATGCGTGATCGCTCGGCGGACAGCCGCCCATTGTGCCAGACCAGGGGTGGTGATCTGAAATTCGCTCACATCACCTTCTGGAAGGTCTTGGTCTCCACCCGCCGCGTCATCCGCCAGCCCTGCGGCGTGCGCACCAACTCGTCGTCGTACCAGAGCCCGCAGAACAGCACCTGATCCTTGTCGCCGCCGAGCACCATCGGGTTGAAGCAGATCACCCGTGACGACGCCGTGTCCCCGTCGACGCGCACCGAGAAGTTGCCCAGCATGTGCGCATACACCGGGAAGTTGGGCAGCACCTCGGACAGCCACTTCTTCACCTCCGGATAGTGGCCCTCGATGCCGCCGAGCGCCGTGTAGTCGATGTAGGCGTCGGGGGTGAACACCTCGTCCAGGTCGTCGAATCGCCGCTGGTCGATGGCGGTGGAGTAATCCACCAGAAGCTGCTGGATCTCGAGGCGGTCGGAGATTTCGGCCAGGCTCAACATGCATCGATTCAACACCGGAGTGGTGGTCGGCACCGCGGCGCCTCGCCCGGGTGCGCCGACGCATGGTATAGCCTCGTCAATCTCCCTGTGTTTCAGCGTGTTTCGTGTTAACCACCGCCGGTGGGGCGCGGAAGCTGATCGCCAACCGGTTGTAGGCATTCATCAGCCCGATCGCGATCGTCAGGTCGACCAGTTCCTTGTCGTCGAAGTGCTCCCATACCGATGCGTATGCGCTGTCGGGTGCGCCGGTGGCCGATATCCGGGTGACGGTTTCCGCCCACGCCAGGGCCGCTTGCTCGCGGCTGTCGAACAGCTCACCCGCTTCGTGCCAAACCGGAACCAAAGCGATCTTTTCGGTTGAGACACCCAATTCGCGCAATTCCCGCGAGTGCATGTCGATGCAGTAGGCGCACCCGTTGATCAGCGACACCCGCAGGTACACGCTGGCCAGCAGGGCCGGCGGCAGACCCGACTGGGTCAGATACAGATGAACACCGCCAAGCGCTCTCACGCCCTGCGGAGCCACCTGGGCGTAGTCGATGCGCTCACGAAATAGGCATCACGCAGGCCCGGAAGTTAAACTTTGCGCCCATGCGCAAGCTCACGGCCGCGGCCGCGGCGCTGCTCGTCGTCGGTGCGTGCGGGGCCACCGTCCCCACGTCCCGGGCCGACAGCAGCCAGCCGGTCGGCTCGATCCCCATTCCCGACGGCCCGGCGCAGACCTGGATCATCGCCGACCTGGACAGTGGTCAGGTGCTGGCCGGCCGCGACCAGAACGTGGCCCATCCACCGGCAAGCACCATCAAGACGCTGCTGGCGCAGGTGGTCCTGGATTCGGTGAGCCTGGACTCCACCGTGGTCGCCGACGTCGCCGACACCCAGGTCGAGTGCAACTGCGTCGGCATCAAACCGGGCCGCACCTATACGGCGCGCCAGCTCCTCGACGGCCTGCTGCTGGTCTCGGGCAACGACGCCGCCAACACGTTGGCCCACATGCTGGGCGGCCCGGACATCGCGGTCGCCAAGATGAACGCCAAGGCGGCCTCCCTCGGCGCCACCAACACCCACGCGGCGACGCCGTCCGGTCTGGACGGGCCGGCCGGGTCGGGCTCATCGACGGCGCACGACCTGGCCGTCATCTTCCGCGCGGCGATGGCCAACCCGGTGTTCGCGCAGATCACCGCCGAGCCCTCGGCCATGTTCCCCGGCGATAACGGCGACCACCCGATCACCAACCAGGACGAACTGCTGCAGCGCTACCCCGGCGCGATCGGCGGCAAGACCGGGTTCACCAACGCCGCCCGCAAGACCTTCGTCGGGGCCGCCGCGCGCGGCGGGCGCCGACTGGTGATCGCCATGATGTACGGGCTGATCAAAGAGGGCGGACCGTCGTACTGGGATCAGGCGGCGACGTTGTTCGACTGGGGATTCGCGCAAAGCCCGCAGTCCGGCATCGGCTCGCTTTAGCACCGCGAGCCACTTAGTCCGGCAGGGCAGCGGTCAGCAGCGCCATCAACACCGGAATCCGCTGGGCCGCGATCTCCGGCTGGGGCAACACCCCTTCCACCACGGCGGCCCCGTCGAACACGTTGGTCATCAGCGCCACGAACACCGGGAAGGTGTCGGCCGGGAACCTGTCGGCACCCGGCAGCGCCCGGGCGGTGTCGTGGATCTTCGCCGCATACTGCCCCAGCTCGTGTTGCAAAGTCTCCCTGAGCTTTTCGTCGGTGCGGGCGGCGACGAGAAGTTCGTAGAGCACGGCGTTGGACGGGCCACTGGTGATGTCGCGCAGGATCACCAGCGCCGCTTCGAGCGCCGCCCCGGAGGCCGGCGTCGCCGGTATTTCCGCGACTCGCTCGGTGAACGACTCCAACTGTCGACGCAACACCTCGGACGCCGTGGCCGCCATGAAATCGCCCATGGTTTCGAAGTGCCGGAACAGCGCCCCGACCGACACCCCGGCCCGCTTGGTGATCACCGCCGCCGACGCCCGGGCGTAACCGATCTCGATGATGGTGGCGATGGACGCGTCGAGCAGGCGCCCGACGGTTTCCTCGCGGCGCTGTTGCTGGGTTCTGGCCATGTCAGGTGCCGTGGCTCAGGACGCCCTGTCGCCGACGGGCGCACTCGCCCGCCCGCAGGTAGCGGCCCGACTTCACCGTTTTGCCGTAGCCGTCGCGGAAGCGGCCTCCGCCGAACACGACCGCGCCGCCCACTCCGGTGGCGACGACGGCGTCGTCGTTGCGGTTGACCATGCGGCGCAGGCCACCGTAGAAAGGCACCTCCTCTTCGTGGTAGCCGTCGACCGATTCGTCGAGACCGGCCGGGTCGATCACCACGAAGTCCGCGCGGTCGCCGTGACGCAGCGTGCCGGCATCGATGCCGAACCACTCGGCCAGTTCACCGGTGAGCCGGTGCACCGCCCGCTGGGTCGACAGGAACGGCGCGCCCGCCCGGTGCGCGTCCTGGGTGCGCTTGAGCATGCGCAGCGGAAAGTTGTAGAAGGCCATGTTGCGCAGGTGCGCACCGGCGTCGGAGAAGCCCATGTGGATGCTGGGGTCGGCGGCGAGCTTGTTGAGCTCCTTGGGCCGGTGGTTGGCCACGATGGTGGTCCACCGGACGTTGCGTTCGCCGTTCTCGACCAGCACGTCGAGGAACGCGTCGAGCGGGTGCAGGCCCCGCTCGACGGCGATCGCACCAAAGCTCTTGCCGATCAACGACTTATCCGGGCATTCGACGATGACCGCGTCGTGGAAGTCGCGGTGCCACAGCGACGGACCGAGCTTGACGCGGTCGAATTCGCGCCGGAATTGCCGGCGGTAGGCCTCGTCGGCCAGAAGTTCGTTGCGCTGCAACTGATCACGCAGATGCAGCGCCGCGGTGCCCGCGCCGAACTCTTCGAACACCGGCAGATCGATTCCGTCGGAATACAACTCGAAGGGCACCGGCAGGTGCTGGAACCGCACACTGGACCGCAGCAACTTGTTGAGCACCCGGGTGCCGAACCCGAACGTGTGCACGGCGAGCGGCATCGACTTGGCGTCCGCGGACACCAGCATGCTCATCCGGACTCCCTTGCCGCGCCCGAAGATTCGGCTGCTGGTCAAAAAGAACATCAGCGACAGGATCGGGTTTTCCAGATTCGGTGCGCTCTGCAGGATCCGGCCGCGCTTGCGCAGGACTTTGATCAGCCTGCGCCGTTCCCGCCACGTCGCGAAGGTGGACGGCAGGGCGCGGGACCGGAACCGTTCGCCGTCGAGCTTGTCGATGGCCGCGTCCATCCCGGACATGCCGAGCACCCCGGCGTCGAGGGCCTCGTCGAGCAGCGCCGCCATCTTCTTCAGCTCGTCGTCAGTGGGCCTGACCGTGGCGTCGGTGGCCCGTTCCAGTCCGAGCACCGAGGTGCGCAGGTCCGAATGACCAAGCAGCGAGCCGACATTGGGGCCGAGCGGCAGGGCGTCGATCGCGTTGACGTATTCCGCCGCCGTCGACCACGTCCTGGCCGAATTCAACGCGCCGAAGACGTATTCGCGCGGCACCGCTTCCACCCGGCTGAACAGATCGGCGGCGTCCTCGGAATCGGCGTAGACCGTCGAGAGCGAGCAGTTGCCCAGCAGCACCGTGGTGACACCGTGGCGCACCGACTCGCGCAGGCCGGGATCCAGCAGCACCTCGGCGTCGTAGTGGGTGTGCACATCGATGAAGCCGGGCACGACCCACTTGCCGGCCGCGTCGATCACCTCGGGGCAACCGGTCTCGTCCAGCGCCTCGGCCGATACGGCCACGACGACACCGTCGCGGATGCCGAGCGTGCGGATCAGCGGTGCGGCGCCGGTGCCGTCGAACCACAATCCGTCGCGAATGATCACGTCGTAGGGCATGGCGTCCTCCAAGTCGTGGGGTTGCCGGAACGCTAACATAGATAGCAATCACTCGCAATCTTTTCGACACGGCCGCGAAAATACCAAACCTGCTGGTTAGTGTGCGTCACCGAGCGGCGATGGTGACGGCGACGCGGCGCTCGCTACGCCGGTGAACGGAAAATTTTCCCGCGCAGCACGATCAGATCGGGACTGTTCAGCACGGCGGGCCCCGACCGGGGATCGCGAGAGAAGCACAACAAGTCCGCCGAGGCGCCGTGGTCGAGCCCGGGCCGGTGAAGCCAGCGACGCGCGTCCCAGCACGCCGCCCCCAGCGCCTGCGTCGGGCTCATCCCGATGCCCTTGAGCGCTTCGACCTCGTCGGCGATGCGGCCGGGCGCCACCATGGTGCCGGCGTCACTTCCGGCGTAAATCGGCACGCCCGCTTCCCGGGCCGCCGCGATCCGCGACAGGCCCCGCGCATGCAGGTCGCGCATGTGGGCGGCGTAGGCCGGATACTTCGCGGCGGCCTCGGCGATCCCGGGGAAATTCTCGACAATGTTGACCAGCGTGGGGACCAACACCGTTCCGCGCTCGACCATCAGCTCGATGGTGTCGTCGGTAAGCCCGGTGCCGTGCTCGATGCAGTCGATGCCGGCGTTGATCAGGCCGGGCAGCGCGCCCTCACTGAAGACGTGCGCGGTGACCCGGGCGCCGTGCGCGTGGGCCGTCTCGATCGCGGCCTTGAGCACGTCGTCGGACCACAGCGGCGCGAGGTCGCCGACGCCGCGATCGATCCAGTCGCCGACGAGCTTGATCCAGCCGTCGCCGCGGCGCGCCTCCTCGGCCACCGCCTCCGGCAGCTGCCACTCGTCTTCCAGCTCGCGCGAGAAGCCCGTCGCGTAACGCTTGGGTCTGGCCAGATGCCTTCCGGCGCGGATGATGCGGGGCAGATCGTCGCGGTCGTCGAGGCTGCGCGTGTCGGTGGGCGAGCCGCAGTCCCGCAACAACAACGCCCCGACGTCGCGTTCGATCTCGGCCTGGGTGATCGCCTCATCGAGCGGGATCTCGCCGTGATGGCCGAGGCCGACGTGACAGTGGGCGTCGACCAGTCCGGGCACGATCCAGCCGCCCTCGAAGACGGTGTCCGCGCCGGCGACCGGTTCGGTGCTGATGCGGCCGTCGAGGATCCACAGGTCGATCTCGGTCTCGTCGGGCAGGCCCACGCCCCGCACGTGCATGCGCACCAGGCGGCTAGTTTCGCCCGGTCCAATGGTGACGACCCGCTTCGCCCGGCTCCGCCGCGCTCGCGATCGCACTATTCCAATGGTGACGACCCGCTTCGCCCGGCTCCGCCGCGCTCGCGATCGCACTAGTCCAATGGTGACGACCCGCTTCGCCCGGCTCCGCCGCGCTCGCGATCGCACTAGTCCAATGGTGACGACCCGCTTCGCCCGGCTCCGCCGCGCTCGCGATCGTCACGACTTGCCCGGGAACTTCAGCTTGGACAGGTCGAAGTCGGCCAGCCCGGGCGGCAGCTCGTCGAGGCCCTCGGGCATCTGCGACAGGTCCGGGAATCCGGCCGGCATGCCCGGCAGCCCGGCGGCGAGCGGGTTCCTCGCCTTGGGCGGCGTCGGGCCGCGTCCGCCCTTCTTACCCTTCTTGCCCTTCGCGCCCTTGGACTTTCGCGTCGCCGACTTGCGGCCCATGCCCGGGATGCCCATGCCGCCGAGCATGGACGACATCATCTTGCGGGCCTCGAAGAAGCGGTCGACCAGCTGGTTGACGTCGGACACCGCGACGCCCGAGCCGTTGGCGATACGCAGCCGCCGCGATGCGTTGATGATCTTGGGGTCCGCCCGCTCCGCGGGGGTCATGCCGCGGATGATGGCCTGCAGCCGGTCGAGTTGCTTGTCGTCGACCTGGGCCAGCGCGTCCTTCATCTGCCCGGCTCCGGGCAGCATGCCCAACAGGTTGCCGATCGGCCCCATCTTGCGGATGGCGAGCATCTGTTCCAGGAAGTCCTCGAGTGTGAGCTCCCCGGTGCCGATCTTGACCGCGGCGGCCTCGGCCTGTTCGGCGTCGAAGACCTGCTCGGCCTGCTCGATGAGGCTCAGCACATCGCCCATGCCCAGGATGCGGCTGGACATCCGGTCCGGGTGGAAGACGTCGAAGTCCTCCAGCTTCTCGCCGGTGGAGGCGAAAAGGATTGGGACACCGGTCACCTCGCGGACCGACAGCGCCGCGCCCCCGCGGGCGTCGCCGTCGAGCTTGGTCAGCACCACACCGGTGAAGCCCACACCCTCGCGGAATGCCTCCGCGGTGGTGACGGCGTCCTGGCCGATCATCGCGTCCAGGACGAACAGGACCTCGTCGGGGTCGACGGCATCACGGATGGCCGCGGCCTGGGCCATCAGCTCGTCGTCGATGCCCAGCCGGCCGGCGGTGTCGACGATGACGACGTCGAAGTGCTTGGCGTGCGCCTCGGCGAGCCCCGCCGCGGCGACCGCGACCGGGTCGCCGGGCCCGGATTCGGGGGACGCGCCGGGATGCGGCGCGAACACCGGCACGCCGGCGCGCTCGCCGACGACCTGCAGCTGGTTCACCGCGGCCGGGCGCTGCAGGTCGCAGGCCACCAACAGCGGCGTGTGCCCCTGCCCGCGCAGCCAGGCGGCCAGCTTGCCGGCCAGCGACGTCTTACCCGAACCCTGCAGACCGGCGAGCATCACGACGGTCGGCGGCGTCTTCGCGAACGCCAGCTGACGGGTCTGTCCGCCCAGGATGCCGATGAGTTCTTCGTTGACGATCTTGACGACCTGCTGCGCCGGGTTGAGGGCGCCGGACACCTCGGCGCCCTTGGCGCGGTCCTTGATCCGGGAGACGAAGGCGCGCACCACGGGCAACGACACGTCGGCTTCCAGCAGCGCCAGCCGGATTTCGCGGGCGGTGGCCTCGATATCGGCGTCGGTCAGTCGGCCCTTGCCGCGTAGCCCTTGGAGGGCACCGGTCAATCGATCGGACAGCGATTCAAACACCCCGCCAGCCTAGTGGCACTGCACTTCGGCGCGAGCGTGACGCTGCTGTCACGCTCGGCGACGAACGTGACAGCAGCGTCACGTTGGTCGGCCGGGAGGGCTCGCTGTCGCGACACGAAAATCTCGCCCAAGACCCGCCGGCGCGCGTCGTCGTGGCTTATGTTTCGGCGAGGGGATGGCGAAGGGATGACCTGATGCTCGAGCTGATCGACAAAGGGTCCTGCACTGCCGAGCATCCGGTGCCCCTGCTCTTCGTCCACGGCGGGTGGCACGGCGCGTGGTGCTGGCAACATTTCCTGGACTTCTTCGCCGACGCCGGCTACCGCGCGGTCGCGGTCAGCCTGCGCGGGCACGGCATCAGCCCGACACCCAAGCCGTTGCGGAAGGTTTCCATCGCCGACTACATCGAGGATGTCCGATCGGTGGCCGACGACCTTGGGGGCGGTCCGATCCTGATCGGCCACTCCCTGGGCGGCTTCGTGATCCAGCGTTACCTCGAAGACCGCACCGCCCCGGCCGCGGTGCTGGTGGGCTCGGTGCCGCCGCAGGGCGTGCTCACCCTGGCGTTGCGCGTCTGGCGCCGCCGGCCGTCGATGACGATGGAATCGTGGAGCGATCCCACGCTGCTGAAATTCCTCGCCACCCCGGCGCTGGCCCGCGAGTACCTGTTCTGCGCCGACACGCCCGAGGACGTCGTCGAAGCCTGCCGGCAACAGGCCGGGGCCGAGAGCGTTCGCGCCGCCATGACCGATCCGATCATCCGGCGTGTCCGAACCAAGCGGGTCACGACGCCGATCTTGGTCCTGGGCGCCGAGTACGACGGCTTCGTCAGCGTCCGCGAGGTGCGCGCCACAGCGCGGGCCTATCGAACCGAGCCGGAATTCTTTTCCATGGGCCACAATATGATGCTCGAACCGGGCTGGGCCGACGTCGCCGAACGCATCCGCGACTGGCTGCAAGCCCACGAAACGGCGACCCACGCGCGCTAGCGAGTCGAGTCGTTACAACACCGAAAAGCGTTGGCGTGCTAGATTTCACAGCCGCCACTCAACCGAGCTGGCCGTGTCGAACAGCAACGATTGGGGGGCCTGTGTCGATGCCGGCCGGCAGCATCCAGGCGCGCACCGGCACCGACCACGGCGACCGCAACGGCAGCGGGGCGCTGCGCGGCTGGCAGCGCAGGGCGCTGGTGCGCTACCTCGCCGGCCAGCCGCGTGACTTCCTGGCGGTGGCCACCCCCGGATCCGGCAAAACGACGTTCGCGCTGCGGGTGGCGGCCGAACTGCTCGGGCAGCGCACCGTCGAGCAGGTCACCGTCGTGGTGCCCACCGAACACCTCAAGGTGCAATGGGCGCAGGCCGCGGCGCGGCACGGACTCGCCCTGGACCCGAGGTTCTCCAACAGCAACCCGCGGACCGCGCCGGAATATCACGGCGTCATGGTCACCTACGCTCAGGTCGCCGCGCATCCGACGCTGCACCGGGTGCGCACCGAGCAGCGCAGGACGCTGGTCATCTTCGACGAGATCCATCACGGCGGTGACGCCAAGACCTGGGGCGATGCCATCCGCGAGGCGTTCAGCGACGCCACCCGCCGGCTCGCGCTGACGGGCACGCCCTTTCGCAGCGACGACAGCCCCATCCCGTTCGTGACCTACGAGGCCGGCGCCGACGGGGTGCGGCGCTCGCAGGCCGATCACATCTACGGCTACACCGAAGCACTCGCCGACGGTGTGGTCCGGCCGGTGGTCTTCCTCGCCTACTCCGGGGAGGCGCGGTGGCGGGACAGCGCCGGCGAAGAGCACGCCGCGCGGTTGGGTGAACCGCTGTCCGCCGAACAGACCGCGCGGGCCTGGCGCACCGCGCTGGATCCCGCCGGCGAATGGATGCCCGCGGTGATCGCGGCGGCCGACCAGCGGCTGCGTCAGCTGCGCATGCACATCCCCGACGCCGGCGGCATGATCATCGCGTCGGATCAGACCGCGGCCCGCGCCTACGCCGCCCTGCTGACCAAGATCACCTCGGAGACTCCGACGCTGGTGCTCTCCGATGACCCCGGTTCGTCGGCGCGCATCAGCGAATACGCCGCGAGCACCGGCCGCTGGCTGGTCGCGGTGCGCATGGTCTCCGAAGGCGTCGACGTGCCGCGGCTGTCGGTCGGGATCTACGCCACCAGCGCGTCGACGCCGCTGTTCTTCGCGCAGGCCGTCGGCCGGTTCGTGCGGTCGCGCCGCCAGGGCGAGATCGCGAGCATCTTCGTGCCGTCGGTGCCGAGCCTGCTGCAGCTGGCCAGCGAGCTGGAGGCCCAGCGCAACCACGTGTTGGGCGAGCCGCACCGGGAATCCGAGGGCGACCCCCTCGACGGCGACCCCGCCACCCGGGCGCAGAACGAGAAGAGCGAACTCGACAACGGGTTCACCTCGCTGGGTGCCGACGCGGAACTCGATCAGGTCATCTTCGACGGGTCATCGTTCGGCACCGCCGCTCCGGCCGGCAGCGACGAGGAGGCGGATTACCTCGGCATCCCCGGGCTGCTCGATGCCGATCAGATGCGCGCCCTGCTGCACCAGCGTCAGGACGAGCAGCTGCACAAGCGGGCCCACCTGCGCAAGGGTGCCGGGCCGACCGGCGACGCCCCGTCGGCAACGGTGCACGGCCAGCTTCGGGAGCTGCGCCGGGAGCTGAACACCCTCGTCTCGATCGCGCACCACCGGACCGGCAAGCCGCACGGCTGGATTCACAACGAACTGCGGCGCCGCTGCGGCGGCCCCCCGATCGCCGCGGCGAGCCGAGAACAGCTGCGGGCGCGCATCGATGCCGTGCGCCAGCTCAACGCCGAGCAGGCGTGAACCATCGGCCGGCTGGGCCCCTTAAACGGTGCCGCCGCGGCCGCGTCAAGGCGCGGTATTTTCCGCCCGTGCGCACATGACGTACCCGCTTGTGCATGTGACAAATTGGGGCCAGAGTGGATTCATGGCCGAGCAGAATGTGATCGAGCAGTGGCTCGAGGGCTGTGCGGTGCAGAGGATTATGTTCCACGACGGGCTGGTGCTGAATTTCGAGGACTACAGCGAGCTGGTGATTACGGCACCGATGCGTCTGACGCTGCCCGCCATCGAAACCTCACCCGCCGAAGTAATCGCTATCGACCCGAACGACCCGGCGGACCAACTGCGCCCGCTCTTCGATTTCGCCGGGTCAATCTGCACGGGTGCCGTCTGGGACGACACCGGCGATCTCCATCTCGAATTCTCCGACGATCACAAGATCGAGGTGCGGTCGAACGACGACGTCACCGCGTGGGAGCTGTATAGCAAATACCGCGGATTTGCTGCCTGCCTCACGCACGGCAAAGTGCGGGTCGTTCGCCTCGATACGGTCGAGGCCGACGGCGACAGGTGAGCTAGCGCGCGCCGGGCGAACTCCGAACACACGCAGTGGTTTTGCGGTCCGGGTTGCGCTACGGGACGGCGAAACTGGCTGCAGCGCAGTGTTTCCGAATCATTGGTCGATACCATGTATTTCATGCGTCGCGTGGATTACGTCATCCAATATGTCGAATCGCTCACAAAGTCGGTGACGTTCTACCGCGACGTGATCGGGCTCAAGGTGCGGATTGAAGGCGACGGCTACGTCGAGTTCGAGATGGCCAACACCAAGTTCTCGCTTTTCGAACGGTCGAAGCTTCCGGAGCTCATCGGCCGCGAAGGCGGTCGACCGCCGTGCAGCGAGATCGGCTTCTTGATCGACGACGTCGATAAGGAGGCGGAACGAATGAGCGACCTCGGTGTCGAGATCCTCAGCGGACCGATGGACCGGCCATGGCATGAAAGGACGCTCCACATCGCCGACCCGGATGGCAACATCATCGAATTCGCCCAGAAGTTGCGATGATTACCCGACCGCCGTCGTCATCGGGGTCAGTCGCCGACGGGTTCCTCGAGCACTTCGACCGCCGGGCCGCCCAGCGCGGCGAGCAGGCTTTGCTCGACCGCGTCTCGCGCGCCGTGCCCGTCGTCGTCGGCGGCCGTCACGCAGAAGACGTCGGCCGCCGTCGACCCGAACGTGTTGACCTTCGCCCAGACGATGTCGGTTCCCGCGCGCTCGAGCGCCCGGGTCAGCAGGGCCAGCAGCCCCAGGCGGTCCATGGCGCGGACTTCGACGATCAACTGACCGACGCCGGCCGTATCGACCCACAGAATGCGGGGCGGGGCGGTCGAGCGCGTCACGGGCACCCCGACCTGAACCTCGCCGGCCCGCGTCGCCCCCGCGCCGCCGGCGTCGCTGTCGCGCTTCTCCAGCGTCCCCAACACGTCGACATCACCGGCCAGCGCGCCGGTGAACTGCTGACGCAGTAGGCCCGCCTCCGGTGGTGAGCCGAACAGCGGCGACACCACGAATTCGACGATCGCGAAACCCGCCTCGGTGCTGGCCGACGCCGAATGGATGCGCAGCGAGTTCAGCGCCAGCACCGCGGCGGCCTTGGAGACGAGCCCCCGCTGATCGGGCGCGGCCATCACCACGTCCAGCCGCTCGCCACCGCTGGGCTGGATCGCCACGTGGACGGCACCATCGGCGGCAAGCGAAAGATATTGGGGCGCGGCCGGTTCAGCTTCCGGAAGCGGCTCCCCCGCCATTACCAGCCGGCAGCGCCGAACCAGCTCCTCGATCAGGGACGCCTTCCATTCGCTCCACACCCCCGGCCCGGTGGCCTTGGAGTCGGCTTCGGTCAGCGCGTGCAGCACCTCGAGCAGGACCGGATCTCCGTCCAGCGATTTCGTCACGCGCTCAATGGTTTTAGGATCGTTCAGGTCGCATCGGGTCGCCACCACGGGCAGCAGCAGGTGGTGGCGGACCAGCTGCGCGAGCAGCTCGGTATCGGCGGACGAGATCCCCAGCCGAGGCCCGATATCCAGGGCCAGCCCGGCGCCGAGCACGCTGTGATCGACGCCGCGGCCCTTGCCGATGTCGTGCAGCAGCGCGCCGAGCGCGAGCAGGTCGGGCCGTGCCACGCGGGTGGCCAGCGGCGCGGCGTTGACGGCCGTCTCGATGACATGGCGGTCCACCGTCCATTTGTGCGCGACGTCGCGCGGCGGCAGGTCGCGGATCGCGTCCCATTCGGGCAGCAACCGGCCCCACAGCCCGGTGCGGTCGAGCGCTTCGATGGTGGCCACCATCGTCGGCCCGGCGGACAGCACAACCAGCAAGTCGTCCAACGCCTCCCGCGGCCAGGGCACCGGCATCTCGGGCGCGCCTGCGGTCAGGCGGCTCAGCGTGGCGGCGCCGATCGGCAACCCGGTGTCGGCTGATGCGGCGGCCACCCGCAGCACCAGGCCCACGTCGGTGTCGGGACGCGCGTCGCGGGCGAGCACGATTTCTCCGGCATATTCGACGACGCCCTCGTCCAGGGGGCGGCGCTTGGGCCGGCGCACCAACGCCGACACACCGCGGCGCGGTAGCGCGTTCTCGGCGGTGCGCAGCCCCGTCTCGGCGTGGTAGGCGATGGTACGGCCGGCATCGGATAGCTTGCGGGCCAAGTCGAATCGGTCACCGATGTGCAGGGCGGCGCTGAGTTCGTCACCGTACTGGGCCAGCAGCTGATCGCGGCCGCGCCCGGACACCCGGTGCAGCTCGGTGCGCACGTCGAGCAGCGTCAGGTGGGCGTCGTCCAGCGAGCCCCCCGGCGATTCCGGGCGGGCCATACCGTGGCGGTCGATGAGCTGGGCGACGCCCAGCGCGTCCAGCAATTGCACGTCGCGAAGGGCGCCGCGGCCCGATTTCAGGTCCGGTTCGGCGCGCTGCGCGATCCGCCCGCAGCGCTGCCAGCGGGCCTGCGTCATCGCGACGAGTTCGTCCATCCGGGAGCGAATCGCGCTGCGCCACTGCCGTCGTGCGCCGGCGATCAATTCCTCGGACAGCCGCGCGTCGCCGGCGATGTGGCGCGCGTCCAGCATGCCCAGGGCCGCGATCATGTCGGCGTTGGCGACACCCAGGGCTCCGGAGACGGTCCGCACGCTGTGGTCGAGCCTAACGTTGGCGTCCCACAGCGGATACCACAGCCTGTCGGCAATTTTCTGCAACACATCGTCGGACTTGTTGTCGTGCAACAGCATTAGATCCAGGTCCGAATGCGGCAACAGTTCATGGCGGCCCAACCCGCCGATGCCGACGATCGCGAAGCCGCTGTCGTCGTCGATCTCGATCTCGGCCGCCTTGGCCATCAACCACGATTCGTGCAGATCCAGCCACGCGTGTCGCAATTCGGCGGCGTGCAGCTTGCTGCCCTCGGACAGCAGTTGGCGCCGCGAGGCGGCCAAATCGACTGCCCCGCCGGCGCTTCCTGTCCCCGCGATGCGCCCGGACGGATCGGAGCCGTTCGGGGTCATGCCCGCGCGGCCCGCCCGGGTCGAATCAGCAATTGACGAAAGGTGTCACAGCGCATCGGTTCCGCGCTCGCCGGTGCGCACGCGCACGATGGTTTCCACCGGACTCACCCACACCTTGCCGTCACCGATCTTGCCGGTGCGCGCCGCCCTGACGATGCTGTCCACGACCTTGTCGACGATGGAGTCGTCGACGACGACCTCGATCCGCACCTTGGGCACGAAGTCGACGGAGTATTCGGCACCGCGGTAGACCTCGGTGTGGCCCTTCTGGCGTCCGTAGCCCTGGATTTCGCTGACCGTCATCCCCAGGACGCCCGCCTCCTCGAGGCTGGCCTTCACGTCATCGAGCGTGAACGGCTTAACGATCGCGGTGATCAGCTTCATGACTGCTCTGCCTCCACTTTGTCGCCCACTCGGTCCTCCTTCACGCCGTTGCGGGTATCCGCCACAGCGACCCGGGGCGGGAGAACCGAGCCGGTAGCCACGGCGAAATCGTAACCACTCTCGGCGTGCTCGGCCTCGTCGATACCCGCGGCTTCCGCCTCTGGGTCGAGACGAAGCCCGATGGTGTACTTCAGGATCAAAGCCAGGATCAGCGTAACCACCCCAGAATAGATGAGGACGCTGAACGCGCCGATCGCTTGCCGCTCGAGCTGGGCCCAGCCGCCGCCGTAGAACAAGCCCTTGGATACCCCGACCACGCCGTTGATGGCCGGGGCCTCGGGGGCGGCGAGCAGGCCCACCAGCAGCGTGCCGGCCAAGCCGCCGACCAGGTGCACCCCGACCACGTCGAGCGAGTCGTCGAAGCCGAACTTGAATTTCAGGCCGACCGCCAGCGCGCACACCACCCCGGCGACCAGGCCCACGGTCAGCGCGCCCAGGACATTGACCGACGAGCAGGACGGTGTGATGGCGACAAGGCCCGCGACGATGCCGGACGCCGCTCCCAGCGTCGTCGCCTTGCCGTCGCGGATGCGTTCGGTGAGCATCCAGCCGAGCATCGCGGTGGCCGTCGCGACCGTGGTGGTCATGAAGGTCGTCCCCGCGACGCCGTTGGAGCTGGTGGCCGATCCGGCGTTGAACCCGTACCAGCCGAACCACAGCAATCCGGCACCGAGCATCACGAACGGCAGGTTGTGCGGCCGGAACAACGTCGTGGGCCAGCCACGCCGCTTCCCCAGCACGATGGCCAGCATCAGGCCCGCCACACCGGAGTTGATATGGACCGCGGTCCCGCCGGCGAAGTCGATTGCGTGCAGCTTGTTGGCGATCCAGCCGCCGTGCTCGGAGGCGAAGCCGTCGAACGCGAAAACCCAGTGGGCGACCGGGAAATAGACGAACGTCGCCCACAGGCCGGCGAACACCAGCCAGGCGCCGAACTTCAGGCGGTCGGACACCGCGCCGGAGATCAGCGCGACCGTGATGATCGCGAACATCAGCTGGAATGCCACGAACACGGTGGCGGGCAGGGTGCCGGCGAGCGGAATGTCCGTTGCCGCAGTGCCTTTGCTCGGATCGGCGGCCGCCGCGTTGACGCCGATGAGTCCCTTCAGGCCCCAATAGGACGTCGGCTTCCCCATGAAGTTGCCGACGTCGTCGCCGAAGGCGACCGAATAGCCGTAGAGCACCCACAGCACGGAAACCACGCCCATCGCGCTGATGCTCATCATGAGCATGTTCAGCACGCTTCTGGCGCGCACCATGCCGCCGTAGAAAAACGCCAGACCCGGCGTCATCAACAGCACCAGCGCGGAACTGGCCAGCATCCAGGCGGTATCGCCGGTGTTGGGCTGGCCCAGTATCGGGTATGTCACTCGCAATCTCCTCCGGTCGGGCCGCAACGGGACGTCAGACATGCATCCGATGACCTGATCCAGAAGATTGCGCAATGGTTGTTTCGGCGATAGTGCCGTCGTGTTTCAGCGGGATTAACGTCCCACGCGCCGCGTCAGGGGCGTCAGCCGAGCAGCGCGTCGACGAAGGCGGCCGGTTCGAACGGCGCGAGGTCGTCGGGGCCCTCGCCCAGCCCGACCAGCTTGACCGGCACCCCGAGTTCCTGCTGGACCCTAAAGACGATGCCGCCCTTGGCCGTTCCGTCCAGCTTGGTCAGGACAGCGCCGGTGATCTCGACAACCTCGGCGAACACCCGGGCCTGGGCCAGCCCGTTCTGCCCGATGGTGGCGTCGAGCACCAGCAACACCTCGTCGACCGCGGCGCGCCGCGTTACCACGCGCTTGACTTTGTCGAGTTCGTCCATCAGCCCGACCTTGGTGTGCAGCCGGCCCGCGGTGTCGATGAGAACCACGTCGACGCCCGCGGCGATGCCCTTGTCGACGGCGTCGAACGCCACCGATGCCGGGTCGGCGCCTTCGGCCCCGCGCACCACCTCCGCGCCCACCTGCGCCGCCCAGGTTTGCAGTTGGTCGGCCGCCGCGGCCCGGAAGGTGTCCGCGGCGCCCAGGAGAACGCGTCGCCCGTCGGCGACCAGGACCCGGGCCAGCTTGCCGACGGTGGTGGTCTTCCCGGTGCCGTTCACACCGACGACCAGCAGCACCGAGGGATGGTCGGCGTGCGGCAGCGCCCGGATCGACCGGTCCATGCCGGGCTGCAGCTCCGTGATCAGGACGTCGCGCAGCACGGCCTTCGCGTCGGCCTCGGTGCGCACGTCACTGCCGGCCAGCCGGCTGCGCAGCTCGGAGATCACCGATTCGGCGACCACCGGACCCAGGTCGGCGACGAGCAGGGTGTCCTCGACGTCCTGCCAGGCGTCTTCGTCCAGGTCGCCGCCGCCGAGCAGGCCCAGCACGCTGCGGCCGAACGCGTTCTGCGACCGGGCCAGCCGGCCGCGGAGCCGCTCCAGGCGGCCCTCGGGCGGCGCGATCTCCTCGATGTCGGGGGCCGCCGGGGTTTCGGGCTCGGGTTCGGGGAGGTCGACGTCGGAGATGGTGCGCCGCGGCGCGTCGCGCGGGACTGTGGCGTCGTCGCCCACCGCGGGCAGCCCGGTGGTGTCGAGCCGCTCGGCCGGCTGGGCGGTCGGTGTCTGGCTGAAGGCGATGCCCGAGGACGCGGTGTATCCGCCCGAGCGGTCGATCGCACCGGGCTCGGTTCGGGTCGAGAAGCTGATCCGGCGCCGGCGGTACCGCAGCAGGCCTGCGACCAGCGCGGTGATGACAACCAGGACGGCGATGACCGCGAGCGCGATCCAAAGACCTTGGGACACGCTGACATTGTTTCAAGCGGTACGGTGCCGGCCGGCCACCGGCCCTCGGCTCGATGGCGCCGACCCGCTTCGCCCGGCCACGCCGCTCAGGTCGTGACCAGTTGCTCCACCTGCTGGCCGCGCATCCGCTGGGAGATCACCGCGGTGATGCCGTCGCCCTGCATGGTCACGCCGTAGAGCGCGTCGGCGACCTCCATCGTCGGCTTCTGGTGCGTGATGATGATGAGCTGCGAACGCGCCCGCAGCAGCTCGAACAGCGAGATCAGGCGACGCAGGTTGGTGTCGTCGAGGGCGGCCTCCACCTCGTCCATGATGTAGAACGGCGACGGGCGGGCCCGGAAGATCGCCACCAGCATCGCCACCGCGGTCAGCGCCTTCTCGCCGCCGGACAGCAGCGAGAGCCGGGTGACCTTCTTGCCCGGCGGACGGGCCTCCACCTCGATGCCGGTGGCGAGCATGTTGTTGGGATCTGTTAGCCGTAGCCGGCCCTCGCCGCCGGGGAACAGCACGGTGAAGACGTCGGAGAACTCGCGTTCCACGTCGGTGTAGGCCTCGCTGAACACCTGCAGGATGCGGGCGTCGACCTCGTCGACCACGCCGAGCAGGTCCTTGCGGGCGGCCTTGACGTCCTCGAGCTGGGTGGACAGGAAGTTGTAGCGCTCCTCGAGGGCGGCGAACTCCTCGAGAGCCAGCGGGTTGACCCGGCCCAGTTCGGCCAGCTCGCGCTCGGCCCGCTTGGCCCGCCGCTCCTGGGTGGCCCGGTCGTAGGGAATCGGCGCGGGCGCGAAGACCTGTTCACCGCGCTCCTTGGCCTGCTCGTATTCGGCCATCTCCAGATCGGTCGGCGGCAGCTGATTCTCCGGACCGTATTCGGCGATCAAATCGGCCGGCGCCATGCCGAACTGTTCGAGCACCATCTGCTCGAGTTGCTCGATCCGCAGCGCCGCCTGGGCGTTGGCGACCTCGTCGCGGTGCAGCGAGTCGGTCAGGGCCCCCACCCGGGCGCTCAACGCGTTCACCTCGTCACGCACCGCCGCCATCGCCGTCGCACGCTGCTGGCGTTCGGCGGCCAGGGCGTCGCGGATCGTGGACGCGGCATCGACGACCCCGTTCAACCGCTGCGCCAACAACCTGCCTGCGTCGGCCACCGCCGCCGCCACCGCGGCCGCGCGCAGTCGCGCCTCGCGCGCCCGCTGGGCCCGGAGCCGGGCTTCCCGTTCGGCGGCGGCCGCACGGCGCAACGAATCCGCGCGCCCGCGCACCGCGTTCGCGCGCTCTTCGGCGGTGCGCACCGCGAGCCGCGCCTCCACTTCGACGCTGCGCGCGTTTTCGGTGGCGGCCGCGATCTGCTGACGGTTCACGGGTTCTTCCGCCGGCGCCTGCCGGGTCTCTTGGGCGTTGCGCAGCCGGGTTTCCAGTTCGGTGACTTCGGCGACGGTCTGAGTCCGGCCCGCTTCGAGCTCCTCGCGTTGCCGCAGCAACCTGCTCCACTCGTCTTCCGACATCCGGGCTTCCTGACCGAGCCGGCCCAGCTGCTCGTACATCCCCGAGATGGCGCTGTCGGATTCGTTGAGGGCTGCCAGCGCCTGCTCGGCGGAATCCTGACGGGCCGCCTGCTCGGTGAGCGCGCCGGAGAGCGCCGCGCTCAGCTGAGCCACCTGGGCTTCCGCGGCGGTCAGCTCGTCGCCGGCCTTGTCGATTTCCGAGGTCACCTCCAGCGTGGACAGCTTGCGGTCGGAGCCGCCGCTCACCCAGCCCGCACCCACCAGGTCACCGTCGATAGTGACCGCGCGCAATCGGGGATGCACGGCCACCAGCGCCAGCGCCTGGTCCAGGTCGTCGACCACGGCCACACTCGAGAGCATGGCCGTGACGGCCCCCCGCAGCCGCGCGGGAGCATCGATCAAGTCGAGCGCCCACAGCGCCCCCGCCGGGGCGGCCTGCGGCGCAGGGTGATCGGCGGGCCAGTCACCCAGCACCAGCGAGGCGCGGCCGCCGTCGGCCTGTTTGAGCGCGGCGACGGCGGACCGGGCCGCGCCGAAGCTTTCGGCGGCCAGCGCGTCGGCCGCCGATCCCAGCACCGCGGCCAGCGCCGCCTCGTAGCCCGAGCGAACCTTGACCAGCTTGGCCATCGGACCCAAAAGCCCGGTGCCCGAATGATTTTGGGTAAGCCAGGCGGCGCCGTCCTTGCGTTCGAGCCCCACCGCGAGCGCGTCGATGCGGGCCTGCAGCGAGGCCACCCGGCGTTCGGCGTCCCGCTCGGCGGACTGCAGCTCGGCCACCCGCGCGTCGGCCAACCGCAACGCGGCCACAGTGCGCTCGTGATGCTCGTCGAGACCCATCTCGCCCTGATCGAGCTCACCGACGCGGCCCTGCACGGTTTCGAACTCTGCCTTGGCCTGCTGCGCGCGGGCGGCGGCCTGTTCGATGCGTTCGGACAGGCGTGCGACGCTGTCATCGATCGACTCGACGCGCGCCCGCATCGTCTCCACCTGGCCGGACAGCCGCGCCAGGCCTTCACGCCGATCCGCCTCGGCGCGCACCGCCGCCATGTGGGCCCGATCGGCCTCGGCGGCTTCACGCTCGCGCTCGACCAACTCGGCACGGGCGCCGTCCAGCCGGGTGCGCGCCGTGCCCAATTCCGCCAGCAGGTGCTGCTCGGCGATCGCGACCTGCTCGGCCTCGGCGTCCAGGGCGTCGGGGTCGGCGTCGCTGGTCGCGACGGGCTCGACGTCGAGGTGCTGGGCCCGCTCGCTGGCGATGCGCACCGTGGCGGCAACCCGTTCGGCCAGCGCGGACAGGGCGAACCAGGTGTGCTGCACCGACTCGGCGCGACCGGAGAGTTCGCCCACCGCCGTTTCGTGCGCGGTGAGCTCCTCGGAGGCCAGGGCCAGCCGCGAGGAGGCCTGGTCGTGGTCGCGCCGCATGGCGGCCTCGGCCTCGAAGATGGCCTCGCGTTCCCCCTTGCGGTTGACCAGGTCATCGGCGGCCAACCGCAACCGGGCGTCACGCAGATCGGCCTGGATCGTCTGGGCGCGACGGGCCACCTCGGCCTGGCGGCCCAGCGGTTTGAGCTGACGGCGCAGCTCGGTGGTCAGGTCGGTGAGCCGGGCCAGGTTCGCCGACATCGCGTCGAGCTTGCGAAGGGCCTTTTCCTTGCGCTTGCGGTGCTTGAGCACGCCGGCGGCTTCTTCGATGAACGCGCGGCGGTCTTCGGGCCGCGACTGCAGGATCTCGTCGAGTTTGCCCTGCCCGACGATGACGTGCATCTCCCGGCCGATCCCGGAGTCGCTCAGCAGTTCCTGTACATCCATCAAACGGCAACTGCTGCCGTTGATTTCGTATTCGCTGGCGCCGTCGCGGAACATCCGCCGGGTGATCGAGACCTCGGAGTATTCGATGGGCAGCGCGTTGTCGGAGTTGTCGATGGTGACGGTGACTTCGGCACGTCCCAGCGGGGCGCGCGACGAGGTCCCGGCGAAGATGACGTCCTCCATCTTGCCGCCGCGCAGGGTCTTGGCGCCCTGCTCCCCCATCACCCAGGCCAGGGCGTCGACGACGTTGGATTTGCCCGAGCCGTTGGGCCCGACCACGGCGGTGATACCCGGCTCGAAACGCAGAGTCGTCGGCGAGGCAAAGGACTTGAAGCCCTTCAGCGTCAGACTCTTGAGGTACACGGCGAGCCAGACTACCGTTCAAACCGCCCCGGGCAGGTTCACCGAGGGGTGTCGGCCGACCCGAAATTTGCCCGCGGTTTCGGTGGGCGACGCACTGGTCCCAGTGGTCACATCAGCCACGGGAACAAGAGGCATTGCGGCCCGCGTCAGCGCTCGACGAAACCCTCGAAACGCTCCCGCGGCTGCGACCAGTCGACGACGACCTTGTCGACGCGGCCGGGCTGGGTGGGCCATGTCGCACCGCCCTGCAGCAGCTCCAGTAGTTTTTCGCCGGCCTCCCGCGGCCCCTGGGCGACCACCAGCACGCGGCCGTCGGCCTGGTTGGCCGCATAGCCGGTGAGGCCCAACTCCAGCGCACGACAGCGCGTCCACCAGCGGAAACCGACCCCTTGGACCATGCCGTGCACCCACGCGGTGAGCCGCGCGTCAGGTTCCGACATTGTTGGCCTCGGAGGTGACCTCGAAGGTGACGGTGGTGCCGGACTTCAGGGTGCGACCGACCGTGCACACCTGATCGATGGCCCGGTTGACCACCACCAGCAGGCGCTTTTTGTCCTCGTCGGCCAACGCCGACAGGTCCAGCTCCAGTGTCTCTTCGATCAGCGGATAGCGTTCCTGCTCGCGGTCGGCGGCGCCGGACACCCTGATGACGGCTTTGTAGTCGTCGCCCAACCGGCGGGCCAGCGGCACATCGCTGGACATCGCGCTGCAGGCCGCGAGTGCGATCTTGAGCAGCTCGCCGGGCGTGAACACGCCGTCGACGTCCTCGGAGCCGACGAGCACCTGCGCTCCACGCGAGCTGTATCCCGTGTAGCGGCGAGTTCCGGTGCGCTCCACCCATAGTTCGGCCATGGCTCATTTCTACCGGGCGCTCATGTCGTGACACGCGGGCATACTGCTTTGCATGGCCACCGTCGTCGCATTCCACGCCCACCCCGACGACGAGGTCGTGCTCACCGGTGGCACCCTCGCGTGGGCGGCCGCCGCCGGGCACCGCGTCGTGGTGGTCACGGCGACCGACGGGCGGGTCCATAACGACGACGGCAACCGTCTGGACGAATTGCTGTCAAGCGCAAGGATTCTCGGGGCACAGCGGGTTGAGTGCCTCGGCTACGCCGATAGCGGCTACGGTCCGCTGTTCTACCCGGATCCGCCCGGGCGCATTCGATTCGGGCGGGCGGATCTCGACGAGGCGGCGGGGCGGCTGGCCACCATCCTTCGCGACGAGGACGCCGATCTGCTGCTCAGCTACCAGCCCAACGGCGGCTACGGCCACCGCGATCATGTGCGGGTGCATCACGTCGGCAAGCGGGCCGCCGAACTCGCCGCGATCCCCCGGGTTCTCGAGGTGACGATGCCGCGCGAAATGCTGCTTCGCGTCAGCGATCTCGCGCATCTGTTGCACATTCCCGGACCCTACGAACGCGACATCGTCCGCGGCGTGTACGCCCCCCGCGCGACAATCACGCACCGGGTCAACGTCTTTCGCTTCGCCCGCCAGAAGCGAGACGCTTTCGCCGCCCACCGTTCTCAGATCGGCCGTTCCGGTCTGGCCGCCCACGTGTTCCGGCTACTGGTGCGATTGCCGCCCCAGGTGTTCGGCGCGCTGTTCAGCCACGAGTGGTTCGTGGACCCGACGTTGCCCACGGGGACGCTGCACCGCGGTATCTTCGAGTGATCCAGCGCCGCCGAAGGCCACTCAACGTCGCGGGCGCGGTTGGCATTTCGGGCAATAGAACGACGAGCGGTTCATGAATTTCTCCCTGCGCATCACCGCGCCGCAACGGCGGCAGCTTTCGCCTTCCCGACCGTAGGCGTCCAGTGATCGGTCGAAGTATCCGGATTCGCCGTTGACGTTGACGTACAGCGAATCAAACGAGGTCCCGCCTTTGGCCAGCGCATCACGCATTACGTCGGCGGCCGCGTCCAGGACGGCGGCCAACTGCTTGCGACTCAGCGTGGCGGCGATCCGCGCCCCGTGCACCTTGGCCCGCCACAGCGCCTCATCGGCGTAGATGTTGCCGATGCCCGACACCACCTGCTGATCGAGCAGCTGCCGTTTGACTTCGGAGTGCTTGCGCCGCAACACTTTCACGACCGCATCGGCGTCGAACCGGGGGTCCAGCGGGTCGCGCGCCAGGTGTGCGACGGGCTCGGGCACCACGCTGCCGTCCACCTCGACCAGGTCGGCGAGCATCCACCCGCCGAAGGTGCGCTGGTCGGCGAAGCTCAGCACGGTCCCGTCGTCGAGCAGTGCGGAGATCCGGACGTGGTCGGCGCGCGGCACCACGCCGAGCAGCATCTGCCCGCTCATACCGAGGTGGACGACCAGCGCCGCGTCGCTTTCGAGCAGCAGCCACAGGTACTTACCGCGCCGGTCGGTGCCGGTGATCCGCTCATTCAGCAGCCGGGCGGTAAGGTCCGCGGGCCCCGCTTCGTGGCGGCGCACCGCCCGCGGGTGATGCACCCGGATGGCGGTGATCGTCTTGCCCACGACATGGGCGTGTAAGCCGCGGCGCACCACCTCGACTTCGGGCAGTTCGGGCATCTAGACGGGCACCATCTAAACGGACGTCGTCCCCGCGGTGTCCAGCGCCTCCAGCGCTTTCCAGGTCGCCGCCGCCGCCTTCTGCTCGGCTTCCTTCTTGGAGCGGCCCACCCCCGAGCCGTATTCGGTGTCCGCCACCACGACCACCGCGGTGAATTCCTTGTCGTGGTCCGGCCCGGTGGAGGTGACCACGTAGGACGGCGCACCCATGCTGCGGGCCGCGGTCAGCTCCTGCAGGCTGGTCTTCCAGTCCAGTCCGGCCCCCAGCGTGGGTGCGGCATCCATCAGCGGGCCGAACAATCTCAGAATCGCCTCGCGCGCCACGTCGATCCCGTGCTCGAGGTAGATCGCACCCAGCAGCGATTCCATGCCGTCGGCCAAGATGCTCGACTTGTCCGCACCGCCGGTGTTCGCCTCCCCGCGCCCCAGCAACAGGTGCACCCCGAGGCCGCCGTCGCACAGCTTTCGCCCGACATCGGCCAACGCCTGGGTGTTGACGACGCTGGCCCGCAGCTTGGCCAGATCCCCCTCGCTACGGTCGGGGTGGCGGTGGTAGAGCTCATCGGTGATGGTCAGGCCCAGCACGGCGTCGCCCAGAAACTCCAGCCGTTCGTTGGTCGGCAGCCCGCCATGTTCGTAGGCGTAGCTGCGGTGCGTCAATGCCAAGGACAGCAGCTCGTCGGACAGCTCAACCCCCAGGGCGTCGAGCAGAGCCTGCCGTGAGGTCACCGCTCACCCCGCGACTCGTCCGCGTCGGGCGTGAAAATGCCCGCCAGCTTGGCCCACCGCGGGTCGATGCGGTCGTGGTGATGGCCGGGCTCGGCGGCCAGGGAAACTCCGCATGCGGGGCACAGCCCCGGACAGTCCGGCGTGCACACCGGCGAGAACGGAAGTTCCAGTCCCACGGCGTCGACGATGGACTGCTCGAGGTCGACGGCGTCGTCGACGATGTGGCCGACCTCGTCTTCCTCGGTAGTCGCCTCGGTGGTGCTGTCCGGGTAGGCGAACAGTTCGGTCAGCCGCACTTGCACCTGGCCGTCGAGCGGGGTCAGGCAGCGCGCACATTCGCCGGCGGTGGGCGCGGTCACCGTCCCGGTCACCAGCACGCCCTCGGACACCGACTGAACTTGTAGGTCCAACTCCAGGGGGGCGCCGGCCTCGATCGCGATCATGTCCAAGCCGATGCGCGCCGGACTGGGCACGGTTTTCCGCAGAGTCACCATCGCGCCGGGCCGCCGCCCGAGCCGGGTGATGTCGAACATCATCGGCCCGGACAGCCGTGGCGCGGCGCCGCGAGTCGACGAGGTGCTGTACTGGCGCGTCATATCAGAAATCCTACGGCGCCGGCCGCACAATTCCAGGGCGCGCCCGCCCGGTGAACGGGCCGCGAAACGCTAGCGGACCGCGTAGTCGTGCGTCCCGGCCGCCGTCCGCAGTTGGTGGCGGCCACGCCCCACCGACCGAAGGGTGCCGTTGAGGAATTCCTCGAACTCGGCGAGCTTGTTGTCGACGTAGATGTCGCATTCGCCCCGCAGCCGGTCGGCCTCGGCGTGCGCCGAGTCGACGAGCCGGGTGGCCTCGGCGTTGGCCGCCTCCACCACGCTGTTCTGCGACACCAGGCGCTGCTGTTCTTTGATGCCCTCCTGCACGGCCTTCTCGTAGGAGATGTTGCCGTTTTCGAGCAGCCGGTCGGCTTCGGCCTGGGCGCGACCGACGCTGGCCTCGTACTCGCGTTTGGCCGCGGTGGCGATGCGAATCGACTCCTCGCGAGCCTCGCCGACCATCCGTTCGCTGTGCTGGCGCGCCTCGCCCACCATCCGGTCGGCCTGCGCCTTCGCGTCGGACAGCAGCCGGTCAGCCTCCGCCCGGGCGTGGTTGAGCATCGAGTCCGACTCGGTGGTCGCCGAGGAAACCATGGAGTCGGAGTGCGTCTTGGCGTCATGCAGCATGGAATCGCGCGCGTCCAGCACGTCCTGGGCGTCGTCCAGTTCGCCCGGAATTGCGTCCTTGATGTCGTCGATCAGCTCCAGCACGTCACCGCGGGGCACCACGCAGCCGGCCGTCATCGGGACGCCGCGGGCTTCTTCGACGATGGCGCTCAATTCATCCAGCGCTTCAAACACTCGATACACGGCCGTACCCTCCTGGCGTCTGCAAAACTGTTGTTACCAGTGTGCCTGGTGATGTCTCTGTGACAGCGGTGGCGACGCCGGTGTGTCGGGTATTTGCCCGTTCCCGGCACCTCAAACGCCCCGGCGCGCCGGTCCCGGCGTGGCCGTGATGAGTGAATTCCATGCGAAAGCGCCCGTTCACGCTGTTTTCGCGGCAGCGACGGCCGCGTGCGATCGTTCGTCCATATTCGGCGCCGGGCCCCGCCGCTGCGGCGTTTGCCCAGGTGCGGGTTTTGCGTCGACGCGCCCGGGCCCGACTATTTGCCAGCGATTCTAGGCTGGGAGTAGTCGCCACACTATCGCGGCCCGCGCTACCATACCCCCTGGGGGTATACTCCGATACGTCGGAACGGACCCACCTCACGCCAGCGGCTCACCGCAGGAGGTCTCAGTGATGACGGTGCTATCGGCGGTCGGGCACGCCTTGACGCTTGCGGGGTCGATGACCTGGGAAATCCTGTGGGCGCTGATCGTGGGATTCGCCCTCTCGGCGGTGGTGCAGGCCGTCGTGCGGCGCTCGACGATCGTGGCCCTGATGGGTGACGATCGCCCGCGCACCCTGGCGGTATCCGCCGGGTTGGGCGCGGCATCGTCGTCGTGCTCGTACGCCGCGGTGGCGTTGGCGCGATCGCTGTTCCGCAAGGGCGCCGACTTCACCGCCGCGATGGCGTTCGAGATCGGTTCCACCAACCTCGTGGTGGAGTTGGGCATCATCCTGGCGCTGCTGATGGGCTGGCAGTTCACCGCCGCGGAGTTCGTCGGCGGCCCCTTGATGATCGTCGTGCTCGCCGTTTTGTTCCGGCTGTTCGTGCGTTCGCGACTCGTCGACACCGCCCGCAAGCAGGCCGAGCGCGGAATCGCCGGGTCGATGGAAGGCCATGCCGCCATGGACATGTCGATCAAAGGGGATGGCTCGTTCTGGCGACGGCTCTTCTCCCCGGCGGGTTTCACCTCGGTCTCGCACGTGTTCGTGATGGAGTGGCTGGCGATCCTGCGCGACCTCATCCTGGGCTTGCTGATCGCGGGTGCCGTCGCGGCCTGGGTGCCCGAAAAGTTCTGGCAGAGTTTCTTTTTGGTGGACCATCCGGTGTGGTCGGCGCTGTGGGGTCCGATCGTGGGCCCGGTCGTGGCGATCGCGTCCTTCGTGTGCTCGATCGGCAATGTCCCGCTGGCCGCGGTGTTGTGGAACGGGGGCATCAGCTTCGGCGGCGTCATCGCGTTCATCTACGCCGACCTGTTGATCCTTCCGATCCTGAACATCTACCGCAAGTATTACGGCGCCAGAATGATGCTGACATTGCTGGGCACCTTCTACGCCGCGATGGTCGCCACCGGATACCTGGTCGAATTAATCTTCGGCACAACCAATCTCATCCCCACCCAGCGCAACGCGACCGTGCTGGAGGCGTCGATCAGGTGGAACTACACGACCTGGCTCAACATCGCCTTCCTGGCGCTCGCTGCCCTGCTGATCGTCCGGTTCGTCACCTCCGGGGGCCTACCGATGCTGCGCATGATGGGCGGCTCCCCCGACACCGAGGAGCCCGCGCATCGCCACTGACGCGCCTCAGGTTTGCGGCAACCGCACGTCGAGCACCGTGCACCGGCCTTCGTCGGCCTCCGCGAGCGCCCATCCGATGGCCTCACGCATCTCGGCCGCCGTGGTCACGCCGCGTCCGCTGCCTCCGCAGGCCCGCGCAAGGGCGGCGTAGTCGGTGTCGGGCGTGAGCCGCGTCTCGGGAAAATCGTTCTCCCGCACCGATATTCCATCCCGATACAACTCCACCACGGGCAGCTTGGAGGCCAGATAGGAGTGATTGTTCAAAACCACCGTCACGAAGGGCGCCCCATGGCGATGCGCCGACCACAAGGCGGCGGTGGGCACGCCGAAGTTGAACGAACCGTCACCGCATATCGCGACGACGGGCGCCTCCGGCCGGGCGAGTTTGACCCCGAAGGCGCCTCCGAGCGCCCAGCCCAATGCCGGTGCGCCCGTGTCGAAGAAATACCCCGGTGGCCGCTGAATCTGTCGGGCAACGGCGGGCCGATTGGTCACGGCCTCCTGGACGACCACCGCGTTTTCCGGCAGCGCGCCGCCCAGCGCGGCCAGCATCGCGTCGGGTGCGTCCGCCGGGCGATCGGATGCGGCCCGGCGGCTCGCATCCCGGCGGCGTTGCGCGACATCGGATTCGGCCGTCTGCCGGCGGGCACTCCACTTCTCGCGTAGCTTGTCGGTGGCCAGCCGCAGCAGGGTCTGCTCGAGCAGCAACAACGTCACCCGGGTGTCGGCGGTCAACGCGATCTCGACCGGGTAGGACCACAGCGGCATGCTCGCCTTGACCGGGTCCGCGTCGATCTGCACCACGCGCGCATCGGCGGGCGGGGCCAACTGCGCGGGCACCCAGGGCACTTCGCAGTCCAGCAGCAGCACGGTGTCGGCGGTTTCCAGCGGGGTCGCGTCGCCCACCATGTGCAGCGGGTGCCCGAGCGGCAGGTTGGCGCGGTCGCCCTGATCGATCACCGGCGCACCGAGCAATTCGGCGATGCGGGCCAGCACGGTCGCGGCCCCCGGTTCCGCGGCGGTCCTGGAGGTGACGATGACGACCCGCTGCCCGGCGACCAGGATGCCCGCCAACCGCCCCAGCGCCCCCGGGTCCGGGCCCGGCGGTATCGCCGGGGGCAGCCGCCGCGGCAACGCACGGCTGCCGGGCTCCATCAAGGCTTCGCGCGGCAGCATGACGTAGGCGGGCCCGGACGGGCTCGATTGCGCGACCTGGAATGCCCGCCGGACGATCGGGGCCAGCTCACGGCCGCGCGGAACCTCCATGTGCCATTTGGCGTAGTTGCGCACCACCGCCGGCTGGTCGAGTTGCTCCTGCTGCCAATGAATGTAGGTGTCACGGTGGCCGCGCACCTCCGGCGCCGAGCTGTAGGGGGTGCGCCCGGCGAACACCACCACCGGAGTCCCGTTGCGCTGCGCGTTGTGTAGCTGACAACCCAGGTTCAGCGTCCCGGCATCGACGTGCACCATGACCGCCTGCGGTCGGCCGCTGGCCATGTGATGGCCGATGGCCGCCGCCAATGCGATGCTCTCGTGGACACACAACACCGCCCGCGGGCTCGGCGTGCCGGCCGCGCGCGCGGCCGCCAACGCTTCCTGGATCGGAGCGGAATCCGTTCCGGGATTGATGAAGAAGTGCGCGACTCCCTCGTCGGCGAGCAGGGCGATCAGATCGGTCGCGGCCTCGGGGACGTCGAAGAGATTCTCTACCGTCATGGCTGCCGTTCTCCTATCGACGTAGGCGACCCCGCGAACCCCCCCTTTTCGAATCAGATCTTCAAGATACGTTCCGCGCCGGCGTAGGTGATGTATTCCGGTCGACCGGGCTCAACGTGGCCGGCTGTAACGCTTTTCGCGCAAGCGGCGGTTGACCGGTTCGGGCAGTAGCTCCGACACGTCACCGCCGAACATCGCGACCTCTTTGGCCAACGACGACGACACGAACGAATACCGGGGCGCGGTCGCGACGAAAAAGGTGTCGACCCCGGCGACGTGCTTGTTCATCTGGGCCATCTGCAGCTCGTATTCGAAGTCGGTGCCGGTGCGCAACCCCTTCACGATGGCGGTCATCCCCCGCGACCGGACGAAGTCGACGACCAGACCTTGTCCGGCCTCCACCCGCAGATTGGGCAGATGCGTCGTCGATTCGTTGATCATCGCGATCCGCTCGTCGAGGTCGAACATGCCCTTCTTGGCGGGATTGGTCAGGATCGCCACCACCACCTGATCGAACTGAGCCGACGCGCGCTCGAAAACGTCGATGTGGCCCAACGTCACCGGATCAAACGAGCCCGGGCATACCGCGCCACTCATAGCCGATGACGGTACACGTCCACTCACAGCCGCTCGGCCAGCTCCAAACGGGTGTCGCCGTAAACCCGTTGGGGCCACACGGACCAGCCGGCCGGCCAGGTGAGCGGCGCACCGCCGGCCGCACGCTCCACCACCGCAACGCCGCCCTCGCGCACCCAGCCATGTGCGGTCAACGCCGCCAGTACGGCTTCGACCTCGGCGGCCCCGACGTCGTAGGGCGGATCGGCCAGGACAAGATCCACGGCAGACGCGGTCCCGGCCGCCAGCACGGCCGCCACCGCTCCCCGGCGCAGCGTCGCACCGCTCAGGGCCAGGGTGTCGATATTGCGCGCGATGACGGACGCGGTGCGCGGGTCGGACTCCACGAAGAGCGCGGTGGCGGCCCCACGGGAGAGCGCCTCGAGTCCCAGGGCGCCCGAACCCGCGTACAGGTCCAGCACCGCGAGGCCGCTCAGCTCGCGGCGCGCGGTCAGGATGTTGAACAGCGACTCGCGGACGCGGTCGGTGGTGGGCCGGGTGCCTCGGGGCGGGACCGCGATGCGCCGGCCCCCGGCCACGCCGCCGATGATCCGGGTCACGTGCCAATACCTACAGCAGCGTCGACCAATAGTCCCAGAACCGCACCACGCACAGGAGAAACACCGCGGTGAACCACAGCGCGGCGATCGACCACCGCCATTCGTGGACCACCCACGCCAGACCGGATCGCCGGTCCCGCAGGGCCGGGCGATACGCGATCGAGGCGACCACCACCAGCAGCGACATGGTGACCGCCCACACCACCATGCAGTACGGGCACAGCGCGCCGATGCGATACAGGCTCTGGAAGATCAACCAGTGCACGAACACCGCGCCGACCAGCACCCCGACTGTCAGTCCCACCCAATACCATTGGGGCAGAGTCACTTTCGTCAGCACCAGCAGCCCGGTGACGATCACCACGGTGAAGGCCACCAGACCGAGCAGCGGATTAGGGAATCCCAGCAGCGACGCCTGCGGCGTGATCATCACCGAGCCGCACGACAGGATCGGGTTGATGTTGCAGGACGGCACATACGACGGGTCGAGCAGGATGTCGATCTTCTCGACCGTCAGCGCCATCGACGCAACCAGGCCGATCACCCCGGCGATCAGCAGCCACCAGGCGCTGAGCGCCGGTACCCGGGCCGGGGTCAGATCCCCGCCGGGATCGGCGGATTCTGTCGACACCGCACCGGTCACATGGCGGCCGGTGCGACCGCGCCGTCCAGGCCCGGGACGTTGCCCACGATCTCTTTGATCTTGCTGACCAGCGCATCGGGTGTCGACGGGTCGTAGTCCTCGCCGTTGATCTTGATGGTCGGTGTGGCTTTGATGTGCGCTGCGGCCGCTTCGCCGGTGACCTTGTCGAGGTACTTACCGCTGTTGATGCAGTCCGGCACCTTGCCCACGACGCCGGCCTGACGGGCGATTTCGATCAACCGCGCGTTGTCCGGGAAACTCTTGCCGGTTTCGCTGGGCTGAATGTCGGTGGTGAACAGCGCGGTGTGGAAACGGCGGAAGGCGTCGAGGGATTCGTCGGCGACGCAGTGGGCCGCGGCGCCGGCACGCGACGGATAGTTCTGGTTCCTCGAGCTGTCCAGGATCGACACCATGGAGTAGTCGGCCGCGATAGCCCCGACGTCGATGAGCCGAGACACCGTCGGCCCGAAGGTGCGCTCGAAGTTACCGCAGGCCGGGCACAGGAAGTCCTCGTAGAACGTCACGACGGCCTTGGGGTTGTCGCTGCCGGGCTGGGTGACAAGCTTGCTCGACGTCACCCGCACCGTGTCGCCCGCACCGGTGGCGGCGGCCTTCTTGTGATGCGACGTCACGATGTAGAAGACGAGGGCGACCGCGAAGATCACAACGAACGCGGTACCGCCGATCTGGACGAGCCGGCCGGACTTACCGCCGGAGGCCGCCTTCATGTCGAATCGTGGGGGGCGTTTGGGTTTGTCGGCCACAGGTTCCCTGATCTTTCGGTACTCGAGTTGTCGGTCTGGCGACCAAGCGGTCGGACAAGGCGCCTCTAGGTTACCGGCGCCGGCCGCTCAACGATTCAGACCCGGCTCAGGTGCGCGCGCAGCGCCGAGATCAACTCCGTGGTCGCCACCGCGCTGTCACCGCCCAGCTGGAACAGACTGGCGAAGCCATGGGTCAGCGAGCCCAGGTACCGCAGGTCGACCGCGGTCCCGGCGGCGCGCAGCGCCTCGGCGTAGCTTTCGCCCTCGTCGCGCAGTGGGTCGAAACCCGCGATCGCGATCAGCGCGGGGGCCAGTCCGGCCAGCGATTCGGCCAGCGCCGGCGATACGCGCGGATCCGTCCGGTCGAGATCCGAACGCCGCAGGTACTGGGATCCGAACCAGTCGATGTCCCGTTTGGTCAGCAGGAAGCCGCGCGAGAACAGGCTCAGTGACCGGGTCTGCGCGGTGAAGTCGGTCCGCGGGTAAATCAGCCACTGCAGCACCGGCGCCGGGCCGCCCTCGTCGCGCGCCAGCTGGCTCACAACGGCGGCGAGGTTACCGCCGGCGCTGTCGCCGCCGACCGCGACCCGCCCCGGGGTCGCGCCCAGCTCGCCGGCGTGCTCGTACGCCCACGTGAACGCGGCGTACGCGTCCTCGATCGCGGCCGGCGCGGGGTGCTCGGGAGCCAGCCGGTAGTCGATCGACAACACGTGGACGCCGGCATCACGGCAGGTCAGCCTGCACAACGTGTCGTGAGTGTCCAGGTCACCGATCGACCAGCCGCCGCCGTGGTAGAAGACCAGCAGGGGCGCCGCTCCGCCGTCGGCCGGACGATAATGCCGCGCCGCGATGTCACCGGCCGGGCCGGGCAGCGACAACTCGTTGATGTCGACGTGGATCTGCGGACCGGGGAACCCCACCGTCGACTCGCGCATCTGGGCGCGCGACGCCTCCGGGTCGTCGTCGACCACCAGCCCGTCGATGCCGACGGCGCGCAGGCCCGACAACATCAGCTGCAAGGTCGGATCGAGGGTGTTGCCGTCGATGATGACCGAACGACCGCGGACCAGCCCTCGTCGCACCGCGGTCGGGATCCACGGGATGACCTTGACTCCGACGCTGGTGACGGCGCCCTGGATGCGACTGGCCAGGGGTACCGATGCGCGTGGCGCCCCGGTGTGAACGCCTGGCGCGACAGACAGAGGCTTGGTCATGGGCAACCCCCTTTTGAACAACGTGGTACCCGCTCGACGGCGTAGGTTATTCCACCCACCGCCACCCGCCGCATCGAGAGGAAGACCGGCCGAGCGGCCGACAATTCCGGTGCGCCGCGCGACTAACTGTACGTGGTGGCGCACTCGGTACCGAGGGGCGCGGATGGACACCTGCCCAGGTGTTGACTAGGTTGCATTTGCTCCCTCGGTAATATCGTGGTCCCCATGTCGGTGAAGCCTTCACGGATTGCGAGCGACTTCGACGTGTTTCGATTTCGAACCCAGCGCCTCGAACACGGCGCCGAAACAGCGTCGATCTCCTCGCCCGATGACGGAACCCGGCTCAATGCACAACCTCAGACCTTTAATCTCACAGGCAGGTGAATGAATTGACTGGCGAGTCGGGCTCCGCCGCACCCTCAATTGCTCTCAACGACGAAAATACGATGCCGGCCCTGGGCCTGGGCGTCGCGGAATTGTCTGACGACGAGACCGAACGCGCCGTGTCGGCGGCGCTGGAGATCGGCTGCCGGCTCATCGACACCGCCGCGGCCTACGGGAACGAAGCCGCCGTCGGGCGCGCCATCGCCGCGTCCGGGATTCCGCGCGCCGAGCTGTTCGTCACCACCAAGCTGGCCACCCCCGATCAGGGCTTCAAGGGGGCGATGGACGCCTGCAACGCCAGCCTGGAACGGCTCGGGCTGGACTACGTCGACCTCTACCTGATTCACTGGCCGGCTCCGTCGCTGGGTAACTATGTGAACTCCTTCGGCGGCATGATCCAGTCCCGCGGGGAAGGTCATGTCCGCTCGATCGGCGTCGCCAACTTCAACGAGGAGTACCTGACGACGGTCATCGATCTCACCTTCGTCACCCCGGTGGTCAACCAGATCGAGCTGCACCCGCTGCTCAACCAGGAGGCGCTGCGCAAGACCAACGCGGAGCACAACGTCCTCACCCAGTCCTACACGCCGCTGGCGCTGGGCAAGTTGATCGACAACCCGACGGTGAATTCGGTCGCCGGCGAATACGGCAAGACCACGTCACAGGTCCTGCTGCGGTGGAACCTGCAGCTGGGCAATGCGGCCGTCTTCCGGTCGGCCAAGGCCGAGCACATCGCCAGCAACATGGACGTCTTCGACTTCGAGTTGGCCGCTGAGCACATGGATGTGATCAACGGGCTCAACGACGGCACCCGGCTGCGCCCGGACCCGGACAGCTACGAAGGCTCATAGCGGCTCATAGCCGCTCGTGGCCGGGTGCTACCCCGCGGGGCAGGTCGCGGCGGCCTGACGCAGGACGCCGGTCGACGCCTGATCCACGGGCAGTGCATAGCCGCGCAGCACGGCGATGAACTGCATGGCGTATTGGCAGGCGAACGCCGTGTTCGGCGGCATCCACTGCGCCGGCGGCGAATCGCCCTTGTCCTGGTTGGCCGGTCCGTCGACGGCCAGCAGGTTGGCCGGGTCGTTGGCGAAGCGCAGCCGCTCGGGCCTCGGCCAGCCGTGAGCGCCCATGTCCCAGGCGTAGGCCAGCGGGACGATGTGGTCGATCTGGACCGATTCGCCGACCTTGGGTCCGCGCGCAAAGGCGATGGTCTTGTCGGTGTACGGGTCGTGCAGCGTGCCGGTGGCCACGGCGTCCGGGCACCGCTTGATCGACACATACGTCTTGTCGACGAGATCGCGGTCCAGGATGTCATCGCGGGTGTCGCACCCGTTGTGCCCCAGCGGGGCGTCGTTGTCGTCATCCCAGGCGTCGCCGAATGCCGCCCGCAGGTAGTCGTAGCGGTGCAGCCGCACCGGCACGACCGCAATGCCCGCGAGCACATCGGCGCCGGGCTGCACCGTCGGAACATCAGCGCGCGCAGCGTATTCGGCGGAGTGCCTGGTGGCAGAGGACCCGACCGTCTGGTAGGCCACCACCACCGCGAGCGTCGCCGCCGCGGCCAACCACAACAAGACTTTGCGGTTCAAGATTTGTCCAGGTATTCGATGCGGTCGGTCTCGGTGAATCGCGCGGCCAGCACGGCCAATCCGGGGTCCGAGCGGTCCTCGGCATAGGTCTGGATGGCGAAGTCCCGGGCCGCCTCGATGTACTCCAGGTGGTCCGCCAGGGACAGCAGCCGTAACGTGATCGACCTGCCGGACTGGTTGCGGCCCAACACATCTCCCTCGCGGCGCTCCTTGAGGTCCAGGTCGGCGAGGGCGAATCCGTCCAGCGTCCCGGCTACCGCCCGCAGCCGCCGGCCGGCCGATGAGCCCGGCGAGGCCCAGCTGGCGAACAGGCACAGGCTCGGATGCTGGCCGCGGCCGATCCGGCCGCGCAGCTGATGCAGCTGGCTGATGCCGAACCGGTCGGCGTCCATCACGAGCATGACGGTGGCGTTGGGGACGTCGACGCCCACCTCGATGACGGTGGTGCACACCAGCACGTCGATCTCGCAGGCGCGAAAGGCCGTCATCGCCGCGTCCTTCTCGTCGCCGGACAGCCGCCCGTGCATCAGCCCCAGCCGCAGGTCCGCCAGCTCGCCGGAACGCAGTCGGGCGTAGAGACCTTCGGCGGTTTCGGGTGCCTTGGCGTTCTGCTCCTGCGTGCCCGCATCGTCGCTCTCGTCGATGCGGGGCGCCACCACGTAGGCCTGTCGACCGGCGGCGACCTCCTCGCCGATGCGCCGCCAGGCGCGGCCCAGCCACGCGGGCTTGTCCTTGACGAAGATGACGTTGCTGGTGATCGGCTGGCGCCCGCGCGGAAGTTCGCGCAGCGTCGAGGTTTCCAGGTCCCCGTAGAAGGTGAGCGCGACGGTGCGCGGAATCGGCGTCGCCGTCATCACCAGCAGGTGCGGCGTCACACTCGGACGGGCCTTGGCCCGCAACTGATCTCGCTGCTCGACACCGAAGCGGTGTTGTTCGTCGACCACCACCATGCCCAGGTTGTCGAACTCCACCGCGTCCTGCAGCAGCGCGTGGGTGCCGACGACGATGCCGACCTCGCCGCCGGCGATCTCGGCCCGGATCTGCTTTTTCTGCGCGGCCGTCAGGGATCCGCTGAGCAGCGCGAGCCGGGTGCCATGATCGGCGCCACCCAGCTGGCCCGCCATCGCCAGCGGGCCGAGCACGTCGCGAATCGATCGAAGATGTTGCGCGGCAAGGATTTCCGTCGGCGCCAGCAGCGCGCACTGATAGCCGGCGTCCACCATCTGCAGCATCGCCAGCACCGAGACGATGGTCTTACCCGAGCCCACCTCACCCTGCAGCAGGCGGTTCAACGGGCGATTCGACGCGAGCCCGTCGGACAGCACGCCGAGCACCTCGCGCTGCCCCGCGGTCAGCTCGAACGGCAACCGCCCCAGCAGTTCCGCGGCCAAACCATCCGGGCGGGGCGGCGCCGGGGGCCCCGACTCCGAAAGCTCGCCGTGGCGGCGGGCCACCAGCGCCCATTGCAGCCCGACGGCCTCGTCGAAGGTCAGGCGCTCGCGCGCCCGCTGCCGGCGGGACTCGCTTTCGGCGAGGTGGATGTCGCGCAACGCCTGATCCTCGGAGATCAGGCCGAATTTCGCGCGCAGGTCCTCGGGCAGTGGATCGGGCACCGGGTCGAGGACGTCGAGCACCTGGCGCACCGAGGCGAAGATGTTCCAGCTCTGCAGCTTGGCGCTGGCGGCATAGATCGGGAAGAAGTGGCGCTGGTACGCGTCGGCGATGTCTTCGCCGGTGGTGGCGTGCGAGGCGTTGGCGATGCTCTTCAGGGACACGGTGCCGCGGTTCTTCCCGTCCGGCGTGTCGAGGAGGAGAAACGCGGGATGGGTGAGCTGCATGACGTTCCTGAAGAACCCGACCTCACCCGAAAGCATCACCTTGGCGCCCTTGGTCAGGTCCTTTTTGATGTAGTTCGCGTTGAAGAACGTCGCGGTCACCTTGGCCCGCCCGGAGCCGAGCGTGATGCGGTGGCACACCTTCTTCGGGGTCTTCTTCATCGGAAACGTCTCGGTGTCGGCGATCGTGTCGACGATGGTGATGTGCTCACCGGCCGGGGGCCGTTCGTCGTCGGCGTCCCACCGGCTCGCGCCCTCGGTGTAGCTGCGCGGGTAGTGGCGCAACAGGTCGTCGACGGTCCGGATGCCGAACACCTCGTCGAGGAGCTCGACCACCTTGCCACCAACGGCGTAGTCCAGCCGGTCGCTCAGCGACACCATCGCTATTCGACCCCGATCAGCAGCGCGTCACCGTGATGGCCGGTGCGGTAGGTCACCAGTTCGGTCCCGGGGTGGTGGTCGTGCATGTGCTCTTCCAGGATGTCGCCGACGGCGTCGGTGTCGATGCCGGCGCCCAGCAACACGGTCACCAGGTCACCGCCCGAGGCCAGCAGCAGATCGAGCAGGCCGATCGCCGCCCCGACCGCGTCGGCGGCCACGATCAGCACCTCGTCTCCCGCGATCCCCAGGCCGTCCCCGGGGTGACAACGACCCGCCCAGGTCAACGCGCTCTCGGTCGCGATGCGCACCGATCCGTGCCGCGCCGCCCCGGCCGCGCGGGCCATGGTGTAGCCGTCGTCGACGGCCTGCCTGCCGGTTTCGTGCACGGCCAGCGCGGCCAGCCCCTGCACCATCGACCCGGTCGGAATCGGCACCACGTCGATCCCCCAGCCGATGGCCGCAGTGCATCCGGCGACCAGCTCCTCGGCAGCCAGATAGCCGTTGGGCAGCACCATCACCTGTGCGGCGCCGGTGTCGACGACGGCCCGCATCAGCTGGTGCGCGCTGATGTTGGTCACGGGTTCGTGCGCGGCGGGGTCGCGTTGCAGCACGCAGGCGCCTTCCCCGGCGAACAGGTCGGCGGCGCCGTCGCCGTCGACGACGGCCAGCACCGCCCGTTCCCGCGTCCAGCCGCCCGGGGGTAATCCGGGGCCACCGGAGCTCAGGGCCGAGATGACGATGCGGCTGAGTTGTCCCGCCGCCAATCCCGCCTCGACGGCGGCGCCGGCGTCGTCGGTGTGCACGTGCACCGAGTAAGTGCGCCGGGCCGACGACGGCGCGGAGGCGATGCCCACCGAATCGCCCAGGTCCGCCAACCGGTCCCGCAGCGCGTTCGCCGCCGCGGGCTCGCAGCCGTCCAGCCGGTACATCACCTCGAATTGGGGCGCCGGGCGTGGCGTGGAGACCTCTGTTTGCTGCGACCGCGGCGAGAGCTCGTAGACCGGGCGGGCCGGCGCCTGCCCGGTGATGGTGGTCCGCAACGCGTCCAGCAGGACCAGCAGACCGCGCCCACCGGCGTCCACGGCACCGGCGTCGGCGAGCACGTCGAGCTGCTCGGGAGTCTTTTCCAGGGCGACCACCGCCGCGTCACCGGCGGCGATGACCGCCGGCGCGAGCCCGTCCCCCGTCCGGGCGCACTGCTGGACGGCGGTGGCGGCGGCGCGCAACACCGAGACGATGGTCCCCGGGACCTCCTCGCCCCCCATCGAGATGATGACCAGCTCCACGGCGCGCTGCAGCGCGGCGCCCAGGGCGACGACGTCGATGCGGGCCAACTCGCCACCGGCGTCGGCCGCGCCGGTCGCGGTGACGTCGGCGATGCCGCGCAGGATCTGCGACAGGATCACCCCGGAGTTGCCGCGGGCGCCGTTCAGCGCGCCGGCCGACAGCGCCGCGGCGGCCCGGGCGGTACACGCCGAGCCGCCCTGCGCGTTCAGCTCCGCCAGCGCCGAACGCATGGTGAACAGCATGTTGGCGCCGGTATCGGAGTCGGCGACCGGGAAGACGTTGAGCCGGTTGATCTCGTCGATGTGGGTGATCAGGTCGCTGACGACCGTGTGCGCCCAGTCCCGCAGAGTCGTCGCGTCCAACAGGCGATCCTGCGTGGTCCACGAAGTGGCCAGGGTTACCCACCTCCTCTGCGCCCCTCAGTGCCCCGTCAGTGCCTCCCGGCGCCCGGCACCCGATGGGCGCCAGCGTAGCCCGGCGACACGCGCGCCGGCCGCCGGTGACCACCACCCGCCGGCGGGCCGAACCGGCCCATTGAGCCTAGCCAGAGGGGGCGACAGCGGGGGTGACCGTTTTGGTGGTTGCCGCGACAATCGGTATCCTCAGTGGGGCCCGGCTGAACCCGGGCTGCCCCGGCCACGTGTCAAACCGCCGAGCCGGACCCCCGAGATCTGAGGAGCTTGAACAATGGCCGCTGTGTGCGACATCTGCGGGAAAGGCCCCGGCTTCGGCAAGTCGGTGTCGCACTCCCACCGCCGCACCAGCCGCCGGTGGGACCCCAACGTCCAGACGGTGCACGTCGTCGCCCGTCCGGGCGGCAACAAGCAGCGCCTCAACGTCTGCACGTCCTGCATCAAGGCCGGCAAGGTCGTCAGGGGCTAGTCCGGGGCTGTCACCCGCCGCCGCTCACATGACGACGTGGCCGGCGTCCACCGGGATGGCCACGCCCGTCACATAGCGCGACCGCGGCCCGGCCAGCCACAGCACCGCTTCGGTGACGTCTTGCGCCTCCACCAACGGCACCTCGGGTAGCAGGGTCTGCGACAGGGCCGGGTTGGGATTCTCCAGCATCCGGTTCACCACGAACTCGTTGAGAATCATCGGTGTCGCGACCCCGCTGGGGTGAATCGAGTTCACTCGAATCTTATGTGGCGCATAGGCATTCGCCGCCGACCGCATCAGACCCACCACGCCGTGCTTGGACGCGGCGTAGGCGAACATCGCCGCACTTCCGTCACCGCCGCGGCCGGTCAGGCCCTGCGACGAACTGACCAGCACCACCGAGCCGCCCCGGCCCTTGCGCACGATCGAGGGAACCGTCGCCAGCATCGTGTGCCACACACCCTTGAGGTTGGTGTCGACGATCGTGTTGAACACCGGTTCGGACTCGGGCTCGGTGACGCCGATCGCCACCACCCCGGCGTTGGCGACGACGACGTCGACATCGCCGAGTTCGTCGATGCCCGCCTGCACCCCGGCCTGCAGCCCCGCGAGGTCGCGGACATCGGCGATCACCGGAACCGCCTTGCGGCCCGCGGACCCGACCAGCTGCACGGTTTCGGCGAGCTCGGTTTCGGTGGCCAGGGCATAGGGAATCGCATCGAGGTCGGCGCAGATGTCGACGGCGATGATGTCGGCGCCCTGCTGGGCCAGTGCGACGGCGTGGCTGCGGCCCTGGCCGCGCGCGGCGCCCGTGACGACGGCGATGATGTTGTCGAATTCACCCATGATCAGACCTCCAGTGTCGTGCCGGTCTCGTGTTCGGCGAAGGCCACCAGCCGCGCGGCCGCGTCGTAATCGCAGGCCAGCGTGGTCCGGCCGATGAGCACCGGGCCGCCGCGCAGCCCGAACCTGCCGCTGACCCCGACGTAGCTGCCCGGCGGGATCGGTTCGCTGATGCAGTACAGCGTGGGCGCCGCGCCCTCGTCGATGTCGTTGGCCAACCGGTCGGCCACCACCTTGACCGCCTTGTGGGCGAGCGACATCAGCGGCGAGTCACCCAGGTTCGACAGGTTGGAGGCCACCCAGCCCGGGTGGGTGAGGTGCGTGACGATCGGCGAGCCGGCCGCGCGCAACCGCCGGTCCAGCTCCAGCCCCCACAGCATGACCGCCAGCTTGGACTGCGCGTACGCGCCCAGCCTCGTCCACTTGTGCCGGCGCAGGTGCAGGTCGTCCAGGTGCAGCGTCGCCGACCGGTGCGCGTCGGAGCCGACGTTGATGATCTGCGAACGCACGTTGGGCAGTAGCAGGTTGGTCAGGGCGAACGGTCCGAGCAGGTTGGTGCCCAGCGTCGTCTCGAATCCGTCGACGGTGTCGGTGCGGCGCTCGGTCAGGGTGCCGGCGTTGTTGATCAGAATGTCGACCGGGCCGTCGATCAGGTCGCGGAACGCGCGCACCGACGACAGGTCGGCGAGGTCGAGCTTGACCACGGATGGGACAACGCCGCCGACCGCAGAAATTTCCGCCGCCCGTTGCGCGCCGAGTTCGGTGTTGCGCACCGCGAGGATCACGTGCGCGCCGGCCTTGGCGAGCGCGCGCGAGGTGCCCAGCCCCACCCCGTTGGTCGCTCCGGTCACGATCACGCGCTTGCCGGTCAGGTTGCCGAGCCTGCTCGGCGTCCACGGTGGGGTCACGACGATCCAGAGTAATGGTTGGTTCTATGTAAGTTGGACCGGTTCTGCCAACATTGGTCGCGGAAGCACAGCGGACATACTTTCCCGAGGCGGTTCGACATGAGTGACAGCGCCACCGAGATCACCAACCTCATCTACACCTATGCGCAGCTTCTCGACGGCGGCGACCTGGACGGGGTGGCCCGTCTCTTCGAGCACGGCCGCATCTGCGGCGTGGAGGACGGCCCGCCGGAAACGGTGTTCGCCGGCTCGGCCCGGGTGCGCGAGATGTACGAGATGGCCACGCGCATCTACGAAGACGGCACCCCGAAGACCAAGCACAACACGACCAACGTGCAGCTGCATATCGACGAGGCGCAGGGCAGAGCGACGAGCACGTCCTACTACTGCGTCACGCAAGCCACCCCCGAGCTGCCGCTGCAGGTCATCGTGACCGGGCACTACAAGGACACGTTTCAGCGGCTGGACGGCGCCTGGTGTTTCGACAGCCGCACCATGTTCGTCGACCAGGTGGGCGACGTCAGCCGGCATCTGAAGTTCTGACCCCGTGGAATCCGCCAGCGTCTTCGACCCGGCCGCCGTCATGGCCGACGCGCAGCGCAAGGAAGAACTCACCGATTGGGGCCCCGGCGATTTCGAAGGCCCGCTGCGGGTACTGCTGGCCGACTATGCGCGCGCCGATCTCAACGGCCTCAATGCCATCGGCGCCCACATCCTGCGGTCGGGCATCGTGCACAGCCTGCGGATGCGGCTGCGGGCGCAGGAGTGGATCCGCCGCCATCCGCAGATTCTCGACGAGCGGGTGGCCGCGCCGATCGTCGTCGTCGGGATGATGCGCAGCGGGACCACGCTGCTGCAGCGACTGCTGGCGGCCGACCCGCGCTTCGTCTGCGCCTACGGATGGGAGGTCGTCGAGGTCGCAACGCGGTTGAACCATCGGTTCACCGGGGTCGATCCGCGCATCGCCATCAGCCAAGCGCGAGAGGCGAAATCGCGCGAACTGGCGCCCGAACTGTTCTCCATCCACCCGATGTACGCCACCGAGGCCGAGGAGGAGATCGTCTTCCTGGCGGACGCGTTCTTGTCGCACGTCCCCGAGTCCGGTGCGCACCTGCCCCACTACCGGTCCTGGCTCGACGACCAGGACTTCTCCCCCGCCTACGCCCACCTGCACCGCATGCTGCAGTTCCTGCAATGGCAAAAACGGCGGCAGCACCGCCAAGGCCAACGTTGGGTGCTCAAATCGCCGGCGCACCTAGGGTATTTGGACCTGCTGCGCACGCGATTCCCCGATCTGCACATCGTGCACATGCATCGTGATCCGCGCACCACGATCGCGTCCGGCGCCAGCTTGAACGCCACCCTGCATGCGATGCACGCCGACACCGTCGATGCGCACCGGGTGGGCACACAGTGGTTGGCGCGGATGGGCTGGACCAATGACCGGGCGATGACGACCCGCGACGGCTGGTCTGACGACGGTGCGCGGGTCACCGACATCGGGTTCGACGAGGCGGTGGCCGACCCGATCGGGCAGGTGGCCCGCGTCTACGACGCCATCGGGCTGCCGCTGACCGCCGCGGCCGAGGATGCGATGCGGCGCTGGCTGCATGAGCGTCCGCGCGAGGCCGCCCGCCCGCCCTACGGGCTGGAGAACTATGGCCTGCTTCCCGAGCAGGTCGACGAGCGATTCGCCTTGTACAACAAGCGTTTTGAACAGTTTATCGGAGGAACAGCACATGCCTGATGACCCGGTCGCGACGGTATCCCAGCACGAACAGGAAATGGCCGCACTCGAACTGATCGAGCATCCCACCGTCAAGGTCGCCTACCGGAGCGTGGCGCAGACCTGGCTGGGCCGCGCCAAGGCGTCGGAGGCAATGCGCGAACGGTTCGAGGACGCGTTCGCCGAGGTGATGTTCTCGGCGGCGGTGTGGTCGTCGAACCAGGACAAGCTGCGACCGAAGGTCAGCTGCATCACCCGGCTGGCGCACCCCGTGGCAGGCCGCCGCATCCCCGGATCGCGTTGGGGCATCGACAATCCCGACAGCGTGTACCGGGTGATCCCGATCTCCGGTGACGAGCGCTACGAGATCCGCGGCCGGGTCGGCGAACACCGGATGACCGAGAACTACTTCACCCTCTGGGACGCGAACATGGGCACCATCGACGTGCTCAATGGCCGCACCATGCGGGTCGACCCCTACGGCAGCTTCACCATCACCGTCGACTCCGGACCCGCCAAAGGCCGGCCCAATCATGTGCGGACTTCCCCCGCGGCACACGAATTCTACATTCGCGACGTGCTGCTGGACTGGGGCCGCGACGACCCCAATCATTTTGAGGTGCAACGACTTGGCGGCCCATCGGCAACGCCCGCTCGTACCCTTGACGAGCAGGCCGAGGCCACCGCGGCGATGATGGAGCACTTCGCCAACTTCACCGGCAAGCTCAGTCACGGCGTGTACAAGATGCCGGCCAACCATTTCAACCTGGCCTGGTCGGCCGACAAGGTCGGCGCGATGCGCCACCAGGTGTACGTGATGGGCCGCTTTGATCTCGCCCCCGACGAAGCGTTCGTCGTCGACCTGAATGACGGTGGCGCCGAATACTTCACCGTCCCGCTCAGCAATGTCTGGGGTACCACGCTCGAGCTCGTCGACCGCACCGGCAGCCTCAACAAGGCGCAGTCTGTCACCAACGAGGACGGCACCTACACCTACGTGATCTCGCCCGTCGATCCCGGCGTGGCCAACTGGATCGACTCCGACGGCCTGCGCGAAGCCATCCTGACCCTGCGCATGGCGGAGTTCGGCGAGAACGGTCCCCGCGAAGACCTCGGCGCCCGGGGCCGCGTCATCAAACTGGACCGGCTCGACGCCGAGCTGCCGCACGTGGCGCGGGTGAGCCCGCAGCAGCGGGCCGCCCAACTCGCCGCCCGCCGAAAGGCTTATCTGCGGCGCCTACCGGAAGGGACGATCTAGCGATGTCACGCTGGCTGATCACGGGATGCTCCACCGGCTTCGGTCGCGAAATCGCGCGCGCGGCCCTGGAAGCCGGCCACAGCGTGGTGGTGACGGCGCGACGGGCCGCCGCCGTGCAAGACCTCGCCGAGCAGTTCGGCGACCAAGCCCTTCCCGTCGCGCTCGACGTGACCGATGCCGGCCAGATCGCGGCGGCAGTGGCGACGGCCGAAAAGGCTTTCGGCGGAATCGATGTCCTGGTCAACAACGCCGGACACGGCTACCTGTCCGCGGTGGAAGAGGGCGAGGACACCGAGGTACGAAAGCTGTTCGACGTGAACTACTTCGGCGCCGTCGACATGATCAAGGCCGTGCTGCCGGCCATGCGCACCCGTGGGTCGGGACACATCATCAACATCTCCTCGATGACCGGCCTGGTGGCCAATCCGCCCAACGCCTACTACTCGTCGACCAAGTTCGCGCTGGAGGCGGTCACCGAGGCACTCGCCACCGAGGTCCGCCCGCTGGGCATCAAGGTGACCGCCATCGAACCGGGCGCCTTCCGCACCGATTGGGCGACCAGGTCCATGAAGGAATCGGAAGCCCCGATAACCGATTACGCCGACGTGGCGGCACGCAAGGACCTGATCAAGCAGTTCGCCGACCACCTGCCCGGCGACCCGCGCAAGGTCGCCGAGGCCGTGCTGATGGTGACGACGCTCGACGAACCACCGCTGCGGCTGCTGTTGGGCCGCGACGTGCTCAAGGCCATGCGCGACAAGATCGCCGCCTTGTCGGCGTCGATCGACAAATGGGAAGCCGTCACCAAGGACGTGAACTTCCCGGTGTGATGACTGGGCCGTCAGTCCCGCACGACGAGGACCGTCTTTCCGGCCCGGCCGCCACGCCCCCGGCTTTCGAATGCTTCCCGCCCCTCGTCGAGCGGGAACGTCTGGGCGATCGCGACGTGCAACCGGTCGTCGTCGACCAGCGCGGCGAGCTCGGCGAGCTGATCGCGATTCGGTCTGACGATGAAGAAGGTTGCGCTGACACCGAACTCGTCGGCCCTGCCGTCCGGCGGCGGTGCCGACAACGTGATCAGACGGCCACCGCGGCGCAGCACGCCGAATGACCTGTCCAGCGTCTGGCCACCGACGGTGTCGATGACGACGTCGTAGGCGGCGCCGGTTTCGTCGAATGCCTCGGTGCGCGTGTCGATCACGCGCTGCGCGCCGCAGCCGCGAAGAAGAGCGGCGGTGTCGCTGCGCACGGTCGCGGTCACCTGGGCGCCGAGCAGCGCGGCCAGCTGAACGGTCAGCAGGCCCACTCCCCCGGCACCGCCGTGCACCAGCACGGTCTCTCCCGGTTGCACCGCCGCGTGGTCGACCAAGGCCTGCAGTGCCGTCAGGCCGGCCAGCGGCAGCGCGGCCGCGACGACGTGGGAGACCGTCGACGGCTTGGCGGCCAGATCGGCCGCGGGTGCGGCGACGAAATCAGCCGCGGCGCCGTCGCGGTCGAACTCGACCAGTCCAAAGACCTCGTCGCCGGGCACGAAGTCCGTGACGTCGTCGGCGACAACGGAAACGACGCCGGAGACCTCGTGGGACGGGATCACGGGGACGCGGCTGACGCCGTCGCGGGTCCAGGTCTCATCCCACGTCAGCTCGTCGAAGGTGATGGCGGCGGCGTGCACGGCCACCAGGACTTCCCCGGCCGCCACCGCCGGCACGGGCGCCCGCTCGATGACCAGCTGCTCCGGGCCGCCGCGCCGGTGTGCCCGCAGCGCGGTCATCTCGTTCACGGCAGTCGCCAATCGACCGCGTCCGCGCCCATGTCGGCCAGCAGCTCGTTGGCACGGCTGAACGGACGGGAGCCGAAGAATCCCCGCGACGCCGACAGCGGCGAGGGGTGCGGTGATTCGATGGCGACGCAATTTCCTTGGGCGAGAATTGGGTTGAGTGTCGAGGCGTCACGCCCCCACAGGATGGCCACCAGCGGCAGCGAGCGCGCGGTCAGCGCCCGGATGGCGCACTCGGTCACCGCCTCCCAGCCCCTGCCCCGGTGCGAGGCCGGATTGCTGGGGCGCACCGTGAGCACCCTGTTCAGCAGCAGCACGCCGCGCTGCGCCCAGGGCGTCAGGTCACCGCACGAGGGCGGGGGGTGGCCCAGGTCCGCGGTGTACTCCTGAAAGATGTTGGCCAGGCTGCGGGGCAGCGGCCGCACCTCGGGTGCCACCGAAAAGCTCAGCCCCACAGCGTGTCCGGGCGTCGGGTAGGGGTCTTGCCCGACGATCAATACCCGGACCTCGTCGAAGGGATAGGTGAAGGCGCGCAGCACATTCGACCCGGCGGGCAAATACCTGCGCCCGGCCGCGATCTCGTCCCGCAGGAATTGCCCCATCTCGGCGACCTGCCCGGCCACCGGCTGCAGCGCACTCGCCCAGCCCGGCTCGACCAGTTCGCTCAGTGGGCGCGCCGTCATCATCGGCCCTTCGCGATCGGGTAAACGGTCACCGCGCCACCCTAGTACGACTGCCAGCCGGCGGGGCCGCTCCACTCCCGATCGTCGACGAGCAGCCGGGCCGGGCCGTCGAGAACGCGCCCGATGATGCGCCATCCGGCCGGTGCGGATCCGGCGAAACACGCCACCAGCGCGTGGTCTTCACCGCCCGCCAGCACCCACGGCCAGGGATCGGCGCCCACGGTGGCCGCCGCCGCGGCAAGCGCGTCGCGGTCGGCGGCCAGTGCCGCCGTGGACAGGTCGATCCCCACCCCCGACGCCTCGGCGACATGCCGTAGGTCGGCGATCAGGCCGTCGGAGACGTCGATCATCGCCTGCGCTCCCCCGGCTGCGGCCACCGCACCCTGACCATAGGGTGGCTCGGGCACCGCATGCCGGCGCCGCAGCTCGTCGAATCCGCCAATCCTGTTGTGCCACAGGGCAAACCCCGCTGCCGAGCGACCCAAATCGCCGGCAACTGCGACCAGCGACCCGGGGTGCGCGCCCGATCGTCGCACCGGCTCGCGGCCGTCCAGGTCGCCCAGCACCGTCACCGAGATCACCCACTGGGGGCAGCTGACCAGGTCGCCGCCGGCGATGCCGGCGCCGATGCGCGCCGCCTCGTCCCACATCCCGTCGACCAGCGAGTCCACCGCCGCCGCGGGCGTCTCACCCGGTGCGCCGAAGGCGACCACGAACGCCGTGGGCCGCGCGCCCATCGCCTCAACATCCGCGGCGTTCTGGGCGATCGCCTTGCGGCCGATGTCGTGGGGTGTCGACCAGTCCAGCCGGAAGTGCCGATCCTGCACCAGCATGTCGGTCGACACCACCGCGCGGCCGTCGCCGGCCGTCACCAGCGCCGCGTCGTCACCCGGCCCGAGCACGACCGCGGCCGGCTGCCGACGGCCGCGCACCAGGCGGTCGATGACGGCGAACTCACCGAGTTGCTGCAGCGTCGATTCGTCCTGCACGCAACCCACGATAGGGCTCCCGCGCGCACGGACCGCGCCGGTGTGGGACCCGGCGGCCATGCGGGCCGGTCGCGGCCCGAGAATGATTGCCCAACCGGGTGAGCGAAGGCGATAGTGATGAGCAGACAGGAGGTGCGGGCGGTGGCAACCGAGTCGGACACCGACGGCGGGCCGCCGCGCGCGGTGATCATCGTCGCGGTCGCGCTGGCCGTCGCGACGATCGGCGTGATCCTTGCCATCGCGGCAACCCGTGAGGCGCCACCGCAACCGGTCGCCGTTCCCGGTGTCCCGGCGCCGCAGGCCGAGAGCGCCACGTGCCGGGCGCTGATGGATGCGCTGCCGCAGCGCCTGGGCGATTACCAGCGGGCCGCCCTTGAGCAACCGGAACCGGTGGGCGCGGCGGCCTGGCGGACCGGGCGGGGCAGTGACCCCGTGGTGCTGCGCTGCGGGCTGGACCGCCCGGCCGAGTTCGTCCTCGGCTCTCCGATCCAGGTGGTCGATCGGGTGCAGTGGTTCCAGGTGCGTTCCGATCAGCAATCCGCCGGTGACGCCGGCAGATCCACCTGGTACGCGGTGGACCGCGGAGTCTATGTGGCGCTCACGCTGCCCACCGGGTCAGGCCCGGCACCGATCCAGCGTCTTTCCGAGGTGATCGAGCAGCGCATCGCGGCCACGCCGATCAATCCCGGGCCCGCCCGTTAGCGCGATGGTGGCGACCCGCCGCGCCCGGCTACCGCCTGTAGTGGCGACCCGCTGCGCCCGGCTCCGCCGCACTTGCGATCGCCACTAGCGCAGGCCCACGCCGCGGGCCAACGCCGTCTCGACCATCGTCGCCAGCAGGGTCGCGTAGTCCACGCCGCTGGCCGCCCACATCCGCGGGTACATCGAGATCGTGGTGAATCCCGGCATCGTGTTGATCTCGTTGAGGACCGGCCCGTCTTCGGTGAGGAAGAAATCCACCCGGGCCAGCCCCTGACAGTCAATGGCCTTGAACGCACGGATCGCCAATTCGCGCACGGCATCGGCGATCTCGTCGTCGACCTTTGCGGGCACGTCCAATTCGGCTGCGTCATCAAGGTATTTGGTGGCGAAGTCGTAGAACGAATCCTCGCGGCCCCGCACACCGGCCACCCGAATCTCGCCCAACGCGCTGGCTTCGACTGTGCCGTCGGGCATTTCGAGCACACCGCACTCCAGCTCGCGGCCAACGATCGCGGCCTCGACGATGACTTTGGGATCGTGGCGGCGCGCAACGGCGACGGCGGCATCCAGCTGGTCCCAACTCGATACCCGGGTCACACCGATCGAGGAACCACCCCGGGCGGGTTTGACGAACACCGGCAACCCCAGCCGCTCGCACTCCTCGGGCCGCAGCCCCGAGCGCGACGGGCGTAGCACCGTATAGTCGCCGACCGGCAATCCCTCGGCGGCGAACAGTTTCTTGGTGAACTCCTTGTCCATGCCGGCGGCGCTGGCCAGCACACCGCCCCCCACATACGGCACACCGGCGAGTTCGAGCAGCCCCTGAATGGTGCCGTCCTCCCCGTACGGCCCGTGCAGCACGGGAAACACCACGTCGACGGACGCCAAGACCTCACCGGCACGGGGTGGCAGGGAAACCAATTGGCCACTGCGCCGCGGATCGGCCGGTAGCGCCAGCTCGGTTCCGGACTCGGCGGTCACCTCGGGCAGTCGCCGGTCGGTGATCGCCAGGGCGGCCGGGTCACCGTCGGTGAGCACCCAGGAACCTTCCGGGGTGATGCCGATCGCGACGACCTCGAAACGCTCCGGATCGAGGTTGCGCAGGATGCTGCCGGCCGAGACACACGAGATCGCGTGCTCGTTGCTGCGCCCGCCGAAGACGACGGCGACGCGCGCCCGCTCACCCCGTGAGCTGGGGTGCGGCGTCGACCGATCGCTGGCATTCACAATCACAAGAGGCTACCGGGTGGCGGTTCATTCGGGTTTGGTGCTGCGGCCCAACAGCAGCGCCATCGCCTCGTCGACCGACAGCCCCTTGTGGCAGACCCGGTGGACGGCGTCGGTGAGCGGCATTTCGACGTCGTAACTGGCCGCCAGCGCCAGCACCGCCTCGCAGGACGTCACACCCTCGACGACGTGCCCGTCGCCGCCCCCGGGCGTACCGGACCGAACCGACTCGATGGTCGCCCCGCGGCCGAGCCGTTCACCGAACGACCGGTTGCGTGAGTAAGGCGAGCTGCACGTGGCCACCAGGTCGCCCACCCCGGCCAGCCCGGCCAGCGTCGCTCCCTTGGCGCCGAGCGCGATCCCGAGCCGCATGATCTCGGCCAGGCCCCGGGTGATGATCGCCGCCGCGGTGTTTTCGCCAAGTCCCACACCGGCCGCCATCCCGCAGGCGAGTGCGATGACGTTCTTGCACGCCCCGCCGATCTCGGTGCCGACCACATCACTGTTGGTGTACGGGCGAAAGTATCCGCTGTTCAGCATGCGCTGCAGGGCGACGGCCCGGCCCGAGTCGCTGCAGGCGACCACCGTCGCGGCCGGCTGGGATTCGGCGATCTCGCTGGCCAGGTTCGGTCCCGATATCACCGCGACCCGAGCCGGGTCGACGCCGGTCACCGAGACGATCACCTGACTCATCCGCATCAGGGTGCCCAGTTCGATGCCCTTGGCCAGGCTGACCAGGGTCGCGCCCTCGCGCAGCAGCGGCGTCCAGCGCTCGAGGTTGCTCCGCATCGTCTGCGCGGGCACCCCGAGCAGCACCGTTGACGCGTCCCGCAGCGCTTCGCCGGCGTCGGCGGTGGCATGGACGCCCGGCGGCAGCGACATCCCGGGCAGGTAGTCCGGGTTTGATCGGGTGGCGTTGATCCGCTCGGCGAGCTCGGGTCTGCGGGCCCACAGCGTGACCTCTGTGTCCGGCCCCCCGGCCTCGACGAGCACCTTGGCCAGCGCCGTGCCCCACGCCCCGGCGCCCATGACCGTGACGGCGCCCGTCGAACCTGCGTCCAACCTGGCATGCGTGCTCGCCATGTACCACCCCCTGTCCGTGGTCGGTGTTGCTCACGCGGCACGTGCAGCCGCTACACCCTAGATCAGCGACGGACCGGGCGTCACGCGCGCCAGCGTGTCCCCCGCGCGCCGGGGTCGTGCCGCCAGCTGGCGCGCACCACGCGCGCCGTCGCTGGCAGGATGACATCTTATGAGCGGCACACGAGCCGACGGCGCGAGTGACGGTGTGGGCGATGTCGCGTTGATCATCGCCGTCAAGAGGCTGGCCGCGGCCAAGACCAGACTGGCGCCGGTTTTCTCCGCGCGCACCCGCGAGAGCGTGGTACTGGCCATGTTGATGGACACGCTGACCGCGGCCAGACGAGTCGGATCACTGGGCTCGATCACCGTGATCACCCCCGATGACGCCGCGGCCGCCGCGGCCGCGGAGCTGGGTGCCGATGTGCTGGCCGATCCGACGCCCGACGGCCATCCCGATCCACTGAACAACGCAATCGCCACCGCGGAGCGCGCGGTGGGGAGTTTGTTTTCCAATGTCGTTGCGCTGCAAGGTGATTTACCTGCGCTGCAAACCCAGGAGCTGACCGAGGCGGTCGCCGCCGCACGCCAGCACCGGCGCAGCTTCGTCGCCGACCGGCTGGCGACGGGAACCGCGGCGCTCTTTGCGTTCGGAAGCCCGCTCAATCCCCGGTTCGGTTCCGATTCGTCGGCGCAGCACCGCAGTTCGGGTGCGATCGAGTTGACCGGCGCGTGGCCCGGCCTGCGGTGTGACGTCGACACTCCCACCGACCTCGCCGCCGCCCGCCGCCTCGGGGTAGGGGCGGCGACGGCCCGGGCCGTCGCCGCGCACTGATTTCGGTCATGATGGGTGGATGTGTCCTGGGGGTGAACGTCGACCCAACGGCGAATGGATGTCCCGTGAGCGCTAGCAGCACCCGCGCGTGATGAGCGATGATCGCAGGGTGACGGAAATCGATGCTGAGGTGCGGCCCGACGAGAATGTCTGGCATGCAGGCGACTCGGCCGTGGCAGCACCGCCGGCTGCGACCCCGACCGTGATGACCGATCTGCCGGAGGAGCGTTACCTCAACCGGGAACTGAGCTGGCTGGACTTCAACGCCCGCGTGCTGGCGCTGGCCGACGACAATTCGTTGCCGCTGTTGGAACGCGCCAAGTTTCTGGCGATCTTCGCCTCCAACCTCGACGAGTTCTATATGGTGCGGGTCGCCGGCCTCAAGCGCCGCGACGAGATGGGGCTATCGGTACGTTCCGCCGACGGTTTGACGCCGCGCAAGCAACTGGCGCTCATCGGGGAACAGACCCAGCGAATCGCCACCCGGCACGCGCGGGTGTTCCTCGATTCGGTGCGGCCGGCCCTCGCCGAGGAAGGTATCCACATCGTCACGTGGGCCGATCTCGATCAGGCCGAACGCGACGAACTGTCCGCCTATTTCACCGAACAAGTCTTTCCCGTCCTGACCCCGCTGGCCGTCGACCCCGCACACCCGTTCCCGTTCGTCAGCGGGCTGAGTCTCAACCTGGCAGTCATGGTGCGGCAACCCGAGGATGGCGGCCAGCACTTCGCCCGAGTCAAGGTGCCCAACAACGTCGATCGCTTCGTCGAACTCGCCACCCTCGAATCGGGCCGGGGCGCCGCCGCCGGTGACGGACGGTCCATCGTCCGCTATCTGCCGCTGGAAGAACTGATCGCGGCCTTCCTTCCGCTTCTCTTCCCCGGCATGGAAATCGTCGAACATCACGCCTTCCGCATTACCCGCAACGCCGACATGGAGGTCGAAGAAGACCGCGACGAAGATCTGCTGCAGGCGCTCGAACGGGAATTGGCGCGCCGGCGGTTCGGTCCACCGGTGCGCCTGGAGATCGCCGACGACATGACCGAGGGCATGCTGGAATTGCTGCTGCGCGAACTCGACGTGCACCCGGGCGACGTCATCGAAGTCCCCGGCCTTCTCGATCTTTCGTCGTTGTGGCAGATTTACGGCCTGGACCGCCCGGCGCTCAAGGACCGGGCATTCGTTCCGGACACCCACCCCGCCTTCGCCGACCGCGAATCTCCCAAGAGCATCTTCGCGACCCTGCGCGAGGGCGACGTGCTGGTGCACCACCCCTATGACTCCTTCTCCACCAGCGTGCAGCGATTCATCCAGCAGGCCGCCGCCGACCCCAACGTGCTGGCGATCAAACAGACGCTGTACCGCACCTCCGGTGATTCGCCGATCGTTCGCGCGCTGATCGAAGCGGCCGAGGCCGGAAAGCAGGCCGTGGCGCTCGTCGAGATCAAGGCGCGCTTCGACGAACAGGCCAACATCCGCTGGGCGCGCGCACTCGAACAAGCGGGTGTGCACGTGGTTTACGGGCTCGTCGGGCTCAAGACGCACTGCAAGACCTGCTTGGTGGTGCGTCGCGAAGGCTCGGCGATCCGACGGTACTGCCACATCGGAACCGGCAACTACAACAGCAAGACCGCCCGTCTGTATGAGGACGTCGGCCTGCTGACGGCGGCGCCCGACATCGGCGCGGACCTCACCGATTTGTTCAATTCGCTTACCGGATACTCGCGTAAGGTCTCCTATCGCAATCTGCTGGTGGCGCCGCACGGAATCCGCACCGGCATCATCGAACGCGTCGACCGCGAGATCGCCGCGCACCGCGAACGCGGGAACGGCCGAATCCGTCTCAAGATGAACGCATTGGTCGACGAGCAGGTGATCGATGCGCTGTACCGGGCGTCGCAGGCGGGTGTGCGGGTCGAGGTAGTGGTGCGCGGCATCTGCGCGCTGCGCCCGGGCGCCGAGGGCTACTCCGAAAACATCTTCGTGCGTTCCATTCTCGGCCGCTTCCTGGAACACTCGCGGATCATCCACTTCCACAACGTCAACGAATTCTGGATCGGCAGCGCCGACATGATGCACCGCAATCTCGATCGGCGGGTGGAGGTGATGACTCAGGTCAAGGACCCCAAGCTCACCGCGCAGCTGGACGAATTGTTCGAATCCGCACTGGATCCGTCCACGCGGTGCTGGGAACTCGGGCCCGACGGGCAATGGACCGCGTCGCCACAAGACGGCCATACCGTGCGTGACCACCAAGTATCGTTGATGGAGCGGCATCGCAGCCCCTAGACCTGTGCGGTGTTTCCTGTTGTTTCCGGGCCGCAGCATGATTGAATGTGCGACTCTGACCGAATTGACCTGCAGGAGTTGAGGTGCCGCACCCGAACTCGTCCTACACTCGGCGCTCTGGAAGCCGAATCGTCCATGCCGCCGGAGCGGTCCTGTGGCGACCGGGCGGCCCCGACACCGCCGACCACGATGTCGAGATCGCTGTCATCCACCGCCCCCGCTATGACGACTGGTCACTGCCCAAAGGCAAAGTGGACCCCGGCGAGACCGCGCCGGTGGCGGCCGTGCGAGAGGTGTACGAGGAGACCGGCCAACACGCGACCCTCGGCAGACGACTCAACACGGTGAGCTATCCGATCGACGCGGGCGTCAAAAAAGTCTGCTACTGGTCGGCGCGCGCCGTCGGCGGCGAATTCATACCGGGCGACGAGGTCGACCGGTTGCTCTGGCTGCCGGTGGCCGAGGCGATGCAGAAGCTCGACTATGCACAAGACCGAAAAGTGTTGCGCCACTTCAACAAAAAGGCGGCCGACACGCATACAGTGCTGGTGGTCCGGCACGCCACCGCCGGGCGCAAGTCGCGCTTCTCCGGCGACGACACCAAGCGGCCGCTGGACAAACGGGGACGCGCGCAGGCCAGGGCGCTGGTTCCGCAGCTGCTGGCCTTCGGTGCCTCGCAGGTGTATGCGGCCGACCGGCTCCGCTGCCACCAGACCGTGGAACCACTCGCCGAGGAGCTCGGCGTGGCCGTGCACAACGAGCCCACCCTCACCGAAGAGGCCTACGCCAAGAACGCCAAACGCGGCCGCCACCGGATGTTGGATATCGCCGAGGAGCAGGGCACACCCGTTGTCTGTACGCAGGGCAAGGTGATTCCGGACCTGATCGCGTGGTGGTGTGATCACGATGGAGTGCGGCCGGACAAATCGCGCAACCACAAAGGCAGCACCTGGGTGCTGTCGTTGTCAGACGGGCGGTTGGTGGCCGCCGACCACATCGGCGGCGCGCTGGCCGCCAACGTACGGGCTTAGCAGAATGGCGGCGGCCCGCTGCACCCAGCTTCACCGCGCTTGCGACCGCCGCTAGCCCGATGGCGGCGGCCCGCCGCACCCAGCTTCACCGCGCTTGCGACCGCCGCTAGCCCGATGGCGGCGGCCCGCCGCACCCGGCTTCACCGCGCTTGCGACCGCCGCTAGCCCGATGGCGGCGGCCCGCTGCACCCGGCTTCACCGCGCTTGCGACCGCCGCTAGCACACGAATACCCTCCGGGGGCAACGCTGCCGCCCGAAGGGTATTCGTGTCTAGAACGTGCTCTGCCTAGCGACGGCCGCGACGCGCGGTCGTCTTCTTGGCGGGAGCCTTGCGGGCCGTGGCCTTGCTCGCGGCCTTCTTGGCCGGAGCCTTGGTCGCCGCCTTGCGGGCCGGAGCCTTCTTCACCGCGGCCGTCTTGGCCGGAGCCTTCTTCACCGCGGCCTTGCGGGCCGGAGCCTTCTTGGCCACGGCCTTCTTGACGGGAGCCTTCTTGGCCACGGCCTTCTTGACGGGAGCCTTCTTGGCCACGGTCTTCTTGGCGGGAGCCTTCTTGGCCGCAGCCTTCTTGGCGGGAGCCTTCTTGGCCGCGGTCTTCTTGGCCGCGCCCCCTACCACGCCGCGCTTGACGGCTGGGCCGTCCGACGGGAGACGCTGTGCGCCAGACACAACCGCTTTGAATTGGGCACCGGGCCGGAACGCGGGGACGGACGTCGGCTTCACCTTCACCGTCTCACCGGTACGCGGGTTGCGAGCCACGCGCGCTGCGCGGCGCCGCTGTTCGAACACACCGAACCCGGTAATCGTGACGCTGTCGCCCTTGTGTACCGCACGCACAATGGTGTCGACAACGTTCTCGACCGCTGCGGTCGCCTGCCGACGGTCCGTGTTCAATTTCTGTGTGAGCACATCAATGAGCTCTGCCTTATTCATCAATCCCTCCGACACTAGTGGTCCTCGATTTGAACCGACTAGTGGACACGGTAAACCCTCACCCAGCAAATCTCCAAGAGCCACGCGCAATTTCAGGGCAAGGCGTACGACGTTTTCGCAATCTGGTTGCCGCCCTTGACCGGTGGAGGGTCATAAAAATCGGCCCGGTTTAGTTAGCCGATCGAGCAGAACTTCGGCTCCGTTCGGCCGTTCAGGAGGTGGACAAAGTGCGCGGTTTCCAGTCCGGATAGGTCGCCTCGAAAGACTCGATTTCGTCGAGTTTTCGCAGCGTAAGCCCTATATCGTCGAGACCGTTGAGTAACCGCCACGCGGTGTGGTCGTCAATCTTGAACGGCAGCACCGTCGTTCCCGCGGTGATATTTCGATCTTGAAGATTGGCAGTGATTTCCAGGCCGGGGCTCTGCTCGATCAGCTTCCAGAGGAGCTCCACCCCGTCTTGGGAAACTTCGGCCGCCAGCAGCCCCGCCTTGCCGGCATTGCCCCGGAAAATGTCACCGAATCGAGACGAGATGACCACCCGGAACCCGTAGTCCATCAGCGCCCACACCGCGTGCTCGCGCGACGAACCCGTCCCGAAATCGGGTCCTGCGACTAAGACCGACCCCCGGTCAAAGGGGCTGAGGTTTAGCACGAATGACGGATCCGACCGCCAGCTGGCGAACAAGCCATCCTCGAAACCGGTTCGGGTGACACGTTTCAAATACACCGCCGGAATGATCTGATCGGTGTCGACATTGGAGCGCCGCAGCGGCACACCGATACCTGTGTGGGTGTGAAATGCTTCCATGCTCATCCCTTCAGACGTCGAATACGTCAGCTCAAATCGGCCGGAGCGGACAATGTGCCGCGAACTGCTGTCGCTGCGGCAACGGCCGGAGACACCAAATGCGTGCGGCCGCCTTTACCCTGGCGCCCTTCGAAGTTGCGGTTGGACGTCGCCGCGCACCGCTCGCCCGGCGCCAGCTGGTCGGGATTCATCCCCAGGCACATTGAGCATCCCGCCTGCCGCCATTCGGCGCCGGCAGCGGTGAAAACCTCGCCCAGCCCTTCCGCTTCGGCCTGCGCGCGGACCCGCATGGAGCCCGGCACGACGAGCATCCGCACCCCCGGCGCGACCCTGCGGCCACGGAGCACGTCGGCGACGATCCGCAGATCTTCGATGCGGCCGTTGGTACAGGAGCCGACGAACACCGTGTCAACGGCGACGTCACGCATCGGCGTGCCCGGTCGAAGGTCCATGTATGCCAACGCTTTCTCAGCGGCCTGGCGCTGCGCGTCGTCGGTCATCAGCTCGGGATCGGGCACGGCGGCGGCCAACGGCACGCCCTGGCCGGGGTTTGTGCCCCACGTCACGAACGGGCTCAACGACTCCGCGTCGAGATAGACCTCGGTGTCGAATACGGCGCCCGGGTCGGTGCGCAACTGCTGCCAATAACGCATGGCCGCGTCCCATTGCGCCCCTTTCGGGGCGTGCGGGCGGTCGCGCAGGAACTCGTAGGTGGTTTCGTCGGGGGCCACCATCCCCGCCCGGGCGCCGGCCTCGATGCTCATGTTGCAGACGGTCATCCGGCTTTCCATCGACAGCGATTCGATGGTGCTGCCGCGATATTCGATGACATGCCCCTGCCCGCCACCGGTACCGATCTTGGCGATCAGCGCGAGGATGATGTCCTTGGACGTGACGCCCGGGGGCAACTGCCCGTCGACATTGACCGCCATCGTCTTGAACGGCCGCAGCGGCAACGTCTGAGTCGCCAGCACGTGCTCGACCTCCGAGGTGCCAATTCCCATGGCCAGTGCGCCGAATGCGCCGTGCGTCGAGGTGTGACTATCCCCACAGACGATCGTCATGCCCGGTTGGGTGAGGCCCAGTTGCGGCCCGACGACATGCACGATGCCCTGCTCTACGTCGCCCATCGGATATAGCCGCACACCGAATTCGGCACAATTTCGCCGCAATGTCTCGACCTGAGTGCGCGACACCGGGTCGGCGATCGGCTTGTCGATGTCGATGGTCGGGACGTTGTGATCCTCGGTGGCCAGCGTCAAATCGGGGCGTCGCACCGGCCGGTCGGCCAGGCGCAGGCCGTCGAAAGCCTGCGGGCTGGTGACCTCGTGCACCAGGTGCAAGTCGATGTAGATCAAGTCGGGTGCCGCCGCTTGTCCCGAGGCACTGCCGGACACCACAACATGGTCGTCCCAGACTTTTTCGGCCAGAGTGCGCGGCCTGGCGGCCGCCTCTGTGTCGATTGTCATATCGAACTCGCCTCAATTCGCTTTGTCCGCGGCTCGCTGATCATTCGGACTGTGATCTCAGGATACGAGACGCTAGTATCTCCCTGTGAGACAGCATAGCGGTATCGGCGTCCTGGACAAAGCCGTGGGTGTCCTGCACACCGTCGCCCAATCCCCCTGTGGATTAGCCGAACTGTGTGAGCGGACCGCACTGCCGCGAGCCACCGCCTACCGGCTGGCGGCCGCCCTCGAAGTCCATCGCCTGCTGGCGCGCGACGACGAAGGACGCTGGCGGCTCGGTCCGGCCGTCACCGAACTCGCGGCCCACGTCAACGATCCGCTGCTGGCCGCCGGCAGCGCGGTGCTGCCCCTGTTGCGCCAGACCACCGGCGAAAGCGTGCAGCTGTACCGTCGGGAGGGCACCGACCGGGTCTGTGTGGCCGCCCTGGAACCCCCTGCGGGCCTTCGCGATACGGTTCCGGTCGGGGTGCGACTGCCGATGACGGCGGGGTCGGGCGCCAAAGTGCTGCTGGCCCATAGCGACGCGGCCACCCAGAAAGCGGTGCTGGCGACGGCGAAATTCACCGAGCGAACGCTGGCCGAAGTGCGGCGGCGTGGCTGGGCCCAAAGCGTGGCCGAGCGTGAGCCGGGGGTGGCGAGTGTGTCTGCGCCGGTGCGCGACAGCCGCGGCGCCGTCGTCGCAGCCATCTCGGTGTCGGGCCCCATCGACCGGATCGGCCGACGCCCGGGAGCGCGTTGGGCCGCCGATCTGCTGTCTGCCGCCGAAGCACTGGCCCGCCGGCTCTAGTCCCTGGGTTCTCCCGCGAGCGGGGCGCCGCACGTGGCCTGACAGACTGACCGCCATGGGAACCAATCAGCGCGCGAGCATCGTCATGTCGGAGGGCGAGATCGCCGATTTCGTCGTCAAGAGCCGCACCGGCACGCTGGCCACCATCGGCCCCGACGGCCAGCCCCATCTGACCGCCATGTGGTACGCCGTGGTCGACGGCGAGATCTGGCTGGAGACCAAAGCCAAGTCGCAGAAGGCCATCAACCTCAAGCGGGACCCGCGGGTGAGCTTCCTGATCGAGGACGGCCACACCTACGACACGCTTCGCGGGGTGTCCTTCGAAGGGGTCGCGGAGATCGTGGACGATCCCGACGTCTCACACCGGGTGGGGGTCAGCGTGTGGGAGCGCTACACCGGTCCCTACACCGACGACATGTTGCCGTTCGTCGAGCAGATGATGAACAAGCGGGTCTGTGTTCGCATTGTGGCCCGCCGGGCTCGTTCGTGGGATCACCGCAAACTCGGCTTGCCGCACATGCCGGTGGGTGGATCGACAGCGCCGGCCGTACTGGGGACCGACCAGTAACTGCGGCTTTAGTTTGTAGCCCCGATGGGATTCGAACCCACGCTACCGCCGTGAGAGGGCGGCGTCCTAGGCCGCTAGACGACGGGGCCAGAAACGATCCGAGCAGTCAGCATAGCTCACCGCGCTAGGCCCACCTAATCGCTTGAGACGGCGAGAGTTTTGCTGGGGTACCAGGACTCGAACCTAGAATGGCTGAACCAGAATCAGCTGTGTTGCCAATTACACCATACCCCATTGGCTGCCTAAAACTGCTGGTCAGCAATCATTCTGAGCCTTATCAAGCTACTCCGAAGACCGCCGCTGCCAGTCGTTGTCGGCCTTTGTAAACCGCAGTGCAGACTACCAAAGTCTCGTCGGACAATCCGCACGCGTGGTCCGGGTCTCTCCTAACCGACCGTCGCGCGAGCCGCGCGCAGCCGCCGCACACTGCGGTCGCGGCCCAACAGCTCCAGCGACTCGAACAACGGCGGGCTGATCGTCGTCCCGGTGGCCCCCACCCGGATCGGGCCGAACGCCTTGCGCGGTTTGAGGCCCAGCTCGTCGATGAGCGCGGCCTTGAGGGCGGCCTCGATCTGGGGCGCCGTCCAGTCCGCGACGTCGTCCAGCGCGGCCAGCGCCGCATCGAGCACCGCGGCCCCGTCCGGTCCCAGCTCCTTGGCGGCGGCCTTGGGATCGATCGCGTACTCGTCGTCGTTGAGGAACTTCAGCAGGTCCCAGGCGTCACCGAGCACGACGATGCGGGTCTGCACCAAATCGGCGGCGGTGGCGAACCCGGCGTCGTCCAACTCGAGGCGATGACCGTGGACGCCGAAATAGTCGCGCAGTCGGGTGGTGAAGTCCTCGACGGCCAGCATCCGAATGTGCTCGGCGTTGATCGCATCGGCCTTCTTCTGGTCGAAGCGGGCCGGATTGGAGTTGACGTCGACCACGTCGAACGCGGCCACCATCTCGTCGAGACTGAACACATCGTGGTCGTCGGCGATAGCCCAGCCGAGCAACGCCAGGTAATTGAGCAACCCTTCGGGGATGAAGCCGCGGTCGCGGTGGGCGAACAGATTCGACTGCGGGTCACGCTTGGACAGCTTCTTGGTGCCCTCACCCAATACCGTTGGAAGGTGCGCGAACTGCGGAACACGCTCGGCGACACCGATCCGGATCAGCGCCTGATACAGCGCGAGCTGACGCGGAGTCGACGGCAGCAGATCCTCGCCACGCAGCACATGGGTGATCTTCATCAGCGCGTCGTCACAGGGGTTGACCAAGGTGTACAACGGATCTCCGTTGGCGCGGGTCAACGCGAAGTCGGGCACGGACCCGGCTGCGAAGGTGGTGGTTCCGCGCACCAGGTCGTCCCAGCCGAGATCGTCGTCGGGCATCCGCAGCCGCACCACCGGCTGACGGCCCTCCGCGAGAAAGGCGGCGCGCTGGGAGTCGGTCAGCTGTCGGTCGAAATTGTCGTACCCCAGCTTGGGATTACGGCCCGCGGCGGTATGACGTGCCTCGACCTCCTCCGGTGTCGAAAAGGCGTAGTAAGCCTCCCCCGCTTCGACCAGCCTGGCCACCACGTCGCGGTAGATCTCGCTGCGCTGTGACTGCCGGTACGGGCCATAGGGGCCGCCCACCTCGGGCCCCTCGTCCCAGTCCAGGCCAAGCCAGCGCAGCGCGTCCAGCAGCGCCAGATAGCTTTCCTCGCTGTCGCGCTGGGCGTCGGTGTCCTCGATGCGAAAGACGAAGGTGCCCCCGGTGTGTCGGGCGTAGGCCCAGTTGAACAGCGCCGTGCGGACCATTCCGACGTGCGGGGTGCCGGTGGGCGACGGGCAGAATCGGACCCGGACTGGGTGTGTGTTCGCGGGTGCAGTCACGATTTTCCTTTGCGGACCACGGGATTGGTGAGGGTGCCGATGCCTTCGATGGTGATGGAGACGGTGTCGCCGTCCTCGATGGGGCCGACACCCGCCGGGGTTCCGGTGAGGATGAGATCGCCGGGCAGCAATGTCATCACGGCCGAAATCCACTCGACGATGGAGCCGATGTCGTGGATCATCAGCGAAGTGCGGCTGTGTTGCTTGACGTCACCGTTGACCTCGGTGCGCAATTCGAGATCGCCGGGGTCCAGCGGTTTGAGGTCGGTGACGATCCAGGGCCCGATTGGGCAGAAGGTGTCGTGTCCCTTGGCCCTCGTCCATTGGCCGTCGGATTTTTGTTGATCGCGGGCCGACACGTCGTTTCCAATGGTGTAGCCAAGGATGTTCTCCGCCGCCTGGGCGGCCGAGACGTCCTTGCAGGGCCGGCCGATGACCACCGCCAGCTCACCCTCGAAATGCACCGGTGATGCGTTGGCGGGCAACCGAATCGGCACGTTGGGTCCGATGATGGCGGTGCTCGGTTTGAGGAATATCACCGGCTCCACCGGCGCGGGGCCCGTCATATCTTTCATCTCGGCGATGTGGTCGGTGTAGTTCTTCCCGACGCACACCACCTTGCTGGCGAGTATCGGGGCGAGCAGCCGGACGTCGGCCAACGGCCATGACCGGCCGGTGAAGTTCGGCGTGCCGAATGGATGCTCGGCGATCTCGCGCGCGATCATCTCTGCTGGGTTGTCGAGTTCGCCTTCGATACTGACGAAGGCGACACCGTCCGGGCTGGCGATTCGACCAAGGCGCATTCGGTTGAGCCTAGTGACGGTCGCGAGCGCGGCGCAGCCGGGCGCGGCGGGCCGTCACCATCAGACCCCGTGACGGTCGCGAGCGCGGCGCAGCCGGGCGCGGCGGGCCGTCACCATCAGACCCCGTGACGGT
>NZ_SCRH01000011.1 GCF_004298145.1 Mycobacterium sp.
ATTCTCCACCTCCGTCGTGGTCATCAACGCCCCACCAAACGAAGTCCCCTCAAACACCACCGGCGCCAACTGCGCCCGCGCCGCATACAACGCCGCGGTATACCCCGCAGGACCCGAACCGATAACGATCACGTCGTGGACGTCGGTGGAAGTCATAATCGGCCACACTACTGCGAATCCGAAAAGTGCCGCCCCCAATTCCACTGGCCGGCAAGGCGAAAACGTGAAGCAACGCACACAACAATCGGTTGTGCCCTCACAACATCTGACCTCTACTGACGCCGCGGTAAGTGGTGCACCATGGAAATCGCAACCCGTGGATCCAACGACGGATGTACGGGCGCCCACAAACCCAACATCATCGCGATGCCGCAGCCCGACAATCCAGCCCTGTGGCCGCACCGGCCGATCTGCCGACCGTCCGTACCACCGCGAACTGTTCGCGAAGGAGATACACCACATGACCACCGCACGTCCCGTCAAGACCCGCAATGAGGGTCAGTGGGCGCTGGGAGATCGCGAACCCCTGAACGACACCGAAAAGATCAAGAACGACGATGGGCCGCTGAACGTGCGCGACCGCATCATCAACGTCTACGCCAAACAGGGTTTCGACAGCATCGACAAGTCCGATCTGCGCGGCCGGTTCCGCTGGATGGGCCTGTACACCCAACGCGAGCAGGGCTACGACGGCAGCTGGACCGGCGACGAGAACACCGACAAAATCGAAGCCAAGTACTTCATGATGCGCGTGCGCTCCGACGGCAAGGCGATGACCGCGCACACGATGCGCACGCTGGGCCGGATTTCGACCGAATTCGCCCGCGACACCGCCGACATCAGCGACCGGGAAAACCTGCAATTGCACTGGGTCCGGATCGAGGACGTCCCCGAGATCTGGCGGCGCCTCGATTCCGTCGGGCTGCAGACCACCGAGGCGTGCGGCGACTGCCCGCGCGGTATCCACCGTTCGCCACTGGCCGGCGACTCGCTCGACGAGGTGCTCGACCCGTCGTCCGCGGTCGACGAGATCGTGCGCCGCTCACTGAACAACCCTGAATACGCGAACCTGCCGCGCAAGTACAAGACCGCGGTCTCCGGTCTGCAGGACGTCTCCCACGAGACGCACGACATCGCGTTCGTCGGCGTCCACCACCCCGAGCACGGGCCCGGCCTGGATCTGTGGGTGGGCGGCGGCCTGTCGACCAACCCGATGCTGGCCCAGCGGCTCGGCGTGTGGGTTCCGCTGGGTGAGGTGCCCGACGTCTGGGAGGCCGTCACCCAGCTGTTCCGCGACTACGGCTACCGGCGGCTGCGCGCCAAGGCGCGGCTGAAGTTCCTGGTCAAGGACTGGGGCGTGGAAAAGTTCCGTGAAGTTCTCGAAACCGAGTACCTCAACCGCCGGCTGATCGACGGCCCGGCTCCCACGCCGGCCAAGCACACCATCGACCACGTTGGCGTGCAGCGAATCAAGAACGGCCTCAACGCTATTGGCGTCGCGCCGATCGCCGGCCGCGTGTCGGGCAGCACCCTGTCTGCCGTGGCAGACCTGATGGAAAAGGCCGGCTCCGACCGGGCGCGGTGGACCCCGTTCCAAAAGCTGGTCATCCTCGACGTGGCCGACGACAAGGTCGACGAGCTGGTCGCCGGCCTGGACGCGCTGGGCCTGCCGTCGCGGCCGTCGTCGTGGCGCAAGAACACCATGGCGTGCACCGGAATTGAGTACTGCAAGCTGTCGTTCGCCGAAACCCGGGTTCGCACCCAGACTTTGGTGCCCGAGCTGGAGCAGCGCCTGGCCGACGTCGACTCCCTGCTGGACGCGCCGATCAGTGTGCATCTCAACGGATGCCCGAACTCGTGCGCCCGAATCCAGGTCGCCGACATCGGTTTCAAGGGCCAGTGGATCGACGACGGCAACGGCAATTCGGTCGAGGGTTTCCAGGTCCACCTGGGCGGCGGCCTGGGAGAGCAGAGTGGCTTCGGCCGAAAACTGCGCCAGCACAAGGTCACCAGCGCCGAACTCGGCGACTACATCGAGCGGGTGACGCGCCAATACCTCAAGGGGCGTCAGGACGGTGAGACGTTCGCGTCCTGGGCGCTGCGCGCCGACGAGGAAGACTTGCGGTGAGCACCCTGGTCCTCACCGCGCATGGCAGCCGCGATCCACGCTCGGGCGCCAACGCCGAAGCCGTGGCCGACCGTGTGAGGCGGATGCGGCCCGGCCTCGACGTGCGGCTGGCGTTCCTGGAGCTCAACGCCCCGAACTTCGTCGACGTGCTGTCGGGCCTGCCGGACGCCCGCCGCGCGGTGGTCGCCCCGTTGCTGCTGGCCAGCGCGTATCACGCGCGCCTCGACATCCCCGAACAGATCGCACGGGCCGGGGCCCGCGGCATCCACCAAGCCGACGTGCTCGGGGAAGACGGCCGGCTCGTCTCCGTCCTGCGCGAGCGTCTCGCCGACGTCGGGGTGTCCCCGCTCGACGGCGATCTCGGGGTGATCGTGGTCGCGATCGGTTCGTCGAACCTCGCCGCCAATGCGCGCACCGCGAAGGTGGCGACCAGGCTGGCCGCAGACACCCAATGGGCCGGCACCACAACGGCGTTCGCCACCAGGCCCGAGGCGTCGGTGGCCCGGGCCGCCGACCAGTTGCGTCGCCGCGGCGCACGACGCCTGGTGATCGCGCCGTGGTTCTTGGCGCCGGGATTCATCACCGACGGCGTGTCAACCTTCGCCCGGGACAACGGTATTCGGATGGCCGAACCACTCGGGGCGCACCGGCTGGTGGCCGAGACGGTGCTCGACCGTTACGACGCGGCCGCCGCCGCCGACGCCGCGGCCTGACTACTTCGATGCCGTCGCGCGGCTGATGATGTGACTCAACAGGTCGCGGATCGCTCCGGCCGGCGGCGTGCGGCCGCCGACCCAGATGGCCCGAAACTTGCGCCGCAGGTCCAATTTGGGGACGTTGGCCGCGTGCAACCGCCCGACCGCCAGGTCGTCGGCCACCGCCAGCCGGCTCATGGCCGCCGGCCCCGCGCCAGCGAGGACGGCGGCGCGCATCGCCGCCGCGGACGTCAATTCCAGCACGGGCGCGGCTTGTTGCATGTCCTCCCCGAGTACCTTGCGCAGGGCCGCCGCCAGCGAATCGCGGATGCCGGAGTGCAGTTCGCGAGCGACCAGGGGTGTCTGCGCGAGTTCGCGCGCGGTCACGACCCGCGAGCGTCGAGCCCACTTATGATCCGGCGGGACGACGATCACCAACTCGTCCTCCCCCACCACGCAGGTTCCCAAACCCTTTGGCGTGCCAGGGTTTTCGACGAACCCGAGATCGGCGGTGCCGTCGCGGACCGACGCGATGGCGTGGTCGCTGTTGGTGGCGGTCAACATCACCTGCGGCGCGGTGTCGCCGCGCCGCGCGGCGTCGGCCTGCAGGGAAAGCAGCCAGTGTGGCATCAGCTGTTCGGAGATCGTCTGACTGGCCGACACCCTGATGCGTTCGCGACCTTCTTTGCGCAGCGAGCCCAGACCGGCGTCGACCTCGTTGGCGACGTCGAGCAGGCGGGTCGCCCAGTCCGCGACGATCAGGCCCGCGGGTGTCAGTTGGGAGCCGCGCGTTGTCCGGACGGCCAGGGTGACGCCGATCTGGGCCTCCATGGTGGCCAGGCGTCGGGATATCGCCTGCTGGGTGAGCCCGAGCTCGCGCGCGGCGCGACCGAGGCTGCCCGTCTCGGCGATCGCCAAAAACGCCTCGAACGAGGCGAGTTCGGGCAGCCGAGGGCTGAGTGGCATGGTCGACAGCTCACAATCAAATCGTGTGACACAACTATAGCTTGTGACACCACAACGCCAAACCTCTACTCACGCCCGGCCCGGACCGCAAGTATTGGCAATATTGCCGCCCGAAAGGGCCGGTGAGCCGCGTGAAGGCGCCCGCGCTAAATTAGCCAGCCTGACCGAGTTGCTGCGTCCCGCAGCCGGCCGACCCCGCTAGCCAGATGGAAGGACAACGTTCGTGGCCTACGTGATCGCCGAACCCTGCGTCGACGTCAAAGACAAGGCATGCATCGAGGAATGCCCCGTCGACTGCATCTACGAGGGCGCCCGGATGCTCTACATCCATCCCGACGAATGCGTTGACTGCGGCGCCTGCGAGCCGGTGTGCCCGGTCGAGTCCATCTACTACGAAGACGACCTGCCCGCCGAGCTCAGCGGATACGTGCAGATCAACGCCGACTTCTTCACCGAGCTCGGCTCACCCGGCGGGGCGGCGAAGGTGGGGCTGACCGAAAACGACCCCGCCGCGGTAAAGAACCTGGCGCGCAAGGCAGAGGCGTCGTAGCCGCCCGCTAGATCCCATCCGGAGAGGCCGAACGTGTCGCTGAGTCGCCGTCTCGGATCCGCCAGCGCGGGCGCTGGCGGATCCGAGAGTCACCCACACGTTTCGTAAGGTGAGGCAATGCGGACAGCTCGAATCATCCACCTCACCCGGCAAATAGGGTCGCTGGCGGTCACCGCGGTGACCGCGGCGTCCACACTCAACGCCTACCGGCCCCTGGCGCGCGGCGGCTACCCGTCGCTGTACTCGTGGATGTTCGGGCTGGTCGTCACCGAGTTGCCGCTGCAGACGATGGTCAGCCAACTCGGGGGGCTGGCCCTGACGGCACGTCGCCTGACCCGGCCGGTGCGCATCACGGCGTGGCTGGTGGCCGGCCTCTCGGCGCTGGGGCTGTTGAACCTGAGCCGCGCGGGCCATCGCGCGAACGTGCCCCTGACCGAGGCGCTGGACAGCGGACTGGGAGCCGATCGGCTCACCGAGTCGGGAAACCTGTGGCGCCGGCCGACCGGCGGCGGCACCGCCAAGACTCCGGGACTGCTAAGGATGCTGCGGATCTACCGCGACTACGCCCACGACTCCAACGTCAGCTACGGCGAATTCGGCGGCGCCAACCGCCTCGACATCTGGCGGCGCCCCGATCTCGATCCCGCCGGCAACGCGCCGGTGCTGTTCCAGATCCCCGGCGGCGCCTGGACGACGGGAAACAAACGCGGACAAGCGCATCCGCTGATGAGCCACCTCGCCGAGCTCGGCTGGATCTGTGTGGCGATCAACTACCGGCACAGCCCGCGCAACACCTGGCCCGACCACATCGTCGACGTCAAGCGCGCCCTCGCCTGGGTCAAACAGCACATCGCCGAGTACGGCGGCGACCCCGGCTTCATCGCCATCACCGGCGGTTCGGCCGGCGGCCACCTCTCGTCGCTGGCCGCGCTCACGCCCAACGACCCGCAATTCCAGCCGGGATTCGAAGACGTCGACACCCGCGTGCAGGCGGCCGTGCCGTTCTACGGCATCTACGACTTCGCCCGATTCGACAAGACGCTGCATCCGATGATGCCGGGGTTGCTGATCAAGTCGATCATCAAACAACGGCCCTCGACTCACCTGCAGACCTTCCAAACCGCGTCACCCGTCAACCACATCCACCCCGACGCTCCCCCGTTCTTCGTCCTGCACGGACGCAACGACTCACTGGCCTACGTCGAACAGGCGCGCACGTTCGTCGAAAAGCTGCGGCAAGTCAGCACGCAACCGGTGGTCTACGCCGAATTGCCGTTCACCCAACACGCTTTCGACATCTTCGGCTCGGCCCGCGCGGCGCATGCCGCGGTGGCCGTCGAGCAATTCCTGGCCGAAGTCTACGCGCGGCAACGCCAGGTCGCCGTGGCGTAACCGCAACCGCCGCAAGGACTTATCGCACGACCACGTTGAGGGTGTAGGTGCATGCCGGTTTGGCGTTCTTCTCCACGAAGCTGGCGTACGAGGTGCCGATGGTGGTGACCCCCGGTCTCAATGCCGCGAACGTCCACATCTCGGTGCCCGGTGCCCCCAACGCGTCGGAGCTCGGCGAGACGAACTCGTGACTGAGCTGCTTGATGACCGCCGAATCACCGATCGTGGTGTCGGGCGCCCACCGGTAGGGAGTGGTGTAGTTCGAACCCAACTCCACGACCAAGGTGTTGCCGACGGCCAGGGTGGTGCTCTGGGTGATCTCGCTCTGCGTCAGCACATCCTTCATGGGTACCCGGAGACTCTTGGTCGACGGCGGATTCCTGGACGCGAAGTGACAGCCCACCACCAGCGACAACACGAGCACGGCGACTGGTGCCAGCAGCCTGACCTTCACCAGATCCCCCTTCAATTCCGCTCCGGAGCCTAATAGGTCTGATCCAGACCGAAGATAGCGACGACTGCGGGCGGCCGCCGACCATGTCATCCGGCAGGATGGGCTGGTGTTTGGCCTCGAACTGATCGTCGCCCTGGTGTCCACCGTCATCGTGGGGACAGTCATCGGCCGGCGCTATCGCGTGGGTCCCCCGGTGCTGCTCATCCTGATGGGCGTGCTGCTGGGGCTGATCCCGCATTTCGGTCATGTGCGGGTCAACGGCGAGATCGTCCTGCTGCTGTTTCTTCCCGCGATCCTGTACTGGGAGGGCCTGAACACCAGCTTCCGCGAGATCCGGGCCAACGCGCGCATCATCGTGTTTCTCAGCATCGCCCTGGTCATCGCCACCGCGGTCGCGGTGTCGTGGACCGCCCGGGCGCTGGGCATGAACCCCCACGCGGCGGGCGTCCTGGGTGCGGTGCTGTCGCCGACCGACGCGGCCGCGGTGGCCGGGCTCGCGAAGAAGTTGCCGCGCCGGTCGCTGACCGTGCTGAAGGCCGAGAGTCTCATCAACGACGGCACCGCCCTGGTCCTGTTCGCCGTCAGCGTCCACGTCGCGGTCGGTGGGGCCGCGATCAGCCCACCCGAGGTGACGGCCCGGTTCGTCGGCTCCTACCTCGGCGGGATTGCCGCCGGGTTGCTGGTCGGCGGCGCGGTGACGCTGCTGCGCAAGCGAATCGACGCGCCCCAAGAGGAAGGAGCGTTGAGCCTGGTGACGCCGTTCGCGGCGTTCCTGCTCGCGCAATCGATGCACTGCAGCGGGGTGGTCGCGGTGATGGTGTCGGCCCTGGTGCTGGCCTACGCCGGTCCCGTGGTGATCCGGGCCCGCTCCCGTCTGCAGGCCTATGCCTTCTGGGACACCGCGACATTCCTGCTCAACGGCTCGCTGTGGGTGTTCGTCGGTGTCCAGATCCCGGGTGCGCTGCGGGGCATCGCGGGCGTCGGCGGCGGAATCCGCCACGCCCTGTTCGTCGCGCTGGTGATCACCGGGGTGGTGATCGTGTCGCGCATCTTCTGGGGAGAAATCACCACGCTGCTGATCCGCCTCATCGACCGCCGACAGGTGCAGCGCGAACGCCGGGTCAACTGGCGCCAGCGCTTCGTCACCGTCTGGGCGGGATTCCGTGGGGCCGTATCGCTTGCCGCGGCGGTGGCCGTCCCGATGACGACGCTCAGCGGCGCGCCTTTCCCGGACCGCAGCCTGCTGATCTTCATCGTGACCGTCGTCATCCTGGTGACCGTCCTGGTCCAGGGCAGCACGCTGCCCGCCGTCGTTCGCTGGGCGCACATGCCCGAAGACGCCGCCCACGCCGAGGAACTGCAGCTGGCCCGCACCCGGGCTGTTCGAGCCTCTCTCGCCGCCCTGCCGACGGTCGCCGACGAGGTCGGCATCAGCGACGACCTGCGCCGGCGGCTGCAAAAGGAATTCGACGAAACGGCCGCGCTGGTCCTGGCGACCGAGGACGGTTCGGCGGACAGCCGCGTGGTCAAAAGCCGGGAGAAGGTCCGGCAAGTGCGTCTGGGTGTGCTCGAGTACAAGCGCCGGGAGATCACCGCTTTGCGCAATCAGAACCTGATCGACGACATCGTGTTGCGCGAGCTGCAGAACGAGATGGATCTCGAGGAAGTGCAACTCCTCGCCGCCGCGGCCGACGACGAAGACGAATGAGGGTCCGTCGGTGGCCGGCCGTACCGTCGGCCCCGATCGGGGCACCGGCGAACGGGTAGCGCCGCCCGCGAGGGAATTCACAGACTGTTCAGGCAGGCGTCGGTCCAGCATTGATGCGTGCACATGCACACCGCGTGTCCTCGCGTTATGCGCGTGGTACAGGTCGCCAATTTCTACGGCCCCCGCTCCGGCGGCCTTCGCACCGCGATCGACCGGTTGGGCGCCGAATACTGCGCCAGCGGGCACGAGGTCTTCTTGATCGTCCCCGGACAGCACGCCGAGCGCGCTCAGCTGTACACCGGCGTGACACGAATCACCTTGCCCGCCAGGCTGATTCCCTTCACCGGTGGCTACCGCGCCGTGATGCCGGGATCCGTCAAGGCCCTCCTGGCAGCGTTGCGGCCCGACGCGCTGGAGGTGTCCGACCGGCTCACGCTGCGCTCACTGGGCCGGTGGGGCCGCGACCACGGTGCCACCACGCTGATGATCTCCCACGAACGCTTGGACCGCCTTGTGGGCCAAGTGCTTCCGCGCCGGGCCGCGCAGAAGTTCGCCGACGTGGCCAACGCACGCACCGCCGCGAACTACGACACCGTGGTGTGCACCACCGGTTTCGCGCGCGAGGAATTCGACCGGATCGGCGCGGACAACACCGTCACGGTCCCGCTGGGCGTGGATCTGCAGACGTTCCATCCGCGCCGCCACTCGCATCTGGTGCGTCAGCGCTGGGCCGCGCCGACACAGATGCTGCTGGTTCACTGCGGTCGGCTGTCGGTGGAAAAGCGTGTCGACCGCAGCATCGACGCGCTCGGGGCGTTATGCCATTCCGGTGTCGACGCGCGGCTCGTGGTCGTGGGCGAGGGCCCGTTGCGGGCCCGGCTGCAGCGACAGGCCGCGCGGCTACCCATCGACTTCACCGGCTTCATCTCCGACCGCGACACCGTGGCGCATCTGCTGGCCTCGGCGGACGTGACGCTGGCCCCGGGGCCACATGAGACGTTCGGGCTAGCCGCGCTGGAGTCGCTGGCGTGCGGGACACCGGCCGTGGTGTCGCGCACGTCGGCGCTGACCGAGATCATCACCCAGGACTGCGGCGTGTCGGCCGATAACGACCCGGCCGCCATCGCGAATGCGGTCAACACCATCGTCAGCCGTCCCGAGCGGCAACGCCGCGTCTCCGCGCGGCGCCGCGCCGAGGACTTCACCTGGCACCGGGCCGCGACCGGCATGCTGGCGTCGATGGGGGCGCCGGCGCGCGACGCCGCCCTTACGTACGCTTCGGGCGAGGAGTTCGCCTTCTCTCCGGTCGACGCAGTCCTTCGTAGAGGGTGCGCCAGATAATGTCGGTCAACGCCGCAAGGTCGGCCACCGCCTCCTCGGCGCTGCTTCCGCCAAGCGAGTAGTGGAGGGCGCGCTCGTTCATGAGGTTCAGCCAGCGTGCTGTCCGCTCGGGGTCGAGGCCCGCGGCAACCGTGCCCCGGCTTTGTCCGTCGCGGATGTGTTGCGCGAGTGAGCTGGTCGCGTCTTCGATCAACCGGTGGTAGGGCTCGCGGACGCGCGGGTCGGAGATTGAGCCCTCCACGACCGTCTTGAGCATCGCGTAGTGCTGCCGAAACGCTTCGATCGCCGGTCTGAGCGCTTCTCGCAGATCGGCTTTGTCGCCCTCCTCGGGCATTTTCCACCACGCGATCCCGGCAGTCTTGATTTCTTCGACGAGGACCTCGGCCATTGCGGCGAGCAGGTCTCCCTTGTCGTCGTAGAACGCGTAGAACGCCGAACGAGAGATGCCTGCTGCGTCGATGAGTTTTGCGACGCTCACGTCCGAGTACGCGTGACCGTCCTTGATCATCCGCTCGATGACGCCCACGAAGTGCTGGCTGAGAATCTGACGGCGCATCTCGCGGGGTAACCGCAAGGGACTGGATTCGGCGGCCATCATGTGGTTCCCTCACGTGCGAAATTCAAGCGACTGGGACTCGCAGTCAGTTCTGGCCAGGCGCGGTGAATCGACTGGGCCGCAACGCCTTTTCAAACCAGCCCGCTGTCCTCTCGCCGCTCCACGTCACCAGAGCGGGACGCTCCACGCAGTGCATGAGATCGCCGTCGCTGCGCGTACCAGCCGACATGCCGACCGGCTGGTGCATGGTCCACGTCATGCGGTGGTCCGAAACGACTTCGAATTGCTCGACGCCGAGTTCGGTCGTGATCGTTCCGAAAAAACTCGCCGGCGCGCCGGCGCGGTCGTGCATCGGTGGAACGTCGACGTGGGACGCGTTGTGCAATGTCGCCCCGTCCCACACAAAGCCAACGGTCAGCGGCGCACTCTCAAACTGCCAGACCTTCAGCGCAAGCAACGCTCGCCCGCTCGGAAACACAGCCGAGCACCAGGTGTCGCCGATCATGCCGCTGTAGTCGCGCGGCCCGTAGGAGTGATCCCGAAAACCGAAAGAGTCGATGGGGACCGTGCCCGCCGTTGTCACCACTTCGCCACGGGTACGGCAGCCTTGTTCGAGGTGCGCGCTCGCCCAGACCTGACCGGTCAGCTCGCCGTGGAGGCTCCACGTGGGATGGACGCCCGAGAACTGGACGTCGACGGTGAGACGCTCGACCTCTCCGTCGGCAAGGCTCTGGCGGCTGAGCGCCTCGGCTGTGGAGCGCAGTGCCATGCCGTCGAAACGCAATCGCCAGGTCTCGTTGGGTTCGACGCACTCGAATGACAGCGGGCCGCTCGAAGCGCTCTGCCGGGCCGGCGACGGGCCGAAGCTCCGGCTGACAAGCAGCTCGTCGCCCTGCAGGTAGACGGCGATGATGGACTCCCAGATGTGGGGTGAGCCGGGAATGCGGCTCCAGTGCGCCCACACCGAGATCCCTGCTGTGGGATCGTATGTCTGGGCGACGAGGTTCTCGCTCCAGCCGGGCATGTCCGGCGGATTCTGGATGCGGTCGAGGTCGGCCGCGACGGTGACGTGGGACATCGGGCTGCGCTCACTGTTCTCAAAGGGTCTGGCCGGAATGGTGTTCGCGCGGAGCAGCTCTGAAGCCTTCAGACGACGACAACCGGGCCTGAGACCGGCACGGTCTTCCTCATGTGAATCTCATTGACATAAGTTCATATCAGACATTATGTTCGTGGTCAAGAACACATTGTCTTTCAATAAGACACGTTGTTTGCACGGTGATCGTCGGCAACGTGCCGCGATAGACACGCACGCATCACGGGTCTCGGGAACCGACGGGTGATGGCTAGGCTGCTCCACAAAGGAGGCATCCTGTGCAAGCACGCGAACAGGTACTGATCACGGCTATCGAGCTGGCTTCCCTTATCCAATCCGGTAATCCGGTCAGCATCCTGGACGTGCGCTGGCGCATCGATGAGCCCGACGGGTGCGCGGCCTTCCTGGAGGGACACATCCCGGGCGCGGTGTACGTCTCACTCGAGGACGAACTCAGCGACCACACGATTTCCGGCCGGGGCCGTCACCCCCTACCGTCGGGACGCGACGTGCAGGCCGCCGCGCGTCGCTGGGGGGTCCGGCAGGACGCGCTCGTGGTGGCCTATGACGACTGGAACCGGGCCGGTTCCGCGCGCGCCTGGTGGGTGCTGACCGCGGCCGGGGTATCGAACGTCCGCATTCTCGACGGCGGCATGGCCGCGTGGCGATCGGCCGGCTACGGCCTGGAGACCGGCCCGGTGCGACCCATGCCCGGGAATGTGACTGTGCCGCGGGATGATCTGTATGCCGGAAGCCGTCCGACGTTGACGGCCGAGCGGGTCGCCGAGGGCACCGTGATGCTGCTCGACGCGCGTGCGCCGGAGCGCTACCGCGGCGATGTGGAACCCCTCGATCCCGTCGCCGGCCACATCCCCGGCGCCACGAACCTTCCCAGCGTCGCCGTGTTGGCGGCCGACGGCACCTTCCTCGGTGACGACTCGGTCGCTCAACTGTTGTCCGACCGCGCGATTGAGCGTCACGACGCGGTGGCCGCCTACTGCGGCTCGGGAATCACCGCCACGGTCACGATCGCGGCGCTCGTCGCGATGGGCCGGGAGGCGGCGTTGTATCCCGGGTCATGGTCCGAGTGGAGTTCGGATCCGTCCCATCCGGTGGGACGCGGCGACCGCTAGTCCACTTTCGCCAAACACCTTATGGTCGGAGCCCGGTACACGAGGCGAGCCGGCACCGGCGGCGAGGACTCACCGAATCACGTTGTGCAGGGCAGCCTTTTGATGCCGTGGAAGAACGACGAGCGCAGCCGGTCGGGCGGTCCCGTGACGGCCAGGCCGGGCACGCTCGGGTAGAGCTCCTCGAGCATGACGCGCAGCTCCAGGCGGGCGAGTTGGGCGCCGAGGCAGAAGTGCACTCCCCCGCCGCCGAAGGCGGCGTGACCGGCGTCGGGGCGGGTGACGTCGAACCGGTGCGCGTCGTCGAAGACGTCCTCGTCGCGGTTGGCGGACAGGTAGTGCATCAGCACCCAATCGCCGGACGGGATTCGTTGCCCGCGGATTTCGACGTCATGGGTCACGGTGCGCCGGAAGTGCATCACCGGGGTCGCCCAGCGCAACAGCTCTTCCACCGCGGGCCTGATCGCGGCGGGGTCACGGGCGAGCAGCGCCTGTTGCCCGGGGTGTTCGGAGAGCGCCAAGATGCCGTGGCTCAGCGTGTTACGGGTCGTTTCGTTGCCGGCGATCGCCAGCAGCAGGAAGAACTCGTTGAGCTGGTCCCGGTTGAGTTTTTCGCCGTCGACCTCGGCGGCGAGCAGCGCCGACAAGATGTCGTCGGTGAGCCCGTGTTTGCGCCGGTGCTCCACCAATTCCCCGCAGTAGGAGAACATTTCGGCCGCGGCTTGGCCCAGCGCCGCGGGAGTGGGCGCGTAGTCGGGATCTTCGATGCCCAGGCTTCCGATGGCGTTACTCCAGCGGAACACGTCCATCCGGTCCTCGGCGGGAACCCCGAGCACGTCGGCGATCACCTGCAGTGACATCTCGGCGGAAATGTCTGTCACCGCGTCGAATTCGCCCTTGTCGGTGATGTTGGCGACGATGTCGCGCGCCACCTCCCGCATCCGCGGTTCCAGCCGCTGGACGTTGCGGACGGTGAAGCCCTGGCTGATCAGCTTGCGGAAGTGAACGTGACGCGGCGGGTCGATGCCGGGCAGCATCGCCGAGTTCGGCCCGGCCTCGGCCTCCACCAGCGTGTTGCCCTTGCTGCTGGCAAAGATGTCGGTGTCGCGGCTGACCAGTCGCACGTCGGCGTGTTTGGTCAACAGCCACGCCCTGGGCAGCCCGGGCAGCTGCACCGGGTGCACCGGTGAGCCGGCCCGCAGTCTCGCCATCGCGCCGAACGGGGCGCCGGCGACGAACGTGTCGGGATCCAGCACGGCCGCCGCGTCGCGGTCGGCCGCGGTGTCCAGGTTCTCCGGAACCAGGGATTTCACCAACGTGGGCTTGGCGACGCTCATCGGTCCACCGTTCCTTCCTGTAGCGAAGCCCTGATCCCGGCGATGATCACCTCGAGGCCCGCGCGAAAATGGTTGGCGGCCTGCCGCTTGCCCCGCCCCGCGGGCCGCGCCTCCTGCAGGCTCACCGAGCCCAACAGGTAGGTGTACAACACCGAGTGGGCCGGCGCGGCAACCGCTTTGGTGAGGCCGGCCTCGGCGAGCAGCGCGCGGCTGAGCTTGTCGAGTCGACGGGCCGATTCGCCGCCGCCACTGGATTGCAGGACGCCCGCGACCCCCGGCACCGACAGGATGACTTCGCGGGCGGCGCAATAGAGTTCGGCCAGTCGGGTGTCCCACGGCCCCGTCTCGACGACCGGGATGTCGGCCAGCACCGATTCGGCGAGCAGATCCAGCGCGGCCCGCTTGCCCGGCACGTGGTAATACACCGAGGGCACCGCGGCGCCGAGTTCGGCCGCCAGTTCGCGCATCGTCACACCCTGCACGCCGACGCGGCGGGCCAGCTCACGCAGGGCAGCCACCACGCGAGCGCGGTCGAGTTCGCCATAGGGTCGCCGCACCGCGGCCGTCATCGCGACACCCCCTTACTCGCAGCGGCCGATCGGCTGCGGACTAGATTCGAGCACTGTTAGAATCTACCCCGGCATGAATCATTCTGGGAAGACCACGTCATGACCGGCCGGCTCGACGGCAAGGTCGCGATCATCACCGGGGCCAGCACCGGCCTGGGGCCCGTACTGGCTGCACTGTTCGTGCGTGAAGGCGCCAAGGTGCTGCTCGCCGCGCGGCGCGAAGAACTGGTCCGCGCCGCCGCCGACGCGGCCGGCCCGGGCGCCGTCGCCCTGCGCGCCGACGTGACCGACGAGAACGACGTCGCGGCCATGGTGGCGCGAGCGGTCGACGAGTTCGGCCAGGTCGACATCCTGTGCAACAACGCCGCCGCACCCGGCCAGGACCGCTGGATCTGGGAGCAGACCCTGGACAACTGGAACGCCACCATCGCCATCGACGTCACCGCCGCGATGCTGTGCACCCGCGAGGTGCTCAACCGGTCGATGTTGCAGCGCCGCCGCGGCGTCATCCTGAACTTCTCCTCCACGGTCAGTTACTCCGGCATGGTTCGCAAAACGCACTACGTCACCGCCAAGGCGTCGCTGCGGGCGTTCACCAAGGCCGTCGCCCTCGAGGTCGGCCCGCACGGCATCCGGTGCAACTGCATCGTGCCCGGGGCCATCGACACCGACCTGTGGCGCAAGTGGGTGCAACGCACCGCCGACGAGCAGGGCGTCGACGTCGAAGCCCTGCGCGCGAAGCAGCTCAAAGGTGTCGCGCTGCAAGACATTTCCTCACCCGAGGACGTCGCGAACCTGGCGTTGTTCTTGGCCGGCGACGAAAGTCGCACCATCACCGGCCAATCGATTCCCGTCGACGCCGGAGGATACATGCAGGGATGAGCGGTCACGCCAAACTGTCGGTCGCCACCCCGGTGGTGACGATGTTCCCCCGGAGCAGCGGCGAGTGGGAGAAGCACGCCACCATCGAGGACCTGGCGCAGATCGCCGAGGCCGCCGATCGGCTCGGCTATCACCACCTGACCTGCAGCGAGCACATTGCGCTGCCCGCGGCCGAGCGGGGCCGCCGCGGCACCCGCTATTGGGATCCGCTGGCGACCTTCGGCTACCTGGCCGCCCGCACCCAACGAATTCGGTTGGCCACCAACGTGCTGGTGCTCGGCTATCACCATCCGCTCGAGATCGCCAAACGCTACGGCACCCTGGACCAGATCAGCGGCGGCAGGCTGATCCTGGGGGTCGGCGTCGGCAGCCTCAAAGAAGAGTTCGATCTGCTCGGCGCGCCCTTCGACGACCGCGGCCGGCGCGCAGACGACGCGCTGCGGGCGCTGCGCGCCTCGCTGTCAGTGCCCGAGCCCGCCTACCAGGGCGAGTTCTATTCGTTCGGCGGCATGGTCGTCGACCCGTGCACGGTCCAAGACCACGTCCCCATTTGGGTCGGCGGGCAGACGCTGCGATCGCTGCGCCGTGCCGCCACGCTGGCCGAAGGCTGGGCACCCTTCAACGTGAGGCTGCACCAGGTGCGCGACTGGCTGGGCCGCTTCGAGTTTGGCCCCGGCTTCGACGTCGTCCTGCCGTCTCCCGCGCTGCTGGACCCGATCGGCGAGCCGGAACGGACCCGCGACCTTCTGGGCGAGACCGCCGCGCACGGCGCGACCATCGTCAGCGCCTGGTTCCGCCACACCTCGCTGTCGCATTACCTGGAGAGCCTGCAGGCCCTCGCCGAGCTTCATCCCCCCGCCGGCGGCGCCGTGTAATGCGGGTCAAGGCAGGCATATTCAGCCTCACCGCCGCGACGCCGCCCGGCACCGACGACGGTTATCTGCGCTGGCACCTGTTGGATCACATGCCCGAGCAATACCAGCTGCCGGGCATCGTGCACGGGTTGCGCTGGATCGCTGACGGCGACTACCCCCGCCACCGCCTCGCGGCCGACGGACCCCTGGGCGAAATCGGCAACGCGGTGCACTATTTGGTCAGCGACCCGGTCGAAGAAAACTTCGACGACTTTGTCACCCTCGGGCGCGCGCTGCGCGACAACGGCCGCTTTCCCGTCGTGAGGCCGTCGCTGCAAGTGGCCGGCCTACGCCTCCTGCAGTGGCGGTCGGCACCGCACGCACTGATCTCGCCCGAGGTGGTGCCGTTTCGGCCGCACCGCGGCATCGTGCTGATCGTCGAGGAGCCCACCGAGGGCCGCCCGGACGAATGGCTGCGATGGCTGCACGCGCAGCACTATCCGGCGCTGCTCGCGACGCCGGGCGCGGCCGGTGCGTGGACATTCGGGTCCAGCGCCGGATGGAGCCACCTGCCGCGGGGATGGCGAACCGACCACCAGTACATCAGCGTCATCTACCTCGACGGCGATCCGCTGATCACCATCGACGCCATGGCACCCCTCATCGAAGAGCGTTGGCGTTCAACGGCCGTGCGGCCCGTGTTCGCGGGGCCGCTGCGCAGCATGATCGGCTGGGAAGCCTGGCCGTAGACCCGTCTAGCAGGCGCAGCAGGTGCCCTCCGGTGCGTCGGCGGGCCGAGCGTCTCGGAAACGGCTTTGACCGTGTGGCCGGTTCGACGCCAAAAGGTCTGGTGCAGAACGTGATTGCCTCGTCGAGATCGTCGACGTTGCGGGCCGGTCGAATGCGGGACCGGGCTACCGTCCTTTCGCAGTGGGTATCTGGATCGCCATCGGGGACCCGAGCAGCTCCGCTATGAGGGCGCGAACATGCTCGGCGATGTCCTCGCGGATGGCCCGCACCGTCTCGACAGGCTGGCCGGCGGGGTCGCGCAGGCGCCAATCGCGATACGACACTCCCGGGAAGACCGGGCAGGTATCACCGCAGCCCATGGTGATCACCACATCACTCGCCTGCACGGCGTCGGCGGTGAGAACCCTCGGGGCGTCGGTGATGTCGATACCCCACTCGGCCATCACCGCTACCGCCGCGGGATTGATCCGATCGGCGGGCTCCGTTCCGGCGGAGCGGACGTCGATTCGGTCGCCCGCCAGGTGGCGCAGCAGCGCGGCGGCCATTTGGGAACGGCCGGCGTTGTGCACGCAGACGAACAGGACGCTGGGCTTCTGGGCGCTCGACGAGGAACTCGCAGCCTCACCGAACAGCCGGGGTCGCAAAGCCAGCGAAACGTAAACCAATGCGACCAGGATCGGAACCTCGATCAGCGGTCCGACCACACCGGCCAGCGCCTGACCCGAGGTGGCGCCGTAGGTGGCGATCGCCACCGCGATCGCGAGCTCAAAGTTGTTGCCGGCGGCGGTGAACGCCAGCGTCGTGGTGCGCGCATATCCGAGCCGCAGCAGCACGCCCAGTGCATATCCTCCCGCCCACATGATCGCGAAATACGCCAGCAGCGGTAACGCGATTCGGGCGACGTCCCAGGGCCGGGACGTGATCTGGTGGCCTTGCAGCGCGAAGAGAATGACGATGGTAAACAGCAACCCATACAACGCCCACGGCCCGATGCGGGGCAGGAAACGACTCTCATACCAACCGCGGCCCTTGGCGCGTTCGCCCAGCCGGCGCGACAGATATCCTGCCAGCAGCGGGAGACCCAGGAAGATGAACACGGATTTTGCGATCTGCCAAGCGGATACGTCGATTCCGGTCGTGCTCAGACCCAGCCACCCCGGCAGCACGGACAGATAGAACCAGCCCAGGGCGGCGAACATGACGACCTGGAAGATCGAATTCAGGGCGACCAGGACCGCGGCGGCTTCGCGGTCCCCGCAGGCAAGGTCGTTCCAGATGATGACCATGGCGATGCAGCGCGCCAGCCCCACGATGATCAGCCCGGTGCGGTATTCGGGTAGGTCCGGCAGCAGGAGCCAGGCCAGCGCGAACATGACGGCGGGCCCGATCAGCCAGTTCAGCGCCAGCGACGTCACCATCAATTTGCGGTCCGCGGTCACGGTATCGAGCTGGTCGTAACGGACTTTCGCCAGGACGGGATACATCATCACCAGCAGCCCGATCGCGATGGGCAAGGATATCCCGTCGACCGCAACGGCGCTCACCGCCCGTCCCAGGCCCGGGACAAACCGGCCCAGCAGCAGCCCCGCGACCATCGCCATCGCGATCCATCCCGGCAGGAACCGATCCAACGTCGAAAGCCGGGCGCTTACCGTCTGGCTCATGACCCGCATTCCGCGGCAGACAGTGTGTCGACATGCAGCACCGACGAAAGTTGTTGCAACGCCGCGGGAACCACCCAGTAGTACACCCACGTGCCGCGCCGTTCGCAGTCCAGCAGCCCAGCCGATCGCAGCGTCTTCAGGTGATGGGAGATCGTCGGCTGCGACACGTCGAACGTCGGGGAGATCTCACACACGCAGGCCTGACCGCCGGGATGGCTGGCGACCAGACTCAACAGTCGCAGCCGCACCGGATCGCTGAGCGCCTTGAACATCGCGGCCAGTTCGGCGGCTCGCGGCTCGGCCAGGGCGGCCGCTCCCAATCCCGGGCAACACTCCGTGATCGATTGATTCGACATCCATCTATATCAACACATATCGAATCAATAAGCCAGGTTCTATAGTCCTCATGACGTCTAGCAGAGGACCCATATGACAAACCTTCAGCGGTGCATCGTTCGCGCGGCCGCCGCGCTCGGCGTACTGGCGTTGGGGACGAGTCTGCCGGCCTGTTCCAGCAAGGGAAATCACCCGGCCGCTCCCACGAGTTCGACTCCGGCCCTGACGAGCACGACCGTGATGATCGATGGGAACAAGCACACGCTGATCGCCGCGGTCGACTGCACGAACTCGGCGGCCCAGCCGAACGCGTCGCCGCCGGAATCGGGAGACCTGACCACCCGCATCAGCGTGCGCGACGATTCGGCGTCGGTGTCCCTGGCCGTCTCGGACGAACGGCCGCCCACCGTCGACGGCTTCGCGATTTCGCTCAAGCTCGGCAACGGCCGGTATCAGCTGCCCTATCAGGGAACCAATTCGCCGACTCAGGTCCAGGCGACCAAGGACGGTAAGGGCTACACGATCACCGGGACGGGCCAAGCGACCACACCGGGTCAAAGCGGAGTGCGCGAGGTGAGATTCGGGATCCATGTGACATGCCCATAGACGCCGTGGTTGTCCACCGCGACCGCCTCTGAGATGCTGACGGCTTGGACATCTTCGCGCAGTGGCAACAGGGCGGCACCGAACTTCGTTGGCGCTCGACCACCGCGGCCAACGATGCCAGAGAACTCGCGGTGTTCAGCCGCCGTTGCGGCACCCCCGGTGCGCCCCCGCTGGTGCTGGTGCACGGCTTTCCGACGTCGAGCATCGACTATTTCGCCCTGGCGGGTGAGCTGAGCGCCGAGTTCGACATCTACCTGCTCGACTTCCCGGGCTACGGACTCTCCGACAAACCCCCCGCGCCGTACGTGTACTCGCTCTACGACGACGCGCGTCTGCTGGTCCATGCCATCACCGAGGTGTGGCGGCTCACCGACTACCGCATGCTCACCCATGACCGCGGCAGCAGCGTCGGCATGATCGCGCTGGGCATGCTGGCGGCCCTCGATCCGCCGGTGCTGCCCGCCGACCTGGTCGTGACGAATGCCAATATCTACCTTCCACTTTCGAATATCACCGCGTTTCAGACCGCGCTGCTCGACCCGGGGACAGCGCGCGCCACGGCACAGGCGACGACGCCGGAGATGCTGGCGGCCGGGATGGGTGCCAGCACCTTCATCCCGCGGCGAACCTTGGACGATCCGGAGATCGCCGCGTTGGCCAAATGCTTCGCCCACAACGACGGAATCCGGGTATTGCCCGACACCATTCAGTATCTGCACGAGCGCGCCGCCGACGAAACCAGTTGGCTGGAGGCGCTTTCCAAGAGTCACGTCAACACGACGGTGGTGTGGGGCCTGCACGACAACGTGGCACCCTTACGGGTTCCCAACCACGTCTGGCATACGTATCTGAAGAGCAAACCGGGCCGTAACCGCTACTGGGTGGTGCCGGGCGCCGACCACTATCTGCAGTGCGACGCCCCGGCGCAGCTGGCGCAGATCGTGCGCCTCACCGCCGGGGGCGACGACATTGGGTTGCAGACGTTGGGAAACCAGCCCGACGGCGCGGTGTTGGTGGACGAAAGCGCACCCTAGCTTGCCCGGCGGCTCGAATGTGCGGCTGGCCGCACACTCGCTGCCGAAAGCGGGCGCGCGAAAAGCCGGCGTGCGAAAAGCGCGCGCGCCGAAATCACCGAACGGAGACCGGCAGGCGAGCCCATCCGCGCACGCTTGCGGTGTGCGCCCGCTCGGCGTCGGCGTAGTCGACTTCCCAGTCCGGCCAGCGCTTGAGGACCTCTTCGAAGGCCACCCGCGCTTCCATCCGGGCCAGCGCGGAGCCCAGGCAGAAGTGCAGGCCCTGCCCGAAGCTGAGGTGGCCTCCCGCTTGCCGGTGGATGTCGTAGCGATCCGGATCGGCAAAGCGCCGGGGGTCCCGGTTCGCGGAACCGTTGAGCAACAACATGAATGACCCCTCGGGGACGACGCGGCCATAGTGTTCGGCATCCTGCGCCACATAACGTGCCTGAACCGGCGACGGGGGTTCGAAGCGCAGCGTCTCCTCGACCGCGTTCGGGATCAGGGACGGGTCGGCGACGAGTTCGCGGCGTGCTCCGGGGTGGTCCGACAGCAGCTGGCCCATGAAACCGATGAGCCGTGCGGTCGTCTCGTTCCCGGCGCCGGCGATCATGGCGGTGTAGGCCAGCACCTCGGTGCGCGACAGCGGGCGCCGGGTCCCGTCGGGCTCGTCGATCTCGGCCCGCAGCAACTCGGTCATCAGGTCGTCCGCCGGGTGATTGGCCCGCCATTCGATGTATTCGGCGAACATGACGATGGATTCCTCGAACACTTTCTGGGTGACCTCGCCCGGGTTGCTCCCCTTGGCCGTCTCGATGAAGGTTGCGTTGCGGTCCCGGATGGCCTCTTGGTCCGCTTCGGGGATGCCCAACAGATAGCCGATGGTCCGCATCGGCATCATCGCCCCGAGATGGGCGATGAAGTCGAAGCCGTCGGCGCCGACGAGCGGATCCAGTTCTCGGACACAGAATCCGCGCACCAAATCCTCCACGGACAACATGCGCCGGGGGGTGAAAACACGCGATAGCAGCCGGCGGTGCAGATCATGCAGGGGCGGGTCTTCGAACAGCAGAATACCCGGCGGCACTTCGATATTGGCGAATAGGATGTCGGCGGTGGTCCCCCGGCCGGATCGGTAGGTCTGCCAGTTCGGCAACTCGCGCGCCACGTCCTCGTAGCGGCTCAGCGCGTAGAAGTTGTACTTCTCGTTGTGGTACAGCGGCGCTTCTTCGCGCATGCGCTTCCACACCGGGTAGGGGTTGTCGTCGATGACGGAGTCGAAGGGGTCGTAGTACAACTCGATCGCGCTGGTGCCTGTCATAACCAATTCCTCTGGTGAAGTGACGGATTGAACGGCTCAGCCGTTCCTGTGCAGGAAGCCGTGCAGGATGGCCTGGATGAGTTCGTCGACAATGGTCTCCCGTGACGGCGGCTTGGTACCGAAGTAGGTCGAACGCAGGGCCGCCATGCCGGCGATCATCGCCACCGTCGAGTGGGCGGGCAGGTCGGGATGGTCCGAGCGCAGCCCGCGCAGGTGCATGCCCTCGGCGCTGATCTGACCCAGCGCCGTGATCGCCTGCCTGATCTCGGCGATGCCGGCGTCGGCCTTCTCCTCCTCGCTGAGCGCGTCGGATGCCATCAGCGTCAATAGCAGACCCTGATGTTCGACGAACACGTCGTAGAGCTGTCCGACGAAGCGGCGCGCCAGCTCCTCCTCGTCGGTCTCCTCGGGGACGACCGACTGCCACGTCCGGCGGAATTCCTCGACGAAATCGGTGAAGGGCAGCACGAGCGCCTCGCGAAACAACGCCGCCTTGGAGCCGAAGTGGCGAAACAACAGGTGCTCGGTAACGCCTGCGGCCTGGGCGATTTCGCGCGTCGTCGTGCTCCGGTAGTCCTGCCGGGCGAAGCGGGCCCGGGCGGTGTCGAGCAGCAGCTTGCGCGGGGCGCCGCGGGGCCGGCGGACGGAGGCCGGTGCCTCCGGCGCGCCGCGCTTCGTGCTGGACGGCCGCTGGGCCACGTCGTTGCCTCCTCATGCGATGGTTGACTGCCTTTAGGATAGTGTGCACTATCTAATGAGTCGAGGGCGAATCGGAAGGGGTCCGACCGTGGGCGCTGTCATCATGCTGGGCACGCTGTTCGGGTTGATCGTGCTGATCTTCGGGCTGGTGCTGCGCTTCGACCCGCAGGCACGCAAGAGTCAAGGGGGCGACCAATGAGCTCCCAGATGACGCCGGTGATGCAGGCGGCCAGTGACTTCGCGCTCGTCGGGGGCATCGGGTTCACCGTCCTGGGCATCTACCTGAGTGTCCGCCGGCGCCGCGTGCACCCACTCCTGCTGCTATGCATCTCGGCGATGTCGTTCTCGTGGATCGAGGCGCCCTACGACTGGGCGATGTACGCGCAGTTCCCGCCGGCCATCCCCCGCATGCCGTCGTGGTGGCCGCTGAACATGACGTGGGGCGGGTTGCCCCTGTTCGTCCCGGTCGGCTACATCTCCTATTTCGTGCTGCCCGCAGTGACGGGCGCGGCGCTGGGCCGCTGGGTGGCAGCCAAGTTCAAGTGGCGCAGGCCCCAAACGCTGTTGGTGGTCGGTCTTATCGTCGGCTTCTGCTGGGCGCTGTTCTTCAACGGATTCCTGGGCGCCAAGCTCGGCGTGTTCTATTACGGCCGCGTGATTCCCGGACTGGCGATCCGCGAGGGAACCGTGCACCAGTACCCGCTCTACGACTCGCTGGCGATGGGCATCCAGATGATGCTCTTCACCTACCTGCTGGGCCGGACCGACGCGCAGGGACGCAACGTCATCGAGATGTGGGCGGAGAAGCGGGCGAAGGGCCGCGTCGGGTCGTCCATCCTGTCCGTCATCGCCGTGATCGTCATCGGAAATGTCCTCTACAGCGCCGTTTTCGCGCCCCACCTGGTGACGAAGCTGGGCGGCTGGGTGACCGTCGAGGCGCCGGGCGAGCTGTTCCCGGGTGTGCCGAACCAACCGCGCTAGCCGTACCCGGTACGGCTAGCCGCCCAACGTCGAGTTGTTGCGCGAAAATGCGCCAATTTCGCGCAGCGACTCGCCGCTCGGCGACCGATTGACCTCAGCCGAGCGCCTCCGGCAGTACGACCTCGCCGACGCGCCTGAGATAGGGCCACGCGATGTCCGGTGGCAGCCCGCCGCACAGCGGTGACAGGTTGAGCACCTGTCCTGCTTTCACCCGCGAGATCGCCTCGGGGACAGAGATAATCACGTGCGATGTCCCCGTCTCACGCAGCTCGTCTACGGTGTTGACGTGGCTGAAGCCGGCCGTCGTCTCGTCCCCGGGATTCCACGCGGCGTAGGTTCGCACGTCGTGCAGCAGGTGGTCACCGATCTCCTTCCACGCCTGATCCAGGTCGTCGGCGACGAACACGACCGAGGGGGTGTTGCGGTCGGGGAACATGGTCGGGCCCGGCGTGTGGCCGTGCTCGCGGCATGCCTCTTCATAGGCCTCCTGCATGCCCGGTGCGTTGGCGTTGCCCAGCATGCCCAGGCCGTATCCGCCGGCACGGCGGGCCGCCGCGACCGTTCCGCCGCCCCACATCATCCCGGGCCCGCCGGCGGTCAGCGGGCGGGGTGTCACCGTGATCTGACGACCGTCTTCGACGACGGTTTCACCGGCGAGCAGTCGCCGTAACAGCGCGAGTTTCTCGTCGCAGACGCGGCCGCGGGTCTTGATGGGCACGCCGAAGTGCTCGAACTCCTCGGGCCGGTAGCCCAGCGCCAGGATGTACGACGCCCGCCCGTTGCTGAGGATGTCGAGGACCGCCATGTCCTCGGCAAGACGCACGGTTTCGTAGAACGGAAGGATCAGAATCAGGCTCAGCGCGAGACGCTGCGTTCGCGCGGCCACCGCCGAGGCCAGCAAAAACGGTGACGGCAGGTAGCCGTCTTCGGACCCGTGATGCTCACACAGCACAGCCGCGAGGCCAGCGTGTTCCTCGGCCCACGCGCACATTTCGGGTGCCGCGGCGTACAGATCGGTTGGGGGCGAGGCCCATTCAGGGTCGCGCATATCGAAGCGCAGCGTGTACACGGCAAACTCCTAGATAGCCTAATCGTTGTGACGTACGTTACACGTTCAGCCGAAGGCGTAAAGCGGGAGAGTCGTGGGGATGTCCAGCGAACTCAGCAAGCCCGGGGGCGCGTCCACGACATAGGGGATCGCGTTGACGACGCGCATCGCCGTCGACGCCATGGCGGCGTGCCCCGCGCCGTGACCCTCGGCCTCCCCCAGCGTCATCACGCAGTGGACGTCGGGATCGCCATCGATGTCGACCCGATACGTCGCGTCGAACTCCGATGTCGGCCAATCGGGCGCGACGTCGCGGGCCATCCGGATGATGTGTTCGATCACGATGGCCTCGCGCCCGTTCACCACGCCCGCCGCCCGGGTCCGCACGGCGCCGCAGGTGCCCGCCTTGATGGTGCCGAATGCCACCTCGATGTCGCGGTCGGTCAACTCGCGGTCGAGGGAGCCGCGCACCTCTTCCACCTCGACCCCGAGGCCGCCGGCGATCAGGTATATCGGTGCTTTCCAAGCCATTTCGATGAAGCCGGGCGTGGAGAGCATCGGTTGGAAATCCAGCGGATGGCCGAATCCCATCCCGTTCATCATCACGTCTGCCACCGGGTAGTGGTCGTTGAGCGCGACCTCGCTGGCCGTGATGGTCCGGATGTGCTTTGACTGCGTCGTCATCAGCAGCGCGAGCTGATCGGAGGCGAACCCGGGAAAGATGCCCGACACGTAGAACGAGGCACCGCCGGCCTGGGCCGCCGCCTCGAGCTGATCGCGCCAATCCGGAGCGAAATACGACGGCGGGTGCACCAGGCTGGTCGACGACGTCGACACGACGTTGATGCCGGCCGTCAGCAGCCGCACATAATCGGGCACCGCCGCGCCGTCACGTTCGGGACCGCTGGCCGCATAGACCACGCAGTCCGGCGCCAGGGCGATCAGCGCGTCGGCGTCGCCGGTGGCGGCCACGCCCAGCGGTGCGCCGCCGGCCAACTCGCCGGCGTCTCGGCCGACCTTGTCCGGCGAATGTACCCATACCCCAACGAGTTCCAGATCCGGCCGGCGGGCGATGGCGTCGATCGCAACCTTGCCGACTCCGCCGGTGGACCACACGACGGTACGCAGGGGCTTGTCGATCGACACCGGCGCTCTCCTTACTGGGCGGCAACCCGCGCGGCGGCCGCCGCGGCGCGTTCGAGATAGGGCCAGGCAACATCGGGGGCGATGCCGCCGCAGAGCGGATGCAGTGGCAGCGGCCGGCCGCCGCGGACGTACTCGGTGGCCTCGCCGGAGGTGAAAATGCGGTAGGGGCCGCCCTCTTCGCGCAGTGCGTCCACGCTGTCGGCCCGGGTGATGCTGGCCACCGAGTTGTCCTGCGGGCGGTAGGACGCGGCCATCACCGCGTCGTGCAGCAGGTGCGGGCCCAAGACGTCCCAGGCCTGGTCCACGTCGTCGGCCACGAAAACCGCTGTGGGAAGGCCCGGGACGGGGAACTGGACGATCCCGGGGTGATGCCCATGGGCCCGGCACCGCTCTTCGTAGAACTCCTTCAGGCCGGGTGAATCGGTCTGGGAGACGAAGCCCAGGCCGAACCTGCCGGCGCGTCGCGCGGCGGCCTTGCTGCCCCCGGCGATGAGCACCATCGGTCCGCCGGGCGAACCGCACGGCGGGGTGACCCGCACCGTGCGGCCCCGATATTCGACGGGTTCGCCGCGCACCAGTGGGCCGAGCACGGCGAGGATTTCGTCCGCCCTGCGGCCGCGGGTGGCCATGTCGGCGCCGAAGTGGTCGTACTCCTGGCTGCGGTGCCCGACGCCGAACACATAGGACACCCGCCCCTTGCTGATCAGGTCCAGCACGGCCATCTCTTCGGCAAGCCGCACGGGGTCCCACAACGGAAGGGGCACGGCGGCCAGCAGGATTGCCAACGTGCGTGTCCGGGCCGCTATCGCCGACGCCAGCAGCGACGGCGTCGGCAGATGGCCGTCGTCGGCGCCGTGATGCTCGGAGAGCACCGCCAAGGCCGCGCCGCGCGTCTCCGCCCACGCGCACATGTCGACGGCCGCGGCGTACAGATCGGTGGCTGGCGCGCCCCAGCCCGGGGCGCGCATGTCGAATCTCAGCGTGAACATCAGCGCCCGGCCGCGGGCTTCTGGGGATTGGGTGAAGTGCCCGCCGCTGAGCGACAACGCGGTCCCGGATTGTCGACCGGAGACGGGAAAAACGCCGATTCGGCCCTCACAGTTGCAGACTAACCTAATATTTGTTCGTTAAGATAGTGTGTGCTTTCTTAACCGTGACGGCGCGGACCGGCCGCGCGCGTCGCGAACACGATGAAAGCCGCGGTGGCCGTTGCCCTTACGCCGCCGTCGACGTGCCTACCTGAGGAGGAACAAGATGACGGCTCATCGCGTGGTGGTGTGGGCGACGGGCGGTATCGGCTCGATCGCCATCCGCGCCATCTCACGACGCCCCAATCTGGAGTTGGCCGGCGTCTGGGTGCACTCGGACGACAAGGTCGGCAAGGACGCGGGCGAACTGGCCGGCGGCGAGCCGATCGGGGTCGCCGCCACGAACGACGCGGACGCGCTGATCGCCCTCGAGCCCGACTGCGTCATCTACGCGGCCAGCGGTCCGGAACGCGACGCGCTGGCCATCCCGGACTACGTCCGCCTGCTCGAAGCCGGGATCAACGTCGTGACGACCAGTACCACGCGCCTGGTCAACCCGCACGCCTACGAACCCGCCGAGTGGCGCGACCAATTGGTCGCCGCGGCCAAGCGGGGCCAGGTTTCGCTGTACGCGTCGGGAATCGAGCCGGGCTTCGCCGCCGACTACCTGCCGCTGGTGCTGTCCACCCAGTCATCGTTCATCGAAAAGATCCACTCGTTCGAGATCGGCCTCTACGACGACTACGGTGTTCCCGACATCATGAGTGACGCGCTGGGTTTCGGCCGTCCGCTCGACTACCAACCGTGGATCAGCTATCCCGGTGCGATCGCCGGCGAATGGCAGGGGCAGATCCGGCTGATCGCCGACGCGCTGGGGGCCGAAGTCCAGGAAGTCCGCGAGAGTTTCGACCGCGCCGTCACCAACCGGACGCTCGAGGTCGCGATGGGCACCGTCGAGGCCGGAACCTGCGGTGCGCTGCGGATGCAGGCGATCGGGGTGGTCGGCGGTCGTGAGGCCATCGTCATCGAGCACGTCACCCGGCTCGCCCATGACGTCGCGCCCGACTGGCCGACCGGGATCGGCGATCTGTCCTATCGCGTCATGATCACCGGCGACCCCGACATCGACTGCACCCTGGCGGCGACGCTGAAGGATCCCCGCAGGGCCGGAATCGCAGGCATGACGTCGGGTGCGGGCGCCATGGTCGCCACCGCGATGCGCGTCGTCAACGCCGTGCCGTATGTCGTTGCCGCGCAGCCGGGCCTGCTGAGCTCGGTGGACCTGCCGTTGACGATTCCGAAGCACGCGTTCGCCACATAGTCTGCCCGAGTGACGTTTAATCCCTTCGAGGAGCTCACGCTCGAGCAACTGCGGCTTCGCACCAGCATGAAATGGCGTGCGCATCCCGCCGATGTCCTACCGCTGTGGGTCGCCGAGATGGACGTCAACCTGGCGCCGACGGTGGTCGAGGCGCTGCGCAGCGCCATCGACAACGGCGACACCGGATACCCCTGCGGCACGGCGCTGGCGGAGGCGGTCGGCGAATTCGCGGCGCGGCACTGGCAGTGGCATGACCTGGAGGTGGGCCGCACCGCGCTCGTTCCCGACGTCATGCTCGGCATCGTCGAGGTGTTACGTCTGGTCACCGATCGCGGTGACGCCGTCATCGTCAATCCGCCTGTCTACGCGCCGTTTTACGCGTTCGTGGCGCACGACGGCCGCCGGGTGATCGAAGCACCCCTTGCCGATGGACGAATCGATCTGAACGCCTTGGAGGAGACCTTTTCCCGGGCCCGCGCGGGGGCCGGGAAGGACGCGAAAGTGGCCTATCTGTTGTGCAATCCGCACAACCCGACGGGCTCGGTGCACACCGCCGAGGAGCTGCGCGGGGTGGCCGAGCTCGCCCGCCGATTCGGTATCCGGGTGGTGTCCGACGAGATTCACGCGCCCGTCATTCTGCCGGGTTCGCGATTCACCCCCTTCCTGACCGTCCCGGGAGCGGAGAACGCCGTCGCCCTGACGTCCGCGTCGAAAGCCTGGAATCTCTCCGGCCTGAAGGCGGCGGTGGCCATCGCCGGGCCGGAGGCGGCCGCCGACCTGAGCCGGATGCCGGAGGAGGTCAGTCATGGGGCCAGCCACCTCGGCGTCATCGCGCACGCCGAGGCGTTTCGCAGCGCCGGCGACTGGCTCGACACGACGCTGCGGGGCCTGGACGAGAATCGAACGCTGCTGAGCGAGTTGGTCGCCGAGCACCTTCCGGGAGTGAAATATCAATGGCCGCAAGGTACTTACCTGGCGTGGCTGGACTGCCGGGAACTCGGCTTCTCCGAACAAGTCACCGATCGCCTCGCGGTGGTTGCCGACCTGTCCGGGCCCGCCCGCTGGTTCCTCGATCACGCCCGGGTGGCGCTCAGCTCCGGCCACGTGTTCGGCACCGGCGGAGCAGGGCACGTGAGATTGAACTTCGCCAGCTCGCGAGCAATTCTCACCGAGGCCCTGTCGCGAATGGGTCGGGCTCTCGCCGACGCTCGATAACGCCGCACGGGCCGTTGCGCTACGCGGAAATCTCCTCGCCGCCACGGCCCAAATTGCGGAACCCTTCGGCGGGCTCCTTCATGCCCAGCGAGAACGGCAGCGTGTTGAACTCGAATTTCATCGTCGCGCCGAGCCGCCGGAAGAAGCTGCGTTCCGGCGCCGCGACGGGAACCTGCAACGCCGCGAGGTCGATGTAATGCGTCGACGTTTCGCCGATGCCGTCAAACACGTGGATCAGCGGCGTGCACAGCTCGCGCATCGGCTCGTCGAGGCATTCCGCGACGGGATCGGTCATCAGTACGTATTCGGCAACCGGCACCAGGTTTTTCAGCATTCGATGCACCACGATGACATCGAAGCCGGCCAGTTCGACGTGGCGTTTCACCCTCTGATCCGCCACCTCGCCCACGTGCACGACGAACTTGAGCGACAGCTGCTCCAGCTGTTCGCAACTCGCACACTGGCAGGCGATGTCGTTTTTCATCCGCTCGCGCCGCTCCAGGAACGACGTGCGCATCCGTGACAGCCGCTCGCACACCACCACTTTCGCGTTGGTGTCCGGGGCCCAGAAGAAGGCGGCGTCACCTTCGAGCTTGGCCAGCTTCAAACCCTTGCCGGCGTTGATGACCGACTCCAACAGGCCCGCGACCGTCAGCTGGGCATGGGCAAGGTGCGTCCGGTTCCACTGCATGTAATGCGTGTAACCGCCGATGTCGGCTATGAGCAGAACCGCGCGCCGAATTGCCATGAACAAGCCAGTTTAGTGGCCCCGGAGGCCTAGCTCAATGAATCTGCTACTAGACGTATGCCCGCCGGCGAGAGAGGCTAGCAGAGGTGCCGGTTCACCGGAGGAGCTGAATATGCATGTGCTGCGAACCCCGGACTCCCGATTCGAAAACCTGGAGGGCTACCCGTTCGTAGCGCACTACCTTGACGTCAGGGCGAGCGACACGCGGCCGCTGCGCATGCACTACCTCGACGAGGGTGCGATCGAAGGGCCGCCGATCGTTCTGCTGCACGGCGAACCCACCTGGAGCTATCTCTACCGCACGATGATCCCGGCCCTGACCGACGCCGGAAATCGCGTGCTCGCGCCCGACCTGATCGGTTTCGGCCGTTCGGACAAGCCCAGCCGGATCGAGGATTACACCTACCAGCGGCACGTGGAATGGGTGATCTCGTGGTTCGAACACCTCAACCTCACCGATGTCACGCTGTTCGTACAGGACTGGGGATCGTTGATCGGGCTGCGCATCGCCGCCGAACACGCTGACCGCGTCGGGCGGCTGGTGGTGGCCAACGGTTTCCTGCCCACCGCGCAACGGCGCACCCCGCCCGCCTTCCACGCCTGGCGCGCCTTCGCGCGCTACTCCCCCGTGCTGCCCGCGGGCCGCATCGTCGGCGCCGGGACGGTGCGGCGGGTGTCGTCGAAGGTGCGGGCCGGATACGACGCACCATTCCCCGACAAGACGTATCAAGCCGGGGCCCGAGCGTTCCCTCAGTTGGTCCCCACCTCGCCCACCGATCCGGCGGTTCCGGCCAACAGGAGGGCGTGGGAGGCCCTTGGCCGCTGGGATAAGCCGTTCCTCGCCATCTTCGGTGCCCGCGATCCCATCCTCGGGCAGGCGGACACTCCGCTGATCAAGCACATCCCCGGTGCCGCGGGCCAACCGCACGCCCGCATCAATGCCAGCCACTTCATTCAAGAGGACCGCGGACCCGAACTGGCCCAACGCGTCCTGTCGTGGCAGCAGGCCTTGCTCTGAGACCGTCAAACCTCGCTTCTCGCAAGATGTCTCGATAGAATACTTCGATTGCCCCCGATGGGATTTGACAACTCTTTATCCGTTGCATGATTGGGTGGCCGAGTTTTTGAACGGGGTGAGGTTTTCACATCATGGGCAGGAAAGGGTGGGGCGGCGCGCCTCCGGCCGATGATGACGAGGCGCGCAAGCGCATCGTGGACGCGGCCATCCACAGCATGGAGCGCAGGGGGCCGCGGGGCACCAGCCTGTCCGTCATCGCCGGCGACCTCGGCGTCACCCGTCCCACCGTCTATCGCTACTTCGCGACCATCGACGAGCTCGTGACCGCGGCCAGCGACGTCGCCCTGGGCGGGTGGACGGCCCGGATCGCCGACCTCATGTCGGGCATCAAAGACCCGGTGGATCTGCTTGTCGAGGCGGTGGCCTATCTCGTCGAGCGGCTGCCCCAGGAACCGCTGTTGATGACGCTGCTGGAAACCGACCGGACGCGTTTCATGAGCCAGCAGATGGTGATGGGCGAATCGATCTTGCGATCGCGAACGTTGTTGGAGCACACCGGTATCGACTGGACCGAGTTGGGTTATCGCGGCAAGCACTTCGACGATCTGGTCGAGTATCTGCTCCGCCTCGTTCAGTCCATGGTTCTGGTTCCGTCGCGGCCGCCACGCAGCGCGGGCGAGCTGCGGGCCATACTCAGGCATTGGATCGGGCCCGTGGTGATGACGCCGCCCGGCTCCCGGGCGAGCAGACGCAGAATCGCGCGAACTCGCCGAACTTAGTGCGATTCTGCTGGGGCTCCTGCGGGACCAGCGGCACGATGGCGAACACGTTTTGGCCGTAGCGCAGCGAATGGGCCACGGCCTCTTCGGATTTCACCGGAGCCGTCAGCTGGCCGCCGTGGTCGATGACCTCGATCGCCCAGTCCAGCCGTCGGCTGCGCCCGGGATCCTCATGGTCGATTGGACGCCCGTTTGGCGCCAAGAGACCTCGCTGAGTCAGCGCGTAACCGCGAGGACGGCTTCCGCCAGTTCGGGACGGCACACCACGACGTCCGGCAACTTCGGGTCCGGCCGGTTGTAGGCCAGGGCGGACCCGTCGATGCGGGAGGTGTGCAGCCCGGCGGCGCGTGCCACCGCCACCGGGGCCGCCGAGTCCCATTCGAACTGCCCGCCGGCGTGCACGTACACATCGGACAACCCCTGGATGATCGACGCCACCTTGGCGCCGGCCGAACCCATTTCCACCAGGACGCCGTCCAAGGCGTCCCGGACGTTCAACGCGATGGCGGGCGGACGGGTGCGCGATACCACGATGCGCGGCTTGCCCGGCGCCGCCGGAGGCGAGGCGACGTCGGGGGTGGCGAACGTGATTCCCTGCGCCGGCAACGCCACGGCTCCGGCAACCAGCTCGCCGGCCTCCCACAGTGCGACGTGCACCGCCCAGTCGTCGCGCCCCGGCTCGGAGAATTCCCGCGTCCCGTCCAGCGGATCGACGATCCAGACCCGCTCCGAGTGCAATCGCACCGGGTTGTCGGCGCCCTCCTCGGACAGCACCGCGTCGCCGGGGCGCTCGGCGGTGAGCGCCGCCATCAAAAAGTCGTGGGATCGCTTGTCCCCCGCCGCTTTCCGTTCGCTTGCTTCCGCATCGGCGAACTCTTCCCGGACCCCGAGCAACAGCTGGCCAGCCTCGGTGGCCAACCGGGCGGCCAGATCATGGTCATTCATCGGCGTCTCCACGGAATCCTCAATAAGTTGGCAGTGATGACCAACTTTACCCCGCGAAGACACCGCGGGCGGGTACCACCCCCGACGACGAATTCGTCCGTAATCTGGTGGGTGTGAGCGGCAACGCCAACATCTCTTTATCGAGGCGGTTGCTGCACACCTCGCGGGGGCGCTTGATCGTGATCGGCATCGTGGTGGTCGTGCTGGTCGGTGTATTGGCCTTCGTGGGGGTGCGGCTGAACCGGGGCGATCAGAACGCGACGGGGCCCACCACCCCACCGCCGCCGGCGTCGGCGAGCTTTGCCATCCCGGGCTGCTACAACCCGTCCGTCCCGCCGGTCGCGCGTCCCAACAAACTCAACGTGCTGGGATGCGCCAGTGTGGCCGTTGCGCTGCAGGACATGGCGTGGAACTCCTGGGGACCGCAGGGCGCCGACGGGACCGGCACGGCCGTGTTCAAGCTCTGCGACCCGAATTGCGCAGCCGGATCTCAGCTGACCGAGCCGGTGGTGGTGCACGCGTGGAATCCGCAGCCGCCGCGGCGCGAGGCCATCTGCAGTGCCGGCCTGGAGATCTTCGCCGACATGATCCTGGCCTTCCCCAAAGACGTCCCACCGCCGACCGTGCAGAAGATGAACACCCAGTACAACGGGGAGCCGGCGGTGCATTACGCCAACTACTCCAGCGGCGACACGCGCGGCACCCAATTCATCGGCTACACGTTCTGTAACTGACGCTCACGCCTCGACGGCGACAGCGCCGCGACTGGCCGCCGCTAGACCTCGATGACGACGGCGCCGCCCTGGCCGCCGCCGGCGCACATCGCCGCCACACCGATACCGCCGCCGCGCCGGGCCAGCTCGTAGGCCAGCGTGGTCACCATGCGCGCGCCGGAGGCCGCGATGGGGTGACCGAGGCTGCAGCCGCTGCCGGAGAAGTTCACCTTCTCCTCGTCGAGGCCGTATTCCCGGCAGGCGGCGATCGGCACCGAGGCGAACGCCTCGTTGATCTCCCACAGCGCGACGTCGCTGGGCGACAAACCCGCGCGCTGCAGCACCTTTCCGATGACCTTGACCGCACCCAGGCCGCAGTCCCGGGGCGGGACGCCCGCGGCGGCCCACGCCCTGACCGTGCCCATCACGTTGAGCTTTTCGGCCTCGGCGTAGTCGCGGTCGACCAACGCGACCGCGGCGGCGGCGTCGTTGGTGCCGCTGCTGTTGCCCGCCGTGATCGAGAAGCCCTCGATCTCGGGGTGCAACACCTTGAGGCCGGCGAGTTTCTCGACGGTGGTGTCGCGGCGTGGGTGCTCGTCGACGGCGAACTCGGTGACCGAACCGTCCACCTGGGAGATCTTCAGCGGCAGGATCTCGTCGACGAACTTGCCCGCATCCTGAGCCGCGACGGCGCGCTGATGCGACCGGGCCGCCCAGGCGTCCATCTCCTCGCGCGTGATGCCGACCGTCTGGGCGGTGTTCCAGCCGACCGTGATCGACATGTCCTTGGCGGGCGCGTCGGGCGTCTCGACGTGCGTCGGCGGCATCCACCGCTCCTCGAATTTCAGCTCGGGCCCGGGGATCCGCCAGTTGGTCAGCGGCGTCATCGACAGCGACTGCACACCGCCGGCGATCAGCACCCGTTCCATGCCGGAGCCGATCTGCGCCGCGGCGTTGCCGATCGCGGTGAGGCTGCCCGCGCAGTGCCGGTTGACCGACTGGCCGGGGACGTGCTCGAGGCCCGTCGCGGTGGCCGCGTACCGTGCGAGATCGCCACCACCGTAATGGGATTCGGCGAAGATGATGTCGTCGATAACGGCCGGGTCGACGCCGGACCTGCGCACCACCTCGGGAAGCACCGCGGTGATCAGCGTCTCGGGTGGCGTGTTGACAAGCGTTCCCTTGAAGGAACGGCCGATCGCCGTCCGGACGGCTCCGACGATTACGGGTGTACCCATGTTTTCAACCTCGAACGGTTTGGCGGCGCTGCGCCGCGGCGAATCGTATCAAATACTGTATAGACAATAGTATTGGTCTACGTTCGTCAGGGGCCGGTCTGTGACCGCGCTAACAATTAAGCGGTTGGTACACGCGGTCCGCGACAGGAGGCCTCCCCCGTTGAAAACCAAAGGCGCCCTGGTCTGGGACCTCAACGAACCGTGGGTGATCGACGAGATCGAGATCGGCGATCCCCGCCGCGGCGAGGTGACGGTTCAGTTGGAGACGGCCGGTCTGTGCCACTCCGACCATCACTTGCTGACCGGCGACTTCCCCATCCCGAGCTTCCCGGTGCTCGGCGGCCACGAGGGCGCCGGCGTCATCACCGAGGTCGGTGACGGCATCGAGCACCTGGTCGTCGGCGATCACGTGGTCATGTCGTTCATCCCGTCCTGCGGCAAGTGCACGCCGTGCCAGGTCGGGTTGCGCAATCTCTGCGACCTGGGCATGGGGTTGCTGTCGGGCGCTTCGGTCTGCGACGGGTCCTTCCGGGTGACGGCCAAGGGGCGCGACGTCGTGCCGATGTCGCTGCTGGGGACGTTCGCGCCCTACGTGGTCGTGCATCACACGTCGGTGGTCAAGGTCGACCCCGCGATCCCCTTCGACGTCGCCTGCCTGGTGGGCTGCGGGGTCACCACCGGCTACGGCTCGGCGGTGCGCAGCGCGGCGGTCGGGCCCGGCGAAGACGTCGCGGTCGTCGGCGCCGGCGGCGTCGGTGTCGCCGCGATACAGGGCGCCCGCATTGCCGGGGCCCGCCGCATCTTCGCGGTCGATCCGTTCGAATGGAAACGCCAGCAGGCGTTGAAGTTCGGTGCGACCGAAGCTTTCGCGGACATCGCCACCGCCGCCGCCGCCATCGCCGAAACGACGTGGGGAGCAATGTGCCCCAAAGTGATTGTCACCGTGGGTCATTGCGACGGCCGCGACGTCGAGGCGTGGATGGGCCTGACGGCCAAGGGAGGCACCTGCGTGCTGACGGCCATGGGCAACGTGATGGCCACCGACACCACCCTCAACCTGGCGGGCCTGACGCTGCTGCAGAAGAGCCTGCAGGGCAGCCTGTTCGGTGGCGGCAACCCGCAGCACGACATTCCGGCGATTCTCGAGCTGTACAAGTTGGGGCAGCTCAATCTCGACGACATGGTCACGCGGGAATACAGCCTCGAGCAGATCAACGACGGCTACCGCGACATGCTCGAGGGACGCAACGTCCGCGGCATCATCCGCTTCACCGACGCCGACCGCGCCTAACCCCCTCCCTTTCCCCGCGAGCGTCGAGTTGTTGGGCGAACGTCGCCATTTCCACCCGACAACTCGACGTTGGCCGGACGTGACCACAATGGGTCTATGACAACCAGGCCGACCGCCGCCCGTGATGCCACCCAGAGCACCGCGTATCGCGTGGCGGCGATGCTGATGGGCATAGGCACCTTGCACTTTGTGGCCCCCAAACCGTTCGACTCCATCATCCCCGTCGAACTGCCCGGGAGCCCGCGGCTCTACACCTACGGATCGGGAGCGGCCGAGCTGGCGATCGGCGCGTTGCTGGTGCCGCGACGCACCCGGCGATCCGCCGCGCTGGCCGCCGCTGTCCTGTTCGTCGGGGTCTTTCCGGGCAACGTCAACATGGTCCGGTTGTGGTGGAACAAGCCCTGGGCGATGCGGATCGTCGCCCTGGCCCGGCTGCCGCTGCAGATTCCGATGGTCACCACCGCGCTCAAGATCCGTCGCGGCAGCTGACGCGACGGATCCGGCGCGGCGCCGCCTGCCGCGATGGACCCGGCTGTCACGTCGGGCGGACGCGGACGAAAAGCCCTGTCTCCCAACGGATACAGCCCGATCAGATCTGGTGCGCACCGCCCCGGTGCACGGTGCCGTCGGGGTCGACATACGCGAATTCGCACACACCGTAGGGAGTGTCCCGCGGCGCGATCGACCCGCCCAGCGAAGATATCGCTTCCCTCCGAACGGGCTCGCGACGGTCGGGTGCTGTCGTATGCTCCATCCGCAAACGACCTCTGCGGAATCGGTTCAAGGAGGAAGGGCACCCACCATGCGCCAGCTAACTGCCGCGGTCGCCATCGTCGCGGCCGGAATACTCGTCGCCGGTTGCGGTGACAGCAGCGGGGATGACACCGCGGCGTCGTCGAGCACAACCACCACGGCGTCGCCGAAGACTCCCCTTGCGAAGGCCGCGCTGGCCGATCTCATGTTGTCGCCGGATGAGATCGACAGCACGCTGGGTGTCAAGGGAACGGCGAGCGATCCGCCGTTCACCGCGCTGATGGAAGAGCAGGTTCGCCGCACGGACTACACCCTTCCCGCCGAGTGCAAATACGCCATCCACACCGCCTCAGTACCCCAATATGCCGCCAGCGGGAGCACCGCGGTTTATGGCTACCACGACCTGGCGCCCGCTCCTGCGGGCGCAGATCGAATCCAAAGCCCTGGGGTAGACCAATTCGTCGTGCTGTTTCCGACTCCCGACGAGGCGAGCGCCTTTTTCACCGCGTCGTCGCAGCGCTGGCCCGCCTGCGCGAACCGCCAGGACACCGTGCCCGCCAACGAAACCGATCCGGAAATGCAATGGAAGGTGGGCCCGATCTCCAACGCCGACGGGGTGTTGAGCGCTCCGGTGACCCTGTCAGTCAACCGAAATGGCACGAACGCGTCCACGTCCTGTCAGCGGGCACTGACCGTCCGTCGAAATGTCGTCATCGATGTCGACGTGTGCCGCAAGGATGTCGGGGACCTGGGCGTCAACATCGCCAACCAGATCGCCGGGAAGGTCGACAAGCAGTAGCCGGCGCCGACGCTGGGCGACCCAACAGCCTTCTGCCGTTTACCCATTACCGGTAGCCGCACCCGCATCGGGAAACGTAGGCTCTGGCCGCCGAGACGGGAGACGACGATACATGCCACCCCTGGATCCGGTTTGTAGCCGTACGCAGCACCGTGACATCGATTTCGGGGTAATTTGTCCGCGGGTTCGGTCGTACCGCCTTGAGGAGGAATACGTGGGCACATCGGAAAAGGCGTCCAAGTCGCGCACCAGGCAGCCAATCATCCACCTCTCGCAACTGCTGCGCGCGCCCGTGCTGGCGCGCTCCGGCGAAACGGTGGGCCGGGTCGAAGATGTGATCGTGCGGCTGCGCGGAGCCGAGGAGTACCCGCTGGTGGCGGGGATCGTGGCCGGGGTCGGCGGGCGTCGGGTCTTCATCGGCGACAAATCCATTTTCCAATACTCCGCGGACCGAGTTCTGTTGGCCAAGAACAAGATCGACCTTCGCAGCTTCGGACGCCGCGAGGGTGAGGTGCTATTGCGCACCGATGTGTTGGGCCATCGGTTGATCGACGTGGCAACCGTCGAGCTGGTGCGCGCCTATGACGTCGAACTGGAACAGACCGGCGAAGGCTGGACGGTTACCCGCCTGGACACCCGCCGTCCACCACGATTGTTCGGGTTGATCAAGCATTCGGGGGGACATGCATCTCGCGATTGGAAGGCGTTCGAGCCGCTGATCGGCCACGCCCGTTCCGATGCGGTGCGGCGCCTGTCGGATCGGTTCGGCGAACTCAAGGCCGCGGAGATCGCCGATCTTCTCGAAGAGGCGGACAAAGCCGAGGGCGGCGAGATCCTCGACAGGGTGCACAGCGACCCGGAACTGGAAGCCGACGTCTTCGAAGAACTGGACCCGGAAAAGGCCAGCCGGCTGCTCGACGACAAGCCGGACGACGAGGTCGCCGCGCTGTTGGGCCGGATGCGCGCCGACGACGCCGCCGATGCGATCGCCGACCTGCGCCAGTCACGGCGCCGCCGCGTGCTCGACCTGATGCCCGCCCCACAGCGCACCAAAGTCATCACCTTGATGGGTTTCAACCCAGAAAGCGCCGGCGGGCTGATGAACGTCGACTCTGTCACGTGTTCGGCCACCGCCACGGCGGGCGAAGCGTTGGCGCTGATCGCCGCGTCGCGCGGCATCCAGCCCGAAGCGCTCATCAAAGTACACGTGCTCGATGCGGACAAACGGCTTGACGGCGTGGTCTCCGTGATCACCCTCCTGCAGGTTGATGCCGCTGAAACCCTTGGGGCACTGATGGATTCCGACCCGGTGCGGGTCAACGCCGATGCGGACCTGACCGACATAGCGCTGCTGATGGCCGATTTCAATCTCTACTCCATCCCCGTCGTCGACGAGCAGGACCGCCTGCTCGGAGTGGTGACCGTCGATGACGTGCTCGAGGCGACCATCCCCGAGGACTGGCGCCGCCGAGAGCCCGCCCCACGCCCGATCCGCGAGATCACCGCTTCCGACGATCGCGACACACCGTTGACGGGAGGTAACGCGCAGTGAGCTCAGGCGGCGAGAACACCACCGAGGCCGAAGTGCCGGCGGTCGACGTTCACCGCTCCGAGCGGACGGAGCCGCCGCGCACCGCGGTGCTCGACAGCGCTCACGTGGGCGACATCGAGGGTGCGTTCGGGCGCATCAGCGTCGGCGAAACCGAGCACGCCCGCACTTGGCGGACGCGGCTGCTGACCCTGCTCGCGATCGTCGGACCCGGAATCATCGTGATGGTCGGTGACAACGATGCGGGCGGGGTGGCCACCTATGCCCAGGCCGGGCAGAATTACGGCTACTCCCTGCTGTGGGTGTTGCTGCTGCTGGTGCCCGTGCTCATCGTCAACCAAGAGATGGTGGTGCGACTCGGTGCGGTCACCGGGGTGGGACACGCCCGGCTGATCAACGAACGCTTCGGCCGCGGCTGGGGCTGGTTTTCCGTCGGCGACCTGTTCTTGCTCAACTTCTTGACGATCGTCACCGAGTTCATCGGCATCAGCCTGGCCGCGGAGTACATGGGCGTCTCCAAATACGTTGTGGTACCGATCTCGGCGGTGGCGTTGGTGGCGATCATGGCCAGCGGCAGCTTCCGACGATGGGAACGCGCCATGTTCGTTTTCATCGCCGTCACACTCCTGCAGATCCCGATGCTGCTGATGTCACACCCGCAGTGGGGCCATGCCGTGAAGTCCCTTGTGGTGCCCAGTATTTCGGGTGGGATCAGCTCGGATGCGGTGCTGTTGATCATCGCCATTGTCGGCACCACCGTGGCACCATGGCAGCTGTTTTTCCAGCAGTCCAACGTCGTCGACAAGCGCATCACGCCTCGGTTCATGGGCTACGAACGCGTGGACACGGTGCTGGGGGCGTTTGTCGTGGTGATCGGGGCCGCGGCGCTGGTGATGACCGGCGACTGGGCCGCGCGGTCCGCCGGCACCGTGGGTGGCTTCACCGACGCCGGCGCCACCGCCCATCTGCTCGGCCAACACCGCGAGACGCTTGGCTGGATCTTCGCGATCGTGCTGATGGACGCCTCGATCATCGGCGCCGCCGCGGTGACCCTGGCCACCAGTTACGCCTTTGGTGACGTGTTCGGATTGAAGCATTCGCTGCACCGCGGCTTCGGCGACGCCAAACAGTTCTACCTGTCCTACACGGCAATGGTGGTGGTGGCCGCGGCTATCGTGCTGATTCCCGGCGCCCCCCTCGGGTTGATCACCACCGCCGTGCAAGCCCTTGCCGGTCTACTGTTGCCCAGCGCCAGCGTCTTCCTGCTGCTGCTATGCAATGATCGAGAAGTATTGGGCCCCTGGGTGAATCGCCCCTGGCTCAACTGGGTCGCCGGGCTGATCGTGGGTACGCTACTGCTGCTGTCAGGCATCTTGATGGCCACCACGTTGTTTCCCAAAATCGATGTCGTGGCGGTTGCCGGCTATCTGGTTTTGGCCATGGTCGTATTCGGCGTCGCGGCTGTGCCCGCGCTGCGCTGGGCGGCCCGCCGCCAGCCCGCGCGACCCGCCGTGCGGCTTCCGGCCCGCGGCGTCGACCGCAGGGCCTGGCGGATGCCGCCGTTGACACTGCTCGAGCCGGTGGTCTGGTCATCCGGAACCCGACTCGCGATGATCGCGCTGCGCGCCTATTTGGTTGTCGGGGCGTTACTCCTGGTGGTCAAGGCGATCCAGCTCAGCCGCTGACCGCTTGGATCGCGCGGGCCACGTCGCCGTATCGCTCGAAGCGATCCTGATCGGCCACGGAGTTGTACATCACCAAACGCGTTGCCGTGCCGGAGTATTTGTCGATCAACGCGTCGGCCAACCCGTCCCAGCTCGACTCGGTGGCGAAGACGGCGATGTGCTCGTCGCTGACCTGGGCCGCCATCTCGGCGAAGTCACCGGCCTTCTGCTTCTCCCGAATCCGGGCCGTCGTGCCCTCGAAACCGGCCTCGTCCCAAATGAACGCGTAGTTGGGCGTGCTTCCGTAGAAGGCCATGCTGGCGCGCACGATTTCGCGCTGCTTGTCGCGTTCCTCGTCGCTGTCGCCGACGATCGTCATGACGGGCACGATGATCGCGATGTCCGACGGCGAACGACCGGCCTTCGCCGCCCCTTCGGCGACCGTCGGCAGGACGTGACGGGCCAGGTAGCCCGGTTCGCCGATCGGATGGACGTGCACCCCGTCGGCCACCTCGCCCGCCATCCGCAACATCCACGGATTCACCGCCGCGATATCGACTTTCGGGTCGGGAGCGTCGATGGGCCCCGGGCTCCACTGCGGGGTGATGAAGTCGAGATCGTAGAAATCACCGTGGTGGTCGAGCGTCCCGGAGCGGAACGCCGTAAAACATGCCTTCACGGCGAGCAAGTAGTCGCGCAGCCGGGGACCCGGCCGTTCGAAGGCCGTGCCGTAGCGCCGCACGACGTGGGTGCGCACCTGGGTTCCCAAACCCAGGCGGAACTTTCCCTTGGTTGCCTCCTGCAGTTCCCATGCCGCAGCGGCGGTGACGAAGGGACTGCGCGGGAAGGCCACCGCGACGCCCGTGGACAGCTCGAGCTCGGGGGCCGCCTGCGACGCGACGGCGGCGTTCAGGTAGGCGGTGCGGCCCGTCTCGGTGAACAACAGACCGGAGAACCCGGCGGATTGGGTTCGTCGGGCGAGTTCGCCGATTTGGCCGAGCGGCTGGGGGGTCGTCATCGCGTCGACATGCATGGTGGGAGCCTACGTCGCGGATAAGGGCGAACGATCCGCGGCGCGTCAGCCTCTTGCCGGACGACCGGCCCACGGTGTTAGCTCTGTAGTCATCAGCAACCATCGGTATTTCTCTAAACGAGAGGTTCACGAACATGCTTCGTGGATTATTCATTGCCGGAGCAACCGCAGTGAGGATTGCCGGGAACGACGGCATCGCTTGCACAGTGTGGCACTGAAATGAGGTGGCACATAACGTGTTTCGATGCCGGACGGGGTTCCCGGTGGTGCGCCGTGGTCGCATTCGGGTGTGCGGGGCTGATAACTTGCGGGTCGCAGCACGCCGCCGCGACCACCGCGCCGGCCGCACCAGCGTGCGTCGGGCTGTCGATATGCCCGCCACCGCCACCGGATGCCGAGGGCAATCCGGGGTGTTACTACTCGGACGGCTGGCGCGCCGACGCCTCAGGGGCGGGGATCGAAGTGTGGTACTTCCAAGACCCGCAAAGCCCGTCGAAACCGGACAAGGTCACGACGGTGGTTCGCAAGAAAGATGGCACCACCGAATCGCAGGACGCCCACATCGAGGCCGGCCAACAAGTGCATCGCTTCGAATTTCCGGCCACACCACCATCCGCGGTTGACGAAGTCCTGTTCGTCAGCGGCACGGTCCGTTGCTTCGTGATCGGGCCGGCGGGCTGACGCCCGGGCGCTTCAGCGCTTCGTCGGCCGGTGGCTCACGGGGGCGGTGAATCCTTCGGTGTCATCGAAGGAGGCCCACTGCCCGTCGTCGTTGACCTCCATGCGCCAACCCAGCTCGGTATTGCCGCCGACCGAGTGGACGAACCAGGTGTGTGCGGCCTCCGCGTTGGCGAAATTCTTCGTCGCGACCACCCGCCCATGTGGGTCGATGACGCGAAACTCAACCATGGAAGCTAAGTATCCCTGCCAGCGACTTTTCAATCCCAAAAAATCGCCGATTCGCCGGTAAAAACCGGTCTACACCGTGCGGGCCAGCCGGTCGGCCAGCAGCCCGGCAAAACGTGCCGGATCATCGAGTGCGCCGCCTTCGGCGAGAAGTGCTGTGCCGTAGAGCAATTCCGCGGTCTCGGCGATTGACGGGTCGTCACTGCGGTCCTGGTGTGCCTGGCGCAAACCGGTGACGAGCGGGTGGTTCGGATTTAGTTCGAGGATCCGCTTCCCCACCGGAATCTCCTGCCCCGAGGCGCGGTAGAGGCGCGCGAGCGCGGGCGTGATCCCGAAGGCGTCGGTGATCAGGCAGGCGGGCGAGTCGGTCAGTCGGGTGGAGAGGCGGACTTCCTTGACGTGGTCGGCCAGGGTGTCCTTCATCCAGGTGAGCAGGTCGGCGAATTCCTTCTGCTGTTCTTCGCGCTCGGCCTCGCTCTCGGCACCCTCGGAGCTGAGGTCCACCTCGCCCTTGGCGATCGACTGCAGCGGCTTGCCGTCGAATTCGGTCACCGTTCCCACCCAGACCTCGTCGACCGGGTCGGTGAGCAGAAGCACCTCGTAGCCCTTGGCCTTGAACGCCTCGAGGTGCGGCGACTTCAGGATCTGCTGACGCGTGTCCCCCGTGGCGTAGAAGATCTGCGTCTGCCCCTCCTTCATGCGCTCCACATACTGGGCGAGCGTGGTGGGTTCCTCCTCGCTGTGCGTCGAGGCGAACGAAGAGATCTGCAGCAGGGTGTCCTGGTTGTCGAAGTCCGACAGCAGGCCCTCCTTGACGACCCTGCCGAACTGGGTCCAGAAGGTCCGATAGTCGTCGGGGCGCTCGGACTGCAGGTCCTTGATGGTGGAGAGGACCTTCTTGGTCAACCGGCGCCGGATGGCGTTGATCTGCCGATCCTGTTGCAGGATCTCGCGCGAGACGTTGAGCGACATGTCCTGCGCGTCCACCACCCCCTTGACGAAGCGCAGGTACTCGGGCATGAGCTGGTCGCAGTCACCCATGATGAACACGCGCTTGACGTAGAGCTGGATGCCGGTCTGGGCATCGCGGTTGAACAGGTCGAACGGCGCGTGGGACGGAATGAACAGCAGCGCCTGATACTCGAAGGTGCCCTCGGCCTTCATCGCGATGACCTCGAGCGGGTCGTCCCAGGCGTGCGCGATGTGCTTGTAGAACTCCTTGTACTCCTCCTCGGAGACCTCGTCTTTGGGCCTGGCCCACAGCGCCTTCATCGAGTTGAGGGTCTCGGTCTCGATGACGACGGTCTCCTCGCCGCCCGCCCCTTCTTCGTCCGAGGCGGCCGGCTCCCGCCGCTCGACCTCCATCCGGATGGGCCAAGCGATGAAGTCGGAGTACTTCTTGACCAGGCCCCGGAGCTTGAACTCCGAGGTGTAGTCGTGCAGCTCGTCCTCGACGTCCTCGGGCTTGAGGTGCAGGATGACCGACGTTCCCTGCGGCGCGCCGTCGACCGATTCGATGGTGTAGGTGCCCTCGCCGCTGGACTCCCATTTGGTGGCGTCGCTCTCACCGGCCTTGCGGGTCAGCAGTTCGACCTTGTCGGCGACCATGAAGCTCGAATAGAAACCGATGCCGAACTGGCCGATGAGTTCCTCGGAGGCGGCTTCGTTCTTGGCGTTCTTGGCCTCGCGCAGTTGCTGGCGCAGCTCGGCCGTCCCCGACTTGGCCAGTGTGCCGATCAGATCGATGACTTCGGCGCGGGTCATCCCGATGCCGTTGTCGCGGACGGTCAGGGTGCGAGCTTGGTGGTCGACGTCGATCTCGATGTGCAGGTCGGAGGTGTCGACATCGAGGTCTTTGTTCCGGAACCCTTCAAGCCGCAGCTTGTCCAGCGCATCGGATGCGTTGGAGATCAGCTCCCGCAGGAACGAGTCCTTGTTGGAGTAGACGGAGTGGACCATCAGATCCAGCAGTTGCCGAGCCTCTGCTTGAAACTCCAACTGCTCGACGCGCGCGTTCATGACATTCCCTTCGACAACATGACGCTCCAAATTTACCGAGCCGCCGGCCACTGGTGTTCGGTGGACCCGTCCTCTTGGGCGCGACCGGCTCTACGCTGAACGCATGTCTGTTGCTCAGCGCGAACGCGCCGCCCTCGTGGAGACCATGCGCGGCGTCGGTCCGGACGCACCCACGCTGTGCGAAGGCTGGACGACACGCGACCTGGCCGCCCACCTGGTGATCCGGGAGTATCGCCCCGATGCGGCCCCGGGCATCCTGATCCCGCTCTTCGCCTCGCATACCGCCAGGGTGCAGAACCAGGTGAGCGAGCGGACCGAGTGGGACGAGCTGGTCGGCAAGGTCGCCGCCGGTCCACCGGTGTACTCGCCGCTCAAGCTGCTCGACCCGGTGGCCAACGTCGCCGAGATGTTCATCCACCACGAGGATGTGCGCCGCGCGCAGCCCGACTGGCAGCCGCGCGCGCTGGAGCCCGCCCTGAGCACGATGCTGCGCCGCACTCTGCCGCTGATGGCCCGGCTCACCCTCGCCAAGGCGCCCGGCCGGGTGGCGTTGCGCACCCCGCAGGGTAAGACGTTGCTCACCGCCGGTCGGGGTCCGGCGGTGACGGTGACCGGATCGCCCGAGGAACTGCTGCTGTTCTCCGTCGGGCGCGCGGCCCAGGTCGAATTCGACGGCGATGCCGCGGCGGTGCAGGCGGTTCGCGATGCGCCCAAGGGGCTCTAGCCCGCTCGTTGTCACGTGGGCCAGCTGGGCGCGGCCGTAACGTGGTCCGCGGCCGTAACGCCACGGCGAAAATTCCACGCGGATCTCGCCGTGGCGTTACGAACGCGGGAGCGAGGGATACCCGGCCGGGCCCGATTCACCCGAAAGCCTTGCGCAGGTCTTTCTTGATCACCTTGCCGAATTGATTACGCGGTAGCGTATCGACGACCACCAGATGCTCGGGGTGCTTGTAACGGCTCAGACCCCGTGATTGGCAGTGTCGCACAAGGGATTCCAGCGATACACCATCGGCCGCTGCGGGCACCACCACGGCACAGACGCGTTCACCGGTGCGCGGGTCGGGGATCCCGATGACGGCGACGTCGGCGACGGCGGGATGGGTGGCGAGCGTATTTTCGATCTCGAGGGCGGAGATGTTCTCCGCGTTGCGGATGATCGCGTCTTTGGTGCGACCCGTGACACGGACATTGCCGTCCGCATCGATCAGGCCGAGATCGCCTGTGCGCAGCCAGCCGTCGCCGTCGAACGCATCGGCGTCAAGGGCCGGATCGGCATAGCCGAGGAAACATTGGCGCCCCTTGAGTCGCAGCTCCCCCTCCTGTCCGGCGGCCAGTTCGACGCCCCGGCCATCGACCACACGGACCTTGACCCCGGGCACCGGCGGGCCGACGGTATGGTCGAGCACCTCCGGTGGTGCGGTCAGTGAAGGCGAGGTCGCGCAGGGAAACTCGGTCATCCCCCACGCGTTGGCGATCCCGGCCACGCCGAAGGTTTCGCGGACGTGACGTCCCAATTCGGCGGTGATGGGTGCGCCTCCAGCCAGACAGCCCCGCACCGATGAGAACAACCGCCGATCACCGTGGGCCCGTTGGGCTTCGAGGAATGCCACGAAGAACGGGGTCGCGGTGCCCAGGAACGTCGGATTGTGGGCGGCGATGGCCAGCGGCGTCGTGACCGGATCGAACGTCTCGAACAGTGCGAGCCGCATGCCGGTCAGCAATGCGGTGGCCAGCATCGCGGCCCCGCCGATGTGAGCGATGGGGAAGGCGACGGGGTCCACGTCGCTGCTCGTGGCCCCCACCATGCCCACCACTCCCGCCGAGCCGGCGATGACCGAGGTGTCCGTATGGCGGATCCCTTTGGGGGCCGCGGTGGTCCCGGAGGAGTAGTACACCCAGCGGGCGTCGTCGGCCGATGTCGGGGGTTCGGGGAGGGGACCGGGGTCGGCGCGGGGCAGCCGCAGCTCACCGGCCGGGGGTGTTGCCAGATCGAGGGTGATGACCTGAAAACCTTTGTCCCGCGCCAGCTCACGAGCCAGCCCGCCGTGATCGAAACCGCGCCAAACCTCCGGCACCACAAAGAATTCGGTGTTCAACTGGCCGGTGATGAAACCAAGCTCGCTTTCCCGAAGCAACGGGATGATCGGATTTTGCACCGCGCCGAGTCGGGCCAGTGCGGCCATCACCACCATGGTTTCCAGCATGGTGGGCAGCTGCCAGGACACCACAGTGCCCGCGCGGACTCCTCGTTCGGCGAGCGCGGCAGCGGTTGCGGACGCGGCATCGTAAAACTGACGTGCGGTCAGGCTGCGACCGTGCTCGTCGGCGAGAAGCGGCCGGGTCGATTCCCGCTGCGCCGCATCGGCAATCAGCGTCCAGAAGGTGACCGCACCGCCCCCCACCGACGTCACCCGGCTGACGGATCAGTGGAGGGTGGACGAAATCCCGAGTGCGCGACGGCGACCGACACGCCGGTGCCGATCGGGCCCTTCTCGTCGACCAGGACCGCCGAGCCGCTGGCCACCCCGTCGTGGCTGTGCTGAGTGAGGGAGGCAAGCCCGATATACGCGCCCTCGGGCAGCCGGGTCAGCGTAAGCGTGTAGTCGACATTGATGAACTCCAGGGAGTTGGTGCCCCAGTTGGCAATCGAGGCCGTGATGTCGCCGGCCATCGCCGCGCGGGTGAAGGCGGTGAGCGGTTGGTCGTCGATCAACGGGCGATTCTCGTGTAACCACGTGTATTTCGGGCCCTCGGTCTGGGGCCAGTCCGGATCGGGGTTCTGCACCTCCGAACCCCAGCCGTAGGTTCGCATGAAAAGCGTCGGGTACGACTGGCCCAGCGGTAGCGGCGGCATCTGCACCGGTGGCGACCAGATTTGTCCGTCGGGCTGCGGGCCGCGCCGCAAGAACAGTGCGCTGGCCTGTGCCACGGGGGCGCCCTCCTGGGTGATGACGGCCTCGACCAGCCGTAATCGCCGACGGTCCTGGCGCACCTCGGTGTGCACCTCGAGTGGTTTTAGCGCCGTCGGCCGGGGCAGGTCGACCGTTAACCGCGCCGGTTGCAGGTGCGCGTCTGGAGCGGCCCGCTCGACCGCCCACGCCAGGAGACCGCCGACAACGTGGCCGCTCAGCGAGGGGCCCCACCCGCCGCGCGCGATTTCGGTTGGTACAAAGTACTTTTCGTCGCGCACAAAGTACGGCACCGGTTGCGCCGATTGAGCTTCATCCGGCACGATATTGGGCTCGGCCACTGCATGACCCTTCGCGTGATGGGATTGCGGACCTCTGCCGAGACCCGCAACCGTGAATGTTACAGTTGCGCTTCCAGTCGCTGGATGCGCACCGCGCCGATCAGCCGATTGCCGCGCCCACCAAGTGACCGATCACGTAGGTGACCGTCAACGCGAGGCTGCCCCCAAGGACGTTGCGGAGCACGGCGCGCAGCTTTGGCGCCCCACCCAAACCGGCCGAGACCGCTCCGGTGATCACCAACGCCAGGAGCACCGTCGCCACGGTGACGGGGATTCTCCACGTCGTCGGCGGGGCCAAGATGGCGATCAACGGCAACAGGGCGCCGATCGCAAACGACAGCGCCGACGACGATGCCGCCTGCCACGGACTGGTCAGCTCCTCGGGATTGATGCCGAGTTCGACCTCAGCATGGGCCAGCAACGGATTCTGATCGGTGAGTTCCTCCGCAACGGTGCGCGCGGTGGCCGCCGTCAGGCCTTTCGCTTCGTAGAGGGTGGCGAGCTCGTCCAGTTCGGCGGCCGGATCGTCGCGCAATTCGTGGCGCTCCTGGCGCAGCAGCGCCTTCTCGGTGTCGCGCTGGGTGCTGACGGATACGTATTCGCCCAGCGCCATCGACACCGCGCCGGCGACCAGTCCGGCGCTCCCGGCGGTCAAGATCGGAGCTCGCAGGGTCGTCGCCGCCGCGACTCCCACGACGATGCCCGCGGTGGAGACGATTCCGTCGTTGGCGCCCAGCACACCCGCACGCAGCCAGTTCAACTTCGACGACACCGACCCGACATGCGGTTCGGCCGGATGTGACCTGCTCGACACGGCGGCAACGATATAGAGGAAAGCCCCGCCCGACCAGCCAACCTAGCCTTGCCAAACCCGCGCGGGCACCCCCGTGTGCCTGCTGGGGCCATTGTGGCTGGTAGGACTTTTGACCCCTGTGCGGTGGGCCTTTACGCCATGCCACAGGTGTCGCACGGCCCTCGCTTGAAGAGTCTCGATCAGGAAACATCGAGGTCACGGTTCGGTTGTTCCGACCGCCCACCGCTTGTGACCGAAGAGGAGACACGATGCCCACGCCCGGTATGGCGCCCCACCAGCGGGCCGCACGCGTGACCCCCCTCTACGCCGCAGCGCTGATCGTTACCGCCGTATCCGGACTCTGCGCACTCTTCGCGCTGGCCGCCGGCTCGCCGCTGCAATTCGGTGTCGCCCTGGCGATGCTCGGCGGAGGCTGGATCGCCGCCGACTTTCTCGACCGAACTGTTGAGCGCACGCATGAGCGGGCCGCCCCCCACACCGGGGTCAAGGCTCCCCCGCCGCTTGCCGGCTCTTGCCCCTGCCGCGTCGTGTATGTCGGTCGCCGCGAACAGGTTTCGCTAGCCCCGCCACGCGCCACGACCCGCGTGGCCGCCTGAACTCAGCCTTTGGTGCCGACGGTTAACAGGTCGGACACGAGGCGCGTCCAGACCGGCCGCGGGATCCGGTGCTGATCGCTGATCACGAACCCGGCGTTTTCGAAAAGTGCCCGCATCTCGGGCGCCGACGCGTTGTGTTGCGGCTTCCACCGACTCTGCGCAGACGACTGCAGCAGCGGTTGCCGCGTGCTCAAGGCCGAGACGGCGACCAGCCCGCCGGGCGCCAGTACCCGATGGAATTCGCGCAACGCCGCCGGCTGGTCGAAGAAGTGAAACGCCGAGGTCGTCACGACGGCATCGAGCGCGCCGTCGTCGAAGGGAAGCTGTTCGGCCGGGGCGCGCAACCACTGCACCCGATCCGATCTGGCCCGGGCCTGGTTGAGCATGCCGTCGGACATGTCGACACCGTAGATCTCGTCGGGATTCAGTTCGCGCTGGATCCGGTCACTGAGAATCCCTGTGCCGCAGGCGATATCGACGACCTTTCGCGCCCCATGGTTGCGCAGCTGGGCGATCACCTCGTTGTGCGGAGGTCGGTACACCCACTGCTGCAGGAACGGCAGATCGTAAGCGGGCGCCAAAAAGCTCCACACCCGCGTGACGGCTTCGTTGAGCCCCCGGCGCTGCGGTGCGGTCACTTGGCCAGCACCGAGCTGTAGTAGATGGTGTCGGCCACCGACACGGAGTCGTTGGTCTGCGGAATCGAATCAAGGCCGGCGTCGGCCAGCAGCTGACTCATCTGGATGCCGACCGAATGCCAGCCCAGGTCGTCCAGGTATACGGCGACATCGTTGCGCGCGCCCTGGTAGCCGAGATCGCCGAATTCCAGGTCCAAGCCATGCTCACGCCATTTCGCGGTGGCCCTGCGCATCATCTCCTGCGCTTTCTCGGTGTCTACCTCTGACATATCCGGAATAGCTTCGCACGCCAGTCGGCTGCCGTCAGGGCTGAGCGCGGTGATGTTGTCCAACAGGCGGTCCTGCGCGTCCGGCGGCAGATAACCGAAGAGTCCCTCCGCGATCCATGCCGTGGGCCGGCTCTTGTCGAAGCCCCCGTCCACCAAGGCTTTTGGCCAGTCGTCACGCAGATCGACGGCGACCGTGCGCAGCTCGGCCTGTGGGGTAGCGCCCAGGGCGGCCAGCGCGGTGGCCTTGAATTCGATCACCTGCGGCTGGTCGATCTCGAACACCCTCATATCGGCGGGCCAGGCCAACCGGTAGGCGCGCGCATCGAGCCCAGAGGCCAAAATCACGGCCTGCCGGATCCCTGCCTGCGTCGCGGCGTGGAAGAAGGAGTCGAAGAAGCGGGTCCGGGCGGCCATCGCCGCGGGCATGTGTTCGAGTTTCCAGCCGGATTCGTGGTCGTCGACATCGGCGGCGACCACGTCGCCGGTGACCCAGCGCGTGAAAAAGTCCACGCCCACGGCACGAACCAGCGGCTCGGCGAAGCGGTCCTCAATCAGCGGGTTGTCGGCGTTGGTTGCGATCGCCCGCGCGGCTGCGACCATCGTGGCGGTCGCGCCCACACTGGTCGCCAGATCCCAGGTGTCGTTGTCTGTGCGTGGCATGCGGCTGTTGTCCCCCTCGGAATCACCGGTTACTTAGCCGGTATAACGACTGGCGCGCGGGTGGAGTTCCCACGCGCCCACCGTCCGGCGTTTCGCCGCCCCGAGGGTTGCGTTGCCGCAGCCAGACGATGTCTTAATGCGGTCCGGGGTGACCGGGCGCGCCCGGTCCGCCAGGTCCACCGGGGCCGCCAGGTCCACCCGGCCCGCCAGGTCCACCCGGTCCATTTGCGGCCGGGAGCAAGAACACGCATTCATTCAGATCGACGCTCCATCCCCAGCCCGGGGCGCAGTCACCGTCGGCGCGGCCGATCGCCGGCGTTTCGAGCACCGTCACCGGTAAGCCGGCCAACACGAGGGCGAACACGCCGACCATGTAGCGCCGCAGAGAATGTCTCATCGCCGACCTCACTTTGTCTTCGGGCAGGGCGGGCGGTGATGGCTCGTCACGTCCGGCCAAACCCGCGCACATCATTGTGCGGCAATCGACGCGTTGGCGTGCCGAATTGGCGGGCTTGAATGTTGTTGACAGCTGGCGTCTTCAGTCGGTCATCAATTCGAAGACGAGATGAGCCGATCGGCCAGCGAGAACAGATATCATGTTTCGTCGCAAGGAGATTCGACACCGATCAGGTGCGTCACCGTTCGGCCCGCGGTGGCGAGCGTGAGTGGGTTGGTCATCAGGTGATCCTCGCGGATAGGTGAACCGTGGTTCCGTCGGGGGCGGGCCGGATGTCGACATCGTGCATGAGGCTCCGCATGAGCGGGATGCCCCGGCCGCGACGAAGATGGGACGACGGCTGCGGAGCCTTCCACGAGCCGGTGTCCGTGATCGTCAACTGCACCTCGTCGCCCACCGCGATCGCATCCAGGCGAATCAGGCCCTCCGGCCTGTGGCGGTGGCCGTGCTCGATGGCGTTGGCGACGGCTTCCCCGGCGGCGACCAGCACGTTCAGGGCCTGGTCGGGGGCCATCCGGACGCGGGTCAACCAATTACGCAAGGCGTTGCGGATAGGTGCGAGCTGGCTGACGTCGGCGGGAAAGCTCAGCTCCAACGGGGCCGGATGGCGGTAGAGCAGGAGAACGACGTCGTCCTGGTATCCACCGCGCGGCGCGACACGGGACATGACCTGGTTCGCCAAATCGCCCAGTCCCAACGCTCGGCCATCCCGTGCGACGCCGGCGACGCGGGAGATACCCCGATCCAGCGGGCTGCCGCGACGCTCGATCAGACCGTCGGTGTAGAGCAGCAAGGTCGCGCGCGCCGGTATGGTCACCCGGGCTTCCGGACGCGCCCAGTCGCCCCGTATCCCCAGGGCGATGGCGTGACCGTCGTCGAGTATCTGGATGGTGCCGTCGCCGTGCACCAGAAGGGGTGGCGGGTGCCCCGCACTGGAGTAGACCAGTTCCCCGGTGTCGGGGGTGAGCACCGCGCAGACGGCGGTGGTGCATTGCGCGCCGGGCAGCCGTGCGGCGAAGCGATCCATCCCCGCGAGAGCTGCAGCGGGGCTTGGATTTTCGAACAACAGCGCACGACAAGCGCTGCGCACCTGACCCATCACGGCGGCGGCAGCGAGGCCATGGCCGACACAGTCGCCGACGACCAACGCGATGCGTCCGTCCTCGAGATCGACGATGTCGTACCAGTCACCGCCCACCTGCAGCGGCCGGGTGGCGGCCTGATAGCGCACCGCGAACCCGTTGGGCAGATCAGCCGGGCCGAGGATCGCGTGCTGCAGGGCCAGGGCGGTTTCGCGCTGCTGGTCGACTTGGTGCACCCGCTGCAGACCCTGACCGAGGCGCCCAGCCAGCACGGTGAGCAAGGTCTGGTCCTCCAGGGTGAACGGGCGTCGCTCGGTCAGGTCGATCCAGACGACGAGCACGCCCTCGGGGTGCTGCAGCGCGATGCCCGCCGTCCCCGGCTGCGGCGTGGTGGGTGTGAGGAAGTCGCCGTCGCGCAATGAGCCGAGCGCCCGTTGGGTAGAAGGCGGCAGGTCGGCCCACTCCGTGGGTTCGCCGACCGATACCACCTGTGGCGCGCCGAAGGCCGTCGCCGTCGGCGAGCTGCAGGTCGGGAAGGTGACGGCCAGAACACGGCGCGCCCGCCATCGCCTGCGCAATTCTTCCGCGGCGGCGTGTACCGCGTCATCGACAGTGTCGGCTTGGGCCAGTTCCTGGTTGAGCGCGTGCTCGCGGCCCGCCGCCAGCGCCAAAGCGATAGCGGCGTGCCGGGCGAAGTCACTGACGAGGTCGAGATAGTCGCTGCCGAAAGCGGGCCGGTGCGGGTCGCGTGCGACGGCGATGACACCCAGCACCACACCGTCGGCAATCAGCGGGATGACGATCGCCGGGCGTTCACCGACATCGGTGAACCCTTCGATCGGGTATTGGAAGGAATCGGTGATCAGCGGTAGACCACGGCGCGCGACACCGCCCGTGGTCGAGCCGTCCATCGGGACCTGCCGGCCAATCACCTCGGAGGAATACCGGCCCGCCGTCGCGGCGACCACCAGCGTGTCGACGTCGTCGGCGGGCGATTCCGGCTCCCGGGGGACCAGCAAGATCGCCTGCTCGGCGCCGGCCAACTCCAGCGCCCGGTTCACGATGAGCTGCAGTGGCCCCGTCTGCGGGTCGCCGGACAGCAGCGCGGTGGTGATCTCGCGGCTGGCCTTCATCCATTTGGCCGATTCACGCTCCCGCTCGAAGAGTCGCGCGTTGTCGATGGCGGCGGCGGCCGCCGTGGCCATCGCTCGGACGGCGCCCTCCTGCGAGTCGGTGAAGACTCGGCCGGGCCGGTCGTCGGCCAGGTAAAGGTTCCCGAAGTTGGCCGCCCGCACGGTGATCGGTATTCCGAGGAAGGCACGCATCGGCGGGTCGAGTGCGGACAGCCCGGCGGTCTGCGGATGGGCACTGAGATCGTCTACGCGCAGACCATCGCCGACCGCAAGGTCGGCGAGCCGCCGCGCTGTGTCGGCGTCGATTCCCGCATGCACGAAAGAAATCAGGCTGCCGTCGGGTGCACGGATACCCAGAGCGGCGTAGCGAGCGCCGGTCAGTTCCATCGCCGCGTTGAGGACTCGATGCATCGTCACGTCCAGGTCCAGATCGGAGCCGATCTCGGCGATGACCCGCACCAGTTGTTCCATCTGGTCGCGCGCTGCCTCCAACTCATCGAGCTGGTCGTGCATCTGGCTCACCAGTTCGCGCCGGCCCTGCCAGGTGGAGGCGGAGTCACCCCGGTCGCTGTCCATAGGCACCAACGGTAATCCGAGTAGTTGAGCGACCGATGCCGGACTGCATCCGTTTCCTTGGACGGGATTGTCACGTTGCGGGTCAGGTAGCTGGCAGCAGCCACGGTCACCGCTTCGCCGATAGGCTGACACCATGCCGAATGCCGATCGGGAATGGGCCGTGGCACAACAACTTCAACCGTTGTACCTGCTGGCGGACAGCCAGCTGCTGTTTTGGAAGCACCACGGCCGACTGCTTCTCGAGGCGGCCCTCGACGGCTTGGTCCGGGACGCACCGCTGGGCGCGGCCTACATCGGTGCCTCCAACGGGGATCGCCCGGAGTTCTACGAAATCTTCGAGGCCGCCATGGATGCGGTTGGAATCGCCGACCGTCGTATGATCACCTCGTCCTTCGGACCGGCCGACCGAGCGTTTCTGGAGAGCGCCCGGTTCATCGTCCTCGCCGGCGGCGATGTGCGTCTCGGCTGGAACATCTTCGAGAGAACCGGCATGAAGGACGCGATCCTGGGCCGGTACGCCGAAGGGGCTGTCCTCGTGGGTATTTCGGCCGGGGCGGTCCAGCTCGGACGCTGTGGAATCGTCGAGACGCCGGAATCATTCGGGACCGGCGTGTTCGACGTGTTCAATCTCGTCCCCATGGTGATCGACGTGCACGACGAACGAGCCGAGTGGGCGCGGCTGTCGCGGGCGATTCGATTGCTGAGTGGAGAGGCGACCGGGCTCGGCGTCCCTTCTGGCGGCGGAGTCGTCGTGCACGCGGATGGAACCGTCGAGCCCGTGCGCCGTCCCGCGCATACATTCGTCTTCGACGGCACTGTCGTCACGCACGCACTGTTGCCCGCCGACGTGGGCGACTGACCGCATAAACCGCCCGCAACACGGCACGCCAGTAATGTTGGCGGGCGAGACCATGACACACGCCTTCGACCTAACCGGACCCGACGGCCGCCCGCGGATCGTCGCCGATTTGCTGCGGCCCGATGCGTACGACCCGCCGGCCGACGACGTGCGCCTCCACGAAACGCACAGCTCGTGGGTGCTGCTCGCGGGCCCCTATGCCTACAAGCTCAAGAAGCCGGTGAACCTCGGCTTCCTCGACTTCACCAGCATCGAGCGGCGCCGCGCCGACTGTGACGAGGAGCTGCGCCTCAATCGGCGGTTCAGTCCACAGATGTACCTGGGAGTCGTCGAAGTCACCGAACAGGATGGCCACTACCGCATCGGTGGCGAGCCCGGGTCGGGCGAGCCGGCCGTGTGGATGCGGCGCCTGCCGGAGGACGGCATGCTGCCGGCCAAGCTCGCGCGCGGCGACGTCGACATGCATCTGGCGCGACGAATCGGTCGCACCCTGGCCAGGCTGCACGGTAGGGCCGAAACCGGCCCCGACATCGATGCGTACGGCAGCCCGGCGAGTGTGATCGCGAACTGGCGGGAGAACTTCGAGCAGATGGCCCCGTTCGTCGGGCGAACCATCGCGAACGACGTCAACGAGGACATCCGGACCTACGTCGACCGGTTCCTGCGGACACAGGCGCCGTTGCTCGAGCGGCGCGTGGCCCACGGGCACGTGCGGGATGGCCACGGCGACCTCCACGCCGCCAGCATCTGCATCGACGACGGTCAGATTCTGCTGTTCGACAGCTTGCAGTTCGCACCACGCTATCGGTGCGCCGACCTGGCCTCCGAAGTCGCCTTTCTGGCAATGGATTTGGAGTACCACGGCCGCGCAGACCTGGCATGGGGGTTCGTCGACTCCTACGTGCGCGCCAGCGGCGACGACGGGCTGCTTCGCCTGCTCGACTTCTATATCTGCTACCGAGCCTACGTACGCGGCAAGGTCCGCAGCCTGCGCCTGGAGCAGACCGAACAGGGATCCGGTGCTGAAGGGCATGAGCTCATCGCCGAGTCGCGGGCGTACTTCGACCTGGCCTGGGCGCACGCCGGTGGGCTGCCCCGCCCACCGATGGTGATCACCATAGGCCTGCCGGCAAGCGGCAAGACCACGCTGGCGCGCGCGCTCGCCGGCCGGCTCGGGCTGGTGCACCTCTCCTCGGACGTGGCGCGCAAGAGGATGGCGGGCATGGAACCCACCCAGCGCGGCAGCGATGAATTCGGTTCGGGGCTCTACGATCCGGCGATGACGCGGAGCACCTATGCCGCGCTACGCCGCGACGCCGCACGCTGGTTGCGCCGCGGCCGCGGCGTGGTCGTCGACGCGACGTTCAGCAATCCGGGCGAGCGCGCCCACATGCGGCAACTGGCGCACCGGCTTGGGGCCGACCTTCGCGTCGTGCTGTGCGACGCGGACGACGCCACCCTGATCGCGCGGCTCGAGCGGCGCGCCACCGAGAAGGGCATCGTCTCGGATGCGCGGATCGAGCTGTGGCCCGAGCTGCGAGCCGCGTTCACGCCACCCGACGAGCTCCCGTCGGTCCTGCGGGTGGACGCGACGCGTCGGATGGAGGAGACAATCGAGCAGGCGCTGGCGCTGCTGCGCGCGTCCTACCGCTGACGGCCTCGACCTCGTCGCGTGCGGTGCGCCGCCAGCACGTTGTCGTTGGCCAACGTTTGCGCCTGAGCGGCCAGCGTCGATGCCCTGTTGGCATGGGCGATCGCATCGGCGGCGTTGGTTGCTTGCTTGCCGTGCGCCGCCGCCAAATGCCGTTTCGCCTCGTCGAGCCGGGCCTGGGACTCGGTGCCGACGCTGTCGCGATGCCTGCCGACGTAGTCGGAAATCTGGCGCAATCGGGCGTCCGCGGTGGACAGCGCCTGCGGCAACGAATCTTCGCGGCCGTCAATGCCTGCCGGCCCATCGCTGCGGGCGACGCGCCGGCGGCGGCGCGCGCGATAGAGCACCAGAAACAGCGCGATCAGCACCACGACCACGAGGACGCCGACCGCGATCAGCAGCCACATCGGTTTCGACGAGCTGGCCGGCTGTGACGTGCTTGCCAATTTGTTCAACCCGTCGGCCGCGGCGACCGCGACACCGCTCCAGTCCTTGGCGCCCAGCACGGGTTCAATCTGGTTGCGCCGCAGGCTGTTTAACTCGGCCTCGGTCGGGCCTTGCGCCTGCGGCGGCACGGTGAACGTGTACCGCTTGGTGTTGACGGCCACCGCCAGCAGCGCGTCGTGGTCGCCCATTCCGCTGGCGCTGCGGGTTTTGTCGGCCCAGTTGTCGGGCTTGTACTGGGAGAAGTTGTCGACATAGACGACCCACAGTTGAATGTGCCGATCGCGATACAGCCGGTCGATCGCCGAGCTGACCGTCGCGCGACCCGGATCGGTCAAGACCCCGGCGGTGTCAGTGATGTGATCGGTGAGCGTGGGGGGCGGCTGCGCGCCGGCGGGGCTTGCCAGCGGCAACCCCGCTGTGAGGATCGTCAGGACGGCACCGAACAGGCGAACAACCCGCATAGAGGTAACTTAGCCGCCAATTCGCGGTGGGCGCGCGGGGTTCGAGCCCGCGATCCCACCGCATGCGGAGCCACTTTTCGGCACGGCGGCGACCAGCAGAACCCACCTGCGTCCTGCGGCCGCCATGACTTCTCGCGTACTAGACACCCAATGGTTACGCGCGTAACCTCTCGCGCGACGGCAGGATCCGCTGACGAAGGGCCACGAAATTGAGTACCACCATCCCCGTCTTCAACCCCTCCACCGAGGAGCAGATCACGGAGGTCCCCGATTCCGACCAGGCGGCCGTTGACGCCGCGGTGGCCCGCGCGCGTGAGACCTTCGAGTCGGGCGTGTGGCGCAAGGCGCCCGCGTCGCACCGGGCGAACGTGTTGTTCCGCGCCGCGCGGATCATCGAGGAACGCGCCGACGAGCTCGCCGCCCTCGAGGGCCAAGACAACGGCATGAACCTGACGGCCGCGCGGCACATCATCCCGGTGTCGGTCGACATGCTGAAGTACTACGCCGGCTGGGTCGGCAAGATCCACGGCGAGTCGGCCAATCTGGTGTCCGACGGCCTGCTCGGCACCTGGGAGACCTACCACACGTTCACCCAGCTCGAGCCGGTCGGCGTCGTCGGCCTCATCATCCCGTGGAACGGACCGTTTTTCGTCGCGATGCTCAAGGTCGCACCCGCGCTCGCGGCGGGGTGCAGCGCCGTGCTCAAGCCCGCCGAGGAGACGCCGCTGACCGCGCTGAAGCTCGAGGAGATCTTCCGCGAGGCCGGCCTGCCCGACGGCGTCCTGAACGTCATCACCGGCTACGGCAAGACCACAGGTGCCGCGCTCACCGCACATCCCGACGTCGACAAGATCTCGTTCACCGGGTCCACGGAGGTCGGACGGCTGATCGTCAAGGCGGCCGCGGGCAACCTCAAGCGGCTGACGCTCGAACTCGGTGGCAAGTCACCGCTGATCATGTTCGACGACGCCAACCTCGACAAGGCGATCATGGGGGCGGGCATGGGCCTGCTCGCCGGTTCGGGGCAGAACTGCTCGTGCACGTCGCGGATCTATGTCCAGCGCGGCATCTACGACCAGGTGGTCGAAGGCCTGGCCGGGTTCGCCCAGATGCTGCCGATGGGCGGCAGCGAAGATCCCGACTCGGTGCTCGGGCCGCTGATCAGCGACAAGCAGCGCAAACGCGTAGAAGGCATCGTCAACGACGGCGTGGCCGGCGGCGCGCAGGTGATCACCGGTGGCAGGCCGATGGACCGCAAGGGTTACTTCTACGAGGCGACGATCGTCACCGACACCACGCCCGACATGCGGCTCATCAAAGAGGAGATCTTCGGGCCGGTCGGCTGTGTGATCCCGTTCGACGACGAGGACGAGGTACTCGCCGCCGCGAACGACACGCACTACGGGCTCGCCGGATCCATCTGGACCGAGAACCTGTCCCGCGCCCACCGCGTCGTGAACGAGCTTCGCGCAGGCCAGGTTTGGGTGAACTCCTCACTCGCGGCGGACCCCTCGATGCCGATCAGCGGCCACAAGCAGTCGGGTTGGGGCGGCGAGCGCGGCCGCAAGGGCATCGAGGCCTACTTCAACACCAAGGCGGTCTACATCGGCCTGTGATCGGGACCTTGATCCGGCCTGTGAGCGCGCCTTGAGCGCCGCGGGCGTAACGGCACGGTGAAATTCGAGTGGATTTTTCGCCGTGGCGTTACGCCCGCGCATTTGGTTGCGTTGTTGACGCTTGCCGCGCTGCCTGTCCGAAATGATCTGGCCGAGCGAAAGACTGGGCAATAGCTATGCGCGCTGGCATGGTTGCGATCTGTGCGGGGCGGGATTTGGTCGGCAATCCCGTTTTAACGGCCCGCCGGCCGGGAATTCCGCCGTGGCCATGACGGAGACATCACCAAGCCGCATCCGCCTGAGTCATCACATCGTGGAACTCGATGACGGGCGCCGGATCGGACTTTCAGTCGGCGGTCGCGGAGTGCCGTTGTTATTCATGCACGGGCTCCTGCTGAGTCGTAAGGCATATCTACGGATGCTCAGCCGGATCGCCGGTATGGGATTTCTGGTCGTCGCCGTCGATGCCGCCGGTCACGGCGACACCGGGCGACTGCCCAGCGGCGCGTGCGGCTTCACCGATCGTGCCGATTCGGTGTTGCGCACGTTGGATGCTCTCGGTATCGGGCAAGCGTTGTTCGTCGGCCATTCGATGGGTGGGCGAATGACCATCCAGCTGGCCGCACGCGCGCCCGAGCGGGTACTCGCAGCCGTGCTGTTCGACCCGGCGGCCGGAGCCCGGTTCGACACGACCATCCCAGAACTGGTGAAGTCACCCACCAAGGCGTTGGGCGCGGCCTACACCGCGGTCCGCGACACACTGGGCGACCCGACGCAGCTCAGCGCCGCAGAACAACTCGGATATTTCCGCGTGCTGGCCGCGGTGGCGGTGCCCAACCTGCGGTATCCACTCGGGGCCGTCCGGACGATCAAGGCCATCGTCGAGTCCGGTGATTACACGCCGATGCTGCACACCATGCGCGACGAGGGGATGCCCACGATGGTGGTGCACGCCGAAAAAGACATGATCGTGCCGTTCCCGCACGCACGCGAAATCGCCAACGAGTCCGACGCCACGCTGTACAAGGTGCCGGCCGCGTACCACTCGTGGATGATCGCCAATCCGCGGCAGGGCGCGGACGCGTTTCGTCAATTGCTCGATGGCGAACTGGGTGAGGTGCTTCGCAACGCCGCCGACACGATGGGCATCACCGACCTCGATAACCACGAGGCATGGGAGCGCGAATTGCTGGACCCCGATGCGCTGGTGTTGCAGTTCATCCACGGTCGCGACCGAGTCGAAATCGGGGCGGAGGAACTCGACCATGTCGACCTCGAACTGGTGCGCCATACGGAGCGCTCGCAGGACCGAATGTCGTGGGCACAACGCACGTATCGCAGGTGGGCGGCCAAGCATTTGCATCAGGCGCGATCGATAATCCGGCAAAATACCCGGATTGAGCCAGAGCACCGCGAATAGCTACCGGTGAATAGGGTGTGGTGGGCTGACGTGGGGCGGGCGGGGCTCGAACCCGCGACCAACGGATTGTGAGTCCCTAGACAGCGCTCCGCGACCAGGCCGAGCGATTGTCTGATTCGGTACGGGTCCAGTACGAACTCTGCGGTGGGGCATGCGTCGGTGTTCAGATCGCGCCCGACGAACGAAGGCGCTCAATTCCGGCCGCGTCGTAGCCCGCCAGGGCGCCGAGTAATTCTTCCGTATGCTGCCCAACGTGCGGCGCTGCTGGCGGTGCAAAACCTGCGTCGGGTTTGGTCTTGATGCACGTCCCAATCAATCGCTGTGACGTTCCGTCCGGCTGAGCTTGCTCGTAGACGAGTCGGCGAGCCTTCGCGTGGTCGTCGTCGAAGAGGTCTGCGCCCAAAAATGCTGGGGCTCCTGCGATATCGGTCGCAATGAAGAAGTCGGTCCATTCCCTGCGTGTCCGGGACTTGAATATTGCCGTCAAATCCTCGCGCAGCCGGGCCTCTCCCTCGACGTCCTCCCCCGGCTTCTGGCGCCCCGCCTCGTAGAGATCCATCCTGTCGAGCGACTCGCAGAATCTCAGCCAGAATTTGTCCTCCAGGGCGTTGAACACCACGTAGTTGCCGTCGCTCGTTTCGTAGTACTGGTAGCGAAGCGAAGCGCGGATTCCCTCACCGTAGGCTTGTTGACCGTTCGCCAACGCGGTGAGGTGCTGAAAGTTCCAGTTAATCGCCGCATCGACTTGCGCTACTTCGATGTACTGCGCCTTGCCGTCGCGCCCGGCGGCGTGCAACGCGGCGAGCACACCCATCGCTGCGTACAGCGGTCCCGCCAGTACCCCCGTCGTCCCTGTGGCCGCGCCCGAAAGGCGTGGCGTTCCATCCGCTTCGATGATCGGCGGACTCAAGCCGGCGAAACAGTCGAAGGACAGCCCGTGTGTGGCTAACCGGGTGTAGGGCCCATGGCTGCCCATGCCATTGAGCACGCAATAGACAACTGTCGGGTTGACTGCGACGACGTCGTCGTAGCTGAACCCGAGCCGCTGCGCCGTTCCGTAACGTAGACCGTCGATCACCACCGCCGACGTCGCGGCCAGGCGGCGAAACGCATCTTGCCCCTCGGTCGTTTTCAGGTTTATCGCCACACTCTTCTTGCCGCGGTTCCAGTGCGAGTCCTGCAACTCGCCGCCCGAAACCGCCGACCCGCGAAACCCACCGCCGCCGAGTGGTTCGACCTTGATCACCTCTGCGCCGAGGTCAGCCAGATGCCCGCCCAATGCGTCCGCGGAGAAGAGTGACACCTCGAGGACCCGGACATCCTTGAGAAGTTCCATAACGCGACCTTTCCAGTCCCAAGCCCCGACGCAGACCGCTACATCATGGTGATCGATTTCAGCTCGGTGTATTCCTCGAAGCCCCAGCGACCCTGCTCTCGGCCGAGTCCGCTTTGCTTGAAGCCACCAAAGGGGCCCCCGCCGTTGAACATGCCGCGCGCCGGCAAAGACCAGCCGGGACCCTGCCCGCCCCCCGGATCGGCTCCCAAGTCGGCACCGGGTGCGAGAGTCTGCACCATGATGGCGCCGGTTCTGACCTGCCTGGCGACGTTGAAACCCCTTGCGGCGTTGCGGGTTACCACCAACCCTGCCAGACCATAGATGGAGTCGTTCGCGATGTGGATGGCTTCGTCTTCGGAGCGATAAGTCATCACCGCCAGAACGGGCCCGAAAACCTCTTCCTGGCATAGGCGCATCTCACTGCGGCAATCGACCAGTGCCGTCGGTTCATAGTAGAAACCGCGTTCGAGGTGTTCGGGACGCTTACCGCCGACCACCAGCTGCGCGCCTTCCTGCAGGCCCGACTGAACGAAGGTCTCGACTTTCTGACGCTGCTGATCCCTGATCAGCGGACCCACGACAGTAGCGGGATCACGCGGGTCCCCGACCGTGATCATCGGAGCCATGGCTTTGAGGCCTTCGACATACGCTTCGAGCAGGTGCTCGGGCAACAGAAGTCGCGATGTGACGGTGCACGCCTGTCCGGCATGCATCAAAACTTGCCCGAATCCTATTCCAGCAACGTCACTTTCGGTGACATCGTCGAGGATGATGTGCGCACTCTTGCCGCCTAGTTCGAGTTGTGCGCGTTTCATCGTCGCCGCCGATAGTTCGCGGATGCGCCGACCGGTGGCGGTCGAACCGGTGAACCCGATCATGTCCACGCCCGGATGGGTACACAGCTCCTCGCCGACACCAGCACCTCCCACGACCACGTTGAACACTCCGGGCGGGAGGCCGGCTTCCTCGCCGACCTTGGCCAGCTCCAAAGCGTTCATCGGGGTCCACGGGTGGGGTTTGAGTATCACGGTGCAACCGACGGCCAATGCGGCCAAGCACTTCTGAATGTTGATCGAAAAAGGGAAGTTGAACGGCGTGATGACTCCGACTACCCCGACCGGCTCGCGGACCACCGTCACGCCGCCCAGGCCGGTCGACGAAACCACGGGCCCGCCCGGTGTTTCCACCCATGTCACATCGTGTTCGACGAACTCGCCGTAGTAGTGGGCCGCCTCGATGGCGCCACCAACCTGAATCAGGTCGGTGATGAAGCCGGTCGAGCCGATCTCAGCGACGACTAGCTCACGAAGTTCCGCTTTGCGCTCATCGAGGATCTCAGCGAACCGCTTGATGATCTTTGCCCGTTCCCGGACGGACATCCACGGCCACGGACCTTCGTCGAAAGCCCGCCGGGCGGCTTCGATCGCCATGGTCGCCTGCTTAGGTCCACCATCGACGACTCGCCCGATCAGTTCCTCGGTGGCCGGATCAATGACGTCGATGGTGCCGAGGGCGTTGTCGCTCGACCACCGACCGTCGATGAAGCTCTGATACTCCCGCATCACATGAATCCGTACGCGTCGACTAGGTCAGCGTCGGATACGGGGCCGGCTCGAAGTCGAAGACCCGGCGGGCGTTACCCTGCAGCACTTTGTACTTGTCGAGGTCGGACCGGCCGTCGAGTGCCTTCTGAGCGGCCTGGAGGGAATGGGGCCAGAGGCTGTCGGTGTGCGGATAATCCGTCTCGATCATCACGTTGTCGATACCGATGGAGTCGAGATTCGCTGCGCCGAAGTCGTCTTCGATGAAGCAGCCGTACATGTGGTCGCGGAAGAGCTGGCGCGGCGATTCTGGGAAAATCGCGGGATCGGTGGGTACCGGGTTCAGGCGCATCGTGGCCGCGTCAACCGCCCAGTTATTGGCGCGCAGGTAGTGGTAATCGGCGGCGACATGTTCAGCACGCTCGATGAGGTAGGGAATCCAGCCGATGCCGCCCTCAGCCAGCACGATCTTCAGATCGGGGTACTTCTGCAGCTTGCCCGAGAACAGCCAATCGGTAGTCGAGTTGGCCAGGTTGAGGTTGATGTTCACGGCCTGAACCCCAAAGGGTGCGTCGGGCGAGGTGGTGGGGCTAACCGAGGAAGATCCGATGTGCGTGCACAGCGGCATCTTCGTCTCGTTCGCCACCGCGAAGAGATCGTCCCATGCCCCCGAGTGGATGGACGGAAATCCTAGCGGGTGCAGGTTCTCCGAGAAGGCAATGGCTTTGGCGCCCTTGCCGGCGCACCGTAGCGTCTCCTCGACGGCCAGTCGGGTGTCCCACAACGGAATGATGATCAACGGGATGTAGCGGCCGGGCGCCGCCGCGCACCACTCATCGATGACAAAGTCGTTGTAGGCGCGCACGCACTTGAGACCTAGGTCGCGGTCACCGAGGTGGGCGAACATCTGACCACAGAACCGGGGGAAGAACGGAAAGTTCAATCCCGCGATCACATGATCCTCGTCCATATCCGGGATACGGGCCACCGGGTCGAAGTAGGCACGAGGCATCTCGTCGTAATTCACTGGCAGCGGGGAGTACTCGGCCGGCCGTTGGTGAGCCGCGACCACGATGCCCATCACCGACGCGCGCGCTTGATCGTAGATCCACGTATCAACGCCGTCGATGCGCTCGACGTGTGGCACTCGATCGCGGTCGGCGGCCGAGGCGCGGTCGACCCACAGGTTCGGCGGCTCGATGATGTGGTCATCGACGGAGATCATCCATTGAAGATCTTGTTTGTCCACGAGTTCCTCCCTGATTTCTGATAGGACGATTGCCCGTCACCCCTCACTGGCCGACGCGGGCACCCGGCGTGAAGACGACGGGCAGGGCGCGGTAGCCCCGAGTGACCGAGTTCCCGTGAAAATCAACCTTTGCCCCAGGGGGGATGGTGTAGTCGGGTATCCGATTCAGGGTCTGTTCGACGCCCACCCGAAACTCGAGTCTGGCGAGATTGGAGCCCAGGCAGCGATGGACGCCGGCGCCGAACCCGAGGTGGCGGTTTGTATCTCGGTCGAGAATGCACTTGTTCGGCTCGTCGAACTCGCTCGCGTCGCGGTTGGCGGCCGCATAGTTCACCACGACCGTCTCACCGGGGCAAAACCTCTGGCCGCTTAGTTCGATCTCTTCCGCGACTGAGCGATGCAGCCCGTGGACCGAGCCGGCGAACCGGATGAATTCTTCTATGGCTGTGGGCATCAACTCGGCTTCGCGTACGAGTCGGTCGCGCTCCGAAGCATGGGTGCCCAGGTAGAAGAGGGCGAATGACATTGCACTAGAAGTTGTTTCGAGTCCTGCTTGCACCAGCAGCATCACATTCGCGACGACGTCGTCGAAGCTCAGTTTCTCGCCGTCGATCTCGGCGGAGAGTAAGACATCGATGAGATCGTCACGTGGCGGTTCACCACGACGCTTGTCGATCTCCTCGCGTACGCGGAGGTAGAGATTCGTCATCGAACCGTTTCGGATCTCTTCGCTCTCACCATTGATCGCGAGGTCGGCTGTCTCGATGTAGAGCGGCACATCCTCAACGGGCATGCCGAGTAGATACCTGAAGAACACGATCCCAGGTTGCTGCCATGCGACGTCGGCGAGATCACCGCGGCCCAATTCGATGAAGTTGTCGATCAACCCGTCGGTGACCGCTCGCACCTGGGGCTCCAACTGCTTCATCCGACCCGGGGAAAAATATGGGTTGAGAACTTTGCGAAGCTGCTGCTGCCGTGGAGGATCCAAGGTGATCACGATGTCGCCTAACGACATCGGGTTGCCCTCCAGCCCAAGGGGTTTGCTGGAGAAGCTGCGCCAATCGCGCAGGATTTCGTAGCACTCGTCGTAGCGGGTGGCGACCCACGCGCCCCCCGGCGTGGCACCCAGGAAAGGGACGTCCTGGTGACTGAACGGTCCGCTCTCCCGCATCACCGCGTAGACCTCGTAGAGGAATTCCTGGTCGTTGAAATCGTCGTGACGAAGATCGAGGTTCTGGGCGTGTTCCTCCGGCGACTTGCTCACCATGGATAGTCCTTTCCGCACCCGCGCGCGAGGATGCCGAGATCGGGACAACGCCGGCGGTCAGCCTTGACAGACAGGCCCGACAGAGGGGCCGTCCAGATTCCAGCTACACCGCAATCGTGCCACTGTCCACGTGCCATCTGCGCCGGCCCTCGGATTTCTCGCACACGCCGAAATTTGCTTTGGCAGCACAGTAAGTCGTCGCCCGCATGGAGTCAAGTCGCACTCGATAACTACCTGAGCCCACCAATGGACCCGCGCGCCGCACTGCGCGCGGAGAACAAGGACGAGGCCGAAGAAGCCTGGGGGCGTGGGGCGCCACGTGTGCGAGCTTCCCCTCAGAGGACGGGTGCTCGCTAAAGTATGTGTGATGACTACAGGCGCGCGTCGGCGAGTTCGCGACAAGGACGGCAAACAACGAGCCCTCCTTGAAGCCGCTGCGGAGGTCTTTGCCGAAACAGGATACGCGGCCGCGGCGACGAAGGAGATCGCTCGTCGCGCCGACTGCTCGGAGGCAATGCTGTTCCACTACTTCGGGGACAAGCGAGGCATCTTCGAGCAAGTTGTTTCTCGACAGATCGCGGACCTCGTCAGCGAGGCCGAAGAGCAAGTCGTGGCGGCCCTGCCTGCGCACTTCGAGGACTATATCGAGAAGCTTTTCCTTGCGAGACTGAGGATCGATGACCGGAACAGCGGCGTCCCCGGCTGGGACATTTCCGGTCGGGCGTTATCAGATCCGGACTTCTCGCTGCGCGTGCTGCAACCCAATCACGCACGCCGTACGGCCGTTATTGCCGAGGGCGTCCGCCACTATCAAGCCGCGGGGCAGATCAAGGCCGACGTCGACGCCGACCTGTTCGCCGAGCTGCTGGCTAATTTCATCATCTTCACAACGAGCCTCGGACCGCGCTGGTTTGGTACCGGCGAGCCAGATATCCGCGCACAGATCGAACTGGGTTCGCAGATCCTCGCGAAAGGCGTCAGCACATCGACTAGGACGCCGCCCGCCAAGCGAGGCGCGCGGGCGCAACGGGCCACGAAGGCGCGTGCGGCCGACTAAAAGCTCCGCCGAATCGACCACGGCCGTCGTTATCGAGTCGCACTTGACACGCTGGCTTTTCCGTCGCTAGCGTCGTTGCCAGCCAGGCTGCAGCCATGCGGATGCAGAACACCCTGCTCGATCAGCACGAGCGTGAGGACAGGAAATGGCGTGTGTGCACTCATCGGCGCGAGTAACTCACTTCCGAAAACGTTGACGCGGAAAGCCTTAAGGCGATGAACGCTTTGCGTGGGGTTCGCGTTGTCGAGTGGGCGACGGAAATCACCGGGCCGTACTGCACCAAGTTGTTCGTCGACCTCGGAGCAGAGGTCATCAAGATCGAAGCCCCAGACGGGGATCCGTTCCGCCGCAGAATGTCTGGCGATCGAAGCGACGCCGACGCGCTGTTCAAATTCTTGAACGCCGGCAAGCGTTCAGTCGTTGGCACTTCGCCGCCCGATCTGGAGGCGCTGATCGTTTCTGCCGATGTGTTCGTCGATTCTCTCGGCCCTGGCGCACTCGACCGCGAGGCCCTCCTACGGCGTGCGCCACACCTGGTGATCGTGGCGTTGTCTCCGTACGGATTGACCGGGCCGTACCGGGACCGACCCTCAACGGAGTTCACGATCCAGGCCGAGAGCGGAACCCCAGCGTTGCGAGGTCGTCCGGACCAACCGCCCATTCAAGCGGGTGGTCGAGTCTTCGAATGGGTCATGGCCAGTTATGCCGCCGTCGGGGCGCTCGGCGCATTGCGCCGGGCTCAACTCGGCGGACCAGGTGAAATCGTTGACTGCTCATTGTTGGAGACGTGTCACATCAGCGCCAGCGGATTCGCTGACCTCTACTACGAGCTGGCCGGTCGTCCCCCTTTGACCGTGCCGGCCCGACAGGTTGAAATCCCTTCCATCGAACCGACCGCAGATGGATGGGTGGGCTTCAATACCAATACCCGCCAGCAATTCGAGTCCTTCCTGGCGATGATCGGCCGACTGGAGCTGCTCGACGATGACCCGGCGTGGGCGCTCGCAACGACTCGCTGGGAACGCCGGGACGAATGGAATCAGATGGTGCGGGAATGGACGACGCAACGTTCCACGGACGAGATCGTCGCGTTGGCTTCCGATCTGCGGATCCCCGTCTCACCAGTCAACAATGGCCAGACCGTGTTGGACCACCCCCAGTTCGCGGCGCGCGGCGTGTGGGGCACGTTTGCCGACGGCGGCTTTACCCACCCATTGGCGCCCTACCAGATCAATGGCCGACGACCCTCCCCAACCACCGGTGCCCCTCCGCTCGGCGAAATGGCAAAAGTCCCCGCCCACAGCAGGATTGCGAACCCTGCCGACCGTGCACCGGGACTTCCGCTGGAGGGCGTACGAATTCTCGACGCGACAGCGTGGTGGGCGGGCCCCTCCTCCACCCACATTCTCGCCGCGCTGGGCGCTGAGGTCATTCACCTAGAGTCGACGAACCACCCTGACGGCGCACGGATGGCGGTCGCAGCGTTCGCCGATCAGTCCCAGTGGTGGGAGCGGTCGGGGATGTACCTGGCGACCAACACCAATAAGCGAGGGCTCACCCTGGACCTGTCCACGCCCGAAGGGCGGGAGTTGTTTTTCGGCCTCGTCGAATGCTCGGACGTTCTGGTCGAGAACTTCTCGCCCCGCGTCTTCGACAATTTCACCATCACGTGGGAGGCCGTCAGCGAGCGGAACCCTCGAATCGTGATGGTCCGTATGCCCGCATTCGGGCTCGACGGACCCTGGCGCAACAATGTGGGTTTCGCGCAAACGATGGAACAGATGACCGGAATGGCGTGGGTGACCGGCCACGAGTACGACCAGCCGCGAATCCCCCGCGGCCCGTGTGACCCACTGGCAGGAATGCACTCCGCATTCGCCATGCTCGCAGGACTCCGGCAACGCGACGAGACCGGCCGAGGTTCCCTCATCGAGGTATCGATGGTTGAGTCCGCCCTCAACGCGGCCGCCGAGCAGGTGGTCGAATTCAGCGCCTACGGGAACCTGATCTCCCGACTGGGAAATCGCAGCCGTGACGCGGCACCACAAGGGCTCTACCCATGCGCGGGGACCGAGCGGTGGCTGGCGATTTCGGTCGCCACGGACGAGCAGTGGCGCCTACTGAAGTCGGCTCTGCGTGAACCGGATTGGGCGAACGACCCCGCGCTGGATACTCACGACGGGCGGGTGCGGGCACATGATGTGATCGACAAGCATCTCGAGCAATGGGCTAGCCAGCACAATTCCTCGGCCGCTGCAGAGTTACTCGTCAAATATGGTGTCCCGGCCGCGGATTTGGCAGACGCCCGGGTCGGCTCGATGCACCCTCAGCTCGCCGCACGAGGCTTTTTCGAGAGCCTCGACCATCCCATCGTGGGACGGCATCACGTGCCGGCGATTCCTTTCAAGTACCGCAGCGTTGACAAGTGGTATCGATCAACGGCGCCGACGTTGGGACAGCACAACGCGAGCATCCTCGGCGAGCTACTCGGCCTCGACGCCGCATCGCTTGCAGCGCTCACAGAAAAAGGAGTCATCGGGACCAGACCGGGCGGATTGGACTAGAACAGATCTGCTGTAGGTGCGGCCAGCGGATGTGTTGGGAAGAAGAGACAGCGTGAAACTCCATGTCGACAGGGAAATGTGCCAGGGCCACAGCCGGTGTCACGCAACGTATCCCGAATTGTTCGACATCGACGACGAAGGGACCGCATTCGTCACCATGGAAAATGTTCCTCCCGAATGGGAAGACCGGGCGCACAACGCAATCGCGAACTGTCCCGAGCGTGCCATACATATCGTCAAGGAGTCGCCATGAAGACCAATGGAGCAGTTCTATGGGGGCTGAACGAGAAGTGGTCGGTGGAAGAGATCGAACTCGATCCGCCGCAGGAAGGCGAGCTACTCGTCGAGTTCGCAGCCACCGGTCTATGCCATTCCGACCATCACATCCGCACCGGCGACATGTTCGGGGTGAGTTTCCCCTTGATAGGTGGACACGAAGGGGCGGGCATCGTTCGAGAGGTCGGTCCGGGAGTGCGCGATATCGCGGTGGGAGACCACGTGGTCACCTCTTTCCTGCCGGCGTGCGGTCGCTGCCGCTGGTGCGCCACCGGGCATCAGAACCTCTGTGACTACGGCGCGACCATCCTCGCGGGAGTCCAGGCCGATGGCACCTTCCGGCGCCGAGCCAGAGGACAGGGCATCGGAGCCCTCTCAGGCGTCGGCAGTTTCGCGCAATGGGGCGTGTTGTCGGAAGCCTCGGTGGTCAAGATCGACAACGATGTGCCGCTATCGCGCGCATGTCTTCTCGGCTGCGGTGTAACCACCGGCTGGGGTTCGGCCGTCAACACCGCGAACGTCGGTCCCGGCGACGTGGTGCTCGTGGTTGGCTGCGGAGGGATCGGCAGCGGTGCCATTCAGGGCGCGCGGTTGGCGGGAGCGGAGCAAATCGTCGTGGTCGATATTGCGCCGAGCAAGCGCGACAAAGCGTTTCAGTTCGGAGCCACCCACTTTGCCACCTCGATCGAGGAAGCAACCCAGTTGGTTGGCGAGATTACGCGCGGAGTCATGGCCGACTCGGCCATCCTGACGCCAGGCGTGCTCGAAGGCGCGATGATCAACGACGCGCTCAATGCGGTGCGGAAGGGCGGTGCCGTGGTGGTCACCGCCCTGGCATCGATGTCCGACGTGACGCCGACGCTGCCGCTGACGTTGTTCACGCTGTTCCAAAAACGCCTCCTGGGCAGCCTGTACGGCGAAGCGAACCCGCGGGCCGATATCCCTCGACTGATAAGCCTGTATCGAAGCGGCAAGCTGTTGCTCGACGAAACCGTCACCACCGAGTACAAACTCAACGACATCAATGAGGCCTACGACGACATGCTCGCCGGGCGCAACATCCGTGGGGTGATCATCCACGAGCATTGAGTCTTTGGGGAACGGCGGATCCGCATCATTTTCCTGCCCGCTCAAGTTAATTCACTCACTCACCATGAAGGGATTTCACTAATGTCTTCGCCAGCCGATGTCGTCCGCCACTTCTGCGCCTTGATGGAGCAGCGGGACGCCGAAGCGTTGCGTCCCCTGCTCGCCGAAGGGGCTATTTATCAGAACGTGGGAATGCCCGCCTTCACCGGACCAGACGCCATCGTGGAGAACATGGCCGCCCAGTTCGCGATGTTCCCCGACGCCTACGCCTTCGAAATCATCAACCTCGTCAGCGAGGGTTCCGTGGTGCTCACCGAACGCCTGGACTACATCCAGGCTCCGGACGGAAGCAAGCCGGCCATCCCGGTAATGGGGACTTTCGTCGTCGACGACGACGGAAGGATCACTCGCTGGACCGACTATTTCGACCTGACCCTGATCATGAAGCTCCTTCAAGGCGAAGACATTAGCGCCCTGGTGCCCGCGACCGCATGAGTTGGGACATCACCACCGATCTGGGATCAACGGCACTAGCTGTCGCCGCTCAACGGGCCGCGGAAACAGCACAAGACGACCCGTTGATCCACGACGAGTTCGCGGCGGTGCTGGTGGCGGCGGCCAATGAACCGGGTTGGCAACGGATAGCGGGTGGCGACCTTTCGTGGATGGGCCCAGAGGACGACGTCGGGCGGCGGGTTGCGCGTGCGGGCCGCGAATACGTCGCCACACGAACGGTCTTCTTCGACGAGTTCTGTGCTGACGCAGCGAGTTTAGGAATCAGCCAATTCGTCATCCCCGCAGCCGGCCTCGACGCCCGTGCCTATCGGTTAGTCCCTCTCACCGGCAAGCGGGTGTACGAAATCGACCAGCCCGCAGTCCAGGCGTTCAAGGACGCCGCCCTAACAGCGCACGGCGCTACTCCGCTAGCCGACCTGTGCGCGATTCCTGTTGATCTACGCGATGAGCGTTGGCCGCTGATGTTGATGGAAGCGGGATGGGACAAGTCGCTGCCGACCGCCTGGCTCGTCGAGGGACTACTGCCCTACCTGTCGTCAACCGAGCACAACGCACTCTTCGACACGCTCACTGCGCTAAGCGCACCGGGTAGCCGGCTGGCCGCCGAGGTCTACCACCACTCGACAATGCATTTCGGCGACGAACGGCTGAGCGCTTGGCGCGACGGAGCAGCCGAGATCGACGAGGCGCTAGGCGTAGACGTGGATGTCACGGCCTTCATCAAGAGCCACGATGCCACCGATACGGCATCGTGGCTGTGCCAGCACGGATGGAGGGTGGATTCCCTAGACAGCGGGGAAATGATGTCGCATCTCGGCAGGCCGATCCCACCGGACCTCCGCGACATTGCGCCAGCCAGCTCGCTAGTAACAGCGATCCGCTACGGGCCCTAGCGTTCCACGGCCATCACGCCCCGCTACCTTTGGTCGGCCACGGTCACCTTCTTCATCGAAGGAGTGTCAGGGATCAGCCGAAGTAACTGTCACCAATCAGCCGACGAAGAACTGTCACGCATCAGCCGAGGTCATACACGATATCGAGTGGGGCGGGCGGGGCTCGAACCCGCGACCAACGGATTATGAGTCCCTATCCAGCGCCGCGCTGACCAGGCAAAGCAGCTAGCTGGGATGGCTTAAATCGCCCGTAACACAGTGAAATTGACCATTGCCGGTACGTCTTCGGTACGGACTCAGTACGGGCCAGATTCGCCCCTGGACGCCGCGTTGCCGCCGCGACGGGACGAGCTGACAGATGTTAGCTGGTTAGCTAGGGACGGACCGCCGCCAACACGCCGACCCATGCACGAGGTGATGTGACTTTGACGTTCACTTCCGACGAGGTGGCCGATCGACCAGCACCCGCTGTCCGTCTCGCCACTGAACGACGCGAATCTGATGGCCGGTTTGCACGCCGGTGACCGGGTCGACACGAAATCGACCGAACAAGGTGGTGGTGTCGAGTTGTTGTGACGCGGCCATCACCGGCAAGGATTCAATAGTGTCGGCTTCCTTCACGCAGCGCTGCCAAACGACACCCGCGGCAAAGGCCGCAGCAGCCGGATAGGGCGGCTCAGTACCGTTCGCGTCCCGGTAACAATGGCTGAACCACTCGCTGTTGGGTCCGTCCGCGGGATCATCTGTCCCGTCGTCGAACCACTGGCACGGTCCGTAAAGCCCCTCCACGCGATCACCGATGGTATGCCGGAGCTCATCAACCCCCGCGGCAACCAATCCAACTGCGCGCCAACGGTGTTCGCTGGCCCACTGCGCGATGGCGACGTCGTCGTCGAAGGAACCGGCCGATAACAGCACATCGCCCGCCGGGACCTGCGCCAGGATGTCTCTGGCCCGGCCTGGCCGAAAAGTGACCGACCGCGGCAGGAGACCGAGTCTCCGGGCCACCACAGCCGCCTCTTCGGCCACCTCGCGACCAAACCCCGTGTCGACGTGCACTATTACCACCTCTGACCCCTTCCCAAGACCGTCGGCGACAAGGGTTTCGAGCACTGCGGCGAGATAGCGGTAAGCGGGAGACTCCACGTTGACGACACGCGGATACGCCGGCCGCGCCAGCCGGGCGGTCGCGCCACCGTGGTTCCAGACGACCCCTGTGCTGGCGGCCGCGGCCGCCAGCACAGGCCCCGAACCGTAGGGCCCGAACACCACGTTGGGCCGGCTAGCCTCGGCGGCCCGTATCGCGGACGCCGCGGAGGGGTAAGCGTCGATGACCTCCAGACTTACTCCGGAACTGTCAGCCCAGAGAGCAACGGCGCTCGCCCCTGCTATCCCGAATCTGGCCAGCGGGCCTGACAGTGGGGTTACCAGGACGGCGCGCGCTGCCACGCGCACAATTTAAACAGTGTGGCGAAACCGAGCGCGAGCTTCGCGTGGCTGCCGCGTCGGAATTCAGCCACGGGCGTGGGGCTACGCGCCGACCTACAAGCGCGGACTTCGTCGCCGGAAAGCTGCAGTAGTTACTCACGCTTCCGTTATGGGACGAACGCGCGCACGATGGAGGGGTCCGCAGTCTCACCAGGACGAGAAGGGGGCGGGCGATGAAGGCAAATGTCGGCGACTACCTCGTGGTAAAGGGCACAACCACGGAACGCCATGATCAACATGCTGAGATCATCGAGGTGCGCTCGCAAGACGGCTCGCCGCCATACGTGGTGCGTTGGCTGGTGACTGGGCACGAGGCGACGGTGTACCCCGGGTCTGACGCGGTGGTCGTCACCGCCGCCGAGCATACGGAGGCCGCACGACGTACTGCCGCGCGCGCCACCACCCGCACAGCGGTTCCGTGAGATTTGCTGGGCCAAGAGTAATTCGACGAGAGTCGCCTTGTTCAAATTGCTTGACGATTCGAACGTTTGCGCCCAGCCAGAGCACACCAAGGCCGAACGCTGCGGCCAATGCGTAAAGGATGATCATTATGTCCACCTCCACCCGGGCAAGACCTGTCGGTACTTCTCGGCGAGTGCGGGCGACTTACAGCCGATGAAACGTCGAGACCCCTCCAGTATGGGCCGATCACTGCAGACGTGCCGGGGCCTCCGATCGAGGTCACGGCTGTGGGCCCCGGTGCAGAGTCAGGCTAGATCGCCAGTACCGTGCCCCCGGCCGTCGGGCAGAATGCCGATGTCGCCGATTCGCCTGCACGGCAAGATGTTTGCGGTTGTTGAGGGGACCGCGAGTACAGTAGTTCGATGGTCATCGCCCCGTCCAATGAGCGGATGATCGCTGGGGTCGCCGCCGCGACCGTCTCGCTCGGGGTAGCCCAGCTGGTGGGCATCCCGTTCGGTGCGCGGGCCGATGCGCGTGCTGCGATCGGCTCAGTGGCCGTCGACCTGACACCGGGACCCATCAAAGAGTGGGCCATTCAGACCCTGGGCTCTCTGGACAAACTCTTCCTGGCCGTCGTCGTGCTCGTGGTGATCGCTACGATCGCTGCAATCGCCGGGACCCTCGAGACTCACCGCCGCCCGCTCGATAGCGCCATGGTCGGCGGGGCCGGCGTCCTCGGATACATTGCAGTGCTGTCGCGGCAGGGTGCGACCGCATTCGACACCACTGGACGCGCCAGGGCTGGGCACCGCGTGGGCCCATCAAGACCGAGTCGCGGATCGACGTGCCGAAAGGTGATCAGAAAGTGCCGATGGGGCCCGTCGTTTTTGGCGGTGTCGCGTGGGCACAGAATCGCGGCGTACGGGCCGTAGAGGTCCTCATCGACGATGGCGTGTGGGCAGCCCGCTGAACAGAGCGCGAGCTATTCCAACGAGACGTGGCGGTTGTGGAGGTTCCCCTGGCAGGCGAAAAGCCCAGGGAAACAAACCATCACCGTGCGCGCCGCCGACAACACCGGAGGCACCCAAACGGCAGATCAGGTTGGTACCGTCCCCGACGGCGCCACCGGCTAGCACACGGTGCACTTCACGGTGGTGGAGACATGAAGCGCTATTTCGACGAGAGTTTCCGCCAACTGAATACCGCAATCACGATGCCGATCAGCACCGTGATCGGACCAATGATGGACCAGGTCGTGGTGTTGCTCATCGGGCTCCCACCAAGCACTCCAAATCCCTGGAGCGCCCAGATCAGACCGAACACTGCGACAATGAACCCAACCGCGAATGTAACGACGAAAGCCCTTCGCATATAGGGATCTTACGCGCCGGAGAGGGGATATCGCGCCCTTGACTCAGCAGACCGCGCAGGTGGGTAGCGATCACTTCCGTGGTCAGCGCCAGATGGGGGCACCGCTCCCGACCGCATGAAATGCGCTTCCGGCGAAAGCCGTTGCGCCGCAACAGAGTGGTGTAGGTCGTGCGGCCGGACGCCTTCACGGGCTGGCACGCGGGTGCCATGCCTCAGGCTTCGGCCGACCTCTGGGGCGCGGGCGGCTCCGCGTGGAAAACCGGCCGGTGAACACCTTGGCGTTATCGGTTCAGAAGCTGCTCAGGCGCGCTAATAGACGGCCAGGGCTGCGCGGGTGCGCTCCGCGGCCATCAGCCGGGCACGAACGCACATCCGGGAGTAATCGTCGACCCTGGTCAGCGCCTTGGCGCTGGTGCCATCGGCCAGCGCGAACCCGCCGACACGGCCTGATACCTCTGCTCAGCCACGCTCATCTCCCTCATCCAGGGAGTGTCACGCATCAACCGAGGTCATACACCAACACTTGGTGGTGCGGGCGGGGCTCGAACCCGCGACCAACGGATTTGCGAGCGATGGATCGCGTAAGTATTTTTAATGCCAATTCAATTGGCCCGCAGTAGCATTAGGAATCTAGCGATGATACCTGGCAACCGTTGTTAGGTAGCTAACCCGGTCATACTCGGCGATTAAACGCCGACCGCCACGTGTTTGCCATAGTCGCCGCCGATGTTCTTGCCTCAATCAGGGCCTGGCTAGCCGCCGCGCTGCTTTTCCGATGCCAAGTACTTCACCATCTGGCAGAGGTTGACGACAGCAGCGCTCAGCTTGTGGATGGTGACGTCCCGATCTTCAACACACGACTGCCAGTCTGGAAACTCCTGCGGCAACTTCTGGTTGTCCGCGTTGACGTGGATCTTCTGCTCGATTTGGTCGCACAAATCCGCGAGGGTTAACTTTCCTGGCGCAGAGATGTCGGAGAACCATTTATCGGACATGTGCGACCGTCTCCTCTCCAAAGAAACAAAGCTCCCGAATCTCGCAGGCTAGCGGGTCCCCGTCACTAGGTTTTCTGTGGGGCCGGATCACACCCGGCTGCCGTGGCACCAGTCAAACCGCCCCGGCCTCGGGTGCCGGAGGTAACCACACCAGCGTTTTCGCAAGACGGCGGCCGAACTGATTGAAGCCGAAGGGCTCTCGGCCCACGTCGCGGATCGGCCGGGGCACGGCGATGTATCGATTGACACAGGACAAGTACCTAAGTCGGGGCCGGATCCACTCCGAGGTTGCTGAACTGCAAGATCGTGCGGTACCAAACACCGACTCGACCACTAATGCTCATCAAAATAGCTTCTGACGTGGGGGCGGGCGGGGGCTCGAACCCGCGACCAACGGATTAGCGAGCGACGGATCGCGCGGCCAGGCGAAACAGTTATCTGAAATCAGCCAATCACCTGTAAGACCGCACTTTTGGCCGTTGCCGGTACGGTTCCGGTAGGTCGTGAGTACGACTACAGATCGCCCCCAGACGCCGGGGTGAAGCCGGGGTGAGCGCCTCAACCGCGCCTCCGATCCATTCACAAACGCCTCTGACCAGGTCTTTTACAGTGGGGCGGGCGGGGCTCGAACCCGCGACCAACGGATTATGAGTCCGCGGCTCTAACCAACTGAGCTACCGCCCCGACGGGGTTGTTCCGTAGGAAACCGTAGCCGAAGACCGACGTCAGTGTCCGCCGGGCGGCACGTCGCCCACATCAGAGGTCACACTCGATGGGCGCCGCGTCGTGGCAGCCCCCACCGGCGGCCAAAGACCGTTTGCGGTCAGTCATGGGAGGGGCCCTGCGCGGTTTGACCCTTGATCGCGGCGATCATTTCCGGCGCGTGCACGAAAATGGCGGACTCGACCGCCCGACCAGCCTGATCGTGTTTCATCGACGTCGTGTTGGCCACCATGTTCACCAGGTTCTTCCCGGTGGCCAACGGATCGGTCGAGGTGCGGGCCTGATCGGCGAACCAACGACCCTCGGCGGTCATGTTGCGATCGTTGACATCGGCGGTGTGGATCACCTTTGTTCCGCACCAGTGGCTTGATGTGCCGATCGTCTTGCAGGCGGCCGACGCTTGCGACGCCGATAGCGGCGCCGCCCCCAGCACCTGCCAGCACCTGCCCGCGCGAGCGTGTACGTCTGATTGGCGCAAGAGGCTATTCGAGCAGCAAGAGACGCTCGCGAATCGACCAGTCCTCAACCCAAACGACTACTGCCGTCACCGTATTTCGGCGGTTTATGCCCTGCAATTACGTTAGCCGAGAACGCTATAGCAGCCCCACCGAGAAGCGCCCGCGACCAAAGTTCTTATCGCCGTTGAGTATTGGTTGGCGCGCACAATCCGTTGGACGCGCCCAACGAAGCTCGCTTACTTAGGCGGTCGGCCAATTGGCTTTCGCTGCTTGATCCTTGATCTTGGGGATCATGTCTGGTGCGTAGACGTAGATCGCCGACTCGACTTCCCACTCCGCCTGACTTTGGTTCATCGACGTGGTGTTGGTGATCATGTTGATCAGCTCTTGGGCCTCTCCGAACGGATTGGCGTTGGCCCGAACCTGATCGGCGAACCATCGCCCTTCGGCGGCCTCATGGCAGTCAGTGAAATCGGCGTTGTGAACCATCTTGTTCTGCGCCAGCAGGTTGATGTATTGGTCATCGGTAGGACTCAAGTTGCAAGTAGCCGACGCTTGCGGTGCTGCCAGGACAGCTCCGCCGATCATCGAGGCCCCCAGCGCGAGGCCGGCAGCCCAGACCGATGACACCCGCATGCGCGAGCGTGTACGGGTGTTTGTCATTTCGAACCTCCCTCTGCGCGGGAACACAGTTGGCTCCCCCGCAAACCCAAGCCACGAATGCTGCAAACTACGAACCGGACAATCCATCAGGACGGCGGCTAATGATGTGCGTCCCGTGGCCACCCGGCTGAGGCCACGCTGCCATGTCGCTACCGTCACGTCTCAGTGTCATATCAGTGTCGGCGAACGGGCTTAAAGTAGCGAATGACCCCCGCATACAGCGGAAACGCACGCTTGCGCCGCAGTGTACGAATGGTTAACATTTCGTGCCCTCGCGCCCGGATGGGCACGCCGCTCACCCGCTTGCCACGCCGCGGCGCAAACACCGCGGGCGCCGTCCGCCCAACGTCACCGCGGCAACAGCTAAGAATCGTCCGGCCGGCGGCTGGTGGGCCCGCATCGGCCACCGTCAGCTAAATACTGTCTCGCCTTCGGCGTTGATCAGGTACCGCTCGGTACCGCTCTCGACGCGCGGGGCGTCGGCGCCCAGTGACACGGCAACCTTATTGCTGGCATTGCGCATGATGTCGAAGGTGAGCTCGACCAACCCCGCTTCGGAGAACCGGGAGCGCACCTCGGCGACGTCGTCGGCGACGAGGTGCGCAGGCGTCCAAATTAACGCATCTGCATAGCGAAGCGCTGCTTTTGCGCGGCCGTCGAGCAAACCCGACGATTCGAAGCGCTCGATCTCCTCGTACAGCGTTTCCGAACCGCCGGCATCGAGCGCGCCGCCCTCGCGTAGCGAGTTGCACAGCCGGCAATTGTGTTGCGCCGCACCCCGCAACCGCACCAGTTCGGAGGTGACCGGGTCCAGCGCGCGCATTCGCGCCACGGCGATTAAAAAGTCGTTGAACACCGAATCCGACGGGTCGGTGGCGTGATCCCACGCGATCGGTCCGGCCGCCCAGCCCAGGTAGCGCGAGCCGACGCCGAGCGCCTCCAGCCCGGCGCGCACGCGAGGGATGAAGTCGGCGATGTACATCTGCACGACCACCCCAAAGGTGCGGTCCCCGAGTTGCTTCCACAGCCGGGAGCGTTGCTCGGGGGTGATCGACGAGACGTCGGCACTGAACTGTTCGGCGAATTCGACGACGGCGGCCTCGGCTTCCGATTCCGGCTCGCCCACCTCGACGGGTGCGGGCAACGGCGGCAGTGACAACGTCTGCGCGCACACCCGCCGGATGATCGCCGCGATGCGACCGTCGCCGGGTGTCCCGGGAAACAGCGCCACCAAGCGCGTGAGCTGGTCTTCTCGAACCGAAACCGGAGCCGCCATCCGTCCCACGCTAGAGCGCGCCGTGCCCGGCGGCAATCAAACTATTGGGCCTGGCTGACCGAGGACATATGAAAGTCGGGTATCCGCAGCGACGGCATCGCGGCACGGGTCGCCCAGTCCCCCATTTCGCGCGGCAGCGTCTTCTCGCTGACGCCGGCCTCGGTGGCCCGCCGCAGCAGGTCCAACGGGCTTTCGTTGAACCGGAAGTTGTTGACGGCCGCCCTCACGCGTCCGTCCTCGATGAGATAGACACCGTCGCGGGTCAGCCCGGTGAACAACAGCGTGGTGGGGTCGACGACCCGGATGTACCACAGGGTGGTCAGCAGCAGGCCACGCTCGGTGGCCGCGATCATGTCGTCCTGGGTGGCCGTCCCCCCGGTCATCACCAGGTTGTCGGCGGCGACCGCGACGGGGGCGCCGTATTTGGCGGCGGTGGCCCGCGGATAGGCCAACGCATTGATCACCCCGTCGCGGATCCAGTCCACCTGGTTGATCTCCATGCCGTTGTCGAACACCGACAGCGTCTCCGAGGAGCTGCTCGCCGCGACGAACGGCGTGCAGACAAGGCCGGGCGCCATCGGATCGGAGAAGAGCGTCAGCGGCAAGTCGGTGAGCCGCTCCCCCACCCTGGTCCCACCGCCGGGCGCCGAGAACGCGGTCCGGCCCTCCTGCGCGCCGCGGCCGGCCATCGACCACGCCATGTAGATCATCATGTCGGCCACCGTCGACGGCGGCATGATCGTCTCGTAGCGTCCCGCCGGCAACTCGACGCTGCGCTGCGCCCACCCCAGCCGCGTCGACAGCTGCTCGAGCAGCGAATCCGTTGGCACATCGACGAAGTCGGGTGTCCCGATGCCCGCCCACGCGCTGGCATCACCGCGTTTGGCGTTGATCTCCACCGCCCCGGTGGGCTGGCTGAAACGTCGGCGCAATCCGGTCGACGACGCCAAGAATGTCGTCGAAACACTATGGTGCGCAAAGCCGTAGAGCCGATCCGCGCCCCGGAAGCCCCGGCTCAGGGAGTCGGCCACGTCGGCGAAGACCAGGGGCCCGGTGCCCGGCACCGGCGCGTCCCAATCGGCGGGTACCCCGGTATCGCCGAGCAGCGGCGCGGCATCGCCGGCCTCCGGCGCCGAGCCGGCGGCCTCCTGCGACGCCGCCACCAGCCCGGGGAGCACCCGCGGGTCCGCCTCGGCGGACACCACCGTGCCGATGCGCGCGCTGGACCCGCGGCGCACCACGGAGATCACGGTCACGCTGCGGCTCACCGAAACCCCGTTGGTGGTCATCGAATTGCCCGCCCAGCGCAGGGTCGCCTCGACCTTGTCGGTGACCAGCACCATGGTCTCATCGGCGCCGCCAAGCTTGGCCGCCTCCTCGAGCACGATGTTGACGACGTGCTGCGCTTTAATCATCGGCGCCGCTCCTCAGCATCGCTGCGCTCTGCATCGTCGCCGACGGTGATCATCGGCGCCGCTCCTCAGCATCGCTGCGCTCTGCATCGTCGCCGACGCGGATCATCGGCCGCCCTCGGTGCGGGTGTTGAGCACGTTGACGCCGCGGAACAGCGCCGACGGACAGCCGTGGCTGACCGCCGCGATCTGCCCGGGCTGCGCCTTACCGCAGTTGAACGCCCCACCCAGTCGCCACGTGGACGGGCCGCCCACGGCCTCCATCGAATTCCAGAAATCGGTCGTGGTGGCCTGATAGGCGACGTCGCGCAGCTGACCGTCCAGGCGGCCGTCGCGAATCCGGAAGAAGCGCTGGCCGGTGAACTGGAAGTTGTAGCGCTGCATGTCAATCGACCACGATTTGTCGCCGACGATGTAGATGCCGTCCTCGACCCGGCCGATCAAGTCGTCGGTGCTGATGTCCTCGGGGGCGGGCCGCAGCGACACGTTGGCCATGCGCTGGATCGGCACGTGATGCGGCGAGTCGGCATACGAGCACCCGTTGGAGCGCGGTTGCCCCAGGCGCCGGGCGAACACCCGGTCGAGCTGATAGCCGGTGAAGATCCCGTCGCGCACCAGATCCCAGCTCTGCGCGGCCACCCCTTCGTCGTCGTAACCGATGGTGGCCAAACCGAATTCGACGGTCCGGTCGGCGGTCACGTTCATCACCGGTGACCCGTACCGCATGGTGCCCAGCTTGTCCGGTGTGGCGAACGACGTTCCCGCGTAGGCGGCCTCGTAACCGATCGCGCGGTCGTATTCGGTTGCGTGCCCGATTGATTCATGAATCGTCAGCCACAGGTTGGTCGGGTCGATCACCAGGTCTTTGTGTCCCGGAACAACGGTGGGCGCCTTGACCTTCTCGGCCAGCAGTGACGGCAGCTGGGCCAGCTCGTCGGTCCAGTTCCACACCTCGTCACCGGCCAGGACCTCCCAGCCCCGGCCCGTCGGCGGCAAAAGCGTGCGCATCGAGTCGAAGCTGCCCGCCGCGGGGTCGACGGTGACCGCTTCCAGCGTGGGCTGGATCCGCACGCGCTGCTGGGTGATCGAGGATCCGAAGGTGTCGGCGTAGAACGTCTGCTCCTTGACGGCGGTCAGCACCGCCGACACGTGATCGACGCCGTCGGCGCTCAGCAGCCGCCCCGAGTACTCGACGAGTACGGCGATCTTGTCGGCGGTGGAGACCTCGAACGGGTCGATGCGGTAGTTCGACACCCACGTCGCGTCGTTGTAGACGGGTTCGGGCGCCAGCTCGACGCGCTCGGTGCTCAGCGTCGCCAGGGTGGTGGCGACGTGCACCGCGCGCCGGGCGGTTTCGGCGGCCACCGACGGCACCAACTCCGCGTGCGAGGCGAATCCCCAGGTGCCGTCGACGATCACTCGCACCGCCAGACCGACCTCGCGGTCGATCACCGCGGTCTCGAGCGCGCCGTCGCGCAGCTGGACGATCTCGGTGGTGATGCGATGAACCCGCAGGTCGGCGTGCGTGGCCCCGGCCGCGGTAGCCGCCGACAGCGCGGCTTCGGCCAGTTCGTGGCGCGGCACGTCGAGGAAGTCGGCATCGATCCCCCGGTCCGGTGTCACGGCTCCACCGTAACGGTCGGTCACCCCAAACCGCCGCGGCGCCCGCTTTAATTACCCCATGGCCAGCGCGCAACGCAGGATCCATCCTCGATCGACCGCGCTCGGCTACGCGCTGCTGGCGCCCAGCTTGTTCGGCGTCCTCACCTTCCTGCTGTTGCCCATCCTGGTGGTGATCTGGCTGAGCCTGTGTCGATGGGATCTGCTGGGACCGCTGCGCTTTGTCGGCCTGTCCAATTGGCGATCGGTGCTGGCCGACACCGGGTTCGCCAACTCGCTGATCGTCACGGCGATCTTCGTGGCGATCGTGGTGCCGGCGCAGACGGCACTGGGACTGCTGGCCGCGTCCATGCTGGCCCGCCAGCTTCGCGGCACCGGTCTGTTTCGCACCGTGTTTGTGCTGCCGTGGATTTGCGCGCCGCTGGCGATCGCGGTGTTGTGGCGGTGGATCCTGGCACCCACCGACGGCGCCGTGAGCACCGTATTGGGACACAGCATCGAATGGCTTTCCGATCCCAGCTCCGCGCTGCCGCTGGTTTCGGCCGTCGTGGTGTGGACCAACGTCGGATACGTCTCGCTGTCATTCCTGGCGGGCCTGCTGGCCATCCCCGACGAGGTGCACGCCGCCGCACGCACCGATGGCGCCACCGCGTGGCAGCGGTTCTGGCGCATCACGATGCCCATGCTGCGGCCGACGACCTTCTTCGTGCTGGTGACCGGGATCGTCAGCACCGCACAGGTTTTCGACACGGTGTACGCGCTGACCGGCGGCGGGCCGGCGGGCAGCACCGACCTGGTGGCCCACCGCATCTACGCCGAGGCCTTCGGCTCCGCCGCCATCGGCCGGGCGTCGGTCATGGCGGTGGTGCTGTTCGTGATCCTGATCGGCGTCACCCTGGTTCAGCACCTGTATTTCCGGCGACGGATCAGCTATGACCTCACCTAGTCGCGCCAATACGGCGATTTACGCCGGCCTGACGCTGGGCGCGTTGATCACGTTGGCGCCGTTCGCGCTTGGGCTGATGACCGCGTTCACTTCGGCACATCAATTCGTGACGGGCACGCCGTTGCAACTGCCGCGACCACCCACACTCGCCAACTTCACCAACCTGGCCGGAGCCGGGTTCGGCCGCGCGGCGGCGGTCACCGCGTTGGTGACGGCGGTGATCCTGGTGGGCCAGTTGACCTTTTCCGTGTTGGCCGGATACGCCTTTGCGCGCTTGCAGTTTCGTGGGCGTGACGCGCTGTTCTGGGTCTACATCGCGACGCTGATGGTGCCGGGAACGGTCACGATTGTGCCGATGTATCTCATGATGGCCCAGCTCGGCCTGCGCAACACGTTCTGGGCGTTGGTGCTGCCGTTCATGTTCGGCTCGCCCTACGCGATCTTCCTGCTACGCGAGCACTTTCGCATGATTCCTAACGACTTGATCAACGCTGCCCGCCTGGACGGGGCCAACACCCTGGACGTGATCGTGCATGTGGTGATCCCGTCCAGCCGCCCGGTCCTGGCCGCCCTGGCGCTGATCACCGTGGTATCGCAGTGGAACAACTTCATGTGGCCGTTAGTGATCACCAGCGGCCACAAGTGGCGCGTGCTCACCGTCGCGACCGCCGACCTGCAGTCACGGTTCAACTCCCAATGGACCTTGGTGATGGCGGCCACCACCGTCGCGATCGCCCCGCTGATCGCGCTTTTCGTGGTGTTCCAGCGGCACATCGTCGCGTCGATCGTCGTCTCGGGGCTCAAGTGAGCCGGCCTCGGTTCTCCACGCTGGTCGCCGGGGCGGTTGCGTTGGTCGCGGCGCTATTGGCGGCGACGGCGGTGCTGCTGGATTACTCCGGCCAGCCCCACGGCGCCAAGACCATTGTGACGGTGCGAGTCTGGGGCGATCAGATCGGTGCGGCGTACCGGCAATCGTTCCAGATGTTCACCCGCGCCCATCCCGATATCGAAGTGCACGTCAACATGGTGGCGTACTCGACCTACTTCAACACCCTGCGCACCGACGTGGCCGGCGGCAGCGCCGACGACATTTTCTGGCTGTCCAACGCCTACCTCGCGGCCTACGCTGACAGCGGCCGGATACTGAATATCGGTGCGGCGCTGGGGCCCACAGCGGCCGCCGACTGGGAGCGGCCGGTCGTCGAGCAGTTCACCCGCCACGGCGCGCTCTGGGGCGTGCCGCAACTGACCGATGCCGGGATCGCCTTGTACTACAACGCGGACCTACTGGGCGCGGCCGGTATCGAACCCGCCCAGCTGAGCGCCTTGCGGTGGAGCCCCGGCAGTGGCGACACGCTGCGTCCCATCCTCGCCCGGCTCACCGTCGATGCCGGCGGAAACCGCGGAGATACCAACGGCTTCGACGCCGGACGGGTGCGGCAGTGGGCATACAACGCGGCCAATGACCCCCAGGGGATCTATCTGAACTACATCGGTTCGGCCGGCGGCGTGTTCCAGCGCGGCGACGAGTTTGCGTTCGACAATCCCGCGGCCGTGACCGCCTTTCGATATCTGGTCGACCTGATCAACCGCGACCACGTCGCGCCGCCCGCCGCGGACACCAACGGCAACGGCGACTTTTCCCGCAACCAATTCCTGGCCGGCCGGATGGCGCTGTTCCAGTCAGGCACCTACAACCTGGCGCCGGTGGCCCGCGACGCACGCTTCCATTGGGGTGTGGCGATGATGCCATCTGGCCCGGTGGGTCGGGTCAGTGTCACCAACGGCATTGCCGCGGCGGGCAATGCGGCGACACGGCATCCCGACGCGGTGCGTCACGTCCTGGCCTGGATGGGCAGCAGGCAGGGCAATGAATACCTGGGCCGCAACGGTGCGGCCATCCCCGCGGTGTTGTCGGCCCAACCGGTCTACTTCCGCTATTGGGCCAGCCGGGGTGTCGACGTCACACCCTTCTTTACCGTGCTGAACGGCCCGCGCATCGCGGCGCCCGGGGGCGCCGGCTTCGCCCCCGGCAATGACGCCCTCCAGCCGTATTTCGACGAAATGTTCTTGGGCCGCGGCGACGTCGCCTCGACATTGAAGCGGGCCCAGGCGGCGGCCAACGACGCCGCGGCGCGCGAATGAGCGTCCCGTCACTGCGCGTCGCTCGCTGTGCCGCCGACCGTCTGGTCGTTGAGCGCGCTGTGGTGGCGGCCCCAGACGAAATAGAAAACCAGGGCCAGCGAGACCCAGCCGCTGAGCGCGATCCAGGTGGACCAGTGCAGGCTGGCGAGGATGTAGCCGCAGGCCGCCACCGAAAGGATCGGCGTGACAGGGTAACCCGGGACCTTGAAACCCCGCGGCAGGTCGGGCTCGCGCACCCGTAAGACGATCACACCGACGGAGACGACGACGAACGCGGTCAGCGTGCCGATCGACACCATGTCCGCCAGCCTTTGCAACGGTATGAAGGCGGCCAGAATCGAGGCCGCCGTCGCGACGATCACCGTGTTGTTCACCGGGGTCATCGTGCGCGCGTTCACCGTCGCGAACCGTGCGGGCAACAGCCCGTCCCGACCCATGGCGAACAGGATGCGCGTCAGGCCGTACATGGTGACCAGCGTGACGCTGAAGATCGAAATGACCGCGCCCGCAGCCAGAATCGAGCTCGCCCAGCTACTGCGCGTGACGTTCTGGAGGATCGTTGCCAGCCCGGCCTCCTGCTGGCCGGCGAAGTCTTGCCAGGGCTGGGCGCCCAGCGCGGCCAGCGCAACGAACACGTAGACGGTGGTGACGGTCAGCAGCGCGGCGATCAGCGCGCGCGGCATGGTCTTCTGCGGGTCCTTCACCTCGTCGCCCGCGGTGGACACGGCGTCGAGACCGATGTAGGAGAAGAAGATGGTGCCGGCGGCCGACCCGATGCCCGCGGCGCCGAATGGCGCGAAGTCCTGTAGATGGCGCGCATCGAACGCGGTGAAGGCGACGATCACGAACACGACGAGCACACCCAGCTTGATCATCACCATGATCGCGTTGACCTTCGCCGATTCGCTGGCGCCGCGGATGAGCAGCAGCGCGCACATCGCGATCAGCGCGATCGCCGGCAGATTGAAATAGCCGGGTTGTGCATCCCACGGCGCCGCCGACACGGCGTGCGGCAATTGGAATCCCACGAGATTGCTCAGCAGCTTGTTCAGATAGCCGCTCCAGCTGACCGCCACCGCGGCGGTCGCCACCCCGTATTCCAGCAGCAGGCAGGCCGCCACACCCATCGCCACCAGCTCGCCGAGCGTGGTGTACGCGTACGAATACGACGAACCCGAAACCGGTACCGCCGAGGCTAATTCGGCGTAGCAGACGGCCGCAAGACCGGCCGCGAGGCCCGCGAGAAGGAACGAGACGATGACTCCCGGGCCGGCTTCAGGGACGGCCACAGACATGACGAAGAAGATGCCCGTACCGATCGTCGAGCCGACCCCGAACATGGTCAACTGAAAGGTGCCGATGCCGCGCTTGAGGTGGTCAGCGGCCCCGGGTGCGACATGTGCGCCCACCACCGGGCGCCGCCGCAGCAGCTGCTGTTTCAGGCTGATCGACGTGGCTGGCAATTGCCCCTCCTGTCGCCGGTTCGGCGGTCAGCGTCGCCGAAGCAGCCGCGCCGGCCGTGAGCGGCGAGAGGCGTACGGCCAGGGATTGTTTCGCTCGGGAACCGATTGGGCCCGGACGTGTTTGAGTTGGGCACGCAGGTGCTGGCGCAGGTCGTGCAGATGCGGATCCGTCCAACGGTTGGTTGCTTCGATCGGGTCCGCGGTCAGGTCATACAGCTCCCACTGGTCGTCGAGCGGCGACGTGCGGTACATCTCTCCCCCGAGCCCGTTGGCCGCCAGGTGGCGCACCCCGGGTTCGGTCCAGGCGCCGGGATCGTCGAAGGTGCGCACCAGCTTCCACAGGTGCCCGCCGCCGCCGGCTGCGTCGTCGACGCGGACGACCAGTCCCTCGAAATTGGATGCGGTGTGCGCCGGGACCCGAATGCGCAGTGGTGCAGGAGGATTGGCCGTCTGCTTCAGTTGCCGTCCCAGACCGGACGCCCCGCTGTCTCCCTCGAGCACGTTGTCGCGGGTCATCAGGTAGACGGCCCGGGTGTCGTCGGCGGACGCGCCGTGCTCCTCGTCAATGATCGGCATGAGGTTGCGGCCGGGAAGCTCGTGCACTTCGGAAAACGATTCCGCCAGCGTGGCCGCGGCCGCCGCCACGTCGACTCCGGCGGCCGCCAGCAACGTCGGGACAAGGTCCACATGCGATGTCGGCGCCGTGACCGACCGGCGCCGCGTCGAGCGCTCGCCGGTGCGCGCGACGACGAAGGGAACGCGGGTGGCTTCGTCATAGAGGTTGAACCATTTTTGATGCAGCCCGCCGTGCGCTCCGAGAAGATCGCCGTGATCGGCCGTGCGCACCAGCACCGCGTTCTGCGACCCGGATTCGGTGACGGACCGCCGGACTCGGTCGATCGGCCCGTCCACCTCGGCATGCAATCGGTAGTACAGGTCGCGGTAGCGTTGCGCGTTGCGTTCATACGTCCAGTTGATTGCCGGCGCCGGGCCGTATCCGGAGTAATACGCCTCGCGGAAGGCGATTTGGGCGGCCGGCTTGGTGGACAGATCTTCATCGGCGGTCGGGGCCGGCGGGATCGGCGGTGGGTCTAGTGGCGACGGCTTCACGGGGCCCCGCCGTGACCATGCCGGAAAGAGCACGATGTCATGGGGATTCACGAAGCTGGCCACCAGGAGAAACGGGCGCAGCGCGGCGGGATCGCCGGCGCGACGGCGGGCGTAGCGGTCGGTGAGCCAGGCGACGACGCGATCGGCGATCAGCGGGTCGCGGCGAATGCCGGCGTTGGCCAGCGCCGCCCCGTGCGGTTCCGGGCCGACCCAGCCGGAGAAGCCGAACGGCCCGAGCGGGTCGGCTTGCAGGTAGCGTCGCACCGCCACGGGGTCGACGTTCCCGTCATCGTCGTTGGTGGCCAACGGATGCTCGGTCGCCGGGTCGGTGAGGTCGGCATGCGAAATGTGCCACTTGCCGTCGTAGTGAGTGTCGTATCCCGCCGCGCGGAACCAGTTGCCCAGCGTCGGCACTTCGCCCTGGCGCAGCCACCGCATACGGGAATCATCGGCGGCTTTTCCGATGCCGTCGGTCTGGGTGACCCCGTGCAGGTCAGGGTACTGCCCGGTGAAAATCGTCGGACGACTGGGCACGCAGGCCAGCGACCCGGTGTAGTGGCGGAAGAAACTGACGCCGTGATCCTCAAACCATTTGCGTCCGGCCAGTATTCGATCACGCCACGCCAGCACTTCGGGCGCCTCGTATGGCGGCACCGCGCGTTCTTCATCTGTCATGATGACGATGACATCGGGGCGATCAGACACGGCCGTTCTCCAATCGATTCGCGAGCCCGGCGAGCAGCGCGTCGGACTGTCGCGCGAGGAAGCGACACACGACGCGTTCGGCCAGCGCGTGGGTTGCACGGGAACCGATTTCGACGGTGCTGGTCAGGGTCACCGGGGTGGTGTGGGCGGATTCGGCACCTGCCGGTGGCAGCGTCCAGCGGTTGGTCACGCGACGCAGGCGGCGCGGCAGGCCCTCGATGTCGTAGGCCAGGGTGCGGCCCGGGTCGAATTCGGTGATGCGCTCGACCAGCGCGTCACGCTTGACCTGGACCCGTCGCGCGGTACCGACGGGGCCTCCACCGGGACCGGAATGCAGGACACACGAGTGGTCGACGTTGCCGGACCACGAGCTGATGGAGCCGAAGTCCGCCAAGACATTCCAGATGTCGTCGGCGGAAGCCGCGATGATGCGGGTGCGACAGATGTCGGTCATCTGCTCACGCTGCGCGAAGGGCTCACACCGACTCGCCTAATGAAGCTGGACCAGCGAGTCGATGACCACTCCGGTGGCGCCGGCGGCGGCGGTGATGGCCAGTGTCACCCAGTCCGCGAGTTTCGGCCGCGCGGGCGCGGCCGACAGCTGACCGATGCCGCCGCGGGCGGTGATCGCATCGCCCATTTCGTCGGCGCGCCGCAACGTCACAACGATTGCCGCGGTGAGTAAGTCGATCATGTCCCGGGCCTGCTGGCGGCGGCGGGCCCTGCGGTTGCGCGGTGTCTCGTTGGGACGCAGGCGCCGGGCGGCGTAAAGCACCTGGAATTCTTCGATCAACATCGGGAAGGCGCGCAGCGCGAGCGCCAGGGCCACGGCCCATTCGTCGCTCGGGACCCGCAACAACCGCAAGGGCCGTCCCAAAGTCGCCAGTGCCGGCCCCATTTCGGCGACGTTGGTGGTCCAGGACAGCATCGCCCCCAGCCCGATCATCACGATCGACAGCGCGGTGACCCGTAGGAAGTGCAACGTTCCGCCCAGCCCGATGTGCACCCCGGCGATCGAGACCACCGGGTGACCGGCGCCGAGCGCGGCGGTGATGCCGCCCACCGCGAGGGCGATCCATATCCAGCGCCGCGGCGAGGGCAGTGCCCCGCGGGGAATGTGCGCGAGCCGGGCCGCCGTCACCAGTAAGACCAACATCAACCCGACGGTCGCCCAACCCGGGTAGAAGGTCAGGAGCACCGAAACACCCAGCACCACCAGCAGTTTGGTGCCGGCCCACAGTTCGTGGATTTTCGATGTTCCGGGCACCGGGACCAACAAGACAACCGGACGGGGAGGGCGCCGAGTCCTCTCCGCCGCCGACGTGGCGTCCGAGGGCGCGGTCACGGCATTCCCCCCGCCGCGGTCGATGCCGTTTCCAGCACCCCGTTGCGCAGATACAGGGATCGCGGGCAAAGCTCCTCGAGCCCGACGATGTCATGGGAGATCACCACCACCGTCAGACCTCGTTCCCTGCGTAGGTTTTCCAGCAGCCGCAGCAGACCGCGCTGACTGCCGACGTCCAATCCTGCCAGCGGTTCATCAAGAACCAACGCCCGCGGCGAACGGGCCAGCAGCCCGGCCAGCACCACACGGCGCATCTGGCCGCCGCTAAGCTGATCGATGCGCCGCTTGCCCATCGCCGGACCCAGACCGACGGAGCTCAGCGCCTCGGCCACACGGTCTTCGTCGAGATGCGAAAAGCCCGCCGCGGACGCGACTTCGGCGTCGACGTGGTCGCGCATCAGCTGCAACCGCGCCGACTGGAACGAAAGCGCGACCTCCCCGACGTGCTCGTGGGCGGGCCCGCCGTCAATCAGGCAGGCACCGCTGGTGGGAGTCGTCAACCCGGCCATGATCCACGCCAGCGTCGACTTACCCGAGCCGTTGCCACCGTGGATCAACACCCCGTCGCCCTGCTCCACCACAAAGCTGATATCGCGCAGGGCGACCTTGGCCCACGGTGTGCCGCTGGCGTATTCGTGGCTGACGTCGACGAGCTCGAGCACCGGCGTCGAGGAGGACGGCGCGACGGGAGCGCTGCGCGCGGAAGCGGTCGGTGTTTCGGCCGTGACGGTGTTATCCGGTGAGTCGCTGAGTCGGATGATGCGGTCGGCGGACGCGGCCTCGTTGTCGTAGTGGGTGATGTGCACCAACGCGCTCCGGTGGCGTTTCGCGAGACCAGATAGCACGCCCAGCAACGCATCTCGCCCCTGCTGGTCGACCATGGTGGTGACCTCGTCGGCGATGAGCAGTGCGGGGTCCCGCGCCAGCGCCGCCGCGAGCGCAAGGCGCTGCAGTTCTCCGCCGGACAGGCTTCCGGTGTCGCGTTCGGCAAGTCCCTCGAGGCCGACCTCGCGCAGTAATGCGCTGACATCGGTCTCCGCGCCCGCGGGCAAACCCCACACCACGTCGTCGGCGACTCGCGTGCCCAGGACTTGACTCTTCGGGTGCTGCAAGACAATTGCGGTGCCGCCCATCTCACCCAGCCCGACCGCCCCGGGGCGATCGACGGTTCCCGACGTCGGTTCCCGGCCGGCCAGCATCAGCATCAACGTGGTCTTCCCCGAACCGTTGGCGCCGGTCACGGCGATGTGTTCGCCGGCCCGGACATCGAGGCTGACCTCGCGCAGCGCGTCTCGGTCGGCACCGGGATAGCGGAATGACACTTTGTCCAACCGCACCGGCACCGGCCCGACCGCAGCGTCGTGCGCGTGCGCAGCATGGGAAACGTCCAACTTGTGCACGTCGGGGATCTTGCGCATTCGCTCCAAGAGGCGAGACAGTGCCGACCAGCTGATGAACGAAACGACGACGACCAACAAGATCATGTACGGAAAAATCAGCAGCGGCCAGTGGTGTATCCCGTTGGCGACGTATCGCTTCAGCGCCTCGCCGACGCCCTGCAGGTGGACCCAATTCAGGAATGCCGCGACCCCGTTGGCGTTGGCCGTGATGACGTCGAAGAACAGCTGCCGCAGCCGGGTCAGCACCGCCAACACCGCGACCCAGCCGGCGCCCCAGAGGACTCCGGCGACCAGCGACAAGAAGGCGACCGTCGGCACGCCCCGGCCCTTGCGTTTGACGATTCCGCACAGTCCGCCGACCCAGGCGCAGTCGACGAGCATGAACAGGCTGCCCAGTCCGGCGATCAAAAATGCGATCACCCCGCCAGCTACCGTCGCGGCCATCAGTGCCCGGGGACGGTAGCGGTAGGCGAGCAACCCCATGGGTACGGTGCCCAACACGCCCAATCCCTGAGCGAATGGGATTACCGCGGCGAGGATCTCGATCGCCGCGCACAGGGCCCCCATGACCGCCGCCTGTGCCAACTCATTCGGCCGCAGGGACCCTTCCCTAGGTTGCCGAAGACGGAGCAAGGTCACTTTTGCAATTCTGCCAGCCCACGGAGGGAGTGTCCGCTGAAGAAGGGTTTTCGCGCGGCGCGCGTCGTCATTTCGGTCTCGCTTAGCAAAGCTATGCAACCATGGATACATGGACAATGTCGTCGACACCGCAAAGCTCGATGGAGCGCAGCGACTGGGGGCCGATCTGCTCGCCGTGGTCGCGCGGCTCAACCGCCTGGCCACCCAGCGCATCCGGATGCCGTTACCGGCAGCGCAGGCGAGGCTGCTGGCCACCATCGAAGTTCACGGCGAAGCCCGAATCGGTGACCTCGCCGCCGTCGATCACTGTTCGCAACCGACGATGACCACACAGGTGCGCCGCCTCGAGGAAGCGGGCCTGGTCACCCGCACGGTCGACCCGGGCGACGCCCGCGCGGTCCGGATCCGCATCACGGCTGACGGCCGGCGCACGCTCAACGCGGTCCGGGCCGACCGGGCCGCCGCGATCGAACCCCAACTGGCGCTGCTCGACCCCGGCGACCATCAGGTGCTGATGCAAGCGGTCGACGTGTTGCGCCGGCTGCTCGACGATGCCTCCCTTGCGACCTCGTTCGCGGGCCGTCGTAACCCGCTGTGAACGTCGCAATCCTGGTGAACGGACCGCGGGCAGGGGTAGACACGTAATCGAACGGGCGACCCGCGCCTGAGTGCGAGACCAAACCGAGCTGACCGGTGACGAAAGGTGGCGGCCATGCCGATCGAGGCTGCGGCCGTTCCGGCCCCCCCGCTGACCGTATGGGCCGGACCGAACAGGTACGTCTTCGCCCCGGGACGCGACGTGATCGTCGGCTACGGTCCCGGCTGCGACATCCCGCTGGCGGGTCTCGGGGGTCCCTCGCCGCGACCGCCGGCACCCCACCCGGATGTGGTGCTGCGGTTCACCGGAGCCCAGTGGGTGGCCATCGATCTGAGCCATCGCGGCGTCTTCGTCGACGGATTCCGGGTGCCGACGGTCCAGATCCGCGACGGCCTGGGGATCACCATCGGAGATCCCCAGCACGGTCCGCGCCTGATTTTCCAGGTCGCACCCGCGCCCGCCCCGCCGGGAACCCCCCCGTCCGGCGGCCCCGACCCGCGGGTCCCCACCCAAAGCGCCACCCAGCGCATGCCTGTCGTTGCGCCGCCACCACCGACCGACCAGCGACCTATCCCGCCGAATCCGCCGGCACCGCCGCCCCCCGGTGCGGCGGTGCCTCCCGTTCAGCCACCCGTTGGACCGATGGTCCCGCCCGTCGCACCGGCCGAGCAACCAAAGGGTCCGGGCCTGATCGAGCGGATGATCACCTCGAAGCTGCGCGCCCAGCGCCCCTCCTTCCGCACCGACGAAGGCAACACGACCTTTCGCCTGCCGCTGCGAACCGCGGCGCGCACCACCGGGGTGACGGCCTACCAGCTGGGCCTTGCCGTCGACGGGCAGCAGACACTGTCGGGTATCTCGTTCACGGCGCGTCCCGGCACCATGACCGCGGTGATCGGACCGTCCGCCGCACGCAATTCCGCGCTGCTGGGCCTGCTGGCCGGGACCAGGGCACCCAGCTCCGGGCGCGCCACCGTCGATGGACACGACGTGCACGCCGAGCCGCAGTCCATGCGCACCCGCATCGGGATAGTCGCGCGTGACGACCGGTTGCACCGGCAGCTCACCGTCGAACAGGCCTTGACGTACGCCGCCGAATTGCGGCTGCCGGAGGCCTCGTCCGAGCAGCGCGACCGTGTGGTCGACCAAGTTCTCGACGAGCTCGACCTGACGCCGCACCGTGCCACCCGAATCCGCAAGCTCCCACCTGAGGTGCGCCGGTGCGCCGCCATGGCGATCGAGCTGATCACCCGGCCGAGCCTGCTCGTGGTTGACGAACCGACCGCCGGGCTGGATGAGGCGCAAAAACGCCACGTCATGGCGATCCTGCGACGCCAGGCCAACATCGGCTGTGTCGTGGTGGCGGCGATCTCGGCACCCGCGTCGCTCACCGACGTCAACACGTGCGATCAGGTATTGGTGCTCACGGGCATGGGCGAGGTCGCGTACCTGGGCACACCCCTTCAGGTCGAGTCCGCGATGGGCACCGCCGACTGGTCGGGAGTCCTCGCCCAGGTCAGCGCCGATCCCGAGGGAACCCACCGCGCGTTCCGGGCGCGGCCCCAACCGTCGACCGCCCCGCCAGAAGCCGCGGCACCGTGGACGCCGCCGGCCGGGCTCCCCCGCCACCGCCAGATCCGGTTCCTGGCCCGCCGCGAGGTTCGCCTGCTCCTCGCCCATCGCAGCTATTTCGCATTCCTGGCGATCCTGCCGTTCGCGTTGGCGGGGCTGACGCTACTGATCCCGGGCGATGCGGGCCTGACGCGGCCCGGGCCGAGCAGCGCCAACGGGCACGAAGCCATCGAGATCCTGGCCGCCCTCAACGTCGGCGCGGTGCTGCTGGGCGCGGCGCTGACCGTGCGCGCCATAGTCGCCGAGCACCGGATCTTCCGGCGGGAACAGCAGGTCGGGCTGTCCGCGCCGACCTACCTGGCCGCCAAGCTCACGGTGTACAGCCTGGCCGCGGCCCTCTGGACGGCCGTCATGTTCGCGATCGTCGTCGCCGTCAAAGGCGGGCCGGCGGGAGACGCCGTTTTGCTGCACAACGCCACGATCGAGCTCTACGTCACCGTGGCGGCCACCGCGATCGTGTCCGCGGTGATCGGCCTCACCCTCTCGGCGCTGGGCAACGCGCTCCGGGAAGTCCTGCCGCTGCTGGTGCCGGTGATCCTGGCATCCGTGCTCTTCAACGGGAGCCTGGTGCAGCTGGTGAGTCGGTGGGGCTTGCAGCAGATCAGCTGGTTCGTCCCCGCCCAGTGGGGCTTCGCGGCCTCGGCGTCCACGGTGGATCTGCGCAGGATCGACCCGCTGGCCGCCAACACGGTGACGTGGGCCCACTACAGCGGCTGGTGGGTGTTCGACATGATGATGCTCGGCCTGTTCGGTGCCGTCGCGGCCGGGTTCACGCTCTACCGCCTGCGCTCGCCGCTCCCCGGCAACCACGACACGCCGGCCCGTAGGAGCTGAACCGTCGTTCTTGGTTCCCCGCGGCGCGAGCCGGACATTACTGTCGGCTGATGGCGCCAGAAATGACAAGCACCGCAGAACATCTCCGCAACGCATTGGACGGGCGTTGGCGTGATGTCAAGAACCGGATGCGGACGACGCTGACCGAGGACCTGTTCCGCCCGCACCACACGCCGAACACCGTGATCGCCCGCACCAAGGTGGCGGAGCAGATGAGGATCATGGCGGCGTTCGGTGCGGCCACCGACAGTTTCCGGAAAGGACACGGCGGCACCGGCGACGTCGGCGCGGCGATCACCATGATCGAGATGCTGGCGATGTCGGACCTGTCGCTGATGGTGAAGGCCGGAGTGCAGTGGGGGCTGTTCGGGGGTGCCGTGGAGAACCTGGGCACCGAGCGCCACCACGAGACCTTCGTGCCCAAGATCATCAGCCTGGAGTTGCGCGGCTGTTTCGCGATGACAGAGACCGGACACGGTAGCGACGTGCAGTCGCTGGAGACCACCGCGACCTACGACCCCCAGACACAGGAGTTCGTCGTCCACTCCCCCACCCCGTCGGCCCGCAAGGACTACATCGGCGGCGCAGCCGAAACAGCTACCATGGCAGCGGTTTTCGCACAACTGACCACCACCGAGGACGGCAAGCCGGTCAATCACGGCGTGCACTGCGTGCTGGTCCCGATCCGCGACGAGGAAGGCAACGACCTGCCCGGTGTCACCACGTCCGACTGCGAATACAAGGGCGGACTGCCCGGAGTGGACAACGGCCGCATCGTGTTCGACCACGTCCGCGTCCCGCGGGTCAACCTGTTGAACAAGTACGGCGACGTCGCCCCCGACGGCACGTACAGTTCGCCGATCGAGAACCCGAACCGCCGGTTCTTCACCATGCTGGGCACCCTGGTCCGCGGGCGGATCACGGTGGGTGGCAGCGCCGGCGCCGCCGGCCGGGTGGCGCTGGATATCGCCACCCGATATGCCTTGCAGCGCAGGCAATTCAACGCACCCGACGATGACTCCGAGGTGCTGGTCCTGGACTACCTGGTGCACCAGCGGCGGCTGTTTCCGTTGATCGCGAAGTCCTACGCACTGCAGTTCGCGCAGAACGAGCTGGTCAGCAAGTGCCATGACGTTCAGAGCGCGGACGCACCCGACGCCGACGAGCAACGCGAGCTGGAAGCGCGTGCGGCCGGGCTGAAGGCCGCCAACACCTGGCATGCGAGCCACGCGATCCAGGAGTCCCGCGAGGCTTGCGGCGGGGCGGGCTATATGGCCGAGAACAGGTTGATCGGGCTGCGGGGTGACACCGACGTCTTCACCACATTCGAGGGCGACAACCATGTGCTGACCCAGCTGGTGGCCAAGGAGCTGTTGACGGCGTACGCCGACGACATCCGCAGCATGAGCCCGGTCGAATGGGTGCGCTTCGCCGCCAACACCGTCGGTGAACGCGTCATCAAACGCACTGCGGCAGAAGCGATCATCCAAACGATCGTGGACACCCGCCAAGACAGCGAGGAAGAGGGCAGCCTGTTCAACCGCGGCACGCAGATCAAGATGTTCGAAGACCGCGAAGAATATCTGCTGGCTTCGGTGGCGCGCCGGCTGCAGGCGAAATCCAAAGAGATGTCCGAATTCGACGCGTTCAACTCGGTGCAGGATCATGTGTTGCACGCGGCGAGCGCCCACATCGACCGAGTGGTGCTCGAAGCATTCGTCGCCGGGATCGACTCCTGTGAGAACGAGGAGGCCCGCGAACTGCTGGGGATCCTATGCGACCTGTACGCGCTGTCGGTGATCGAGGACGACAAGGCGTGGTACATCGAGCACCGATACCTGTCCACGGATCGCGCCAAGGCGGTCACCCGCGGAATCAACGACCGCTGCCGCGCACTGCGCCCGCATGCCACCACACTGGTCGACGGTTTCGGGGTTCCCGAGCCGCTGCGCTACGCCGAGATGCTGCACCCGGAGAACTTGTCGGACGCCGTCACGAGCTGACGGGCCGGCGGGCGCCGTCGAAGTCATTGGCCCGAAGGGTTATTGATCCGGAACCTTGCCAAGGGTTTGCAGCTTGCCATCCGAGCCGATCCGGAACTTCACCGTCCCGATCCCGGTGGGACAACACAGCTGGTCATTTCCCTTCTGCCACCGGTACTGAACGGTCACCGTGTCATCCGAGGGCGGTAGCACGGTGATATACGGCTTTGCGTCCGGGGTGGCGGTTCCGAGCGGCCTGTTGTGGTCGAAGAAGAGCAGTTGCTGGGGGGTTGACTCGCTGGCGATCGTCGGGATGATCTGCACCCAAGACAGACGGCAATTTCGGGTATGACCGCGGCCGATCTCAACCCAGATGGTGCCCGGGATCGCGATGGGAACCGCGGTGATCGCCTGCCGCACGGTATCGGCCGTCGGCCCATCCGAGGCTGTGCAGGTGTCGGGTTTGGCCTGCGGCGGCGCCGCCGGCTTCCACCCGCAACCGGAGGCCAGCAAAACCAGCAAGATCACAATGAGCCGACGCACGCGGTGAGCTTAGCGAAGACTGTGAATGTTCCGTCGGTTTGGTCGGAAAGCCCGTTCTGAGTTCCGACCTGCGCGGCGCACGACGTAACCTCGAGCGGGGCGGATGGTCAATGGTGACCTGCGGTAACGCGATCCGCAACGATGAATTTCCCGGCGATTTCACACCGGCGGGTCGGCCGGTGAGAGAAGAAAGTAAACCTGGGGAAATTTCGGACAGCAGCGCCGAAACATGCCTGCTCCACAATGAACTCACTCGATACGGGGGCTAACCCGTACGCACTCGGCGAAGGGACGTAAGCGTGGCCAGGGAGTCCATGGCGCAGGACAACGCCGTGAACACCATGTGCGCGTATTGCGGCGTCGGTTGCGGCATGGTGTTGCAGATCACAACCGATCCGGAAACCGGCCGCTGTCGCGTCACGAAGTCGGTTGGCAACAAAGAACATCCGGCCAACTTCGGTCGGCTGTGCACCAAGGGCGCGACCACCGCGGACCTGCTTGGCGCACCGGGCCGGGTGGACTCGGCACACGCGCGGACCGATCGCGGTGAACCGCTGGAGCCCGTCGAGATGGATCAGGCGATCACCCGGTGCGCGAGACGGTTACGCGCGATCATCGACGAACACGGCCCGGATTCGTTCGCGATGTATGTGTCCGGCCAGATGTCCATCGAGGCGCAGTATCTGGCGAACAAGCTGACCAAGGGCTTCATCGGCACCAACCAGATCGAGTCGAACTCGCGACTGTGCATGGCCAGCGCGGGTTCCGGCTACAAGCTCTCACTGGGTGCGGACGGGCCGCCCGGCTCCTATCAGGACTTCGAACACGCCGACGTCTTTTTCGTCATCGGCGCCAACATGGCCGACTGCCACCCGATCCTGTTCCTGCGCATGATGGATCGCGTCAAGGCCGGTGCGAAACTGATCGTCGTCGACCCACGCCGCACCGCGACCGCCGACAAGGCGGACCTTTTCCTCCAGATCGCCCCGGGATCGGATCTTGCGCTACTCAACGGCCTGCTGCACCTGATCATCGAAAATGGGCGAACGGACCCGCATTTCATCGCAGAGTTCACCGAGGGTTGGGAGGTGATGCCCAGCTTCCTTGAGCAGTACACTCCCGGCAAGGTCAGCGAAATCACCGGCATCCCCGAAGAAGACATCCGCGCGGCGGCTCAGATGATCGGCGAGGCCGGTAATTTCGTGAGCTGCTGGACGATGGGCCTCAACCAGAGCACCCACGGCACCTGGAACACCAACGCCATCTGCAACCTGCATCTGGCGACCGGGGCCATCTGCAAGCCCGGCAGCGGGCCCTTCTCCCTCACCGGGCAGCCCAACGCGATGGGCGGCCGCGAGATGGGTTACATGGGGCCGGGTTTGCCGGGTCAGCGGTCGGTGGCCTCGGCCGAGGACCGCGACGTCGTCGAAGACCTGTGGGGCATCCCCCGCGGAACGCTGCGAACCGAGGTCGGCGGCGGCACCATCGACATGTTCTCCCGGATGGCCGACGGACAGATCAAGGCGTGCTGGATCATCTGCACCAATCCCGTTGCCTCCGTCGCCAACCGCAAGACGGTGCTGGCCGGACTGGAGCGCACCGAATTGGTGATGGTCCAGGACGCGTTCCTCGAGACCGAGACCAACGAATACGCCGACGTGTTGTTGCCGGCCGCCCTGTGGGCGGAGTCCGAGGGGGTGATGGTCAATTCCGAGCGCAACATGACGCTGTTCCAGCCGGCGGTCCCCGCACCGGGCCACGCGATGCCGGACTGGCAGATCATCGCCCGGATCGCCTGCGAGATGGGATTTCCGGAGGCGTTCAGCTACAACTCCGCCGAGGACGTCTTCGAGGAAATCAAGCGGTTCTCGAACCCGAAGACCGGTTATGACCTGCGCGGGGTCAGCTATGAGCGGCTGCGTCAGAGCCCGGTGCAGTGGCCGTGCGCACCGGAGAGCGACGGTGACCGCAGTCCGATCCGCTATCTCAATGACGGTGTCAGCCAAGCACAGTTGATCCGCGCAGACGGTAGTGCGCCGCGGCTGGCTTTTCCGACGCCCAACGGGCGTGCGGCGTTCTTCGCCCGCCCGCACCTGCCGCCCGAGGAAATGCCCGACGACGACTACCCGTTCCTGCTGAACACCGGGCGCCTGCCGCACCAATGGCACACGATGACCAAGACCGGTAAGGTCGCCAAGCTCAACAAGCTCAACCCCGGTCCGTTCGTCGAGATCCATCCCGACGACGCCGCCCGCCTTCACATTGCCGACGGCGATCCGATCGAAATCGCCTCTCGCCGCGGCCGTGCCGTCTTGCCCGCGTCCATCAGCGACCGGGTACGTCCCGGCAACTGCTTCGCGCCGTTCCACTGGAACGACGCCTTCGGCGAATACCTGTCGATCAATGCCGTCACCAACGACGCCGTCGATCCGATATCGAACCAACCGGAGTTCAAGGCATGCGCCGTCACCTTGACGAAGATCTCCGTCTCTCAACCCGATTCGGGAACCAGAACGCCGGCGGCCGGCGATGCAGCGGAATCGGCACCCACGGAGGTACGAGAAATCAGCGTGTCACAAGTCGACTCCCTCGGTGAATTACTCGGTGTGACAACGATACCCAAGCCGGAGTTCAATGAGCTCGGCCGCGCCTATCTCGCCGGGATGCTATCCGGACTTCGGTCGGACGCGGGTCGGCGCTCCGCCGGGGTGCCCACCCTGCCGCTGAGCGCACCGTTCGATTCCAGCACCCGGCTCTGGGTCGACGGTCTACTCGCGGGGCTGTTCTCGCGCACCGACGGACCCCAGCCGGTGGCACTGCCCGTGGCACCGGACTGGGCTCCGATGGGGGCCGCCCAGCGACCGCCCGCCACACCGGCCGATCCCCACCCCGCGCCCGAGCGCGCTCCCGTCGTGGTGCTGTGGGCGTCGCAGACCGGGAACGCGGAGGAACTCGCCTCCGACATCGCGGCACGATTGGGCGATGCCAAGCTGCCGGTCACCCTGCACGGCATGGACGACTTCCCGCTGGCCGAGCTGACGGCGACCCGGGACCTGTTGCTCATCACCAGCACCACCGGTGACGGCGAAGCGCCCGACAACGGCGCCGGCCTGTGGCGGGCGCTGACTTCCGAGACGGCACCGCAATTCACCGACACCCGCTACGCAGTGCTGGCTCTGGGTGACTCCAATTACGACGACTTCTGCGGCCACGGACGCAATCTCGACGCGCGTCTCGCCGAGCTGGGAGCGACCCGCCTCGCCGGCCGGGTCGACTGCGAGCCCGACTACGACGACTCCGCGGCGAAGTGGCTGGGCGACATCATCGACGTCTTGAGCCGGACACGCACGTCCGTCGGCGGCGATGGAAGGGGGCCGGCCCACGCTTCCGCGGTGACGGTGCCGTCGCGCCCGAGTCCGTCGCCGACAGGCACCTTCAGCAAAAAGCATCCGCTGATCACCGGCATGGTCCGCAACACCATGCTGAGTCAGCCGAAATCGGCAAAAGACGTGCGGCACTTGGTTTTCAGACTGCCGGAAGAAACCGTGACCTACGAAGCCGGTGACGCGCTCGGGGTGTGGCCGCGCAACAGCGACCAGCTGGTCGACGAATGGCTGTCCGTCACCGGACTGGACGCACAGACCCCCGTCGAGGTCGGTGAGCACGGCCTGATGTCGTTGCGCTCCGCGCTCACCGAACGCATCGAAATCGCCCACATCAGCCGCGACCTGGTGCGGTTCGTGCAGGAGCGCACGGGCGACCCGAAACTCGGGGAGCTGTTGAAGCCGGACAACAAACGCGCACTGTCGGATTGGACGTGGGGGCGCCAATCCATCGACCTGCTGGCGCGGCTTCCGGTCGTCGCATCCGCCCACGAGTGGCTGCGGGTCCTCAAGCGCCTTCAGCCGCGGCTGTACTCGATATCGTCGAGCCCCAAAGAGTGTCCGGGCGAAGTTCACCTGACGGTCTCACCGGTGCGCTACAACTTCCAGGGCGTCCCACGCCGCGGGGTGTGTTCGACCTACCTTGCCGACCGCTCCCCCGGCGATCGCGTCGCCGTCTATCTGCAGGCGTCAAGCAATTTCCGGCCGCCGAGCGACCCGGGCACTCCGATGATCATGATCGGTCCGGGCACCGGAATCGCGCCCTTCCGTGGCTTTCTACAGGAGCGGCGTGCGCTCGGTCACACCGGACCCAACTGGTTGTTCTTCGGCGAGCAGCACGCCGCCACCGACTACTACTACCGCGACGAACTCGAGCAGATGCGTGACGACGGCTTTCTCACCGAGTTGGACCTCGCGTTCTCCCGGGACCAGCAGCAGAAGGTCTACGTGCAGCACCTGATGCGCGACCGCGGGGCGCAACTGTGGAGCTGGTTGCAGGACGGCGCCCAACTGTACGTCTGCGGCACCGCCGACCCCATGGCCAAGGACGTCGACCGCGCGCTCTGCGACATCGCCGCCGAATTCGGCAACCTCGACCCGGACGCGGCGACGGCCTATGTCCAATCGTTGAGCGCCGACAAGCGCTACCACCGCGACGTCTACTAGCGCCGATGTGCCGCTGACGCCGAACGCGTAATACGACCGAAACATCGCGCATCCGCCGATGAAACATCCGAGTCGCACGATGCCCTCAAAGATCGCGCAGCTGAAGGAGTCGTCATCGTGGCTCGGGACTGTGCTGGACCCGATCGGGTCATCAAGAACGGCTGCCCGCTGCAATGCCACCTGCGGCGCGGTGGCGTGGGCGAGAGCCCGGTCGATGAGCAGGTGGATTGGGCGGGGCTGACCGTCAACCTGGACTTCGCGTTCTCGCGCGATCAACGCGACAAGGTGTACGCGCAGCACCTGATGCGCAGGCGCGGCACCCCGTTCGGGCCATGGCGGCGCGGTGCCTACGTGTGCGTCTGCGACATCGCCACCGACGGCGCGGAAGCGCTGCAGATCGCCTCGGATGCTGTCTGATGAAGAGTCGGAGTCATTGTTCGCCGACCGCAAACACCGGCAAAACCTCGAATATCGCTGAACCCCTTGAACATACAGCGGCCATGGCGATCCCACGCGCGTCGCGCGTCGCCGTCATGCGGGCAAATCCATTTCAACGCAAGATTTTCGTTCATCCTGACCCTAATCGTGCTTGACGAACTGGGATTTCAAATTCTGGGTAGACTCTGGCGGTGACAAACAGCCCGTCGTCATATCTGGTGTTGGCGTCGCAGCGCAGTGGCAGCACACTGCTGGTCGAATCGCTGCGCGCCACCGGGGTGGCCGGGGAGCCCCAGGAGTTCTTTCAGTACTTACCGTCCACCAGCCAGTCGCCGCAGCCACGCGAGTGGTTCGCCGGCGTCGAGGACGAGTCGATCCTCTCCCTGCTCGATCCGCTGGACGTCGGGACTCCAGATCTCGCGACGCCCGAGATCTGGCGCGCCTACATCCGCACGATCGGGAGAACGCCGAACGGGGTGTGGGGCGGCAAGCTGATGTGGAACCAAACACCGCTGCTGCTCAACCGCGCCAAGAACCTGCCCGACCGTAGTGGCGATGGCCTGCTGGCGGCCATCCGCGACGTGGTGGGCGAAGAGCCACTGCTGATTCACGTCTACCGGCCCGACGTGATTTCGCAGGCGGTGTCCTTCTGGCGGGCGGTGCAGACCCGTGTTTGGCGGGGTAGGCCCGATCCGGCACGCGATGCGCGCGCCACCTATCACGCCGGAGCGATCGCCCACGTGGTCACCATGCTGCGCGCGCAAGAAGAGGGCTGGCGCAATTGGTTCGCCGAGGAAAACATCAAGCCGATGGAGATCCCGTATCCGGTGTTGTGGCGCAACCTGACTCAGGTGGTGGGATCCATCCTCGAGGCGCTAGGACTGGACCCACAACTTGCGCCCCGGCCGGTGCTGGAGCGCCAAGCGGACCACCGCTCCGACGAGTGGGTGGACCGCTACCGTGCCGATGCCGAAAAGCACGGCCTGCCAACCTGATCAAGGGCAAACTCATAGCGGGCGGCACGCCATGCCGTTCCAAGAGTTGAGCCACACACGTTGGATTCTCGCCCAACGCGACGCACGAAGGGCCGCGGCGCACTCCTGGGCGCCGCCTCTGCGGTGCCTTCGACCGCACGCCGACCCATTCCCCGCGTCCCCGCTCCGGCCCGCGGGGATTAACCACAGGCTTCACCCGGTTAACAGCTCAAATAGGCTTCCGCTTCGGAACGAGGTCACCGCGCAGATGAGCCAGATCGCCAAGCAGGACGAATGTCCTATAGTGGGGCTATGCAACAGGCCACACAGCCGCGCTTTGTCCTTACGCGCCGCCCCACCATGGGCCGTTGTTGTCGTTGATTTCCTGACGCCTTCCGACGCTCAACAACGTGTGGCGCCAGACGCGGACAGCATCACCAGTTCGCCGGTCGGAACCCAATCAGGCGCTGCTCACAAGCCATTCAGGAAGATCAACCAGCAATGACCTATATATCTACACCGAACCGGGTCCCATCCGAGTCCACAACCCACAGTGGCATCCGCTGGCAGGCCGAAACGTCCTGTTCTGACATCGTTGAGGAAAACAGATGAGCATCGCCGAAGACGTCACACAGGTAATCGGAAACACGCCGCTGGTGCGGCTGCGTCGCGTCAGCGAGGGTGCTGTCGCCGATGTCGTTGCCAAGCTGGAATTCTTCAACCCGGGGAACAGCGTCAAGGACCGCATCGGGGTAGCGATGATCGATGCGGCCGAGAAGGCTGGATTGATCAAGCCTGACACGATCATCCTCGAGCCGACGAGCGGGAACACCGGCATCGCGCTGGCGATGGTCTGCGCGGCGCGGGGCTACCGATGCGTGCTGACCATGCCCGACACAATGAGTGTCGAACGGCGGATGCTGCTGCGGGCCTACGGCGCCGAAATCGTCCTGACGCCGGGTGCTGACGGCATGCCGGGCGCGATCGCGAAGGCCGAGGAGTTGGCCAAGTCCGACCAGCGGTATTTCGTCCCGCAGCAATTCGAGAACCCGGCCAACCCCGCGATCCACCGAACAACCACCGCCGAAGAAGTTTGGCGCGACACCGACGGGCAGGTCGACATCTTCGTGGCCGGGGTGGGCACCGGCGGCACCATCACCGGCGTCGCTCAGGTCATCAAGCAGCGCAAGCCGGCGGCGCAAATCATCGCGGTCGAACCGGCCGCCTCACCGGTCCTGTCCGGTGGACAGAAGGGGCCACACCCGATCCAAGGCCTCGGTGCCGGGTTCATCCCGTCGGTGCTCGACGAGGATCTGGTCGACGAAGTCATCACCGTCGGCAACGAGGAATCGCTCACCCTGGCGCGGCGGCTCGCCACAGAAGAAGGGCTGCTGGCCGGGATCTCCTCCGGAGCGGCCGTGGTAGCTGCCCTGCAGGTGGCCCGCCGACCCGAAAACGCCGGCAAGCTCGTCGTCGTGGTGCTGCCCGACTTCGGCGAGCGTTATCTGAGCACAGCGCTCTACGCCGACCTGGCGGACTAGCCATGCTCGCAGCCATACGGCGTGATATCCAGGCTGCCAAGCAGCGCGATCCGGCGGCCCCCACCACGCTGGAAGTGATACTCGCCTATCCCGGCGTGCACGCCATCTGGGGCCACCGCATCACCCACTGGCTGTGGAACCGTGGCGCGCGGGTGGTGGCGCGGACGTTGGCCGAATTCACTCGTATCGTGACGGGGGTCGACATCCACCCGGGTGCCGTCCTGGGCGGTGGTCTGTTTATCGACCACGCGACCGGCGTCGTGATCGGGGAGACGGCGGAGGTTGGTGACGACGTCACGCTGTATCACGGCGTCACCCTTGGTGGTAGCGGCTCGGACACCGGAAAGCGTCACCCCACCGTCGGGGACCGGGTGATCATCGGTGCCGGCGCGAAAGTCCTGGGCGCGATCAAAATTGGTGACGATAGCCGGATTGGCGCCAATGCTGTTGTGGTCAAACCGGTTCCATCCAGCGCCGTTGTCATTGGAGTCCCCGGACAGGTCATCAGCCGCCACGGGCGCAGCAGTCCGGACGATTCGATGATGCCGGACCTCGTGGGCGTCAGTCTGCAGTCGTTGTTGACCAGGGTCGACAAGCTGGAGGCATTAAGCGACGGGCAGCAATCTGGCCAGGTCATCCGCCCGCCCGAGGCTGGCGTCTGGCACGGTGAGGACTTCTCCATCTGACGACGGCCACTGCCGTCCCGGGCGAAAGCCGCTGGGCAACAAGCTGGTTCGCCGACGCGGCGGCGGGGTCATTGGGATGTGGGCGCAGCGGCGTCACCTCATCGGCACGCCAGACGCGCAGCGGCATCGACGCGATTATCTCCTCGAGCGCCGCGGGTAGCCCCGGGGCGCCAGTTCGCGGGAAGGCGCGGCCTCTCGGGCCCGGACGTCGCCGACGGCTTCCGGCGGCGTGCCGTCGGGAATGCGCGTGGTCATCGTCACCCAGAACGCCGTGAATTCCATCGCCGACATCATCGAGGGGGTTCGATACCTGGGGGCGGCGACATTTGCGACCGGCGGTGGCCGGGGCCGCGGAACCTGGAAAAATTGCTCCCCCGCCTGGACTCGAACCAGGAACCCTTCGGTTAACAGCCGAATGCTCTGCCAATTGAGCTACAGGGGACTAACCCGATCGCGGGACGACTCTAGCGTACCGGCACGACCACGCCCAACTGGCGCGGGCCACCCCACCTGCCGAGTACAGCAAGCGGGTCGCCACCATCGGACCCGTGGCGATCGCCAGCGCGGCGCAGCCGGGCACAGCGGGTCGCCACCATCGAGCCCGTGGCGACCGCGCGCGCACCCCACCCGGTGAGGCAGGATGGAGCCATCGATCGTCGGGAGGAACGCTTTGATCCGGTATGTCGTGGTGCTGGGACTGGGTTACGTGCTGGGCTCGAAGGCCGGTCGTCGGCGATACGAGCAGATCGTCGGCACCTATCGCGCGCTGACCAGTAGCCCCGTGGCCAGGTCGATGATCGAGGGGGGACGCCGCAAGGTCGCGAATCGGATCTCCCCCGACGCCGGCTTTGTGACGCTGGCGGAGATCGACGACCAAACCGCAATCATGGACCGCGACGTCGAGCCGTCGGCCGACGACGCGCTCGAGGCCTCTAGTCGTCGCCGCTAGCCTGCTCCAACAGGCTTCGCCGGTAGGCCTCCATCGCCACCAGGTCGCCGAACAGCGCGTGGTACTCGTCGCCCTGCTCTATCGGCGACATGCGCTGTAACTTCGACTTCACCTCGGCGATCTGCCGGCCCATCCACACCTCTTGCAGCCGGGCCAGCACACCGGCGATATAGCGCGGCATTTTCTCCTCGTCGACCTGGATGGCCTCGACACCCAGTTCGCTGATCAGGCCCGCCGTCAGCGGCGAGGGGGCCTGATCGCGCACCGCCTCGATCCACTGCCCTCCGGTGACCCCGCTCGACGTGCCACCGGCGGTCTCGATGGCCGCGTGGATGGCCGCGTACCCGGGATGGGTGAAGCTTTCGACGGTCAGCGTGTCGAATACCGGCCCGGCCAGCGCCGGGTACTGCAGGGCCGACTTGAGTGCCTCCCGTTGGGGCCACAGGGTCGGTTCCCGGGGATCGGGACGACTGGCGGCGGGCTGGGCCGCGGCGGGGGGCTGCTCCGCGCGGCGGGAGACCTTGGGTCCCGATCCGCCGCGGGCCGGGGCCTTGGCGTTCTTGGACTGGCTGCGCACCCGGTCGATGACCTGCGGGACATCGTCCCAGCCGACCCACCCGGCGAGCTGGCGGGCGTACTCGTCGCGCAGCGTGGGGTCCTTGATCTGGCCCACCATGGGCACGCAGCGGCGTAGCGCGGCAACCCGGCCCTCGGCGCTGTCCAGGTCCATCTCGGCGAGCGCCGAACGTATCGCGAACTCGAACAACGGCGTTCGCCGGGCCACCAGATCGCGCAGGGCGCCGTCGCCGGACTTCAGCCGCAAATCGCAGGGATCCATGCCGTCGGGCGCGACGGCCACAAAGGACTGCCCCGCCAGATTCTGTTCGCCGCCGAACGCCTTGAGGGCGGCGGCCCGCCCGGCGGCGTCGCCATCGAAAACGTAGATCAGTTCGCCGCGAAAGAAGCTGTCGTCCATCATCAGTCGGCGCAGCATCGCCAGATGCTCGTCACCGAAAGCGGTGCCGCACGAGGCCACGGCGGTGGTGACCCCGGCCAGGTGCATCGCCATCACGTCGGTGTAGCCCTCGACGACGACGGCCTGGTGCCCCTTGGCGATGTCGCGTTTGGCCAAGTCGATGCCGAACATCACGTTGGATTTCTTGTACAGCAGCGTCTCGGGCGTATTGATGTACTTGGCTTCCATCGGGTCGTCGTCGAACAACCGCCGGGCACCGAAACCGATCACCTCGCCGGCCGAGCTACGGATGGGCCACAACAGCCGGCGATGGAAGCGGTCCATCGGTCCGCGGCGCCCCTGCCGCGACAGGCCGGCCGTTTCCAGCTCTTTGAACTCGAAACCCTTGCGCACCAAGTGCTTTGTCAGCGAGTCCCAGCCTGACGGCGCGAAGCCGCAACCGAAATGGTGGGCCGCCTCGGCATCGAAGTTCCGTTCGGTCAGATATTTTCGGGCCGGTGCCGCCTCCTCGGATTCCAGCGCCGCCGCGTAAAACTCCGCCGCGGCCGCGTTGGCCGCGACGAGCCGGCTGCGGCTGCCACGGTCGCGCTGCACACTGGTCGCCGGGCCGGAGTAAGTGATGGTGTGACCGATCCGGTCGGCGAGCAGCTCGACCGCCTCGACAAAACTGACGTGCTCGATCTTCTGGATGAACGCATACACGTCACCGCCCTCGCCACAGCCGAAACAGTGAAAGTGGCCATGGTTGGGCCGGACGTGGAACGACGGCGACTTCTCGTCATGAAACGGACACAACCCCTTGAGCGAATCCGCGCCGGCGCGCCGCAACTGCACGTAATCGCCGACCACTTCGTCGATGCGCACCCGTTCGCGGATGGCGGCGATGTCGCGGTCGGGAATCCGGCCGCGGCCCCGGGCCCGCCCATCGCCCTCACGCCATGAACCTGCCGGGCTTGACATCGGCTCAGTCTAAGGCGCGACGGGGAAGGCTAGCCGGTTCCGATGACACCGCACGCGACCCGATCCATCGCGTTCTCGGTGTCCTGGGCGCCGTGCAGCATCAGTGCGGTCTTGTTACCGGCCAGCAGGTCGTCCCGGGTGAACGAGTCGGTGGTGGTGACCAGGTAGGCCGCGCCGTCCTGGCGCACCTCGAGCGTCGCCAAATCGCCACTCTCGGGCTTACCGGTGTGTCCGGGGGCCTGGTAGTGACCGCCGGCGGACAAGAAGTTGCCGGGCGCACCGCCGGTGGGGGCCACCGAGTTCGGCTCGCACTTGCCGATCTCGTGGACGTGCATGCCGTGCAGGCCGGGGGTCAGGATGCCGGTCGCCACCGTCTTGACGGTGACGGTCACATAGTTGCCGGTGAAGTCGAAGGTCGCGGTGGCCGCCGTCCGACCGTCGGGCGCCTTCAATTCCGCGGTGAGCGAGCCGCCGCCGGGTGCCGGGGTCGTCGTCTCACCGGAGGCCGTCGGCGCGGCGGTCTTCACCGGAGGGGTGGTGCCCGGCCGGCTGCTCGCATGCTGCGGTGAACTGCAGGCAGTCATGGCGAGGACGGGAAGCCCCACCACGAGGGAGGCCATCAAAGGCGAGCCGCTGAATTTCTTCATGTCGGGCAGCCTAACTCGCGGCGGCCGCGCCGATTCCCGCACCGGACGACTTGTGGCCGACGACGCACTACGAACCGGCCTGGCGGGAGTCGATCCGTTCCAGCCGACCCTCGGTGTAGGAGGCGATCTGATCGACGATGGCCCGCCACCGGGCGCCGTCGTCGGCCGCGGTGTTGAAGGCCGCAGCAAAGACCGGATCGAGGGTTCGGGGCGCTCCGGCATGCAGCCAGTGCGCCACCCGGTGGATGCGCTCACGCTGCCGGGCCTGGGTTTCCTGGTGCCGCGGATCGGACATGATGAATTGCAACGCCAGGATTTTCAGCAATGCGACCTCGGCGCGCACCAGGTCGGGAACCTGCAACTCGGCCCGGTAGCGCACCAGCGGTCCGGGCCCGGCCGCCGCGCGGGTGGTGGCGATGGCGGCCGAGGCGAACCTGCCGACCAGCTCGCTGGTCAACCGCTTGAGTGCGACCGACGCCGCGAGCGTGGCGTCGTACTTGCCCACGGCGGCGACCACCGGCAGCGCGGACAGCCGTCGCGCGGCCGCCATGAAATCGTCGGCGCGCACGCGGGAAAGTTCGGTCTCGCCCAGTTTGGCCAGCGCCGCGGCCTCGTCATCGTCGGCGAGCACCCGCAGGTCGATGCGTTGGGAAACGACGCCGTCCTCCACGTCGTGCACCGAGTAGGCCACGTCGTCGGCCCAGTCCATCACCTGCGCCTCCAGACACATCCGGCCCTCCGGTGCGCCCGCCCGCACCCAGGCCGCCGGCTCGCGGTCGGCGTCGTAGAACCCGAACTTGCGTGTCCCCTCTTCAGGTCCTTCGCCGCGGTGCCACGGATACTTGGTGACCGCGTCCAGCGACGCGCGAGTCAAGTTCAACCCCGCGCTATTACCTTGTGCATCAACTACTTTGGGCTCAATACTGGTCAGGATGCGGAAATTCTGGGCGTTGCCCTCGAAGCCGTTATAGCTCGCCGCGACCTCGTCGAGCGCGTGTTCGCCATTGTGGCCGTAGGGCGGGTGACCGATGTCGTGGGCCAGGCCCGCCAGCTCGACCAGGTCGAGGTCGCAGCCCAGCCCGACGGCCATTCCCCGCCCGATCTGGGCGACCTCGAGGGAGTGCGTCAGCCGGGTGCGAGGCGTGTCACCTTCCCGCGGCCCGACGACCTGGGTCTTGTCGGCCAGCCGGCGCAGGGCGGCGCTGTGCAAGACGCGGGCGCGGTCGCGGGCGAAGTCGGTGCGGTGCTGACCTTCGGTGCCCGGCAGGCCCGCAGTCTTCGCCGCTTCGGCTACCCGCCGCTGACGGTCGAAGTCGTCGTAGGGGTCCTGCTGATTCCTGGTCACCGACGCACAGTCTGCCAGGGAATGCCCGCCGAAGTCCGGCTCGACTCAGGCCTGCCGGCCTGTGTCGTCCCCGAGGCTAGATTGGCCCTATGCGCACCGCTCGCCTGCTCGCCGCGCTCGCGACGCTCCTCACGGTCGGCCTCGGCGGCGGGCTGCTGCTGGCACCTTCTGTCAGCGCGCAACCACCATTCCGGTTGGCCGACTACATCACCGACAACGCGGGGGTCTTGTCGGATTCCGGTCGCACCGCGGTCACTGCCGCCGTCAACAAGCTCTACACCGATCGCCACATCCGGCTCTGGGTGGTCTACGTCGATGATTTCTCCGGCCAGACCGCGACCGGGTGGGCGCAGCGCACCCTGCGCGCCAGCGACCTGGGCGACTACGACGCGCTGCTGGCCGTCGCCACCACCAGCCGCGCATACGCCTTCCTGGTGTCGTCCACGATCAAGAGCGTCAACGCAAGTCAGGTCGACGACTTGCGGCGCAACAAGATCGAACCCGCCCTGCACCGCGGCGACTGGGGTGGTGCCGCGGTGGCGGCGGCCGACGGACTCGACGCATCACCCGGTTCGTCGGGCCGGATGATCCTGTTGGCCACGCTGGCGGGCATTCTCATCGCGCTGGCAGGCCTGCTGCTCATGATGCGTCATCGCGGGCGGCGCCGGCGGGCCGCGGCATTGGCCGCCGCACGCCGAGTCGACCCCACCGACGTCAACGCGCTGACCGCGGTGCCGGTGCAGGCGCTCGACGACCTGTCTCGCGCGCTGGTGGTGGACGTCGACAACGCGCTACGCACCAGCGCCAACGAACTAGAGCTGGCGGTTGCCGAATTCGGCGAACAGCGAACCCAGCCATTCACCCAGGCCGTGACCAACGCCAAAGCGGCTCTGTCCCAAGCGTTCACGGTGCGCCAACAGCTGGACGACGACACGCCGGAGACACCGGCGCAGCGCCGCGAGCTGCTCACCCGGGTGGTCGCCTTGGCGGCGCGAGCCGACCGCGAGCTCGAGTCACAAACCGAGGCGTTCGAGGGGTTGCGCGATTTGGTGATCAACGCTTCCTCGCGGCTGGATGCGCTGACGCAGCAGTACGTGGAACTGACCACCCGCATAGCCCCGGCGGAGCAACGGCTCGCAGCGCTGCACAACGACTTCAATGCTGCCGCACTGACTTCGGTGTCCGGCAATGTCACGACGGCCAAGGAGCGGCTGACGTTCGCCGACCGCAACATCGGCAAAGCCCGCGAGCTTGCGGCCCACGCCGTCACCGGTCAGCAAGCCGGTCTGGTCGATGCCGTCCGCGCCGCCGAGTCGGCCCTCGGGCAGGCGCGTGCGCTGCTCGACGCGGTGGACAACGCGGCCAGCGACATTCGGCACGCCATCGACCGACTGCCGTCGGCCATGGCCGAGATCCGCAAGGGCATCGAGCGGGCCGACGAACTGCTGCAGACAAAATCCGCGCACACAACCGAGTTGGTGGGGGCCCGCGACGCGGCCGCCAGGGCCGTCGAGAGCGCACGGGCCGGTGGTTCCGACGATCCGCTGGCCGCGTTCGGACAGCTGACCAAGGCCGAGGCGCGACTCAACGGGCTGCTGGCCACCATGGCTGAAGAGCAGGCCAGCGCCGAGCAACTCCGCCGATCGCTGGAGCAGGCGTTGTTCACCGCCCAATCGCGGGTGCGCGCGGTGTCCGACTACATCGACACGCGGCGGGGCAGCATCGGGCCCGAAGCCCGCACCCGGCTGGCCGAAGCCAAACGTCACCTGCAGGCCGCAGAGGACAAGGGAGCGACGAACCCGACCGAAGCGATCGCCCACGCCAATGCGGCGTCGACGCTGGCCGCCAATGCCCAGTCGCTGGCCAACGGCGACGTGCAAACGATGCAGCGCGCCTACACCCGTCGCGGCGGCAGTGATATGGGCGCGATGCTCGGCGGCATCATCATCGGCGACCTGCTCAGTGGCGGCAGGCGGGGGGGATTCGGCGGCTGGAGCCCGACGTCGTTCGGCGGCGCCCCGGGTTCTTCCGACGGCGGTTTCATGGGTGGCGGCGGCCGCTTCTGAGTCGCCGCACGCGGGCTACCGCAGCAAGTTTCGATTCTCTGCCCGATGTCAGCCGGCTGCCGGGGAATGCGGTATCACACCCACGGGCCGCGGCGGCGCTTCGCCTTCCCACCCGCTCCAGACGCCGTCCGCGACCGCCGTCGGGCCGGGCGCATCGACCGTCTCCTCGGCGGTTTCGGCGCTCGCGTCCGTCTTCGGTGCCCAGTGGTCGTAGTCGTCCGGTGGAACGACCACGCCCCACTTGAGTGGCACCGACAAACCACCGAGCACGCCGGACTCACCGCGTACTGCCGCCACCGTGTCATTCGGTAACGGTGAACCGAGAGGCAAAAGCACCCCTGCCCCCTTCCACAGCCGATCTAAGCGTTTCGGGCGCTGTGGCGAATCTATTTACACCAACCGGCTCATATCGTAAGACAAACTGAAGAAAATATGCGGGAATTGCCAATTTTCCTTATTTCGAGCGTGTGTCGGACGACGCGGGCCGTTCGCGGCCCGGGTGATGAGGGCCGACGCGCGGGCAAGGCTCGCCGATGAAACCCGCCGGCTCATGCCCGTCCGGGACCACCGGCAGCTGATCCGCGACCGCAAGACCTTGGCGCGCAGCGCTTTAGGCCAGACGGCGGCGATCCAACTCCCTCCCGACCCGAATCGTTTCCTCCCGGGGAGCACGGGCGAGCGAGCGGGCCGGTTGTGGTTTCTACCGGACGTATTAGATGAAATCGCGCATTGCGACACGAGGCCGGTTCCCGGCTGGGCCAACACAACCAGAAATTCTGTTTCCTTACCGCCGGGCACTCCAGGCACATCCGCAACAGCGGCATCGTCGGCTATCGGTGCCGCGGCACCACCTTTGGCCGGGACCGCACCACCTCCGCCTTGGTGCCACGGTCCTCGCCCTTGGGGTTCTTCTCGCCCACGGGCATGGCCGTCATCGGCACGCCGCTGCCCGATCCAGCCGCTCCCACCGCCGCCGTGGTCGCCGCTCCGCCGGCCACGCCCGACATCGCCGGAGCGGGCACATAGGCCGGCATCGAACCTTGCCACGTCGCGGGCACCGACATCGTCCCGACAAACCGCGCACTACCCAGGCCCGCCGACGCGACGCCCAGGGCGCCCAGCCCTCCGCCGCTCAACGGCTGCAGGTCGGAGAGGACGCTGGTGACGCGGTGCGGGGCATCGGCGGCCACATTGGTGGCACCGACCAAGGCCGGTGCCGGCGTTGCCGCCGGCGCCGACGCCACCACCGGACCGGCGTTCTGGGCCAGCGTCACCATGGGCGGCACCAGCGCGGTTGCCGGGTACATTCCGGCCTGCGCCACCGTCGTCAAGGTCGCCACCGGCGTCGACGTCATCAACGACGTCAGCGACGACACGGCCGGCGAGAACGCCATGAACACCGACTGCAGCTGAGAAACGAACGCGGTCCCCAGTGACGACAACCCCTGGAAAAACTGCGACGCAAACGTCAGGGGCGCGGTCACCAGGTCCGCCAGGCCCGCCAGACCCGAGGACGCCGCGCCGCCGGCGAGGCCCGCGGGCGGCGCGCCGAACATCGGCAACGTCTCCGCCAGCGTTTGAGCCCCCGCGTGGTAGCCCACCATCGCGGCCACATCCTGCGCCCACATCTCGACGTACTCGAGCTCGGTCTGCGCGATCGCCGCCGAGTTCTGGCCCAAGAAGTTCGTCGCGATCAAGATGAGCAACCGGGCGCGATTCGCCAGTACCTCCGGCAGCGGCACCGTCGCCACCAACGCGCCCTCGAACGCCATCGCCGCCAGCCGGGCCTGCATCGCCGCCACCTCCGCCTCCGCCGCGGCGATGAGCAGCCACTGCACGTAGGGGGCCGCGGCCGCGGTCATCGATACCGACGCCGGTCCCATCCAGGCGGTCGCCGCCAGGTCGGTCACCACGGTGTTAAAGGACGACGCCGAGGACGACAGATCAACAGACAATCCATCCCAGGCCGACGCCGCCTCGAATAGAGGTCCGGAACCGGCGCCGCCGAATATCAAAGCCGAGTTGATCTCCGGAGGGAAGAACAAAAACGCGGGAATCATTCACACCCCAACCGACCGAGTCAACGGCTCCTGCACCGGACGGTCGACATCCGCCCGAGGCTCACTAGTTATCGACTTATGCCCCGGAGCAGATCCTAAGGCACCCCCACCGCCAAAGGCCGGAATTTTAAGCAAACCTTACTTCGCAAATCCGGCGCAGTGACGGCCCAAGAATCGGTTCCGCGCGAATCGGCCAGACGTGCACCGACGCAACGGGACCCGGAGCGGGCACCTTGGCGACGGCCCGGCGACTAGCAGCCTTTGAGCCGTGTCGCCAGATAATCGGCCACCGTATTCATCGCGACCCGCTCCTGGGACATGTCGTCGCGCCGGCGCACCGTCACCGCGTTGTCCTCGAGTGAGTCGAAATCCACCGTCACACAGAACGGCGTGCCGATCTCGTCCTGGCGCCGATAACGCCGCCCGATCGCGCCGGCGTCGTCGAAATCGATATTCCAAAACTTGCGCAGCTCGGCGGCCAGATCGCGGGCCTTGGGACTCAGGTCGGCGTGCCGGGACAGCGGGAGCACCGCCGCCTTGACCGGGGCCAGCCGCGGGTCCAGCCGCAGAACGGTGCGCTTTTCCATCGCACCCTTGGCGTTCGGGGCTTCGTCCTCGACGTAGGCGTCGATCAGGAAGGCCATGAACGACCGCGTCAGACCGGCCGCCGGTTCGATGACATACGGGATGTACCGCGCGTCGGTGGCCTGGTCGTAGAACGACAGGTCGACCCCGGAATGCTTTGAATGCGTCGACAAGTCGAAATCGGTGCGGTTGGCGACGCCCTCCAGCTCGCCCCACGGATTACCGGCGAAGCCGAATTTGTACTCGATGTCGACGGTGCGATCGGAGTAGTGCGACAGTTTGTCGGCCGGGTGTTCAAACAACCGCAGGTTCTCCGGATCGATACCCAGCTCGACATACCATTGCAGCCGGGTGTCGATCCAATACTGATGCCATTCCTTCGCGGTCGAGGGCTCGACGAAGAACTCCATTTCCATTTGCTCGAACTCGCGCGTCCGGAAAATGAAGTTGCCCGGGGTGATCTCGTTGCGAAAACTCTTGCCGATCTGACCGATACCGAAGGGCGGCTTCTTGCGGGCGGTCGTCACCACGTTGGCGAAGTTGACGAAGATGCCCTGCGCGGTCTCCGGTCGCAGGTAGTGGAGGCCTTCCTCGGTCTCGATGGGACCCAGGTGGGTCTTGAGCATCATGTTGAATTCGCGGGGCTCGGTCCACTGCCCCGGTTCGCCGGTGTCCGGGTCGCGGATGTCGGCCAGTCCGTTGGGCGGCGGGTGGCCGTGCTTTGCCTCGTAGGCCTCGATGAGATGGTCGGCGCGGTAGCGCTTGTGCGTGATCAACGACTCGACCAGCGGGTCGTGGAAGACCTCGACGTGGCCGGAGGCCACCCACACTTGACGCGGCAAGATGATCGACGAGTCCAGGCCGACGACGTCGTCGCGTCCGCTGACCACCGAGCGCCACCACTGCCGCTTGATGTTCTCTTTGAACTCCACACCCAACGGGCCGTAGTCCCACGCCGACCGGGTTCCGCCGTAGATCTCTCCCGAGGGGAAGACGAAGCCGCGCCGTTTGGCCAGGTTCACTACGGTGTCGATGACGGACGCCACGGGGCGGTGCACTCCCTTTCCGGGGTTGGGTGGGCACGCTGGGCGGTCGACCGCCGCGCGCGGAGCATCAGTCATGGTAGCGATCGGCGCCGTGGTCTTTGACATGCGTCATCATGCATGTGACAGTGGAAGGCAGCCGATATGGCGGATACTCTCCCACTACCTGGCACTTCTCGAGGTGATGCCGCTCCCATGATGTCCCCCTCACCCTCTCCCTCGATGCCGGCCGCCACCGATGGCGACATGGGAACGGACCTGGGCGCGCTCGCCCTTGACCATGGCGGACTCGGCGCCGGTGGGCACGCCGGGCGGGCCGATTACCCCGTCCCGCCGCCGCGCGAGATCCTCGACGCCGCGGGCGAGTTGTTGCGCGCGCTGGCGGCGCCCGTGCGCATCGCCATCGTGCTGCAATTGCGCGAGTCCCATCGCTGCGTGCACGAGCTGGTGGACGCGCTCGGGGTGCCCCAGCCGCTGGTCAGCCAGCATCTGAAGATCCTGAAGGCGGCGGGCGTGGTCGCCGGCGAGCGATCGGGCCGCGAAGTGCTGTACCGGCTCGCCGATCATCACCTCGCGCACATCGTCGTGGACGCGGTCGCGCACGCGAGTGAGGAGCCGCATCAATGACAGGAGCGAGTGTCCGCTCCACCCGTCAGCGTGCGGCGATCTCCACGTTGTTGGAGACCCTCGACGAGTTCCGCTCGGCCCAGGAGCTGCATGACGAGTTGCGCCGGCGCGGCGAGAACATCGGGCTGACCACCGTCTATCGCACGCTGCAGTCGATGGCCGCGGCGGGAATGATCGACACGCTGCGCACCGACACCGGCGAATCGGTCTACCGCAGATGTTCGGAGCACCATCACCACCACCTGGTCTGCCGCAGTTGCGGGTCCACCATCGAGGTGGGCGATCACGAGGTCGAGGAATGGGCGACGGCCGTGGCCGCCAAGCATGGCTTCTCCGACGTCAGCCATACCATCGAAATCTTCGGCACCTGTTCAGAGTGCGTGCGCTGACCGGGATGCCCGGCGAGTGTGCGGCCAGCCGCACGTTCGGCGTCCAACGTGCGGCTGGCCGCACACTGGGCGATTGTCAGCGATTACCGCGTCAGCGTCCGGCGTATCTGGGCGCCGGTGTCCAGCACCAACAAGATCAAGGTCCGTAGCGCCTCGTCGGCCAGGCCGGCGCCGGGAAAGTTGTAGCGCAGCATCACGTCGGCGCTTTTGGCCGCACCCTTGCCCGAATTGCGCTGCACGGCCTTGTCATTGACCTTCTCGATCAGGCTCACGCTGCCGAAGTTGCTGTCGCGCGCCTGCTTGGCCACGTGGTCGCTGATCTTCTTGGTCAGCGGCAGATCCCACGCCACTATCTGGGTGAGCGACACCAGATCGAGGCCTTCGGCGATATTGACCACCCGCAGCGATGCGATGGTGCCGTCATGATGGACCGTCAGCGCGCCGTCGGCCTCCTCCTGCAGCGACAGGACATCGCCGAGGATCGACGACAGACGCTCCTGCAGCGACGGCACTATGCGCTCCCGAACCTGCGATTGCGCGAGGCGTATTCCTCGCAGGCGGCCCACAAGTCGCGCCGGTCATAGTCGGGCCACAACTTGTCCTGGAAGATGTACTCGGCGTACGCCGCCTGCCACAACATGAAATTGCTGGACCGCTGCTCCCCCGAGGTCCGCAAGAACAGATCCACGTCGGGAATGTCGGGCCGCTGCAGATGATTCGCCACCGTCGACGCGGTGATGCGCTCCGGGTCGAGCCGGCCGGCCGCGGCCAGGCGTGCGATTTCCTTTGTGGCCTCGGCGATTTCGGCGCGGCCGCCGTAGTTGACGCAGTAGTTGACGGTGATGACGTCGTTGTCCTTCGTCATATCCTCCGCGATCGCCAATTCATTGATCACACTGCGCCACAGGCGGGGCCGCGAACCGACCCACCGGATCTTGACCCCTATCGTTTTGAGGTTCACCCGCCGCATGCGCACCACGTCGCGGTTGAAGCCCATCAGAAAGCGGACTTCATCGGGCGAACGCTTCCAGTTCTCGGTGGAGAAGGCATACAGGCTGAGCCATTTGATCCCGATTTCGATTGCGCCACAGACGATATCGATGACAACGGCCTCGCCCGCCCGGTGGCCGTCGGTGCGGGTCAGTCCCTGTTGGGTGGCCCAGCGGCCGTTGCCGTCCATGACGATGGCCACGTGGTTGGGCAACCGGTCGGCCTCGATCCTGGGCGCGGCCGCCTTGGAGATGTGCTGCGGGGGCCGGCTCGGGCTGCCGTCGGCGGACGGCGGCAGCTCCGGAAAGACGACCGGCCAGGTCGACTTGTCGGGAAAGACCGGATAGTCGTCGGGCGCGGGGGCCAGCTGCGGGAAATCGGCCGGCCCCGAGGCGCGCTCGGCCTTCCGGCCAGAGCCGCCGGCCCAGACTTTAGCCACAGTCCATATCCTGCCCGATCAGCGCTGCGCGCTGATCGGCGATGGTGCGGTCGACGTGATATGTCCGTTCTACGAGCGGCAACGTCTTGAGCTGCCGCTCCAAATGCCACTGCAGGTGCGCCGCCACCAGACCGCTGACGTGGTTGCGGTGCGATTGCGGCGTCTTTTCGGCGAAGTCCCAATCGCCGTCGTGGAGTGCGGACATCAGATCCAGCACCCCCGGAGGCGGTGTTGTCGAACCGGCCGGGCGGCAGTGGGTGCAGATGCTGCCGCCGGCGCCGACATGGAACGCGCGATGGGGGCCGGGGGTGGCGCAACGGGCGCACTCGGTCAGCGCTGGCGCCCATCCGGCGATGCCCATCGCGCGCAGCAGGTAGGCGTCCAACAGGAGGTCCCGGGATCGACGGCCGTCGGCCACCGCCCGCAGGGCGCTCACCGTGAGGCCGTGCAGGGCCGGGGCGGGCGCTCGTTCCTCACCGGCGAGGCGTTCGGCGGTTTCCAGCATGGCGCACCCGCAGGTGTAACGGCCGTAGTCGCTGACGATGTCGGTGGCGAACGCGTCGATCGAGACGACCTGGGTGACGATGTCGAGGTTGCGGCCGGGATGTAATTGCGCGTCGATATGCGCGAACGGCTCCAGCCGCGCACCGAATTTGCTGCGGGTGCGACGCACGCCCTTGGCCACCGCGCGGACCAGCCCGTGATCACGGGTCAGCAGGGTGACGATCCGGTCGGCTTCGCCGAGCTTGTGCTGGCGAAGCACAACAGCTCGGTCTCGGTATAGCCGCATCCCCATAGTTTTGCACCCCGCCGCGACATTGCGGGTATCCGCGCCGTTAGTCTCGTACCCCGTGATTGGCGCTTCTGGGTCGGGTTCTGGGCCCCTATCCGGCTCGGGTTCCGGGCCGGGCCGCCGGCGCCTGCCCACCCTGACTGACCTGCTCTATCAGCTGGCCAGCCGCTCGGTGACGTCCACCACACTGGTGGGTCGTTCGCTGCACGCCATCCATGCGAGCCAGCCCACGCTGAACGCCTTCCGGGTGGTGCTCACCGAGTCGGCGCTGGCCGACGCGGCCGAGGCCGACCGGCGACGCGCCGCCGGTGACACCGCCCCGCTGCTGGGGATTCCGATCGCCGTCAAAGACGACGTCGACGTAGCCGGTGTGCCCACCGCGTTCGGGACCGAGGGGCCGGTCGCGCCGGCGACGCACGACGCCGAGGTGGTGCGCCGCCTCAAGGCCGCCGGCGCGGTGATCGTGGGCAAGACCAACACCTGCGAACTCGGCCAATGGCCGTTTACCAGCGGGCCCGGTTTCGGGCATACCCGCAACCCCTGGTCGCGCCGGCACACCCCCGGCGGTTCGTCGGGCGGCAGCGCCGCAGCGGTGGCCGCGGGCCTGGTCACGGCCGCCATCGGGTCCGACGGCGCCGGCAGCATCCGCATCCCCGCGGCGTGGACGCACCTGGTGGGCATCAAGCCGCAGCGCGGACGCATCTCGACGTGGCCGCTGCCGGAGGCGTTCAACGGCGTCACGGTCAACGGCGTGCTGGCCCGCACGGTGGCCGACGCGGCGTTGGTGCTCGACGCCGCTTCCGGCAACGTCGAGGGCGATCGACACAAACCGCCTCCGATCACCGCCTCCGACTATGTCGGGAAGGCACCCGGCCCGCTGAACATCGCGCTGTCAACCCGGTTCCCGTACACCGGTTTCCGGGCCAAGCTGCACCCGGAGATCCTGGCCGCGACACGCGCCGTGGGCAAACAACTCGAACTGCTGGGCCACGCCGTGGTGCCCGGCAACCCGGACTACGGCATGCGGCTGTCGTGGGACTTTCTCGCCCGGTCCACCGCGGGTCTGCGGGACTGGGAGGAGCGCTTGGGCGACGGCGTCGTGCTGGACCCCCGCACCCTGTCCAACCTGCGCATGGGTGCCGCGCTGGGCCAGGCGATTCTGCGCAGCGCGCGCCACCACGAGACGGCCGACCAGCGCCGGGTGGGCTCGATCTTCGACATCGTCGACGTGGTGTTGGCACCGACCACCGCCCAGCCCCCGCCGCTGGCGCGGGCCTTCGACCGGCTGGGTGGCATCGGCACCGACCGCGCCATGATCGCGGCCTGCCCGCTGACGTTCCCGTGGAACGTCCTGGGGTGGCCGTCCATCAACGTCCCGGCGGGCTTCACCTCCGACGGCTTGCCGATCGGTGTGCAGCTGATGGGTCCGGCCAACAGCGAGGGCATGCTGATTTCGCTGGCCGCCGAGCTGGAAGCCGTGTGCGGATGGGCGAGCGAACAGCCTCAGGCCTGGTGGAACCAGAACACGGACACTCCTCCGGCGCCCGCGTCCAGCGGCTGAGAGGCGGGGCGGCGCGTCCCGCCGTCGTGCCGGGTGGGCGTCTCAATGATGCTGTGCTGGACTATCTTTGCTCCGGTGCGGGCGCCGACATGAATCTGCCCGAAGCGGCGGATCAGTCGCGCGGCGGGTTTGCCGCCTGTACACAAAAGATTGCGGGTCGCTAAAAGCCCAGCCGGCCAAGCTGTTTGGGGTCGCTCTGCCAGTTTTTGGCGACCTTGACGCGCAGATCGAGGTAAACCTTGGTGCCGAGCAGCTTCTCGATCTGGGCGCGTGCGGCGGTACCGACTTCCCGCAGCCGGGCGCCGCCTTTGCCGATGATGATGCCCTTCTGGCTGTCGCGTTCGACGTAGAGCAGCGCATGCACGTCGATCAGGTCGTCGCGCCCCTCCCGCCGGTTGACCTCGTCGATGACCACCGCCAACGAGTGCGGGAGCTCGTCGCGCACCCCCTCCAGGGCCGCCTCCCGGATGAGCTCGGCCATCAAGACCCCTTCGGGTTCGTCGGTCAGCTCACCGTCGGGGTAGTAGGCAGGCCCGGGTGGCAGCGCCGCGGACAGCACCTCGATCAAGATGTCGACCTGCGTCCCGGTCACCGCCGATACCGGCACGATCTCGGCCGAGTCGCCGACCAGCTCGCTGACCGCGACCAACTGCGCGGCGACCCGGTCTTTGGGCGTCTTGTCGATCTTGGTGACGATGGCGACCAATGTCGTCTTGGGCGCGGTCGCGCGAATCTGCTCGACGATCCACCGGTCCCCCGGACCGATCGCCTCGTCGGCCGGGATGCACAGCCCGATCACGTCGACCTCGGCATAGGTGTCGCGCACCAAGTCGTTGAGCCGCTTGCCCAGCAAGGTGCGCGGGCGGTGCAGACCCGGTGTGTCGACCAGAATGATCTGGAAGTCGTTCCGGTGCACGATCCCGCGGATGGTGTGCCGGGTGGTCTGCGGCCGCTTCGAGGTGATCGCGACCTTCGTCCCGACGAGCGCATTCGTCAGTGTCGACTTCCCGGTATTGGGTCTGCCGACCAAACATACGAAGCCTGAACGGAATTCAGTCATGCTGCGCGGATTCCTCGCCATCGGGTGAGCCGTCGGATTCGACAGGGCTGAGCAGGACGGTGCCGATACGTACCCGCCCCCGGTGATCGGTGCCGCCTTCGGCATGCAGCCGCAAACCGTGCGAGATCACCTCGGCGCCCGGCAGCGGGACCCGACCCAATTCCAAGGCGAGCAGGCCACCCACGGTGTCGACGTCGAGGTCGTCGTCGAACTGCACGCCGTAGAGCTCGCTGAGGTCTTCGATCGGCAGCCGCGTCGATACCCGGAAACGTTTGTCGCCCAGGTCTTCTATCGGTGCCGTCTCCGCCTGGTCGTACTCGTCGGCGATCTCACCGACGATTTCTTCCAGGACGTCCTCGATGCTGACCAGGCCGGCGATCGCACCGTATTCATCGACGAGGAGCGCCATGTGGTTACGGTCGCGCTGCATTTCACGCAGCAGCGCATCCAAGGGCTTGGAGTCCGGCACGAAGACCGCCGGCCGCATTACCTGCGACACCGGCGGGGTCCGGCCACCGTCACCCAACAGAACCGTCTGCTGGACAAGGTCTTTCAGGTACACGACCCCGACGATGTCGTCGACGTTCTCACCGATCACCGGCATGCGTGAATGCCCGCTGCGCACCGCCAGGTTGATCGCTTGGCTGGCGAATTTGTCGCTTTCGATCCAGATCATCTCGGTGCGCGGCACCATCACTTCGCGAGCGGGGGTGTCTCCGAGTTCGAAGACCGACTGGATCATCCGGCGCTCCTCGGCGGCGACCACACCGCGCTGCTGGGCCAGGTCGACGACCTCGCGCAACTCGATCTCGGAGGCGAACGGCCCGTTTCTCAGCCCCCGGCCGGGGGTGACAGCATTACCCAGCACCACCAGCAGCCGGCTGATCGGCATCAGCAACCATGAGATCGCTTGCAACGGAAGAACTGTCGTCAACGCAATGGAGTAGGCGTTCTGCCGGCCGAGGGTGCGTGGACCCACCCCCATGAAGACGAAGCTGGTGACCACCATGATGGCCGCGGCGCCGAACAATCCCCACCTCAGCCCGAAGTTGTCATAAAGGAACACCACCAGCAGAACGGTGGCGGTGATCTCGCAGGTGATCCGCAGCAGCACAACGAGGTTGATGTAGCGGGGTCGTTCTAACATCACCTTGGACAGCGCCACCGCGCCGGGCCGCTCGTCGCGCACCATCTCCTGAACCCGGGCCAGCGACACCGTGCTGATTGCCGCATCGATCGCTGCGAACAGTCCGCCCAGCGCGATCAACGCGACCGCGCCGAGCAGCTCAGACCAGCCGGTCAATGGTCGTGCCTTGACTTGGTCACTGACTCCCCCGTGGCTTCGCTAGGACTCAGCGGCGTCGCCCTGGCCGCGATTCCGGCGATTGAGCAGCCAGGCGACCAGGCCCACCACCACCGCAAACCCGCCGAAGCGCAGCGCCAAGGTCCACCCGGATTGGTTGGGTTGACCGGGCTCCTGGTGGTGAACCGCCAGCAGCACCAAATAGCTGCCGTCGTCGGTCAGGCCGACGGTCGGCGTCGGCTGGGTCTTGATAACCCGGATCTGGGCGGGTGCGCTGCTGGAGTTGTCGATCTGTCCCCAGGCCAAGGTGGAGTCGTCGAGCAGGAAAGTGTCCTGGCTTCCCGCGGGTTGGCTACCGTCGTGCCCCACCACCGCCACGTGGCCCACTTCCACCGCCTCGCCTTTGGCGGGAACGGACACTATGACGTTCTCGTACAGCTTCGGGGGCGCCGGCGGCCTGTAGTCCGGTGGCGGCGGCCCGTTGTAGCCGTTAAGCGGTATTGAACCCCCGCCGTAGAAGCTGCCCGAGGCCACATAGCTGTCACCGACCGCGGTGAAGGGGACCACGCCGACGGTCGTGGCGTCGAGCACCATCCGGGCGCCGTGTGGCACGTATAGCTGCTGGTAAGCGCCGTTGTAGAAGTAGCGGAACGTCATCGCCTGATTGAGCGGGTTGTAGAGGGTCGGGCGGCGATAGGGGTCGTCGTAGTCGAGGTAGTCCCAGTGGCGCGGCCGGACAAACCGCTGATCGTCGACCTTGAGGATGTCGACGTTTTGCCGGTGGGAACTCACGACGTTCTGCACCTGCTGGTTGAAATCCACCTCGGTCGGCGGCTTCGGCGGGTTCGCGGGGTCAACGCGGGTCACCGGCGCGGCCTTGGTCGCCGCGATCGCCAGCGAGGGCGCATCCAGCCCTCTCGGCGGCGCCACCACCGGAGCGTTTCGTGGCGCATCGGGGCCCGGCGGATTGATCTCCAGCACCGGGACGGTGTTCTGACCCGAGCTGGGCGGCGGGAGGACCAGTGGGTTTTGCACCGGCGGCGGGGGCGGGGGCGGCTCGTACGAGGGGATGGGCACTTCCGGAGCCCGGGTCGGCGCGTTGCTCGGGGGGCCCTGGACACCGCGCCGGTCTTCGTTGCACACGTTCGCCGTGTGATAGGCGTTCACGTAGAACATGCAGCGCTGGCAGGACACGGGGTTCGCGCCCGCGCCGGCGCAGGGAGCCGCCTGCGCCATCGTGTCGGTGGTGGCGACGATCACCGAGAACGGCGCGAACGCTATGGCTGCCGCCACCAGAATCCAGAGTCGGCTCAATTGTCGAAATACCTTGACTTGTCCAGCAATCGGCGGTCTCGCTCTTCCTGGCGGTCCTGGCGGTAGGCCTCGACCTGGTCGGCGACCCACTCTTCGAGCAACCGGTCCTGCAGAGCGAACATCTCCTTTTCCTCGTCCGGCTCACCGTGGTCGTAACCGATCAGGTGAAGCACACCGTGGACGGTCAGCAGCGCCAGCTCGTGCCCCAGGCTATGCCCCGCCGCCGCGGCCTGACTAGCGGCGAATTCCGGGCACAGCACGATGTCGCCCAGCATCGAGGACCCGGGCTCCGGGGCGTCCGGGCGACCACCCGGCTCGAGCTCGTCCATCGGAAAGCTCATCACGTCGGTGGGGCCGGGCAGGTCCATCCAGCGCATGTGCAGGTCGGCCATCGCCGCGGTGTCCAACAGCACCATCGACAGCTCGGCCGCCGGATTGACGTCCATCTTGGCGATGACATAGCGCGCGACGCTGATCAACTCGGCTTCGGAGACGTCGATACCGGACTCGTTGGATACCTCAATGCTCATAGAACCCGCTCACGGCGCCATCATCGGCGAGCGCGCGAGCCCGACGCACGCCGCGCCGCCCGGTTCATCGTCAGGTCCGGTTCTTCAAACTTCGCATAGGCATCCACGATTTCGGAGACCAGCCGGTGGCGCACCACGTCCGTACTGGTCAGTTCCGCGACGTGGATGTCGTCGACGCTGTCGAGGATCTCCATCGCCGAGCGCAAACCCGACCTGGCGCCGCCCGGAAGATCGATCTGGGTGATGTCGCCGGTGACGACGATCTTGGATCCGAAACCCAAGCGGGTGAGGAACATCTTCATCTGCTCGGCGGTGGTGTTCTGCGCCTCGTCGAGGACGATGAACGCGGAATTGAGGCTGCGGCCCCGCATGTACGCCAGCGGCGCCACCTCGATCACGCCCGCTGACATCAGCTTGGTGATCAGCTCGGGATCCATCATGTCGTAAAGCGCGTCGTACAACGGCCGCAGGTACGGGTCGATCTTCTCGCTGAGCGTGCCCGGCAAAAAGCCAAGGCGCTCACCGGCTTCCACGGCCGGCCGGGTCAGAATGATGCGGCTGACCTGTTTGGTCTGCAACGCGTTGACCGCCTTGGCCATCGCCAGGTACGTCTTGCCGGTGCCGGCCGGGCCGACGCCGAAGACGATGGTGTGGGCATCGATCGCGTCGACGTAGCGCTTCTGGTTGAGCGTCTTGGGCCGGATCGTCTTCCCGCGCCGCGACAGGATGTCCAGCGTCAGCACTTCGGCCGGTGACTCGTTGTCAGTGCCGGCCAGCATGGCGACGCTGTGCCGAACCACCTCCGGGGTCAGCGGCTGCCCGCCCTCCACGATCGCGACCAGCTCGGATATCACCCGCTCGGCGAGCGCGACGTCGGCGGGCTCACCGGAGAGGGTGACCGTGTTGCCACGTACATGCAGGTCGGCGGCCAAGATGCGTTCCAGGGAGCGCAGGTTCTCGTCGGCCGAACCCAGCAGGCCCATGACGGTATCGGGCGGAACATTGATGCTGCTGCGAACTTGAGCGTCGGCCTGGAGGGCTCCGGCTGCGTCAGCAGCGCTGGTCTCGCGGGGCGTCACGTGGTTTTCGATGCCTGCCTTGTGTGAAGTAGTCGCCGATCGTGGCGTTTTCTAGCGTTTTTATCCTACCGCCGGGACGACGCTGGCCCCAATGTGCAGGACGCGACGACCGTTCCGTGCCGCAGCAGGGGGATTCGCCGGCAGGTCTGAACACTCACAAGCTCGACGCGTGATCCCATCGCGGCGTCAGCACCCCAAGTGCGCCCAACGCCACCGCGGCGGCGGTCGACGTCCGCAGCACCTGCGGACCGAGCCGGACCGCCACCGCGCCCGCCTCGGTCAACGTCACGATCTCGTCATCGGCGATGCCGCCCTCCGGGCCGACCACCAGAAACACCGATCTCGCTCGTGCGAGATCAACGTCGGGTAGCCGATCGGTGGCCGATTCGTGCAGGGCCAGCACCGCCGACCCGGCCGCCACCGCGTCGCGAACCCGCGAGGTCAGCTCCGCGGTGGACAGCACCCCGTCGACCGCCGGAATGTGCGCCCGGCGGGATTGCCGGGCCGCCGAACGGGCGACGGCACGCCATCGGCGTAGACCTTTGTCGACCCGGGCGCCGTGCCAGTTGGCCACACAACGGGCCGCCTGCCAGGCCAGGAAGCCGTCGGCGCCGGCTTCGGTGGCCAACTCGATGGCCAGCTCCGAACGCTCCGACTTCGGCAGGGCCTGCACCACCGTCACCGGCGGACACCCGGGCGCGACGCTCCAGCGCTCCAGCACCCGCGCCCGCAGCCCGTCACGCCCGGCGTGCTCCACCTCGCAGCGCGCCAGGCCGCCGGCGCCGTCGCCGATCACCAACTGCTCACCGGGCCTTATCCGCCGCACGGTGGCGGCATGAAAACCCTCGTCGCCGCCCAGGACGGCCAGCGCGCCGGCCTCGGGCAGATCGTCGGTGTAAAACAGGGTCGCGACCATGGGCGCGCCTTCGCAGCTCCCGGCTAGCGCCCGGTGAAGGTTTCGCGCAGCCGGCTGAACAATCCGCCGCCGGCGTGGGTCGAGCGAACCTCGGGGACCTCGCGGCTGCGCCGAGCCTTCAGTTCGCGCAGCAGTTCGGTGTCGCGGCCGTCCAGTCGGGCGGGAACCACCACCTCGACGTGGACATGCAGATCGCCGCGGGTGCCCGACCTCAGGTGCGGCATCCCGTGGCCCCGCAGCGTGATGACAGACGCCGGTTGCGTGCCGGGCGGGATGGTGATTTCGCTGACCCCGTCCAGGATGGCGTCGACGGTGACCGTGGCGCCCAGTGCCGCGTCGACCATCGGCACCGAGACCGTGCAGTGCAGGTCGTCGCCTTCGCGGACGAAGACGTCGTGGCTCTGTTCGTGAACCTCGACATACAGATCACCGGCCGGCCCCCCGCCGGGTCCCACCTCGCCTTGGGCGGCCAGCCGCACGCGCATGCCGTCGCCGACACCGGCGGGGATCTTGACGCTGATCTCCCGGCGGGCGCGCACCCGGCCGTCGCCCATGCATTGGTGGCATGGGTCGGGGATGACGACGCCGACGCCACGGCAGGTCGGACACGGCCGCGACGTCATCACCTGCCCCAGCAGGGAGCGCTGCACGGTCTGGACCTCGCCGCGACCACCGCAGGTGTCGCACGGCACCGGCGCCGAATCTCCGTTGGTGCCCTTGCCCTGGCAGCGGTCACACAACACCGCGGTGTCGACGGTGACCTGCTTGGTCACCCCGGTCGCGCACTCTTCGAGATCGAGCCGCATCCGCAGCAGCGAATCCGAGCCCGGCCGTACCCGCCCGATGGGGCCACGGGAGGTCCCGCCGCCGCTGAAGCCGCCACCGAAGAAGGCCTCGAACACGTCGCCCAGCCCGCCGAAACCGCCGCCGAAACCGCCGCCCGCCGCGGCCGCGTTCTCCATCGGATCGCCGCCCAGGTCGACGATCCGCCGCTTCTCGGGGTCGCTCAGCACCTCGTAGGCGACGCTGATTTCCCTGAACTTCGCCTGCGCGGCCTCGTCGGGGTTGACGTCGGGATGCAGTTCGCGCGCCAACTTGCGGTATGCGCGCTTGATCTCCGCGTCGCCGGCGTTTCTGCCCACACCGAGCAGCCCGTAATAATCGCGTGCCACGCCTGACTCTCCTATACCTGGTCTTTCTCCGCGCCTACCCACACTGCGGGTGCGCGTTCATCGAGCACCCAGGACTTCGCCGATATAAAGGGCAACCGCAGCAACGCTGGCGATAGTTCCCGGATAGTCCATCCGGGTGGGCCCCAGCACACCCATTCCCCCGTAAACGGTGTCGGAGGTGCCGTAGGCGGTCGTCACCATGGAGGTGCCCAGTATCTGCTCGGCGGCCGTCTCATGGCCGATGCGCACCGTCACCTTACCGGCTTCCTGCTGGGCGGCCAGCAACCGCAGCACCACCACCTGCTCCTCCAACGCTTCCAGGATGGAGCGCAACGAGCCACCGAAGTCGGCGGCGTTGCGGGTCAGGTTGGCGGTGCCGCCCATCAGCAGGCGTTCCTCGGTGTGCTCGACCAGTGACTCCAGCAACACCGTCGCCGATCGGCCCACGGCGTCACCCAGGCCGTCCGGGCTGCTCAGCTGTCCGGCTAGGTCGGCCACCGCGACCGAGGCGGCCGACAGTTTCTTGCCCACCAGCGCCTGGCCGAGCATCTCCCGCAGCTGAGAAAGCTCGTGGTCGTCGAGGACGTTGCCGAGCTCGACGACGCGCTGGTCCACCCGGCCGGAGTCGGTGATGACGACCATCAGCAGCCGCGCGGGTGTCAGGGCGATCACTTCGAGGTGGCGCACGGTCGACGACGACAGCGTCGGGTACTGCACCACGGCCACCTGCCGGGTCAGTTGCGACAGCAGCCGTACCGCGCGGCGCAGGACGTCGTCGAGGTCGACACCGGATTCGAGGAAGCCCTGGATCGCGCGCCGTTCCGCCGAGGACAGGGGTTTGACGCCGTCGAGCCGGTCGACGAATTCACGGTAGCCCTTCTCGGTGGGCACCCGCCCGGAGCTGGTGTGCGGCTGGGCGATGTAGCCCTCGGCCTCGAGCACCGCCATGTCGTTGCGGACGGTCGCCGACGAGACGCCCAGGTTATGACGCTCCACCAACGCCTTGGAACCGATCGGTTCTTTGGTGGCGACGAAATCGGCGACGATGGCCCGCAGCACCTCAAACCGACGGTCGTCCGCACTTCCCATTGTTCGTCACCTCCTTCGATACCCCCTTAACCCGGTTCATTTTACGGTCTCGGGCGCCTTCGGCTTCACCAGTGGAGCGCGAGCAGACACAAAACCCCCTTCGTCGGCGTGTTGGGGTGCTTTCGCGTCTGCTCGCCGGGATGGCCGGTGTCCGACTAGCCTTTCCAGCATGAACCGGTCGGGCCAGGGCAACGCGTCGGGAGAGATCGGCCAATGATTTTCAAGGGCGTGCGCGACGGCAAGCCGTATCCCGAGCACAACCTGTCCTATCGGGATTGGTCCCAGATACCGCCGCAGCAGATCCGGCTCGACGAATTGGTCACCACCACAACGGTGCTCGCGCTGGACCGCCTGCTCTCGGAGGACTCCACGTTCTACGGCGATCTTTTCCCGCACGCGGTGCGGTGGAAGGGTGTCACCTATCTCGAGGACGGCTTGCACCGCGCGGTGCGCGCGGCACTACGGAACCGCACCGTGCTCCACGCCCGCGTGTTTGACATGGACATGCCGCTGGGCCAGCCCGGGTAAGTCGAGTGGTCACGTTTGGGCCTCCCCGCGTGTCGACCTAGTGACAGCGTTGGTTCAAGACCACAACTTGCCAGGAGGATCGCCATGCCACGGCTACCGGGAGTCTCCGACCGCGACGCCGGCCTGGGCGCCAAGATCGCCTTCTTCTTCACCAAGCGCAAGCTCGCGCAGATGACCGGGCTCGAGACCGCGGGAATGCTGGAACCGCTGCGGATGTACGCCCACATCCCGAGATTGCTCAACGCCTACGGCAAGTTGGAGCAGGCAGAGTCGAAGCTGGACGTCCTCAGCCCGCGCCACCGCGCGCTGGCGGAGCTGAAGTCGGCGACGACGGTGCGCTGCGAATACTGCATCGACCTTGGCTCCCAGATCGCCCGGCAATGGGGCATCACCGACGAGGAGCTGCTGGGGATGGCCAACTATCGGGACGCCCCGTGCTTTTCCGACGTCGACAAGCTGATCCTCGAGTACGCGACCGCGATCAGCCGCACCCCGGTCGAGGTGAGCGATCAACTTTTCGATGCGCTGCGGGCGCACTTCGACGCCGCCCAACTCGTCGGCCTGACCCACGTCATCACGCTGGGCAACCTTCGTGCCCGCTTCAACATCGCGCTCGACATCGGGTCGTCGGGCTTTTCCGGCGACCGGGTGTGCGCCCTGCCCGAGACCGATCGGCCGTGACAAAGCCGGATGCGTCACTGGCGGCCCGCTTCGAGGCTGCCCGGCCGCGCTTGGGCGCCATCGCCTACCGCATGCTCGGTTCGATCGACGACGCCCAGGATGCCGTGCAGGAGGCCTGGCTGCGGTTGAACCGCAGCTCCGGCGAAGCTATCGCCAACCCCGACGCCTGGCTGACCACCGTGGTGGCCCGCATCTGCCTGAACATGTTGCGCGACCGCCGTACCCACGGCCGCGAGGAGCTGACCGCCCACCTGCCCGACCCGATCGTGGAAGCCGCCGGTGAATTCGACCCCGAACACCGCGCGATGCTGGCCGACGCCGTGGGGCTGGCGCTGTTCGTGGTGCTGGACACGTTGCCGCCGGCGGAGCGGCTGGCCTTCGTGTTGCACGACGTCTTCACCGTCCCGTTCGATCAGATCGCCGCCATCGTCGACCGAACACCGGAGTCGGCCCGCAAGCTGGCCAGCCGGGCGCGCCGACGGATCGAGCGGGCCGATCCGGTTCCCGACGGCGACCTGGCTGCCCAGCGCGAGGTGGTCGACGCCTTCTTCGCGGCGGGGCGCAGTGGTGACTTCGACCGCCTGGTGTCCGTGCTGGATCCCGAGGTGATGCTGCGCGGTGACTTCGGGCCGGCCGCCGCGGGGTTCCGCACCGAGGGTGCAACCTCGGTGGCCAAACTGGCCCGCAGTTACGCGGGACCCGACCGCGAGGTGCGTGCCGCCACCGTCAACGGTGCCGCGGGCGCGGTCATCTTCGTCGCCGGCCGCGCGGCGTCCGTCATGGGATTCGTGGTGCGCGGCGGCCGGATCCGAGCCATCGATGTGCTGGCGGATCCGGTACGCATCGCGAAATTAGACCTGCGCGCTCGAGGCGCCGATCACTGACCGGCGGCCTGCAGCAACTCCATCGCCGACGCCCGCGACAGCACCCAGCCGCCCTGGTTGACGAAGGTGACGTTCTGGGTGACCGGCGAGGTCAGCTTGGGACCGGAGACCGACACATCGGCGGTCGCCGAACCGGCGGTGGTCGGCTGGATGTTCGTCACGTCGAAGGACAGGGGCAGGTCGCCGTTTTTCGCGGCCTTCTGCAGTTTCTTGTCGGCGACATGGGCTTCGATGCCGCTGACGCCGCCCTGCACCAGGTTGCTCTTGTTGCTGAACGACACGCTCGGGTCGGCAAGGCTGTTGAGCAGCCCGGTCAGCTGATCGGAAGTCGGGACGTTGGCGCCCGCGACCGGCTGTGCCGGCGGCGGATTCTGCGGAAGCGGCGCGCCGATCGCGGCGAGCTGCACCCCGACCTGGGAGCTCGGCGCTGACATCGAGGTCAGGCCGGCGGCCGCGCCCCCGACGATGGCCAGAGCTGCCACGCTGGTGGCAAGGATTTTAACGGTTTTCATGGTTCCCCCTTCGGTGGGCACGAATGTCGACGCACAGATGGCAATCCTCACGCCCGTTCATGGTGGTGTGGATGGTGTCAGCGTGCCCGCTGCGTCTTTTATTTCGTGTCTCAGCACCGATACGTTACGGCCACCCGTTGTGCGAACAACATGAGCAAACTGTGCGCCGGCTGTGCGGGCACCATTCAGCCGCGGGCTGATCTGCGACAACCCCACGCGCCCCGCAAGGCGGCGCATGGGGTTGTCCTTGACCGTCGGAACATCTGGCGAGTTCGCCAGACCGGCATGGGTTTACGCGGTAGGCACCGCGTCGTGATCAGTTGATCGCCGTCGCGGCCTGTATCAGAGCGATCGCGGCGTCGTGCTGCAAAACCCAGTTGCCACCTTGGTTGACGAACGCGAGGTGCTTGGTGACCGGGCCGGCGAACTTCGGGCTCGTGATGGCGACGTCGGCCTGGGCCATGTTCGGGCCCGCCGGCGCGATGTTGGTCACCTCGAACTGCTCGGGAAAGTTCCCGTTGCGGTAGGCCTTTCGGAGGTCATGGTCGGCAACATGCCCTTCGTTGGGGCTGATCCCGTTTTCGACCAGGTTGCCCTTCGTCGTGTACGAAACGCCGGGGTCGGTCGCTTGCGTGCACAGGTTGGCCAACTGGTCAGCCGTCGGCAACTGCCCCGGCGCCGGCGGCGCGGGCGGAGGCGGCGGGTCTTGCGGCAGTGGCGCTCCGATCGCCGCCGGCTGCACCTCGTGCAGGCCGATCGGCGCTGCGATGGAAGCCACACCGGCGGCCGCGCCGCCAATGGCGGTCAGCGCCGCCACGCCCGTGGCAATGGACTTCACGGTTTTCACAGATCCCCCTTCGATACACATGGACCGTGGCGGGATTTCGCGGATGCGACGCGCGCGGTCACACGTCTTCATGGCTGAAGATGGTGTAAGTGTGCCTTGCGACACCGGCATTTGTGTCTCAGGTTGGTCACGTTACGACGACGCTACCGCGGCGACACGGGAAAACACACTGAATAGTCTGTGCCGCAAGTGCGTAGCGCGGCGGGCCCTGGGTCCTGTCCGCACCGTCAAGGCCCACGGAAAGCCCTTGCGGTGATTGGTTATTCCTCCGCCAGCGCCTCAAGCAGGCTCTTGGGCCGGATATCTGACCAGTTCTGTTCGACGTACTGCAGGCAGTCCGCGCGGCTCGCCGCACCGAAGACCACCCGCCAGCCCGCCGGCGTGTCAGCGAAGGTCGGCCAGAGGCTGTGCTGGTCCTCGTCGTTGACCAGCACCACGAAGGTCGCATTTTCGTCATCAAAGGGGTTGGCGCTCATCATGTCTCCTTCTCACGGGATAATTGGACGGGCTGATAGTGGAACCCAACACCCGATCGGATAGCAGTCCCAGACAGCTCAGGTTGGGAAACCCGGGCCCCTGGGTGAGTCCTGACAAGTTCGGCAGGAATAATTTGGGTGTGACGTCCGTGACGGCGAGGTCATAACCTATCGCCTCCTGCAACCGCTCCGAAGTCAGGGGCCCGCCCAGGCCCAGTTCGAGCAGGTCAAGCGCATCCTGACTGAACAATGGTGCGAACCAAAGCGAGTCAGCACCGGAACCGTCGATCACGAGATCAAACCCGTGGACCGTCTCGAGGTTCTCGCTGCCGCGGTTGGTGCACAGCGTCAGCCGGATCTGTCCCTGCCTGCCGACCGCGTGGGCGACGCGGCCCCGCAGGTGGTGGATGCGGTCATCGGCCAACAACGCCTCCTGCACGTTCGACGAAAACACGCCGCGGTCGGTGCGGGCCAACGCATCCCTGCGTTCGGCCAGGGTGAGCGCCGGCCAGTTGGTGGGGTCGGAGAACAGCGAGTTCTCGAAAAACCCCTCGCCACGGGTGAACAGCGTCGCCTGTGGGGAAATGACGGTGATGCTCGAGACCCGGTGCCGGAACAGCTCATTGAGCATCGCCGCGGCTGTCTCACCGCCGCCGATCACCGCGACCCGCTCCGCGCTGATCCGGTCGTGATTGGCGGCGCGGTCCCAGAACTGGGCGATCGACAGCACGCGCGGGTTGCCGGGAAGCAACGACTTTTCCGCCTGACCGGGCCCGGTGATCATCAACGCATCGGCGTGCACCGTGGTCTCGTGGGTGTGTAGCGCCCAGCGGTCCCCGGTGACGGCCAGCCGTTCGACCTCGCCATGCACCACGCTCATGCCCACGTGGTCGGCGACCCAACTCAGATACTGGCTCCACCGGCGATGCGCCGGCGCCGGTCTGCCGCGGTCGATCCATTCGGCGAACGATGCCGTGGCGATCAGATAGGACTGCCAGCTGTAGCGGGTCATCCGCTCGTCCAGCTCGGCATTGCGGCGCGGCACCAGCGCCGAGCGGTACGGAAAGCCGACGTCCTTTTCCGGGCTGGTGCCCAGCCGGTGCGCGCCGTCAGTCCAGCCGCCGCTGGCCTGCCAGTTCGCCGCGACGCCGATCCGTTCCACGGCGACCACGTCCGGAACCTCGACGCCCATGTCGCGCAGTACGGACGCCTTGGCGGCCACGGCCACCGCCTTGGCCCCGGCGCCCACGATCGCGAGTGTGCTCATTTCACCATCTCCCGCAGCGATTCAATCCAAAGTTCTTGCAGCGCAGTGATATCCGCGTCAGTGAGAATGTCGGGCAGTGCGCGCCACTGCGCGGCCAAAACCCGCTCTCCGCTATATGTCAGCACCATCGCCGCGACGGTGAGCTCGTGGCGCACCGCCAGCTCGGGCTCCGGGACCGGCGACACCCCGGCGAGCAGTTCGCGCTCGAGCGTCAGCCCGGTGCCGCCGTCGGTGTGGGCGGCGCCAAGGTAATTCAGCAAGAGTTGCGGGGGTGCAAATCGGGCTAGCGGTTCGGCGGTGTCGTCCCGCAGGTAGCGCAGCAACCCATAGTCGAGTCCATCACCCGGGATCGCCGCCAGCTTCTCCGCCACCCTGTGCGGGTCGGCCGAGTCCAGCCGCACCGGGTAGATGGAGCTGAGCAGGCCCACCGTGTCGCCGGTGTCGATGGTGTGCGCACCCGGCCCGTCAACCAAACTGTCCGCGCGGCCGTGTGTTTCGAGCGCCAGCAGCGGAGGCGGCGTTGACTGGCCGCGTAGCCGGCGCCAGCTGGTCACCGTCGCCGCGGTGGCGGCGACCAACAGCGTGGGTAGCGGCAGACCCGAATTCAGCAGCCGGCGTGTGACGTCGGCGTCGGTGGCGACGTTGCGGACGATCAGGTCGCGGGCCCGATCGCGGCCGGGATCGAGCCGCCGGGCGCCGAGGTCCGGGTCGTCGCCGTCCAACTCCGACGCCCAGAATTGCACCGTGTCCAACCCGTGCGCACGCGCGGTGAGCGCGCCGGCCCAGCGCCGATAGCTGGTGTGTTCCCGGATGGGTGCCGGTGAGTGACCGGCGGCCGAGGCCGCCAAGGCGGCACCGAGTTCACCGAGGATCACCCGCCACGACGCCGGATCCAGCGCCACGACGTGCGCGGCCAGCAACAGAACGCTCTCGCCGGCCGCGGGTCGCAGCCACACCGCGGCCAGCAGCGTTCCGCGTTCGGGGTCCAAACGGTCAACGGCCCGGGCGACGTGGGCCGGCACCGCCGCGCCCAGGTCGTCACCCACCTCGACCTCTTCGAGTTCGTTGAGGACGTCCGCGGCCGGTACCGGAACCAGGGTCATGGTGGAGCGATCCACCCGGGTGCGCAGCACTTCATGACCGTTGATGATGCTGGCCAGCGCGGCATCCAGCTGGTCACGTCGCAGCGTCTCGGGCAGCCGGATGGCTTCGGTCTGGGCGAGCCGGCGCGGGTCACCGTATTCGTAGAGCCAGCGGCCGTTGGGCAGCAACGGCATTGGCCCGGTTTCCTCGTCCACCTGCTGGGCGGCGGCCGCGGTTTCCGAGTCGATCGCTTCGGCCAGTTCGCGGATGTTGGCGCAGTCGAGGACAAGTCTGGCGCGCAGCGCCATTCCGCGCGCCCGGGCCGCCTGTACCACCGACAACGCCATGATGCTGTCCAGTCCCAGTTGCAGGAAGTCCGCGGTGACGTCGACGCGCGGGTGCCCGAGCAGCTCGGCGAGCAGTTCGGCCAGCGCGGATTCCGTGGCGGTCTCGGGTGTTGCCGCGCCATCGACGGATTCGGCGGCGTCGAAGGCGGCCAACACGGATTCGTCGAGCTTGCCGTTGGGGGTCAACGGGATTTCGTCGACCAGGACGATGCGCTGCGGCACCATGTAGCGCGGCAGCCGGGTGCCGAGCATGCCCCGCAGTTCGGTCACCGTCGGTTTGTCGCCCGCCCCGGTCGCCACGTACGCGGTCAGCCGCGGTACGCCGGTGTGCCGGTGCACCAGCACACCGGCGTGCCGGACGGCGGGATGCGATTCGAGGGCGGCCGCGATTTCCCCGGGCTCGACGCGGTGGCCACGGATCTTCACCTGGGCGTCGGCGCGACCGACGTATTGCAGTGTGCCGTCGGGCAACCGGCGCACCAGGTCGCCGGTTCGATACATCCGCTCGGCGGCCACAAACGGGTCGGCGACAAAGCGCCCCGCGGTCTCTCCCGCGCGGCCCAGATAGCCGCGGGCCAGCTGGGCACCACCCAGATACAGTTCGCCCGTCGCGCCGCACGGCACCGGGCGCAGCCCGGAATCGAGCACATATCCGCGGGTGTGCCGGGTCGGCCGCCCGATGCAGGGCTCGTCGTGCTCGGCGATGGTGGCGACGACTGCCTCGACCGTGGTCTCGGTCGGCCCATAGCAGTTATATGCGGTCATGGGTGTGGTGTTGCACGCCTTGCGGATTCGAGCCCACGCCGCGCTTCCGACCGCCTCGCCTCCCAACGCCAACACTGTCAGCGGCGCGTCGGTCAGCAGGCCGAAAGCCTGCAGTTGGGCGAACATCGAAGGGGTGGTGTCGATCATGTCGATTCCGTGCGCGGCGATCACCGCGACCAGCGCCTCGGCGTCGGTCTGCGTCTGCTCGTCGACCACGTGCACGCCATGGCCGCCGAGCAGGGCGACCAACGGCTGCCAGGCGGCGTCGAAGGCGAACGACCACGCGTGTGCGATGCGCAGCGGCCGGCCCAGCGTGGCGGCCGCGGGCCGCAGCACGCCGTCCAGGTGGTCGTCGGCGTAGGCGCCCACCGCGCCGTGAGTTCCGATGACGCCCTTGGGTTCTCCCGTGGTGCCCGAGGTGAACACGACATACGCGGCCTGCTCGAGCGGGGCGTCGACCGGATCGAAGTCACCGTGCGGCCGGCTGCTCTCGAGGAGCTGCGCGGTCAGTCCCTCGTCCAAGACGATCGAGGCGCCGGATTGGCGCAGAATCGAATTCACCCGTTCCGGGGGCATCCCCGGCTCCATGGGCACACACATGCCGCCGGCCTTGAGCACCGCAAGCATCGCGATGATGTACTGCGGGCCCCGGAAAAGCTTTATACCCACCGGTGTTTCGGGCTTGACGCCGTTCCGGGCGAGTTGGGCGGCCAGCCGGGTGGTCTCCTCATCCAGCTCGCGGTAGCTCAGCGCGCCACCCGCCCAGCTGATCGCCGGGCTGTCCGGCGCCCCCGCCGCGACGTCGGCGAACCGAGCGTGGATGCACCGCGCTGACTTCGGGGTCGTGCTGCCGGCGGCACGCAGCGGGGCCGCCTCGTCCTGGTAGAGGACGCTGACCTCGCGCAGCGGCCGCTCCCAGTCTCCCAGCAGTCGCTCGGCGGTGGTCAGCACCCGCTGCCCGAAGGCGGCGGCCGGAATGGCGCCCAGTGCACCATCGATCACTTCGATCAGCACCACCAGTTCGCCGGCTTCCATGTGGGCGGCGATGGCGATCGGGAAATGCGACAGGGTTTGCAGGGCCGACGGCCGGAATGTCGCACCGCCGGCGGTCAATTCGCCACCGGAGGACAGTCCGTTCATCGGGAAGTTCTCGTAGACCAGCAGGGTGTCGAACATCTCCCCGACCCCACCGAGGGTCCGCAATTGGGCATGCCCGACATAGCTGTGCTCACGTAGCAGCGCGGCATCGCGCTGCACGGCGCGACATTGCTCACCGACACTCGCGGCCGGGTCCAGCCGCACCCGCAGCGGTACGGTGTTGATGAACAAGCCCACCATGGTCTCGACGCCGGTCAGTTCAGGCGGCCTGCCGGAGACCGTGACCCCGAAGACCACGTCATGGGTGTCGGTGAGCCGGGACAACACCAGCGCCCACGCCATTTGCATCAGGGTGTTGACGGTGATGCCGCGCGAACGGGTCTCGTCGACCAACCGCGCGGTGGCCTCGGCCGGCAGCCGCAGTTCGGTGGTGCGGGGCAGCGCAGTCCGCTGTCCCTCGGCCGCCTCCACCGAGCCCAGGGCGGCGGCCAGCAGGGTGGGACCCGGCAGACCCGCCAGGTGCCGGCGCCAGACCTGCTGGCTGGTCTCCGAATCGCGACCGGCCAGCCAGCCGATGTAATCGCGGTACGGCCGCGACGCGGCGGGCAGCGCCGACAGGTCGCCGCCGGCCTGGTACAGGATCATCATCTCGTTGATGAACACCGGCATCGACCAGCCATCGATCACGATGTGATGGGCGGTGAGCACCAAACGCCATTGCGCACCCGGCAATTCGATCAGCAGGAAGCGGATGGCCGGTCCGCGTTCCAGATCGAATGGTCGGCGGCGCTCGCCGGTTTCCAGCGTCGGCACGTCCTCTGGCGCCGCGGTGACGAGTCGCCACGGCAACTCGACGCGGGACGGTACGATCTGCACCGGCCGCGGGATACCCCGGCTGAAGAAGCTGGCCCGCAGGTTCGGGTGGCGCACCAACATCTTCTCCGCGCACTCGCGTAGCAGCGCGACATCGAGTTCACCCGAGATGTCGGCCGCCATGCCGATCACGTACGGGTCGTCCGCCGCTTCGCCGTCGGTGAATTCGGCGAGCGTGGTCAGCGAATACAAGCCCTCCTGCAGCGGGCTCAGCGCCATCACGTCCTCGATGTCGGGCGCGACGTCGGTTCCGGCAGCCGTCATGTCATGCCTTCGCGCGACGACGACCAAAGTTGCGTCACGGCGGCCAGATCCGAGGACGAGAGACCGGAGGCGCTCATCGGCTCGAAACGGACATCGGTCGTTTGGTCCTGCCGCTCGGCGTCAGCCCCTGCGTCTCCCAGGGCATCCAACGCGGCGGCCAGCTGCTGCACCGTCGGATTCTCGAAGATCATGCGCGGACTCACCACCAGGCCAACCGCCCGCGCACGCGAGGCCAGCTGCACCGACAGGATGCTGTCGCCGCCGAGCGCGAAGAAGTCGTCGAAGCGCCCCACTTCGGGAGTCGACAGCAGTTCGGCGAACACCTTGGCCAGCGCCCGTTCGGTGTCCGTGCGCGCCGGCTCGGTCAGGCCGCCGGTGCTGACCGACGGTGGCGGCAGCCCGGGCCGGTTCAGCTTGCCCGATTCGGTCTTGGGGAGAACGTCGAGAACGGTCAGCGACGACGGCATCATGTAGCCCGGCAGCGTCATCGCGATCGCGGCGCGCACCTCCCCCGCGAACACCGCCCTCTCGAGATCATCGACGATCGGCCGTTGTGGCACAACATATCCCGCCAGCGACGTACCGCCGTGCACGTTCCAGGTGCGGGCCGCTGAGGCGGCGACACCGCCGGCCGCCGCCAGGGCCGCCTCGACCTCCGCCAACTCGACCCGGAAACCACGGACCTGCACCTGGTGATCGGAGCGTCCGACGAATTCCAGTTGGCCGTCCTCGGTCCACCGGGCCAAATCGCCGCTGCGGTACAAGCGCGAACCCGGCTCCACTCCGTAAGGATTGGCGACGAACCGTGTGGCGGTCAGACCGGGACGTTTCCAATACCCGCGGGCCAGCTGGTCACCGGCGTAGTACAGCTCGCCCACCACCCCGACCGGCACGGCGCGCAGCCCGTCGTCGAGAAGGTAGGCTTGTGCGCCCGGGACCGGCTCTCCGACAAGCGGATTCGGCAAGCCCAACCGCCCGCGAGACACCGCACCCGAGGTCTCGGTGGAACCGATGTTGTTCAACAGCTCGGTGCCAGAGTCATCGGTGCACACCGATACCAGCCGCTGCAGCAACGACGTGCTGACCGGCTCGCCACCGCACACCAACCGCGACAGCGAGCGCACCGCATCGGGTCGGCTGCCCACCAACGCCGAGACCAGGCTCGGCACCGCGGTCACCTGGGCAACCGAATACCGGGTCATCAACTCCCCGAGTGCCTCGGGGTCGCGGTGCTCGACGTCATCGGCCAAGATCATGGTCGCGCCGGCGGCCAGGCCGGCCAGCATCTCCATGCCGCCTTCGAGGAAGGTGATCGAGGCCTGCGCCAACCGAATGTCATCGGTCCTGGGCGGATAGTTTCGCAGCTGCCAATCCAACCGGGCCGCCATCGAACGATGGGTTCCCACGGCACCTTTCGGCGTGCCGGTGGATCCGGAGGTGAATACCAGGTACATCGGGTCATCGGGGTGTGGCAGCCGCAGATCCCGGGATTGCGGATCCACGTCATCGCTGTCCACCAGGGCGCCCACCCGGGGGTCGTCGAGCGAGATCAACTCGACCCCCGGCACGTGCGGCATGGTGTCCACCGCTTCGGCCGTCGCCACCACCACCGGCGGGCGGACGTCCTCGAGCATGAATTGCTTTCGCGCCGACGGATAGCCGGGATCGATGGGGAAGTAGCCGGCGCCGGCCTTCATGATGGCCACCAGCGCCACCACCAGCTCGATGCTCCTACGGGTCGACAGCCCGACCAACGCCCCCGGGCCTACCCCGTTCCTGGCGAGCAGCGCGGCCAGGTTATCCGAACAGCGGTGCAGCGCAGGGTAATCGATCTGCTGGTCGCCACAGCGCACCGCGATCCGGTCCGCTCCCCACGTCCGACTGGGTTCCAGCAATTCCGGTATGGTCCGTGGCCGGTCGTGCGGCGGCCGCGCACCGCGGCTCCAGTCCCGCAGAATGCGGCGCTGTTCTCCCGCATCGATCAGCGCAACGTCCCGCAGAGTCTGATCGAGGTCATCGGCGAACGCGGTGACCGCCCGGATCAGCCATCCGGCCAACCGCTCGATGGTGGTTCTGGCGTAGAGCTCGGTCCGGAAGATGACATTGCAGTTGTAGCCGATGTCGTCGGCGCCGTCGGTGCCGAAGAAGTTGACGCTGAGATCGGCGTGCGCCATGTCGAAGACGGGATCCAGTGACGTGCACACGGTGTCCCGCCCGGCGCCGCCCGCGGGCGCGGTCTCGATGACCCGCGTGGCGGACAGGTGATCCCGTACGTGCACGACGACCTGGAACAGCGGGTTGCGTGACAGCGACCGCACCGGGCTGACACTGTCGACCACCCGGTCGAACGGCAGGTCTTGGTGAGCGTAGGCGGCCAGCGCCGTCTCCCGGGCCCGCTTCAGCAGTTCCCGCAACGTCGGGTTGCCGTCCATGTCGTTGCGCAGCACCAGGATGTTGACGAAAAAGCCGATCAGTTGGTCCAATTCGGCTTCGGTGCGCCCGGCGACCGGGGTGCCCAACGGAATATCCACGCCGCCACCGGCCTTGTGCAGCACCACGGCGACAGCCGTTTGCAGCAGCATGAATTCGGTGATGCCCAACTCGCGGCACAGCCCGCCGAGCTTGGCGCGGGTGGCCGAGTCGATGTGGAAGTCGACGGATTCGCCCTCCCCGCTGGGCACCGGCTGGCGCGGGAAGTCCGGGCGCAGCCCGGTGTCCTCCGGCAGCCCGGTCAGCCGCCGGGTCCAGTACTCGCGCTGCTCGCCTGCAATGGCGGACTCCTGGCCGCCGGCGTCACCCAAGAACGTGCGCTGCCACGCCGCGTAGTCGGCGTACTGGACGCGCAGCGGCGCCCAGGACGGCGCTTCCCCACCGCGCCGCGCCCGGTAGGCCGTCATCACGTCGGAGAACAGCACGCCCGCCGACCAATGGTCTGAGGCGATGTGGTGCACGACCAGCGACAGCACGTGCTCGGCCGCGTTTTCGGTGCGCAGCACCGCGACCCGGATCGGCAGTTCCGAGTCCAGTTCGAAGCAGTGGCGCCGCTCGACGTCGAGCTGCTGCTGCAGCCACGCCTCGCCGCCGCCGTCGGCGCGGCGCACCGGAATCTCGACGCCGGCCGGCCCCACGACCTGATAGGGCACGCCGTCCAACTCGACGTAGCTGGTGCGCAGGATTTCGTGGCGGGCGGCGACATCGCCGACGGCGGCGATCAGCGCATCGATGTCCCACGGTCCGGTCAGCTTCGCGGCGAAGGGGATGTTGTTGACCGGGCTGGGCCCGTCCAGGCGATAGGCGAACCAGCTGCGCAGCTGCGACGCCGACAGCGGCATGGGCTCGTCGTGTGTGGTCGCGATCAGCCTGGGGCGCGACTGCGTCAGTTGGCCCGAACTCAGCTGGTCGACCCGCTCCGCCAACAGGCCCACAGTGGCCAGCTCGAACACGTCGCGGATGCCCAGTTCCACGCCGCACTCGGAGCGGATCGCGGTGACCAGCTTGGTGGCGACCAGCGAGTGGCCACCCAAAGCGAAGAACGAGTCATCGACACCCACCCGCTCGTGGCCGAGCAGCCCGGAAAACAGTTGGGCGATCCGGATTTCGGTGGGAGTCGCCGGGTCGCGATACTCGGTGCCGGCCGCGAGCTGTGGCTGCGGCAGCGCGGCGCGGTCGATCTTTTGATGTGCGGTGATCGGGATCTCGTCGAGCACTACGTAGGCGGCCGGAGTCATGTAGTCCGGCAGCGCGGCGGCCACCCGAGAGCGGATACGTTCGACGTCAACCGTTTCCGTGTCGGCGCCCTCGGCCGGCGTCACGTATCCGACCAGGCTCTTACCCAACTGGGGCAGGTCCATGGCCAGCACGACGGCTTGTCCGACGCTGGGATCGACCGAGATGGCGGCGGCGATTTCGCCCAGCTCGATGCGGAAACCGCGGATCTTCACCTGCTCGTCGGCGCGGCCGACGAACTCGATGTCCCCGTTGGCGTTGCGCCGGGCCAGGTCGCCCGAGCGGTACATGCGCCCGCCCGGGGTGAACGGGTCGGCGACAAAGCGCTCGGCCGTCAGCTGCGCCCTGCGGTGATATCCGTGCGCGACGTGCGTTCCGGCGATGTAGATTTCACCGATCACCCCGACGGGAACCGGCCGCAGGGCATTGTCGAGCAGATATACCTGCGTATTGATCTTGGGCCGGCCGATCGGCACCACCCGCGTACCCTGGGCGCCCTCCACCGGGTAGCTGGTGCAGTTCACGACGGTCTCGGTCGGTCCGTAGAAGTTGTGCAGCGACGCATCGAAGGTGGCGTGGAACTTGTCGGCGATCTCGCCGGGCAGCGCCTCCCCGCCGATGGGCACGCGCCGCAGCGTGCGCCACTGGCTGACGCCGGGCAACGACAGGAAGAGCCCCAGCAGCGACGGCACGAAGTGCATCGACGTAATGCCCTCACGGGCCAGCAGATCGGTGAGGTAGCCGATGTCGCGCAGCCCGTCGGGCCGCGGAATCACCAGTCGGGCCCCCATGATCAACGTCCCGAAGATCTCGCCCATCGACACGTCGAAGCTGGGCGACGCCACCTGAAGCAGCCGGTCGGTTTCGTCGATCCGGTACTCGTCGCCGAACCAGACGAAGTACTCGGCGATGGGCGCGTGCGGCACCGGAACGCCCTTGGGCAGTCCCGTCGAACCCGAGGTGTAAATCAGGTACGCGGTGTTCTGCGGGTCAAGCGGTCGGATCAACGCGGTGGGCGCGGCGGCCGGATACTCCCCTACACCGGAAACCGGTTCGCGCAGCACGAGTTTGGCGTCCGCGTCCCCCAGAATGAAGCTCAGCCGGTCCTCCGGGTAGGTGGGATCCACCGGCAGGTACACCCCACCCGCCTTGAGCACGCCGAGCGCGGTGATGACCAGTTCGGGCGACTTGTCCAGCAGCACCGCGACGCGATCCTCGGTGCCGATTCCTTGCTCAATGAGCCAGTGCGCCAACCGGTTCGACTCTTCATCGATTTCACGGTAGCTGTAGGCGCGTCCTTCGTAGACGACCGCGACGGCATCGGGTGTCAGCGCCGCTCGCCGGCTGACCAGCGCCGGCAGTGTGCTGGCCGGGGTGACGAATTCTTCGCCGGTCGAGACTGCGCGCAGCCATTCGGCGTCTTCGTCGTTCATCAGTGCGCACGCCGACAGCGTCGCGTCGGGCGCGGACAACAGGTTGTCCAGCAGGGCGGCGTAGTGCCGCAGCAATTGCTCCACCAGCTGCTGATCCAGCACCTCAACCAGATACTCGGCCTCGATCACGCCGCCGCCCGGCCCATCCGGCGTACGGTTGCGCTCGACCGTCAGACTCAGCGGCAGCTGGTTGAAATGACCACGCAATTCGGCGCGCTCGCAGCGCACGCCCGGCGGGCAAAAGCCGGCGCCGTCGGGCTCTCGCTGTCCGAAGCTGACCCGGGTCATCCGGTCGGCGCCGTGCCGGCGGTCGGGATTTGACTCGCGCACCAGCCAGTCCAGGTCGGCACGCGAATGAGCGAAAGCGCCCACCGCGCCGTCACGGGTCTGGGCCAGCAGCTCGCGGAACGTCTGCTGCGGCCGCGGGCGCAGCCGAATCACGACGGTGTTGCCGTAGTACCCGATGACATCCTCGGTTCCCACACCGCGGTTCAGCACCGGGGCCGCGAACAGGAAGTCGGTCGACTGGGTGTAGCGGTGCACCAATGCGGCGAACGCGGCCATCAACACCATGTATGGAGTGGCGCCCGTCTCGCGGGCCAGCGCGGCCGCCCGGTCGACGGTGTCCGCCGACAACGGCGCGGTTGCGCGCTGCGCACGCCAGGTACTGGGCACCACCGAACCGTTGGGCCCGGGAAGTTCCAGTGGCTCCGGCAGATCGGCCATCAACGGCCGCCAGTAATCCAGATCCGCCTGACGGGTCGCGGTCGGGTCGTGGGAAAGATCCGGCAGCGTCGGCCCGGCGGCGAAGTCGTCCGGCTCGGTGTACGCACGGGTCAGATCGGCGAAAAACGGTGCCCACGAGCCGTCGTCCCAGGCGATGTGATGCGCGGCGATCAGCAGTATCAGGTCATCGGCGGCCAAGCGCGCCACCGTGACGCGCAGTGGTGAATCGTTGCTCAGGTCGAATGGCCGGCGAAAGTCGCGCTGCACCAGCACATCCAGCCGCAAGCGGCGGGCCTGATCGGTCAAGTCGGACAGGTCGTGTTCGGCCCACTCGGGCCGCAGGTCGTCGCGGATGACCGGGCGCGGGTCGCCGTCGCCGCCGGTGGCATAGGTCGTATGAAGTACGGGGTGTCGCGCGGCCACGGCATCGACCGCGCGATGCAACCGCGCGGCATCGACGGCGCCGGTGAGGCGATAGGAGACGCAGATGTTGAGCAACGCGCTGTCGGGATCGACTGACTGCACGAACCACATTCGGTGTTGGCCGACAGACATGCGGGGCTCGTCGTAGGTGGCCACGGCCCCCGCGGCCGCCGGCCGTGCCAGGCCGCGTTCGGCGAGCTTGCGGCGCAGTAGTTCCAGGCGCTCATCGTCGAGATGGGTGCCGGCGCCGGTGGTGTCTGTCACGCTAGGAGTCCAACCTTTCGAGCATTGCGAGCGGTGAGTGGTGGGTACCGTTGGCGGCGCCGGTGCGTTTGAATGACGGCGGCGCCGCGGGATCGCCTGCCGGGTCGGCGCGCAGCGCGTCGATCAGCTCGTCCACGGTGATGCCGCCGAGCATGCGGGCCACCGGAACGGAATTCCCCACCGTGCGGCGCAGCCGCTTACGTAAATCGAGGGCGAGCAACGAATCCACGCCGAGGTCGATGAGCGATGTTCCCGGGTCGATCGACAGCGAATCACCCAGGTGCAGCGTCGCGGCCAATTCGGCGCGCACCACCTCGGCGAGCGGCTTCGCAATCGAGACGTTCTCCGCTGCGCCGCCGTCACCGGTGTGCGAAGCGATGAACGGCATTGGCATTCCCTGACTTTCGAAGAACACCCGCAGCCGGTCGAAGTCGGCGTCGAAAATCAGCGGATCGCCGTCGTATCGGTGCAGACTGGCTTCGATCGCCGCCTCCGGCTCCATCGCCACCAGACCCGAGCGTTCGGTGCGGGTGATCTCGTCGCCGACCACCACCCCGGCGCCTTGCCACAGTCCCCAGCGGATCGCCACGCAGTCGCGGCCGTTGGCCCGTAACTGGGCGGCCAACACATCGAGCATCCGGTTGGACGCCGCGTAGGCCGCGTGGCTGTAGCCACCCCAGGTCCCGAACACCGACGAGCAGGCGAGGATTCGGCAGTCCGGCCGCAGCGGCCAGAGGTCGGCCATCAACGCCAATCCGCGGACCTTGGCGGCGCACACCGCCGCCACGTCGGCGCCGGTGAGCTCCGAGCGCGAGCGCGCCTGTGCGATGCCCGCGGTGTGGATCAGCAACGACGCCCCCGAACCCGCGTACGTCGCGGCCGCGGCGGCCAGTGCGGCGGGGTCGGTGATATCGCATTGCGGGGCACGCACTTCGGCGTCGTGTTTGTCGGCGAGCTGACGCAATGCGGCGGGGTCGACGCCGTGACGGCTCAGCAGGGTGACGGTCCGCGCCCCGCGTTGCAGGCAGTACCGCGCATACTGCAGGCCGATGGCTCCGCTGCCGCCGGTGATCACCACGTCGTCCAGGGCGGCGGCGTCGAGTGGCCGGCTCGCCGCCGATTCGCGGCACTCGCGGAATGTTCGGACCTGGCATCGGACCTGGCTCAGCGGTGACTCGCCGCCCCGCAACGCGACCTCGGCCGCCTCGCCCGACAACACGTCGACGACGGCCCGCGCGGTCGCGGCGTCCACGTCTCGGTGCGCGAGGTCGAGATGCCCGAACGCCTGATCCGGGAATTCGAACCCGACGCTGCGATGCATCGCGGCCAGGGCCGCCTGCGCCGGTGAGACGTCGGAGTCATCCCGATCGATCTGTTCGGCGCCCGCGGTGAGCAGCCAGACGGCCCGGCATCGCGGGCCGATGAGCGCGGGGTAGTCGGGTAGGCCGGCATCGGGTAGGCCGGCGATCTGCTCGATTGCGGCCGTGGCGTCGAGCCGGTCGAGACCGGGTGCCACGATTGCGAGGATCTCCGCGTCGTTCGGTGCCACCACACGGCAGCCGCCTTGCGCCGCAACGGCATCGGCCAGCCGACGGGCCAGCGCGTCCGCACCGAAGAACCCGATGTCGGGGTTTGTTGTGCTCGGCGTGATCGGCGATGTCGTCTGCTGCCAGTCCTCGACGGCCACCGTAAGCGCCGGCACCGACGTCGGTTCGGTCACGCGTTCCGGCGCCGCCCAGAGGTGCACCGCGCGCATCGGCGTGTTCGGGAACCCCCTCAGCGGAGCCTGGTCACCCGCCGGGACCGCGTCGGTCCACCTGCAGCCGGGGTCGGCGGTCGCGACGGCGGCGATGCTCGCCGACAGCGATTCGGTGATGGGCCGGTCGCGGTGCCCCGAGCCGACGATGACGGTCGACTCGTCGTCGACGATGTCGCCCAGCGGATAGAGCAGCGACGGGTGCGCCGAGAGCTCCACGAATGTGTCAGCCCCGCGGCTGCGGGCATATTGCACCGCAAGATCGAATCGCACGGTGCCGCAAAGGTTCTCATACCAATATCCGGAGAAATCGGTCGCTTCGCCCAACTCGGCGCCGAGGGTGGAGCCGATGAACCTCACCGGCCCGTCCCGGAACGCCGACCGCGGTGTCAGCTCGCCCAGGCTGGCACGCAACGGACGTAGCGCACTGGTGTGGCCGGGATAGTCGACGGACAGTTGATGGGTGAAGATGTCGCGCTGTTGCGCGAGCCGCACCGCGGCGGCCACCGCGTCGTGATCGCCGGCGACCACGGTCGACGACGGCCCGTTGACCGCCGAAACTTCCACCCAGCCGGGCGCCTCGGCCAGCAGCGACTCGGCAATGTCGAGGCCGGTGCCGAGCACCGCCATCGCGTAGCGGCCCGTCAACTGGTCGACAACGGTGGCGCGGGCGACCACCAGAGCGACGGCGTCTCGCAGCGAGATCGCTTCGGCCACATATGCCGCCGCCACCTCGCCGAGGCTGTGGCCGATGGCGATATCGGGCAGCACCCCGCAGAATCGCCATGCCTCGGCCAGGCTGACCGCGTGGGTGAACTGCGCTCCTTGGATCTCGGGGCGTGACCAGCTGCGCTCTTCTTCGCCCACCAGATACGGGAGCGGAGAGGCGAATCCGGCGGCGAAGAACGCTTGCGCGCACCGGTCGGCCGCCGCACGGTAGGCGGGCAACTGTCGGTAGGCGTCGGCGCCCATCGCCTGCCATTGGTTGCCCTGGCCCGGGAACACGAACGCAATGCGCGACGGCGTCGTCTTCGCGGATTGTGTGACCAGCTCGTGCTCGTGGCCGCGAGCGATCGCCGACAGACCGGCGACAAGCTCGGCGCTGTCGGCTGCTCGCAGCACCGCGCGGTGCCGGCGCGTGCGCCGCACCCGCAGCAGGGTGGAGGCGACCGCGGCGGTCGCATCCGGGGAGTCGACGCGGCCCAGATAATCGAGGATCGCCACGGCGTCGCGGCGGATCAGCTCCGGGTCGTGGGAGCTCAGCAGCACGGGGACACGCCCGTCCGGCAATCGATGGGTGAGCATCACGCGACCTCGGGGACGGAGACGATCACATGCGCGTTGGTGCCGGCGACCCCGAACGCCGAGGCCGCGGCGATGCGCTGTCCGTCGATGGCCGGCCACGGCGTCAGATTCTGCGCCAACCGTAAACCCTGTTTGTCCCACTCGATTTCGGGACTGGCGTCCTCGGCGTGCAGGGTGGGTGGGACGGTGCCGTGTTCGGCGGAGACCAGCACCTTGGCCAGCCCCAGCGCTCCGGCGGCGGCCAACGAGTGCCCCACGTTGGACTTCACCGATCCCAGCAGGGCCCCGGCGCCGGCTTCGGTGTCGCCGTAGGCCTGTGCCAGCGAGCGCAATTCGGTACGGTCGCCGAGCCGGGTGCCGGTGCCGTGCCCCTCGATCATCCCCACTTCGGCGGGCTTGATCCCGGCCGCGGTGATGGCGCGCTGGAACAGGCGAACCTGGGCGTCGCCGCTGGGCGCGCTCAGCCCGGCGCTGCGCCCGTCCTGGTTGATGGCGGTGGCGCGCACCTCGGCCACGATCTGCCGGCCGGCACGCAGCGCGGCCGATTTGCGTTGCAGCACAAACATCGCCGCTCCCTCGGCCCACACGGTTCCGCTGGCCTGCGCGCTGTAGGGGCGGCAGTATCCGTCATCGGAGAGGGCGTGCTGTTTGGAGAATTCGACGAAGAAGCCGGGTGAGCCCAGCACGTTGACCCCGCCCGCGATGGCCATGACGCAGTCGTCGTTCTGCAGGGAACGCACCGCGACGTGGAAGGCCACCAGCGCCGACGCGCACGAGGAATCCAGGGTCAGCGCCGGACCGGTCAATCCCAGCGTGTAGGCGATGCGGCCCGAGATCACGCTGAGCGCGGTCCCGGCGAGCAGATGGCCGCTGTGTTCGGAGAACCGGGCCATCTCGGGTCCGTAGCCGGTGGCGGAGGCGCCGACGAAGCAGCCCACATCGTGCCCGGCGAGGTCGTCGGGATTGATGCCGCTGTTTTCCAGGGCGCGCCAGGCCACCCGGAGCGAGACCCGCTGCTGCGGGTCCATCACCACGGCCTCGCGCGGTGATATCCCGAAGAATTCGGGATCGAATGTGGTTGCGCCGCTCAGGAATCCACCACGGTCGCGGATCTCTTTGAAACCGCTGCGGCGCGATCCGGCGAGCAGTTCGCGCACCGCCCAACCGCGGTCGGTGGGAAACGGGCCCAGCGCCTCACGGCCGTGCGCCAGCAGATCCCAATACCCCTCGGCGTTTTCGATGCCGCCGGGCGCCTCTACCCCCATGCCGACGATCACGACGGGGTCGACGCTCTCGGCGCCATACGCATCATCCGACATTGGCCTCACCCGGCGTTCACCTGCGCGGCGATCGCGTCGACGTGGTCGTAGACGTAGAAGTGCCCGCCGTCATACAGCGACAGGGCAAAGGATCCGGCGGTGTGCGTTTCCCACTGGCGCAGCACACCGGTCCCGATCCGGTGGTCGTCGTGGCCGCCCAATACGTGGATGTCCGCGCTGATACGAACATCGGGGCTGGGGTCATAACGGTTGAAGGCCCGGTAGTCGGCGCGCACCGCGGTGGTCAGCAGTTCGGAGAACTCTTCGTCGGCGAGCAGCTCGGGGTCGGTGCCGCCCAAATCGGCGATGTCGGCCAGCACTCCGTCGTCACTCGTCGGCAGTTCGGGCATGTCGCCGACCACGCATGGCGGTGGTCCCGCCGATACCCAGAGTTTGCGCACGGCCGCGCCGTGCGTCTCGGCGATGCGGGCGAATTCGAAGGCGACGACGGCGCCCATGCTGTGCCCGAACAGTGTCAGCGGTGCGACGCCGGGCCACGGTGCGGCCTGGAAGAGGCTGACGGCAAGGTCATGCAGGCTCTCGTGAGCCGGCTCGCTGAGGCGGTCGGCCCGCTGCGGGTACTGCACGACGTAGGTGTCGCCGCCGGCGGCCAGCGCCGCGGCCAGCACCCGATAGCCCGCGGCGGCCGCCCCGGCGTGCGGGAATATCACGGTGGCACCCGCAGGGCGCTCCGCCGGCCCGTCGTTGCGGCCCGGGGTCCGCTTGATCCAGGACGGGAACGTGGAAGACATGGTGATCAGGCTCTTCAATATCATTGTGCTGTTTACGATTTCGCGGGTTGTTGAGAGGCCGCCAGAACCGATTCGGCGTCCATGCCGATAACCTCCAGATATAGCTCGGCGACCTGGTCGAGTCGTCCGGGGTGGTGCTCGCCGGCGCTGAGCACCGCGGCCAGCGCCGACATGGTTCGGTTGGCGAAGATGTCGGCGACCATGATGTCCGGTGCATCCAGCCAGGCCCGGATTCGCGCCACGGCCTGCGTGGCGAGCACCGAATCGCCGCCGAGCGCGAAGAAGTCGTCGTCGACGCCGACGTTTTGCCGGCCGAGCAGATCACCCACGATCATCGCCAGCGCGGATTCCAGCGGCGTCGAGGGCGCGCGGTGGCCCGGCCGCTGCGAAACGGCGGCTTCCAATTCGCGCGCCACGGCGCGCCGGTCGAGCTTTCCGGCATCGGTGAAGCCGATCCGCTCCACCACCGTGATGTGGCGCGGGATCATGTGCGCGGGCACGAGATCGGTGAGAGACTGCCGAATTCCCGCCGCGGTCAAGCCGGCGTCGTCGGTGCATACCTGGGCGGCCAGCACGTCGGATTCGCCGGACACGGCGATCAGGGCGGCCACCGCCGTCCGCACCCCGGGTACGCGACGCAACGCGGTCTCGATCTCGCCCAGCTCGACACGGTACCCGCTGATCTTGACGCGGTGGTCGGCGCGGCCGACGAATTCGAGGGTGCCGTCTGGCCAGTAGCGAACTAAATCGCCGGTGCGGTACCAGATTCGGCCGTCGCGCTCCACGAAGCGTTCCGCGGTGAGATCGGGACGTCCGCGGTAGCCGCGCGCGATGCCGCGGCCGGACACCCAATACTCGCCGGGAACCCAGTCGGGACAGTCGGCGCCCGTGTCGTCGACGACACGGCAGGCGTTGTTGGGCAGCGGGATGCCGAAGGGCAGGGCGGTCCAGTCTTCGGGTATCGCTTCGGTCACCTCGAAAATGCTGTTGTGGACCGGGGTTTCGGTCGCGCCTCCAAGGCCGGCGAACCGAAGGTTGGGCGCTTCAGCCTGCAGGCGGCGCGCCACCTCCGGCCGCACCCAGTCGCCTCCGGTGGGCACCACCCGGACCGACGACAGCCGCCCGCGGCCGACCTCTATCAGCATCTCCAGCCAGCCGGGCATGAAATGCAGCACCGTGACCTTGTGCGTGTCGATGAGCCGGGCCCAGGCGTCGGGATCACGCCGCTGCGCTTCGTCGACCACCACGATGGCCCCGCCAGTACGCAAGGTGACGAAGATGTCCATCACCGAGATGTCACCCTCGAGGGTCGACAGGGCCAGGCATCGATCCGCGGGGCCGATCTCGAAGTGGCCGGCGATGAATTCCACGGTGTTCATGGCCGCGTCGTGGGTGACCTCGACACCTTTGGGTTCCCCGGTGGAGCCGGAGGTGAACAACACGTAGGCGAGCTCGGCGGGATCGATTCTCGCAGAGTGAATTTCGGCGCGCTGGGGGGCATCGCGAAGGATGTCGGCGATCACCACCTCGGGCACCGGCAAGGACAGTCGTCGGCCGCCGCACACCAGGGCCAGGCGCACGTAGCCGGATTCGAGGATGCGCTCGGCGCGGTCGCGGGGCTGGTCGACACCGATCGGCAGGTAGGCAGCGCCGACGGACAGGATGCCCAGCAACGCCGGAATCTGCTCGGCGGTTTTCGGGCCCATCACCGCGATGGTGTCGCCGGGGCCGACGCCGGCCGCACGCAGCGCGGCTGCCACCGCCAGCGCCTTGTCGCGCAGTTGCGCGTAGCTGAGGTCACCGGAACTCGCGAAGAGCGCCGGCGCGTCGGGCTGCTGCTCGGCTTGCCGGAAGAATCCGTCGTGCAAGGCTTCTCCGCTGGGTTCGGCGGTACGACGGTTGACCGCCTCGCGCACCGCGCGCTGAGCCTCCGGCAGCGCCGAGGGGCTTAGCGCGTCCCACGCGTCGTCGGCGGCGGCCAGCCGGAGCAGCTCGTCGATGTGGTAGGCGAACATCGCATCGGTGACACCTGGCGGGAAGATCCCTTCGCGCACATCCCAATTCACCAGGACGCCGCCGTCGAATTCGGTGACCTGCGCGTCGAGCAGCACCTGTGGCCCCTGGGAGATGATCCAGCCCGGTGTGCCGAATTGACCGGTCACTTCGGAGCTGAACAGTTCGCCGAGTCCGAGCGCGCTGGTGAAGACGACGGGCGCGAGCACCTGGGTGCCGCGATGACGGCTGAGGTCACGGAGCACCGACAGCCCGGGATAGGCGGAGTGGGCGGCCGCCGTGCGCATCGCGTCCTGCACCACCCGCGCCCGGGCCGCCGCCGTGTCCGCGCCGGTGAGATCGACGTCGAGCAGCAGCGAGGAGGTGAAGTCACCGACCAACGAGTCGACGTCCGGGTGCAGGGCCTGGCGCCCGAACAACGGGACGTTCAGCAGAAAGCGCGAGGTGGGCGACCAGCGTGCCAGGGTGTCGGCGAACCCCGCGGCCAGCGCCATCGCCGGGGTGAATCCGCGCGCCTGGGCGCGGGTGAACAGCGCATCGCGGGTCTGCGGGTCCAGCCAGTGCCAGCGCCGGGTGCTCTGGTCGAGGCCGCGGCCGCCGGTGGTCGGCAAGGCGGGTGGGTCCGGCAGCTCGGCAAGCCGCTGCGCCCACCAGGCCCGGTCCGCGTCGCGGTCCGGTTGCGGCCGTGCGTCGTCGGCCTCGATGGCCTGGCGGTACTGGCGGTAGGTGTAGCTCAGTTCGGGCAGGTCGCGGCCGAGGTAGAGGGCCGCCAGGTCGGCCATCAGGGTGCGATAGCTCATCGCGTCGGCGGCCTGCATGTCCAGGTCGACGTGGAGCCGGGACCGTTGGTCCGGTAGCAGCGTCACCGCCAACTCGAAGACCGCGCCGTCGAGCTGCTGGTGTGATTTGGCGTCGCGGATGGCGGCGAGCCGCTGATCGACCTCGTCGGCCCTCAGGTCCCGCGCATCCTCGACGCTGACCGGGAAGGCGCCGCACTCGTCGGCCGGTGTGATGCGCTGCGTCCCGTCGGGCAGGAACCGCACCCGCAGCATCGGATGGCGACGGGCCAGCGCGGTGGCCGCTGTGCGCAGCCGTTCCGGATCGATGGGGCCACCGTCGAATTCGACGTAGAGGTGCCCGGCGACGCCGCCGAGCCGCTGGTTTTCTTGGCGGCCGACCCACATCGCGTGCTGCATCGGGGCCAGCGAAAACGGTTCGTCGTCCCCGGATCGCTCAGGGTCGCCGGGGGCGTCGACGGGCAAGGCCCGCTGATCAGCGCTCTGCCCGCCGGTGACCAGCTGCGCCCAAGCGTCGATGGTCGGCATTTCGGCGAGCGTGGCGAAGTCGACGGCAATGCCCTGGCGGCGCCAGCGGCCGGCCAAAGTCATGATCCGGATCGAATCCAGACCCTGGCCGATGAGGTTGCTACCCGGCTGAACTGCATCGACGTCGACGCCGAGCAGTTCAGCCACCTCCGCCCGGATGTCCTCCGAGCGCGCCGGGGCATGCACCACAGACCCTCCCTGAATTAGCACAGGCTGCCCTAATTTTTTGGTTACCCTATCCTTACTCCCTGCGTCCCCGCTACTAGCCCCGTCTGAAGCCCCCGTCTAAGGAGCCATGAGTCCGCACACACCGCACCCGCCGGCCGGAGTCCTCGACGGATTCGTGCCATTCCCCGCTGATCGCGCCGCCGGCTACCGGGCGGCCGGCTACTGGACGGGCCGAACCCTGGACACGATCCTGACCGACGCGGCCCGGCGGTGGCCCGGCCGAATTGCCGTGCTCGACGCCGTGGGCGGTGCCGGCTTCAGTTATGCGGACCTCGACGCCCAGGCTAACCGCGCCGCCGGTGGACTGCGAGCGATGGGCATCGCGCCCGGCGACCGGGTGCTGCTGCAGCTGCCGAACCGTTGCCAGTTCGCGGTGGCGCTGTTCGGCCTGCTGCGGGCCGGCGCGATTCCGGTGCTGTGCCTGCCGGGACATCGGGCCGCCGAACTCGGGCATTTCGCCGCGGTCAGCCAGGCCACCGGGCTGCTGATCGCCGATACGGCAGCGGGTTTCGACTATCGAACGATGGCGCTCGGGCTCGTCGAGGAGCGCGGGGCGCTCAAGCACGTCGTCGTCGACGGCGACCCGGGGCCGTTCACCTCATGGGCGCAACTGTGCGAGCAGGCGCCCCCCGGGCTACCGCCGTCGCCGGGCGACCCGGGATCGCCTGCGCTGCTTCTGGTTTCCGGCGGCACCACCGGCACGCCCAAGCTCATCCCCCGCACCCACGAGGATTACGTGTTCAACGCCACCGCCAGCGCCGAACTCTGCCGCCTCACCTCCGACGACGTCTACCTGGCGGTGCTGTCGGCGGGCCACAATTTTCCGCTCGCCTGCCCCGGCCTGCTCGGCGCGATGACCGTCGGCGCCACCACCGTGTTCGGCACCGATCCCAGCCCGGAGGCGGCCTTTGCCGCCATCGCACGCCACGGCGTCACGGTCACCGCCCTGGTGCCGGCCCTGGCCAAACTGTGGGCGCAGGCCTGCGAGTGGGAACCGGTGACCCCAAAAACCTTGCGGCTCCTGCAGATCGGCGGCGCCAAGCTGGAGCCCGAGGATGCCCGGTTGGTGCGCACCGCCTTGACCCCGGGCCTGCAGCAGGTGTTCGGGATGGCCGAGGGACTGCTGAACTACACCCGGCTCGATGATCCGCCGCAACTCACCGAGCACACGCAGGGGCGGCCGTTGTGCGCGGCCGACGAGCTGCGCGTGGTCGATGCGGCCGGTGATCCGGTGCCCCCTGGTGAAGAGGGCGAATTGCTGGTCCGCGGACCGTACACGTTCAACGGCTACTTCCGCGCCGAGCGCGACAATGAGCGCTGCTTCGATCCCGACGGCTTCTTCCGCAGCGGTGACCTGGTCCGGATCGGGGGCGACGGCTACGTGGTGGTCACCGGCCGCGTCAAAGACGTGATCTGCCGTGGCGGCGAAACCATTTCCGCGGCGGACCTCGAGGAGCAGATGCACAGCCACCCGGCGATCTTCTCGGCCGCCGCGGTAGCGCTTCCCGACGCTTACCTGGGCGAGAAGATCTGTGCGGCAGTTGTTTTCAAAGACAAGGGGCTGTCGCTTGCGGAGCTGAACGGCTATCTCGACGAGCGTGGCGTGGCCGCGCACGCCCGGCCCGATGTCCTGGTCGCGATGACTTCACTGCCCACCACGCCGATCGGCAAGATCGACAAAAAGGCGATCGCCGGCCAGGTTTCGGCGCAATGAGCACCAGCCCGTGCGCGTGCCACCCGGATCAGCCCGTCGCCGCGTAGAGCTCGGCCAGCAAGCCGGCGGTGGTTCCGAAGTCCATGCATTCATCGGTGACGGATTGACCGTATGTCAGCTCACCGCACAGCGATTGGGCTCCGGCCACCAGGAAGCTTTCCAGCATCAGGCCGGCGATACCGCGCTCGCCCGCCGCGATGCGTGCGGCCACTTCGGCCGCGACCTCGGCCTGTCGCCCATGGTCTTTGCCGGAGTTGGCGTGTGAGCAGTCGATCATGACTCGTTCGGAAAGCCAGGCCCCGCGTAACCGCTCGATGGCCGTCACCACCGAAGCGGCATCGTAATTCGGGCCGGCGGTACCGCCCCGGAGGATCACGTGGCAGTCGGGATTGCCCATGGTCTCGACGACGGCCGCGCGGCCCACGTTGTCGGTTCCGAAGAAATGGTGCGGCGCCGCTGCGGCTTTGACACCGTCGATGGCGACTTGGATGTTGCCGTCGGTCCCGTTCTTGAATCCGATCGGCATCGACAGCCCGGATGCCAACTGGCGGTGCACCTGTGATTCGGTGGTCCGGGCGCCGATCGCGCCCCACGCAACGGCGTCGGCGATGTACTGCGGGCTGGTGGGCTCCAAGAATTCACACCCCACGGGGAGGCCGACGTCGATGATGTCGAGCAGCAACGCACGCGCGGTGCGGATGCCACGTTCCACGTCGAAGCTGCCATCCATGGCGGGGTCGTTGATGAGACCCTTCCAGCCGATGGTGGTGCGCGGCTTTTCGAAGTAGACCCGCATCACGATCTTCAGCCGCTCCGCGTACTGGGCGGCAAGCGGGGCGAGCCGGCGTGCGTAGTCGAGTGCGGCGACGGGATCGTGTACCGAGCAGGGGCCGACCACGAGTAGCAGTCGCTCGTCGCCGCCGGCCAGGATTGCCGAAACCTCGTCGCGGTCGCGCTGGACGGCCTGGGCGCGTCGAGGTGTCAGCGGCAGTTCGGTGCGAATCACGGCGGGAGCCGAGAGTTCTCGGAACGAGACGATCCGATGATCGGACGTGTCGACAGCTGTGGGGAAGTCGGTGAGGGACATGTGGGGTACGTCTTTCTGTGTTGGCTGCCAGGGCACGCCCGCTGGTTCCCGATGCCCTGAAAAGCGAAAAGCAGCGACCTTGCGGTCACTGCTGGGCTCCGGGTCTCAGTCGTGCGGGTGCGTCAACCAGACGCCGCATCGTCGGCTCCACCCGGAGCCACGATAAAGCGCCAATACGCGCGCACGCCGATGTTCACGTCGGCGAACATACCATGTGGGGCCGGGGTCCGAACTTCCGGATCGGCGACGAGCGGGGCAACTTCGGCAACACCGCGGCCAATGTGGCGCACAGTCTCACAAACACCGGCGCTGACCACCCTGTCTTCCCGGGCGTGTACGACCCGCCGCACGTGGCGACCGTCTAGCCAATGGCCGCACGTGGCCAGTGCTCTCCCCGGTCAGCGGCATAGGCCCGACATCTACTGGCGGCCCGATGTTCACGGGCCCGCCGGTCCGGCGTATTCCGGAAGCCAACGCACCCCGGCGATGCGTTCGGCGAGTTCCGCGCCGTTGCGCGTCGGGGCGACGCCATCCGCAACTGCCTGCACGGCGACGGCGTGCGCAATGCGGACGGCGACTTCGGGCACGTCTGACCACGCCGGCAGTAACGGCTGGTCGGGGTCGGCGAGGGCGGGCGACGCCTCGCCCAAGGTCTCCGCGGCGATCCGCATCATCTCGTCGGTGACTCGGGTCGCCTGAGCTGCGGTCACGGCCAGCCCCATCGCGGGGAAGATATAGACGTTATTGCATTGGGCGACAGGGCGTTCCACGCCGTTTCGGTGCAGCGGGGCGAACGGCGATCCGGTGGCGATCAGGGCACGCCCGTCGGTCCACCGATCCAACTCCGCCGGGTGCGCCTCGGCGCGGCTGGTGGGGTTGGAGAGCGGGAAGATGATCGGTCGGTCAGTCTTGCCGGCGAGTTCACGCACGATGGGTTCGGTGAAGGCGCCCGCGGCGGTGGACAGGCCCAGCAGCACGCCGACGTCGACATGGTGGACGACGTCGGCGAGCTGGGCGGGGCCGGACAGGTCCCAGCCCGCAACGCGGCCGGCGGGCTGGGCGAATCCCCGCTGCGCGTCGGATAGGTCGGTGCGGTCATCCGTGAGAAGCCCTTCCACGTCGAGAACCCAGATTCGCTCCGAGGCAGCCTGTTCGGACAACCCCTCGTTCACCATTTGGCGACGGATCATGTCGAGCACTCCGATACCGGCCGAGCCGGCGCCGAGCATGACGACCTGTTGCTGCCACAGGGGGCGGCCCGCAACCTCGGCGGCACCGTGCAGCGCCCCGACGGTGACGGCGGCGGTCCCCTGGATGTCGTCGTTGAAGGTAAGGAGTGTGTCGCGGTAACGGGCGAGGATCGGCAGCGCATGCGTGGTGGCGAAGTCCTCCCACTGCAGGAGCACAGCGGGTAGGTGCTTGCGCACCGCGGCGACGAACTTGTCGATGAACGCGTAATAATCGTCGTCGTCGATACGCCGGTGCCGCCAGCCCAGATAGCGAGGGTCATCGAGTAGTTCGCTGTTGTCGGTTCCCACATCGAGCACGATCGGAAGAGTCCGAGCGGGGTCGATGCCGCCGATGAGGGTGTAGAGGGACAGCTTTCCGATCGGGATGCCCATGCCCCCGATGCCCTGATCGCCCAGGCCGAGGATCCGCTGCCCATCGGTCACCACGATCACGTCGACCTCGCGCTGGGGCCGATTGTTCAGCACCTCGTCAAGGCAGTCTCGCTCGGCGTAGGACACGAACAGTCCCCGCGGCCGGCGGTAGATCTCACTGAAACGCTGGCAGGCTTCTCCCACGGTGGGCGTGTAGACGATCGGCAGAGCCTCGGGGATGTGGTCGAGCAATACCCGGTAGAACAACGTCTCGTTGCGGTCCTGCAACGCCCGCAGATAGATGTGCTTGTCGAGATCATCGCGGCGAGTAGAGAATTCGTGCCAGCAATGCTCGGCTTGTTGCTCGAGGGTCTTCACCGTCGTCGGCAGCAGACCGATCAGACCCAACCGCCGCCGTTCGTCCTCGGTGAAGGCGGTGCCTTTGGTGGTCAATGCATCGAACAGCCTGGCCGGCCCCCGCAGCTCATCAGGCATCGCCGACCTCCCTTCTGTACGAAGCTCGCGGTGCCGAGAGCGACGTGGTCTCCAGATCATCATCGGCCGGTGCGGGCTCTTTGTCTGTGCGTAACCTGGTGTCAATGCGCTGTCAATGACGACCCCCGCGCCTGGCTTCGTCGACCTCTTGCGGGCCGAACGCGAACGATGGCTTCTCAGCTGCGATGCGCCTTCGGCGCCGCCCATCAGCCCGGCTCAAGGTTGGTCGCAGTTTGTTGCCAGTGTCGGGGGTCCGACCGAACTCGGTGCGCGGCTTCATACCGGCAGGAGCGTGTGACTCAGTGCTGCCGCGCTTTTGATGATGGTTTGGTTTTTTGCCCGAATCATCGGCGCGAGAAGGGTTCGGCTGACATAATTCCGATACGGGCGTGGGTCACGATATGGTAACCGAGGCGCCGTTTCGGCGGGCCCAGTATCGTCACGGGTGGCCTGCCAAGACAGCGCCACGCTGTGGGGGTGGGAATCGACAGGTTGGGTCATCGCGTCGAGATAAATGCTTGTTCCAGCAACAGTTCTGTGTTGCTTGAACGACTCCTCGTCGTCGACTACCTCACACAGGCACGGTGTGTTGCCAGAAGTTCCTGGAAGAATGCTCAGCCCGAGAGGGGAATTCTATGACTGCGCCGCGTGCGCGCCATCGAGTCATCACCTTGCGCGCCTTCGCAGCTTGCGGGCCCGCCCACTCGAACCACGGTGAACTCAACCTCGCCCGCGCATGCGCCGACGCATCCGGCCGCAACACACTCGCCGGGCCAGCGCAGCGGGACTCCACGGGCTCTCAACTCGATCAGCAACTCATGCGCGGTGCCGTTAAGGTCATCCGGACTGGCGTCACCAGCTGACTGACGAAAGGTAGCGCATGTTCTTGGGCACGGTTGAGGACTGGACGGCCGAGGGCACCGTCGTATCCTGGTACCCCACCGCGACCACGTATCGGCGCGCAGCCGAAGCGCAGTACCATCCGGCCCCGGTGAGTTATCAGCAGTCGCAGCATCTTCGGTATTACCGGCGCCAGGTGAGCCGCGGCCGCGACATCCCGCGGTTGTGCATTGGGGCCTGGGAAATCAACGGCATCTGCGATATCGATGCGATGACGCACGCTGTGAACAGGCACCTGCGGCGACACGACACCTACCACGACCGGTTCGGCTTCGGCGACGACGACGAGATCCTCCGTTATGTCATTGCCGACCCGGAGGGCATCACTTTGGCGCCAAGGGATCTCGGAAGAATGGCCCCGACCCAGATCCGCAAACTCCTTCTCGATACGCCCGATCCGCTGCAGTGGGACTGCTTCACCTTCGGAGTCATTCAGGGCGATGAGCGGTTCACCGTCTACATCGCCGTTGACCATTTGCGCGCCGATGGTATGTCGGCCGGGGTGATCTTCCTCGACATCCAGACGATGTACTTCGCCGCGCTGCGCAGGGAACAGAGCCCGTTGACACCCGCTGCCAGCCATCGCGAATACAGCGCGGCTCAGCATGCGTACACCGGGAGTCTGAACGAAGAGTCACCCGAGATCCGGTCGTGGCGGGCCTTTCTCGCAGCGAACAACGGCGCGCTGCCGAAATTTCCACTGGAGCTGGGCGAGGCGGCCGCGGATACGCCGGGGGCCATCGACGTCTTCGACCTGATCGATGGCGACCAGGGCCGACGGTTCGAAGCGGTATGCCGCGCTGGGGGGGCGCGTTTCAGCGGTGGCGTGTTCGCCTGCGCCGCCCTGACCGAGCATCGGCTGACCGGTGCCCCAACGTATTTCGGGCTTACGCCGTTCGACAACCGTCGGGATCCCGCCCACGCCACCGCGGTCGGATGGTTGGCCAGTTTCGTCCCGTTGGCAATTCCGACGGTCGGCGCATCGTTCGACGAGGTGGTCAGTGCCGCCCAGGCATCGTTCGACGCGAACACGGCCCTGGGCGCCGTGCCGTACTACCACCTGCTCGAGTTGCCGGACCGTTCGTCGGGCCTGATCGAGGTTCCTGACCGTCCGGTCCCGATGCTGTCCTACATCGACATTCGCAAGCTGCCGTTCGGCGACCACTTCGACGGTCTGCGCGCCGGTGTTTGGGGTGATAACCGGCTGTCGGAGACGGTGTGCATGTGGGTCAATCGCATGCACGACAAAACGCAGTTGGTGGTCGCCTACCCGGGCACCGACATCGCCCGCAGGTCCGTCCTGCGCTACGTCGAGACGATGCGCGCCGAGTTCACCCGGGTGTCCGACGCCGGGCCGCACCTGGATGCGTGACGAAGTCCCCGCCCCGCGGCCGGAGGTCCCGAGGTGAGTGCCCTGGTGGCACTCACCTTGCGCACGATGTCAGGCTCCCGGCGCGATGCCGACCTGCTGTTCGCGGTGTTGGCGCCGGTGGGCTGCTTCCTGGGGTTCACCCTGGTGTTGGGCAACCTCATCTACACCGGCCCGATGACTTACCCGCAATATGTCCTTCCGGTGGTCATCGTGCAGGCGATGCTGTTCGGGGCGATGACCACCGCCGACCGCGCCGCACGAGACCGGCTGTCCGGCTTCGGGTCTCGGCTTCGGACGCTGCCAGTTCCTGCGGCGGTACCGCTGGCCGCTCGGATGTTCTATTGCTTGACACGCTCGGTCATCGCACTGGTCGCCGCTATCGCCGTCGGGTGGTCCTTTGGCTTCCGGATGGCCGGCGGTCTGGCCGACACGGGCCTGTTCGTGATCATCGTCGTGGCGTTCGCGATGGCGGTGTGCCTCGGCGCCGACGCGCTGGGCTCCCGGGTCGGCTCCGTCGAATCCTCGAGCCAATTGTTGCTCCTCCCCCAACTGATTCTGGTCCTGTTGTCCACGGGCATCGCTCCTGCGGAATCGTTTCCGACATGGCTCGGTCCGTTCGTCCGCTACCAGCCGGTCTCACGGGTCACCGACGCGTTGCGCGGACTCGCCTCCGGCCACGCCACGGGTAGTGATCTGGTGGTGGCATCGGCGTGGTGCCTTGGACTGCTGGCACTTTTCGGCGTTCTGGCGGTGCGGATGCAGCGACGCGTCAGCGGCGGAAGTTTCCGCGCACCTCGGATCGTCCGCATTCCGGCGCACGACGGCCGGCAAGCTCGCGATGCATCTGCGGAGCAGCCCCGAGAGCCGGTGACCACCCCTGCAACGCAGGGAATTCCGTACGATCCGTCGCTGACGGCGTTCGTCAGCCAGAGCGCTTCGGAAGCGGGGCGGCTACTGCGCCGCTGGCGGCGCGATCCGATCGTCACTGTGCAAGCGTTGTTGTTCCCGACTTTTCTGCTCGTCGTCTACAAATTGCTGGTCGGCAAAGCCGTTCTGGCCGTCACGGGACACGACAGCCTGTACGGGCTGGTCCCGATGTGTGCGGTGGTCGGCGCCGTGTTCGGAACCCTCGGCGCCGGTTTGGCGTTGCCGGCCGAGCGGGAGTCGGGTGTGCTGACGAGGTTGTGGGTGCAGCCGGTTCATCGAGCCAGCACCGTGGCGGGCCGACTGGTCGCCGAGGCCGCCCGAACCACCACATCCGCCGTCGTGCTCACCATCTTCGGGATCGCTTTGGGCCTGCGATTCAGCTACGGCTGGATCGCGGTGCTGGCCTTCGTGCTGGTGCCCGTGGCGATTTCGGCGGGAATGGCGTCGTTGGTCATCGCGATCGCCGCCCGCACGGACGGTAAGGCGATGGTGACCTGGCTGGGCGCGGGATGCGTCCTGCTGCTGTTCCTCAACACCGGCGTTGCGCCCGCCGAGGTGTTTCCGGGCTGGCTGCAACCGGTGGTGCGTTTTTCGCCGATTTCACCGACGATCGAGGCGATGCGCGGCCTCGCAGAGGGCGGCCCGGTGCTGTCGCCGCTATGGCGGGCGGGCCTGTGGGCGGGCGTTCTCGTCGCGGTGTTCGCGCCGGCGGCGGTGCGCGGGTATCGCGCCGCGGCCGAGGCGGGGTGCTAGTGACGAGGCTGGCGCTTCTGGACCACGCCGCTTTCCTGCGGCTGCGCGCCACCGGTCAAGGCAGCACCGTGCAATGCACGTGGGTCTACGACCGCGACGTGAACATCGACGAATTGCGGGCCGTCAAGGACAATCTCGGTGCAGGCCTCCTCGGACGCCGGATCGAGCGCTCGCCGCTGCCGTTCGGGCGTCATCGCTGGGTGGTCGACAGCCGCTCGCCGGACATCGCGTGCGAACCGCGGCAACCGCGGCGGGAGATCGGTGCGTGGATCGACAGACGCGCGCGGGTGCGCGTCGACCCCGAGCACGGCCCGACGTTTCATCTCGGCGTGCTGCCGTTGGACGACGGTGGGGCGGCGGTCACCTTGGTGGCGTCACACTGCGTTGTCGATGGACTCGCAATGGCAACGTCCCTGGCCGAAGCGGTCAAGGGAGAACGACGCAATCTCGGCTATTCACAGGCGAGTTCGCGTGGCCGGTGGCGCGCGATACGCGAGGACCTGGCCGACGCCGTTCGCGCCCTGCCCGCGGCGATCCGGGCGCTGATCGCGACTCTGGCGATATTGCTCAAGGTCTCGTCGGATCGACAGCCACAGCCACAGCCGCAGGCGCGGGGGCCCCGGCGGCACGACCCAATGGACGATGGCCAGAACGCATCGGAGTCCGTGACGATACAAACCGACGCTGCGGCATGGGACGCGCGTGCGCGCAACCTCAACGGAAGCAGCAACGCGCTGTTCGTCGCGTTCGCAGCTCGCCTGGCGCACCGGATAGGGAGGGTGCTCCCCGACGGAAACTCCGTGACCGTGGTGCTTCCGGTCAGCGACCGCACCGCCGACGACGACCGCGCCAACGCGCTGACCTCGATCACACTCACCGTCGATGGCCAGGCGGTGGCCGATGACTTGGGCGGCGTGCGTGCGGATGTCAAAGGACTGCTGACGTCCCTGGACCAACAACCCAACGAGATGCTCGCCGGACTGCCACTCATCCCGTTCACACCGCGATGGCTGGTCCGGCGCGCCGAAGGCATCGCCATGTCGTCCGCCCGACTGCCGGTGGGGTGCTCCAACCTTGGCAGCCTCGACACCGCCGTCGGCCGCATCGATGGTGCGGATGCGACGGAGGTCTCGATGCGGCTGGCCGAGCAGGGCATCACCCGGGCGCGCATCGAGCGGACTCGCGGCCAATTGTTCTGCGGGACAGGAACGGTCAACGGCAGCCGGTTTCTCACCATCGTCGCCTACCGCAGCGGAGCCGGCAACGCCACCGCAGCCACCGGTGAGCTCGCGTGTTGCGCGCTGGCCGACCTGCAGCTGTCCGCCACCACCGTCCACGAGGGCCGGATTTGATGGTGGACCTGGGCCTCGAGGCGAATCAACGCGCACGCCACCGCTACGTCGGAATCGCCGTCGCGATCGCGCTCTGGGCGACGGCCGTGCTGTGGTTCGCGATCAAGGTCGTCCCGCTCGACGTGTACTGGATGTCGTATTACACCGCCGACTACACACACGGCTTCGTTCGCCGCGGGCTCGCCGGTGAGCTGGTTGGGTTGGTCCCGGGCCACGACTTCGCGGCCACGCTCGGTCTGCGGTGGCTGTCCACGGCGGTCTATTTGTGCGGCCTGGCAACGGTTGCTGGTGTGGTGGTCATCACCGGCTATCCGTCTGAACGCAGGCTGATGGTCGCGATGGTGATGCCCTTGTTGCCATTCGGCGTCCCGTTTGCGGCATTCTCGGCTCGGCCGGACCTGTTCGGCGGGGCGGCCCTGGCGGTGTTCAGCTCGGCGTTGGCGCTCACCCGTTCCCGGGCCTTCGCGATCGGATGGTGCGCGGCCTTCGGCGCCGTGATCGCGGTGTTGACGCTGGTGCACGAGGCGATCGGGCTGCAGTTCGCATTGGGGGCGCTGCTGGCAATCATCGTCCTCGGGGGTGCGCTGAAAACCACCCGGCCCCTTGGCATGCTCTTGGCCGTGTCGCCGGGGGTCCTCGCCACGGCTGCCGTGGCGGCATTCGGCCGCCACGACGTCGCCTCCCAATTATGTGGGGCGGTGCCGCATCACCTGGTGCCCAACCCTTTTGCCGTGGTCCCATCACCAGCGACGCTGATGCATTACGCGTTCGAGGGACAACCACCTCAAACCGATTATCACGACTGGGTGTGCCGCAACGTGATGCCGAACTTCGACAACGGAATCGCGGACGCCATCCGAACCGTCGGCCACGTCGGCATGCTCGGCCTCACCGTGTCTTTGATCTTCGGTGCCGGTGCCGCCGTGGTGACGGTGTGGGGTCTCAGCGTGCTTTCGGGCGTACCGGTGCGCGCGTTCGTTGAGACACTGCGCGGCGGAATGGCCTGCGTAACCACCGGCCTGCTGTTGGTCGTTCCGGTCTTCCTGACCGGCTTTGACTGGACCCGCTGGTTGACGATCGTGGTGTTCGATGTTGCCATCGTTTTCCTCCTGTTCGCGGCGCGCCGGCCGGAGATCGAGCAGGGGCCCACACCAAAAACGTTGCGGTTGTTCATTATTCTGGTCATCGCGCTCGCGCTGATCCCGGTAGGCGCCGTGCCGGGATTCGGCGGACCGCGAATGGTCTGACGGTGTCGCCTGGCTTTCGAGGTGGCAGACCAATCCCGCCATCAACATTGCGAAGCTGGTTTTGCTGGACGTGACGCGTTGGCTGCTGGCGTATCGCGGCTGGTAGAGTGCGTGGCACTGTGAATTTCGGAGTTGGAACGCTTTCACGGTGGTCACGACGACAATCCGCGTTGGCCATCGTTGCTGCGCTGGCCCTTGTCGCAGCTGTACTAGGTTACGGGGCTTTGCGAGCCGAAATGGCCACCAACGCCTTGCAACCCGAGGTAGCGGTCTCATCGGCCAGCCCGCTTTCCAACCCGATGCACGCGGACCACGAGTCGCTTCCGGTACGTCGCCTCGGCGTCGGCTCCACTGTGAACGATGACAAGGCATTCAAGAGCGCCGGGTTAAAGCATGATCATGGAAGCACTTTCGCACTTTTCACGCCGCGAAAGTCCGACTCGTCGGTCCCGCCCACGGTCGGGATAATCTGGTCGCAGCCGCGAATCGATACTCCGGCACGCGCGCCGGCATCCAGCCGTGTCGGACAGAATATTCTGATTCAATTCTGCATCGCCCGTTGCTGATCGGGGTATGTCAGCTCGTCGGCGCGACACCATCGTGCGGCGGGTTAGACGCTAGCCGCTATTAGCTCCGGCGCCCTCAGCATCTGCTGAGCGGCTGGTCTCGGCGGTTTCGGGACGTATTTTTGGCGATCGGACCCGGCTGTGCCGGGACGCCGGTGTGCCGGTTTCCGCGCGAATACGAGGTCAAGCCAAGGGCCGCCGGGTGTGCAGATTCACCGGGCCACCTCGCGTGATGCGTTGGGGACTTGGATTTTTCATCACTTACTTCGACTGCTGAGCTGATGTCGCGTGCGACCCGCCGCGACATCAGCAAGGTCCGCCACAAGAGTCAACAAGGGACAGGGATAGGCATGGATTTTGGCGCGTTACCACCAGAGATCAACTCTGGTCGGATGTACTTGGGGCCCGGTCCGGCGACTTTGCTGGCCGCCGCCGCGGGATGGGAGGTACTGGCCGCCGAGCTGGCCGATGCCGCCGGCAGCTACCAAACCGTGATCGCCGGCCTCACCGACGAGTCCTGGTCGGGACCGGCGTCGATGTCGATGGCGGCCGCGGTCATGCCCTACATCGCGTGGATGACGGCGACCGCCGAGCAATGTCAGCAGGCTGCCGCGCAGGCCACGGCCGCCGCGGCAGCCTTCGAAACAGCGTATGCAATGACGGTCCCACCCCCGCTGGTGGCGGCCAACCGCGCTCGGCTTCTGGCGCTGATCCAGTCCAACATCTTTGGGCAGAACACGCCGGCGATCATGGCCACCGAGGCCGAGTACAGCGAAATGTGGGCACAAGACGCGACCGCGATGTACAGCTATGCCGCCGGTTCAGCGTCAGCCACGGCGCTTTCGCCCGTGCCGTCGCCGCCGCCGCAATCGGCCAATCCGACCGCCGTCGCCGGCCACCTCGGCGCCGTCTCCCACGCAGTAGCCCAGTCCGGCAGCACCGCGCACGCAACGGCGACGCAGTGGGCCTCCTCACTGCCGCAAAGCCTGCAGGGCCTTTCGACGCCCGGCTCGCAGTCGGGCACCGGTCTGTCGCAGGCGGCGATGGGCACGGGGGCCTCGCTGGGATCGTCGGGGGCCAGCGCCCCGCTCAGCGCGCTGTCGGGTCTGACCAACGCCTCCGGCAAGGGTGCGACAAAGAGTGCGAGCACCGGCGCGGGCGCCGCGACGGGACTGGCCTCGACGCTCGCCGCCGCACCTGCACTGAACGGTGGTGCGGCAGGCCTCGCCGGTGAGGTGGCCGGGTACGGAGCCGACGGCGCCGGCCTGCTCGCCGACGGCGGTGGCATCGGCATAGACCTCTACGGCCTGGAACTGGATTACCAGGGACTCGGTCTGGACTACCAGGGATTGGCACTGGACTACGCGGGCGCCGGGTCCATTTTGGGGGCCGAGGGCGCCGGCGGTATGCAAGGCATCAGTGGTCTCGGTGCCGCAGCGGGTCTGGAAAACCTCCCGCCGCTCGGGGGGCTGGGTCACGGTGCCGCGGCGGGCATCGGACAGGCCGACGCACTCGGTACCCTGTCCGTGCCCCCGAGTTGGGCCGGCACCGTTTCGTCGGTCGCGCCGCTGCAGGCTCTCCACTCCAGCACCATGCCGGGCGGATGGGCTGCAGCGCCGGCCCCCGGCCCCACCGTGTCCAAGCTGCCGCTGGGCGGCATGGTCGGGCGCGAGTCCGAAGGCGCGGTTCAGCGCGTCGGCTTGCGCGTCTCGCTCATTCCACATTCGCCGGTAGCCGGATGACCCCGCCGGAGCCGCATCGGTCCAGGCGCAGGCCGCTGGGCCGAAAGCCGCTGGCCTTCCTCATAAAAACCCTGATATGCGCCGCCTTCATCGCGGTGGTCTGGGCCCCAAGGCCGGCGCCGGCCGGCGCCGATCCGAATCCGGGTGGCGGTGATCCCAATCCGTTCGGCGGCCTCAGCTGCAGCTGCGCACAGACCGCCGGCCCGGGCCAGAGGCAACAGATCAGCAATGGAATACACCAGGGGCTTTCGGCGGGGCAACGGGGACCGAACCTCGCTACGTCGCCAAGAAAGCCACCGCCCTGACCCACCGCTTTCCATCGACACGGGGCGCCGCCGGGTGGTGCGCAAACGCGCCTCCCGCAGCGGTCGGCGCGACGGCCGAAGCCGGCGAGACCGAACCCATCCGATCTGCAGACTGACGTAGAGGAGCACGTGATGCCCGACCGGGTGTTATCCGCCGAACTCATGCGGCAACACCGCGAAATAGGCACTGCGATCGAATGTTTCATCGAGGAACTCGATGGCGGCAACCGGCAACCCGAGCTATTGAGGGCAACGATGGATGCGCTGCGTCGGCATATCTACATCGAGGAGATCTTCCTGTTCCCACCGATCCGGAAGGCCGGAATAATGATGCCTGTGTTCGTGATGATGCGTGAACACGGTGAGCTGTGGCGGACGCTGGAAACCCTGACGCGGCTGCTTGCTGATGGAACGGGCAGCCTGCGGCTTGAGGACACTTGCGATCAGCTGCTGGGCCAGCTTCACAAGCACAACTTCAAAGAGGAGCCGGTCGTCTATCTGCACGCCGACTACGATTTACCGGCGCCAACGAGCGCGCAGCTGACCCGGTTCGTCGCTACGGGCCGCATACCCGATGGATGGGTGTGCCAGCAGGCAGGCACGAAACACGAACGGTAATAAGATGTTTGAGGATTGTCTATCGATTCCTCACGGCCCCAACGTGTCTCGCGGCCATCCCCTAGCGCGTGAGCCCGATCGCGCACCCGCTGAGCACGCCGGCCCTCGGTTAGGCATGTTCGTCGTGAAAAGTAGACCACGGCAGTGGTTAAGTAACTGAATTCCGTTCATGGCGCACAATGTCCACGGGATAAGTACCGTCAGTGAAAAGGCGATCCCTCATTCCCTGACCCGATGAGGTTCGTCACATTCGTCATTGTGATATGTGCGACCGGCCAGGACGCCGGGCGCAGATGTCGCGGGCGGATCGCGATGGATGAATCCCCTGATGGCCGAGCGAGATTGGCCACCAACCCTCCGAAGGCGCCTAGGCGGCAGAGCGACAACGCCAGATCCAAGCCGGGTCGTCAGGCGTCCCAGCCCCAAGGCGTGATAGAGCTCATAGTGAATTTCTACAATCGCCATTGTGTAATTACCCGAACACGTATCCCGCCTTCATCCAGCCCGAGGAGCGCACCGGCACATGGCAATCCGATCAGCACCGTCACGACCAGCAACGCCGGGAACCTCCACGTCGTTGATCGGCAAGGGCTGGGCTCAGGGCGTGGCCCTGGTGATGATCTTTGGGTTCCTGGTGATGGGTATTCTTGCGTACCGGACCTACACCGACTCAATGCCGTTGCCGGCCAAGGTGGTTAGCGAGTCGGGTGAGGTGCTGTTCACCGGTGCTCAGATCACCCGCGGCCAAGAGATTTATCAGTCACGTGGCCTCATGCAGTACGGGTCGGTGCTCGGGCACGGCGCCTACCTCGGACCGGATTACACCGCGGAATATCTGCGCATGTCCACCGACGACGTCGCCGCGCAGTGGCGGGCGCAGGGGATGGCCGATTCAAAAGAACGGGTGGTGGCCGAGTTTCGCACCAACCGTTACAACGCCGGCAGCAAGGCGTTGGTGTTCACCGATAAGCAGGCGGCCGCGTTCGACCACATCCGGCAGCATTACGCGGATTACTTCGGCGAGAACTCCACCAAGTACGGACTATTGCCGCGCATGATCACCAGCAAGGCCGATATCCATGACCTCACTGCGTTTTTCGCGTGGACGGCGTGGGCGTCGGCGGCCGAGCGGCCGGGGCACAACTACAGCTACACCAACAACTGGCCCGCCGAGCCGCGGGTCGACAACGGGCCGACGGCCTCGATCGTGGTGTGGTCGGTGCTGTCGCTGGTCACGTTGCTGGCCGGGACCGGAATCATGTTCGCCGTTTACGGGCGGTGGAGCCAAAAAATCGGCTGGCACAGCGCCGAAGCATCCACCTTGTCGTTCCGCCAGCCCGGCGAGGTGGGACTGACCCCATCGCAGCGCGCCGCGATCTGGATCTTCGCGACCGTATCGGTGCTGTTTTTGGCGCAAACCCTGATGGGTGGTGCGGTCGAGCACTACCGCGCTGACCTGTCGGCGTTTTACGGGCTGGATCTGGCCAAGCTGTTGCCTTACAACCTTGCCCGCACCTGGCATGTGCAACTGTCGCTGTTTTGGACAGCGGCCGCGTTCCTGGCAGGGGGAATCTTCCTGGTGCCCTTCATCAGCCGCCGGGAGCCACGTCGGCAGAGCTGGCTGGTGTACGGACTGCTCGGCGCGCTTGTCCTGGTGGTGGGCGGCTCACTGATCTGCGAGGCGCTCTCGATCTACGGGGTGATCCCCCCGGGTGGCTTGTTCTCCCAGCAGTGGGAATTCCTCGACCTGCCGCGGTTGTGGCAGATCCTGTTGACAGTCGGCCTGTTCTTGTGGATCGCGATCATTTGGCGCGGCCTGCGCGGGAAGCTCAAAGGCACGTCGAAGATGAACCTGCCGTGGCTGTTTTTCTTCACCGGGCTGGCGATCCCCGCCTTCTACGCCGTCGGCCTGTTGGCCGGTCACGACACCCACTACTCGGTCGCAGACTTCTGGCGGTTCTGGGTGGTTCACCTGTGGGTGGAAGACTTCCTCGAGCTGTTCACCACCGTCATGGTGGCCTACATCTTCGTCCTGCTCGGGGTGGTGCGCGAACGGATCGCGCTCGGTGTGATCTTCCTCGACATCATCTTGTACTCCGCCGGCGGTGTGATCGGCACCATGCATCACCTGTATTTCTCCGGAACCCCGGTGGAGCACATGGCACTGGGCGCGTTCTTCTCAGCCGCCGAAGTGATCCCGCTGACCTTCCTGACCGTCGAGGCATGGGCCTTCCTACAGCTGGGGTCTCGTCAACAAAGCCACGAAACTCCGTTCCCGCACCGCTGGGCGGTCATGTTCCTGGTGGCAGTCGGGTTCTGGAACTTCTTGGGGGCAGGCATCTTCGGGTTCCTGATCAACCTGCCCATCGTCTCCTACTACCAGATCGGCACCGCGCTGACGGCCAACCACGCCCACGGAGCGATGATGGGTGTATACGGCATGCTCGCCGTCGGGCTGGCGATGTTCGCCTTCCGGTACGCGATCCCCACCGCCAAGTGGCCGGAGAAATGGGCGCGAGTGTCCTTCTGGTGCATGAACATCGGGCTGGCCTGGATGGTGTTCGCCACCCTGCTGCCGCTAGGGGTTTTGCAGCTGTACCACTCGGTGAGCACGGGGTATTTCGAGGCGCGTTCGCTGGGCTACATCACCCGCCCCGGGAACTCGCTGATCGAATGGCTGCGACTGCCCGGCGATTTTGTCTTCATCCTCGGCGGCGTCTTGCCGTTCGTCTGGATCGCGTGGACAGCGATACGCAACGTCCGCCGCGCGCCGGCCAGCGACGAACTGCACGAACACCCGCTCTACACCGAACTCGACCCCATGCCCGCGGCATCGCAGAAAGGCTGACGGTGACATCCCCTACCGCCGCGGCATGGCTGGTTGCCGGGTACGCACTGGCATTGGTGGCCACCGCCTGGGGGGTCGACGTGATGGCGCGGCGCGTGTCGCAGCGCGCTGCGCAGTGGCGTAGCGGCCAATTCCGTTACCACGCCGACCATGACGCGTGGGTGTGTCCCCAGGACCAGTGGCTCTGGCCGAGTTCTTTCGATCCGAAGCACCGCGTGATGCGGTATCGGGCAAAGCCCAGCGTGTGCAACAGCTGCCCGGTCAAGTCGACCTGTACGACCTCGGAGCACGGGCGCGAGATCAGCCGTGAGATCGACCCGTGGCCGCATTCCGAAGCCGGACGTTTTCACCGCGGTATCGCCTGCTGCGTGGCCGCTCTGGGGGTGGTGATGCCGCTCGTGATGCTCGCCAGGCTGCACTCCCCCGCCGATCTGTTGGTACTGATCGGCGTCATCACCGTCGTGCTGGCGGCGTCGCTGCCGCTGGCCGGTCATTTGTGGCGCACCCCATCCAACGCTCCTGAGCACCTGCCGCACCGCACGGGCATGGAAGACCAGGTGGCCCTGGCGGTCGATCGCTATTCGACCCGCTGGGGCGCAAGCCGATCGGAGAAGGACACAGCATCGTGAGCGCGCTGCTGGTTGCCGTCGGGGTGACGATATCGGTGCTGCTGGTTGTGCTGGCACTGGCCTCGCTGGCCGTGGTGCGCGAGTACGAGCGTGGCGTGGTGTTCCGGATGGGCCGTGCCCGCCCGTTGTATCAGCCTGGGCTGCGGTGTTTGATTCCGCTGGCAGACAAGATGATCCGGGTTGATCAGCGGGTGGTGACGTTGACTATCCCGCCGCAAGAGGTGATCACACGTGACAACGTGCCCGCCCGGGTCAACGCAGTGGTGATGTTCCAGGTGGTCGAGCCCCTCAAAGCGATTCTCGCCGTGGAGAACTACGCGGTGGCCACCTCACAGATCGCACAAACCACATTGCGCTCGCTGCTGGGCCGCGCCGACCTGGATACCCTGCTGGCCCAACGCGAAGACCTCAACAGCGACCTTCGGACCATCATCGAGGAGCAGACCCGGCCCTGGGGTATCGAAGTCCGCGTCGTGGAAATCAAGGATGTCGAGATCCCCGAATCCATGCAGCGGGCGATGGCCCGCGAAGCCGAAGCCGAACGTGAACGCCGTGCCAAGGTCATCAACGCCCGCGGTGAACTACAGGCATCCGACGAGCTACGCCAGGCCGCCGAGACGCTGTCGAAGAATCCGGCATCGCTTCAACTACGCTACCTGCAAACGCTTTTGGAGCTGGGCGCCGACCAAAACTCGACCGTGGTGTTCCCGCTGCCCGTCGACATACTCACACCGTTCCTGGAGCGCGCGCTCACGACCCGAACGTCGGGGCGGAATCGACCCGTGTCCGAGCCACCGTCGTGACCGGCGCCTCGACACACTTTTGACGGTCGGGCCACGTCCGGCGGGTGAGGTGTTGTCTCACAACTCGACTCGGATCGCCCGTTCCGGGCAGCTCGCCGCACCCTCGATGGCCTTCTCCAATAGGCTGGCGTCGACGAGGGGCTTGATGACGACGCAGTAGCCATCGGCATCGGGTTGGTATATCTCTGGCGCATGCGAGTAGCAGACGCCCCATCCCATACAGCGATTCCGGTTGACGACGACCCTTACCATTTCGCTTTCGTCCGCAACGGTCGCGGCGAAGCGGGCGCGCACGTCATCCTGGGTGGCAGGGGTGAGTTCCCGCTTGGTGATGAGGTTCACCGCGCGATCCACCATATGGGCGTTGGTGGCGGTCCGGAACAGCATCGGGCAATCGCCGATACCCACCCGCATACCGAGCCCGCGATTCAGTGCGTGCTCCCAAAGCTCTTGACGCCGTTCGGCGGAGCTCATCGCATACGGTACGACGACGATCTCGTGGTCGATCCACTTCGGGATGCGCGAGACCAGGAAGTCGAGTACCTCGGGGTCGGGATCGTTATAAGACACGCAACGATCGGAAAAGTACAACTTGATGTTCAATGGTTGCCGCAAGATCCCGATGCGGGCGGCCAGAATCACCCAGCGTAAGTCGACGGCATTGAAGACAGCGATGCTGGGCGCCAGGCCCAGCTTGGTGAACCGATCGAGTTCGGGCGGGTAGGACGGATGTGAGCCGTTCGCACCGTCGAAATCGACCACCTTGAACTGGTTCTCGTCTTCCAGCCACAGCACGCGTTTGACGTGTTGAGCCGGGTCGAATGGCGCGAGCAGCAGCCCGGTTCCGGCCGGTGGACGCTCGGCCAGCGCCCAGATGTGTTCGAGGCTACCGGCGTAGCCGGGATAGGCCAGCGGGTCGACGTCACGGGCCGCGGTCGCCAAGATGGTGCGAGAGACCTCGTCGTCGGCCCAGGCTTGCCGACCGTCGTCGTAGCGGGCGCGGAATTGGACGGCGGTGGCTCCGTGCTGAATGCACTCCACCACGTCGCGGGCCGTCTCTTCGGCGCCGTAGGGCACATTCGAGTTTTCGTCCTTACTGACGTCCTCGTTGACCCCGACTTCGAGGTACACCTTGCCGTCGTCGCGAAAACTCATTGCGCCGCTGCCCTTTCTTCGCACATGTCCGCGGCCCGCCGTCGGCTGAAAGTGGCCTGCGTGGTCCATGCCCACCCTATGTTTTTACAAGCGATATTGTGAAAAGTCTAGACGCCGTCGCGCGCGTTGACCAGAACAGGTCCAAAGGCGATCCCTGACGCGCAGGTAATGGCTTGCGCCCGTGTGGCTGACCACCAGCGCGTCCGGACCGAAAACCTCGGTGGGCGATACCAGCCGCAGGTTCGCTCGATTGTCGGGCGGGGCGGATTCCCACTCCACAGCCAAATCACGTCGTTGCTCGTGCTCTGGGGGCAGGATACAAAGACATCTACCTCTCGTTTCTGAGCATCGTTGGAGCCGGCGCATGATCACATTGGACCGCCTGATGAACGTCCTGGGTGGTTATGGCGTCCGATTGCGTTGGTCGTCGGTGCCGCGGTCGACTGAGCTGCGCAGCGTGGTCGTCCACGAGCCGCCCATCGAACGCGCGGTGGTGGGCGATGTATTGCTGGCCATCGGCGCCGGCTCGCTCGACGAAGCGGTGCGCTGGGCGGCGTCGGCGCGCGCGGTCGTGGTGGTGCTGCGCGGCGATGAGACACCGATAACGTTTGACAGCAACACCGACGTCGGCGCGGTGATGGTCATCGATGAGACGGTGTCGTGGAGCGCGGTGGCGGCGGTGGTCTACGGCCTGGTGCTGGAGGGCCGCGAGACTGAATCCGGGCGCGGCCCAACCGATCTGTTCGCGCTCGCCGACAGTTTGGCGGACGGGATCGGCAGCGCAGTCGTCATCCACGATCGGCTGCTGCGGGTGCTGGCGTACTCGAGGCTGCAGGAGCACGCAGACCCGGCGCGGGTCGAGACGATCCTTGGACGGCAGACGCCGGAACCACTGCGCGCGCTGTTCGATGCGCGGGGCGTACTCGCGCACCTGGCGGTCTCCGATGAGCCACTGTTTGTCGCCGAGGCCCCTGAACAGGGCCTGACCGGGCGCATGGTGGTCGCGGTGCGATCCGGCACGGAACTGATCGGGTCGGTGTGGGTGGCCTGCCCGGCGCCGCTGGACGAGGTGGCGCGCAGCGCCCTGGCCGATGGCGCGCACACGGTGGCCCTGCATCTGCTGCGGTCGCGCGCCAGCGCGGACCTGGAGCGCCAGGTCGAATCCGAACTGGTGATCCGGTTGCTGGAGGGCGCCGCCGACGCGTCCACGGTGGCGAGCAGGCTGGGCCTGGCGCACAACGGTTTGCGCGTGATCGCGGTGCAGGCGTTCGTCGGAGCCGACCGCGATGCCGCATTGTTGTTGGCATTCGAACGCGCCACCACGGGATTCGGCTGGTCACGGCCGGGGCGCAGCGCTTTGGCGGGCAACATCGTATACACCGTGCTCCCCGGCGAGGACGCGCTGACGGCGCGGCGCTGGGTGGCCGCTCTGCGGGCGGCCCTGCCCGCGCAGGTGACGGTGATCGCCGGAGTCAGTGGTGTGGCCGAGGTGGCAGATCTCGCCGCCGCACGCCAGGAGGCCGACGAATGCCTGGCGCTGCACGAGATGTCACCCGCCGCCGCGCCTCCGGCCTACGACGAGTCGTGGGACGACATCCTGCTGCAGCGGCTGCGTGCCGCGGCGCGGTCAGGGCGCGCGCCGACCCGCGGGCCGGTGGCCGAACTGCGCCGCCATGACCACGCCAACGGCACCGACTACGTGCCCACGCTACGGGCATGGCTGGAGGCCCAGGGCGACCCGGCCGAGGCCGGCGAACGTCTGGGGGTGCACGAAAACACCGTGCGTTACCGGCTGCGCAAAATGGCCGAGATCACCAACCTGTCATTGGACGACGCCAGAAAGCGACTGGCCATGATGATCGAGCTCGCCGCCACCGACACCGATTGACCGGCGACGCTGTCGAAATCCGACAAAGCGCCGCGGCACCATTGTGTTGCTTCAGCAAACGTTGCGGCGAGCATCCCCGCCATCATGAGGGTGTCCACCTATGGCCAGGTTCGAGTGGCGGCGTGTTTCCGGCTGCCATGTGCGACTGCAAACCCCGTGTCGACCCGTCGATAGGAAACATCCGATGAGCACCAAACGTCCCGATGATCTGCGGCCCGCCGGTGACCCGGACGATGACGCCGCCATGGAAAGCTTCACCGTGCCGCTGCCGCGGAGACTGTCCCCGCGGCTGTTCGGTCGCAACCCGCTGATACGCGCCAGCGACCGGGTGGAGGCGCTGGTTTTGGTGTTGGCCATCGCGATCTCGCTGATCGCGATGCCTATCGGCGCGACGGTGGGCACCGCCGTCCATGATTCCCGTAGTCGGGTTTACGCCGAGCAGGCGCAGGCTCGCCGGTTGGTGACCGCGACGTCCATCGGGGACAGCAACCCCCGCAGGGATCCCGACAGCCCAACGGTGACGGTGCCTGCCCGATGGTTCGCTGACGGGACCGAACGCACCGGCGACGTCGCCGCGCCGCCGCACGTGAAGATCGGCGACGAGATCGAGATTTGGGTCGACGCCTTGGGTTCCCCGGTGCGTCCGCCGGTGCGGACCGCCGTCGACGAGGGGGTGGCGTTCGCCGTGGCGACCTGGTCCACCATGAGTTTGTTGGCGGCAGGCCTGTTCGGTGTCGCCCGGGTCGCCCTCGACCGGTCCCGCTCTGCCAGATGGCAACGGGACTTCGACAGCCTTGTCGGGCATCGGTGAGATAACCGTGGCCGCACCGAATCTGTGCACCGATTCCCGCAGTCGACGCCTGCGGGGGCGCGCCTTCGGGCGCGTGTTCTCCCCCGTCCCGAGCTGGCCTACGGTCGGACAGCCGCAGCAACGGCGTTGTCGGTTCGGTACAACGGCCTACGGCCCCGTTGTCGGTTTCCGGCAAACACAGCGCCACTCGCGCGCACCACCATGGAGATCACCAATCAGAGGCTCAGCTGCGGAGGTGCGCGATGGGTGGCGACGAACGTATTGACGGCGGACCCAGGTCGGTCATCGTCGTGGGCGCCGGCATCGTCGGACTGTCCACGGCATGGTTCCTCCAGGAACGGGGGGTCGACGTCACGGTGGTCGATCGCACGGGCGTCGCCGCGGGTGCGTCCTGGGGCAACGCGGGATGGGTCGCTCCGGGGCTGACCCTTCCGCTCCACTCGTCCGGTGTGCTGCGCGACGAACTGCAGGCCCTTCGCGATCCGACCACGCCGGCTCACCTGCCGTCGACCGTAGGCGCGCACCTGGGGGCCATTTTCCTGCAACTGTCACCCTCGTATCGGCGTTCGTCGTCGCAACGGGCCCTGCGAGCCAGCGTGGCGCTCAACGAGGACTGCATCGAAGCCTTCGATGTGCTCATCGCCAACGGGGTCGATGCACCGGTGACCGACGCGCCGATCACCGCGCTGTTCCGCGGCACCAGCGAGGCGCAGCGCATGCTGGAAATGCTGCGCCAGCTCGAAAACGCCGGCCAGCCAATGTATATCACCGCACTGTCCGGCGAGGCGTTGCGCGAACAGGTACCCCCGGCCTCGACGGCAGTCACCGCCGCACTGAACATCAACGGCCAGCGCTTCGTCGATCCCCGACGATTCGTCGAAGCCCTGGGCCGCTCGGTGATGGCCCGCGGTGCGGCGATGCACCGGCTTGAAATCGACGACATTCACAGCTCCGGTGGCGGCGCCGTGGTGCGGCCGCGCCGCGCCGACCCACTGACCGCCGACGCCGCGGTCATCGCCACCGGTGACCGGTTGTCCCGGCTGGCCGGCCGCTGGCTCCGAATCCCGGTTCAGGTCCAGAGCGGCTACTCGTTCACCGTGCCGGTTGACCGCCCGATACTGGCGCCCATCTACCTGCCGGACCTTCGGGTGGCGTGCACGCCCTACAAGGGCGCGCTGCGTGTTTCAGGCGCCCTGGAATCGCGCCGCCGCCACCAACCGCACCCACGCGAACGGGTGGAGGCCATCGCCGCCGCAGCCAGTTCGCTGTTGGACGGGGTGGACTGGACCGCACGCAGCAATGTATGGGCCGGTGCTTGCACGGTCACGCCCGACGGTCGCGCCCTGATCGGTGAGCTGGCCCGGGGCGTCTACGTGGCCGGCGGGCACGGCATGTGGGGCTTGGCACACGGCCCGGTAACCGGTCGGCTGCTGGCCGAACAGATCACCACCGGCAAGCAGCCGCAGGCTCTGGCCGAGTTCGATCCGCAGCACAGAACGCTGCGCCACGCGGCCCGATAACACCGAAACCAGACCGCGGCGACGACCGACCCCTCGCGGGCTCCCCGTCGCCGGGAACAGCCGCCCAGTAATAGCGCTGCGACACCGCACTTCTCGGGTGCACTCGAACACTGTCAGAAGAAAGGCAACAGATATGACTAGCACACAACCCGCATGGATTTCGTCGCAAGCCTACGAGCGGCTACAGCGGGAACTGGCCACTCTGCGGGAGTTGTGTGACACCAACGCTGTCGACAGCTCCACTGACGACAACTCGGTCGCTGTCCAGCGTGCGTGGCAGGTCCGCATTCGACGGATTCATGAGTTGTTGGTGGATGCTGTCGTCGGTGAGGATCCGCCCGATGATGGGATCGCCGAACCGGGCATGGTGTTGACGATCCGCTACGACGACACCGGCGAGGTCGAAACATTCCTGTTCGGCGTGCGCGGCGCCGAATACGTTGGCATGGAGGTCTATTCGATCCGATCGCCGCTGGGTGCCGCCATCGCCGGGGCGCGTCCCGGCGAGCAGCGCACCTACACCCTGCCCAGCGGTGTCACGCTCACCGTCACACTCCTGACGGCCGTGCCCTACGGTGTTCATTTGGGCGGCCTCAGCTGAGGGTGATCTCATGATGTTCGATCTGATCGACCCGGTGGCGACGGTGTTTCTTCTGATCGCCGCGATTTTCCTCCTGATGGCCGTGGCGTATGGGCGAATATGATGTCCGATCAAACCCGAGAAACCGACGGGCTCCACGGCCGCCCGTGTGGGTGAGGCCGTCAAAACCACACGCCGAGAAGGGGTTCGAGGTTGCCGCCTCGTCACGGGGCGACGAGCAGAAGCACCCCCGCAACCACCAGGGCGATCACCTTGATCGCCTCCAGACCCACGTAGGCGTAGTGACCGCGAGAACGCGGCGCATTCAGGCCGGCGAGAACCTTGGCGGAACGTCGGTTCAGAAATGGTCGCACGACCATCAACTGCCCTGCGAGCATCGCGAAGGCGGTCAGGAACGCAGCAATGACACCTGCCGGCGGAGGCTGCGCCAGAATCACCGCCGCTAAGACGACGGCGAAGACGACCTCGACGGTGTTGAGTGCGCGGAAGACCAGGCGCCCGATCCCGAGACCGATCTGCCTCGTCACATTGGGTGCGCGGAACTTCAACGGCGCTTCCAGAAATGAGATCGCCAATACCATTCCCAACCACACGAACGCCAAGGCGACGGCGATCGACCTCTCGGCGGTCATCTCGAGACACCTTGCAGCTTCAGGTGGGCCAGGCATAGATCCGGTTGAACGAACGCCTCCAGCCGGTCGACAGCGACGGGCACGGCTTCGTTGTCGAGAACTCCTTGCATCAGGCCCAGGTGAATCGGGCACACGATCTTGCTATGGGTCTCGGCGAGTTCCAGGAATGGGCAGTGCCGCAAGCCGATCTGCTGCTCTCCCCCAGATTTGTGAGGCTCGGGCGCAAACCCGAACTCGTCGAGCACGCCGACGAGGTGGTCGATCGAGTCCTTCGCAGTCGTTTCTTTCCGCTGTGGCACAGCCTCTCTGAACTGTCGTCCCCACGCACGACCCGCGGCCTGCGCGTCGGCGCTCGGATCACGACCGGAGGCAACGGTCACCGCCAGGATCTCGGCGAGCAGCCGGTAATGGCGCGGTCCGCTCCGGTCCATCCGTGGGACCGCACGAAACATCAGCGGCGGCCGCCCGGGTCCTTTGCGGTCCGGCTCGACCTGCTCAACCCGGCCGTCGTTGACCAACGCGTCCAGGTGGAAGCGGACCGTATTAGGGTGCACATCAAGTGCTTTGGCGATCGCGGCGATGCTCATCGGGGCGGACCCCGCCTTCAACACCCGCAGCACATCACGACGGCGGCCGGACGACTCCTCGCGTGACATGGCGATCGCGCTCACACTCGCTGAGGATCCTGCTTGGGCAGGTTGGCCACCAACGGTGTGTCGACGCCGAGCGGACCGAGCTTGGCGGCTCCGCCCGGTGACCCCAGGGGCTCGTCACGGCCCGACAAGGTTTCGGAAAAGAACGCCGCGTTGTCCGCTTGGTACGGCTGCAACTCGTCGGGCAGGTCATCCTCGTAGTAGATCGCCTCGACGGGGCAAACAGGCTCGCATGCTCCGCAATCCACGCACTCGTCGGGATGAATGTAGAGCGCCCTGCCACCCTCGTAGATGCAGTCGACCGGGCACTCCTCGACGCAGGACCGGTCCATCACATCGACGCATGGCTTTCCTATCACATATGCCATGCCGTAGAGTTTACACAAGCGGTTTTGTATAAACCAGATGGAGCGGCCAACATGACCGACAAAGTAACTTCTTCTCGGCGCTCGCAGGGTGCTCACAACGCCGGCGGAAGGCTGGAGTCGTCGGGGAGCACCCCTGCGACTACCGGGCGCAACGGTCACGGGCTCGACCCCAACGACGCCTTCGGCCACGAGGACCGGTGCGTGGACTACCGCACGGAGTTGCAGCTGGCCGAGGACATCGTCGACCCGCAGACCTGGGCCGGCGGGCTGGAAGACAAGCGGGCGATCGCGCCGCGACTGCGTATCGGTCGCGACAGGTGGCTAAATCTCTTGTGGCTCATTCCCATTGGATTTGTCCTGCTGCTCGCGGCGGTGGCAGTGGGCAAAGGCCTGTACAACATGCCGGCGGTGCAGACATTCATCCAGCGGCATCCGGGCACCCAAGTGCCCTCCGGGACCAGCCCGGGCATCCCCGCCTGGGTGGGCTGGACGCACTTTTTCAACCTGTTCATGATGACGTTCATCATCCGGTCCGGAATTCAGATCCTGTGCGACCATCCACGGCTCTACTTCAACCGCAACTCCACCCCGGGCAAGGACGAGTGGCTGCGGGTGGCAAAGCCGGTACCGGACGACCCCCTGTGGACGGCCAAGGACGATTCGGTCGGGCTGCCAGGCCAGCTGGGGTTACCGGGAATTCGTCACTCGATCGGACTGGCGCGATGGTGGCACCTTGGCATCGACGTCTTGTGGCTACTCAACGGCGCGGTCTTCTACGTGCTGCTATTCGCCACCGGCCAATGGCGACACATCGTCCCGACCAGCTGGGACGTGTTCCCCAACGCGGTATCGGTTGCGATCCAATACCTTTCGCTGAGCTGGCCGCACGACAACACCTGGGTGGCCTATAACGCGTTGCAACTGTTGGCGTACTTCACCACCGTGTTCATCGCCGCACCACTGGCGGTCATCACCGGTCTTGGGATGTCGCCGGCCCTGTCGATGCGTTTCACCGTGATCAGTAAGCGGTTGAGCATCCAGACCGCCCGCTCGCTGCATTTCCTGGTGCTGATGTATTTCGTGTCGTTCATCGTCGTCCACGTCACGTTCGTCTTCACCACCGAAGCGTTGCGCAACCTCAACCACATGTTCGCCGCCCGCGACGACGACAGCTGGATCGGGTTCGCGGTCTTCGCCGTGGCCATGACGGTCGTGGCCGTCGGCTGGGTGGCCGCCACGCCGTTCACCTATCGCCATCCGCGCGTGGTGCAACGGGTCGGCTACGCGCTCGTCGGGCCGCTGCAGCGACTGTTCGAGCGCACCAACCCCAAGCCCGGCGCGTTCACCGAAAAGGACATCTCGCCGTATCTGTGGCACAACGGCACCTACCCGGAAACCGTTGAATACAAAGAGTTGGAGAAGAACGACTTCGTGGACTGGCGGCTGCGCGTCTACGGCCTCGTTGAGCATCCGGTCGAGTTGTCGCTGGCCGACGTGCATGACCTGCCCTACCACGAACAGATCACCCAACACTTCTGCATCCAGGGCTGGTCGGGTGTCGCCAAATGGGGTGGCGTGTCGATGCAGACGATCATGGACATCGTCAAACCCCTTCCCGAGGCCAAATGGGTGGTGTTCTACTCGCTGGGACCCGGCGCCGACGGCGGTGTCTACTACGTCGCGCACCCGATCGACCAGATGAGCCACCACCTCACCATGCTGGCCTACGAGATGAACGGCGAGCCACTGAGCTACGGCCACGGGGCGCCGCTGCGGTTGCGCAACGAACTACAACACGGCTTCCGGCATGTCAAGTGGCTCAAGGGCATTGAGTTTGTCGCACACTACACCGAGCTGGGCAGCGGGCACGGCGGATACAACGAAGATCACGAGTACTTCGGGCGTCATCAAACTATCTAATCGGTATTTGACGAGACGACGCCCGGCAGGCTTCCCTATCGCACGCCCATATCGTAGTGTTTATACAATCGTGCTTGTACAAATTCCGGAAGGGGGTGGAACCCCATGGCCGACAACCAACTCGACGTGCGGCGGCCGCCCAGGCCCGACAACCGACCGACAGCATGGTCCACCCACGCCAACCTGCCGGTAGCGGGATTGTCGGACAGCACCCGGGTGGCCAGGAAGTCCGGCGTCCGTGAAAAACGCGACCTGGACTGGAATGTCATCACGTTGCCGCCCAACGGCGAAATCGGCGCCGCCACCGGAGCGGACGTCGACGTCTTGGTCCACGTGCTGTTCGGGAGCGGTCGGATCACCACCGATGAGGGCACGATCAAGCTGGCCCCCGGCGCGTTGTTATGGCTGCCAAGCCGGTCGCGGCCGCAATTCACCGCGGGCCCGGACGGACTTCGCTACCTGACCGTAAACCAAAAGTGGGAGATCCTGCCCCCGTAGTGGAGGACGCGATGACAACTGAAGTCGTACCGGGCGAATTGTTGGCCGGTCGGCCCTTTCCCGCGCGGCAGGGGCCGACCGGCAGCCTGGTCTACAGGCTGATCACCACGACCGATCACAAAGTGATCGGCATCATGTACTGCGTCGCCTGCTTCGTCTTTTTCTTCATCGGCGGCCTGTTGGCGCTGTTGATGCGGGCCGAATTGGCGGCGCCGGGTCTGCAATTCTTCTCGAATGAGCAGTACAACCAGCTGTTCACCATGCACGGCACGATCATGCTGCTGTTCTATGCCACTCCTGTCGTGTTCGGGTTCGCCAATCTGGTTCTGCCGCTGCAGATCGGCGCACCCGACGTGGCGTTCCCGCGGCTCAACGCCCTGTCTTTTTGGCTGTTCGTGTTCGGTGCGCTGATCGCGCTGGCTGGGTTCATCACCCCGGGCGGGGCGGCCGACTTCGGCTGGACCGCCTACACGCCGCTGTCCGACGCTGTGCACAGTCCAGGCGCGGGCGCCGATCTGTGGATCGTGGGCTTGGCGGTCGGTGGTTTGGGCACCATCCTGGGTGCGGTCAACATGATCACCACGGTGGTGTGCATGCGCGCGCCGGGGATGACGATGTTCCGGGTGCCGATTTTCACCTGGAACATCCTGGTGACCTCGATCATGGTGCTGATCATCTTCCCGCTGCTGACCGCGGCGCTGTTCGGGCTGGCGGCCGACCGGCACCTGGGTGCCCACATCTACGACGCGGCGAACGGCGGGGTAATGCTGTGGCAGCACCTCTTCTGGTTCTTCGGGCACCCCGAGGTCTACGTCATCGCGCTGCCCTTCTTCGGCATCATCAGCGAGGTGGTGCCGGTATTCGCACGCAAACCGATCTTTGGTTACAGCACGCTGATCTACGCGACGATGAGTATCGCCGGACTATCGACGGCGGTGTGGGCGCATCACATGTTCGCCACCGGAGCGGTGCTGCTGCCGTTCTTCTCGTTCATGAGCTATCTCATCGCGGTGCCGACCGGGATCAAGTTCGTCAATTGGATCGGCACCATCTGGAAGGGCCAACTGACCTTTGAAACCCCGATGCTGTTCGCGGTCGGCTTCATGGTGACATTTCTGCTGGGCGGGTTGTCCGGGGTGATGCTGGCCAGCCCTCCCATCGACTTCCACGTCACCGACTCCTATTTCGTCGTCGCGCATTTCCACTACGTGCTGTTCGGCACCATCGTGTTCTCCACCTTCGCCGGTGTCTACTTCTGGTTCCCCAAGATGACCGGCCGGTTGCTCGACGAACGGCTGGGCAAGCTGCACTTCTGGCTGACGCTGATCGGCTTTCACACAACGTTTTTGGTGCAGCACTGGCTGGGTAACATGGGCATGCCCCGCCGCTATGCGGACTACCTGCCCACCGACGGTTTCGCCGCGCTGAACGTCGTCTCCACCATCGGGGCGCTGATCCTGGGCGCGTCGATGCTGCCGTTCGTCTGGAATGTGTTCAGGAGCTGGCGCTACGGGGAACCGGTCACCGTGGATGACCCATGGGGACACGGCAATTCGCTGGAGTGGGCCACCAGTTGCCCGCCGCCGCGGCACAACTTCACCGAGCTGCCCCGCATCCGTTCCGAACGACCCGCCTTCGAGCTGCACTATCCGCACATGACCGAGCGGATGCGCAGTGAGCGGCACATCGGGCGCATCGCCCACACCGACGCCGGCGCAGAAAGCCAAAAGCTCTGACGAGAGGGCGGGATTCGATGACCTACGACCGGAGCGTCCGGGTCAAGCCCTTCCGTAGGTAGTACGCTCGGTCAGCCTTCAGCGCGCGACCAGGCTGTCGAGTTCCGGCGTGTCCGAACCCGTGAGCCGCCGGTGCATGGCCCAGGCGATCCGGGCACCCTGGATCTTCGCGCGCTCGGCGATGGGTCCCCGGAACATCTCATCGACGGTGTCTTTCCACACGGTCAGCCAACGGACAAAGTGACTGCTGTTCAACGGGACTCGTTGATGGACGTGCCGGTGGGCCTGCAACGCGCTGCCCCGGTAGAGCCCGGCCCGGAACAGCGCGGTCTCCCAGAAGTCGGCCATCACCGGGATGTGCGACTCCAGGCCCTTGGTCCGCAGCTCCGCGAAAGGTTCGTCGAGAACGTCGTCGGCCATCACCCGGCCGTAAAACCGGCGCAGGAGCGCCTCGACGTCCGCGCGGGTGGCGAGATCCGCGACCGCTTGGCCAACCGGGGCACACAACTCAGTCATGCGCGGTCACCCTGGCAAGACACAACTCGCGTTCGACGAACGGTTCCAGCTCGGCTTGCATCCCCGGCGCGGAACCAACCGACTTCTCCGGCCCCGCCAGGCCCTGTAGCAGCCCCCGGTGCAAGGCGCACGCCACCTCCGGGTGAGCACGGGCCAGGTCACGGACCGGGCAGCTGTGCAGGCGAATGGTCCGCTGGTTGCGGCGGGTCGATTTTCCGGCCGGAACCAGCTCGGGGCCGAATCCCATCCGGTCGAACACCGCCGTGATCATCGCCGATCTTTGTTCAGCGGCCTTCCTCGGTGCGGCACCTGCTGGAACGGGTTGTCCCGCAGCATCTTCGCGCGGGTCCTCGTTGGTGATCCGCTGACCCCATCGCCGACCGGCGGCTTCGGCACGACGGCGCCGCTTGTCGGCGGTTTCGCCGAGTTCCATCGCCAATATCTCGGACAGGATTCGATAGTCCAGCCGCTCGCGCACCGCACGGTAGCCGGTACGCGGACGGCCCACACCGGTCCGGGTGATCCGGGTACGCTCGACGAGCCCCACACCGCACAACGCGTCAAGGTGGAAGCGCACCGTCGTCGTGTGCAGTCCAAGGCGAGTGGCGAGTTCGGTCGCGTCGACCGGTTCGTGGCGCTCACGCACCAGTTCAAGAACCCGTTCGCGCTGCCGGCTGTGGCCCCCGCGGTGCGGTCGTCCGGGCCCGTCCTCGTTGTGCTCGCCCACCCCATCCGTCCTCTCGTCCGGTTGCCCTCCAGGCATTTAGAGGATATTATTCATTAATAATAGCACTGAACGCCCGGATCGTCTCCGGTAACGAACGACGTTGGGGCAGTAGGGAAGCGGGAGGTGCGCCGTGTTGGACACCATCGTGGAAACCAAGGTGGAAGCCGAGGTCATCGAGAGTGCGGTCCGGTTGGCGTGCCGCGCCCCGTCGCTGTACAACACCCAGCCCTGGCTGTGGGTGGCCGACGGCGCTGGGCTGGACCTGTTTCTCGATACGGGCCGCGTCGTGCACACGGATCGATCGATGCGGGAGGCCCACATCAGCTGTGGCGGCGCGCTCGAGCATCTTCGGGTGGCGATGGCGGCCGCGGGCTGGATCAGCGATGTCGAGCGATTTCCCGAGTCGGGCAATCCGACGCACCTGGCGAGGGTGAAATTCGTCCCCGCCGTCGGCGTGGCCGACCACCAGCGTCGCCGCGCCGACGCGATTCTGAAACGTCGAACCGATCGGCTCCCGTTCCTCGCCCCGATCGACTGGGAATCGTTCGAGACCTTGCTGCGCGGCAGAATCGGCACCGGCGCGGTGCGACTGGACATATTACCGGAGAAGACGCGTCCGCGCCTTGCCGAAGCCGCCGAACTCACCGAGTCGCTGCGCCTGTATGACTCCCCGTATCATCTCGAACTCGATTGGTGGACAGCGCCGTTCGAAGTATCGGAGGGCATCCCCTATAGCTCCTTGATTTCGGCGACCGAGTCGGATCGGGTAGGAGTCAATCGTCACTTTCCCTTCACCCACCACCTGGACAGGCGCGCCGGCGTAACGCGGGATTTCTCGAAGATTTTGATGCTGTCCACCGAAGATGACAGTCACGCCAACGCGTTTGCGTGCGGCGAGGTGCTATCGAGTGTCCTGCTGGAATGCACGATGGCCGGCTTGGCCACCTGCCCGGTGTCGCAACTGACCGAACTGTCGGTCAGCCGTGAATTGCTCGCGGCACTCACGGATCACACCGACCTGCCCCAGGTCCTGATCCGGGTGGGCGTCGCACCGGCACTCGACGGAACACCACCGCCCACGCCGCGGCGTGCGCTCGCCGACGTGTTGCGACTGGCGTGAGTCTCGGCCGTGGCAGCACCCGCTGGCCTCGCCGACGGAGCAGCCCCCGCGGCGCGCGTGATCGCGTCGCTCAGAGGTTGAAGTGCGGATAGATGTAACCGGGCGACCAGTAGGGCAGGTATCCGTAATGGTCGTAGATGCGGCTCTGGTATCCGCGATCGTTGACGAGGTCCGCGTCGTACGCCGGCGCCTGGGCGATGTGATCGTGCGCCTCGTCGATGAAGACGTCATCGCTAGTAGTGGCCTTGATCGCGTCGATCGGAAGGAAAGACTTCTTCTCGCCAACGCCGAGAAGACCTCCATGGTCAATGACGAGGAAGCGGGGTTTGCGTTCACGGTCGTCAACGAAGACATCATGCACCCTGCCAAAGTGCTTGTGATCCTTGTCTTTTACGTCCCGGCCACGCATATCGTCGGCGGCATTGGCGACCGTCACGACGCTACCGGTGAGCTTGATGAGATTCGTGTTGGCCTCGGTTGCCATCGGAACTCCTGGTCAAGATCGGATGTACGACGAGATCGCACACAGCAGTGTCACCAGTCGATTGTGACTCATCCACTCAGGATCCGCATGTACCCGTGGCGGCCCGGATGGCCATCGGAGTTGGCCCGGGCGCCGCCGCTGCCTTATGAATAATTCGCCGTCACAACGAAGTCAGATGGGTCAACGGCCCACTCCCGCCCACGCACCCAATTGTCGTAAGGTCGAATTATCAATCAGGCAGCCCGTAAGGGGGTTTCTAGTGGCCTCGGACAGCTTCGGAACACGTGACCAACTTTCCGTTGGCGACACCACCTACCAGATCTACCGACTGAACCGGATCGACGGTGCGGAACGGTTGCCCTACAGCCTGAAGGTCCTGCTGGAGGATCTGCTGCGCAACGAAGACGGCCACCTGGTGACCGCCGAGCAGGTTCAGGCACTGGCGGATTGGGACCCGGCAGCCGAACACGGCCGCGAGATCGCCTACACCCCCGCCCGTGTCTTGATGCAGGACTTTACCGGGGTGCCGTGTGTGGTCGACCTGGTGGCGATGCGCGACGCCATCACCGCGCTGGGCGGCGACACCAAGCGGATCAATCCGCTGTGCCCGACCGAGCTGGTGATCGATCACTCCGTGATCGCCGACGTCTTCGGCCGCGCCGACGCCTTCAAGATCAACGCCGAATTAGAGTTCGAGCGCAACGCCGAGCGCTACCAGCTGCTGCGCTGGGCGCAGCAGGCATTCGACGACTTTTCGGTGGTGCCCCCGGACACCGGCATCTGCCATCAGGTCAACCTGGAATACCTGGCCCGGGTGGTGTTCACCCGCGACAGTGCCGACGGGCCGCTGGCGTACCCGGACACTCTGGTCGGCACCGATTCGCACACCCCGATGGTCAACGGGCTGGGGGTGCTGGGCTGGGGCGTGGGCGGCATCGAGGCCGAGGCGGCGATGCTCGGCCAGCCGATGAGCATGCTGATCCCGCCGGTCGTCGGTCTCAAACTCAGCGGCGAACTGCCGGCCGGCACCACGGCCACCGACCTGGTGTTGACCGTGGCCGAGCTGCTGCGCCGCACCGGGGTGGTGGGCAAGTTCGTGGAGTTCTTCGGTCCCGGGGTGGCCAACGTGCCGCTGGCCAACCGGGCGACGATCGGCAACATGAGCCCTGAGTACGGGGCGACGTGCGCGATCTTCCCCGTTGATGCCGTCACGCTGGACTACCTGCGGCTGACCGGCCGTTCCGACCATCAGATCAAGCTGGTGGAGGCCTACACCAAAGAGCAGGGCATGTGGCACGACCCCGACCACGAGCCGACCTACTCCCAAGTCCTCGAACTGGACCTGGGCACCGTCGAGCCGTCGATCGCCGGACCGAAACGCCCGCAGGACCGCATCCCGCTGCGGCTCGCCCCGCAGGCCGTCTGTGCGCTGCTCGGGGGCGCGGAGACGACCGAAGAGGCCTTGTCGGCTCTCGACGAGGCGTCCGCGGACTCGTTCCCGGCCAGTGACCCGATCGCTTTCGGCAGCGCCAGCAGCCCTGAAGGCAAACCGCGCACGCCGGACACCGACTGCGTCGAGGGCGAATGGCCGTCGACAGGTGTGGCCGTCGAGCTCGCGGACGGTACCCGCACCGAGGTCGACAACGGGCATGTGGTGATCGCGGCGATCACGTCGTGCACCAATACCTCCAACCCCTCGGTGATGGTGGGCGCGGCGCTGCTGGCCAAGAAGGCGGTGGAAAAGGGGCTCACCCGCAAACCGTGGGTGAAGACGTCGCTGGCGCCCGGCTCGCGGGTGGTCACCGACTACTACGACCGGGCCGGACTGACCCCGTATCTGGACAAGCTCGGCTTCAACCTCGTGGGTTACGGCTGCACCACCTGCATCGGCAACTCCGGGCCGCTGATCCCCGAGGTGAGCACGGCCGTCGTCGACAACGACCTGACCGTCTGCTCGGTGCTGTCGGGCAACCGCAACTTCGAGGGCCGCATCCACCCGGAGACCCGGATGAACTTCCTGGCCTCTCCCCCGCTGGTGGTGGCCTACGCACTGGCCGGCACCCTGCACACCAACCTGCTGAGCGACCCGATCGGTACCGGCAGCGACGGCGAGCCGGTGTACCTGCGCGATATCTGGCCCTCGGCCGAAGAAGTCGCCGGCGTCGTCAACGACAATCTGCAGGCCGAGATGTTCGCGGAGAGCTACGCCGATGTGTTCACCGGCGACGAGAACTGGCGATCCCTGCCGGTCCCCGACAGCGACACCTTCCAATGGGACGCCGACTCCACCTACGTGCGTCAGCCACCCTATTTCGACGGTATGACCCCCGAACCCCAGCCGGTCGGCGACATCACCGGAGCGCGGGTACTGGCCAAGCTGGGCGACTCGGTCACCACCGACCACATCAGTCCGGCCGGGTCGATCCGGTTCGACTCACCGGCCGGAAAATACCTGTCCGAGCACGGGATTGAGCGCAAGGACTTCAACTCCTACGGATCGCGGCGCGGCAATCACGAGGTGATGATCCGGGGCACTTTCGCCAACATCAGGTTGCGCAACGAGCTTGCACCGGGCACCGAAGGTGGTTTCACCCGCGACTTCACCCAATCCGACGGCCCGGTGGCCACCATCTACGACGCCTCGGTGAACTACATCGCCGCCGGCACCCCCCTGGTGGTCCTGGCCGGCAAGGAATATGGCTCGGGCTCGTCGCGGGACTGGGCGGCCAAGGGCACCCTGCTGCTGGGGGTGCACGCGGTGCTGGCGGTGTCCTATGAGCGCATCCACCGCTCCAACCTGATCGGCATGGGCGTGTTGCCGCTGCAGTTCCCGGACGGGCAGGATGCCGATTCGTTGGGCCTCACCGGTGAGGAAACCTTCGACATCACCGGGGTGAGCGCATTCAACGATGAGCTGCCCGACAGCGTTCACGTCAAGGCCGGCGACGTCGAGTTCGACGCCAAGGTACGCATCGACACCCCCGGCGAAGCCGACTACTACCGGCACGGCGGCATCATGCAGTACGTACTGCGAAAACTGCTCGGCAAAACCTAACCCAAACAGCCCGCTGGACAACACAATTCGATAAGGAGACGCTCATGGCAGACGGCATGTACCCGCAGGCCACCCAGGAGATCTACAACCGTCGCAAAGAACTCGCCCCGCACACCCACGAGGCGTTCGAGGCGTTCTCCCGCGCGGTGTTCGCCGAGGGCGCACTCCCGGAGAAGACCAAACAGCTCATTGCCGTCGCGGTGGCACACACCACCCAGTGCCCGTACTGCATCAAGGGCCACACCAAGCTCGCCCACCGCAAAGGCGCCAGCGACGAGGAGATCATGGAAGCCGTCTGGGTGGCCGCCGAGATGCGCGCCGGCGGCGCCTACGCCCACTCCACCCTGGCCCTCGAGGAACTCGCCAAATAGCCATATGCCTGACCGCACCGCAGTCATCGCCAAGATCGAGACGATTCCACTGCGTATCCCGCTCAGGGTGGGCAGCACGCCCGGGGCGTCCCTCTGGGGCGACAGGCTGTCCGCGGCGGACTCGCTGCTGGTCAAGGTGACGACCCGCGATGGAGTGGAAGGTTGGGGGGAAGCTTTCGGTTTTCGCGCCGTCGATTCGGCCAAACTCGCTGTCGACCAACTGATCACCCCGCTCTGCATCGGCCAGGACGCCACGCGAATCGGGCCCCTGATGCTGGAGGTTCAAAAGAAGCTGCACGTTTTCGGGCGCGGCGGCCCCTTGACCTATGGGCTCTCGGCGGTGGACATCGCCTTGTGGGACATCGCCGGTAAGCTCGCCGCTGCTCCCGTGTCCGCGCTGCTCGGTGGCGGAGTGGCCAGCATGCCGTGCTACGCAAGCCTGGCCTGCTATTCCGATCCCTCGCTGGTCCGCGTCGTGGTTCGACAGGCAATCGACGCCGGCTTTCACGCGCTCAAGCTGCACGAGGCGGGCATGTCGGCAATGCGCGCGGCCCGTGAGGAGGCCGGCCCCGGCGTCGAGCTCATCGTGGACGCCGGCTGCCCCTGGACCTTGACCGAAGCCGGTGCCGTCGCCGAAGAACTCAGGGCGCTTCGGCTCAAATTTCTCGAGGAGCCACTGTGGCCGCCGGAGAATTTCGACGGACTGGCCGAACTGCGAAAAAGCACCGGAATCCCGATCTCGTCCGGCGAAAACGCCTCGACCCTACTGGAATTCGAGCGAATGCTCGCCGCGGGGGCGGTGGACTTCGTTCAGCCGAGCCCGGCCAAGATGGGTGGCATCAGCGAGCTGTGCAAGGTTTTTCCCCTCGCGGCGGTCCACAACGTCCCGGTGATGACGCACTCCTTCTACGACGGTCCCGGGTTGCTCGCGGCGCTTCATGCGACCGCCGCGCTGGGCAGCGCCGACTCCATGATCGAGTGGCGCTGGTTCGATCTGGAAGCGTGCATCTACGGCGATGCCCTCACTCCGAAGGCGGGCCGGATCTGCGTCCCGCAGGGGCCGGGCCTGGGTATCGACCCCGATCCCGACGTCGTCGGCGCTTACCGCCGGCAACCGACACCATGACGATGGCCGATCACGAGGGATCGCTCTGGCCAACGCGCGCGGTGACGGGCTAGAGTTTACACAAATAGCACTTGTATAAATGCCACGCAACCGGAGAAAGGGATCGACGAATATGAGCATCGCGGAACGGGCAGCGCTGACCACCTGGGAAGGCCCGCTGGCGTCGGGCGAGGGCAAGTTGTCGGAGGGCAGCAGTGGAGCCCTGGACGGCCTGCCGCTGACCTGGGCCTCCCGCACCGAGCAACCTGGCGGCAAAACCAGTCCGGAAGAACTGGCCGCGGCGGCGCACTCGTCGTGCTTCTCAATGGCGTTGGCATTGAAATTGGGTGAGAACCAGACTCCGCCAGAGCGACTCGAGGTCACCGCCACCGTGACCCTGGATGCGGTCGATGGAATTCCGACGATCACCACGTCGCGATTGAAGGTCAGGGCAAGCGTTGCCGGGCTGGATGCCGAATCCTTCGCCGCCGTGGTCGATCAGGCCGCCGCCCTATGTCCGGTATCGCGATTGTTCACCGGCGCGACGATCAGTGTCGACGCCGAGCTCAATGAGACAGAACCTGCCTGACGCAGAGGAGACACAAATGGCCAGCCTGTCGCTATCTTCCGAGCTAACGCGAGAACACCACGAAATCGATGATGCGATAGAGACTTTCATCGAAAAGCTCGACTGTGGCAGCCTGCAGCGCGAACTATTGACCGACACGTTGGAAGCGCTGCGCCGGCACATCTATCTCGAGGAGGCCATTCTGTTCCCGCCGCTTCGGGAGGGCGGGATGGTGATGCCGATCTTCGTGATGATGCGCGAGCACGGTGAGCTGTGGCACACCATGGGCGCGCTGACGGACCTACTCGCCGACGGGAACGACAGCCAGCGGCTGAGGGATACGTGCACACAGCTGCTGGATCAGCTTCAACAGCACAACTCGAAAGAGGAGCCGGTCATCTACCCGAGCGCCGACACAGAGCTGCCGCCGCAGACCAGCGCGGAACTGACCCGGTTCATCGAGACCGGGCGCATGCCCGATGGATGGGTGTGCCAGCAGGCGAAGGCGTGAGGCCTTTAACCCGGTTGAAGTATCGAAGGAGGATTCTCGATGCGTGTGGTAGTGGATCGCGATCGCTGTGAGGGCAATGCCTTCTGCGTGAACATCGCGCCCGAGGTGTTCGAACTCGACGATGACGAGTACTCCGTGGTCAAAATCGACCCCATCCCCCCCGAGCAGGAAGCACTGGTCGAGCAGGCCATCGCCGCGTGTCCCCGCGCGGCGATATCCCGCGTGGACTAAAAGCCCAGAAACGCGGGGAGTCTGCGGCCTGACAATTCGAGTGGAGCCGCAGGTGACCTACGGCTCCACTCGAATTACCCTGCAAGCAAAGTCTTTTGCCTAGTCCTTGAAGGTGTGGCGCTCACCGCCTGATCAGTCGCAGCCGCCACGCCTCAGGCCCGCGCTGCTCGTACTGGACCTCGAGCCGACCCGAGGCGCGGTCGTTGAGTTGGTGCAGCAGCGGGACCGGGTCGTGGGGAGCCACCAGCACCAGGGCGCCGCCGGGCGGAACGGCATCGAACGCGCCGAACACGGTGGCGTGCCGGATCGAGTGCGGCACCTCGCGGACGTCGAGCACGGGATCGTCGACATCGTTCTCGCCGCAACTGCAGTTGTGTGAATGCTCGTCGCCGTTGGCGGAGGGGACGTAGCCGAGGAGTTCGTTTATGCCCTCGGCTACCTCCATCAGGGAGATATCCGGGTCGGCGGCGACGATCGGCAGGATCCGCTCGTTCTCGTCAACCAAATGTGCGTCGAACAGCACCCGCAGGGCTTGGGCGGAACCGGCCGCGCGCACCGGCGGTTCCGTACGGATGCTGTCGACGAGGGAGCCGATGATGCGGTGCGCCGCGATCATCGATTCGATCAGTGGCCGCGCACGTTGGGTGTGGGTGGCGGCGGAGTACAGCCGATCCTCTTTGGCGGCGGCGATGGGCAGCAGCTGACCGGCCAGGAATGCCAGGGCCGTGGATCGCGCCGACTCGAAGTCCGCACCGCGCTCGAGCGCCGACACCATCGCATCGATCAGCACCGCGAGTTGCCCCGCGAGCTGCGCGTTGTGGCTGGTGATGGCTTCGACCGCCGCGGCATCGGCAGCTGTGGACGCCACGATCACATCGTTGGCTGGCATGTTTTCGGTTCCTTTCCGTTGAGCCCGATCGCTCCGCTGAGCGAATGTGACTCATTGCCCTATGTGCATCGTCCAATAATTTACTACAGTAAATTCCGTGAAAAAAGAGCCTATCGTTCTGGGCCCCCGGCCGACGCCGGTGCTGGAGGCGCCGGTGGCGCTGTCCGGGCAGCGGCTGCGGGTGCTCGAATACGTGCGCGCACACTCCCCCGTCCGGGTCGCAGAGGCCGCGGCGGCTCTTGACCTGCACGCCAACACCGTTCGCGAACATCTCGACGCGGTCGCCGAATTCGGGCTCGTCGAACGCTCCGTCGCCAGGACTCGCGGGCGCGGACGTCCGGCCACGTTGTATCGCGCGTCGGCCGCCGACCCCGCGGTGGCGATACGTGACTACGCGGGTTTGGCGACCGCGCTGGCCGGACAGCTGGCGCGCACCAGCGCCCACCCGGAGCGCGACGCGCGCGCCGCCGGCGTCGAGTGGGGTCGCGAACTCATCGACGAGTCCAGCCAGGCCGGCGGCGACGCGCGGCAGTCCGTGCTCGATGCGCTGGCCCGCCTCGGCTTCGCGCCGGATGAGGACCCAGACGCGCCGAGCGCGCACAAAGGCATCGCGCTGCGCCGCTGTCCGCTGCTGAACGCGGCCCGCCGCTATCCGGCCATCGTCTGTCAGGTCCACCTCGGAATTGTCGAGGGCATGCTGGAGCAACTCGGCGCTGCGGGAGTACCGGGACTCGGTCTCATTCCGTTCGCCGAGCCCGGCGCCTGCCGGTTATTCCTGCCCGACCCCGTTGTGCGGCAAGATGTCTGACCAAAGGGTCCCGCCCCGGGCACTGCTGCTGGTGCCCGGCGCGTTCGCGTTGTTGGCCGGACTCGACGCGGCGCTGATGCTGCTCGGTCTCCCCGCACCGATCGAAATCACCCGGTTGACCGGGGTGCACGGCATCGTGCTGGTGCTCGGGTTCGTCGGCACGGTGATTGCGCTGGAGCGCGCCGTGGCCGCGCAGCACTGGTGGGCCTACCTCAGTCCGATGTTCCTCGGAGCCGGCGCGGTGTTACTGGTCACCCGGGTGCCCCGAAACCTCGGCGGCGTCCTGTTGCTCGCCGGATCCGCGATGTTGGTCGCGGTCTACGTGCCGTTGTGGCGACGGGCCGCCGACGTGTCGATTCTGGTGCAGGTCGGCGGCGCGGTTTTGGCGACCGGCGCGGCACTGCTGTGGCTGGGCGGCCTACCCGTTCCCGATCTGCTGCCCTGGCTGTCGGGATTCCTGATCCTCACGATCGTCGGGGAGCGCCTTGAACTCGCCCGGATCGCGATGCTCGGCACCCGGGCCGAGGGGCTGCTCACGGCGATCACCGTGGCGATGGTCGCGGCCACCGTCGCCGCGCTGTTGTGGCCGACGTTCGGCTATCCGCTGCTCGGCGCGACGCTGTTGGCGACGGTGGCGTGGCTGGGTCGGTTCGACGTCGCCCGCCGCCTCGCGCGCGCGACGGGGTTGCCCCGATACATGGCGGTGTGCCTGCTCGCCGGCTACGGATGGCTACTGGTACCTGGGACGACGTGGTTATTGGTCGGCCAAATCACGTCCGGCGCAGGCTATGACGCGGTGGTGCACGCGGTGATGCTCGGCTTCGTGCTGTCGATGATCATGGCGCACGCACCCGTGATCTTGCCGGCCGTGTTGCGTCGCCCGCTGCCCTATACTTCGCTGATGTACGGCCCGGCCGCGGTGTTGCACGTGTCGCTGCTGCTGCGGCTCGCGGTCGGCGACGCACGCGGCGTGCACTGGGCGCTGCAGGCGGGTGGCGTACTCAATATCGTGGCCGTCCTCGGATTCATTGTCATTGCCGCCACTTCGGCACTACGCGCTGCCGCCAGTCGGGTGCCGGCATGAACCGCTCGGGATGGCACCTGCGTGTCGGGGCGATCGTGTTCGCCTGGTTCGCCGCGCTCGTCGTGGTGGCGGCCGCGCATCGGTTCCTTCCGCTGTCCGGCTGGCTGTTGGTCCATCTGCTGGCGCTGGGCGCGGCCGGCAATGCGATCCTGATCTGGAGCCGGCATTTCGCCGATGCGCTGCTGCGCCGGCCGCCGGATCCGGCGCGGACGGCAGAAGTGTTACGCATCACGGCGTTTAACGTCGGTGCGGTCACGGTGGTCGCCGGCATGCTGGGCCGGTGGTGGCCGGCGGTGCTGGCGGGCGGTGTCGTCGTCGCCGTCGCGGCCCTGGCGCACGGGGTGATGCTGCTGCAGCAGTTGCGTACCGCGCTGCCCGCCCGCTTCGGCGTCACCGTGCGCTACTACGTCGCCGCGACGGTGTGTCTGGCGATCGGCGCGGGACTCGGTGTAGCGATGGCGAATTCGGCGCTCCCCGGCCGCGTCCACGATCGGTTCGTCATCGCGCATGCGGCGGTGAATTTGTTCGGCTGGGTGGGGCTCACGGTGCTGGGCACGCTGGTCACGCTGTGGCCGACGATGCTGCGCACCCGGATGGCCACCGGAGTCGAGGTGGCCGCTCGCCACGGCCTGCCGGCCCTGCTGGTCGCGCTGGCCGTGACCGCCGGCGGTGCGGTGGCGGGATCACCGCCGATCACCGGACTGGGCGCCCTCGGGTATCTCGGTGCCGCCGGCATCGTGCTGCGGCCGCACCTCGACGAGATCCGCCGCAAGCGGCCCAACGACTTTGCGACCCTGTCAGTGTTGGCGGGCGTGGCTTGGCTGATCGGATCGCTGGCCTTCGCCGCCGTCGCCCTGGCGATCGCGCCGACTTGGCCGGCGGCGGTCGCGACGGCCGGCGAACTCACCGCGCCCGTGCTGGCCGGCTTCCTGGTGCAGGTGCTGCTCGGGTCCCTGACCTACCTGGCGCCCGTCGTGATGGGCGGGCGTGCGTCGACGCTGGCCGCCGGGACCGAGCTCGAGCGCGGGGCTCCGTGGCGGCTCACCGTCGCCAACGCCGGGCTGCTGCTCTGTGTTCTTCCGACCCCGAGCCTGGTGCGGGTCGCAGCATCGGTTCTGGTGCTGGTGTCCTACGCGGCCTTCCTGCCGCTGCTGGTTCGGGCGGCGTGGCGGGCGCACCGGGACCGCGACAAGCCCACGGCCCCAGGCCAACCGGCGGGGACGCCCCCGCACCGGCGCCTCGGCGTCGCCGCCGCCGGACTCGGGGTCGTCGTGTTGGCGACCGCGGCCGGCGTGGCGGCCGACCCGGCGTCGCTCGGTATCGGCACCTCACCCCGGGTGGCCGTGGCCGCCACCGGGCACACCACCGCAGCGTCGGTCCGAATCGAGGGCATGCGCTTCGTGCCGGACTCGGTCGAGGTTCCCGCCGGTGATCGACTACGGATCACCCTCGCCAATACCGGAACCGACCAACACGATCTGGTGCTGTCCAACGGCACTCGTACCGGACGGATCGCACCGGGCGAGTCGACCGTCCTCGATGCCGGGGTGATCGGCTCCAGCCTCGATGGCTGGTGCGCCGTGGCCGGACACCGCCAGATGGGCATGGTCTTTTCGGTCCGGGTGACCGGTGCGCCAATGCCCAAAACGCATTCAGTGCATCCGGGTCACCAGGGGCCGGCCCCCGGCGCGACGATCCCTGTCGGCGACATCGCCCGCAGCCTGGGTGCCGACCCGGGTCCGGGCTTTGCCCCGCGTGACGCCGCGCTGCCCCCGGCCACGGCCGAGCATCGCCTGACGCTGCCGGTGACCGAGATGCAACGGGAGGTGTCCCCCGGGATCACCCAGCGGCTCTGGACATTCGGTGGCACCGCCCCCGGACCCACGTTGCGCGGCAAGGTCGGCGACGTCTTCGAGATCACCCTCGTCAACGACGGCAGCACCGGGCATTCGATCGACTTCCACGCCGGGGCGCTGGCCCCCGACCAACCGATGCGCACCATCCAACCCGGCCAGCGCCTGGTGTACCGGTTCACTGCCACGCGGGCGGGAATCTGGCTGTATCACTGCTCGACCATGCCGATGTCGCTGCACATCGCCAACGGCATGTTCGGGGCGGTGATCATCGACCCGCCGGACCTGCCGCGTGTGGACCGCGAATACCTGATCGAGCAGTCGGAGATGTACCTCGGCCCGCCCGGCGGTGAGGCCGACGCCGACAAGGTCGCCAAGGACACGCCCGATCTGGTGGTGTTCAACGGCTACGCCCGCCAATACGACCACGCGCCACTGACCGCTCGGGTGGGCGAGCGTGTTCGCATCTGGGTGCTCGCCGCGGGACCGAACCGGGGCACTTCGTTCCACGTCGTCGGGGGGCAGTTCGACACCGTGTGGTCCGAGGGCGACTACCGGCTGGGCGGCAAGGGCGGCCCGGGCGCGGGCGGTGCGCAGACACTCGGATTATTCGCGGCCCAAGGCGGATTCGTCGAATTGACCTTCGGCGAGCCGGGTCGATACCCGTTCCTGTCACACGCGATGGTCGACGCCGAACACGGCGCCCACGGCATCATCGAGGTGGCCGGACGGTAATCTCAGCCCGGATCAATTCCGGGTTGGCTAAACCTGTTTGGCGACGGTCAACAAGATGACGCAGTCTTCGACGGCCTGTAGGCCATGCCGGGTCGGCGGAATCACCAGGTGGTCACCCGGGGCTCCGTCCCAGCTGGTCTCGGGCGACGTCAGCCGGACGCGTCCCTGCAGCACCTGCAACGTGGCGTCACCGGGGCTGTCGTGGTCGGCGAGTGCCGATCCGGCCGTCAGCGCAACCATGGTTTGCCGCAGGGTGTGTTGATGACCGCCGTACACCGTATGCGCGCTACGGCCGCTGGCGGCCCGGTGCGCGGCCGCCAACTGCTCGCGCGCCAGAGCTGTGAGCGAGATCTTGTCCATTGGGCAGGCTCCTTTTCTCGTCACACAGCATAGGCGCACGGTGCGGGTGCGCAGCGATGTGGTTAGACGTTGGCGACGAGTGACAGCCCGCGACGGCCATGTATTCGTTTGCGTTGCTTGCTGATCGATACCAGACGCGCCACCGCCAGCTCGATTCCACGAGCCAACGCGTCAATGTCGGCCACGGCTTCGTAGTCGGCGAGGACGCCGAAGAACAGGTCCTCGGCATAGCTCAGCATTGCCACCCCGGTTCGCAATTGCATCGCGATCGGCGGGACAGGGAACACACTGAGCACCCGTTGGCCCATGAGTCGCAGTGGCTGGCGCGGGCCGGGGACGTTGGTGGCGAGGGTGGTCACGCCGCGCTGCGGTAGCTGGGTCAACAACCGGACCGCCCATGCGGTCAGGGGAAATGGAATGCGATTGGCCATCGACACGAATGCGTGACCCGCCTGGCGCTGACCGTGCGACTTCGTGCGGTCCAAGCGGGCGTGGACGGTCCGCAGCCGCTCTACCGGGTGCTCCTGGTCGACCGGTAGGTAAGGCAGCATCACCGACACGCGGTTATCCGTCTTGTCCAACGCGTCGACAGACCGCATCGACACCGGCACCAGCGCGCGAAGCGCATCCGGCAGCGGTGTTTCGCCCCGCTGAACGAGGGTGTTGCGGTAGCTCTCCGTGATTGCGGCCAGCGCAACGTCATTGATGGTGACATCGAAGGTTCGGCACACCTGCGCGATGTCGGCGAGGGGCACCCGCGCGACGCCGTAGCGGCGCAACGTGGTGATCGGCCCGTTCAGGGACGTCGTTGTGGGGCGCAGCAAACCGGCGGTGATTTCGGCGGCGCCCAAGGCCGTGCGGGCGGCGGCGGACGTGATGGCGGCCGATGTATTCCACAGTCCACCCAGGATATGCAGCGGATTGAAGCCCTGTGTGTTCCGTGAGATTCGTTGCGCTTCAGGTTCTTTGGTGGCGCGGATATGGCTTGCGAAGCTCTCGCCGATGCCGTCGTCGCACAGCCCGGCAAGTATGTGGGTGGCGGCAATTCCGTCGGCCATGCAGTGGTGGAGCTTGGTGAGCATTGCCCACCGGTTGTCACTGAGGCCTTCGATGATCCAGATTTCCCACAGCGGGCGGTCCCGGTCGAGGCGCCGGGAAATCACGTCGGCGGCCAGCTGCAACAGCTCCCGGTCGTCGCCGGGCCGGGGTAGCGCGATGTGCCGTACGTGACGGCCGAGATCAAAGTCTGGATCGTCCACCCATTCGGGTGCACCGAGGTCGAACAAGCGTGTTCGCAGGCGCTGTCCGAATCGGGGGCACGCGTGGATCCGCTGGGTAAGGGTCGCCATCAGCGCGTCACGGTCTGGGATCGGCCCCTCGATGACCGCCAAACCGCCGATCGCCAAACTCACGTGCCGGTCAGCGTCCTCCGCCTTCAGAAAGCCGGCGTCCAAGGTTGTCAGTTGATCCACGATCGTCACCTCCCAACTTTATATGCAACTAGTGGTAACACAATTCTGCGTCGCGCGAGGTCGCGCCAGCAGGGCCGAAAGTCCCCAAGCCGTGGCGGCATGCACCCAGGCGGGCGGCGCCCGCTTCATGTTCCGCGACTCAAAGGCGGGGCGGCGCCGCGCATTAGCCGCCGCTCAGACAGGGTTGTCGTCACGGTGGCCATCCGTCCGAAGCGGCCTTTCGCCCGGTTGCCCGTCGCCTATTTAACGGATATTATTCATTTATAATCGCATTGGCGCAAGAGGGGTTCGGTCACCGGAAACTGGAGGCGGTCGCGTTGGATACGGCGAAAGAACAAGATCCTCGAGAAAGTGGCGAAGCTTCTCGGCTTTTCCCCGATGCTCAGGTCGTCGATGAAGTTCTCACGCTGGCGACCCGAGCACCTTCCATCGACAACACCCAGCCGTGGCGGTGGCGAGTGGACCGCACGAGTCTGCACCTCTACAGCGATAAAGGCATGCGCTTGCCCAACACCGACCCGGGTAGCCGGGACTTGATCTTGAGTTGCGGTGCAGCGCTTCACCATTGCGTCGTCGCTCTGGCGGCGAGGGGTTGGCGCGCCGACGTGCACCGCTTACCTGATCCGGCCGACCCCAGCCATCTCGCCGCCATCGAGGTGTCCCCCCACTCCCCCGACCGCACCGATATCATCCTCGCGACGGCAATCCCCCAGCGCCGCACCGATCGGCGAACCTACAGTGCTCGCGCGGTGACGGCGAGTGAAATCGCCTCGATGGCCGCTGTGGTCACTCGAATGGGAGTCACGCTGCGCGTGGTTGATGCCCGGGAAAAGCTGCATGAGATCGTCAAGCGAGCCGCACTGGCTCACGCGACCAACCGCGATTACCTTGTCGAGCTTGCCAGGTGGAGCGGTCGATATGGTTCCCGGGCCGGCGTACCGGCCCGCAACATCCCCGAACATGATTGTGGCGCACCGATACCCGGCCGCATCTTCGCCGGGCCAGGCCTGGCGCAGCCGCCGGGTACCTCACCCGCCGATGACAATGCCGTCATCCTGGTGCTCGGCAGCGAAGCCGACGATCGTCTGGCTCAGCTGCGCGTCGGCGAGGCGACCAGCGCGCTGCTGCTGACGGCGACGGCGATGGGACTGGCGACCTGCCCGATCACCGAACCTCTGGAGATCCCCGAAACCCGCGACGCCGTCCGCGATGACGTGTGGGGTGCGCAGGGGTATCCCCAGATGCTGCTCCGGGTGGGCTGGGCCGCAGACAGCGCGGACCCCTTGCCGCCAACGCCGCGGCGGGCTCTGACCGACGTCGTGCAATGGTCGAGCCCGTAGCCGACGTTCGCTCCACGCGGTGACGTCAGGAACGGGAAACCAGCGTAGGCATGGCAGCCCAACCCCGGACCGCGGCGGTCTCCGACGGTACCGCGTTGGTCCAATCGACCTCCCAGGATCCGAAGCGCTTGAGGATCTCCTCCAGCGCGATCCGGCCCTCCAGCCGGGCCAGAGCATTGCCCATGCAAAAGTGTGTACCCGCGCCGAAGGTCATGTGCGAGCGCTGTTCCCGGTGGATATCGAAGACGTCACCGTCCGGCGCGAACCGGCGATGATCGCGGTTGGCCGCGCCGACGAGCATGAGCATCGCCGAACCCTCCGGCACGGTCTGTCCGTAGTACTCCACGTCGCGGGTGACGTAGCGGGCCATCTGTAGCGCCGGCGGCTCCCAGCGCAGGATTTCCTCGATCGCCTGGGGTATCAGTCCCGGGTCCTCCACCAGATCACGGCGCTGATCCGGATAGTCGGCCAGCGTCTTACCCGCCCAGCCGATCAGGCGGGTGGTGGTTTCGGAGCCGGCGGTGGCGATGACGGTCAAGTACAGCAACAGCTCTTCGCGGCGCAGCTTGCGTACGGTGCCCGTCTCGTCCTCGAACTCCACGTTGAGCAGGTCGGTCATGATGTCGTCGGACGGGTGTTCGGCGCGCCAGTCGACGAACTCCGCGAATACCTCACCGGTGGCCAGCGCGTCGACCGTTTTCCCTTGCAGGGTCTCCTCGCCGTGGTCGGTGATCTGCCGCTGCCGGTCTTCGGGGAGACCGAGCAGCATGCCGATGACGCGCATCGGCATCTGCTCGCCGAGGTCGTTGACGAAGTCGAACCGATCCGATCCGATCAGCGGATCCAGGCACTGGGCGGTGAACTCGCGGATCTGCGGCTCGAGTGCAAGCACCTTGCGCGGTGTGAACACCCGCGACAGCAGGTTGCGGTGGATGTTGTGGATCGGTGGATCCTCGAAAATCAGTGTGCCGGGCGGTATTTCCATGCCGGACTTGATGATCTCGAGCAGGGCCCCGCGCCCGGAGATGAACGTCTCGTGGTCGATGACGCCCTTGTTGACGTCGTCGTAGCGGCTCAGCGCGTAGAAGTCGTGCCGTTCGTTGTAGTACAGCGGGGCCTCTTCCCGAATCCTGGCGAACACCGGATAGGGATTCATATTGAGGTCGATGTTGTACGGGTCGTAATACAGATCGGATTCGGTGGGGGCGGTCGGCACGGTCATCGGAACTCCATCGGGGCTGCGGGGCTGTTGAATTGGACGGGGAGCACGAAGGCGTTCGTGAGCGTTTGATGCATCTAGGTCTCCACAACGGCTGTCGACGGCGAGATGCGGGACTTCGCGGAAGAGCCGAAGTCGAATGTGGCGTCTTGGGCAAAGTGACTCATGACTTCGTCGGCGCCGTTGTGGAGCCATGCGGCGATCTCGGCATGCACGACTTCCTCAGCGGTCACCATTTCCCCCGTCGGCCTGTTGCAAACGCAGTTACACTAACACACACAAATGTAACGCTGACCCGGCGCGCTCACCCCCGTGAGCGGCAGGTAACTCCAGGCCGCGTGTTGACCTCGGCGGTCAGCCGCAGCGCCCCCGGCGACGGATAATGCTCTTTCCCAAGAGTTTCGACGGAGGACAATGGGTCGGGTTTTTTACTAGAAGTTTGGCTCGCGGAGAGCGACGGGGTTCCTCATGTCATGTCATATTTGACATCCGTATGACATCTCAACCGATAATGCGACGCCGAACCCGTGAGATCCACGTCGTAGCAGAGCTTCCCAAGACACGTAGCGGCAAGATCATTCACCGGCTACCACGCGACGTCGCCGAAGGCCGCCAGCTCGGTGACACCTCGACGTTGGTCGATGCCGGCGTGTTTGCGGCCAGCCGGGCCAGCAAGTAAACGCCGCTGCTGTCGACAACCCGTGCGCGTGGCGATCGGACGTTGCCGATTCGCCGGTCGAGATCGTGCGTGCGCTACACCAGCGTGGCCAGTTCCCTGATGTGCTCGGGTGAGTGAGCGGTGATCACCATCATCGTGACGCCGGCCGCCTCCCACGCGGCAATCTGCTCGCGCACGTAGGCGATGCCGCCGATGATGGCAGCGTCATCCATAAGCTCGTCGGGGATGATGGTGGCGGCGTCGTCCTTGCGGCCGGCGCGAAACAGGTTGGTGACGGCGTCGACGATCTCGCCGTAGCCCATCCGGCGGTAAAGGTCGGCGTGGAAGTTGGTGTTTTCGGCACCCATTCCCCCGATGTAGAGGGCCAGCTTCGGTTTCACGGCCTGGAGAGCCGCGGGTCGGTCGTTGGTGATGATTACTTGCGCGGTGGCACAGATTTCGAAGTCCTCACGGCTCCGCCGGGCGCCGGGTCGGGCGAAGCCGTCGTCGAGCCATTCGTTGTACCTGCCGGCCAAACGCGGGCTGTAGAAGATGGGCAGCCAACCGTCGCAGATCTCGGCGGCCAGCGCGATGTTGTTGGGTCCTTCGGCGCCGAGCATGATCGGAAGGTCGGCACGCAGCGCATAAGTAATCGACTTCAAGGGCGCGCCCAAGCCCGTGGTGCCCGCACCGGTCAACGGCAGCGGGTAATGGGATCCATTGCTATTTACGGGCGCTCGGCGGGCTAGCACCTGGCGCACGACGTCGATGTACTCGCGGGTGCGGGCCAATGGCTTGTCGAAGCCTTGTCCGTACCAGCCCTCGACGATCTGTGGCCCCGAGACGCCGAGCCCGAGAATGTGCCGGCCACCGCAGAGGTGATCGAGTGTCAGCGCCGCCATCGCGCAGGCGGTCGGGGTGCGCGCCGACAGCTGCGCTATTGAGGTACCCAGCCGCAACCGCTTCGTTTGTGACCCCCACCAGGCCAGCGGCGTGTACGCGTCTGAGCCCCACGCTTCAGCGGTGAATACGGCGTCAAAGCCAGCGTTCTCGGCGGCCGCGACGAGCTGTCGGGCGTTTTGGGGCGGCTGCGCCCCCCAGTATCCCAGCTGGAGTCCTAGTTTCATGGCGTCTGGTCTGCGGTCACGTGATGCCCTCAGTAGGAGCGGGGCAAGTTGAGGCTGTGCTGGGCCACGTAGTTGAGGATCATCTCGCGACTCACGGGGGCGATGCGTAGGAGCCGTGCCAAGCCCCATTGGGGAATGAGACCGTATTCGGCTGACAAACCGTTTCCGCCGTGCACCTGGATGGCGCGATCGGCCGCGGTGACCGCCGCCTCGGCGGCGGCGAACTTGGCGATATTGGAGGCTTCACCTGCCGGTTGCCCGCTGTCGTAGAGCCATGCCGCTTTGGCGGTCATGATTGCGGCCTGGTCAACCGCGATCTTGGCCTCGGCGAGCGGATGCGCGATCGCTTGATAGGCCCCGATAGGTGGGCCCCAGACCGTACGGGTGCGCGCGTAGCCGCTGGCCCTGGTCAGCGTGTGTCGGCCGATACCGACGCAGACGGCGGCGCCGGTGATGCGTTCGGGGTTCAGTCCGTCGAACACCTGGCGGAAGCCTTGGTGTTCGGTGCCGATCAGAGCTGATGCCGGTAGTCGCACGTTGTCGAGGTGGAGCGTGTATTGCTTCTCGGGCACGCTGATGCCGACCGGGAGGCGGTGCTTGATGAGCCCGGGCGCGTCGGTCGGGACCAAGAACAGCGACAGCTGGTCCGGCCCGGTCCGGGCCACGAGAATCAAGGCGCCCGCTTCGTCGACGCCAGAGATGTAGTACTTGGTGCCGTTGAGGAGGTAGTCGGTTCCATCGCGGGTTCCCATCGTGCTGATCTGGTGAGAATTGGACCCCGCGTCGGGCTCGGTGATCGCAAAGACCACCTTCGTCTCGCCAGAGCTGATGCGGGGCAGCCATTCTCGGCGCTGCTGCTGGGTGCCGTACCGGCTGAGCAGTTCACCGGAGATGGCACTGCACACCAGCAGGAGCAGCAGCGGACAACCGTGGGCGGCGGTCTCCTCGCACACGATCGCGAGCTCCGTCATGCCGGCCCCGCCTCCGCCGTACTCTTCGGGCAGGTTGATGCCGATAAATCCGTGCCGGGCCAGGTCCTGCCACAGTTCCGTGGTGGGCTCATGGGCCGCGGCGTGTTCGGCGAAGTAGCCGGGGCCGTATTGCGCGGTCAGGGCGCCGACGGCATCGCGTAGGTCGCGGTGTTCTGTCGGTTCGGCGAAATCCATTACGGCACCAGCTTGTCGGGAACGTCGGTATGAAGGGCGCGCAGGTATTCGCCGAGTCCCTTGGCCTGAGGATCGGTCTTGGTGCACGAGGCGACTCCCTCGCCGAGGAACCCGACGATGACGAAGTTGAGTGCCTTGAGGTTGGGGAATTCGTAGCGGTGCACCGCCAGCCCGGCCGATTCGGTGACCAGCGCGCGGAACCGGTCCACCGTGAGGTGGCTGCGCAGCCAATCCCACCGTTCGGGGGTGTCGGTCCACAACCCGACGTTGGCGTTGCCGCCTTTGTCACCCGAGCGTGCGGCCACCACGTCGCCGAGGGGTCGCCACGTGGTGGGCCCATAGTCGACTGGGCGAGCGGCCCGGGCCGTGGGGTTAGCCACCGCTGGTTCGGCCTGGTCGCTGGTGTGTGGAACGATTTCGCGGTCACCAGTGTGGTGGATCACGACATGCTCGACCAGGTTAGCTGGTACCAACGTCGGCCAGTAGACCCCGAATTCGGCCGCCGCCGTCGGCGGAGTGGTGGTGTGAAAGCCCGGGTAACCGGCTACGGCGAGCTCGATGACGGCGTTGGAGAAGGCGCGGTCGACGACGGCGCGATCGCGGCTTTTGACCGTCACCCGCAGGTGGGCGGTGGCCTCAACGACGGAGCGCGGGTCGGGTTTGTCGTAACGCAGCAGCTGGATGTCGATATCGTCGAAATGCTCGGTCCCACCAATGATTTCGGAGAGTTCGTCGATGGCCCACCTGGCCTTGTCCTCGACGTCGAGGCCAGTCAGAACCATCGTCATGGTGTTGCGGTATCCGCCGATGTAATTCATCGCCACCTTCAACGTCGGTGGTGGTGCACTACCTTTGGTGCCCGTGACCCGCACCCGATCTGGGCTTTCGGCTGCGATCCGCACGGTGTCGAAATGCGCGACGACGTCGGGGTTGACGTACCGTGGGGGGCCAACCTCGTAGAGCAGCTGGGCGGTAACCGTGCCCGGGCAGACGAGGCCGCCGCTGCCCGAAGGTTTGGTGACGACGAAGCTTCCATCGCTGGCGAGCTCGACAATGGGCGATCCCGGGTAGCGGCGGTCGGTGATCTCACCGACTTGGGAGTAGTTGCCGCCGGTGGCTTGCGGTCCGCATTCGATGATGTGGCCAGCGGCGACCGCGCCGGCCAGTGCGTCATAGTCGCGGCGATCCCAAGCGTGCCACCACGCACCGACACCGACCACGAGCGCGGCGTCGGTGACGCGACCGGTGATCACCACGTCGGCGCCGCGCGACAAAGCCGCGGCGATCCCCCACCCACCTAAGTAGGCGTTCGCTGAGACAGGTTGTACACCAACGTTATCCAGCGCGGCACCCGTGTCGAGGTGGATGAATTTCTCGCCTGCGGCCCGTAGCTGCGGCAGGCGCGGGACGAGGTCATCGCCTTCGATATGGGCGACGGTGAGGTCGACTCCTGCGTCGGCGACGATGGCGCGGACCGCGTCAGCCATGCCGCCGGGGTTGAGACCCCCGGCGTTGACGACGACTTTGATGCCGCGTTGGGCGCATGCCGCGGCGACCTGTTCGAACTGGGCGAGGAAGGTACGGGCATAGCCCGCGGCAGGGTCTTTGTGCCGGGCTTTCCACAGGATGAGCATGGTGAGTTCGGCGAGGTAGTCGCCGGTGATGACGTCGAGGTCGGCGGTGTCGACCAGCCGGCGCATCGCAGCCAGCCGATCACCGTAGAAGGCTGAAGCGTTGCCGATCCGTACCGGACGGCGCGTCATTGCGGCACCACCCGGCGGGTGGGCGCGCCCGCGAAGGCCTGAGCGATATCGAGCCATTGTCGGGCTACCCGCCCGTCGGCGATCAGTGCGGTTTCGGTCCAGTGGCGGCGCTGGGTGATGACGAGCGCGAAGTCCTCGGCGGGTCCGTACACGCGGTTGGCGGCACCCGGCGGACCCCAGTCCCATAGATCTCCTGTTGCCGAACGTAATTCGATGTACACGGGTTCGTCGGGAACCGCGAAGCCGTGGATCGTGTGGGAGAATGCGAACGTCGACACACCCAGGTGGGCGATGCTGTGCAGACCGGAGCTGGCGGGGCGTTTCACGCCAAGAGCCTCGTAGACGTCGCATCCGTGCGCCCAGGTCTCCATCAACCGAGCCGTGGCGCACGACGCGGTGCTCATGTTGGGCCCGAACCATGGCAGCCGGGCCCTGAAATCGTGTTCTGAGAACGCGACCAAGAGTTTTCGTCGCGCGTCGATAAACCAGCTCAGCACATCGTGCGGTGCGAGCGAGCGGCGATCTTCGGCGACGCGATCGGGGAAATCCATGCCGTCGGCCATAAGTCGATCGGCGGTGGCGCGAAACTCTTGCGGGCTCCTGAGGGACGAGTGCGCGCAGTCATCGAAGAATGCCAAATGTGTGACCTGGTCGTGAATGGTCCATCCGCGTGCGGCCGTGTCGATCTGCCATTGCCGGACGGTCAACGACGACAGGACCTCGGCCAAGTGGTCCGACTCGTCGACAAGGTCGGCCAGCAGCCGCTGGTAGGTTTCGTGGTTCACGGCTCACTGTCCCTTCCAGGTCGGGCGGCGTTTCTCGGCGAAGGCCGCCATGCCCTCCTGCGCGTCACTACTGAGATAGACTGGCGCCCAAAGTTTTTCCGCGGTTTCGAAGGCGTCGCGCAGCGGTCGTTCGGCGGTCAGCAGGGCGGTCTGTTTGCCGGCAGCGACCGACAAGGGGGCATTTGCGGCGATCTGCTGGGCCAGTTGTTGGGCCGTCTGGATCAGATCGGCAGGCTCGGCAAGTCGGTTGACGAAGCCGATCTCGTAGGCACGCTGAGCTGTCATCGGCGCGGCCGTCAGCAGCAATTCCATGGCAATACGCTGCGGGATCATCAGCGGCAGGGGGGCTGCCCATGGTGCTCCGCGCCCGACCCGTGCTTCGGTGATGGCGAAGGTAGCCGTAGTAGAGGCCACACAGAGATCGCAGGTCTGCGCCAACAAGAATCCACCGGCGAACGCGGCACCGTTGACGGCGGCGATAGTGGGCTTGTCGACGCGGACGTTGCGGCCGAACTGGGGCACGAAGTCCACCGGCGGAATCGCCAGGCGGTCGTTTGACATCTCTTTGAGGTCACCGCCCGCGCAAAACGCCTTGTCGCCAGCACCGGTCAAGACGAGCACCTTGGCAGTGTCGTCAGCGTTGAAGCTGCGCACACCGTCGAAGAGTCCTTCACGCACGGCCTTATTCAGGCTGTTGCGTGCGTCGGGCCGGTTGATTGTCAGCCACGCGACCGCGTCGCGGACCTCGTAGGTGACGCTCACTGGCCGTCTCCGTGTACGACCGCGAGCACCTGTCCGGAATCGACCTGGTCGCCGGCCGCGACCGGGATGGAGGCGACGATACCGTCGGTCGGTGCGTGCACCGTGTGCTCCATCTTCATCGCTTCCAAAACGATGATGGGCGCGCCCGCGCTAACCGTCCCCCCCTCGGTGACTTCGATGCGCACCACGGAGCCGGGCATCGGGGCCAGCAGCGAGCCGGCCTCGGCCGCGGCCGAGGGATCGGGGAACCGCTCGACTTCCTGCAAGGCGGTAGAGCCCACCGTGCTGTCGACGTAATGCATGGTGCCCCAGCGTGTTATCCGGTAGCGCCGGCGCACACCGTCGATCTCGGCGTCGACCAACGACGCCGAGGCGCCGACTACATCGACATCGGGCTCCCATTGGCCGACGCTGACGGTGAGCGCTGCGCGCTCGAAGCGGTAGTCGACGTCAAAGCGGTCATCACCGACGGTGAATGCGACGCGTTGTGGCTGGTTCGGCAGGGTGCGCCACCCCGAGGGCAGACCTGGTAGGACGGTCGATTCGGCACGTCGACCTGCCTGTGCGGCTAATGCCGCCACGACCGCATGCAGGCGCGCGGTGGCAGCGCGTCCCCCACCCATCAGTGCTGCGGGGTCATGCCGATCCAAGTAGCCGGTATCGATGGCCCCTGCGCGGAATTCCGCTTCACGCAATATGCCGACCAGCAGATCCCGGTTCGTCGTCACGCCGTGGATGCGGCTGTCGCGCAACGCTCGGGCGACTTTGCTGCAGGCCTCGTCGCGGTCGGCGCCGTAGCCGATCACCTTGGCCAGCATCGGGTCGTAGAAGGTACTCACCACAGATCCCGAGGCAAATCCGGCGTCGACGCGAACGCCGGCGAGATCAGGAAATTGCAGGGTATGCAACGTCCCCGAGGCCGGAATGAACCCGGCGGCAACGTCTTCGGCGTACAACCTGACTTCCACAGCATGCCCATGAGGTGTGATGTCGAACATCTCGGCCGGCAGCGGCTGACCGGCCGCCACGAGCAGTTGGGCTCGCACGAGATCGATGCCGGTGACCAATTCGGTAACCGGGTGTTCGACCTGAAGCCGGGTGTTGACCTCGAGGAAGTAGAACGAGCCGTCGGGCGCCATCACGAATTCGACGGTTCCGGCGCCTTCGTAGTCGAGGGCCTTACCGGCCGCCACCGCCGCGTGGCCCAATTCCGCGCGAAGGGATTCGTCGACGGCGGTGGACGGCGCCTCTTCGATGATCTTTTGGTAGCGGCGCTGAATCGAACACTCGCGCTCCCCTAGATGGACGACGCTGCCGTGGCGGTCGCCGAAAATCTGCACCTCGATGTGGCGGGGGGACTCGACGAACTTCTCCAAAAACACAGTTCCATCGCCGAATGCTGAGGCAGCTTCGCGGCGAGCGCTGTGCACCGCGTCGGTAAGCTCGGTGTCACCGTGCACGATCCGCATGCCCCGCCCACCACCTCCGAACGCGGCCTTGACCAGGATCGGAAAGCCGATGTCGTGGGCGGCCGCTCGCAGTTTGGCGGGATCTTCGTCTCGCTCAGATTCGATGGTGATCCCGGGTAGCACCGGTACGCCTGCGGCGCGCATCATCTCCTTGGCGGCGATCTTGGAACCCATCGCGCTGATGGCTTGTGGGCTGGGCCCAACGAAGATGACGCCGGCTTCGATGCAGGCGCGAGCGAAACCCGCATTCTCCGAAAGAAATCCGTAGCCCGGGTGGATAGCTTCGCTTTTGGTGCGGGCCGCGGCCGCCAGGATCAGGTCGCCCCGCAGGTAGGTGTCGGCCGGTGCGGTGCCGGGCAGAAGCACCGACTCATCGGCCTGGGCCACATACGGTGCGTTCCGATCGGCGTCGGAATAGACCGCGACGGTGGCGATGTCCATCTCGTGGGCGGTGCGGATGATCCGGGCGGCGATCTCTCCCCGGTTGGCGATGAGCAGTTTGGTGATCACGTCTCTCACATCCTGAACACGCCGAAACCGCGGCGACCGGACACGAGATTGGAATGTGCTGCTGATAGCGCCATGCCGAGCACCGAGCGGGTATCGCGGGGATCGATCACCCCGTCGTCATAAATCCGGCCGGAGATGAAGAACGCATGCGACTCGTGTTCGATCTGTTCTTCGATCTCTGCGCTGCGTTTTGCATCGGCTTCGTGGTCGAACTCGCGACCGGCTGCCTCGGCGGCAGCTTTGCCGACAATGGACAGCACCCCGGCCAGCTGCGCGGCCCCCATCACCGCGAGCTTGGCGTTGACCCAGCTGAACATGAACCGCGGGTCATAGGCTCGCCCAGACATGCCGTAGTTCCCGGCCCCGAACGAGCCGCCCATGTTGATGGTGATGTGGGGCACCGTGCTGTTGGTGACGGCATTGATCATCTTGGCGCCATCTTTGATGATGCCGCCCTGTTCGTATTGGGTGCCGACCATGTAGCCGGTGACGTTCTGCAGAAAGATCAACGGTATGTCGGTCTGGTTGGCCAACAGGATGAATTCCGTTGCCTTCTTGGATTCTTCACTGAACAGCACCCCGCGGGTGTTGGCCAGTATTCCGACCGGGAAACCGTGGATGGAGGCCCAACCGGTGGCGATGCTGGTGCCCCAGCGGGGCTTGTACTCAGAGAACCGGGAGCCGTCGACGATGCGGGCGATGACTTCGCGCGGGTCGAACGGCACCCGTGAATCACCGGAGGCGATGCCGAGTAACTCCTCAACGTCGTACAGCGGTTCGTCGGCAGGTTGGCTCGGGCCAGGACCGAGCTTGCGCCAGTTCAGATGGGCAACGATGTCGCGCCCGATGCGAATCGCATCCACCTCGTCGACGGCGAAGTAGTCGCCGAGCCCCGAGACCCGGGTGTGCATGTCGGCGCCGCCGAGTTCCTCGTCGTCGGCGTCCTCCCCGGTGGCCATCTTGACCAGTGGGGGTCCGCCAAGGAACACCTTGGCCTGTTGGTCCACGAGCACCGCGTAATCGCACATTCCGGGCACGTAAGCTCCACCGGCGGTGGAATTGCCGAAAACCAGGGCGACACTGGGGATACCCATCGCCGACAATTCAGTCAGGTCGTGAAAGATCTTGCCCGCGTGGACAAATAACTCCGACTGAGTTGGCAAATCGGCGCCACCGGACTCCACCAGATACACCACCGGCAATCGATTAATACGTGCAATCTCCAACGCGCGCAGGTTTTTTCGCAGCGTAAAAGGATTCATCGTGCCACCCCGCACGGTCGGGTCGTGTGCGATGATCACGCACTCCACACCGCACACCACACCCACTCCGGTGACGATGGCCGCGCCCACCTGGAAGTTGGTGCCCCACGCGGCTAACGCGGACAGCTCCATGAACGGGGCGTCGCGGTCCACCAGCAGCTCGATGCGCTCACGAGCCAGCAGCCGGCCGCGGTCGTGGTGGCGTTTCACATACCGTTCCCCGCCACCGGCGGCCACCTGCGCCAATTGCACATGCAGCGACGCGACCGCGGCCGACTGGACATCACGATTGCGCTGATACGCCGCCGACGAGGTGTCGATCTCCGACATGAGGACGGGCATCGTTATCCCTTCGCGGTACCCGAAACAAAATTGGTAGTGAACGAGGAAACACTAAAGTCGTTGAGCCGCCGGGTGACGATATCCACCCCCAACAGATGACATGAAGGGTCCGAACGGGGTAGCCCCGTTGTCGCCCGAGGTATCACTGCTAGCCATTGAGGACCTCACGCATCTTCGTTCGCGCCGCGTCATATTCGGCGGACAGCGCCGCGATCACCGCCGCCACACTAGAGATTTCGTGCACCCCCGACACGCTGTGTCCGGCGCTCCACGCAGTGCGGTTGCTCAATAGCTTGTCGTGGCGGAAGCCCTTCGTCTCGGCGACCTGAGCGCGGTTGTGTTCCGGCTCGGCGTCGCGCCAGGCGGCGAGAAGGCTTGCCGGAATACCGCCGACGCGATCAGACAGACGAACATCGTCCAGCGTCGAGGTGACGACCGCTTGGCGGTAGCCGTCCTCGGCCCCGCTCTCGTAGGTCGCGATAAATCCCGTGCCGAGATAAACCAAGTCGACGCCGAGCGCCTGTGCGGCAAAGATGGCCCGGCCGTCGCTGATACCGCCGGCCAGCACCACGGGGCCATCGAAACTTTCGCGCACCGCGCGGACGAACGCGAACGGATTGGCCCACCCGGTTTGGCCACCAGCGCCCGCGGTGAGCAGTACTAAACCGTCGGCACCGGAATCGACGGCCCGCCACGCATGGGAAAGGCTGGCCACATCGGCGTAGACCTGCGCCCCGGCATCATGCAGGGGTCCGATCACCGGTTCCGGAGAACCTACGCTCGTGATGACCAATTCGGCGCGGTGGCGGATGAGGCACGCCAGGTCCGCGTCCCGGCGGGTATTGCTCGGGTGGACGACCAGGTTAGGTGCCGCCGGCGCATCCGTTGGGCCGATTTCGTCGCCCATGCGCGACAGCCAGTCGTGCAACACCGCGGGGCTGGGCGCGTTGTGGGTGGGAAACGAACCAATAACCCCATTGCTGCAGGCGGCAATCACGAGATCGGGAGTGGAGACATTCGTCATCGGAGCAGCAACAGCCGGCAGGGACAACCGGTGTGACCAGCGATGTGGGCGCTCCAACACCACTCTCCTGCTCAGTAAGCGGCCGGCCGGACGGCCCACCGCGCCTATGCTCTTAGTAAATCTGCATTAACTACAAAAAAATTTCGAACACACCGGTACCGCATTCGGTCCAATGGTGTTATCCGACGTCAGGACTCCGCCAGGAGCCTGCAACCAGGTTTGACAAACGTGATGCGCGTCACTGACAATGTTGACTGTTAGTGAACAACGATCCGCATCGGGTCCTTCCCCAGGGGGTGCACTCATCACCGCCGATCTGTCCGTGTCGTCCTCCGACGACCTCGGCTATGCCGACGTGGCCGATGAACTCGCCCAGATGAGTTCGCCTGCTACGTTATTGGCCTCCCAATCCGATGATGGTTTCGGCGAGAGCTTGACTCACCTGATCGACGCACTGGACCAGCTTCGGCGACAGTCGACCGCGCAAGCCGTCTTTGATCTCGCACCCCAAGTGCTGTGCCAAACCGGAATATTCGCCCGGGTCATGGTCTCGCGCGTGGCAGGCTCAACGTGGTCGCCGCTCGCGCTCTTCGGGCTGACCAACACAGGTCGGGTGATCCTCGAGATCGACGGAGTCGTAGAGGATTTACACATTGCTCTGATGTCACCGCTCGTGGAAGCTGAAGTCGTACGTCGGCGTTTGCCCGCTCTGGTCACCGACGCCCAGGACGAGCCCCGCACACACCGACCGTTGGTGACCCGCACCGGCACGCGCGAGTATGTGGTAGCCCCGATCGTCGCCGATTCGATCGTCGTGGGCCTATTACATGCGGACCGCCCCGCCAAATCCGAGACCCTCTCGGCGCTCGACCGCGACTTGTTGCGCCTGTTCGCCGACGGAGCGGGATTGTGCATCGAGCGTGCAGAGCTCAATGAGCGCGCCCAGCACCTGCAGAACATCCTCGCCGAGGCGTGGGCGGCAGTCGCCGACTCTGTGCCAACACTGGGCGGTGTTCCCGAACTGCAGTCGTCCGCGCTCTCCGCGAGTGACAGCGTCAAAGCTTGCGGCGGGCCTGAGCGCGTCCGGCCGGAGCAACAGCGACATTCGGCTCGGCTGGCGCGACTGACCGGCCGCGAACGCGAGGTGTTGGCGTTATTGGCTAGTGGCGCCACCAATGCGCAGCTTGCGGACCGACTCACCGTCGCCGAAAGCACAATCAAGTCCCATGTCAAACACATCCTGCACAAGTTGGGCGCGGCCAACCGCGCCGCAGCGATCTCGTGTTATCTCCGTGACACCCGCGGTGACGAACGGCGGCCACGATGAGTGTCTCCTTTGCCGGGGAGAGCAACCGCATTTCGGCGGGTGGACGAGCCCGGGCCGAATGGTGGTCGGGTGAGGCGGAGCTGATGAGCCGGCTGGAAGCGCTGCGGGAGGACACCAATTACACTGTCGGACAGTTTATTCCGCTGCCCGATCTCGAATGGGTCGCCCCAGCGCGGGCGGCTGAGGCCGTTTCGGTTCTGACCCACGCGTGCATCGAGCAGCTGCGGAACATTCCCGGCCACGATGCGGCCGGCGCACGGCAACTGTGCGATCTGGTCCTGAAGCTTCAGCAGTTGGCCATGGACCTCTACCTGCACCAGACAGCCACTCGCGGCCATCGGCTGGCCAACTGCGCTGCCGGACTCAGTCGGTTACGTGGCGTACCCTCATCGACCGCGCTGATGGAGGGTGCCTGCGAAGAACTGGTGGCGCGTTGCGGGTTTCACCGAGCGGTGATCTCGAAGTTAGAGAGCCACAGCTGGAAGCCGTTGATTCTGCACAACCGCGACGACAACGTCGCGACGCGGTCGTGGTTCAGCGACTGGGTCAACCAGAGGGTCCCCCTGTCAGCGACCGCGCCCGAAGCCGAGATGCTCTCACGGCGCCGCCCGTCAATGGTGTACGACACCGCCGATGCGCCCGTGTATCGGCCGTTGATCGTCCAGGCAGGGCAATCACGCTCCTATGTGGTGGCACCTCTGGTTCACGGTGAAGAAGTCATCGGATTACTGCATACCGATCACTATCCGATGCCACGCCGTGTCGACGAGGCAGACCGTGATGTGTTGTGGGCCTTCGCCGATGGATTCACCCATATCTACGATCGAGCGGTGCTGATGGAGCGGCTGCAGGTCCAACGCGACAGCGTCCGTGAATTGTTCTTTGGAACGGTCGAACGCATCGACGACCTGTGCGATGCCGGCCTGAACGTATCCCGGTTCGGCGAGCTTCCGGAAACGGGCTCCGGCGGCGACGCCGGCTGGTCGGGACCGACTGGCCGCTCAACCGTGGAGCTAAGCGAGCGCGAAGCTCAGGTATTTGACTTGATGGTCACCGGAGCCAGCAACCAGGACATCGCGGATCGACTCGTCATCACCGAAGGCACGGTGAAATCGCACGTCAAACACATCCTCCGGAAATACGGAGCAGTCAACCGCGCTCAAGCCATCGCGTGGGCACTCAGCGGGCGCTGAGCGGGGTTCCCCGGGCTGTTACCGGGTGCGCGGTACTGGCAGGAAAGTCTGCAGCTCAGGTACCACCTCGTTGCGGATGAGTTCGAGCGTCTCCCGGCCTAACAGCGGGATCAGCACCGCCCCATCGGTGATGTGCAGCGCGTACAGATCGGCGACGAGGCCTGCCAAGCCCACCGGGGTGCCGACATAGAGCAGCGTGTTGTCGGCTGGCAGGTCGGTGCGCTTTTCCAGAGCCGATCGCGCCGACCGTGCATCGCCGGCGATCGCGACGTTGATATCGGCCAGCACATCGCAGCCGGGGTGCTCTGACCTGACAGCGGCCACTTGACGTGCGAGGTGGCGCAGGTCGGTAGCGCGCACCCGCATGAGGTCGCCGGGGATATTCAGCCACATGTTCTGGCCGTAGGCGATACCGAGTCGCAACGACGTTCTGGCCGCGACGTCGAAGTCTGCGGTTTGGCCAGCTTCGGCGTGCATCGTGGCGGATCTTATGATCCGGCCGGATCGATGACGATAGCGAATGCCTTGCTCTCGATGCCACCCGAGCGGTCCAGCGCGATGAACTTCTCTTCGACGTATTCGTCGATGCAGTGCGGGCCGCCTTCGCGGCCCATGCCGCTTTCCTTGACGCCACCGAAGGGGTATGCCGGGTGGATAACATGCCAATTGTTGATCCAGACCATTCCCGCCTGCAGGCGGCGAGCCACCTGTAAAGCACGCGCCTCACTACTCCCCCAAACCCCGGCGGACAGACCGTAATTGGTGTCGTTGGCGATTTCAACCGCCTCGTCGACACTTTCGTAGGTCAGCACGACCAGCACCGGCCCGAACACTTCTTCGCGCGCTATGCGCATGTCGTTCTCGACATCGATGAGAATGGTGGGCTCGATCCAATATCCCTTGGCGAATTCGGGGCCTCGGGGTGACCCACCGCCCAGTGCGATCTTCGCGCCCTCCTCCGCTGCGATGCGGAAGTAGTCGAGGATCCGGTCGCGCTGGGCGGCCGAGATGATCGGTCCGACGTTGGTTGCAGGATCCAGCGGGTCACCGACGCGCAGCGTTGCCGCTCGTGCGATCAGCTTGTCGAGGATCTCGTCGCGACGGCTGCTGGGAATGAGTAGGCGGGTGCCGGCTTCACAGGCTTGACCGTTGTTGGCCATGCAGGCGAACAGCGCTCCGTCGACGGCCATGTCGATGTCGGCGTCGTCGAGGATGACGTTGGCGCCCTTGCCGCCCAATTCCAGCGTGACCCGCCGAATTGAGTCGGCCGACTGGCGCAGGATGCTCTTGCCTACCGTGGTCGATCCGGTGAACGCGACCTTACGGACTCCAGGATGGCCAGACAGGTATGCCCCGACGGAGTCACCGTCGCCGGTAACCACGTTGAGCACACCGGGCGGTAAGCCGGCGGCCTCGAATTCGCGAGCGAGCTCGAGCAGCAGCAGCGGAGCGTGTTCGTCGGGCTTGAGTACCAGCGAGTTTCCGGCTACCAAAGCAGGCCCGATCTTCCACACCGCTGTCAGTAGCGGGATGTTCCAGGGCACGATCGCGGCGACCACACCCATGGGCTCACGCACCACGATGCCCTCAGCGGCAACGGGTTCAATAGCCGGGCCCGTTGTCTCCCAGTCGTAGTTCTGAGCAATTGCGGCCAAATATTGCAGCTGAGCGACCGACAGTCCGACGTGCAGGGCGCCGGTGATGCGGATGGTCGCGCCGTTCTCCATGGACTGCAATGCGGCCAGCTCATTAGTGCGCGCGCCGACACGTTCGGCCACCGTGTTGATAATGGCCGCGCGTTCCGTCACCGGTGTGTGCCGCCACTTACCTTCCTCGAACGCGCGCGCGGCGGCGGCGACAGCCGCGTCCACGTGGGTTCTGTCGCCTTTGGCGACCGTCGCTACTAAATCTTCGGTTGCGGGACTGCGGATCTCGTAGCGGTCCAGGGTGTCGATCCACTCTCCGTCGATATACATCGAGTAGTGGTGCGTCATTAGGCGTTCCTCGGGTGCGACGTCATGTTGGTTGGTATGCGGTTAGGCATGCGCTGCGGCCTTACGCTCGAAGCGCTCAGGCAACACCGGATCAATGCTCATGTCGGGTCCCGGTGTTGCTATCCCATCAGCGCAGACGGGTCGAATCCCTCGGCCCAGTACTCCGGAGTCACGATCGGCAGTCCGAGTTCCTGTAGCACCGGAGTGTCGTTCCAGTAAGTCGTTTCGCGTTCGATTTTTCCGTCGGCATCGAGCTGATGCCAGGTAATTCCCCTGGTGCTCAACGTCTTTCCATTTGTCGGGACTCCCCGATAGGTGTCGAGCGCTTGACCGGTCCAGTCCCACAGGATGACCACGGCGGGATTGCCGTCCACGCCGGAGAGTTGGAACGCTTCGGTGGCGGTGAAGGTGTGCAGCCCGACACCGTTGGCTTTGTCCTTGTTGGCAAAGGGCGCCAGCCGCGGATTCAGCTCCTGCTTGGTGATCGCGGTGTCGATCACATGGTCGGAGTCCGCGTGGTCGTCATAGACGAGATCGTCGGCATACAGTTCGACCGCGGCGGTCGTGTCCGAGGTCAGCGCGCTCGTCCAGGTGCGCGCATGGGTAGTGGCGAATTGCGTATCGAGACTCATGGTATTTCCCCTCTCACACCAGTGCCGCGGACTTGCTGACGCCGGTGGGATCCACCGGCAGACCGAGATCATGCACCGCGGTGGCACAGTCCCAGAAACTCTCTTCGCGCTTGATGCGACCGTCGGCGTCATAGATGTGGAAGGTGATGCCCCGCGCGCCGGGAATCTTGCCGTTAGTCGGCACGCCGACAAAGGCGGCCGCGGTCGGAGCTTGCCACGTCCAGCGATAGATGGCGGCCCTATCGTCGCCGACGACCTCATCGATGCGGAAGTTGTTGATGCCGATGCCGTTTTCGGTGTCCGCATTCGCGTAGGGGGCGAACACTCGCAGTAGCTCGTCTTTAGACGTGATGGATTGACCGAGAATCGGGTCCTCGAACAAGAAATCGTCCGCGTAGAGAGCGACGACGGCTTCTGCGCTTTCGCGAAATGCCTTCAACCATTTGACAGCAAATGCGTGACTCATAAGGGATTGTCTCCTCGGCTGGTGGTGCACGACCGCATCGACGCTATTGGCGGTTACTGTGGGCGACCACCTCCAACGGGGGGAAACGGATTGCCCGTCGGGGGGAGACGATGGCCAAGGTTTCGGCCGCCGACCAGGCTGGCCTCCCCGACGTTGGATCGAGTTCCCCCTTGTGAGGGGTGCGCACCATGACGGACCAAGAGCAGCATCGGCACAGCCACAAAGAAGCAAAGCGACAACGCTGGGAATGAAATGGAGCGGAAGATGCTGGAACAGGACCTGACCGACGAGGATTTCGGGCCGTGGTTCGAAAAGGCTCAGGAGGTCTCAAAGTTTTTCCGCGAGATCGGTCCCCGCTATGACCAGGACAACACCTTCGCCTACCCCTCGATCGAAGTGTTCAAGAACTCCGGGTTGGGGGCCTTACCGGTACCGAAAGCATTCGGCGGCCCTGGGGGCAACATTCTGCAGGTATCCAAAGCGGTCTCGGAACTCTCCCGCGGCGACTCCGCGATCACGCTGGCCTACAACATGCACTACATCATGGTCGGCATCGCCGGGAACTTGATGAGCGAGGAACAGAACAAATACTGGCTGGGCCGTGTCGTCGACGGGGAACTCATGTTCGGTCCGTTCTCGGAGCAACGCGCCGGCTTTTCGGGCTTGGCCGACATGCAGGCGGTCCCGCAAAAGGGCGGTGGCTGGAAGCTCTACGGCAAGAAGACCTGGGGTACCCTTTGCGAGGCCGCCGACATCATCACCACCAACGCCACCGAGACCGACTCCGAGGGCAACCTGCCCGAGACTTTCGAGGGCCGCGTCGGCGCCGAAAAGCTGTTCATCGGCGACTTCAAGCTTGACGAAAACCTGCAAGGCGACGGCATCCGCGTCGAGAAGACCTGGGACGCACTAGGCATGCACGCCACCGGCACCCAAACCATCGTGTTCGACGGCTACTTCGTGCCGGAGGACGGCTTCGTCTCACCCTGGCGCGCAGGAGCTTTCGGTGTCTTGGAGTGGGCATCGCTGATGTTTGCCAGCATCTATTACGGCATGCAGCAGCGCATCCTCGAGGAATCCACCAAGACGCTGTCCAAGAAGCACCTGGGGGCCACGTTCGGCGCGATTATCGCCGCCGACACCGAAGTCAAGAAAGTCGGGCACATCATCGACGGCATCGGCGACATGGCGTCTCGGGTGGAATGCTCACGGCGTGTACTCCACCAAACCTGCCAGGATTTGATCGATGGCAAGGATACAGCGTGGGATCCTGAACTGCGTTTCCCCTATCTCGGCCTGGCCAAGACCTTCATCGCCGATAACGTGCTGCACATGTCCCGGCACGCCATGAGCATGGTGGGCGGTTCATCGTTCCGGAAGGGTTCGATCTTCGAACGCCTTTACCGGGATTCTGCTGCATCGATGTTTCAACCTCTCAACGCCGATCAGACCCGCACCTACATCGGCGAATTCCTGCTCAACAAGGCGGCGGGCGGCACCGCAGGCCAATAGAACGTCCGCCATTGCGGCCGTAGGCATCGTTGCGCCCGGCCGATAACTATCTGCGCGCCTGCGAAACTTGCGCGCGATCTACCTGAAAGCGATATCCATGTCCGAAGAAGCCTTCATTTATGAGGCCATCCGCACACCGCGGGGCAAGCAGCGCAATGGATCGCTGAATGAGGTCAAGCCACTGAGCCTGATTGTTGGGCTGGTGGACGAGCTGCGCCGGCGTTTCCCCGACCTGGACGCGACGCTGATCAGCGACATGATCCTCGGCGTCGTGTCCCCGGTCGGTGACCAGGGCGGCGACATCGCGCGCACCGCGGTGCTGGCCGCCGGGCTGCCGGACACGGTCGGTGGGGTGCAGCTCAACCGCTTCTGCGGCTCGGGTCTGGAGGCCGTTAATACCGCCGCGCAGAAAGTGCGCTCGGGTTGGGACGACCTGGTACTGGCCGGGGGTGTGGAGTCGATGAGCCGCGTCGCCATGCTCTCCGACGGCGGTCCCATGTTCAACGACGTCGCCTTTACCTACGACCACCTCGTCGCTCCGCAGGGCATTGGTGCCGACCTGATCGCCACCATGGAGGGTTTCTCCCGCGAGGACGTCGACCGCTTCGCGCTGCGCAGCCAGGAGAAGGCCGCCGCGGCCTGGTCGGGCGGCTACTTCGCCAAGTCGATCGTGCCGGTGCGCGACCAGAACGGCCTGGTGATCCTCGACCACGACGAGCACATGCGCCCCGACTCCACCCTGGAAGGCCTGGGCAAGCTCAAGCCCGCGTTCGACGGCATCGGTGAGATGGGCGGCTTCGACGACGTGGCGCTGCAGAGGTACCACTGGGTGGAAAAAATCAGCCACGTCCACACCGGTGGTAACAGTTCCGGCATTGTCGATGGCGCCGCGCTGCTGCTCATCGGCTCCGAAAAGGCCGGTATTTCGCAAGGTTTGACCCCGCGGGCGCGGATCGTGGCGACGGCTACCAGTGGATCCGATGCGACGATCATGCTCACCGGCCCTCAGCCGGCCACCCGCCGAGTGCTCGAGCGGGCCGGCTTGACGATTGGTGACATCGACCTTTTCGAGCTCAACGAGGCGTTCGCATCGGTGGTGTTGAAGTTCCAGAAGGACCTCAACATTCCCGACGAGATCCTGAATGTCAACGGCGGCGCCATCGCGATGGGCCACCCGCTGGGCGCCACCGGCGCCATGATCACCGGGACCATGGTCGACGAGCTCGAGCGCCGCAACGCGCGTCGCGCCCTGGTCACACTGTGC
>NZ_SCRH01000012.1 GCF_004298145.1 Mycobacterium sp.
CGCCGTCTTGTCCTGAGCCGGCGCCTTCGTGGACTTGGTCACAAAACACTCCTTCTGTCCGCCCCAACGGCGGTCCGATGATGGACCACCTCGGACTTACACAGATGGAATGACACGCCCCATCGAACTCGGCGAAATCCAAACCGCCCTAACAACTCTCGAGGGCGTCGACCAAGCCGTCGTCGTCGCCCGCGAAGACCGCCCCGGCGACAAACGCCTCATCGGCTACATCACCGGCAGCGCCGACCCCACCCAGGCACGGACCGCACTGGCCGAGCGGCTCCCGCCCTACATGGTCCCGACCGCGCTGGTAGCGCTCGACGCCCTCCCACTCACCCCCAACGGCAAACTCGACACCCACGCCCTGCCCGCACCCGATTCCCACCACCTCAAGGACTACCGCGCCCCGCGCACCGCCCTTGAAGAAATCCTGGCCAGCATCTACGCGCGAGTACTCGGACTCGACCGAGTCAGCATCGACGACTCCTTCTTCGACCTCGGCGGGGATTCGCTGTTGGCGATGCGCTTGTCCGCGGCGATCAACACGTCACTGGACGCCGACGTTTCGGTGCCCGCCGTGTTCGATGCGCCCACGGTTGCTCAGTTGGCATGCCATGTCGGCGTGGGTTCGCGGCGGCTGCAGCCCTTGGTGGCAGCGGACCGGCCAGCGGTGGTGCCGTTGTCGTATGCCCAGCAGCGGTTGTGGTTTGTCGACCAGTTGCAGGGGCCCTCCCCGGTCTACAACTTGGCCGCGGCATTGCGCTTGAACGGGCGCCTCGATAGCGACGAATTGCGCGCGGCGATGGCGGATGTGGTGGGCCGTCATGAAAGCCTGCGCACGCTGCTTGCCGCGCCCGAGGGGATCCCCCAGCAGCTGGTATTGCCACCCGAGCGAGCCGACTTCGGTTGGGATCTTGTCGATGCCACCAGCTGGTCGGCCGGCCGGTTGGATGAGGCCATCGGTGCGGCAGCGCGTCGCGGTTTTGACCTGGGCACCGAACTTCCTTTTCGCGCAACGCTTTTCCGGGTCGCCCTGGAAGAACACGTGCTGGTGGCCGTGGTCCACCACATCGCCGCCGACGGCTGGTCGATCGCCCCGCTGATCAGGGATCTGGGGGTCGCCTACGCCAGCCGGTGTGCCGGGCAGGCCCCCGACTGGGCGCCGCTGCCGGTGCAGTACGTCGACTACACACTGTGGCAGCGAGCGCAGCTGGGCGACCTCGACGCCAGCGATAGCCCCATCGCCGCGCAACTGGACTACTGGGAGGAGGCCCTGGCCGGGCTGCCCGAGCGCCTGCAGCTGCCCACCGATCGGCCCTACCCGCCGGTGGCCGATCAGCGCGGGTCGAACGTCATCGTGGATTTTCCGGCCGAGCTGCAGCAGCAGGTTGCACGACTGGGCCGCGAGCACAATACGACCAGTTTTATGGTGATGCAGGCCGCCATGGCGGTGCTGTTGTCGAAGATCAGCGCCAGCCCCGAGGTGGCCGTCGGGTTTCCGATCGCCGGGCGGCGCGACCCCGCACTGGACGAGCTGGTGGGCTTTTTCATCAACACCTTGGTGCTGCGCGTCGACGTGTCGGAGGATCCCACCACCGCCGAACTGTTGGACCAGGTGCGCCGACGCAGTCTGGCCGCCTACGAGCACCAAGACGTGCCCTTCGAAGTGCTTGTGGAACGACTCAATCCGTCGAGGTCGTTGGCTCATCACCCCGTGATTCAGGTGATGGTCGGCTGGCAGTTCGCCGGCGATAGCGATCCCGCGGCGGAGCTGGTGTTGGACGGCCTGCAGGTCACGTCGCTACCGGTGAACACCCGCACCGCCCGGATGGATCTGGCGTTTTCGTTGGCCGAACACTTCACCGAGGCCGGTGAGCCCGCTGGGATCGGCGGAACGGTGGAGTTTCGCACCGATGTGTTCGACGAGGACAGCGTCAGCGCGCTGATCGGGCGCTTGGAGCGGGTACTGGTGGCGATGACCGCCGATCCGGCACAAAGGGTTTCGTCGATCGACGTACTCGACGAGGGTGAGCACGCCCGCCTCGATGAACTCGGCAACCGTGCGGTACTGACCCAGCCCGCAACCCAAGCATCGATTCCGGCTATGTTCGCCGAACGCGTGGCCCGCGCCCCCGATGCAGTGGCGGTGACCTTCGAGGGCCACTCCCTGACCTACCGCGAGCTTGATGAGGCCGCCAACCGGTTGGCACATTTGTTGGCGGCCCACGGCGCCGGTCCGGGTCAGTCTGTGGCGCTGTTGTTTTCGCGGTCGGCTGATGCGATCGTGGCGATCTTGGCCGTCCTGAAGACCGGGGCGGCGTATCTGCCGATGGATCCGGCGCTGCCGGCGGCCCGGATCGAGTTCATGGTCGCCGATGCCGGACCGATCGCTGCGATCACCACGGCGGGCCTGCGCTCGCGGTTCGATGGATGCGAGTTGGCGGTCATCGATTTCGACGACCCTCGCGTCGACTCCCAACCCAATACCGCCTTGCCGGACCCAGCTCCTGATGACCTGGCGCACATCATCTACACCTCTGGCACGACCGGTGTGCCCAAAGGCGTGACCGTCACGCACCACAACGTCACTCAGATGTTCGACGCACTGGATATCGGCGTCGAGTTGGCGCCCAACCAGGTATGGACGCAGTTTCACTCCTACGCCTTCGATTTCTCGGTCTGGGAGATCTGGGGTGCGTTGTTGTTTGGTGGGCGGCTGGTGGTGGTGCCTGACTCGGTGGCGCGCTCCCCGGAGGACTTCCACACGTTGCTGGTCGACCAGCAAGTCACCGTGTTGACCCAGACGCCGTCGGCGGTGGGGATGCTGTCGACGCAAGGGCTGGAGTCGGCGGCGTTGGTGATCGGTGCGGAACCCTGCCCCGTCGAACTGGTGAACCGGTGGGCGCCGGGACGCGTGATGATCAACGTGTACGGCCCGACCGAGACAACGATGTGGGCGTGCAAGAGTGCACCGCTGGCCGCGGGGTCGGGGCCGACACCGATCGGCTCACCGATCGCGTGGGCGGCCTTCTTTGTGCTGGACGGGTGGTTGAACCCGGTGCCCGCCGGGGTGATCGGCGAGTTGTATCTGGCCGGTCGTGGGGTGGGTGTTGGGTATGTGCGTCGGGCGGGGTTGACCGCGTCGCGGTTTATGGCGTGCCCGTTCGGTGGCCCGGGGTCACGGATGTATCGCACCGGCGATCTGGTGCGCTGGGGTGCTGATGGGCAGCTGCACTACCTCGGGCGCGCCGACGAGCAGGTCAAGATCCGCGGCTACCGCATCGAACCCGGCGAAATCCAA